>NZ_JAKLTZ010000002.1:0-1084609 GCF_022012555.1 Bradyrhizobium zhengyangense | reverse complement strand
CTTCACCAGCTGATTGTCGACGGTGTCCAGGCTCTCGCTGGTCTCCGTCAGAAACTCCCGCAACAGATCATCCATGAGCAACGCCTTACTGAGCTTGACCTCGACGCCCGGAATCGGCGGAAGTCCGCTCCTAGATCGTTAGACAACCCTTTTCACGGTCCCGTTAATTTCATCCTCCGTGCTAATACGGATATTGAAGAGAAATTTGCGGTTCGACTGCGTGCGACAGCGGTTTTCGGCAAATCCCGAACCCAGCTTCAACCCGGAAACGCGATAGGTAAACGCGGAGATAACGGCGTCACGACGGACGCAAAAAATCCCGGCGATGTCTTCGGGATGCGTAAGGGCCGCGCCAATTGAATCAAATCACCGGCGATCGGCATTGCATGTGCGACCGTCGGTCAATGTGCCGACGACATCAGCACGACCCGCGCTCGCGGTAAACGGACTCTTACCCGCCGGGCGTTGCGAACAATAACGCACTAACCCAGCCGCGCAGCGGCGGCATGGTGCTCGGCGAGACAGTCTCTGATCGCTGCCAGCAGCGCATCGGGCGTGAACGGCTTGCGCAGGCAGCGCGCCGCGCCGAGCTCGAGCGCCATCCTCAGAAAGTCGGGCGCCGGCGAATTCAGATCTGCGAAGGCATAGCCGGACATCGCGATCAGCGGCGTTGCGGGCGCGCAGTCATGAAACAGCCGGATCGATTCAAAGCCGCGCATGTGCGGCATGAAGATGTCGACAATCATCAAGTCGAACTGTTCGTGCTCGATAGCGCGGAGCCCCGCCTCTCCGCCGTCCGCAATCGTCACCCGAAAATTGTTTCGCTGGAGATAGATCTCGATGGCCATGGCCACCATTGGGTCGTCGTCGACAACGAGAATATGACGCAGACTTTCTGTCATCGTTTGAATTTCCCGCTTCGGCGATTCAATAATTGAATCGTGGCGCACGCCGTTCTCCTCTCGCTTGTATTGAAATCGTGATGGCCGCGCGCGCGGCCGGCCTCGCGCAACATGCGAACGGGATGAAGGCGATAGCTGTGGCCAGGCCACGCGATGGCGCGAAGCAATGTCCGACGGCTGAAAAGAATCGGCGAACGAGCGAAACAGCATGGACGGGCGAATATCCGATGGAAGGGCGGATGCAGTCGCTGCCGTCGGTTGCCCGTTTCCGGCTCATGAGGCCCCCTGCCACACTTTCCCGGGGCGAGACGCAGGACTGGCTCGCCGGGTGCGCACGAATCAGCGCGCAGTTCTTATTTCCGCCGCAAATGCGGCAAGCTGTCTGCCCTCCAACAGGTATATGGACAGCAACGCAACCATTACAATATATTTTAGTCGGCGCGCAACTAGATGTCGAGGGCCCGACGCCGACATCTCATAGCCTGCGTTGGATTGCTTTGACATGACCGCGAGCGGCCGACCGCCCAACCAGCTGCTGCAAATGCTCGACACAGCAAGCTTCGATCTGTTGCGTCCTCACCTCGTCACGATTGAATTGGTCAGAGAAACTGTCTTGAGCCAAGCGGATGTGGCGTTGCGACATGTTTATTTTCCGCACGACGGAGCCGTATCGATCGCAGTGAGCCTCTCCGAAGGACAGATCATCGAGGTGGCGATGATCGGACGCGATGGCGTCGTCGCCGGCGGCGCAGCCCTCGCCGATGGAATCGCAGTGTCAGATGCCGTCGTGCTCTTCCCGGGGGCCGCATCCGCCGTTGAAATCTCGGCGTTTCGCAACGTTGCCGCTGCGAGTGTTCCATTTCGCGGCCTGGTGATCAGGCACGAGCAAGCCCTGTTCGCGCGCGCACAGCAATCCCTGATCTGCAATACGCTGCACCCTGTCGAAGCGCGGCTGGCGCGCTGGTTGCTGCGCGCCCACGATCTCTCCGACAGGGAAACTCTGCCGCTGACGCAGGAAACCTTGGCCCAGATGATGGGCGTACGACGTAATGCCGTTTCACTGGTCGCGCATGCGCTGCAGCGCGCCGGAATCATCCGCTACAGCCGGGGCCAGATCGAGATCACCGATCTGCGCGCCCTGCAGGCCACGTCCTGCGACTGTTATTTCGCCGCGAAGACCGATCACGCGCGGCTTTTGGGACTACCGCCATGATGCCGACGACGACTCCGCGCCGGTATTCTGGAGTGCACACAAGGCAACGAAGAAACAAAAGGTCGCACAGATCCGTAATGTCCGCGATTGCCAACTTGTCCCCCTGGGAACAAGATGGAACTTGTTATTAAGCGAGGAATAGATTTCGAACAGAGATTGTTTGACTGACGAGACGGGAGGCAGCCTTGGAAACGATAGTGCGCCCATCCAACGGGTTCCTGTCGGCGCTGTCGACAGACGATCATGAACTGATCCGCCCATATCTGCGCACGGTCGATCTTCCGCATGACACCGTGCTGGTCGAGACCGGCGAGACACTCAAGCGCGCCTACTTCCCGCACCGCGGCGTGATCTCGCTGGTCGTGAAGCTCGCCAAGGGCGAGCATGTGCAAGTCGCCATGATCGGCCGCGACAGCCTGCTTGGCGCACTCTCGACCATGGGCGATGCATGCGCGCTGAACACCGCCATCGTGCTCATTCCCGGCGTCGCATCGGTGATCGACCTCGACCGGTTGCGCATGGCGGCTGACCGGAGCTCCAGCCTGCGGACGCTGCTGACGCGCCATGGGCTCGCAGTCTACGCGCAGGTTCAGCAGACCGCCGGCTGCAATGCGGCGCACCCGGTGGAGTCGCGGCTCTCCCGCTGCCTGCTCCACACCCATGATCTGTCGGGCGACTATCGGCTGCTGCTGACGCAGGAGGCCATGGCGCAAATGATCGGGGCACGGCGCAACAGCGTGTCGCTGGTCGCCAATACCTTGCAGCAGGCCAATTTCATCCACTACAGCCGCGGACACATCCAGATCCTCAATCTGGAGGGGCTGCGCCAGGCGGCTTGCGAATGCTACGCCACGGTCAAGGCCCAGTACGACCGGCTGCTCGGGCCCTGACGGCGGGCCACCGGCGCCGGCGCTGCCCATGGTAAAACGGGTGCTTACAGCGACCTGCAAACACCGCGCGTCTCGTCACCAGAACTGAAATCGGATTGGCGTAGATGTTCCCGGACGCCTCGCGCCGCCCAGCACCGGGCCAGGATCACCCGCGAGGCGCAGAACGGGGACCGGGACAACATGATCGACGCCGCTTTCGCCCCCGCGCATGGCGCGCTCGACGCCGCGCCGTTGCGCGAGCCTGAACCGCTGCGCGAGCTTGGCGCGTTCGACGCGCTGGTGCGCGAAATCGGCGAGGACGGCGCCAGCGAAGTGCGCGCGGTGTTCTGGAACGAGACCATCGCGCGGCTCAAGCTGTTTCACACACTGGCGCTCGACCAGCACCGGGCCAGGATCGGGCGCGAAGCGCATTCACTGAAGAGCACCGCCCGGACGTTTGGCTATCTTCGCCTGGCGACGCTGGCCTCGCTGCTGGAAAGCACGGCCGGCGCACTCGGCAATGCCGAATTTGACGATCTTCTGCAGCAATTGGATGCGGCCTTTGCTGGCGCAAAGGCGCAGGAATCGCAGGATTGACGGTCCCCGGACAGCCCCGCCGTACTTATACGGTTTACAATTTTCACAGATGACTAATCATAGGTGGCGATAGTCGCCGGAAACCAGGAGGGTTTCCATGTTCACCTATGAGACCGCGGATCAGAAAGAGGTCCGCCGCTTCCGCATCGCCCAGTTCAACGGCCGGATGGCCACGGTGAAGGCGGGCGAGTCCACGGTGACGGGTTTCGTCCGCTCGGTGCTGGAGCAGGAAGCGACCATCCCGCCGCGCTGGACCATCACCATCATCCCCAATACGCCGAAGGAAGAGCCGAAGATGCTACGGCCCAATTCGCGCGTGCGTCCCTTCGCGGAAGATTATTTCTAAAGCGGGAAAAAAGTCATCGCGCCTCGGGCTGCCCGCAAGACGATGGCTTCAATCGATCGAGTGCAACAGCGCTGCGCGGACGAGGTCGGCGGTGTTTCGCGCGCCGAGCTTGCGCATTGCTTCGGCCCGATGGCTCTCGAAAGTGCGTGGGCTGATCTGCATCCGCAGTGCGCCCTGCTTGTTCGAAAAACCTTCGCTGATCAACCTCAGGACTTCGCGCTCGCGCTTGGTCAGCCGCTTGCCCGACAGGCTCGAGAGCTCGGAAGCCGCCTCGCGCGGTGCTTGCGGCGCGCGGCCGGCCTGCAACTCGGTATCCTCGGTCATGGACGGAGCGGGCAAGCCGGTCTTGTGCGAGCCGGCGAGCTGCTTGACCAGACCGCAAACGCGCTCGGTCTGGGCCAGCGCGTTCTCGACCACCTGCTGCAAATAGGCGCGGTCGCTCGAGACGGGCGCAAGCTGATCGCTGTGATGCTTGATTTCGCCCATATAGAGCAGGAGCGCGGTCAGGGGGCCGTTGAGCTCGCGCGCGATGGCCGCGGCCATCTCGTCGGCCGCCTTGGCGCGGGCGGCATTCAGACGGACGAAATCAAGCTCTTCAGGCGCAGAAGTGCTGCTTTCGAACCTTTCCGACGGCCGCGAATCAGCAACCGTATCGTTCTGTGACCCCATGTGACTCGTTTAGCGGAACCCGGGGCAGTCTGTGGTTAACTTTCTGCTCCGTAAGACTACGGTGAATTTGTCAGTTTTGGGCCGGAATACCGGCGCAGGCACAATTTATGCTTGCGACGCACCCCTTGAGCCTCCGTAAAGGTTGCTGGACCTGCCTAAATCATAGGCAATTTCCAAAGACATCCTTAACGAGAGCAGCGCTGGTCGATCCCCAAGGTCCCGCATTTTACGGATAAATTAACGGCAGCTTGCTTCTCTGTGTCACAATTGAGAGCGCGCAAATGCCTCCATGCATGGGGCCGGCAGGGCCTGCTGGAAACGCTGCAAGAGACTGCGTGCAATGGACGAGATCGACCAGCTTTCGGAGTTCCTGCAGAAGCTGACGCCGTTGTCGCGCAGCTGTCTGCTGAGCGAGCTCGAGCGGCTCGAAGCTTGCGGCATCGACATGCCGGGCTCGGCGGAGATCCAGGCCAAGCTGCGCGCCGAATTTCGCAAGGATGGATCGACCCAGGCGCGCGCCACCAATCCGTCGCGCTACTTCTTCGCGCCACTCGAACTGCTGCTGATCGACGGCGCGCCCGAGCACGCCAATGCGGGACGGATCTCGCGCAACACGCTCACCCCGATCTGGGAATGGATCTGCCGCGACCTGCTACCGACCATGGCGCGCGACTACGTCAAGGCAATCAACGACCAGGTTACCGCCAACAATCCCAAGGAAGTGCTCAAGATCGCGACGATCTTCCAGGGCAAGGTCGTCAAGGTGCTCGAGAACACGCTTGCATCGGCGGAGAGCACCGAATTCGCGCGCGCCAAGCTCGCGCAATACACGGCCTCGCGCACCGCCTTCGACGACGTGAAGAAGATGCTGCAGGTGCTGCGCGCCGGCGACGCGCTGCCGAAATTCGACGCGAAGCTGCCCGACACCATCACGAAATTCGACGACGGCCAGGTCGCGCAGATCACCGCGCGACTAGACGCTTTCAAGAAAGCCAATCCCGAAGCGCTGCCGTTTGCGCTCGCGTTGGTGGCGAGGCGTCTGAAGACGTTCTGGCGGCTCATATACCTTGCGACCAAGGCGGCCGCGAGCAAGAACGCTGACGAGGTTGCGACGTCGCCCTACGCGTGCGTCGTTCCCATGGTGCTCGACCGGCTCGACGACAAGCGGCTCGCGCTGCGGATCGCGCTCCGCCATAACCGGTTCCTGGTTGCGCGCGACCTGCTCACCGAAATCTACGACGCCGAACATTCGCTCAAGATCCGCATCGACGGCATCGAGCGATGCGAATGGGGCGTCCGGCTTCAGCAATTGATGGACGCAATCGCCGCGCTGGTGGCGGCCGAGGTCAGCCGCTTCCCCGCCAATGTCGGTCACATCCTCGGCTCGCGGCGGCTGCGCAGCCAGGACACGTTGGGCGGCAAGCTGAGCTATCTGGCCTGGAAGGGCCGCGACGCCGTGCAGGACGGCGCGGCGGCGTTCCGTAAATTGATCGGGGTGACTTGATTCCTCGAGATTCTATTCGGGCGTGTGCGGCAGCGTCAGGAAGCGATCGAGAAATCGCCCCGACATCACGAACCTGAACCACCAATAGATCATCCGCCGCATCGACATAGCTGCAATCCCTGACAGCCCACCACCGGCTGCGCGCAGCAATAGCGCAAGAGCAGCATCAGACGTGTGAGGTGCTTCACACTCGCCCGCGGTCAGACCAGGCGAGTTTGTCGCATAACCGTCACGCGCGACGGCGGAACACGCGCGCATCGCGTGAAAATGAATTCGCGGACCGGGCGTGGCTGAGCGAGGTCAATCGCATCGTCGAGAATACGGCGTGGGGTCCGTACCGCACAGAATTCTATCCGACGTATGACTATGAACCGGCCGGCATGGCCTAACACGACAAAGCCATGGCCAATTGAGGCCGGCATTATTCAATTGGGCGAGGTGCGCATTGGCTTCGTCCAATTGCAGGACACCGACTGCGCGCAACGACGATCCGCTCCTCGCAAGCTTTCACCGGATTCAGCGCGCACCGGCGTGCATCGCGCAGGCGGATGTAAAAACTTCTCGAAGAGAATCCGAACAATTTTACAAATGTTGCGGGCTTTAACGTTACCCGGATAATTCAACATTCGCGTGAAGCTCTCCATATTTTGACGCCCCCCATCCCGTTAACACACCGTCACGGAACGGGAGTGGTCTGAGATGAACGATGGGATTGGTGAGCTCGCCGGCAGGAGGCTAAGGACCTTCGGACGGCGGAAGATGATGCCGCGCGCGTGCGTCGCCGACAGCAAGCGCCATCTGCGCGCCTTCATGAGCGAGGTGCTCGAGGATCTCGGCTTCGTCACCAGCGAATGCAGCGGTGCGAGCGAGCTGCAGACCATGCTGGCCTCCGAACTGCCGGACCTGATCCTGCTCGGCATCGCCGCCGACGGTATCGAGCCCGGCCAGTTCCTGGAAATTCTGGTGCGCGAAGGCTTCGACGGCAAGGTGCTCGCTGTCGGTGCGCGCGACTCGATCATCGTGAAGGCCGTGCAGCAGGTCGGCGAGGAATACGGGCTTTCGATGCTGCCGCCGCTCACCACGCCCTTTGCCGCCGACACGCTGCGTGAGCGTGTCGCAATGCTGCTGCCCGAGGAGCCGGCCCCGAGCCCGGCCGTACATGTCGGCGAGGCCCTGCATGCGGGCTGGCTCGAGCTCTGGTACCAGTCGAAAATCGACGCGCGCTCGCTAGTCCGACGTGGCGCCGAGGCGCTGGTGCGAATGCGCCACCCGACCTGGGGCGTGGTGCCGCCGGCCTATTTCATCCCGGAGGAACACGATCCGCATTTCCGCGATTTGTCGGAGTTCGTGATCGAGCGCGCCCTGCAGGACTGGCACTATCTGCTGGAGCGGCAGAGCGCGGTCGACCTCTCGATCAACTTGCCTACGCCTTACCTCAAGGAGCCGCAGGCCGTACGTGATCTCTGCCGCCGGATGCCGATGCATCCCGCCTTTGGCGGGCTGACGATCGAGATCGCCAGCAACGAGGCGATCCATGACCTGCATTTCCTGACCGAGATCGCGCGCGAGATGAGCTTCCACAATATCGGCCTGTCGGTCGACAATCTCGGCGCCAATTGGCCGGAGCTGATGGGGCTGGACAAGATTCCCTTCATCAAGCTGAAGGCCGACCGGCAATTCGTCACCGGCTGCGCCGATGACCGCCTGAAGCGCACGGTGTGCCGTCACATCGTCGAGCTCGCGCAGGGCTACGGCGCGCGCGCCGTCGCGGAAGGTGTCGAGAGCCGGGCCGACCTGATGGCCGTGAACGAGCTCGGCTTCGACCTCGTGCAAGGCTATCTGTTCGGCAAGCCGATGCCGCTGAAGAAGTTTGCCAGAAGCGCGCTGACGCGGACGGTGATGGGACAGGAGTGAGACGACAGCCTCACGCGTATCGCCGCGCGAAAAAGACGCAGACGACCACGAGCGCCGTCGCGGCGATCATGCTCCATGCGACCGGCTCATGCAGCAGGAAGCCTGCCAGCGCGAGCCCGAAGAACGGCTGGAGCTGTTGCAACTGGCCGATGCGGGCGATGCCGCCGATCGCGAGGCCGCGGTACCAGAAGATGAAGCCGACGAACATGCTGAAGATCGAGACATAGGCGAGCCCGATCCAGGCGGGCAGACCGACGCCGCTCCATGCCGATGGCCAGGTCCAGATCATGACAGGCAGCATCAGCGGCAGCGCCAGCAGCAGTGCCCAGGAGATCACCTGCCAGCCGCCGATGCGTCGCGACAGTGCAGCGCCTTCGGCATAGCCGAGCCCGCACAGCACGATCGCGGCGATCATCAAGAGATCGCCGGTGAGCGAGGCCGAGCCGTCATTCGACAGCGCAAAGCCCGCGACCGTGGCGCTGCCGAGGATCGCGAACAGCCAGAACAGCGGACGCGGCCGCTCGCCGCCGCGCAGCACGGCGAAGATCGCGGTCGACAGCGGCAAAAGGCCGATGAAGACGATCGAATGCGCCGAGGTGATGTGCTGAAGCGCAAGCGCGGTCAGCAAGGGGAAGCCGACCACGACGCCGATGGAGACGATCACGAGCGAGGCAAGATCCTTCCGATGCGGCCACGCCTGACGCACCAGGCCGAGCACGGCCGCACCGATCAGCGCGGCAATGATCGCGCGCGCCGAGGTCAGGAACAGCGCGGAGAAGCCGCCGACTGCGACGCGCGTCGCCGGCAATGAGCCGCTGAAGATGATGACGCCGAGAAGCCCGTTGCCCCAGCCGCTGGCCGCAGATTGCATGTCCGTCTGACCCTTTTTGGGCGGTGATCCTCGGCCCGCGCCGATGGCAAAACCAGTGACAATCCCATACAATCTGGCAAAACTGTATGGGTATGGAAGGTCATACACCTTGGATGGCGAGGCGCAGACAAAGGGGCGCGGCGGGACGCGCACCATCGATGTGATGAGCGCGATCCGCGCCAAGGTGGCCGGCCGCGCGCTCAGTGCCGGCGACCGCCTGCCATCGATCCGCAGCCTCGCCGCGGCGATCGGCGTTTCGCCATCCACTGTGGTCGAGGCCTACGATCGCCTCGCCGCCGAAGGGCTGATCCGCGCCCGTCGCGGCTCGGGCTTCTATGTCTCGCCAACGGTCACGTCGCCGCTCGCCTTGACCGAGGACGAGCCGCGCCGCGACCGGGCCGTCGATCCGTTCTGGGTCTCCAGGCAATCGCTCGATGCCGATGCGAGCGTGCCGAAGCCCGGCTGCGGCTGGCTGCCGCCGCAGTGGATGCCGGAAGCGGCGCTGCGGCGTGCCACCCGCGCGCTTGCCCGCAGCGACACCAGCGTGCTGACGAACTACGGCTCGACTTCCGGCTCTCTCACGCTGCGCCGGCTGCTGCTTACGCGCCTTGCGGAAGACGAGATCGAGGCCACGATCAATCAGCTGATGCTGACGGGCTCCGGCACGCAAGCCACCGATTTGATTTGCCGCTTCATGCTTCGTCCCGGCGACACCGTGCTGGTCGACGATCCCTGCTATTTCAACTTCCGTGCGCTGCTGCGCGCACATCAGGCGAAGATCGTCAGCGTGCCCTACACGCCGTCGGGCCCCGATGTCATCAGCTTCGAGCAAATCCTCGGAGCCGAACGGCCGCGGCTCTACATCACCAATTCAGCGCTGCACAACCCGACCGGCGCGACGCTCTCGCCTCAGACTGCGCATCGGCTTCTGACCGCGGCCGCCGCGCACGATCTCACCATCATCGAGGACGATATCTTTGGCGATTTCGAGCCGGAGCGATCGCCGCGCCTTGCCGCGCTCGATGGATTGAACCGTGTGATCCGGATCGGCAGCTTCTCCAAGACACTCTCGGCCTCAGTCCGCTGCGGCTACATCGCCGGGCGGGCCGACTGGATCGAGCATCTCGTCGATCTGCAGGTCGCAACCAGCTTTGGCGGCCCGAGCCCGGTCGCGACCGAGATCATCGCAAAAGTTCTGGCCGGCGGCAGCTATCGCAAGCATATGGACGAACTCCGGCAAAAGCTCATGCGCAGCCGGCGCGACGTCGCACGAAAACTTCAGACACTGGGTATCGAACCCTGGCTGATGCCGCGCGGCGGCTTCTTCCTGTGGTGCCGCCTCGCCGACGGACAGGATGCCACGGCCGTTGCCCGCGCCGCGCTCGACGAGAATGTGGTGCTGGCACCTGGCAATGTGTTCAGCGTGGCGCAGACCGCGCAGAACTTCCTGCGCTTCAACGTGGCGCACATGAACGACCTGGGCATGTGGGACGTACTGCGGCGGGCGCTGAAGGCACAAGCCAGCCGCTAATACCACGGCTCCTCATAGATCGGCTCGCCGTCGAGCAGCAACCGCTTGATGGCGGCGCGGCCTGAGGGCAGCACGGCGGCGACGACGCGCAGCTTCTGCTGGTTGCGGGCTTGCTCGAGCGTCTTGCCCTCGCCTTCCGGCACGAAATAGCTCTCAAGGCCGTATCTGATCGTCAGCTTTTCGCAGAAGATGCGGCCGTTCGAGCCGCAGGAATAGGTGACACGGCCGCGGATCAATATTTCGGGCGCCGTGACGGCGACAGGCGCGGCATGCACCGAGACGGCCTGATAGAGGCCGTTGGCGTCAGGCGCCAGCTTGACGAACACGACGGGATTGCGTTCGGCAGACGGCTGGCCGGCGAGTGCGCCTGCCGGCAGTTGCGTGATGTCGTAGCCGAGCGTGACGTAGTCGCCACGCAGGAGATCACGCGGATCGAGCGGCCGCGTCTGCAAGGTGACCTCGCGCCCCTCGCGCAGGATCTGCATCCGATCGGCAACCATCAGGACGAGCAGCGCGCATTGGACGAGGATCGCAACACCGAACAGCACGGCTTTTGGGATACGCTGCCAGAATGCGGTGAGCTTCATCATCGCCCGGCCCTCGGGAGCATGCGATTGAGCGCGGTTGCGAAGACGACAGCAATGACACCGGCCGCCGCCAGGAAGGCCGAGCGGCGCAGCAGCGAGCCCTTCACGGCCCACGTGATGCCCGCGATGACGCCGGCGATGCCGAGCCAGCCGGCAACGATGCGCGGACTGACATCATCGAGCACGCCGGAGACGACGAGGCACAGCATGGCACAGAGCAGTGCGGCATAGGCGAACCAGGGCTCTCCGGCTGCGGATGCCGGCCAGATCGGTGCGGCAACCAGCACAAGGCCGATCGCACATGCGACGAGGATTTCACCCGCGCGCCTTGTGACGCCGGCGGAGGCGAGTGCAAGAACCACACCCGCAACCCCACACAGGATTGCCCAATGCGGCTGGGCTGGCACCGTGCCGGTTCGGAAGCGGATGATGTCGTCAATCGTCATCACCTCGAGGGAGGCAACGGCGGCCAGCGAAAACGCGCCGTAGATCGACAGAACACTCCCAAGCCGCTGCGCCCTGGGCGACGGCGCAGCCGCGATCGCGAGGCCGGCGCCGAACAGCAGCGCCGCACCGTCAGCCAGCAGGAACGACGGCTGCATCCCGTCGAGATCGAAGCGAATCGACGTGGCGACCCACCACGGCAGCATTGCTGATGCAACGAGATGGGCCGCGACGCGGGAATTCCAGGCAAACGCCACAGCGGCGGCGATCAGCCAGACCGCCAGGAACGGAAGATGCAGGACATCAGGTGCATCGTAGACGCGCATGCATGTCCAGAAGCAGGCGGCGACCAGGCCGACCGCTAGCGCGCCGCGCGAGCCGGTCAGCAGCGCCGTCGCGAATGCGCCGATCGACCACAGCAGCATGCCGCCGGCAAAATCGTCGCCGAGATGGTACATCTGGCCGACCAGCGCGATGCCCGCGCCGAAGACGATGGCGCCGATGCTTGCGCAGAGATCGGCGAGAACGCTGCGGCCCGTCGCGGCGAACCACGCGCCGAGACCGCCGGCGACGATCATGCCCGCCAGCAGGATCGCAAACCGCAGCAGGCGCGCGATCTCCGTCCAATGCGCGGCGACGAAAGCCAGGAAGGCGGCCGCAATCAGCAAACCGCCGACGATGGCAACGATCACCGCGATATTGATACCCGGCGAGAGCGGCGGCAGCGCGTTGCGGATCGAGGCGGAAGCGGCCGGCGCGATGACACCTTCGGCTTCCCATTGCGCAAGGTCAGCTTCGAGGCGCTGCCGGTAGGCCTTGTCAAACATGGTCGTGAATCACCTGGCTCTGCCGGACGCGGCTTATTGGTCGGATCGCGCCGGTGACAGGTTCAACCTATCACCGCCCCTCGCCTAGTTTGCCTTGATGCCGGCCTCGGTGATGAGCTTGCCCCATTTCGTGCTTTCGCTCTGGATGAAGCGGCCGAACTCCTCGGGCGAATTCGGCGCGGGCTCTGCACCGAGGGTTCGGATCTTCTCGGCCACTTCAGGGTCTTTCAGGGCTTTCGTGAAGGCTTGGTTCAGCCTGACGACAATGTCGGCAGGCGTTCCCGCCGGAGCCACCAGCCCGAACCAGCCGATGGATTCGAAACCGGCAAGGCCGCCCTCGGCAAGGGTCGGCACGTTGGGCAGCGAATCCAGGCGCCGTCCCGCGGAGACACCGATCGCGTTGAGCTTGCCCTCGAGGATGAGCTGCCTCGACGCGGGGATATCCAGCACCGCGAAGGGGATATGCCCTGCGAGGACGTCGACGGTTGCCGGCGCGGTCCCGCGATACGGTATCAGCTCCATGTCGACCCCGGCCTTCTGCATGAACAGCGCGGCCGTCAAATGCATCGCCGTCGAATTGCCGCCATGGCCGATCGACAGCGCGCCCGGCTTTGCCTTCGCAAGCGCGACCGTCTCCGCAACATTGTGCGCCTGGACACCCGCCGAGGAGACCAGCACGAAGGGAATCTCCGCAAGCAGCGTGATCGGCGCGAGATCCTTTGGATCGAACGGCATCGACGAATTGAGATGCGGGTTCACCGTCAGCGCGCCCGCCGGCGCGACGCCGAGCGTGTAACCGTCGGGCTTCGCCTGCGCGACCGCCGCCATGCCGATATTGCCGCCGGCGCCGGCGCGGTTCTCGATCACCAGGCTCTGCTTGAGCTCGGCGGTCACCACCGGCTCGAGCGCCCGGATGACGGTGTCGGCGCTGCCGCCGGGCGGAAACGTCACGATGATCTTGATCAGCTGCTCGGGATAGGCCGCGTCAGCCGCCTGCAGCGGCAGCGCGGCGAAAGTCGCCGCGGTCAGCACGGCCAGGATGTGGCGCCTTGCAACGTGAAGCACGTATTTCCTCCCTCGTTCTTTTTTATGCCGCCGCGCCGGTGAGACGCGCCAGCAGGCCGCGCGCATCTGCCGGTGCCGCCTGCCCGCGCCAGGCGATGTGCTGATCGGGCCTGACGAGCACAAGCTTCTCGGCATAGGCGCCGCCGGCCTCGTCGGGCGCGACGTCGATCAGCGCCAGCGGAATGCGGCGCGCGTCTGCGGCTGATTGCAATGGCCCGACGTCGATCGCCGGATCGAACCGCAGCAGATTATAGCCCTCCCCGAACGCGTCGTAGAGCGATCGTCCGTCGCGCAGGAAGAAATGCGGCGCGCGGGCGCCCGGCACGGTGGAGGGCGTGAAGCTGCCCATCGCATAAGACGGCGGCGTCTCGCCGTCATAGGCAATGATCGGCGAGGCGTCGTAGTAATAGCCGAAGTTCAATCCGGCGCAGCAATATTGCTGCACGTTGAGATCGTAGGCCGCCTTCGCGAGTGCTGCGCGCGCCGCTTGTCCGCGCGGCGTGTCGTCCTCGATCTCCGCGGAGACGCCGCCGCGCTGCGCCATCATCTTCATCGCATGGTCCATCGCAAAGCGCGACACCTGGTCGGTGATGGGCTGGCGCTCGGCCTCATAGGCGTCGAGGATCGCGGCCTGCGCCCAGCCGTTCAGATGCGCCGCCAATTGCCAGCAGAGATCGACGGCATCCGCAATGCCCGCATTCATGCCGTAACCGGCATAGGGCATCCACAGATGCGCGGCGTCGCCGCAGATGAACACGCGGCGATCACGGAAGCGATCGGCGACCAGCCGGCGTCCGACCCAATCCTCCTTGCTGAGGATCTTGTATTCGAAGCGCGCGTCGACGCCGAGAATGGCGCGGATCGACCAGTCGCGGTCGACCGAATCGAATTCGGGCTCGTCGGGCTTGAGATGATTGTGGATCAGCCAGCGGTCGTGACCGTCGATGGCAACCGTGGTGCCCGAGCGCCGCGGGTTGAGCGAGAGCACCATCCAGGCCTTGATGTGCGCGCCCATCAGCTCTTTCAGCTGCGGGGCTTCGATGAAGGTCGATTGCACGCGCTGGATCACGGGCGTTCCGGACAGGCTCGCCCCGATCGCCTTGCGGACCAGCGAGCGGCTGCCGTCACAGCCGATCACGAAGCTCGCTTCGATGCGAAACATCTCTCCGCTGTCGAGGTTGCGCGCCTGCGCGACCGCATGGTCGTCGTCCTGCGCGATGTCGGTGATTTCCGTGCGCGCCAGAATGGTGATGCGCGCTTGAGCTGCGGCATGAGCGAACAGGATCGGTTCGAGATAAACCTGGTTGATCCGGTGCGGCGGCTCCGGCGTCGGCCACCAGGTGTCGGGGCCGCCGGTGGCGCTGTAGCGCCGTGCGCGGGAGGGAATGTCGATGCGGCAGAGCTCGATGCCGGTCGCCGTGGTGCGGTAGGAGCAATCGTTCGGGAAGTCGGCGGGCAGGCCCGCATCGCGCAGCCTGGCGGCGACGCCGAGCCTGCGGAAGACTTCCATCGAGCGGGCCGAGACGTGATTGCATTTGACGTTGGGCGGATCGCCGGCATGGCGGATCTCCACGACGACGACGTCGATCCCGCGCGAGGCCAGATCCATCGCCGCGGTCAATCCGACGGGGCCGGCGCCCACGACCAGGACCTGTGTCCTCATATCAGTCTCCATTCCCTCGCGCGGCGGTCTTGGCCGCCTGCACGCACTCGAAAGTCGAAAACAACCCCATGCACAGTAGCCAACCTACGTCAGGCCAAGGACTTTTGCCAACAATTGCGGAATTTCAGAACTTTTGCTTGTTCCGTCGGGCAAAACAGGTGCATGATGGCATCATGGCAGGGGTCTCAGCAGGCAGGGTCCGCTCAGGCGAATTGAGAATATCGGGACAGCTGAAAGAAGGGTTCTGCTTCGTAGGACGGATCGGTGGCGAGGCGAGCAAGCCTTTGCCCGATGGCGGGCGCGAACTTCGCGCCATGGCCTGAACACGCGGAGCAGACGATCAGGCGGGACTCCGGCCAGCGATCGATGATGAATTCCTCGCCCGCGTCCAGCCTGATGTCGGCGGGCGCGGTGTTGGTGTAGAGGCAGACGTCTCGATCGATGATGGGGCCGGCCGCGCCCGGGACGAGGGCGGCCAATGCTTCGCCGATGGGACGGAGTTCGGCATCGCTGGCCTGCGGACCCCAATCGTCGGGGCCGACCACGGGCCCGTGGTTGTGAGGCGCAGCTTTAACTCCGCGCTGTTCGAAGTCCGGAAAGCCGTAGACCATGTCGTTGGGACCTCGGTCCAGAATGAAGATCGGGAAACGACCTGAAACCACCGTGTCGGGGCGAGCAGGCGCGAACCAGCCGACCGCCTGTCGGGTCACGTTGAGCAACGCGGTGAGTTGCGGGAGTGCGCGACCGAGCCATGGGCCCAGCGCCAGGATAGCGCGCTCGGCGAAGAACTCTTCGGTATCCGTGCGGATCGACACGCCGTCGTGGTGCGGCGTGAAGCTCGCGCGTTCCGGAATCACGCGGTCGCGAGCGCGTGCGCGCATCAGTTTCATGACTGTAGCGGTGTGCAGGATCGCGGCACCGTCCTGGACGACGACGTCCCAGTCGTCGGGCAGGTTGAAAGCCGGAAATTCCTTGTTCGCGACAGCAGCGGTCATCTTCGGATCCGGGCGCCCTGTCGCGATCGCGGCCGCGCGCGAGGACGCCACCATGGCGGAGCCGGGGCGGCCGGCCTCCAGAATAGGGGTTTCCGTCAGAACCGTTTGACCGCTTTCGGCCTGCAGCCGGATCCAGCCGGCATGAGCCTCGTCGCTCAGGCTGGTGTAGTTGGGGTTTTCGAAATTGAAGCGACGGAAAATGCGACATGAACCATGCGACGAGCCTCGATCCGAACCTGCTGCGATCGGATCGAAGCCGAGCGCATCGACGCCGGCATCCAGCAATGCGCCCAGCGCCGCTCCGCCCATGAGCCCCAGACCCAGCACGGCGACTTCGCATTTTCGCATGAAGGCCTCGCAAGCGATGCTATGACGCGTCGATCATCCTGATGATTTCGCGTGTTTGCAAGGTTTACGGGAGGGCGATTACGGCCGGCATCGATAACGCGGTCACAGATCAATGGGCCGCATCAGCGCTATCAGGTCGGCTCCTGTCATTGACGACCTGCTCGGCGAAACATCCGGTGCCCGGCTACTCGACACAAAGCATCAACCGAAAATAGAAACTATATTGACGTTCGCCAAACATTGGCTACTATCAAGAGTTGTTTTTATTTCTTACCAGTAGATTTTTAGGATTCCTCTACCCACCGGAGGACTCATTATGCGAGTTTATTTTATCCTCGCTTTGACGCTGAACATCATATCTGCTGCTACCGCTTGCGCGGCAGGCATAGGCGAGAACGAATGGAATTCGTTCCGCAAGATTTATCCCAACCACGTTCAGACCATCGCACTCTCCAAAGTGGATGCGTCCGGCCATTGCCTGCTCATCATCAGCGAACCACCACCCGATACGCTTCAGAAGCAGTCATATCCGCAGGTGTTGAAATCAATCTTTCGCGATCACCTCGGCGATATCGAAATCAAGAAAAAGAGCGTCGGTCTCGGAGGATGGGTCGAAGATCTCGTTGTCTCGCTCAATGGGTACAGTGACCCACAACTTCTCAATGACGACATTGGGTACTTGGCCCAGGTAATGTGGGGCACAACCTACAAGGCGCCGATCCTCGATCTATCCAACCTGAAGCCAGCGGAGAAATGGTCAGCCCCACTAAACGTCTCCATTCGCCATACGAAACTCAAGGGCTGGCTGGTCGACGGAACGATGAAACTGTTGCCTGTGGAGTTCACTGCGGCGAACCCGGCGACATTGTCCCAACTGGTCCAGCAAAACCGGACAGGCACCTATTTCACCACGGAGCGAGGCATCGTCTTGCTCCTGATCCAAAGGAGCCGCAACTTCGAAGAATACCGGGCAGATTTCCGGAAATTTGCACTCGACTCCGATCTCGTCGTGGGAGCCATCCGCGTCGGAGAAACTCATCTTGCCTTGATCGGCAGAGAAAGAGAGACCTCGCTCCAAGCGATGCCGCCGCTGCGGTTCGAGACCGCCAATTTGCTCGCGACCACCGACAAGGCGGAGCTTGCACAGAGTTACGAACGCAATCAGCTCTTCGCCGGCCGCCTGGAGAAGGGAGAATACGCGGGCAGCGATTGGGCGCCTATCTATCTGTCGCCAGAGCTGATCAATTCGGAGCTGGGCAGCACCTTGAACCTGACCGATCAGATGCTGAAATCGTGGTCGATGGCAGGCGCCGTTCAGTACCACGGCTTTGACTATCCAGTTCCTGGTACGTTTCCCTTCGGCGGGAAGCCGATCATGCAACAGGCTAAAGCGCGCGAACCGAAAATCCAAGAGACCTTGTTCAACTGGAATACGACCGGCGCGTATTCGCTGATGATTCACCCCATGAACGGCGGAACAGCCTGGCAAACACTCGCCTCTCTGAATTCCGGTTCGCTTCCGGTCATATACAAGGATGAGAGCCAGCCGGCATATGATGCCGTATTTGGACCATTCGAGGACGACGGATATACATATTTTCGAACCCTGCGCGACCCGTTGCTTGCCAGAGTGACCTCCTATCAGGTCATTTTTCAGAGCACGCGAGATCACCCCCTATCGACGGCCTTGCCTATCCACAAGGCTGCGGCGGCGAACGTCGAATCGGTGCGTGCAAAAATCGAAAAATTGCTCAAAGCAACCCTCAACCTCGCCGCCGTGGACGAGCGCACACTCGCTAACAGCTGCGAGATTGCTGTGATTGCCGGTGAGTTCCGAAGCACGGACGCGTGCAAGCAAGCAATAGCGCTTGGCGTGTTGACGGGGGCCGCCTATCAGCGCGGCTCACCTGCATTCCGCAAAGCTCTGACCGATTTCCTGCTTGACCGAAATCTCGGACAAAGAGTCGGCAACGTCGATCCCGACCTTACCGCTCACGCCCTGATTGATTTCGGCTTCGGAACGACAAGCAGTTTACCTCGCGAACTGGAGGACGCCGCCGCCTTACTGGCTTCACGCTATTTCGCTCAAAGTGCTCGAATGCTTGGCGCAGTCGAAGACGATGACCGCCTCGATGTGTTTGCGATCTACAGCATGGATCAAACCGAAGATCCGGATTCTTATATTCAAACGGCCCGCGTGGTGCTGTCGTCGAATCTGCAAGGCGGAGTTGGCGGCCACAATCTAAGTGGAAAGACCGCTATCATCGAGACCGATAGCGCGGTCGCACGCGGCAGTTCGAAATTGCTGAGCCGCGGAAACGAAGATGTCATCGTTCTAAATCCCGCCGATGCGGATAAGGCCGGAGTCGTTGCACGCAACGTCGAGAAGCAGGCGGCGAACGGAACGAGCGACGATGCTATTCAGGCGCAACTTCAAAAGACGCTCGCCAACAAATTTCCTCCGCGCAACGTTGTTGCCGCGCTGAACCTCAATAGCGCGCCCTCCGCGGGGCGCGGATTGGCCGTTCTTAGTGATGGTCATTTGCAGCCGTTGCGGCAGGTCGGCCTTTACCCGAATCAAGCCGCGGTCGCGCTGAGAGCCGATGCCGTTGCCTTCGCCAAGCAGCTCAATCTGTCCGTGATCGTCGTAAAGGACGGCAACGACTTTGTCGTGATCTGCGTATTTTGCGGCAGCTCAGGGCAGGAAATGCGAGCGCTCAGTCAGAGCTCTTTGCGTGAGAGCGTCGCCATGGCGATAAAACAGGCCCCAGAGGGCACGGAGTATCGAATCTATTTCCGGGATTTCGCCGCAGATCAGGTGGAGGCGTTCCAGCGGACAATGGCCTCTGGGAATGGGCCGCCTTTGCCGCCCCCACCGTCAGGCACAACCAACGCCGGGGCTGCGAGCGAGCCTCCCTGGCGTCGCGGGGCCGGCGGTGGATCAGGAAACTCTGGTGGTACGGGAAAGAGCGGCCCTCCCGAGAGCCGGCTGCTCATCTTCAAGCGAAACGTCCAGGATGCTCATCAGGTCAGGATTCGGGCCCGCGACGGCGACTCTTTCAGGGTCCCGGAGCAAGCGGAAGTTCAGGCGGCATATCTGCATTTGAATCTCGCTGTGAACTGGCGAGGCGCAACGATTAAGGCCGTAGCCGCACCCACCAAGTCGGACGCATTGATGAGCTTCGAATTGGTGGTCCCGCGGGAAGCTGCGGCAACGCCATCCGCCAACATGACCGGCCGGCTGGACATAGAATTGCCGGCTGCTGCGAGCCCGGCCGATGGCAAGACCGTCGCTGATGCAGCCCAAGTGACAGACCTCAAGGGTTCGTTCCGCGAGGGCGTTCAGCAGTTGATTGATCGGCTGCGAAACCTCAAGGTCAACGGCAACAAGATCAAGGATGTACAGTTCTTCTTCCAAACGACCACATTCGACGCTGTCATAACGGAAGATTTGACCTCTTTGTCGGGTCGAAAGCGAGGTTGAGTTGGGCATTGCTGGGGCGACATCCCCGCAAGAATGCGTTCTTTTGCTCGCCGTTCCGTTGACGGTGGAAGAGGTCAAAGCCGACCTGATTTCGCTGGACCATCACGATTATGCACGATCAATCGAAGGCGCCGACTTTCTTCTGCCGGAGGCGGTTTTTGAGACACATTTTCGTCCGGTGGCGGACGCCTGGAAAATTTGTCGGCAGCGGGTGGAGCCTCTGGGTGTCAAAATCATCGAAAACGCCTCGTCGGCGGAGGTTCGACGGGTTCTCCGCGACGGATTTCGTACGATTACTATTTTTGGGCATTGGAAAGGACATCAGGTGCTGGCTGGAGACATTATCGATCCAGTGGCAGTCGCAAACCGGCTACAGGACAGCACCGATGAAATGGCGGAATTGATCCGCCAGGCCACGGATTTATCAGCCGTGCAATGCATCGCGGAACAGTCCAGCGCGGAACCAATCAGCACGCGCGCGGCACTGGCCGAACGACTAACGACGGCCATTGAGGCCGAACAGGCGTTGTTCGACCTGGACTTTCAGGGAAGTGATTCTGTTGGCCTGATGCACCAGGAGCTAAGCGAACTCAATCGGCGGGCGATCGATACCTGGCTCGTCGGGACGATGATAAGCGGAAACCGGCTCGAGTTGCGGGACGGATTATTCTCTCCAACACAGGTGGCCGATTTTGGATTCTCCGCGTTTGCTGGTTGCATCCATCTTGCGAATTGTCATTCAACCATTTTGCAGCGGGCGCTGGCATCTCCATCACTCCGCGTTCTGGGGAATGAAGAGATACTCCTCCCCCTCACATTCTTCGAGGTTTACAGCACGGTCATTGCCCTGCTTCGCCCCGGGCGGCCCAGCTACCCTGAATTGTGGCTTGAAGTGTTGGAACGCCTGCGCGGAGCGGAGCCTGATCACGCTCAGCTTTCCTGGAAGGAATGTTTCATCAAGCGTCTATCCGGTTTTCTAAAAAGGTGATCTCAAATGGGCGAGCCACATACGCTTCGCGACGTTCTCCAGCAATTTGACAGCGTGATCGCGCCTGCCGGCGCCACGAAATCCAAAATCGATCGGCAAGCACTCAAGGAGCGGCTCGATGTCGTCGAGCGAAGATGTCAGCAGCAGTATATTATCTGGCTGAGCATTCTCGCGATCGCGTTCATCTTTGCTGTTCTCGTGGTCTGGCTTCTTCTGGACAATCCCAAACATGCAACGGCGGTCATCGGAGCAACTGGCTTGACCGTCGGGACCATTCTTCCGAAGCTCAGGCAGGTCGAGCGCGAAATCTCGCGCATTCGACTGTTCAGCGCGCTTGTTGCCAGCGTCGGTGACGATCAACTGCCCCCCATGATGAAGGTGTTGGTCAACAAGCTTTAATCGTTGACCCACTCATACGCTCGATCGCGATCTCGCGCGTAGAGGCCTATTTTGGTTTCTCAAGACCAACTTTGCAGCTGACCGAGCTAAGATTCGCGAGTAGGTCCCGATGATGCCCGTATCGGTCGGGCATATGATCTTGCCTAATGTCAACCTTGCGCGAGAAGCTGCCGGACGATCTGCATCCTTGAACAGTTTGTCGTCGGCGATTTCAGGGCTTTCTGTCGGGGCCTGGTACGGCAACCTGAGTATTGTCAGTGCCACACCATCAATTCCCGGCGGCTCGATAAAATCGGCCTCCGAGGACTAAGTCATCACAAAGGTTATGGCGGAGAGGGAGGGATTCGAACCCCCGATAGGCTTGCACCTATGCCGCATTTCGAGTGCGGTGCATTCAACCACTCTGCCACCTCTCCTGAAGGCGCCATGTAGAGGCAGGGCCCCTGTGGTTGGGGGCGTTCATAAGCGAGGATGGCGGGCCGGGCAAGGCGCGAAAGGGGAAAATCGGGGGGTTGTTTTGCCGGCTTTCGGGCTGGAGGCGGGGCCGGGGCGAGCGAACGGAGTTCCGGATTCTTGTTTTGAGGCGTTTTCTCGGGGGCGCGCGCCGACGGGACAATCCCCTAGAGGAGAGAACCCTCACCCGCCACGCGCGGGGCGATGCTTGCGCATCGCCCCGGGGCGTGTCGGCCTCTCCCGCGCGCGGGAGAGGCGAAGAACGAAAAACGGGGTGGGACCGCCAGACGCGGTAAACACTGGCGGTCCCGTGCCGCTTCAATCGAAATGCTGGCCAGGAAGGGCGGCTTCGCAGGCCCGCTTGAGGCGACGTCTCGACCCTAGCGAGCGGCTGTCGCGCCGCAACGCAATCCGGTCCTTAACCTAACCGGTCAAGGTTACTCCTTGTCCGCCTTGGCCGACTCCTTGTTGTTTTCCTTGGCCTTTTTCTTCCCGTCCGCGGAATCCCGGTCCTTGCCGTTATCTTTGCCTTGGCCGCTGTCCCTGTGGCGGTTGGTGAAGCGCGCATTGCCGAGGCCGGTGCCGATGGTGAGCACGCCCCAGCGATCGACATCCTGCATGAACGGCACCTCGGAGAGGCCCTGAACCACGCCGTCATTGTGCATCAGGATCGCGGTGTCGTGCTCGCCGATCGCAGGGATGCCCTCGATCAGGCTCGCCGGCAGGTTGAATTTGCTGCTCTCCCAATTGCCGGGCAGATTCTGCGCGCCCTTCTCGATCGAGCCGTCCGCGTTGATGACGCCGGGACAGGCGATGCCGATGAAGGGCGCGAGCTTGAAGCCGTCTTTCTCGGCTTCCGTGATCAGGCCCTTCAGCATCTTGGTGAGCCGCTTCACCGCGCCCTCGCGCGTCGGCTCGTCGTCGGCGTGCCGCCACAGCTCCGACTTCACGACCTTGGCCTTCGAGAGGTCTTTTGCTTTTTTCCAGCCCGTCTCCACCAGGCCGCAGCGGATGTTGGTGCCGCCGATATCGACCGCGAGGATGCTGTCATAGGCCTCGAAAATCCACGACGGCGCCAGATGCAGCGCGCCGATCAGGCCGGCTTCGTCGGGATGATGCCGGATCGGCACCATGTCGATCTTGAAGTCCTCGGCCTTGAGGATGATCTCGGTGCGCGCGATCGCGAGCTCGCCGAGCCGGGAATCGCGGAAGCCGCCGCCGACCACGATGCGCTCGGTCTTGGCCCAGGCTTTCGTCTTCAGGAAGCGGCGGGTGACGTAAGCGAGCTCCTGCGCGAACTCCTCGATCGCGCTGTGCACCACGGCGGAGGCCTCGACGTCGTCGCTGATCAGGATCGCATCCAGCGTCTTCTTGCTGATGTTCTCCGACGGCTCCTTGCCGAACGGGTCCTCGCCGGTCTTGCGCAGCGGCTTGCGCCAGCGGTCGAGAATCTCGCGGAACGCGCCCTTGCTGGCGCGGTCGCCGAGAAAACCGTCCTCGTCCTTGATCTCGATGTTGAAGCTGTCGATGTCGACCGACGGCAGCCGCTCGGCGCCGTGATGGGCGATGCCCGTCGTCTTGACCAGTTCGTCCGTTGCCATGGAAGCCCTTGCCCGAATGCCAGATTGCGGGGACAACGGGACGGGAACCCGTTGGTTGCAACGCGCACCGAGATTCAGCTGAGGGCGCGGAATTGGCCCAAATCCTTCAAATCCGGGCTCTTTTCGGCTGATTTCCTTGACTCTTCGCCCTATCAGGCTATAAGTCCGCACAACCGGCGCGGGGCGTTTCTCGCGCCGCATGTTTTTGCGTGGGTTTTCAAGGGGATAATGCTCTTCAAACCCTTGCCCGCACAAAACGCATAAACCCATCGCGACTGACAAAAAGCCGGCCCCTGACTGATGTCATGAGGCCGGGATTGAACACGAAGGAAAAAAACGATGTTCGCAGTCATCAAAACCGGCGGCAAGCAATACCGCGTCGTGCCGGATGATGTCCTGGAAGTTGGCAAGATCGAAGGCGAAGTCGGCTCGATCGTGCAGTTGAATGAAGTTCTGGTGCTCGGCGGCGACACGCCGGTGCTGGGCGTTCCGACGGTGGCCGGCGCCTCCGTTGCGGTCGAGGTGCTCGACCACAAGCGCGGCCCCAAGGTCATCGCGTTCAAGAAGCGCCGCCGCAAGAATTCGCGCCGCAAGCGCGGCTATCGCGACGAGATCACGGTCCTGCGCATCTCCGAGATCCTGGCTGACGGCGCCAAGCCCACCAAGGGCCCGCGTCCGAAGAAGGAAAAGGTTGCCAAGGAAGCGGCAGCGGAAGCTGCCGAGTAACGGAAACCGATCACGCCCATTCACGAATTGAGGCGTGAGACGTTTTGAAATGATTCCGTCAAGGAATTGACCTAGAGATACGCAGGATTTCGGAGACGAGCCATGGCTCACAAAAAAGCAGGCGGTTCATCGCGCAACGGTCGCGATTCAAAGGGTAAGCGCCTTGGCATCAAGGTGTTCGGCGGGGAGCGCGTGATTCCCGGCAATATCATTGCGCGTCAGCGCGGCACCACCTGGCATCCCGGCCTCAATGTCGGCATGGGCACGGACCACACGCTGTTCGCCAAGATCGAGGGTCGTGTTGAATTCCAGGCCAAAGCCAATGGCCGCACCTTCGTAGCGGTACTCCCGCTTGCAGAGGCTGCTGAATAGACGGTGGATCATTTGGAGTCCGCCGGGTCCTTGACCGAACCGGCGGAGTTCTAGAGATCGAAGAGATCGAAGGCTCCAGGGGAGGCAGGGAAACCGGCCTCCCCTTTCGTTTGTGACTTTGACGGAGCCGGACATGTTGCAGGACTTTTCGAGCGTGACCTTGGCCGAGGCGAGACCCAGCGTCGTCGCCACCGAACGGCTGACCTTGCGGCGGCCGACCCTCGCCGACGTCAACACCATCGCCCGCCTCGCCAACGACCGCCGTGTCGCGGAGAATACCCGCCGCCTTCCCCATCCCTATTCGCAGGACGATGCCGTCGAATTCGTGCGCGCCACTGCCGAGCTCGGCAGCGAGAGCGTGTTCCTGATCGAGCACGACAGCGGGCCGGTCGGCATGGTCGGCATCGACCGCTCCACGCCTGACAATGCCGAGCTCGGCTATTGGCTCGGCGTCGAGCATTGGGGCCAGGGCTTTGCCACCGAGGCCGCGCGCGGCGCCATCGACTTCTTCTTCGAGGAGTTCGAGGACGATCACCTCTATGCAGGGGCGCGCGTCACCAACCCCGCCTCGCGCAACGTGCTGGAGAAGTGCGGCTTCCAATGGAGCGGCGTGCAGCTGCACCGTTTCCTGGCGCTGGGCTCGTCGACACCGGTCGACTGCTTCCGCCTGTCACGCGGCGTGTGGTCGTCGCTGAAGAGCTGGAGCAGTGCGCGGCGGATGAGGTAGGGACTACGCTGGCGGGGTCACGTCTCCGCTCGCGCGGCCCAGATCGCGCTCACGCAGATAGATGTAGAACCCGGCGCCGATGATGATCGCGGCGCCGATGAGGGTGGCGATTTGCGGCACGTCGCCGAACACGACGAAGCCGAAGATCACCGCCCAGACGATCATCGAATATTGGTAGGGCACCACGACGCTCGCCGGCGCGAGCTTGAGCGAGCGGTTGACGCAGAACAGCGCCGTCACCGAGATGCATCCGGCGAGCGCGAAGAACACCAGGCTGCCTGGCGTCGGCGGCACCCAGTGGAAGGCCGAGAGCACGGCGCCCAGCGAGAGCGTGCCGATGAATTGCGAGGACGCCATCACGATGTCGGGCGTCTTGCGCAGGCTGCGGGTGATCAGCATCAAGGTTGCAAAGGAGAGGCTGCCGCCGAGCGCGATCAGCGCCGGCAGGCTCACCATCTGCGCCGACGGCCGCAGCGCGATCAGCACGCCGCAGAACCCGATCAGGATCGCGGTCCAGCGCCGCCAGCCGACCTTCTCGCCCAGAAAGATCGCCGACATTGCGGTGACGAAAATCGGACCGGCGAGATAATAGGTGACGACGTCGGCGAGCGGCAGATAGACCGTCGCCAGGAAGAAGGCGGCGACCTCCAGCGTCGACAGCACGACGCGAACCAGCTGTAGCCGCGGCCGTTCCAGATGCAGGAACAGATGACGCTGCCGCCAGATCATCGGCGACAGCAGCAGCAGCGCCGCGCAGGCGCGCAGGAACAAGAGCTGCCCCACCGAATACGTCCCGACCAGGAATTTGCCCGTGGCGTCGCCGAACGAGAACATGAAGATCGACAGCACCATGAGGCCGATGCCGGCGAGGCGCGCCGAGCGGTCGTCATAGGCGGAGAGATTCTTGAAGAAGGGCATCGAGCGCCGTTTTAATGAAGCAGACCGCCGCGACAAGCCCACGCAAGCCGAATTGAACGGATTGTCGCACCCTTGGCATCGCGGTAGCGATAGGCGGTCCGCGAATAGAGAGCCAAGAAAGAGCTTTAGTCATGACCGACTTCGACCCGGCTCAACACCGCATGATCACGGCGCAACGCTGGTTTGAGGATTTCGTGGTCGGCGAACGCTTCGTGCTGCCGAGCCGGACCCAGACCACCGCCGTGTTCGCGGCCTTCCAGACCGCGAGCGGCGACACCCACCCGGTGCATTACGATGTGGAATATTGCCGCGCCCGCGGCATGCCGCATCTGCTCGCCCACGGCTTCCAGACGCTGATCCACACCGCGCCCGGCGCCGGCCTGTTTCCGTTCATGGTCGAGGAGTCCCTGGTCGGCTTCCTGGAGCAGTCGAGCCAGTTCCTCAAACCCGTCTTCGCCGACGACACGATCTACCCGGCGCTCGAGGTCACCGAGCTGGTGCCGGGCCGCACGACCGGCACGGTGACGCTTCGGAGTACTGTGTTCAACCAGCGCAAGGAGCTGGTGCTGGAGGGCACGCAGAAATTCCTGATCCGGCGCCGGCCGGCGTAAGAAGCGCGCGCCGCGTCATTCGACCACCCGATCCGCGCTCGCGAGCAGCGTTGCGGGCACATCGAGCGACAGCGCCTTGGCGGTCCTGAGGTTCAACGCCAGCTCGAACTTGGAGGCCTGGTAAAACGGGATCTCGCCGGGCGGCGTCCCGCGCAGGATCGCATCGATGTTGTTCGCCGCGCGCTTGTTCAATTCGACGAGGTCGAACGAATAGGTCATGAGACCACCGACATCGACAAAGTCGGCCAGGGGATAGATCGCAGGAAGCGCAATCGAAGCGATCTTTGCCGCGATGATGGCGCGCTTGGTCATGACGTCGGGACTGTCGCCGACCATGATGGCATCGGCCCCATCGGGGCGAATCCTGGCGATGAGATCCTGATAGCTCGCTTCCGTCGTTGGAAAATCGACCAGACACGGGACGACCTCGACCCCAGCCGCTGTTGCAGCCGCACGCACGCTTGGACCTTGCGGACCTTCCCATGCGCCGCGCAAGGTGATGAACGCGAGTCTGCCAAGTTTTGGATACATTTCGCGCAACAGCGCGATGCGCTTGCCATGGATCGACGGACCGGTATCGACGCTGACGCCAGTGAAATTCCCGCCCGGACGCGCGAGACTGGCGGCAAGCCCCTGTGCCACCGGATCGGCCGTCAGCGCCACGACCGGGATCGTCGACGTCGCGCGCTTGAACAGCAACGCGCCGAGCCCGACCACGTAAATCACGTCGGGGTTGCTGCGCACCACCTCCTCGACCAGGGTCGGAGCGCCGGCGCCGGCCTTTTCCGCGCCCCAGCGCTCGACGATGAGATTGTCATCGACGATTTGGCCGAGCCGTCGCAGCTCGGCGAACAGCGCCCGGTAATAGCGATTGTCGCTGTCCTCCTGCATCTGCGCCGACGGCTCCGAAGGACTGTAGATCGCAAGGCGCTTCCTGGCGGCGACCGGCTGCGCACCGGCGCGCGACAGCAGCGCGGCCGCAATTGTGCCCCCGATGAACTCCCGTCGCCGCATGCCAACGCCACTCCCCAGTTCGGTTCCGCTATATCATATCGGGCCGACACGACAGTGCCGGCCGGTTAAGCACGGGACGAAAATCGCTGAAATTTCGGCCGATTTGCGGGCAAACCCGGGTTGCCGCGGGTGTCAGGCTGGCCTACCTATGACCCATGAAATTCCTCGACGAAGCAAAGGTCTATATCCGCTCCGGTGACGGCGGGAACGGCTGCGTGGCGTTCCGCCGCGAGAAGTTCATTGAGTTCGGCGGCCCCTCCGGCGGCAATGGCGGCCGCGGCGGCAACGTCATCATCGAGGTCGCCGACGGCCTCAACACGCTGATCGATTACCGCTACCAGCAGCACTTCAAGGCCCAGAAGGGCGAGAATGGCTCAGGCTCGGACCGCCACGGCGCCAACGGCAAGAACATCGTGCTGAAGGTCCCGCTGGGCACGCAGATCTTCGACGAAGATCGCGAGACGCTGATCCACGACTTCACCAATGTCGGCGAAAAGTTCGTGCTGGCCGAGGGCGGCAATGGCGGCTTCGGCAACGCGCATTTCAAGACCTCGACCAACCGCGCGCCACGCAACGCCAATCCCGGCCAGGTGGGCGAAGAGCGCTGGATCTGGCTGCGGCTGAAACTGATCGCGGATGCCGGCCTCATCGGCATGCCCAATGCCGGCAAGTCGACCTTCCTCTCCAAGGTCAGCGCTGCCAAGCCGAAGATCGCGGATTATCCCTTCACCACGCTGCATCCGCAGCTCGGTGTCGTGAATGCCGACGGCCGTGAATTCGTGCTCGCCGACATTCCCGGCCTGATCGAGGGCGCGCATGAAGGCACTGGCCTCGGTGACCGCTTCCTCGGCCATGTCGAGCGCTGCCGCGTGCTGCTGCATCTGGTCGACGCCACCTGCGAGCACGCCGGCAAGGCCTACAAGACCGTCCGCAAGGAGCTCGACGCCTATGGCGGGCTGCTCACCGACAAGATCGAGATCGTCGCGCTCAACAAGATCGACGCCGTCGAGCCGGACGAGCTGAAGAAGCAGAAGGACCGGCTGAAGCGCGCGGCCAAGAAGACGCCGTTGCTGATGTCCGGCGCGACCGGCCAGGGCGTCAAGGAAGCGCTGCGCGCGCTGGTCGCGGTGATCGGCGAAAGCCCTGTCTCGGCCAAGGCCAAGAGCGCGGCCGAAGCGGAGCCGTGGTCGGCGTAGCCGTCGTCCCTGCGAACGCAGGAACCCATACCGCGTGATCTCTCGATTGCGGATAGCTGCAGTCTCACACGACCAGTCTTCGCCAAACCTCTCCCTGTGGTTATGGGTCCCTGCTTTCGCAGGGACGACAGCGGAGTGTGAGGTTGCTGGCGTACGCATCACTAGCTTGTCATCGCAACCGCGATAGCGCAGCATCGAACAATCAAGAAATGACCGGAGCGATAGGCATGGCGCGCGCGAAGAACGTTCTCTGGATCATGTGCGACCAGCTTCGCTATGATTATCTCGGCTGCACCGGCCATCCCACGTTGAAGACGCCGAACATCGACGCCATGGCGAAGCATGGCGTGCTGTTCTCGAAGGCCTATGTGCAATCGCCGATCTGCGGCCCGTCGCGGATGTCGTTCTACACCGGCCGCTACATGCGCTCGCACGGCTCGCACTGGAACGGCTGGCCCTTGCGCGTCGGCGAGCCGACGCTCGGCGATCACCTCAAGAAGATCGGCGTGCGCAACGTGCTGGTCGGCAAGACCCATATGGCGCCTGATCTCGAAGGCATGAAGGCGCTCGGCATTCCGCCGGAATCCGTCATTGGCGTGCACGTCGCCGAATGCGGCTTCGAGCCCTATGAGCGCGACGACGGCCTGCATCCGACCGGCCGCCCGCGGCCGAAATACGACGAGTATCTGCGTCAGCAAGGTTTTGAAGCCCCCAATCCCTGGGAGCATTGGGCGAACTCAGGTGCGGCGGAAGACGGCTCGTTGCAGAACGGCTGGCTGCTGGTGCACGCCGACAAGGCCGCGCGCGTGCCGGACGAGCATTCCGAGACGCCCTACATGACGCGGCGCGCGATGGATTTCATCAGCGAGGCCGAGACCGATGGCCGGCCGTGGTGCCTGCATCTGTCCTACATCAAGCCGCACTGGCCCTACATCGCGCCCGAGCCTTACGCCAGCATGTATTCGACTGAAGACATGATCCCGGTGATCCGCTCCGAACGCGAGCGGCAGAATCCCCATCCGGTGTTCGGCGCCTACATGGACATGCGCTACTCCCGCAACATGGCGCGCGATGAGGCCCGCGAGAAGGTGATCCCGACCTATATGGGCCTGATCACCCAGATCGACGACCAGATGGGCGTGCTGATGAGGTTCTTGGAGGAGCGCGGCCTTACGGAAGCCACCATGATCGTGTTCACCTCCGATCACGGCGACTATCTCGGCGATCACTGGATGGGCGAGAAGGACCTTTTCCACGAGCAGTCGGCGAAGATCCCGCTGATCATCATCGACCCATCGCAAGAAGCGGACGCCACGCGCGGCACACGCAGCGATGCGCTGGTCGAAGGCATCGATCTCGCGCCGACCTTCGTCGATTATTTCGGCGGCAAGGTGCCGGGCCACATCCTCGAAGGGCGCTCGTTGCTCCCGCTGCTGCGCGGCTCGACGCCGGCTGATTGGCGCAAGGTGGCGTTCTCCGAATACGATTACGCCATGCAGGACGTGCGGCTGAAGCTGAACCAGCCGATCGAACGCTGTCGTCTGTTCATGGTGTTCGATGGCCGCTGGAAATACATCCACGCCTCCGGCTTCCGCCCGATGCTGTATGATCTTGAAGCCGATCCGCAGGAATACGTCGATCGCGGCGATGACCCTGAATGCGCCGCGATCATCGCACGGCTCCAGGCCGAGCTGTTCGACTGGGCGCTGCATCCCAACGACCACATCACCACGCCGCGCGAAAAAATCGCGAACTATGCGGACAGCCAGCTCCAGGTGAAGGGCGGGATTCTGATCGGCATCTGGGACGAAGCCGAACTCGCTGCGATCAAGGACGGCATCGCGCAACGCGCAAAGATGTGAGCTGCTCTTCCATCTCCCCGTAGGCGGGGCGAGGGAGAAGACCTCAATTCTCGATCTTGTATCCCGTTGCCTTCACGATCGGCTGCCAGAACGCCGTGTTGGCGGCGAGCTCCTTGGTCAGCCCATCGGCGCTGCTGCCGACCGGAATCAGCCCGATCGCTGTGAGCTTCTCCTTCACGTCGGGCTTGGCAAGCGCGGCGGCTGCGGCCGCGCCGAGCTTGCTCGCGAACTCCGGCGGGCTGCCGGCGGGAAGCCACATGCCGTACCAGGCGTCCGCCACGAGATCGATGCCGCTTTCCTTCAGCGTCGGCACCTCGGGAGCGAACGGCGAGCGTTCCGCACTCGAGATGGCGATGATCCTCACGCCCTTGGCGCGATGCTGCGGCAGCGCGTCCGCCACCGTGGTAATCCCGAAAGAAATGTGGCCGCCGATGATGTCGTTGAGGATCGGCGCGCTGCCGCGATAGGGCACGCGCGTCAGGGGAATGCCGAGATCCCTTTCCAGCTTGGAGCCGGCGAAGTGCGGAATGGTGCCGTTGCTCGGCACGCCGAACGAGGTGTTGTCGGGATGCGCCTTCAGCCAGGCGACGAATCCCTTGAAGTCAGAGACGTCCATGGCTGGGCCAACCACCAGCGCGAATTCGAACCGCGCCAGCAACGACACCGGCATGAAATCCTTCGCGGTGTCGAAGCTCGGCGTCGTCTCTACCATCGGCAGCAGGTACATGGTGGGCCCTGTCGTCACCAGCACCATGCTGCCGTCGGGGCTCGCGCCCTTCACCGCTTTGATGCCGATCAGGCCGTCGCCGCCGGTGCGGTTTTCGACCACGACGGTCCGCTGCAGCATCGGGGCTATTTCCTGCGCGACCAAGCGGCACAGCGTGTCGCCGCCGGCTCCTGCCGCAAACGGGAAGATGATCTTTGTCAGCCCGGCCTGCGCCTCCGCCTCGCCCGCCTGCGCCAATAGCGGTAACCCGAGACATCCGGCCATGAATTTACGGCGATCCATTCGTTTCCTCGTCCAGCCCGTTGTTGGTTGGCGGCATTAGAACCGGGCCAGCGCCCAAAACAAGACCGACCTTCGCCGTTTACCGGGCCTGCCGCCTTGCGCCGGCCATCGTCCTGCTGCAAAAGCAGCCTCATCGGCGCCGCCTGTCGCTCCGCCGTTTCCTGAGCAATTTCGCCGTACGCGCCAGCATATACGAACATGGCAAGCCCCGAACTCAGTCAATTCCGCCGCATCGTCGTCAAGGTCGGCTCCGCGCTGCTGGTCGATTCCGACCGGGGCGAGGTGCGGGCGTCGTGGCTGGCTGCGCTCGCCGACGACATGGCGAAGCTGCACAAGGAGGGCCGCGACGTCCTCGTGGTGTCCTCCGGCTCGATCGCGCTCGGCCGCAGCCGGCTCAAATTGCCGCGCGGGCCGCTGAAGCTGGAGGAAAGCCAGGCGGCCGCCGCTGTCGGCCAGATCGCGCTGGCGCGGATCTGGTCGGAGGTGCTCGGCGCTCACGGTATCGGCGCCGGACAGATTCTGGTGACGCTCCAGGATACCGAGGAGCGTCGACGTTATCTCAATGCCCGCTCCACTATCGGCAAGCTGCTGGAATGGCGCGCGATCCCCGTGATCAACGAGAACGATACGGTCGCCACCACCGAGATCCGCTACGGCGACAATGACCGCCTCGCGGCGCGCGTCGCCACCATGGCGAGCGCTGATCTCTTGGTGCTGCTGTCCGACATCGACGGGCTCTACGACGCCCCGCCGAAAAACAATCCCAACGCAAAGCTGATCCCGGTGGTCGAGAGCATCACCTCGGAGATCGAGGCGGTGGCTGGAGACGCCGAGTCCGAGCTGTCGCGCGGCGGCATGCGCACCAAGGTCGAGGCGGCCAAGATCGCCACGACGGGCGGCACGCACATGCTGATTGCATCAGGCAAGATCGAGCATCCCTTGCAGGCGATCGCCAATGGCGGCCGCTGCACCTGGTTCCTGACCCCGGCCAATCCCATCACCTCGCGAAAACGCTGGATCGCCGGCACGCTGGAGCCGAAGGGGACGCTGACCATCGATGCGGGCGCCGTGACGGCGCTGCGCGCCGGCGCCAGCCTGCTGCCGGCCGGCGTGATCAAGGTCGAGGGCCAGTTCGCCCGCGGCGACGCCGTGATCGTCCGCGGCCCCGACACCAGCGAAGTCGGCCGCGGCTTGATCGCCTATGACGCCGAGGTCGCCGAGCGGATCAAGGGCCGCTCGTCCCCGGACGTGATGCTCATCCTTGGCATCAGCGGCCGTTCGGAGATGATCCACCGCGACGATCTGGTGGTGGGCGGGTAAGGGCCGAAGAGCGGCCGAACCGTCATGCCGGGCTTGTCCCGGCCGCCGGAAGCTGGGCCAGTGGCCGAGCCCAGCAGCCGTCTCCCGAAGCCCTGCCATACCCTCCCTGCCCTTCGCAAAAGCGGGATTTCCATGCTAGGACACCGCCTTAGCAGAAGGTTGAACTCCCATGGCCGCCCCTCTCAAAGCCGTCGACGGCAATGCCGATCTTCAGGCGCTGATGTCCGATCTCGCCACCCGTGCCCGCGCCGCCGCGCGCGTGCTGGCGCTGGCGCCGCCGGAGCAGAAGAACCGGGCGCTTGAGGCCATGGAGCGCGCGATCCGCAAGCATGCCGCTGCGATCCTCGCCGCCAATGCCGAAGACGTCGCGGAAGCTCGCGCCTCCGGCAACGCGACCTCCGCCTTCATCGATCGCCTGACGCTGACGCCGGCGCGGGTTGAGGGCATGGCCGAAGGCATCGCAATCGTGCGCGGCATTGCCGATCCCGTCGGCATCGTCACCGAAAGCTGGCAGCGGCCGAACGGCATGACCATCGAGCGTGTGCGTGTGCCGCTCGGCGTCGTCGGCGTGATTTTCGAGAGCCGCCCCAACGTTGCGGCGGACGCCGGCGTGCTCTGTTTGAAGTCGGGCAATGCCGTGATCCTGCGCGGCGGCTCCGACAGTTTCCGCTCCTGCCGCGCGATCCACGAATGTCTCGTCCAGGGGCTGCGCGAAGCGGGACTTCCCGAAGCTGCGATCACGCTGGTGCCGACGCGCGACCGTGCGGCCGTTGGCATGATGCTATCGGGATTGAACGGTTCGATTGACGTGATCGTGCCGCGTGGCGGCAAGAGCCTCGTCGCGCGCGTCGAGCAGGAAGCGCGGGTGCCCGTGTTCGCGCATCTCGAAGGCGTCAACCACGTCTATGTCGATGCCAGTGCCGACCTCGCCATGGCGAAGGAGATCGTGCTCAACGCCAAGATGCGCCGCACCGGCGTCTGTGGCGCGGCCGAAACGCTGCTGGTCGATCGCGCTGCTGCCGGCAAGACTCTGAAGCCGCTGGTCGAGATGCTGCTCGAGGCCGGCTGCGAAGTGCGCGGTGACGACGCCGTGCAGAAAGCCGACGCGCGCGTTAAACCCGCCAGCGAAGATGATTGGGACACCGAATATCTCGACGCGATCATCGCCGCGAAGGTGGTCGACGGCGTTGACGGCGCGATCGCGCACATCCAGGACCACGGCTCGCACCACACCGATGCGATCGTGAGCGAGAACGACGCAGCTGCAAAGAAATTCCTCAGCGAAGTCGATTCAGCGATCGTGCTGCACAACGCCTCGACCCAGTTCGCCGATGGCGGCGAGTTCGGCTTCGGCGCCGAGATCGGCATCGCCACCGGCCGCTTCCACGCCCGTGGTCCTGTTGGTGCCGAGCAATTGACGAGTTTCAAATATCGCGTTCATGGCACAGGACAGACGCGGCCGTAAGGCATGGCGCGAGGCGCGGGGCATTGAGTAACAATTTCGTCGCGCCACGCTTCGTGGCGCAGGCCATCCCGCCCTACACCGAAGGCATGCGCATCGGCCTGCTCGGTGGCTCGTTCAATCCGCCGCACCAGGCGCATCGCGCCATCAGTCAGTTCGCGCTGAAGCGCCTTCAGCTCGATCGCGTCTGGTGGCTGGTCACGCCAGGGAATCCGCTCAAGGAGAACGGCAACCTGCATGAACTCGGCGAGCGCATGCAGGCAGCGCGCGACGTCGCCAACGATTCCAGGATCGAGGTGAGCTGTCTCGAATCCGTCATTCGCACCCGCTATACTATCGACACGATCAACACCTTGCGCCGCCGTCTCAGTGGCTTGCGCTTTGTCTGGATTATGGGCGCCGACAACCTCGCTCAATTCCACCGTTGGCAGCATTGGCGGCGCATCGCCGACCAGGTGCCGATGGCGGTCATCGATCGCCCGCCGCAGAGTTTTCGCGCCCTCGCCTCCCCCGCCGCCCAGGCGCTTGCGCGCTATCGCCTGCCGGAGAATGAGGCAGCCTTGCTTGCGGATCGGCCGGCGCCGGCCTGGGTCTTCTTGACCGGATTGAAGCTCAACCTCTCCTCGACGGGCTTGCGGAACCTGGACGGGAGCTGGAAAGGTACGAAGTGAGACGGAGTGTGGGGATTTACGGGCTCTCTGGCATATTGAAACCCTTAACCCCACATGATGTAGTGTAGCCAGTGGGCGCCGGATTCGGCGTTCGCGATACAGTGAAAGGAATGGTCCCTGACCACATCTGTATTGTCCAAGTCTGTTTTACCCAAGGGTGCTAAGCCTACGCGTAAAACATCGACCCAAGCTGCGGCCTTGAAGGCGCAACCCGACGCCGACAAGACGCTGAGCCTGATCCTCTCCCGCCTCGAGGACATGAAGGCGGAAGAGACGGTCACCATCGACCTTCGCGGCAAATCGGCATACTCCGACTACATGATCGTCACCACGGGCCGTGCGAACCGGCACGTTGGCGCGATCGCGGAGAACGTGACGAAGAGCCTCAAGGAAACCGGCATCAAGAACGTCCATGTCGAGGGCTTGCCCAATTGCGACTGGGTGCTGATCGATTCCGGCGATGTGATCGTGCACGTGTTCAGACCCGAGGTCCGCGAGTTCTACAATCTCGAGAGATTGTACACGCAGGGCCCAGGGGCGGCGAAGGCGATCTAGGCCTACTTGGCCGATTTCGAATCGGCTGACGCGCATGCTAGCGTCGTGCGCGCGCGGAATGCGCGCGGTCATGAAAACACGACTCCGAGACCTCATGCGTGTTGCAGTCATTGCGGTGGGCCGGCTGAAGCAGGGCCCCGAACGGGAGCTTGCCGACCGCTATTTCGAGCGGTTCGACGAGGCAGGCCGCAAGCTCGGATTCCGCGAGCTGACCATCCACGAAATCCCCGAGAGCCGCGCGCGCGACACCGCAACCCGCATGGCCGAAGAGGCCGCGGCGATATCAGCGCATATTCCCGATAAATCGATTCTGGTGGCGATGGACGAGCGCGGACAAAACCTCGATTCCACCGTATTCGCACGGAATCTCGGACGCTGGCGCGACGAGGGCGCCGGTCATACTATCTTCGTGATCGGAGGGGCGGACGGACTTTCGCCCGAATTGCGCCGTAAGGCCAAGTTCGCGATCGCGTTCGGCTCTGCGACCTGGCCGCATCAAATGGTCCGCGTCATGCTTCTGGAACAGCTGTATCGGGCCGCCACCATTCTGGCCGGCCACCCCTATCATCGCGCGTGATTCGCGCCCACAACGAGCACCTTGTCCGAGAACCTTGTCCAACAGATGCGAGCGCCGATCCTCAATTTGCTGCTGATTGCGAGCTGCGCCGGCACAAGCCTCGCACAAGCTCAGACGCAAGGTCAGACAATTGCACCGGCGCCTCAGACCGCAGCCATCTCGCCTGACGCAATCAAGCAGCGCGAGCAGGAGCTGGAAGCCGCGCGCGCCAGGCAGAAGAGCGCTGAGGAAGCGCAGGCCAAGCTGAAGGCCGAGATCGCCTCGCTCGGCCAGGACCGCACTCAGCTCAATCAGCAATTGATCGATACCGCCGCCAATGTCCGCACCGTCGAGACCAAGATCGACGAGGCCGAGGCGCGACTGAAGACGCTGAACGGCCGCGAGCAGCAGGCGCGCGCTTCGCTCGATTCGCGCCGCGCCGATATCGTCGAGGTGCTGGCGGCCTTGCAGCGCGCCGGACGGCGCACACCACCGGCGCTGCTGGTGCGGCCCGAGGATGCGCTGCAATCGCTGCGCACAGCCATTCTGCTCGGCGCCGTCGTGCCGGAGTTGCGCGGTCGCGCGGAAAAGATCGCAAGCGAGCTCGGCGAGCTCGTCGCCTTGCGCAAGAACATCGCGGCCGAGCGCGACCAGCTCGCCTCCGACCGTGACAACATCCGCAGCGACCAGACCCGGCTCGCCGCACTTGTCGACGAGCGGCAGCGCCAGCAGGCCTCGCGCGAAAAGGACCTCGACGCCGAGAATTCGCGCGCCATCACGCTGTCAAAGCAGGTCGGCGATCTCCAGGGCCTGATCGCCAAGATGGAGCAGGACCTGCAAAGCGCCGCCAAGGCGGCCGAGAAGGCCGCCGAGGCCGCCAAGCAGGCCGAGGCCAAGGAGGCCAAAGAAGCCAAGGCCGCGGCTGCGAATGCGGCGGCCAACGCCAAACCGGGCCCAGCCATCTTCAAGGACCGCTCCCGGACCAGCCCGGCCATCCTGTTCGCCTCGGCCAAGGGGCTCCTGCCGCTGCCGGTTAACGGTAACAAGATCAGGGACTTTGGCGGTTCCGACGGGGTCGGCGGGGTCCAGAAGGGTATTTCGCTGGCGACCAAGCCCGGCTCCCAGGTCACGACGCCGTGCGATGGCTGGGTCGTTTATGCCGGTCCGTTCCGCAGCTATGGACAACTCTTGATCCTCAATGCCGGGGGCGGGTATCATGTCCTGATCGCCGGGATGGAGCGCATTTCGGTAAACATCGGACAGTTTGTGCTCACTGGGGAGCCGGTCGCGACCATGGGGTCGACATCTCAAGTCGCCTCCATTCTCGCCACCAACGCGAGTCAACCTGTGCTGTATGTCGAGTTCCGCAAAGACGGCACTCCAATCGATCCAGGCCCATGGTGGGCCGCAAATGAAGGCGAGAAGGTTCGCGGATGATGCGCAAGACTTCAGTTATCCTCCTCAGCGCGGCCACCGGTGCGGCGCTGACGCTGTTCGTGACCCAGCCGCGCGCGGTGTTCATGGGCTCCAGCGCGCGAGCCGCGACGGCGGACACCTATCGCCAGCTCAATCTGTTCGGCGACGTCTTCGAGCGCGTGCGCTCCGACTATGTCGAAAAACCCGACGACACCAAGCTGATCGAATCCGCGATCAGCGGCATGCTCTCAGGTCTCGATCCGCATTCGAGCTACATGGACGCCAAGAGCTTCCGTGACATGCAGGTGCAGACCCGCGGCGAGTTCGGCGGCCTCGGCATCGAGGTCACGATGGAAGACGGCCTGATCAAGGTGGTCTCGCCGATCGACGATACGCCCGCCTCGCGCGCCGGCGTCATGGCCAACGACATCATTACCAATCTCGACGATGAAGCAGTTCAGGGCCTGACCCTGAACCAGGCGGTCGAGAAGATGCGCGGCCCCGTCAACACCAAGATCAAGCTCAAGATCATCCGCAAGGGCCAGGACAATCCGATCGACGTCACCCTGGTGCGCGACAACATCCGCGTCCGTTCGGTGCGCGCGCGCGTCGAGGCCGACGACATCGCCTATATCCGCATCACCACCTTCAACGAGCAGACCACCGAAGGCCTGAAGAAGGAGGTCGCGAACCTCTCTGGCCAGATCGGCGACAAGCTCAAGGGCTACATCATCGACCTCCGCAACAATCCGGGCGGCCTGCTCGAGGAGGCCGTGACCGTGTCCGACTCGTTCCTGGAGAAGGGCGAGATCGTGTCGACCCGCGGCCGCAATGCCGAGGAGACCCAGCGCCGCACCGCGCATGCTGGCGACCTCACCAAGGGCAAGCCTGTAATCGTGCTCGTCAACGGCGGTTCGGCCTCGGCCTCGGAAATCGTCGCCGGCGCGCTGCAGGACCACAAGCGCGCGACCATCGTCGGCACGCGCTCCTTCGGCAAGGGCTCGGTGCAGACCATCATCCCGCTCGGCTCGGGCAACGGCGCGCTGCGCCTGACCACGGCGCGCTACTACACGCCGTCGGGCAAGTCGATCCAGGCCAAGGGCATCGTGCCTGATATCGAAGTGCTCCAGGACGTGCCGGACGAGCTGAAGTCCCGCACCGACACCAAGGGCGAAGCTTCGCTGCGCGGCCACCTCAAGAACGACGGCGACGAGAAGACCGGTTCGCAATCCTACGTCCCGCCGGACGCCAAGGACGACAAGGCACTCAAGATGGCCGACGACCTGCTCCACGGCATCAAGAACAGCGCCAATGCGGCGCCGACGCCGGCGCCCGGCGCCACGACCGACAAGGCCGCGGCCGACAAGCCCAAGGCAGCAAACTAAGCGCAACCTCGGCAATTGATTGAAAAGGGCGGCTCCAGGAGTCGCCCTTTTTTGCTGCCGACCTTTTTGCTTGGAACTCCTGATCCCCCCGGCCTATCCCGGCCTGCCGCCACTTGACCTTGGCGTGGTATCGTCGGGTTGAGTGATTCGGGATCTCGCATGACTGAAACGGCCGATGATCTGAGCGCCCCGCTCGGACAGGACAAGCCGCGCCGGAAACGGCGGCTGCGGCTGCCGTTCACCGTCATGCAACTGCTGGCCGTCATGCTCGGCCTGTTCCTGGTCGCCTTTGCCGGTTTTGCCATCTTCAACAAGGACCCGCTCGGCGGCGAGCCGATGACGCGGATCGCGATTCGCGATCCCAAAGCCACCGACGAGAAGCCTGCGGCTTCCGGCCATGACCAGGCAGCCAAGCAAGAGAGCAAGCACGAGACCAAGGACGCGCCGAAGCAGGCCGGCGACCAGAAGACCATCACCATGATCGACGGCTCGACCGGCGCGCGCCATGACGTGGTGATCGGCGCGGGCGACGCCGCCGACAAGGGCGAGGCGGCTTCCGCGCCGCCGCCCGTCATGAACGGGATCGATCCAAAGCTGCTGGAGAAGTCCCGCTACGGCATGATCCCCGCGATCTCGGGCGACCTCAAGCCGTTCAACGTCTATGCCGCCGAGGCCGACCGCGCCAAGGCCGCGAAGATGCCTGTCGTGGCGATCGTGATCGGCGGCCTCGGCGTCGGCGCCGCCAAGACCACCGATGCGATCATGAAGCTGCCGGGCGCGGTGACGCTGGCCTTCACACCCTACGGCGCCGACCCCGGCAAGCTCGCCGAGCGGGCCCGCGCCCAGCGCCACGAGATCTTCCTGCAGATCCCGATGGAGCCCTACGACTTCCCCGACAACGATCCCGGCCCGCAGACGCTGCTGACCTCGCTCACCCCCGACCAGAACACCGACCGCCTGTACTGGCACCTCAGCCGGATGCAGGGCTATGCCGGCCTCACCAATTTCATGGGCGCCCGCTTCATCGCGACTGATGCGGCGATGCAGCCGATCATCCGCGAGGCCTCCAGGCGCGGCCTCGGCTTCTTCGATGACGGCTCCTCGCCCCGCAGCATCGCCTCACAGGCGGCCGGGAGCCTCGCGGTGCCGTTCGGCAAGGGCGACATCGCGCTCGACGCGGTGCCGACCCCGACCGAGATCGACCGCGCCCTGAACAAGCTGGAATCGACGGCACGAGAGCGCGGCGTCGCCATCGGCACGGCCTCGGCCCTGCCGGTCTCGATCGAACGGGTCGGCGCCTGGATCAAGACATTGAACGACCGGGGTATCCTATTGGTGCCATTGACAACCGCGATGCTGAAATCAAAATCCAGCTAAATCAAAGAATTGGTACGGCAGGGCTTCCCGATGGCCCGGCCGGTAGCACGCGAGAGGTTTGGTGGAATGGCGCGTTATGAGGATCTGCCCTACCGAACCTGCGTCGGGGTGATGTTGCTCAACACTGAAGGCCTGGTGTTCATCGGTCGTCGCGCCGGTGGCATCGAGCATGTCGACGACAGCCATGTCTGGCAGATGCCGCAGGGCGGGGTCGATCCCGGCGAGGACAATTGGGAAGCCGCCAAGCGCGAGCTCTATGAAGAGACCAGCGTGCGCTCGATCGAGCGACTAGGCGAGGTGCCGGACTGGCTGATCTACGACATCCCGCGCACGGTCGCGGGGCGCGCCTGGAAGGGCCGCTATCGCGGCCAGCGCCAGAGGTGGTTCGCGGTGCGCTTCACCGGCAAGGACAGCGAGATCAATGTCGAGAAGCCCGGCGGCGGCGGCCACAAGGCCGAATTCGTCAGCTGGCGCTGGGAGCCGATGAAGAACCTCCCCTCACTGATCATCCCGTTCAAGCGTCCGGTCTATGAGCGCGTGGTGAAGGAATTTTCCGCACTCGCGGACGGCTAAATGATTTGCCGTCGTTCCGGAGCGATGCGACAGCATCGCATCATGGTGCGCAATCGCGCATCTGGGAACCTCGAGATTCCGGCTTCGCGCTTCGCGCGTCCCGGAATGACGAAAGATGCAGCAGTGACCAACGAAAAACCCTACCGTCCCAATGTCGGCATCGCGCTGTTCAATGCCGACGGCTGCGTGCTGGTCGGGCACCGCTTCAAGGGCGACGGCCCGGAGATCATCCTGCCCGGACTCGACTGGCAGATGCCGCAAGGCGGCGTCGACGAGGGTGAGGTCTTGCGCGATGCGGCCATGCGCGAGCTCTGGGAGGAGACCAATGTCGTCAGCGCCTGTTATCTCGGCGAGACCGATTGGCTCACTTACGAATTCCCGCCCTATGACGGACCGCAGACGCACCGGTTGGCGAAATTTCGTGGCCAGCGCCAAAAATGGTTCGCGCTGCGCTTCACCGGTCAGGATGACGAGATCGACCCGCTGACGCCGCGCAACGGCCAGCCCGCCGAGTTCGATGCGTGGCGCTGGGAGCGCCTCGACCGCGTCGCCGACATCGTGGTGCCGTTCCGCCGCCAGGTCTACCGGGCGGTGGCGCAAGAGTTCGCGCCCTTCGCCAAATGAAGACGCGACAACAACCCCGTGCACAGTAGAACGGGGATTGCGGGCGAAATGCGCGGTGGTCGAAACCAAGCCGCGGACAAATCGGGCGAAATCAGAGCAATCGCGCTACGCTCGCGCTAATTCAGCGGCCCCACCGTGAATGGGCCGACCGCGATCACGTGGCAGTCGCTGTCGTGCTTGCCGCAGTCGGCGAGCGCGCCGCTGATCGCGGTCTGCTCCTCGGCGGCCTTCAGGCCGAGGCCGGGGCGGCCGGCGGTGCCGACCGCGACCGCATTCCAGCCCATGGCGTCGCCGAGCTTGCGCACGACTTCATCGCGCGCATCGGCCACGATCGAGGGATTGGTCGCGGCGTGGAAGAAGCCGGTGACCCTGAGCAGGGTCGGGACCGGCACGACGAAGACGTCGTCGACCGCCACGGTCATGCAGGCAGCGCCCGCGATCGCGCCGCAGGATTCCAGCGAGCGTCGCGCGGCATCGTCGACCGAGGTCGCTCCCAGCGCCATGAAATATTGTCCGCCCGGACCGAGCGCGACCGAACGTGATTTCGCCGCCTGCATGTAAATGTTTTCGAGTCTGGTTCTGGCTTGCTCGCGCACCATTGGAAAATCTTTCGGCGCAAACGCGCGCTCGGTGATGGCGTCGTGCCGAAACCAGGGCTGCGGCGGCATCGGCGGACCACCGTGGCTGTAGACCACCTTGTTGCCGACCGCATAGAGCTCGCAACGCCGCGGCGATTGCGCGGCGTCCGCGCGCTTCTGGCATTGGTCGACCGCGCCGTTGCGCGCGGCCTCCTCGGTCGGCTGATTGAGCGCCGTGCCGAAGAACCCGCCGATGTTCAAGGCATAAGCCTTGTGATCTCCAGCGGCCGCGTATTCGTTGCTGAGAAAGGCACGCTGGCGCTCGCCGATGAACGGCACCGCCTCCACCGCGATCTTGCCGGTGGAGGCAGCGGGCGATGACGGGATCGGCGTCGGTGTCGCGGCAGCCGTTTGGGTCGGCGCCGATGTCGGGGTCGGCGAAGGTGCCGGCGCCTTTGCAGCCATCGTCGGCGTCGGGTTGGGTGACGGCGCAGTGACCGGCCTCGACGCGGGTGCAGCGGCCGTGGACGTTGCCGGGCTGGACGTGACGTGTGAGGTCTCGAGCTTGGTGAAATACAGGAAGCCGCCGACGCCGATGGCGACGACGGAGACCACGCCGACCACCAGCGGCCACATCCAGTTCGGCGCAGGCGCAGCCTTGGCGACTTTCTTCACTTGCGGCGTTGCGTAAGTCCCGTCCTCGCGCCGCATCGCGACCATGTAGGCGTGCACCGGCGTCGGGATGTTCTTGACTTCCTGCGCGCCGATATCGGCGAACTGCACCGACAGCTTGTTGGCAACCTGCTCGTGCACGGCGCGGGAGACGCAGATGCCGCCGACTTCAGCCAAACCCTCGAGCCGAGCCGCGATGTTGACGCCGTCGCCGAGCAGATCGCCATCGCGCTCGACGACGTCGCCGATGGTGATGCCGATACGAAACGACATCTGCCGGCTCGGCGGATAGGCCATGTTGCGGGTTCGCAAGCTCTCCTGGATGTCGATCGCGCAGCGCACCGCGTCGACCGCACTCGGGAATTCCGCGAGCACGGCATCGCCTGCGGTGTTGAAGATGCGGCCGCTCGCCTTTGCGATGAAATCGTCGATGACCTCGCGGTAGGACGCCAGACGCCGCAGCGTCTCTTCCTCGTCCTCCGCAACGAGCCTCGAGTAGCCGGCAATATCAGCCGCGAAAATCGCCGCGATCTTGCGTTTCATCTGCACCCAGCCCTGGAACAAATCTGCGGGCGCAGAATGCCGCCATCTCCGGCGCGGTGCAACAAAGTTTCAGCGCCCGCCACTTCCGTAACGAGCGCTGATTTTGTTGCAGAATTCTGAAAGGCCGCGCGGCGCGACGCGGGCGCGACGCAGCGTCAGTGCATCGCCGTCGTGTTGAGCTCCTGCTGGATGCTCTTGTAGTGGTCGAGCCGCGCAATCGCGAGATCGAGCTCGGAGCCTTCGTGCTCTGAAAGCTTCTCCTGCATTTCCGCGATCTTGTCGGCGAACTGCGCCCGATCGAGTTCGTCCAGCGAGGTCGCGACGTCAGCGAGCACGGTGAGACGATCGTCGGAAACTTCCGCAAGGCCGCCGAGCACGATGACCTTCTGCTTCTGGCCGCCGGAGATGATGGTCAGGATACCCGGCCGCACCGCAGCCACGAAAGGAGCATGCCCGGCGAGCACGCCGAAATCGCCTTCCCAGCCGGGGACGTCGACCTGATCGACCTCGCCCGAGAAGGCGAGCTTTTCCGGAGAGACGAGATCGAAGTGGAAGGTGGCCATAACAAACCTGCGAATGGTGAGTAGCGAATGGCGAGAGGCAGACGAGGGAGCAGCTATTCGCCACTCCCCATCAGCAATTCGCCAGCTTAGGCGGCTTCCGCCGCCAGCTTCTTGCCCTTCTCGACCGCCTCTTCGATGGTGCCGACCATGTAGAAGGCGGCTTCCGGCAGGTGGTCATACTTGCCTTCCACCAGGCCCTTGAAGCCCTTGATGGTGTCGGCGAGATCGACGAACTTGCCCGGCGAACCCGTGAAGATTTCGGCGACGTGGAACGGCTGCGACATGAAGCGCTCGACCTTGCGGGCGCGGGCCACGGTCAGCTTGTCCTCTTCCGAAAGCTCGTCCATGCCGAGAATGGCGATGATGTCCTGGAGCGCCTTGTAGCGCTGCAGCACCTGCTGGACCTGACGGGCGACCGAATAGTGCTCCTCGCCGACGACCAGCGGGGAGAGCATGCGCGAGGTCGAGTCGAGCGGGTCCACCGCCGGATAGATGCCCTTTTCAGCGATCGAGCGCGACAGCGTCGTGGTCGCGTCCAAGTGGGCGAACGAGGTCGCCGGCGCCGGGTCGGTCAAGTCGTCGGCCGGAACGTAGATGGCCTGCACCGAGGTGATCGAGCCCTTCTGCGTGGTGGTGATGCGCTCCTGCAGCGCGCCCATGTCGGTCGCGAGCGTCGGCTGATAACCCACGGCCGAGGGAATACGACCCAAGAGCGCCGACACTTCCGAGCCGGCCTGGGTGAAGCGGAAGATGTTGTCGACGAAGAACAGCACGTCCTGCCCCTTGTCGCGGAAGTCTTCCGCGATGGTCAGACCGGTGAGCGCGACGCGGGCGCGGGCGCCCGGGGGCTCGTTCATCTGGCCGAACACCAGCGCGCACTTCGACTTCACGCTCGGATCGGGATTCTTCGGATCGGCGTTGACCTTGGACTCGATGAACTCGTGATAGAGGTCGTTGCCCTCGCGGGTGCGCTCGCCGACGCCGGCGAACACGGAGTAACCACCGTGCGCCTTCGCGACGTTGTTGATCAGCTCCTGAATCAGCACGGTCTTGCCGACGCCGGCGCCGCCGAACAGGCCGATCTTGCCGCCCTTGGCATAGGGAGCGAGCAGGTCGACGACCTTGATGCCGGTGACGAGAATTTCAGCCTCGGTGGACTGGTCGGTGTAGGTCGGCGCTTCCTGGTGGATCGCGCGCAGGCCTTCGGTCTTGACGGGACCAGCTTCGTCGATCGGCTCGCCGATGACGTTGATGATGCGGCCGAGCGTGCCTTCGCCGACGGGAACGCGGATCGGCGAACCGGTGTCGGTCACTTCCTGGCCGCGGACCAGACCTTCGGTGGTGTCCATCGCGATGGTGCGGACGGTGGACTCACCGAGATGCTGGGCGACTTCGAGCACCAGGCGGTTGCCGCCGTTCTTGGTCTCGAGCGAGTTGAGAATGGCCGGGAGGTGGCCTTCGAACTGCACGTCGACGACGGCGCCGATGACCTGGGTGACGCGACCGACCTGGGCTGCCATTGAATGTCTCCTTCGATCCGAACTAGTAAGCCACGGTCAATCGACCGGGATGTTGCATTGATGGGTACCGATGCGTCCTGGCTAGACGGCTTCGGCGCCCGAGATGATTTCGATCAGTTCCTTGGTGATCTGCGCCTGACGCGTACGGTTGTAGACCAGCGTCTGCTTGCGGATCATCTCACCGGCGTTGCGCGTCGCGTTGTCCATCGCACTCATCTGCGCGCCGTAGAACGAGGCGTTGTTCTCGAGCAGCGCACGGAAGATCTGGACCGCAAGGTTGCGCGGCAGAAGACGGGTGAGAATCTCGTCCTCCTCCGGCTCGTATTCGTAAGACGTCGTGTTGGCGGCCGCGCCCTCCTCGACGACCAGCGGAATGACCTGCTGGGCGGTCGGGACCTGCGCGATCACCGAGCGGAAGCGCGAGTAGAACAGCGTGCAGACGTCGAACTCGCCGTTGTCGAACCGCGCCAGAACCTTCTTGGCGATGTCCTCCGCGTTGACGAAGCCGAGCTGACGCACGCTGCGCAGGTCGAGATGCTCGACGATCTGCTTGTCGAACAGGCGGCGCAGCTGCTCGTAGCCCTTGCGGCCAACGCAGAAGAATTTCACTTCCTTGCCCTGCGCCATCAGCGCCTGGGCACGTTCGCGGGCGAGACGCACGATCGACGAGTTGAAGGCGCCGGACAGGCCGCGCTCGCCGGTGCAGACCAGCAGCAAGTGAACCTGGTCGCGGCCGGTGCCGGCCAGCAGCGTCGGCGCGCCGGGCGATCCCGCAGCAGCGCTGGCGATGTTGGAGATCACCGCGCTCATCTTGTCGGCATAGGGACGTGCAGCTTCCGCGGCGGTCTGCGCGCGGCGCAGCTTCGAAGCCGCGACCATCTGCATGGCCTTGGTGATCTTTTGCGTCGCCTTGGTGGAGGCGATGCGGACGCGCATGTCTTTAAGTGACGCCATTCTTCGTCCCCGACGATCCGACCCTCTGGCCTGATCGCAAACCTATCCAGTCGTCATGCCCGGGCTCGTCCCGGGCATCCACGTGGTGCCTCACACGCCGATAGGCGCGGATGGCCGGGACCAAGCCCGGCCGTGACGGCACTTACGCGAAGCTCTTCGCGAAACCTTCGACCACCGACTTCAGCTTGGCAGCGGTGTCGTCGGAGAGATCGCGGCTGTCGCGGATCGAATTGAGGATCTCGACGTTCTTGCCGCGCAGCAGCGAGAGCAGACCATCCTCGAACGCGCGCACCTTGTTGACCGGGAGCGGATCGAGATAGCCGTTGGTGCCGGCCCAGATCACGCAGACCTGCTCTTCCATCTTCAGCGGCGAGAACTGCGGCTGCTTCAGGAGCTCGGTCAGGCGCGAACCGCGGTTCAGCAGGCGCTGGGTCGAGGCGTCGAGATCGGAGCCGAACTGCGCGAAAGCCGCCATTTCGCGGTACTGCGCGAGCTCGCCCTTGATCTTGCCGGCGACCTTCTTGGTGGCCTTGGTCTGCGCGGACGAACCCACGCGCGACACCGACAGACCGACGTTCACCGCAGGACGGATGCCCTGGAAGAACAGGTCGGTTTCCAGGAAGATCTGGCCGTCGGTGATCGAGATGACGTTGGTCGGAATGTAGGCCGACACGTCGTTGGCCTGGGTTTCGATCACGGGCAGCGCGGTCAGCGAGCCCGAGCCCTGGTCCTTGTTCAGCTTCGCCGCACGCTCGAGCAGGCGGGAGTGCAGATAGAATACGTCGCCCGGATAGGCTTCGCGGCCCGGCGGGCGGCGCAGCAGCAGCGACATCTGGCGGTAGGCGACGGCCTGCTTGGACAGATCGTCATAGATGATGACGGCGTGCATGCCGTTGTCGCGGAAATACTCGCCCATGGTGCAACCGGTGAACGGCGCGATGTACTGCATCGGCGCCGGATCCGAGGCGGTGGCGGCGACGATGATCGAGTATTCGAGCGCGCCCTGCTCTTCCAGCACCTTCACGAACTGTGCGACGGTCGAACGCTTCTGGCCGATCGCGACGTAGACGCAGTACAGCTTGATGTTCTCGTCCGGCTGCGCGTTGAGCGGCTTCTGGTTCAGGATGGTGTCGAGCGCGATCGCGGTCTTGCCGGTCTGACGGTCGCCGATGATCAGCTCGCGCTGGCCGCGGCCGATCGGGATCAGGGCGTCGATCGCCTTGAGGCCGGTCGCCATCGGCTCGCTCACCGACTTGCGCGGAATGATGCCGGGCGCCTTGACGTCGACGCGCATACGCTTGTCGGCCTGGATCGGGCCCTTGCCGTCGATCGGGTTGCCGAGCGCGTCGACGACGCGGCCGAGCAGGCCCTTGCCGACCGGCGCGTCCACGATGGCGCGGGTGCGCTTGACGGTCTGGCCTTCCTTAATTTCACGGTCGGCACCGAAAATAACAACACCGACGTTGTCGGTTTCGAGGTTCAGCGCCATGCCGCGGGTGCCGTTCTCGAACTCGACCATTTCACCGGCCTGGACGTTGTCCAGACCGTAGACGCGAGCGATACCGTCGCCGACGGACAGCACCTGTCCGACTTCGGAGACTTCAGCTTCCTGGCCGAAATTCTTGATCTGGTCCTTGAGGATCGCGGAAATTTCCGCGGCGCGGATGTCCATCAGCCTGCCTCTTTCATCGCGTGCTTGATCGAATTGAGTTTGGTGCGAAGCGAACTATCGATCATGCGGCTGCCAAGCTTCACGACGAGGCCACCGATGATCGAGGGATCGATCTTCACGTTGAGCGCGACGTCCTTGCCGGTCACCGACTTCAGGGCAACCTTGAGAGCGTCGAGATTCTTGTCCGAGAGCGCTTCCGCGACCGTGACATCCGCAGTCGCCTCGCCCTTGAACTTGGCAACGAGGGCGCGATAGGCGCGGATGACGTCAGCCACCGCGAACAGGCGGCGGTTGGCGGTCAGCACTTTGAGGAAATTGGCGGTGATGCCGGCGATGCCGGCCTTGTCCAGAACGGCCGAAAGGGCCCTGGACTGGGCATCGGCCGCGAAAACCGGGCTGCGGACGAGGCGCTTCAGATCGGCGCTTTCGGTCAATAGCCCCTCGAACCTCTCGAGATCGGCCTTGACCTCGTCGACCACTTTCTGGTCACGAGCCAGTTCAAACAAGGCCGTTGCATAACGGCCCGACACACCTGAAACGGACGTATCTTCTGCAGCCACAGACGCGCTCTTTTAGCTGTCAAATTCGCAAGGGAAAAACCGTCGCCACGAAGCGGCGCCTAGCGATCCAAGCCCTTGGAATTCAAGCGGGACTTCGATTTTCGACCAGCACGGGAAGTGCCGGGCTCGTTAAAATCGCGGCTTTGCTAACATAGCAGGCGCGCACGTGCAACATGACGCCAAATTAAAGGCACGACGATCTGTCGCCAGTTCGTCGCACGTCGCGAGCAGCTCATCGCGACCGCTGCGACGGCCTGCCATGCCACGGAATTGCCGCGAGCCTTTCCTCCGGGAGCCCACCCTTTCGTTCCTGCTCTCAGCGCATAGCCGCCATGAACACGGCTCGCTGAGCCGTGACCATGGTCGGACAGGAACCGCCCGCCGAATACTTACCCAATTCTAAACGTGAAGAGTAACAACTTCGCTTTACAGTATTCACAAGTAATAGATCAGTTAACAAATCGTTAAAGTGAAAGATTACGGAACATCGGCTGAATATCGATTCAGATCACAAGATATTTCATGACGACACGGATCGGATTTACTGCCCAATTCATGCCTCATTGGGAATCGAAACGCCAACCCGCTCACAAACTGATGGGGGCTCCACTAGCCACATATGTGGCAATACTAGCGTAGGGACCACTAAATGCTGTCTTTGAAGACGCTGGGCACCGTGACCCGGCCGCGTACGGCGATCGCTTTCGTCGCTGCAACTCTCCTCATCGGTGGAACTGCCACCGAAGCTTCCGCCAAATCCAGGCATCACCACCGGGGTTCTCACCACCACCGCCACCAGGACCAGGACGCTTCCAACGCGACCTGCGATTGGCGCAATGCCAATGCGTCGATGACACCGTCGTCCGGCACCGGTCGCAGCTTCTCCGGCATGGCCTCCTATTACGGCAACGAGTCCGGCAGCCGCACCGCCTCGGGCGCGCGCTTCAACCAGAACGCCCTGACCGCGGCGCACCGTACCCTGCCGTTCGGCACCAAGGTTCGTGTGACCCATGGCGGCCAGAGCGTCATCGTCACCATCAATGACCGTGGCCCGTTCGTTCGCGGCCGCGTGCTCGACCTCTCCACCGGTGCCGCCCGCGCCATCGGCCTCACCGGTGCCGGCGTCGGCCGCGTCACGGCGGAAGTCGTCTCCTAACGGCGCAAACAGCGCCGCGCGTGAAAAGAGCCCGCTGTCCCGGGGGACGGCGGGCTTTTTTGTTGTGTGCTGTCATTCCGGGGCGCGACGAAGTCGCGAACCCGGAATCCATTCATCCACCAACTCTGCCGCCCGATGGATTCCGGGCTCGCGCTGCGCGCGCCCCGGAATGACAGTGGGGCTACAAAAAGCTCTGCGGATCGACGTCAACCTCGAGCTTCTGGTTGCCCTTCGGCTTCGGGCACACCGCGAGCCAGTTGCGCAAATAATCCGACAGATCAAACCCGCGCGCCGATTTCACCAGGATGCGGAAGCGGTAGCGGCCCTTGATGACGGCGAGCGGGGCTTCGGCGGGGCCAAGCACCACCACGCGCTCGTCGCGCGGCGCGAGCGAAACGAGCTTGCGGCCGAGGCCTTCCGCGCTCGGACGATCGCCGGCGGAAATGATCAGGCTGGCGAGGCGTCCGAACGGCGGATAGAGCGTGCGTTCGCGCAGGTCGATCTCGCTGTCGTAGAAGGCTTCGCGATCGCAGGCGATCAGCGCCTTCATGACCGGATGATCGGGCTGGTGCGTTTGCAGATAGCCGACGCCGCGGCCCTGCTCGCGGCCGGCGCGGCCGATCACCTGGTTGAGCAATTGCCAGGTGCGTTCCGCCGCGCGCGGATCGCCGTTGGAGAGGCCGAGATCCGCATCGATCACGCCGACCAGATTGAGCCGCGGGAAATTGTGGCCCTTGGCAACGAGCTGCGTGCCGATGATGATGTCGACGCGGCCTTCCGCGATCTCGGCAAGCTCGGAGCGCATCGTCTCGATCGAGGTGATGAGATCGCTCGACAGCACCATGGTGCGCGCATCAGGGAACAGCGCGGCCGCTTCCTCCTGCAGGCGTTCGACGCCGGGGCCGACGGCGACCAGCGATTCCTCGGCGGCACAATGCGGACAGGTTGGGGGCCGCGGCATCGAGAAGCCGCAATGGTGACAGACGAGGCGCTGGCGAAAGCGGTGATCGACCAGCCAGGCATCGCAGATGGTGCAGGCGAAGCGATGGCCGCAAGCACGGCACAGCGTCAGCGGCGCATAGCCGCGACGATTGAGAAACAGCAGCGCCTGCTCGCGCTTCTCGATCGCTTTTCTGATCTCTGACGCCAGCCGCGGCGAGATATAGCGGCCGCGCGCCGGCGGCTCGCGGCGCAGGTCGATGGCCTCGATATGCGGCATGTGCTGGCCGCCGAAGCGCGACGGCAGCGCAACGCGCTGATAGCGGTTCTTGCGCGCGTTGACCTCCGACTCGACCGAGGGCGTGGCGGACGCCAGCACGATCGGGATTTTTGCGATATGCGCGCGCACCACCGCCATGTCGCGGGCGTGATAATGCACGCCCTCGTCCTGCTTGTAGGCCTGGTCGTGCTCTTCGTCGACGACGATGAGGCCGAGATTGGCGTAGGGCAGAAACAGCGCCGAGCGCGCGCCGACCACGACCGGCGCGGTGCCTTCGGAAATCGCCGCCCAATTGCGCGCGCGGGTGCGCGGTGTCAGCTCGGAATGCCATTCGATCGGGCGCACGCCAAAGCGCTGCGCGAAACGATCGAGGAACTGACCGGTCAGCGCGATCTCCGGCATCAGGATCAGCGACTGCTTGCCGCGGCGGATGGTTTCGGCGACGGCCTCGAAATAGACCTCGGTCTTGCCGGAGCCGGTGACGCCGTCGAGCAGCGCGACGTGAAAGGTGCCGTTGGCAGCGAGCGCGCGCATAGCATCGACGCCGGCGCGCTGCAGCGGCGAAAAATCCGGCCGGCCGAACTCCGGATCGGGGACCGGCGGCGGGGGCGGCGGCGGCATCGGCTCGACCGTCAGCGTGCCCTCGTCGACGAGGCCGTCGATCACGCCGGCGGAGACGCCGGCCTCCTTGGCGGCCTCGGATTTGCCGTGCAGCAGCCGATCCGACAGCACCTCGATGACGCGCGCCCGCGCCGGTGTCAGCCGCCGCGGAGGATCGCCTGTTAGCCGCACGCCGGCGCGGACGCGCTCGGGGCCGAGATTCTCGCCCATGCGCAGGCACATGCGCAGCACCATGCCGCGCGGGCTCAGCGTGTAATTGGCAACCCAGTCGACAACAGCGCGCAGCTCGGGCTTCAGCGAGGCAACATCGAGCTTCTCGCTGACCTCCTTGAGGCGATTGTGCAGGCGCGGATCGGGATTGGCGTTCTCGCCCCAGACCACGGCGAGCACCTCGCGCGGCCCGAGCGGCACGCCGACGAGATCGCCCGCCTTCAGCTCCATGCCGCGCGGCACCTTGTAGGAATAGGTCTGGTCGAGCGCGACCGGCACCAGCACGTCGACCATGCGGGTCGCGTTGGCGGAGGCGGTGTGGCGCGGCGAATGGTCCATGCGAGGAGAATCGGAACCCGGGGGCCTCAAGGCTAACGCCCTGAGGCGGCCTTAGCGAACGATAAACTGATGTGATGCGATATACTGTGCGGAATCACCACGTCCAGAGCGCATGAGCAAAGCGGCCGCCCCCCAGATCGAGCTCGCCAGCGCCGATCCCTCGATCGCGCAGGAGATGGCGCGCTGGCTGTCGCATCTCGGCGCCGAGCGCCGGCTGTCGCCGAAGACGCTGGAAGCCTATGGCCGGGACTTGCGGCAATGCCTGGATTTCCTCTGCGCGCATTGGGGCGAGCGCGTGACGCTGGAACGCTTCGCTTCGCTCGAAGCGACTGACGTCCGTGCCTTCATGGCGATGCGCCGCGCCGATGATATTGCCGGCCGCTCCCTGATGCGCGCGCTGGCGGGCCTGCGCTCCTTCGGCCGCTTCCTGGAGCGCGAAGGCAAGGGCAAGGTCGGCGCGCTCTCCGCGATCCGCGCGCCGAAGGTCGCAAAAACCTTGCCGAAGCCGCTGCCGATGGCGTCGGCAAAACGCCTGGCTGACGCCGACGAGCGCGCCGGCGAGGAGCGCGAGACCTGGATCCTGGTGCGCGACGCCGCGGTGATGGCGCTGCTCTATGGTTCGGGCCTACGCATCTCCGAGGCGCTCGGCTTGAAGCGCCGCGAGGTGCCGAAATCAGGTGAAGGCGACGTGCTCGTCGTGACGGGCAAAGGCAACAAGACGCGCATGGTGCCGGTGCTGCAGAATGTGCTGGCACTGATCGACGAATATGTCGCCATATGTCCGTATACGCTACCGCCTGAGGGGCCGATCTTCGTCGGCGCGCGCGGTGGTCCCTTGAGCCCGCGCATCATCCAGCTCGCGATGGAGCGGCTGCGCGGCGCGCTGGGCTTGCCCGACAGCGCCACGCCGCATGCGCTCCGCCATTCCTTCGCCACGCACCTGCTCTCGCGCGGCGGCGATTTGCGCGCGATCCAGGAATTGCTCGGCCATTCCTCGCTCTCGACCACGCAGATCTATACCGGCATCGATTCCGAGCGGCTGCTCGAGGTCTATGCGAACGCGCATCCACGGCGCTGAAGGGCTCGCTGAATCCTGACATCAAGCTGTCATCCAAGAACTCTTGCCAAGCATGCCTCTTGCGCAGGCCGCGCGGTTCGGTCAATCGTTGCGGAACCGAGACAGGAGGGATTCATGAGCGCACACGAAAGCATGGAGCACGCCGAGCATGCCGAGCACGCATCCGGCGAGAACAAGAAGATCGCCCTGCTGATCGCGGTGCTGGCACTGTTCCTGGCGATCTCGGAAACGCTCGGCAAGGGCGCCCAGACCGAATCGATCAGCAAGAATGTCGAGGCCTCCAACCTCTGGGCGTTCTTCCAGGCCAAGAGCATCCGCCGCACCGTGGTGCAGACCGCGGCCGACCAGGGCAAGCTGACGCTGGGCGCTGCCGCCGACGACGCCATGAAGGCCGCGGTGCAGAAGCAGATCGACGAGTGGCAGAAGACCGCGGCGCGCTACCGCTCGGAGCCCGAGACCGGCGAAGGCACCGAGCAGCTCGCCGAGAAAGCCAAGGAAGCCGAGCACCAGCGCGACGAGGCGACCGCGAAATATCATCACTTCGAGCTGGCGTCGGCCGCCTTCCAGATCGGCATCGTGCTGGCATCGGCGACGATCATCACCGGCATGCTGCCGCTCGCCTGGATCGCAGGCCTTCTGACGCTCGCGGGCCTCGGCATGACCGTGCTCGGCGCATGGGCGCCGCATCTGTTGCATCTGCACGGGTGAGAGGTGAGGCAGCGAACTCGACGTTAGACCCGTCATCCCGAGGTGCGAGGAGCGCAGTGCATCAGCACTGCGCTCGGAGCCTCGAAGGAGGAGCGGCCGAGATGCAGCCGGGCCGTCGCCCTTCGAGGCTCGCCGAAGAGGCGAGCACCTCAGGGTGACGGTCATAGAGGAGCGATGGCGCTTACCGCGCCTCGCGCACGCTCTTGCGGAAGCGCTGGATCAGGCGAAGGGTGCGCGAGGACCAGCCTTCGCCGTTGCCCTTGACCAGCTCGCGGATGCGGCTCTTGACCGGATCGACGATCTCGGTCGCCTTGGCGCGCAGCCGCAGCACCAACTCGTAGAGCCGCTCGAACCAGTGCATCTCCAGCAGCTTGTCGCGCGTGACGTCGAACACGAAGGCGGTGACGCCGACGCCGAGCATCTTGGCGAACAGGAACGTGGAGACGCCGGTCAGCCAATATTCATGGGTGAGCAGCCACAGGCCGATCAGCTTGAGCGGAAACAGCGGGATGATCGGCACCACGAACACGATCAGCGTCATGGCGGGCGACAGCGCATCGACGCGGTCGGCCAGCCATTGCTTGACGCGGGCGAGCGGGATCAGTGCGACAACCCGCGCGACGATCGGCTCGAGATGGTCCCACAGCCAAGCTTCGATCAGGAAGATGATCGCCAGCAGGACCCAGACCGGTTGAAGAAGGCGGCGCAACATGTGATGTCCCGCCCGATTCGGCTCTGGGCGTGGCCTACATATGGATGGCCCGCTTGCCGACTGCAAGCGCGGCTTCCTTGACGGCCTCCGAGCGGGTTGGATGCGCGTGGCAGGTGCGGGCGAGATCCTCCGCACTGCCACCAAACTCCATGAGAACGCAGGCCTCATGGATCATTTCGCCGGCCTCGATGCCGATGATGTGCACGCCGAGCACGCGGTCGGTCTTCGCATCTGCGAGAATCTTCACGAAGCCGTCGGTGGTCTGATTGACCTTGGAGCGGCCGTTGGCGGTAAAGGGAAACTTCCCGACGGTGTAGGCGACGCCGGCCTGCTTGAGCTCTTCCTCGGTCTTGCCGACGGAGGACACTTCCGGAGTGGTATACACGACGCCTGGGATAACGTCGTAGTTCACGTGGCCGGCCTGCCCGGCGATGATCTCCGCGACCGCAACGCCCTCATCCTCGGCCTTGTGCGCGAGCATGGGACCGGCGACGACGTCGCCGATGGCATAGACGCCCTTCAGGCTGGTGGCGAAATGCGGATCGATCTGCACGCGGCCGCGCGGATCGAGCGCAACACCGGCTTCCTTCAGGCCGAGGCCATCGGTGTAGGGCACGCGGCCGATGCAGACGAGCACGACGTCGGCCTCGATCGTCTCGGCGGTGCCGCCGGCAGCGGGCTCGACCATCGCCTTCAGCGTCTTGCCCGAGGTGTCAACGCCCGTGACCTTGGCGCCGAGCTTGAACGCAAAGCCCTGCTTCTCGAGGATACGCTGGAATTGCTTTGCGATCTCGCCGTCCATGCCGGGCAGGATGCGGTCGAGGAATTCGACCACGACGACTTCGGCGCCGAGCCGCTTCCACACCGAGCCGAGCTCGAGGCCGATCACGCCGGCGCCGACGATCAGCAGCTTGCCGGGGACTTTGTCGAGCGACAGCGCGCCGGTCGAGGACACGATGCGCTTCTCGTCGATCTCGATGCCCTTCAGCCGCGCGATATCCGAGCCGGTGGCGATGACGATGTTCTTGGTCTCGATCACCTGCGACTTGCCGTCGGCGGAGACTTCGACCTTGCCGGCACTGATGATCTTGCCGGTGCCCTTGAGCACGTCGACCTTGTTCTTCTTCATCAGGAACTCGACGCCCTTGACGTTGCCGTCGATGCCCTGCTGCTTGAAGTTCATCATCGCGGGAAGATCGAGCTTCGGCGATGACACCGACACGCCCATCTTGGCGAAGGAATGCCCGGCCTCCTCGAACATCTCGGAAGCGTGCAGCAGCGCCTTCGAGGGCATGCAGCCGACATTGAGACAGGTGCCGCCGAGCGTGGCGTTCTTTTCGACCACGGCGACTTTCATGCCGAGCTGGCTGGCGCGCACCGCGCAGACATAACCGCCAGGTCCGGTGCCGATGACGACGAGATCGTAGGTAGCCATGAGAGAAAGTCCCGTGAGTTTAGCGTGATGAGGATGTGTCAGCGTCCGCGCGGCGCGTCAGCGTCCGCCGGACACATCGAGAATGGCTGAGGTGACGTAGGAGGCATCGTCCGACATCAGCCAGACGATGGCATTGGCAATTTCGTCCGCAGTGCCGACGCGCTTCATCGGCACCACATGGGCCAGGCGATGATGCCGGTCTGGCTCGCCGCCAGAGGCATGAATTTCGGTGTCGATCAGGCCGGGGCGGATCGCGGCGACCCGGATGCCTTCGGCCGCGACTTCATAGCCGAGGCCGATGGTGAAGGAATCCACCGCGCCCTTCGATGCGGCATAATCGACATAGGTGTTGGGCGCGCCGAGCTTGGCAGCAACTGACGACAGATTGACGATGACGCCGCCCTTGCCGCCGTGCTTGGTCGACATCCGCTTCACCGCTTCGCGCGCGCAGAGGATCGAGCCGGTGACATTGACGGCCAATACCCGCTGGATCCGCTCGGCCGACATCTCGTCGACGCGCACGCCGCTCTGGCCGACGATGCCGCCATTGTTGACGAGCGCACCGAGCGTGCCGAACTTGTCGGCCTCCTTGAACAGGTCGATGATGTCGCGCTCCTCCGCGACATCGCATTTCACTGCGATCGCCTTGCCGTTGCTGGCCTCGATCGTAGCTACCACTTCGTCTGCGGCCTTCTTGTTGCTGGCATAGCCGACCACGACGCGGTAACCGCGCGCGGCCGCCGCTAGCGCGGTGGCGCGACCAATGCCGCGGCTGCCGCCGGTGATGACAACGACCTTATACGTCACATCCACCTCCATGGTTCGACAGGCGCCGTCGCGAAGATCGCGACGGCGCTCGCAGAGCATCAGGGATCAGAGATCGAGCACCAGGCGCGCCGGATCTTCCAGGCTCTCCTTCACGCGAACCAGGAAGGTGACGGCTTCCTTGCCGTCGATGACGCGGTGATCGTAGGACAGCGCCAGATACATCATCGGGCGGACTTCGATCTTGCCGCCGACGACCATCGGGCGATCCTGGATCTTGTGCATGCCGAGGATGCCGGACTGCGGCGCATTCAGGATCGGGGTCGACATCAGCGAGCCGTAGATGCCGCCATTGGTGATGGTGAAGGTGCCGCCCTGCATCTCGTCGATCTTGAGCTGACCGTCACGGGCGCGGCGACCGAAATCGGCGATGCCCTTCTCGATGTCGGCGATCGACTTGTGATCGCAGTCGCGCACCACGGGCACGACGAGGCCCTTGTCGGTGCCGACGGCGACGCCGATGTGGTAGTAATTCTTGTAGATCAAATCGGTGCCGTCGATCTCGGCGTTGACGGCTGGGATGTCCTTCAGCGCCTGCACGACGGCCTTGGTGAAGAAGCCCATGAAGCCGAGCTTCGAACCGTGCTTCTTCTCGAACGCATCCTTGTAGTGGGCCCGCAGCGCCATCACGTTGGTCATGTCGACCTCGTTGAAGGTCGTCAGCATGGCCGCAGTGTTCTGCACGTCCTTGAGGCGGCGCGCGATGGTCTGGCGCAGGCGGGTCATCTTCACGCGCTCCTCGCGGGCGGCGTCATCGGCCGGAGACGGCGCGCGCACCTGCACGGCCGCGGCGGGCTGGTTGACCGGGGTCGGCGCGGAAGCCGCACGCTCGATCGCAGCCAGCATGTCGCCCTTGGTGACGCGGCCATCCTTGCCGGAGCCCGGAACGGTCGAGGCATCGATGCCGCTCTCGGCCGAAATCTTGCGCACGGACGGGGCGAGCGGCGCATCGGCCGGCGGCGCCTTCGGCGCGGCGGCAGCAGCCGGAGCGGCAGCGGCGGGCGCCGGAGCAGCAGCGGGCTTGGCGGGCGCGGCGGCAGGCTTGGCAGCGCCGGCACCGTCGGTAATCTGGCCGAGCAGCGCACCGACCGCGACGGTCGCGCCATCGGCCGCGATGATCTCGCTCAGCGTGCCGGCGGAAGGCGCCGGGACTTCGATGGTGACCTTGTCGGTCTCGAGCTCCACCAACGGCTCGTCGACGGCGACCGGGTCGCCGGCCTTCTTGAACCAGCGGCCGATGGTGGCCTCGGTGACGGATTCGCCGAGCGTCGGCACACGAATTTCAGTCATGGTCTTTTCCTTAAGGGATCGCAGTCGCGGACAGGAATTCATACGTCATGCCCTGCGAAGGCGGGGCATCCAGTACTCCGCGACGTTCGTTTTGATCACGAAGTTCACGGCGTACTGGATTGCCCGCCTTCGCGGGCAATGACAGTCTTAAAAACTTCTCAGCTCAGTGCTTCGTCCAGGAACGCCTTCAGCTGCGCCTGATGCTTGGACATCAGACCAGTGGCGGTCGCGGCGGAAGCGGCGCGGCCGACATAACGCGGACGCCGGCTCGCACCGTTCACCTGGTTCAGCACCCATTCCAGATAGGGCTCGATGAAGTGCCAGGCGCCCATGTTGCGCGGCTCCTCCTGGCACCAGATCACTTCCGCCTTCTTGAAGCGCGACAGCTCGGCCACCAGCGCCTTCAGCGGCACCGGATAGAGCTGCTCGACACGCATCAGATAGATGTCGTCGATGCCGCGCTTGTCGCGCTCTTCATAGAGGTCGTAATAGACCTTGCCCGAGCAGAGCACGATGCGGCGGATCTTGTCGTCCGGAACGAGCTTGATCGGCTCGTTCGGCAGCATCTGGGCGTCATCGTAGAGGATGCGGTGGAAGGTCGTTCCCTTCGCGAGCTCCTCGAGACGCGAGACCGCACGCTTGTGACGCAGCAGCGATTTCGGCGTCATCATGATCAGCGGCTTGCGGATCTCGCGATGAAGCTGACGGCGCAGCGCGTGGAAATAGTTCGCCGGCGTGGTCGGATAGACAACCTGCATGTTGTCTTCCGCGGACATCTGCAGGTAACGCTCCAGACGAGCCGAGGAGTGCTCCGGACCCTGGCCCTCATAGCCGTGCGGCAACAGGCAGACGAGGCCGGACATGCGCAGCCATTTGCGCTCGCCCGAGGAGATGAACTGGTCGAACACGACCTGCGCGCCGTTGGCGAAGTCGCCGAACTGGGCTTCCCAGAGCGTCAGCGTATTCGGCTCGGCCAGCGAGTAGCCGTATTCGAAGCCGAGCACCGCTTCTTCCGACAGCAGCGAGTTGATGACCTCGTAATGGCCCTGCTCGTTGCCGAGATGGTTGAACGGCGTGTAGCGGCTCTCGTCCTCCTGGTCGATCAGGACCGAGTGACGCTGCGAGAAGGTGCCGCGCTCCGAATCCTGTCCGGACAGGCGGACATGGTGGTTCTCGTTGAGCAGCGTGCAGAACGCCAGCGCTTCGCCGGTCGCCCAATCGATGCCGGCACCGGTGTCGATCGCCTTGGCACGGTTGTCGAGGAAGCGCTGGATGGTGCGGTGAACGCGGAAACCATCCGGCACCTTGGTGATCTTGCGACCGATGTCCTTGAGAACAGGCAGGTCGACGCCGGTGACGCCGCGGCGTGCATCCTCTTCCTGGTCGGCGATCTTGAAGCCGGACCATTTGCCGTCGAGCCAGTCGGCCTTGTTCGGCTTGTAGGAGGTGCCGGCCTCGAACTCGGCATCGAGTCGGGCGCGCCAGTCGGCCTTGAGCTTGTCGACCTCTCCCTCGGTGACCACGCCTTCGGCGATCAGGCGCTTGGAGTAGAGCGTGAGGGTCGAGGGATGGGCCGCGATCCGCTTGTACATCACGGGCTGGGTGAACGCGGGCTCATCGCCCTCATTGTGGCCGTAGCGGCGATAGCACCACATGTCGATGACGACAGGCTTGTGGAACTTCTGCCGGAATTCGGTCGCGACCTTGGCCGCGAACACCACGGCCTCCGGATCGTCGCCATTCACATGGAAGATCGGCGCGTCGATCATCTTCGCCACATCGGACGGATAGGGCGAGGAGCGCGAGTAACGCGGATAGGTGGTGAAGCCGATCTGGTTGTTGACGATGAAGTGCACGGAGCCGCCGGTCCGGTAGCCCTTCAGGTCCGACAGTCCGAAACATTCCGCCACCACGCCCTGGCCGGCGAACGCCGCGTCGCCGTGCATCAAGAGCGGCATCACCGAGATGCGCTGGTCCGGCGGATCGCCGTGCTGGTCCTGCTTCGCGCGCACCTTGCCGAGCACGACGGGATCGACGATCTCGAGATGCGAGGGGTTGGCGGTCAACGACAGATGGATGCGGTTGCCGTCGAACTCGCGGTCCGAGGAGGCGCCGAGGTGATACTTGACGTCGCCCGAGCCTTCGACCGCGTCGGGGTTGGCCGAGCCGCCCTTGAACTCGTGGAACAGTGCGCGATGGGCCTTGCCCAACACCTGGGTCAGCACGTTGAGGCGGCCGCGATGCGGCATGCCGAGCACGATTTCCTTTACGCCAAGATTGCCGCCGCGCTTGATGATCTGCTCGAGCGCGGGGATCAAGGCTTCGCCACCATCGAGGCCGAAGCGCTTGGTGCCGGTGAACTTGGTGTCGCAGAATTTTTCGAAGCCCTCGGCTTCGACCAGCTTCGTCAGGATGGCTCTGCGGCCTTCGCGGGTGAAGGAGATTTCCTTGTCCGGCCCCTCGATGCGCTCCTGGATCCAGGCCTTCTGCGCGGCATTGCTGATATGCATGAACTCGACGCCGAGCGTCTGGCAATAGGTGCGCTCGCAGATCGCGGTGATCTCGCGCAAGCTGCCGTATTCGAGGCCGAGCACGTGATCGAGGAAGATCTTGCGGTCGAAATCGGCTTCGCTGAAGCCGTAGGTGCGCGGGTCAAGCTCTTCGCGGTTGCGCTGGGCTTCGATGCCGAGCGGATCGAGCTTGGCGTGAAAGTGGCCGCGCATGCGGTAGGAGCGGATCAGCATCAACGCACGGACCGAGTCGCGCGTGGCCTGGAGCAATTCGGCGGAAGTAATCGCGGCGCCCTTGTCGCCCCCCTTGGCTTGCGCCTTGGCGGCGATCTTGGCGCCAACCGCCTTCTCCACTTCGGCCCAATTGCCGTCGAGGGCGGACGTCAGATCGTCCTGCGGGGTCAGCGGCCAGTTGTCGCGCTCCCAGGACGGACCCTCGGCGTTCTTCCGGACGTCGGCCGGCTGGTCGTTGAGGCTCTTGAAGAACTCCTGCCACTCGGCGTCGACCGAGGATGGGTCCTTCTCGTAGCGGGCGTAGATTTCGTCGATGTAGGTGGCGTTGGTGCCCTGCAAAAATGATGACAGGGCAAAGGCTGCGTTCGCGTCCTGGCGAGACATACTGGGTTCCTGGCGATTTCGGTTCGCGCATAACAAACGGCGCTGGCGCCGAGCTCCCCCGACAGAGGCTCGACGCGACAGGCACCCTTTACCCTATTTGCTGCGAAACTTCGCCCGGAAAAGCACGAAGGAGTGAATTAGCCTTTCAACTTTTCGGCAAGCGTGTGGCCGAGGCGGGCAGGCGACGGGGACACTGTAATCCCTGCGGATTTCATCGCCTCGGTCTTGGAACCGGCGTCGCCCTTGCCGCCGGAAATGATCGCGCCGGCATGGCCCATGCGGCGGCCGGGAGGTGCGGTGACGCCCGCGATGAAACCGACCATCGGCTTCTTGCGGCCGCGCTTGGCCTCGTCCTTGAGGAACTGGGCGGCGTCCTCCTCGGCCGAACCGCCGATCTCGCCGATCATGATGATCGACTCGGTCTTGGGATCGGCCAGCAGCATTTCGAGGACGTCGATGAATTCGGTGCCCTTGACCGGATCGCCGCCGATGCCGACCGCGGTGGTCTGGCCGAGGCCTTCCTGGGAGGTCTGGAACACGGCTTCATAGGTCAGCGTGCCCGACCGGGAGACGATGCCGACCGAGCCGGTCTTGAAGATGTTGGCCGGCATGATGCCGATCTTGCACTCGCCGGCGGTCATGACGCCCGGGCAGTTCGGTCCGATCAGGCGCGACTTGGAGCCGGCGAGCGAGCGCTTCACGCGCACCATGTCGATGACGGGGATGCCTTCGGTGATGCAGACGATCAGCGGGATCTCGGCGTCGATGGCTTCGCAGATCGCGTCGGCCGCGCCCGGCGGCGGCACGTAGATCACCGATGCATCGGCACCGGTCTTCTCGCGCGCCTCGCGCACGGTGTCGAACACCGGCAGGTTCAGATGGGTCGAGCCGCCTTTGCCGGGCGAGGTGCCGCCGACCATCTTGGTGCCGTAAGCAATCGCAGCCTCGGAATGGAAGGTGCCGTTCTTGCCGGTGAAGCCCTGGCAGATGACCTTGGTGTTCTTGTCGATCAGGATGGACATGAGGTCTGCTTTCGCGAAACTAACGGAGTGAGAGGATCAGTGGATGCGGCGATAGATGCCGGTGAGCACGTCGGCCCAGCCTTCCGCATCCGGCGAGAACTGAATCTTCAACGAGTAAGAGGCGTCGTCGATGATCTCGTAGACGTGGCGCGCATTGCCGCGGAGCGAGCCGCGCACCAGCGTCAGGGTGTTGCCGACCCACCCACCCGAGGCGGGCGAGGGCGGCGTGTAGCCGAGCGAGTCGTACCAGAACAATTTGTAGGTCCGGTCGTCGCGGTCGTAGGTGAAGAGGCCGTGGGTGGCGAAGGCCTGCTTGCCGTCGCGCATCTGCACCGAGTCCTGGATCAAATAGAACCCGTTGAGATCCATGCGCGCGACGGTACGCGAGGTGGCCGGTCCGCCTTCCGTCCAGCGCGACGGAAAGACCATCTCTTCACCATTCCATTCGCCGGCGAACGCGGCGAGACGCGCATGCTCTGCAAGTGGAGATGATGCGGAGAGATGGTCCTGGGCCATGGCCTTAGCCTCCCTTGACGGCCTTCACGATCTTCTGCGCGGCGTCGTCGAGATTGTCCGCCGGCACCACGTTCAAGCCGGATTCGCGGATGATCTTCTTGCCGAGCTCGACATTGGTGCCTTCGAGGCGAACCACCAGCGGCACGCTGAGGCCGACTTCACGAACCGCGGCCGTGACGCCCTCGGCGATCACGTCGCACTTCATGATGCCGCCGAAGATGTTGACCAGGATGCCCTTCACGTTGGGATCGGCGGTGATGATCTTGAACGCGGCCGCGACCTTCTCCTTGCTGGCGCTGCCGCCGACGTCGAGGAAGTTCGCCGGCGCCATGCCGTAGAGCTTGATGATGTCCATCGTCGCCATGGCAAGACCGGCGCCGTTGACCATGCAGCCGATATTGCCGTCGAGAGTGACGTAGTTGAGGTCGTACTTGGACGCCTCGATTTCCTTGGCGTCTTCCTCGGTCTCGTCGCGCAGCGCGAGCACTTCGGGGTGACGGAACAGCGCGTTGTCGTCGAACGACACCTTGGCGTCGAGCACGCGGAGCTGGCCCTGCTTGGTCACGACCAGCGGGTTGATCTCCAGCATCGACATGTCCTTGGCGACGAAGGCCGCATAGAGCTGCGCGGTGAGTTTTTCCGCCTGCTTGGCGAGATCGCCCGAGAGCTTCAGGGCATTCGCGACGGTACGGCCGTGATGGCCCATGATGCCGGTGGCGGGATCGACCGAGAAGGTGACGATCTTCTCAGGGCTATTGTGCGCGACGTCCTCGATGTTGACGCCGCCTTCGGTCGAGACGACGAAGGAGACGCGCGAGGTCTCGCGGTCGACCAGGATCGAGAGATAGAACTCCTTGTCGATGTCGGAGCCGTCCTCGATGTAGAGGCGGTTGACCTGCTTGCCGGCCGGGCCGGTCTGGATCGTCACCAGCGTGGCGCCGAGCATCTGCTTGGCGAATTCGGAGACCTCTGCTGCCGACTTGGCGATGCGGACGCCGCCCTTGTCGCCGGCCGAGGCCTCCTTGAACTTGCCCTTGCCGCGGCCGCCGGCATGGATCTGGCTCTTCACCACATAGACCGGACCGGGCAGCGCCTTGGCGGCGGCTTCCGCGTCAGCGGCCTTGAGAACCGGGACACCCTTGGAGATCGGTACCCCGAACTCACCCAGCAGCGCCTTGGCCTGATATTCATGAATATTCATATGGTCGCTCCCTGAACCCGCGGGCGGTGACCCCATGGGCCCACCTCAGTCTTGTGGCTGGCATACCATATACCACAGGAACTGCAACCCGGATTCTTTGATATCGAAATTGTGGACCAGACCCCACCCCGGCCAGCCGGGTCCGGAAATGAAACCGCCGAAGACCGGGTTTCGATCTTCGGCGGGAATTGTCGCGCTTAGCGGCCGAGAAGATCGGGGGCGATCTTCTTGCAGGCATCGACCAGGCCCTGCACCGCGCCGACCGACTTGTCGAAGGCCTCGCGGTCCTTGCCGGCGAGTTCGATCTCGACGACGCGCTCGACGCCCTTGGAGCCGATCACGACCGGCACGCCGACATACATGTCCTTCACGCTGTACTCGCCGTTGAGATAGGCGGCACAGGGCAGCACGCGCTTCTTGTCACGCAGATAGCTCTCGGCCATCGCGATGGCGGAGGCGGCCGGCGCGTAGAAGGCCGAGCCGGTCTTGAGCAAATTGACGATCTCGGCGCCGCCGTTGCGGGTGCGGTCGACGATCTCGTCGAGGCGCGCCTGCGAGGTCCAACCCATCTTGACGAGGTCGGGCAGCGGGATGCCGGCGACGGTGGAGTACTTCACCAGCGGCACCATGGTGTCGCCGTGGCCGCCGAGCACGAAGGCGGTGACGTCTTCGACCGAGACGTTGAATTCGTCGGCGAGGAAGTAGCGGAAGCGCGCGGAGTCGAGCACGCCGGCCATGCCGACGACCTTCTTGTGCGGCAGGCCCGAGGCCTTCTGCAGCGCCCAGACCATGGCGTCGAGCGGGTTGGTGATGCAGATGACGAACGCGTCGGGGGCGTACTTCTTGATGCCGGCGCCGACCTGCTCCATGACCTTGAGGTTGATGGAGAGGAGGTCGTCGCGGCTCATGCCGGGCTTGCGCGGCACGCCGGCAGTGACGATGCAGACCTTGGCGTTGTCGAGCGCCTCGTAGGAATTGGCGCCGGTATAGTGCGCGTCAAAACCGTCGACCGGCGAGGACTGCGCGATGTCGAGCGCCTTGCCCTGCGGCACGCCCTCGGCGATGTCGAACATCACGACGTCGCCCAGTTCTTTCAGGCCGATGAGGTGAGCCAGCGTTCCGCCGATCTGGCCGGAGCCAATCAAAGCAATCTTGTCGCGCGCCATGTGAACCTGTCCTTTAGACACGTGAGGAGGGAAAAACTGAATGGGTGGTTATCCCTTTCGCTTCCCCCGTTCAAGTCGGTGGATGCCCAATTGTCGGGCTTGGCGAGATAGCAATCAGCATACCCGATCCGTCATTCCGGGATGCGCCGACAGGCGCAGGCCCGGAATCCATCGGGCGGCTGAGTTTGTGGCGCGATGGATTCCGGGCTCGCGACTTTGTCGCGCCCCGGAATGACAGCGGTACCTTCGGCGAGAATAGGACTTAAGTCTCGACCAAGCCCTTGGTGGAGCCGCTGGCGGTGGAATCCTTGCGACCATGCGGCAGCGCCAGATAGGATTCAGAGCTCATCTCGATCAGGCGCGAGGAGGTCCGCTTGAACTCCATGGCCTCGTTGCCCTCATGGGCGAGATAGAGCGAGATCGGGTTGGCGTCGGCCGATGCCATCAGCTTCACGGCATTGTCATAGAGCGTGTCGATCAGCGTGATGAAGCGCTTGGCGGCGTTGCGCTGGGAGACGTCCATCACTGGAATATGGTCGACCAGGATGGTGTGATAGTCGTGCGCCAGCCTGAGGTAGTCGGACGCACCCAGCGGCTTCTCGCAGAGATCGGCGAAGGCAAAGCGCGCGACGCCATGGGCCGAGCACGGCACGTGCAGGATGCGGCCCTTGATCTGGATGTCGCGCGACTTGCATTTGGCATTGCCCGTCATTTTCACCCACGCGCGATTGAGCGCGGCGTCGGCATCGCCATCCGCCGGCGTCAGCCACATCGGCACGCCCTGAAGTTTTTCCAGCCGGAAGTCGGTGCGCGCATCGAGCCGCGAGACGTCCATGTGGTCGGTGATCTGCTTGATGAAGGGCAGGAACAGCGCGCGGTTCAACCCGCCCTTGTAGAGATCGTCGGGCGCGACGTTGGAGGTTGCGACCACGACGGTGCCGAGCTCGAACAGTTTTGCGAACAGGCGCCCCAGGATCATCGCATCCGCGATGTCGGTGACGTGGAATTCGTCGAAGCAGAGCAGCCAGCTCTCCTCGAAGATCGCTTGCGCGGTCAGCGCGATGACATCGCCATCAGGGATCTGTCCGCGCGCGATGCCCTGCCGATAATCGTAGATGCGTTCGTGCACATCGGCCATGAATTCGTGGAAATGCGCGCGGCGCTTGTGCTCGACATTCGAGTGCTGGAAGAACAGGTCCATCAGCATGGTCTTGCCGCGACCGACCTCGCCATGGATGTAGAGCCCGCGCGGCGCCTCGTCTTTGTCGCCACCGTTGAACAGGCGGGCGAGCAGGCCCTGCTTGCGCTTGGGGCTGTAGTTCGCGAGCCGCAGGTCGAGTGCCGCATAGGCCTCGGCGACCTCGGCCTGCGCGGCATCGGGCTCGATCGCGCCGGAGGCGATCTGGGCTTGATAGGCTTCGCTGAAGGAGGAGTTCGGGGTGGAGAGCATCGCCCTTTACCGCCAGAGACCGGCGGAAATTGCAACGACATATTGGCGCAAGGGCTTATGCGCTCCTGCCTTCGCGAACGAACTGCGCGCCGACATCCACCTGGGTGCAAGCACGGCGTCCAGGTCGCCGCACGGATCTATTGTTGCACTCCGCCATGGTAGAATATACCTATTGAGGAACCAAGGAACCTCAAATGGCGCTAAGCATCAAGGACCCTGAAACGGAGCAGTTGGCGCGAAGCCTCGCGCAATTGACCGGCGAGAACATCACGACGGCAACCAAGCGCGCCATCGAGGAGCGATTGCGCCGGCTCGGCGGACAGGCTCACAAAGACGCGCTGCTGGAGGACATGGCCGAGATCAGGCGGCGCTGGAGCGAAATGCGCGTCGTGGACGACCGCACGCCTGAGGAAATTCTCGGATACGACGACCATGGATTGCCGCGCTGATGGTGATCGATACGTCGGCGATCGTGGCAATTGCACTCAATGAAGACGATGCAGCAGATATCGAGCGACTGATCGTGGACGATCCGATCCGCCTGATCTCGGCGGCCACGGTGCTTGAGACAACGATGGTGATCGAGACGCGGCTAGGTGATGCGGGCGGGCGCGAATTCGACCTCTGGCTCGTCAAGATCGGCGCCGAGATCGTGGCAGTTGACGCCGGACAAACCGATGCGGCGCGACGTGCCTGGCGGCGCTACGGGAAAGGGCGTCACGCCGCGTCGCTCAACTACGGTGATTGCTTTTCCTACGCTCTGGCCATGACCCGCGGCGAACCGCTGCTGTTCAAGGGCGATGACTTCGCGAAGACCGATGTCAGCCGGTCAGGCGCTGTGCGCCGCGATAACGCGCCGAGGTAAAGACCTACTCACACAGCTCGTAGGCGTCCTCGACGACATACGGGCCGCCGCCTGTCGACGCGCGCGACGAGAAAAGCACGAAGCGCTCGGCCATGAAGGCCTTGCTCGGGAAGTAGCCGCGGATCGAGAGATAGTCGGCGACGTCACGGTCGGTGGCGTCGTGCAGCCGGGCCAGCGTGACATGCGGAATGAATTTGCGCCCTTCCGGATTGAGGCCGATCCGCTGCATCATGCGTTCGAGCTCGGCCTGCAGATCCATCAGCGGCTTGCTTGGTGCGATGGTGGCGACCACCGCGCGCGGCTTGCGGCCGCCGAAGCTCTGCAAGCCCTGCACCTTCACCTCGAACGGCTTGCGATCGACACGAAACAACATCGATGCGATCTCGTTGGCGGAGGCGCCATCGATATCGCCGATGAAGCGCAGAGTGACGTGATAATTTTCGGGATCGATCCACCGGGCGCCGGGGAGGCCACCTCGCAAGTTGGAAAGCGACTGGCCGATCTCGGCCGGAATTTCCAGACCAGTGAACAAACGCGGCATCGTTTCGTACTCCCGATGCTTGGGTACAGTCCTCAAGAAGCAGGACCCTATCCAAATTAGAGCCGGTGACGAATCACCGGTACCCTGATTCCTATCGCAGTTGTGTGACTCTGCGAAGTGTTGCCAAGGCTACACCGGGAAAACCCTGGGAGTCAGGGTTAGCATTGCCTGCTTTTCAACGGCGTTGCTCGCCGATCGTGCGCACGAATGCCTCCACCGTGGGCAACATCTTATCGACGACGATGTCGACACCTTCAGCGGTCGGATGAATGCCGTCGGCCTGGTTGAGCTTGGCATCGGCCGCGACGCCGTCGAGAAAGAACGGATAGAGCGGCACGTCGAACTGTTTCGCCAAATTCGGATAAATCGAATTGAAGCGCGCACCATAATCCGCGCCGAAATTCGGCGGCGCCAGCATGCCACACAACATCACGGCGATCTTGCGCGCCTTGAGACGCTGAACGATGTCGGTCAACGCCGCCCGCGTCAAGTCAGGGTCGATACCGCGCATCGCGTCATTGGCGCCGAGCTCGACGATCACGCCCTCTGTTCCCTCGGGCACCGACCATTCGAGCCGGTCGCGGCCGCCGGACGAGGTATCGCCCGACACGCCGGCGTTGGTCATGTCGACCACTATGCCTTTGGCTTGCAAGGCTTTTTGAAGCTTGGCAGGAAACGCATCCTGGGCCGGGAGGCCGAGACCGGCACTCAAGGAATCGCCGAGAACGACAAGCTTGATCGGCGTTGCCGCATCCGCCCAGGCCGGATGGGCGAGCGTCATCAAAACGAGCATCAACACGGCTATGTGCATGAACAATCCGTAACGCCTCTCGACCGCGCTATCGGAGTTGCCATATGACCGGACCATGGACAGTCGCATCGAAACCTCTTCGCTCGCCGGCACGACGCCGGACACCATCGCCATCTCCAACGTCAATCTCTCATTGGGGTCGGGGGCAGCACGCGTTCACATCCTCAAGGATATCAGCTTGCGCGTCGGCTCGGGGGAGACGATCGGGCTGATCGGCCCGTCAGGCTCGGGCAAATCCACGCTGCTGATGGTGATGGCGGGGCTGGAGCGTCCTGATAGCGGAGAGGTGGTGGTCAATGGCACGCCTTTCAATGCCCTCGACGAGGACGCGCTGGCCCGCTTCCGCGGCCGTCAGGTCGGCATCGTCTTCCAGTCCTTCCATCTGATCCCGACCATGACGGCGCTGGAGAACGTCGCGGTGCCGCTCGAGCTCGCCGGCAACCCTGATGCCAACAAGCGCGCGGCCGAAGAGCTGCAATCGGTTGGGCTCGGTGATCGCCTGCATCATTATCCGACGCAGCTCTCCGGCGGCGAGCAGCAGCGCGTGGCGCTTGCGCGCGCGCTGGCGCCCGATCCCGCCATCCTCGTTGCGGACGAGCCAACCGGCAATCTCGACGAGGCGACGGGCAAGCAGATCGTCGATCTGCTCTTCACCAAGCATGCCGAGCGCGGCATGACCCTGGTGCTGGTCACGCACGATTCCTCGCTGGCGCATCGCTGCGATCGCGTGATCCGCCTGCGCTCGGGCCGCATCGACACGCAGACGACCAAACCATGAGCGTCGCGATCGAACCGTTTGCGAAGCCGAACGGCGTCGCGCTGGCGCTGCGCTATGCCTTGCGCGAATTGCGCGGCGGCCTGCGCGGCTTTTACGTCTTCATCGCCTGCATCGCGCTCGGCGTGATGGCAATCGCCGGCGTCGGCTCGGTGTCGGCGAGCCTGAGCGATGGCCTCGCGCGCGAAGGCCGCACGCTGCTCGGCGGCGACGTGTCGTTCGTGCTGTTCCAGCGCGAGGCAAAACCCGAAGAAGTCGCCTTCCTGCGTTCGCGCGGTACAGTCTCCGTCGCCTCCACCCTGCGCGGTATGGCGCGCTCGGCCGAGGGCAAGCTCGCGCTGGTGGAGATGAAGGCGGTCGACGATACCTATCCGATGCTCGGCCAGTTGACGCTGGCACCGCCGCTGCCACTGAGCGATCTGCTCGCGGAGAAGGACGGCGCATTCGGCGCGGCCGCCGATCCGGCGTTGCTGGCGCGGCTGTCGCTCAAGATCGGCGACCGCGTCACCATCGGCTCGGCCACGTTCCAGATCCGCAGCGCCGTCGAGGCCGAGCCCGACAAGCTTGCCGGCGGCATCGGCTTTGGTCCGCGCTTCCTGATCAGCGAGGCCGCACTGCGTGCCACCGGGCTGATCCAGCCCGGCAGCCTGGTGCGCTGGGTCTACCGCGTGAAACTGCCTGACGCCGCCAACAGCGACCGCGCCACCGAGGCGTTCATCGCGGACGCGCGCAACGCCGCGCCGCAGGCCGGCTGGGAAGTGCGCAGCCGCTCCAACGCCTCGCCGCAGCTGGAACGCAACATCAGCCGCTTCACGCAGTTCCTGACGCTGGTCGGCCTCGCCGCGCTCTTGGTCGGCGGCGTCGGCGTCGCCAACGCCGTGAAGAGCCATATTGATCGCCGGCTCGAGGTGATCGCGGCCTTCAAGGCCGTCGGCGCAACGGGGCGTGACGTGTTCGGCATCTATCTCGCGCAAGTGATCCTGCTCGCCGCGATCGGCTCGGTGATTGGCCTCGCGCTGGGTGCAGCGATGCCGTTCGCCATCGTCGGCCTGTTCGGAAAGCTGCTGCCCCTGCCGGTGGTGCCGGCCGTGCATGAAGGCGAACTCGCGCTGTCCTTCGTCTATGGCCTTTTGACCGCGCTTGCCTTCGGCCTGTGGCCGCTCGGACGCGTGCACGACGTGCCGGTGGCCGCGCTGTTCCGCGACACCATCGCCGCCGAATGGCACCGGCCGCGCATGGGCTATCTCGTGTTCATGGGCGTCGTCGTCGCGCTGCTCGTTGCCGTCGTGATCGGACTGTCCTTCGACAAGCGCATCGCCGCGGTGTTCGTGGTCTCCTCCGTCGTCGTGTTCGCTGTGCTGCGCGGCGTCGCCGCGCTGCTGATGGCAATCGCGCGAAAACTGCCGCGCACGCGCTTCACCATGCTGCGGCTGGCGATCGCCAACATTCACCGGCCGGGCGCGCTGACGCCGTCGGTCGTGCTGTCGCTCGGCCTCGGTCTCGCGGTGCTCGTCACCATCACCCAGATCGACGGCAATCTGCGCCGGCAGTTTTTGGCCGCGCTGCCCGACCGCGCGCCGTCGTTCTACTTCATCGACATTCCGAGCACGCAGGCCGCTCCCTTCGACGACTATCTGCGCCAGATCGCCCCGGGCGCCAAGGTCGAGGACGTGCCGATGCTGCGCGGGCGCATTGTCGCCGCCCGCGGCGTCCGCGCCGAGGATCTCAAGCCCACGACGGACTCCGAATGGGTGCTGCAGAGCGACCGCGGCCTGACCTATACCGGCGAGGTGCCGAAGGGCTCCAAGATCGTCGAGGGCGAATGGTGGGGCGCGGACTATTCCGGCCCGCCGCTGGTCTCGATGGAGAAGAAGATCGCCGACGGCCTCGACCTCAAGCTCGGCGACGAGATCGTGGTCAACGTGCTCGGCCGCGACATCCCGGCGAAAATCGGCAATCTGCGCACCATCGACTGGCAAGGTCTCGGCATCAATTTCGTGCTGGTGTTCTCGCCGAACGCCTTCAAGGGCGCGCCACACACCCACATCGCGACGCTGACCGAAGCCTCAGGCGATGCGACCGGCGACGGCAAGATCATCAAGCAGGTTGCGGACGCCTACCCGATGGTGACGAGCGTACGCGTGCGCGAGGTGATGGAGACGGTCGGCGCGGTCGTGACCAACCTCGCGCTCGCGATCCGCGGCGCCAGCGCCGTGACGCTGATCTCCGCGATCCTGGTGCTGGGCGGCGCACTCGCCGCCGGCCATCGCCACCGCGTCTACGATGCGGTGATCCTGAAGACCCTTGGCGCGACGCGGTTGCGGCTGCTCGGCGCCTATGCGCTCGAATATCTGCTGATCGGGCTTGCCACCGCGGTGTTCGGCGTGATCGCCGGCAGCATCGCGGCCTGGATGATCGTGACGCGGCTGATGACATTGACCTTCGTCTGGCAGGCCGCAAGCGCGGCAGGCGTGGTGGCCGCCGCCCTCGTCGTCACCGTCGGGCTCGGTCTTGCTGGAACACTGCTGGCGTTGAACAAAAAGCCCGCCACAGTGTTGCGGAATTTGTGACAAAAAGTAGCGGCTGGCCGCGCGGGACCGGAATCACGGGATTTCGGCGGTTAACCACGTCAGCTTGTCAGGCTCACGTCAGGATTGCACCGCAAGGGCGACATTCGGCCGCGCGTGGACCGTTGCAGCGAATGTGTTAGTTTCCCACATATCGGATGGGTTCGGAGTCCCGATTGTTAGCCAAAATTAATGTCGGCGGACATCGGTATCCGAGATAGAATTGACGAACCGGCGGCATGGCAACCCCTGTGCCGGACCGGGCAACCAACGGGAATTCGACCATGTCGGACCTAGACCGCAATTACGCTTCTCCTTTCGGTAGGGCCGCCGGGCGTGTTGACGCCGCGACGGTCGACGCCGGTCTGCGCGCCTATATGCTGCGCATCTACAATTACATGAGCATCGGCCTGGCCATCACCGGCCTCGCCGCGCTCGGTGTCTACATGGCTGCCGTGACTGACGTTCCGACCCCGGAAGCCGTCCGCGTCGGCAAGCTGTTCCTGACGCCGTTCGGCTACGCGATGTTCGTGAGCCCGCTGAAATATCTGTTCATGCTGGCGCCGCTCGCCATGGTGTTCGTGATCTCGGCCGGCATCAACCGTCTGGCTCCCTCGACCGCCCAGATCCTGTTCTGGGTGTTCTCGGCGCTGATGGGCATCTCGCTGTCCTCTATCTTTCTGGTGTACACGCACACCTCGATCGTGCGGGTGTTCTTCATCACCGCGGCGACCTTCGGCGCGCTGAGCCTCTACGGCTACACCACCAAGCGTGACATGAGCGGCATGGGCTCGTTCCTGTTCATGGGCCTGATCGGCATCATCATCGCGAGCCTGGTGAACCTGTTCCTGGCCAGCACCGCGCTGCAGTTCATCGTGTCGGTGGTCGGCGTGCTGGTGTTCGCGGGCCTCACCGCCTGGGATACCCAGCGGCTGAAGAACGACTACATCTACGGCTACGCTTCGGCCGGCGGTGACATCGCAGAGCGTGCGGCGATCTCGGGCGCACTGTCGCTCTACTTGAACTTCATCAACCTGTTCACGCTGCTGCTGCAGCTCCTCGGCCAGCGCGACTAAGCGCAAGACGTCGAGGGAACGGACACGAACCCCGGCCGCAAGGCCGGGGTTTTTGTTTGCCCGTGGCCACTCCTCATCGTAGCGAGCGCAGCGAAGCAATCCACAGTCCCTCCGCGGATGCATTTCTGGATTGCTTCGCTGCGCTCGCAATGATGGGTGTGGCAGCAGCGTTGCCTCTTCCAGCCGCCGGGAGGACGCTCTAATCTTGCCCCATGTCCGCACCCGAAATCAGGCCGACGATCGAGGCCGACCTCCCCGCCATCACCGCCATCTACCAGCAGGCCGTCCGCGAGGGCACCGCGACGTTCGAGCTGGAGCCGCCTGACCTCGCCGAGATGACGCGCCGCTATCGCACGCTGGTCGACGGCGGCTATCCCTATTTCGTGGCCATCCTCGACGGTCGCGTGGCCGGCTACGCCTATGCCGGCGCCTATCGGCCGCGTCCGGCCTATCGCTTCACGGTCGAGAACTCGATCTATCTGGATCCCAGCTTCCACCGCCGCGGCATCGGCTCAAAGCTGCTGGAGCGGCTGATCAGCGAATGCGAGGCGCGCGGCTTCCGCCAGATGATCGCCGTGATCGGCGATTCCGCCAATGCCGGCTCGATCGGCGTGCACACCAGAGGCGGCTTCAAGATGATCGGCACGCATCCCAATGTCGGCCTGAAGTTTGGCCGCTGGCTGGATACGGTGATGATGCAGCGCGATCTCGGCGAGGGCGCGAAGACGGTGCCGGGGAAGTAGGTCCGGGGCGCGCGAAGTCTCTCGGTGGGCAAAGCGTAGCGTGCCCACGGTCTGTGGCGATAGAGAAGGTTCGTGGGCCGGCGCAAGAACGCCTTTGCTGACCCTACGGCAGCGATCGTGTAGTTAGACCACCGCCAGCTTCCGATCGATCACCAACAGCACGCGCTCGAGCTCGTGGCCGCGGCGCAGGATCAGGCCGGTCGCGGAGATCACGCTGTACATGCCCTGCTTGCGCGCGAGCCGCGGATCTTTCTCGATGCGGTAGATCGGCACTTCGGAGGCGCGGCGATAGACCGAGAACACCGCGCGGTCTTTCAGGAAGTCGATGGCATAGTCGCGCCACTCGCCGTCGGCGACCATGCGGCCATAGAGATTGAGAATTCGGTGCAGCTCGAGCCGGTTGAACGTCACCCGGCCGGGTTGGGCATTCGCAGCGGCAGGGCGCGCCACTGCGCGCTGCTCGCTCGGATCGGCATCCTCCGACGTCAAGCTCATGGGGCGCCTCCTCATCGCTCAGCATGATCCACGTCCGCGAAGACCGTCCCCGGAGCCGCGGATCATGACATCTGCATGATCGCGCCAACTGTTCCCCGCCGCAAGGGCCTCTTGCAAGCCCCATGCGGACCGGGGTTCACCTCGCCAACGGCCAGCGAATCATGACACACGCAACGGTGGAACTTCTCAGCGGCAAACCGTCACGGGATCGTTAGCAGGAATCACAGGATCGCCGCTTTTCCGCCCACCGCCTGCCGCCCTGCATTGCGAAAAGACTCGCGTGCGTTGACCCGGTCCTTTCGGTTCCGGATTCCTCAGCCCCCAGCCCCCCGGGGTCGAACAGGATCGGGTCTGTACGCGCGACAAGGAGGGCCAACGCGAGTTGGTCCTTTTTTGTTTGTGGTGGGATGTGTCTGCCTCCCGTCATTCCGGGGCGCGCCGCTTGGCGCGAACCCGGAATCCATCGATCCAATCATCGCGATGAGAAATGGATTCTCAGGTGCGCAATTGCACACCATAGCTCGCGCTTCGCGCGCCCCGGAATGACAACGACTAATTTTTCAGAGAGATCTGACGCGCGCTTCAGTGCAGCGACGTGTACGCCGCGCCGAGCATTGGGCCAGGCTTCTCGCGGCTGCCGTCCTGGACGTAGACCACCGCGCCGTCGACGCCATCGCGCGACGTCAAATTCTCGATCGGTACCGTCCAGCTTTCCGGATGTCCGTGCCAGTCGCCGACCTTGAGCAAATTGCGTACGACATTGTGGTAGGTGATCTGCTGCCCGCGGTTCTCACCGCGACTGATCTCGATCGGCACCGATTTCACGATCGAGCAGATCCAGACCTCGCCATGCGAGACCGTCGGCTCCTTGCTCGCCGCGACGGACACATTGATCTGCTTCCCCGCGAGCGACATCGTCACCGGCACGCTCATGACGCCGGTGCCCGCGTCGGTCTTGTCGATCGCGTTTTCGATGCCGGAGCGGTCGCTGCCGATGACGTGCGCGGCGCCGTTGACCACCACTTGCGGCGTATAGACTTCGCGGTCACCACGCATACGCGAATAGGCGCGCTGCCGCGCCGAGAAACGTGAATCCGCCAGCGTATCCTTCCAGCCGAGATAGTCCCAATAATCGATCGGCATGCTCAGCGCGATGATCGAGGGATCCTTGGCGAGATCGCCGATGACCTTGTCGGCAGGCGGGCAGGAGGAGCAGCCCTGGGAGGTGAAGAGCTCGACCACGGCGCGGGGATCGGCCTGGGCCGGACGGATGACGGCGACGATGGCGCAGATGCCGAGTGCTCCCGACCAGAATGCTCCGGACCACCGCGAAACGAAATTGGAAGCCATCATGCCAGTCATGTTGAAGGTCACACACGTCGCTCGTTGGGGGAAGATCTTATCGCCTGATGATCACCGTAGTCTTACGGGCGCGGTACATTCAACCGTCCAGCACAGGATTCTGCCGGACGGGCCCATCTGAAACATACCGCAAAACGTACGAAGGCGGCCTTGTGATAGGCCGCCTTCGTTTAACCTTCTACTCACGTCGCGGTGAGCCACCGTTCACAAATTCGCGCGCTAAAGTGCGCCGAGCGCACTTTAGTTTGTTGTCGGAGCATGATCTTTCCGGAAAACCGCTGCACACTTTGCGCTAACGCGGCCCTGCGGGTCCGGATCATGCTCTAGGCCGCGAGCTTGCGCAGCACATAGTGCAGAATGCCGCCATTCCGGTAGTAATCGAGCTCATCCAGCGTATCGATGCGGCAGAGCAGCGAAACGCGCTGCAACGAACCATTGCCGGACACGATCTCCGCGGTCAGCTTCTGGCGCGGCTTGAGATCGCCGACCAGGCCCCGCAGCGTGACCTTCTCGTCGCCCTTCAGGCCAAGCGACGACCAGGAGGTGCCTTCCTCGAAGGTCAGCGGCAACACGCCCATGCCGACCAGGTTGGAGCGATGGATGCGCTCGAAGCTCTGGCAGATCACGGCGCGAACGCCGAGCAGGCGCGTGCCCTTCGCTGCCCAGTCGCGCGAGGAGCCGTTGCCGTATTCAGCGCCGGCGAACACGACGAGCGGCACCTGCTCCTGCTGGTACTTCATCGCGGCGTCGTAGATCGACATCTGCTCGCCGTCGGGCCAGTGCTTGGTCAGACCGCCCTCAGGGATGTTTCCGTCCGCGCCCTTCAGCATGAAGTTCTTGATGCGGATGTTGGCGAAGGTGCCGCGCATCATCACTTCGTGGTTGCCGCGACGCGTGCCGTACTGGTTGAAGTCGGCCGGACGCACCTGGTGCTCGCTGAGATATTTTCCGGCGGGCGAGGTGAGCTTGATCGAACCGGCCGGCGAGATGTGGTCGGTGGTGATCTTGTCGCCGAACATGGCGAGGATGCGCGCCTCGACGATATCGGTGACCGGCTCCGGCTGCTTCTTCATGCCTTCGAAATAGGGCGGGTTCTGCACATAGGTCGACGACATGTTCCAGCGATAGGTCTCGCTCTCGACCGTCTTGATCTTGCGCCAGTTGGTGTCGCCCTTGAACACGTCGGCATACTTCTTCTTGAAGATCGACGCGGTCACGAACTTCTTCATGAAGGCGTTGATCTCCTTCGTCGTCGGCCAGATGTCCTTCAGGTACACCGGCTTGCCGTCCTTGCCTTCGCCGAGCGGCTCGACCGCGAGGTTCTTGGTGACGCTGCCGGCGAGCGCGTGGGCAACGACCAGCGGCGGCGAGGCCAGGTAGTTCGCCTGCACGTCTGGCGAGACGCGGCCTTCGAAGTTGCGGTTACCGGACAGCACCGCCGCGGCGACGATGCCGTTGTCGTTGATCGACTTCGAGATCTCCTCCGGCAGCGGACCGGAATTGCCGATGCAGGTGGTGCAGCCGAAGCCGACCAGGTTGAAGCCGACCTTGTCCAGATCCTTCTGCAGACCGGAATCGGCGAGATAGCCGGCGACGACCTGACTGCCCGGAGCCAGCGAGGTCTTCACCCACGGCTTGGCCTTGAGGCCCTTCGCAGCGGCGTTACGCGCCAAAAGGCCGGCACCGATCAGCACGCTCGGGTTCGAGGTGTTGGTGCAGGAGGTGATGGCGGCGATGACGACGTCGCCGTGACCGATCTCGTAGTCCTTGCCCTCGACGGCGAAGCGCTTGTTGGGCTCGTCGGCCTTCTTGTACTCGGTGCCGAGCGCGAGCGAGAAACCTTCGGCGACCGACGGCAGCGCGATGCGGCCTTCGGGACGCTTCGGGCCGGCCATCGACGGCACCACTTCGGCGAGGTCTAGCGTCAGCGTTTCCGTGAACACCGGATCGGCCGACTTGGCGGTACGGAACAGCCCTTGCGCCTTGGCATAGGCCTGCACCAGCGCAACGCGTGGTGCCGCACGGCCGGAGGTTTTGAGGTAGTCGATCGCAGCGGCGTCAACAGGGAAGAAGCCGCAGGTCGCGCCATATTCCGGCGCCATGTTGGCGATCGTCGCCTTGTCGGCAACGGAAAGATTGTCGAGGCCAGGGCCGAAGAACTCGACGAACTTGCCGACGACGCCGAGCTTGCGCAGCATCTGCGTGACCGTCAGCACGAGGTCGGTCGCGGTGACGCCTTCCTTCATCGCACCCTTCAGCTTGAAGCCGACGACGTTGGGCAGCAGCATCGACAGCGGCTGGCCGAGCATGCAGGCTTCCGCCTCGATGCCGCCGACGCCCCAGCCGAGCACGGCGAGACCATTGACCATGGTGGTGTGGGAGTCGGTGCCGACGAGCGAGTCAGGATAGGCGACCTCGAAGGTGCCGGTCTTCTTGCCGACCGTCATCTTCTCCTTCTTGGTCCACACCGTCTGGGAGAGATATTCGAGATTGACCTGGTGGCAGATGCCGGTGCCGGGCGGCACGACCGAGAAGTTCGAAAACGCCTTCTGGCCCCATTTCAGGAACTCGTAACGCTCCTGGTTCTGCTTGTACTCTTCGGTGACGTTCTTGGCGAAGGCCTTGTTGTCGCCGAAGAAATTCACGATCACGGAGTGGTCGATGACGAGGTCGACCGGCACCAGCGGATTGATCTTCTCGGCATCACCGCCGAGCTTCTGCATGGCGTTGCGCATGGCGGCCAGGTCGACCACGGCCGGAACGCCCGTGAAATCCTGCATCAGCACACGGGCCGGGCGGAAGGCAATCTCATGCTCCAGCGACTTCTTGCGCAGCCACTTCGAGACGGCGACGATGTCCTCTTTCTTGACCGAGCGGCCGTCCTCGTTGCGGAGCAGGTTCTCGAGCAGCACCTTCATCGAATAGGGGAGTTTCGAAATTCCCTTCAAACCATTCTTCTCGGCCGTGGGCAGGCTGTAATAGACATAGGTCTTGGCGCCGACCTTGAGGGTCTTTTTGCATTTGAAGCTGTCGAGCGAGGTCATGTAGGAAATCCCAATTGTTAGACATACCCGGCAGGGTATTTTAACACCGTCAGCGTAGCAGGCTGGATCGCTTGCAGGGGCAGGTTGAGTTGCTGCATCAAGTAGTTCCGGGCTTATAGAAGCTTTCTAACCGCGCCGCCACAGCCACAACAGTACCGAGCAAGTCGCGAGCCAAAAATTCTGATGCGCTACCCCAAGATTTCCTGAGGCCCGGCTGTGAACGGGTTGGTACCAGTCAAGATGCAGCTGGCCGGACGCGGCGTGACTTGCGTGCGCGGCGGCCGCGAGGTGTTTTCCGGGCTCGATTTCGAGGCTGTTGCCGGCGAGGCCGTGGCGGTCGTCGGCCGCAACGGATCGGGCAAGACCTCGCTGCTCAGGCTGATCGCGGGGCTGCTCATTCCGGCCGGCGGCACGATCGTACTGGACGGGGGCGACGCCGACATGACGCTGCCCGAGCAGTGTCACTATCTCGGCCATCGCGATGCCCTGAAACCGGCGCTGAGCGTGGCTGAAAATCTGTCATTCTGGGCGGAATTTCTGGGCGGCGAGCGCTGTGACGCGGCGGAAAGTCTCGCCACCGTCGGGCTCGACCATGCCACCGATCTGCCCGCGGGCTTCCTGTCGGCGGGACAGCGCCGCCGGCTGTCGCTGGCCCGGCTGCTGACGGTCCGACGGCCGGTCTGGCTGCTGGACGAGCCGACCAATGCGCTGGACGTCGCCGGACAGGACATGTTCGGCGGCCTGATGCGCGAGCATCTGGCAAGGGGCGGGATGATCGTCGCCGCCACCCATGCGCCGCTGGGGATCGACACGCGCGAGCTGCGGATCGGGGGGACGGCATGAGGTGGCGCGACCCTCAGCTTTTCGAACGGCCCGGCGCCGCTCTCTCCGTTCCCTCCCCCCTTGTGGGGTCCGAGGCGAGCGAAGCTCGCTCTCGAGGTCAGGGAGGGGGGTGTCACACGGGGACTCTCTCGGTCGATCGAAGTTTTTCTCTGCTCCCAAGCACGCCATTTCCTGGGCTACCCCTCTCCCCTACCCTCCACCACAAGGGGGGAGGGAGCGCAGTTTGCCTGCGGCGCGAGCCGGGCTCACATGACCGCCTCGCCACCGGAGGTCACCCATGACCGCCCTCGCCGCCCTGATCCGCCGGGACATCAAGATCGCCCTCCGCGTCGGCGGCGGGGCGTTGATCGGCGTGCTGTTCTTCCTGACCGTCGTCGTCCTGATGCCCTTCGCGGTGGGGCCGGACCTGGCGCTGCTGTCGCGGCTGGGACCGGCGATCCTGTGGCTCGGCGCGCTGCTGGCGAGCCTGCTGACGCTGGACCGGCTGTTCATGGCCGACCATGAGGACGGCTCGCTCGACCTGATCACGATGAGCCGGACGCCGCTGGAACTCGCCTGCGCCGCCAAGGCGCTGGCGCATTGGCTGGCCGCGGGCCTGCCGCTGATTGTCGCAACCCCGGTGCTGGGCCTGCTTCTCAACCTCGACATGGTCGCGACCGGCGCGGTGGCGCTGACGCTGCTGGCCGGCACGCCAGCCCTGACCTTCACCGGCATGATCGGCGCGGCGTTGGCGGTGACGCTGCATCGGGGCGGGCTGCTGATGGCCGTGCTGGTGCTGCCGCTGTCGATTCCCGTGCTGATCTTCGGGGTCGCGGCCTCGCAGGCCGCAATCACGGGGCCGTTGTCGTTCGGCGCGCCGTTCTCGATCCTCTGCGCGCTGTCGCTGGTCAGCCTCGTGATCGGCCCGTTCGCGGCGGCGGCGAGCCTGAAACATGGACTGGATTGAAATGAGCCGGTCGCTTGACCCCGATCAACTTTCGCTGCGCGCTTTCATGCTGATTGCGTGAGCGTCCACCTGTGATTATCAGAATACCATGTCGCTGATCGACCTCGCCAACCCCACCAGGTTCCTCGCGCTTTCGGCGCGGGTGCTGCCGTGGCTTGTGGCCGCGACCATCATCCTGCTCACGATCGGCCTCTATCAATCCGCATACGCGCCCGACGATTATCAGCAGGGCGCGACCGTGAAGATCATGTTCATCCACGTGCCCAATGCGTGGCTGTCGATGTTCGTCTGGGGCGTGATGAGCGTGGCTTCGCTCGGCACGCTGGTGTGGCGGCATCCGCTCGCCGACGTCGCGGCGAAAGCCGCAGCTCCGATCGGCGCCAGCTTCACCTTCCTTGCGCTGCTCACGGGCTCGCTGTGGGGCCGGCCGATGTGGGGCACCTATTGGGAGTGGGATGCGCGGCTGACTTCGGTGCTGATCCTGTTCCTGATGTATCTCGGCCTGATGGCGCTGTGGCGCGCGGTAGAAGATCCCTCGCGCGCAGCGCGTGCCGCCGCCGTGCTGACGCTGGTCGGCGCGCTCAATCTCCCGATCATCAAATTCTCCGTCGACTGGTGGAACACGCTGCACCAGCCGGCCTCGGTGATGCGCATGGGCGGCTCGACGCTCGACAAATCGTTCCTGATTCCGCTCCTGGTGATGGCGATCGCGTTCACGCTGCTGTTCGTGACGCTGCACATCGCGGCCATGCGCAACGAGATTTTGCGCCGGCGCGTGCGCTCCTTGCAGATGATGCAGGCGAGCCGCGTCGCGTTTTCGAGCGATGTGGGGACCGCTTCGCGCCAGGAAAGCGCGTCGAAAGGGGTGGCATGACGATATCGCTTGGCCCCTACGCGTCCTTCATCGTGACGTCCTATGCCGCCGCCGCCATCGTGGTCGCGCTCCTGATCGGTTGGGTCATCATCGACTACCGCAACCAGACGGCGCGGCTGCGCGAGCTCGAGCGTAGCGGCGTCACGCGCCGCTCGGGTCGCAGTGCTGTGGACACACCAAAGACAACGATATGAGCGATCAAACCACTTCCGCGCCGCCGCAGCGCCGCACCTTCCTGATGGTGCTGCCGCTGCTTGCCTTTATCGGACTCGCCGTGCTGTTCTGGTTTCGGCTCGGCAGCGGCGATCCCTCGCGGATTCCCTCCGCGCTGATCGGCCATCCCGCGCCGCAGACCACGCTGCCGCCACTGGAGGGATTGCAGGCCGACAATGTCCAGGTGCCGGGCTTCGACCCTTCCGCATTCAAGGGCAAGGTCAGTCTCGTCAATGTCTGGGCCTCCTGGTGCGTGCCCTGTCATGATGAGGCGCCGCTCCTGAGCGAACTTGCCAAAGACAAGCGCTTCCAGCTCGTCGGCATCAACTACAAGGATACACCCGACAACGCCCGCCGTTTCCTCGGCCGCTACGGCAATCCGTTCGGCCGCGTCGGTGCCGACGCCAATGGCCGCGCCTCGATCGAGTGGGGCGTCTATGGCGTACCGGAGACTTTTGTGGTCGGCCCTGAAGGCACCATCGTCTACAAGCTGGTCGGCCCGATCACGCCGGACAATCTCAAAGCCGTGCTGTTGCCGCAACTCGACAAGGCACTCAAAGCCGGAAGCTGACGATCTCGCCGATGAGCTCCTCCGCGGGCTGAGCTCACCAAGTCATCGCGACGATTGGTCCGTGTCGCCCGCAAGCAGGCCGGCCACGACATCCCAGCCCTTCTCGAACATATGGCCGACCTTGTGGCCGAAGGAATGGTCCGGACGCAACCGCGGCGATTCCAGAATGTGCGTCAGATGCCGGTGATCGCCAGGAATGGTACTGATCTCCGCATCGACGGCGGCCTGGACCGCCGTCATCAGCTCATCCAGGTGCTGGGCCCATTCGGATCCCCTAAGCTCGATCTCGGTCCTCAGCGCCTCCTCGATCCGGTAGATCTCACTAACAATTTCCTTGGCCCGCGTCGGGCGGCTGTTCCTGAGCGCGAAGAGCAAGAGGAGGTGCTTCTCCTCGATCTGATCGATCACCATCGATACGGCAATCGCAAAGGGAGATGCCGCGATCCGCGCCGCAGCCCGGTCGTCAGCCGGAACGGTCGCGATAGACAATAGCTCCCAAGGGGTTTCCAGACGCTTTGCGACGATCGTGAGCGCGAACGGCACGGCATCGGCATGCCTGGCCTTGAGCGCGGTCAAGAGGCCAAGGACCTTGTCGAGACTGGCGCCCTCGAGCCGCGCAATCTTCGGAGGGAGTGCCCGGCCGAAATCCTCGAGCTCCCGTTGCATGTCGAGGTAGCGCAGCATCTTCTTGAGGTCGTCGAACGTCGCATGCGAGCTGGTATAGGCCATCAGCCCGTCGCGAATGCCGGCAGCACCCTCGGCAGAACCAAGCAGGCCGTTGAGAGAGATCAGGACCTTCTTCTGGAACGCTTGGGCCAGCTGCCGCGCCTCGTGCTGCCTGTCGGCCGAGATGACATCGGTCGCGTTGGCGATGTAGTCGGCGGCCATGCTGCGCAGCAATTGCTCCGTCACAAGGCTCCAGATCGGTGCCAGCGACCCACGGGCGATCTGGCCGCTATTGGCCCGCTCCGGCGCCCTGTCCACCAGGACCGGCTCGAGCGGCTCGAAGAAGTAGCGTGAGGGATTTCCGACCCGATAATGATTCTGGCCCGTGTTGCGAAACTCGGCGCGAAGCGCCGCGATCAACGGTTCGGAATGCGGAATGTCCTCGCCGAGGAGATGTAGCCGTTCCAGTTCGGCAAGCAGGCGGCGCCGGACCTGCGGTGCGAGTTGCCGGAGGTACTGGATCAGGTGTTCAGCGGTGTGGTCCTGTTTTGCGCTCACCACCGGGCCTCCGCGTACGGGCTCAATCCGCGGATTGGATGAGGAGAAAGGCTATCGCCTGCGACCTTTCAGGCAAGGTAAAGCGCTGAACAATCTCAGCTTGCAGTTACGGAGCGGTGAAGAAACCGATCGACAGAGCGCACGAAACGCACGCCAGGGTGAATATGCCTGGTCGCGGCCGGGAACCGCAGGGCCGGAACCGGCGTCAGCCCTTCCTCACGTCCCCCGCCTCGGCCTCGCTGGTCTCCAGCGACACCGGCTCGATCCCGTAGCGCTTGGTCAGCGGCATCTGGGCGATGGCGAAGATCATGGTGATGGGCGTGACGCCGAACACCTTGAAGTTCACCCAGAAGTCCGTGCTCTGGGTGCGCCAGACGATCTCGTTCAGCACGGCCATGCCGGCAAAGAACAGCGCCCAGCGCAGGGTGAGGATGCGCCACCCTTGCGGGGTCAGGTTGAACATCTGGTCGAACATCACGGCGATGAAGGAGCGGCCGAACAACAGGCCGCCGCCGAGGATCGCGGCGAACAGGCCGTAGATGATGGTCGGCTTGACCTTGATGAAGGTCTCGTCGTGCAGCACCAGGGTCAGCGTGCCGAACACCAGCACGATCACGCCTGTGACGATCGCCATGATCGGGACGTGGCGCGTCACCACATAGGACGCTGCCATCGCCGCCACGATCGCGACCATGAAGGCGCCGGTCGCAGCGAACAGATTGAACTTCGCATTGACGAAGAAGAACACGAGCAGCGGACCGAGCTCGGTCGCAAGCTTGAACAGCGGATGCGGCTGGGTCTTGTCCATACTCTAGCTTTCGATTCCGGCAATGGCGCGGGCGAAATCGCGCGCGGTGAACGGCGCGAGATCGTCGACGCCTTCGCCGACGCCGATGAAATGCACCGGCAGTTTGAATTTCTCCGCCAGCGCCACCAGAATGCCGCCGCGCGCGGTGCCGTCGAGCTTGGTCATCACGAGACCCGTGACCCCGGCGGTGCGATGGAAGGCCTCGACCTGCGACAGCGCGTTCTGGCCGACGGTGGCATCTAGCACGAGGAGCACCGCGTGCGGCGCTGACGCGTCCACCTTGCGAATGACGCGCACGACCTTCTCGAGTTCGTTCATCAGCTCGGCCTTGTTCTGCAAGCGGCCGGCGGTATCGATCAGCAGCACGTCGATGTTCTGCTCTTTGGCAGCGGTCAGCGCGTTGAAGGCGAGGCTCGCCGAGTCCGAGCCCTGCGCGCCCGCAATGACGGGCGTCTTGGTCCGCTCGCCCCAGACCTTGAGCTGCTCGATCGCGGCGGCGCGAAACGTGTCGCCTGCGGCGAGCATCACCTTGCGGCCTTCGGAGGCAAACTTTTGCGAGAGTTTTCCGATGGTCGTGGTCTTGCCGGAGCCGTTGACGCCGACCACGAGGACGACGAACGGCTTCCTGGCCGCATCGATCTCGAGCGGCTTCGCCACCGGCGCCAGCACCTTCTCGACCTCGGTCGCGACGACGTCCTTGACCTCGTCGGCCGAAATCGCCTTGTCATAGCGACCGGTGCCGACGGCGTCCGCAATCCGTACCGCAACTGACGTGCCGAGGTCGGCGCGCAGCAACACGTCCTCGATGTCGTCGAGCATGGCGCGGTCGAGCTTGCGCTTGGTGACGAGATCGGCGACCGCGGTCCCGAGCGAGGACGAGGTGCGCTTCAGCCCGTTGGACAGGCGGCGCCACCAGCTCAGCTTGGGGGGATCTGACGTGGTATCGTTCATGGCGGGGGTGTGTTAGCCGTTCCCGCCGTTAAACGAAAGTCTTGTCCGAAAGTCCTGCAATTGCTCGATGTTCCCGAATTGACCACCGAGGAGATCCTGGGCCGCGTGCTCCACCGCGACGGCTTGATGCTGGTCATCAACAAGCCGGCCGGGCTGCCGGTGCATCGCGGCCCCAAGGGTGGCCCCAATCTGGAGGACTCCTTCGACGCCCTTCGGTTCGGCCTGCCGCGGCCGCCGGTGCTGGCCCACCGCCTGGACAAGGACACCTCCGGCTGCCTGGTGCTCGGCCGCCATCGCAAGGCGACCGCCTCCCTCGGCCTTCTCTTCAAGCACGGCAAGATCGGCAAGACTTACTGGACCGTGGTTGAGGGCGGCCCTGCCGAGGATGAAGGCACCATCGATATGCCGCTCGGCCGGCTCAATGCCGAGCGCGGCTGGTGGCAGAAGCCCGACCCCGAGGGTCAGAAGGCCGTCACCAATTGGAAGGTGATGGGCCGGGGCGACGGCTTCACGTGGCTGGCCATGGAACCGGTGACGGGCCGGACCCATCAATTGCGGGTGCATTCGTCCGCGACCGGCTGGCCGATCTTCGGCGATAACATTTACGGCAACGGCCCGCGCTTCGGCGAGCCGAAGCTGCATCTGCATTCCCGCGAGATCGTGGTGCCGATCTCCCGGAACAAGGAGCCGGTCCGCGTCGTCGCGCCAGCCCCGCCCCACATGCATGAGAAGCTCCGCGCCTGCGGCTGGAACGGGGAATAGCGGCCTCGAAGAGGCAAGGTTTACGAAACGTTCAGTGCTCGTCGCCAATGATAGCGGTTGCTTAGAACAAGCCCCCCATCCGCTCAGGACGAGCAACGCGTCATGTCCACGGCCCAGCTATCGATCATCGACGAGGTCGAATCCGCGATCCGGACCGGCTCGGCGGAAAAGGGCCTGGAGACCGCCCGGCGCGTCACCGACCTGTTTCTCTCCTCTGCCGGAAGCTTCAACGACGAGCAGATCGCGCTGTTCGATGACGTGCTCGAGCGCCTGATCGGCACCATCGAGCTGCGCGCCATCGCCGATGTGGCAGCGCGCATTGCGCTCGCCGAAATCAGCGCCCAGCTCGCGCCGATCGCGCAGGCGCCGCCCTCGGTGATCCGCCGCCTCGCCAACAATGACGAGATCCGCATCGCCGGTCCCGTGCTCCAGGAATCCGCGCGCCTCGACGACGGTGAACTGCTGAAGATCGCCTCCAGCAAAAGCGAGCCGCATCTGCTCGCGGTCGCCGGCCGCTGGTGGCTGAAGGAGATCGTCACCGACGCGTTGCTGGCGCGCCGCTATCCGAGCGTCAGCCGGCGCCTCGCCGCCAATCCAGGCGCGCGCATGTCCGGAAAGGGATTCACTGTTATCGTCGGACAGGCCGAGCTCGATCCCGAGCTCGCGGTGAGCATCGGCATCCGCGTCGACCTGCCGTCGGACCTGCGTCGGCGATTGCTGCGTTCCGCAACCGACGCCGTTCGCACACGCCTGCTGTCACGCGCACCGCCCGATCTGTTCGAGGAGATCCAGAATGCGATCGCCGCCGTCACCGTCGGCGTCGAGCGCGAGATGTCGGGCGTGCGCGATTTCGAGGGCGCCAAGCGGGCGGTCGGAAATCTCAAGGCGTCCGGCCAGCTCAACGAGGCGACGCTGCTCAACTTCGCGCGACACCCGCGCTACGAAGAGACCGTGGCCGCGCTGGCGGCGCTGTCGGGATCGACCGTCGAAGTGATCCGTCCGCTGATGCAGAGCCTGCGCGAAGACGGCCTGCTGGTGCCGTGCAAGGCAGCGCAGCTCAGCTGGGAAACAACGATCGCCGTGCTCGAAAGCCGTTTTGCGACCGGCGCGATGAAGCCGGCGGACCTGGCGAGGGCGAAGAGCAATTTTGCGCGCATGACGGCGGAGAACGCGCGGCGCACGCTGCGCTTCTGGCAGGTGCGGGCGTCGTAGGACTCGCTTTTCACCAAACTGACGGTGTCATCCCCCGCGAAAGCGGGGGATCCAGCATTCCGGAGACGGCAGTGAGCTACGGAGAAGCCGCAGCGTACTGGGTCGCCCGGTCAAGCCGGGCGACGACAGCGGATTACGTGGTCAGCCGCTCGCCATCATTGCCAGCAATCCTCAGCGATACAACGCTCCCCACACGCTCGCCCGCAATCGCCACCGGTAGATAGTGCTCCGTCCGCCCCTGCCCTTCGCTCTCGATCAGCACCTCGCGCGTTGCGCCGATCTCGGCTTGCAGCCGCTGCCGTAGTGCAGCGTCACCCGCTACCCGCAACCGCTTCGCGCGTTCCTTGATGGCGGGCCCCGCAACCTGCGGCATCTTCGCAGCCGGCGTGCCGGGGCGTGGCGAATAGGGGAAGACGTGCAGGAACGTCAGGCCGCATTCCTCGACCAGATCGAGCGAGCGCGCAAACATCTCGTCCGTCTCGGTCGGGAAGCCCGCGATGATGTCGGCGCCGAACGCGACATCCGGCCGCAAGCGGCGGACCTGATCGCAGAACGCGATCGCATCGCTGCGCAAGTGCCGCCGCTTCATGCGCTTCAAGATCATGTCGTCGCCTGACTGGAGCGACAGATGCAGATGCGGCATCAGCCTGGCATCATCGGCGATGGCATCGAGCAGATCGGCATCCGCCTCGATCGAATCGATCGAGGAGATGCGCAACCGCTTCAGCTCCGGCACGTGCCGCAAGATCTGCTTCGTCAACATGCCGAGCTTCGGCGCGCCCGGGAGATCAGCGCCATAGCTGGTGAGATCGACGCCGGTCAGCACGATCTCGGCATGACCGCGCTCGACCAGCGTACGCACCTGATCGACCACCGCGCCCATCGGCACCGAGCGCGAATTGCCGCGGCCATAGGGGATGATGCAGAAGGTGCAGCGATGGTCGCAACCGTTCTGCACCTGCACGAACACCCGTGGCAGACCGCTCGCATAGCCATCGATCAGATGCGGCGCCATGTCCTTCACGGCCATGATATCGCTGACCGCGACCTTCTCGCCGGCACCGAGATCGAAGGCGTCGCGCGCTGCACGCCACGCTTCGCTGCGCATCTTGTCGTCGTTGCCGACGACGCGGTCGACCTCGGCCATCTCGGCGAACATCGCGCTTTGCGTCTGCGCCGCGCAGCCGGTGACGACGATGCGCGCGTCCGGCCGCTCGCGTTTCAGCCTGCGAATCGACTGGCGTGCCTGCGCCACCGCCTCATTGGTGACGGCGCAGCTGTTGATGACGATGGTGTCGGAAAGCCCCGCGCCCTCCGCTTCGCGGCGGATCACCTCGGCCTCGAACGCGTTGAGGCGGCAGCCGAAGGTGACGATGTCGACGGCCATTAGCCCACCGGCGCGAACAGCGCCGGATCGAACTTGCCTTCATATTCGAAGGTCGCGGTGCCCGTCATCAACACGTGGTCGTCGCGCTCACGCCATTCGATGCCGAGCTTGCCGCCGGGCAACGCCATCTCGACCTTGCGCTCGGTGCGCTTCAGCCGCGCCGCAGCGACTGCAGTCGCACAGGCGGCCGAGCCGCACGCCCTCGTCAGGCCGGCGCCGCGCTCCCAGGTGCGCATCGTGATGTGCTCGCGATCGACGATATGGGCGAGCGTGATGTTGGCGCGATCGGGGAAGATCGGATGATTTTCCAACAGCGGGCCGAAGCGCTCGAGATCATAGGCGTTGACGTCGTCGACCCAGAAGATCGCGTGCGGATTGCCCATGCTGACCACGGACGGCGAATGCAGGATCGGATTGTCGATCGGTCCGATCTGCAATTCGATGTAGCGGGTGTCGCGAAACTCCTCCGCCAGCGGAATGTCCTGCCAGCCGAACTTCGGCGCGCCCATGTCGACGGTGTAGAGATCAGGCGCCGGGCCCTGCCAGGCATTGAGCAGGCCAGCCGCGGTCTGGAAGGTCACCGTGGTCTGCCCGCTCTTCTCGAAGATGCGACGGACTACGCAGCGCATGCCGTTGCCGCAGGCGCCAGCTTCGGAGCCGTCACTGTTGTAGATGCTGATGAAGGCCTCGGTGCCGTCGAGCCGGGGCTTCTGCAGCACCATGAGCTGATCATAGGGCACGCCGCCCTGCGCGGACGCCACCGCGCGGGCGTCATCGGGCGTGATGCGGCCCGCAGAATCGCGCATGTCGACAACGACGATCTCGTTGCCGATGCCGTTCATCTTGGCAAATGCGTGGTTGGCGAGCGCGCTCATGAAAATTCCCGAATTTCGCCCGTCTTATATGGCGATCCTTAGCCCTCTGGCCAGTGATTTGCGCTCCGCAGGGCCGGAGCGTCTGCCATGACGCATCTGTCATGGGACGAATTTGGCGCTCGCGTGTTAGAACGGCGAAAGTTCGCGCGACGGGGGATGCGCGACCGGATTTTGGCCTTCGTTGTTAAGGCCTTGATACGGAAGACCTTGGGGAGAATAGAATGATTGGGTTTCGTCGTCTTGCTCTGGCCGCGCTGATCCCGGCAGCGGCCTTGTCGCTTGGGCTATCAGGCGCCCTCGCGCAGACCCCGAGCCCGGCGCCTGCGGCCTCGGCAAGCCCCTCGCCGGCCCCGTCGGCCTCACCCTCTCCGGCCGCCAGCGCTTCGCCCGAAGCAACGCCGTCGCCGGCTGCCAGTGCCTCGCCCGCGCCAGCGGCATCGCCCTCTCCCGCAGCCAGCGCCTCACCGAGCCCTGCAACACCGCCGCCCGCTGCGGCCGCCACGCCGGCCCCGGTTCAGACCGCCGACCCCTTCGGCCTGGAGACCACGCTCGAGTCCAGGAAAGTCTTGATGGTCAAGGGCACCGCCAATTGGGACTCGGCCTTCGACACCCTGGTCGACGCCTTCAAGGCGCTGAACGCGCTGCTCGACAAGCAGGGCATCAAGCACGCCGGCAACGCGATAATCGTCTACACCTCGACTGATGACACCGGCTTCACCTTCTTCGCCGAAATCCCTGTCGACCAGGATCCGAAGAACCTGCCCAAGGACATGAGCATCGGCAAATCGCCCGAAGGCAAGGCGCTGAAATTCGTCCATCGCGGCTCCTACGACAACATGGACAACACCTATGAGGCGATCACCAATCACCTCGACGACAAGAAGCTGGAAGCCAAGGACACGTTCATCGAGGAGTACCTCACCGATCCGCTCAAGACGGCAGAGGACAAGCTCGTGATCAATGTGTTCGTACCGCTGAAGTGAGACCGATGAAAAAACCTGCCGCGCTTGTTGTTTCCCTGGCCGCAATCGTCGCTGCCACGATGCCCGCGCTCGCCGATGATTTCCCGTCCGCCATCTCGGTGAGCGGCGAGGCGACGGTCTCGGCAGCACCTGACCTTGCGCAGATCGATGCCGGCGTCGCCAACGATGCCAAGTCGGCGAAGGAAGCGTCCGATGCCAACAACGCGGCGATGGGCAAGGTGCTGCTGGCGCTGAAGGGCGCGGGAATCCCCGAGAAGGACTACCAGACCTCGCGCCTGTCGCTGCAGCCGCAATATGCGCCGAACCGCTCAACCGGCGCTAATCCCGTGGTCGGCTTCCGCGCCTCCAACCGCGTCACCGTGAAAATTCGCGACGTGACCAAGGTCGCCGGCGTCATCGACACGCTGGTCAGCGCCGGCGCGAACGACATCGGCAACATCTCGTTCGAGGTGACGCAGGCCTCCAAGCTGCTCGACGATGCGCGCGAGCAGGCGGTCGCCGATGCCCGCCGCAAGGCCGAGATCTACGCCAAGGCCACCGGCGTCACGCTGGGTGCGCCGCTCAGCGTCTCCGAAGGCGGCGCTCCGATGCCGCTGTTCAAGGGCCGCATGGCCGCAGCCCCGATGGCCGCGCCCGCCGCGGTAGCACCTGGCGAGGAAACGCTGTCGGTGACGGTGAATGTGACCTGGGCGATCAAGCCGAAAGAGCAATAAGAGAGCTTCGCAAGAGGCACACTGTCGCTACAGCAATAGTGTCGTCCCGGCGAACGCCGGGACGACGAGATCAATGTGTTGCGAGAGCGGGCGCTAAATCTCCACGACCTGCCCCGGCTTCATCGCCACGAACCGCTCCTGCGGAATATTCGCCGCATCGAGCGCTTCCACCAGCGCCTTCGCAGGCGCATCGATCGCCTCGTCGGTCAGTTGGAACGTGCCGTGATGATGCCCGAGCGCCTGCTCGGCGCCGCAATCACCCAGCGCCTTCACCGCATCTTCCGGATTCATGTGCTGGTCGCGCATGAACCAGCGCGGCTCGTAGGCGCCGATGGGAAGGATCGCGAGGCGCAGCGGCCCGTGCTTCTCGGCGACGCGACGAAAATGCCGGCCATCGCCATAGCCGGAATCGCAGACCACGTAGATTTTTCCGGCCGGCGTCTCCAGCACAAAGCTCGCCCACAGCGCCTTGTTGCGATCGAACATGCCGCGCGCGGTCCAGTGCCGTGTCGGCACCAGATGCGCCGCAACGCCGCCGCCGAGCTCGACGCGATCGTGCCAGTCGAAGGCCTCCACCTTGATGGTGGAATCGGCGCCGCGCATCGTCACGTCATTACCGAGCGGCGTGACCACGCGCGGCGCAAAATTCTTGGCAAGCCGCGATAGCGTCGCCATGTCGAGATGATCGTAATGGCCGTGCGAGACCAGCACGACATCGACCTTCGGCAGCTTCTCGAAGGCGATGCCGGGATCATTGTGCCGCTTCGGCCCGGCAAAGCCGACCGGCGAGACCCGCGAGGACCAGACCGGATCGACGAGAATGTTGAGGCCGCCGGCCTGGATCAGCCAGCTCGCATGGCCAACGAAGGAGAGCCGCACCTTGCCGCCATCGACCCGCTCCGGCGGCGTGTCGACATGAGGGCTCGGGGCCCAATCGGGCCATTTGGCCCGCTCCCGCCGACCGCTGAACTGCCAGCGCAGCACCTCGCGGAGTGGCTTTGGCGGCGCGCCGTCGGGATCGAAGAAATGCAGACCGTTGAAATGGTCGGAGACGGGGCCGTCATAGGTTTTCAGGCGGCGGCGGGTGATCGGCACGGCGGGGCTCAGGGCTGGTTGCGGCGGTAAGACATCACCGGCTATATGGGCGGGCTTGACGAAAAAGGAACCCGTCGGCGGAAAGTGCCTGATTTCAAGGCCTTGGCCTGGCAATGGCGTCCCAGCACCCTAACTTTCCTTGACTTTTGGGCGTGAGCGGCGTTTAACCCCGCCACTTTCTCGGAAAGGCTTTCTTTTCGACCCGCCGACTGGCCCCGGAGGCCAGAGGTCAACGCCCGACAGCGCGATGCGCCCTCGGGCGCAAAGGTGTTTGGAAGGTCGCCATTCTGGCGAGCAGGACAAGGGACAATTGCATTGTTCGACAATCTGTCGGAACGGCTTGGTGGCATTCTCGATCGTCTGACGGGGCGCGGTGCGCTGACCGAAAAGGACGTCGACGCCGCGATGCGCGAGGTGCGCCGCGCGCTGCTCGAGGCCGACGTTGCGCTCGAAGTCGTGCGCAGCTTCACCGAACGCGTCCGCGAGCAGGCGATCGGCGCCACCGTCGTCAAGTCGGTCACACCAGGCCAGATGGTGGTCAAGATCGTCCATGACGAGCTGATCAACACGCTCGGCGCCGAAAGCCAGACCATCGACGTCAATTCCGTGCCGCCGGTGCCGATCATGATGGTCGGCCTGCAAGGCTCCGGTAAGACCACCACCACCGCAAAGCTCGCCCGCCGCCTGGTCCAGCGCGACAAGCGCAAGGTGCTGATGGCCTCGCTCGACGTCTATCGCCCGGCGGCGATGGAGCAGCTCGCGGTGTTAGGCCGCGACCTCGACATTCCGACCCTGCCGATCGTGGCGGGACAGCAACCGCCGCAGATTGCGAAGCGCGCGCTGGAAGCCGGCAAGCTCGGCGGCTACGACATCGTGCTGCTCGACACCGCCGGCCGCACCACGCTCGACGAAGAGATGATGGCGGAAGCCGCCGCGATCAAAGCCGCTGCCAATCCGCATGAGGTGCTGCTGGTCGCGGACAGCCTCACCGGCCAGGACGCCGTGAATCTCGCGCGCGCGTTCGACCAGCGCGTCGGCCTCACCGGCATCGTTCTGACGCGCGTCGACGGCGACGGCCGCGGCGGCGCTGCGCTGTCGATGCGCGCGGTCACCGGCAAGCCGATCAAGCTGATCGGTACCGGTGAAAAGACCGACGCGCTGGAAGATTTCCATCCTGATCGTATCGCCGGCCGCATCCTCGGCATGGGTGACGTCGTGTCACTGGTCGAGCGCGCCGCCGCCAATATCGACGCCGAGAAGGCTGCGCGCACTGCCGAGCGTATGCGCAAGGGTCAGTTCGACCTCAACGACATGCGCGAGCAGCTGCTGCAGATGGCGAATATGGGCGGCATCAGCGGCCTGATGGGCATGATGCCCGGCATCGCCAAGATGAAGAACCAGATCGCGGCCGCCGGCATCGACGACAAGATCTTGAAACGCCAAGTCGCGGTGATCGATTCCATGACGCGCGACGAGCGCCGTCATCCGGATCTGCTGAAAGCGAGCCGCAAGAAGCGCATCGCTGCAGGCAGCGGCCAGAGCGTCGAGCAGGTCAACAAGCTCCTGAAGATGCACCGGAACATGGCCGACGTGATGAAGGCGATGGGCTCGGGCAAGCGCGGACCGCTCGCCGGCATCGCGCAGGCGATGGGCTTTGGCGGCGGCATGAAGATGCCGTCTCCGGAGGAGATGAAGGCGCTGCAGGAGAAGATGCAGAGTGGCGGCGGACAGGGTCTGCCCAGCCTGCCGAAGGATTTGCCGCCGGGTCTTCGCACCGGCCTGCCGAACCTGCCCGGACTGACCGGGCTGAGCGGCAAGCCGACGCTGCCGGGTCTCGGCGGTTTCCCGGGCAAGAAGAAATGAGGAATTCGTCGCGAGGGATCGCTCCGGTCTCGCGCAACGCGGAATACCAATCAACCGAACAAAACGTACTTTGAAGGAGAACTAGATGTCCGTCGTTATCCGCCTCGCCCGCGCAGGCACCAAGAAGCGTCCCGTCTATCACGTCGTCGTCGCCGATTCGCGTTTCCCCCGCGATGGCCGCTTCATCGAACGCCTCGGCTACTTCAACCCGCTGCTGCCGAAGGACAACGAGACCCGCCTGAAGCTCGACATGGACAAGGTGAAGGCCTGGCTCGCCAAGGGCGCGCAGCCGTCGGACCGCGTGTCCCGCTTCCTCGACGCCGCCGGCGTCAAGAAGCGCGAAGCGCGCAACAACCCCGAGAAGGCCGTGCCGCGCAAGGAGCGCAAGGCGCAGGCCGAAGCCGCTGCGAAGGCTTAAGGGCTAGGCCATGTCGGCGCTGATCTGCGTCGCGCGGATCGGCGCCGCGCATGGTGTGCGCGGTGCGGTCAAGCTGTGGACCTTCACTGAAGATCCCTTTGCCGTGAAGCGCTACGGTCCGCTTCTCTCCAAGGACGGCAAGCGCCAGTTCGAGCTGGCGCAGGTCCGCGAAGCGAAGGACCATCTGGTCGCGACCTTCAAGGGCGTCGCTACCCGCGATGAGGCCGAGCGCCTCAACGGCATCGAACTCTACGTCGCGCGCGACAAATTGCCCGCGACCGACGAGGACGAATATTACCACGCCGATCTGATCGGGCTCGCCGCCGTCACCACTGACGGCGATGCGCTCGGCCGCGTGCTCGCGATCCATAATTTCGGCGCCGGCGACATCATCGAGATCGCGCCGCTCAAGGGCGCGACGATGCTGCTGCCGTTCACGAACGCCGTGGTGCCAGAGGTCGATCTCAAAGGCGGCCGCGTCGTGATCGCGCTGCCGCAGGAGATCGAGGGCGACAAGGACGAAGCTCGATCCACGAGTCGTCCCCGCGAAGGCGGCGACCCATAACCACGGGCCGAATTTTTTCGCTAAGCTGGTAGCCCGAGACATCGCAAAACGAAGTGCGGTGATGATGGGTCCCGGGCTCGCGCTTTGAGCGCCCCGGGACGACGAAAGCTGAGATTTGATGACCAACCCCCCACCCTGGCGCGCGACGGTGCTGACGCTGTTTCCGGAGATGTTTCCGGGACCGCTCGGCGTGAGCCTGGCCGGCCGGGCGCTGGCCTCCGGCCTGTGGCAGATCGAGGCGCGGGATATCCGGGCCTCCGCCACCGATCGCCATCGCAGCGTCGATGACACCCCGGCCGGTGGCGGGCCGGGCATGGTGCTGCGGGCCGATGTGTTGGCCGCGGCGATCGATGCCGCCGAGATCGGCCCGGACCGGCCGAAGCTGCTCATGAGCCCGCGGGGTCGGCCATTGACCCAGGCGCGCGTGGTGGAGCTGGCCCGGAGCCCCGGCCCCCTCATCGTCTGCGGGCGGTTCGAGGGGATCGACCAGCGGGTGATCGATGCGCGCGGCCTGGAGGAGGTCTCGATCGGCGATTACGTGCTGTCCGGGGGCGAAATCGCCGCGATGGCGCTGATCGACGCCTGCGTCCGCCTGCTGCCGGGGGTGATGGGCAAGGAAGCCTCGGGAACCGAGGAGAGCTTTTCGGACGGCCTGCTCGAATACCCCCAATACACCCGCCCGCAGCTGTTCGAGGGGGTTCCGATCCCCGAGATCCTGACCTCGGGCGATCATGCCAAGGTCGCCTCCTGGCGGCGGGCGCAATCCGAGGCCCTGACGGAGGCCCGGCGACCTGATTTGTGGGCCCAAATCCCACCCAAAGCCCCGAATCGGCCCGGGCGCCAAAAAACGCCAAAAAACAAGACAGACGGGTGACAAACGCTCCGGCTTGCCTTATAGGAGCGCCCACATCCGCAATGGCTGGATAGACGAATTTCGCGCAGCCCCCGTTTCTTAAAGGCTGGGCGCGCCGATGGAGATTTACCCATGAACCTGATCAAGCAGCTCGAGCAAGAGCAATTCGACAAGCTGTCCGCCGGCAAGGACATTCCCGAATTCGGTCCCGGCGACACCGTGATCGTCAACGTGAAGGTCGTCGAAGGCGACCGCACCCGCGTGCAGGCCTATGAAGGCGTCTGCATCGGCCGTTCCGGCGGTGGCCTCAACGAGAGCTTCACCGTTCGCAAGATCTCCTACGGCGAAGGCGTCGAGCGCGTGTTCCCGGTGATGTCGCCGATGATCGACTCGATCAAGGTGGTGCGTCGCGGCAAGGTGCGTCGTGCCAAGCTCTATTACCTCCGCAATCTTCGCGGCAAGTCGGCGCGCATCGTCGAGAAGACCGAGCACGCCAAGGCCGTCAACGAGTAAGCTCCGCTTACAGTCGAGTTTCGAAGAGCGCGGGGCAAACCCCCGCGCTTTTTTGTTGCGTCAGCCGTGCGCGTCAAACTACTCGCGCTTCCAAATCGGCCTGCTATATATTCCTGGAATGTTTCCAGATCTGACCAGCTTCGTGAGCCACCAGCGCATCGTCATCGACGATCGCTCGCGGCTGCCTGGCCGGTTCTTCGGACGCTTCGCGACCTCGGCAACGTCAGAGCTTACGCGCGCAGCCTAAAAGCTGCGCTGACGATTTTGTTGCCCCGCGCGCCACCCGCGCATTTCCGCTTACACATTCTTCGGAGCTGAAGCTCATGTCCAAGCCGACCACCCTGTACGACAAGATCTGGAACGACCATCTGGTGCACGAAGCCGACGACGGCACCTGCCTGCTCTATATCGATCGTCACCTGGTGCACGAGGTGACCTCGCCGCAGGCATTCGAAGGCCTGCGCGCCACCGGCCGCAAGGTTCACGCGCCCGAGAAGACGCTCGCGGTCGTCGACCACAACGTGCCGACCACCGATCGCACCAAGCCGAATCCCGATCCTGAAAGCATCGAGCAGATCAAGGCGCTGGCCGAGAACGCCAAGGAATTCGGCATCGAGTATTACAACGAGTTCGACAAGCGCCAGGGCATCGTCCACGTCATCGGCCCCGAGCAGGGTTTTACGCTGCCCGGCACCACCATCGTCTGCGGTGACAGCCACACCTCGACGCATGGCGCGTTCGGCGCGCTCGCGCACGGCATCGGCACCTCCGAGGTCGAGCACGTTCTGGCGACGCAGACGCTGATCCAGAAGAAGGCGAAGAACATGCGCGTCACCGTCGACGGCAAATTGCCTGACGGCGTCACCGGCAAGGACATCATCCTGGCCATCATCGGCGAGATCGGCACCGCCGGTGGCACCGGCTACGTGCTGGAATATGCCGGCGATGCGATCCGAGCGCTCAGCATGGAAGGCCGCATGACGGTCTGCAACATGTCGATCGAAGGCGGCGCGCGCGCCGGCCTCGTTGCGCCCGACCAGAAGGCCTACGACTTCCTGCGCGACCGTCCGAAGTCGCCGAAGGGCGCGGCCTGGGACGCAGCGATGCGTTACTGGGAGAAGCTGCGCTCCGACGAGGGCGCGCATTTCGACCATGAGCTGCGCCTCGATGCGGCAAAACTGCCGCCGATCGTGACCTGGGGCACGAGCCCTGAGGACGTGATCTCGGTGACCGGCATCGTGCCCGATCCTGACAAGATCGCTGACGAGGCCAAGCGTCTCTCCAAGCATCGCGCGCTCAAGTACATGGGCCTGACGGCGGGAACGAAGATCACCGACATCAAGCTCGACCGCGTCTTCATCGGCTCGTGCACCAACGGCCGTATCGAAGACCTGCGCGCCGCCGCCAAGATCGCCGAAGGCAAGCAGGTCGCAGGCACCGTCAACGCCATGGTCGTGCCGGGCTCCGGCATCGTGAAGGAGCAGGCCGAAGCTGAAGGTCTCGACAAGATCTTCATCAAGGCCGGCTTCGAATGGCGCGAGCCCGGCTGCTCGATGTGCCTCGCCATGAACCCGGACAAGCTGAAGCCGGAAGAGCGCTGCGCCTCGACCTCGAACCGCAATTTCGAGGGCCGCCAGGGCTTCAAGGGCCGCACGCATCTGGTGTCGCCGGCGATGGCGGCGGCGGCGGCGATCGCGGGTCACTTCGTCGATGTCAGGGACTGGCGCTAAGCCGCTTCCTGCAATTTGAACGAACGCGGCAAATTGCTGTTAAGCCGCAGCGCCGACAGTGTCCTCGCGACGATCTCGCGAGGACACCTCTCATGGCCAACAAGCCTGAATATGTCGACCTGATCAGCGATGCGACCCGCCAGCACCGGCGGCGCGCGGCGCCGCTGCGCATCGTCGCCAAGCCCGAGGCCGAGGAGACCTCCAAGCTCAGCCGCTGGCCGCCAACGATGCTCAAGCAGTGGAAGGTCGAGACGCTGATGCGGTGGAAATCGGCGTCGTTGAAACTGAAGGATTGGCTGTGAGGCAATGGTAAGCAAAGGGCGCCCGCGAGGCGCCCTTTTCATTTCAGCCGTTGCGACTCGACTCACCAATAGCGGTACGGATAGTGCCAACGATGCCAGTGGCAGATGCGGCGCGGGCCGTAATAGGTCCAGATGATCCGGCAGCGGCGCGGATAGTGATAGGTGGGATAATAGCCGCCGTAATAATAGCGCCGGTGGAAGTGGCGATAGCCGTAATAGGGGCGATAGTAGCCACCCCAGTGGCGATGATAGCCGCCATATCCGCCAAAGCGGTGGAAGCCGCCATAGCGATAACCGCCACCGTGGAAGCCACCGAAGTGCCCTCCGCCGCCGTGGAAGCCGCCGAAATGTCCGCCACCGCCATGGAAATGTCCACCACCGCCGCCACCGCCATGGCGGACCTGGATCATCATGTCGTCGCTTGCAGCCTTCGCCGCGGGTAGCGCGGTCGGATTGATCGGCGTCATCGCGTCAGCGCGGCGCGCAATCCCTGCTGACAACATCAGAGCAGCCACAGCGGCAAGCCCGAGCAAGCGCAGCGAGCTTGTCCCGGGACGCAATATCCTCAGCATGGAATGTCTCCCTGAATCTGGACAGCGTCATTGCGGCGTAGTCGTCCCGCTGTCGCTGTTCATTTGCAGTCGCTCCCGAGATTAAACTAGAGACGGCGACGTGAACGCGCCATGAATGAACGACGCTCCGCGCAAGTCGATGCCGAGAGGAATTTGAGAGATGACCGTCTATGCGATTGCGCAGTTGAAGATGACGGACCGCGCGGCCTATGACCGCTACCAGGCGCGGTTCTTCGTTGTGTTCAGGAAATTCAATGGAAGACTGCTGGCCGCTGACGAACATCCGCGCGTGCTCGAAGGCGCGTGGCCGTATGACAAGCTTGTCATGATGTCGTTTCCCGACGAGGCTGCATTCCTCGCCTTCTCGACCTCGCCCGACTACGAAGACATCTCGCGCGATCGCAAGGCAGGCGCGCAAGCGACCGTGCTGCTGGTGAAGGGCTTTACGCCCGCAGGCTGAGCAGCGTCACCAGAACGGCCCGTAGCCCAGCACGAACGGCGCGGGCACACCGTAAGGGTAGGGACGGTAATAGACAGGCCGCGCGTAGTAGTGCGGATCAGGCCGCGGAACGTAGCGCGCAGCATCGTATCGCACGTGCCGTCGCCCATCGAACACCGCGCGGCCCGCGGAAGCGTCCGGCAGCTTCGTCACTCTCTGCGCGGCCGACACGCTCGACGCGCCCGCGGCAAGCCCGACAGCAACGGCCAATGCGACCCATCTCGTCATGACGACCTCCGCCCGCAATGTGAGAGGATCACACGGCCGCCGGCAAGTTAAAAGCGCCCAATCTGGAACGCTGGGCCTGAATCTGTTATGGATGAAAACCAGCCGTCAGCGACGTACGTATCTTCTGGTCGAGCGAATGCAGGAGACGGTCATGACACAGTTTCGAGCATTGCGAATACCTCGCCTCGCGATCGCAGCGAGCATTGCCCTTGGCGCGAGCTCGGCACTGGCCTCGCAGGGGCCTGGCGTCGAGAGCGGCACGGCAAGCCCAACGACGCAGCTCGTGATGGCGATCCTGGTCTATGGCGCGTCCGCTGCGATTGTCAGCGCCGGCCTGATCGGCGCGCTGCGCGGACACTGAGCCGGGATCAGCCGCGACGCCAGTAGCAGCTCATATGCGGCGTGATCACGGTGCCGCTGGGCCTGTGTTCCTGCACATAGGCAACGTTGCACTCGCGCACCGCGTCGGGGCCCGGGTTATAGCGCGGATAGACCTCGTCCGGGCTGTAATAGGGCGTGACGCGCAGGCGCGTCTGGGGCCGCCTGCGCGGCGGCGGAACGTCGTCAGGCGACACCGCCTGGGCCATACGGACGACAGTGCCAGCCGTCTCCGCCCGGGCGCTCACGCCAGATAGCGAAAACAACCCCATGCACAGTAGAACCAGTCCCGCTGTTCCTGCCCGCATTTCACACCACCCGGCTCAGTCAACCCCTTGAAGCGCCGTACGCTCCTCGTTTTCGCGCGCGACGTCAACTCTCCGCGCGATCCTATAAAGCCGGATGCATCGCTGCGAAACCCACGCTAAGACAAGCCCATGTGGACGGACCTGAAAGCGCCCTCGCTGGCCGAGATGGAAGTGACGGCGCACGACATTTTCGAGCGCCTGCCGGCGGAGTTTCGCGGGCTGTGCGAGGGCCTGATCATCCGCGTCGACGACTTCCCCACCGAGAACGTGCTCGACGAGATGGAATGCGAGAGCGAATTCGACCTGCTCGGCCTATTCCAGGGCGTCGGCCTGCCGCAACAGAGCCTTGGCGACGTGGCCCGGCTGCCCAACATGGTCTGGCTCTACCGCCGCCCGATCCTGGACTACTGGGCCGAGCACGACGAGAGCCTCGGCCATATCCTCCGCCACGTCCTGATTCACGAGATCGGCCACCATTTCGGCCTCTCGGACGATGACATGGAAGCGATCGAGGCGCAGGCCGAATAGGAAATCATCGATCGGATAGGGATGGCGCCGGCAGAAGCATCGTCAGCCGATAGTCGGGCCAACCCGCGAGCGACAGCGACACCTGCTGATAATGCAGCAGTCCCATGGTCGGATGATTGAACGCGCGTTCGCCGCCTTCGCGTGCCAAGACGCCCTGCGTTTCCCAGCAGCGCTGGAAGTCGGGGCTTGCCAGTCTCAGTTCCTCCACCAGCCGGCGAACTTCCGGATCGTCGGAGTAGGCTGTCGCGGCGGCACGGAACTCGGCGACGACGCGCTGCGCACGTGAACTCCAGTCGAGGATCAGGCTTCGCGCCTCTGGCCTGACGAAGATGTAGCGCAGCAGGTTTTTCTCGCCGTCATCGTCGAGCCATCCTGCAAACAACCGCGATGCTTTCGCATTCCAACGGCGCGCGCTCCATGTGCGATCGAGGATGTAGGCGGGACCATCGATCGCATCGACGCAGGCCAGGATCTCCTCGGGTGGATCGTCTCTGTGGCCCGGCCGCTCGGGATCGCGCTTACCCGCGACTTCAAACAGATAACCGCGCTCGGCAAGCGACAGGCGCAATCCGCGGGCGAGGCGCGCGAGGGCCGAGGCAGAGACCGACACATCGCGCCCCTGCTCGATCCAGGTGTACCAGGTGACGCTCAATCCGCAGAGCTGGGCGACCTCCTCACGCCGGAGGCCGGGCGTGCGCCGCCGTGGTCCGGCGGCGAGGCCGAATTCCGCCGGAGACTGACGCTCCCGGAGCGCCCGCAAGAACGCGCTGAGCGAGAGAGCAGGGGCGATCGGGTCTGGTCGTTTCATGGTGGTTTTTATACCAGCATATCTTGTGTTCTTAAACCGGTACCCTGGGTGTGTTAGCCTTTTTGCCTCGGCCCTCTCGCCGAGCAAGGACGGCACCGACATGGGCAAGCAATTCGCTGCGATCGAACCCGAGCACAGGGCTTTCATCGAGCGGCAGAAGATCTTCTTCGTCGCGAGCGCCCCGCCGAAGGGACGCATCAACGTGTCTCCCAAGGGCCTGGCGTCGTTCCTTGTGCTCGGCGAGAACGACGTCGCCTATCTCGACTGCACCGGCAGCGGCAGCGAGACCCGCGCGCACCTGATCGCTTCCGACGACAAGCGGTTGACCATCTGTTCTGCGCTTTCGACGGCCCTCCGATGATCCTGCGGCTGTACGGCGAGGGGCGGTCGCTCATGCGTGGCTCGCCTGAATACGCCGAGCTCGCCCCTCGGTTCGAGGACATGACCGGAGCGCGCCAGATCGTGCGCCTCTCGGTCGAGCTCGTGCAGAGCTCATGCGGTATGGGCGTGCCCCTGTTCGACTACAAGCAAGAGCGTGGCAGCCTCATCCGCTACTGGACGGCGCAGGGCGTCAACAATTTGCGAAAATATTGGGGCCTGAAGAACATGAAGAGCATCGACGGCCTGCCGACCGGCTTTGCGCCTGACAGCATGGCTCCGCCAAGCTGACAGACCAAGATTGCCGAATCCGGCCTAGGATTTGTATTCCAACCGGGCTAAACAGCCCTCCCCTGACTGCAAACCGGGAAGCCTAGAGATGGACAAGTTCACCACGCTGGAAGGCGTCGCGGCGCCGCTGAAGATCATCAATGTCGACACCGACATGATCATTCCGAAGCAGTACCTGAAGACCATCAAGCGCACCGGCCTTGGCAAGGGGCTCTTCTCCGAGCAGCGCTACAAGGACGACGGCAGCGAGAACCCGGATTTCGTCCTCAACCAGCCCGCCTATCGCAATACGAAGGTGCTGGTTGCCGGCGACAATTTCGGCTGCGGCTCGAGCCGCGAGCATGCGCCCTGGGCGCTGCTCGATTTCGGCATCCGCTGCGTGATCTCGACCTCGTTCGGCGACATCTTCTACAACAACTGCTTCAAGAACGGCATTCTGCCGATCCGCGTCTCCCAGGAAGACCTCGACAAGCTGTTCGACGACGCTGAGCGCGGCGCCAACGCGACGCTGACGATCGACCTGCCGAACCAGGAGATCCGCGGGCCCGATGGCGGCAAGGTCAAGTTCGAGATCGACCCGTTCCGCAAGCACTGCCTGATCAACGGCCTCGACGACATCGGTCTGACGATGGAGAAGAAGTCCTCGATCGACACCTATGAAGAGAAGCTCAAGCGCGAACGCGCCTGGGCCTGAACTCAAGTTTCATTTGAAGCCCCGGTGCGACAAGCGCCGGGGCTTTTTCTTTGCCTCTGATATCCCGTATAGCTGCGCCATGCTTCCCGAGATCGTCACCTTCTGGCATGGCCCGATGGACACGCTACGCCAGACCTGCCTGCGCTCGCAGCTGGCGGCCGGCCACAAGGTCACGGTCTATAGCTTCGACACCATTCCGGGTCTTCCGGCTGGCATCGAGAACGCGGACGCCGAAGCGATCCTGCCGCACGCCTTCTCCGAACGCTTGCGGCCGCCGCAGCCGGACGGCAGCTGGCGCGACTGGACCACGCTCCAGTTCAGCGACTTCTTCCGCATGAAGCTGATGGCGAAGAATCTCGGCCTCTGGCTCGACGCCGACGTGCTGCTGCTCAAACCCGTCGAGATCGATCCGGCAAAGCCTTATTTTGCCTGGGAGCGATCCCGCCGGCTCGGCAACTCCGTTCTCTATCTGCCGCAGGACCATCAGATCGTTCGCGCCTTCGAGGGTCTGATGGAGCAGGAGGAACTGACCCCGGAATGGCTGTCGCTGAGCCACCGCTTGAGCTTTGCGATCAAGCGCCTGAGCGGCGGCTCGCAGCGTCTGTCCGACCTTCGCATCGCCATCTTCGGGCCGCCGGCCTTGACCATCCTCGCCAAGCGTTCAGGTGATCTTCAAAAGGCGTTGCCGAAGAAATCGTTCTATGCGGTGCATTCCGAGCCAAGGCTGTTCTTCGATCCCTCGAGCTATCTCGGCATCATCACCGACCCCCAAGTGATCGGCCTCCACATCTCCGGCAAGGGGCGCTCCTTGCAGCCGCCGATTCCCGGCAGCCTGTTCGCCTGGGCGGTAGAGCGGTTTCGCTGAGGTCTCTCATCCCGTGTCCCGGACGCGCCGCACCGCGTCCGGGACACGGGAGTTGAATTTGATCCAGCGCAACGTGCTCCTGCATCATTGTGCCTAATGTCGCTCCAGTTCCGACGTTCGAATGGAGCTTTCCATGAGCACCGCAAGCAGACCTTATCCCATCGTTCAGGATCTCATCGAGTCCTTCGCGAGCTGGCTGAAGCATCGCCGCGAGATGGCCGAGATGCGGCAGCTCGATCGCTCCGAGTTCGACCGGATCGCAAACGATCTCAGGATCGCGCCTGATGATCTCGAAGAGCTGGTCCGCCACGGCAAGCATGCCGCCGACGAACTGCCCAAGATGCTGGAGCAGCTCGGCATCGACGCGGAGGCACTCGGACGCGCACAGCCGCTGCTGCTGCGCGACATGGAGCGGGTCTGCTCGCTCTGCGGTCACAAGGGCCAGTGCGACCGCGATCTCGCCGACGGCACCGCGGCCGAAAACTATCACGGCTATTGCGGCAACGCCGCGACGCTGGAATCGCTCGATCGCACCGAGGTCGCGTCGCGCTGACGCGCGATGAGATTGGGTCCAATCGTCATCGCGCTTTAGCTTTTTGCTTGAGCATGATCTTTTCGGAAAACCGCTTCACACTTTTCCGGATCATGCTCTAGCGCCCAGCGCTCAGAATCCGACCTTCTCGTTCATGTAGAACGTGTTGAGAATGGTGACCCTGTCACGATCGGTATGGATCTGTGGACGGCCGTGCCAGCTCATCCTGGTCAGGGTGTGATAGGCCTTCAGGACCACGAAGGCATAGCCGACATTGGGCAGGAACGGGATCGTCTTCACGGGCTCGAGGCAGTAGGAGCCGACGTGAAACAGTCCCTTGAGGGATGCCTGGTAGAGCGTCGTTCCCAGCGCTTCCTGACTGTCGTCGGCCGGACAATAGAGCTGCATCGTCACGACCTTCTTGCGCGTGTCCGGATGCGGCTTGATCTGATAGCCGTCCCTGTCGACATACACGACCGGCTTTGCGACCAGCGTCAGATCCTCAGGCTTAGCCACCTTGTCGCCACGGGCGCGAATCTCGAGCCCGTCATGCAGCCGGTTCCGTATCGCCTGCTCGACGGGCTTCGACGTCAGCATGGCCGAGACGGCAGCCCAGGCAGGGCGCAGCGACGGCTCGATCTTGTCGACATTTTCGCCGTAGAGACGCAGCGCCATCCGTGTCCCCGTACCGGTGATCGGATCGTAGCCCTGGGTCGGCACGCTCCGGATCATGTCCCGGTAGAAATCCGCGGGGAAGAAATCGCGGAAGACGATGTGGGGAAACGGAGACGCGGAATGATCAGCGGCCTCGATGCTGCGCACCGCATGGGCGGTAAGTTCGTCGACGAGATTGGCCGGAGCAGCCACTTCAGCAAGAGCCGTCATGAGGATACCTCACACCAGGTTGGACCCAGTATTTTCAAGTGTTTCCGGGATTACCTTGCGACGTGGACCTTATGCAAGTCAACGGCAGCGACCGCGGCGGATATTCGCGCGGTCGTGATCAGAAACCGGCCCAGCCGTGCCTCAAGCAAATCGATCCATTGCGGCGTTTAAAGCCTCAAAACGACCCCTGTTCCGCACTGGCCAGATTCCCCAAGCAGACCGGCCTCCTCAGCCCTTGCTCATCGCGGCGATCGCGTCCGCGATCTCGATGGTGCGGCGCGCCATGTCGGCGTGCAGGCGTTCCACCATCGCGCCGTCGAGACGGATCGCGCCGCGCGAGACGTTTTCCGGCAGCTCGAACGCTGCGATGATCTTTCGCGCGCGCGCGATGTCTTCTTCAGGCGGCGTGAAGATCGCGTTGCAGGCTTCGATCTGCGAAGGGTGGATCAGCGTCTTGCCGTCGAAGCCGAGATCGCGCCCTTGCGCGCATTCGGTGGCGAAGCCATCAGGATTGGCGATGTCGCTATAGGGGCCGTCAAGGATCTCGAGGCCCGCGGCGCGCGTTGCCAGGATGCAGTGCGTGATCATCGGGATCATCGCGGCGCGGCCCGGCATCATCTTGACCCGCGTCTCACGCGAGATGTCGTTGGGACCGAACACGAAGCCCGCAAGACGGCACGATGGATCGCGACCGGCCTCGGCCAGCTCCTCGGCGTGCAACACCGCGCGCGCGGTCTCGATCATCGCCCAGACCTTCACGGACGGCGCGGCGCCGAGATGGGCGAGATCGCGGCCGATGGCCTGGAGATCCTCGATGCTTGAAACTTTTGGAACCAGGATTCCGTCAGGCGAGGCCTTGGCGGCCATCGCAACGTCGTCGGCCCACCATTGGGAGTCGAGGCCGTTGGTCCGGATCAGGATCTCGCGCTTACCGAACCCTTTTGCAGCGATCGCGGCGGCGATGCCATCACGCGCCACCGCCTTGGCGTCCGGGGCGACGGAATCTTCGAGATCGAGGATCAGGCCATCGGCGGCGAGATTTCTTGCCTTTTCAAGGGCGCGAGGGTTGGAGCCGGGCATGAACAGATGGCTGCGGCGCGGGCGGGTCATGCGACTTCCTTCCTGACGGCTCGGACTGGTTCTAGGTGGAGGCGATACCATCTGGCCTGCCTATTCGAAAGGCTTGTTCGCCCTACCGGTATATGATTAGGCATAGGGCCATGATCACATTCCCGAAGTCCTTGCTGGACGGCTACAACGCCTTCGCCACCAACCGGTTGCCGGCCGAGCAGAACCGCTATCGCGAACTGTCGGTGAAGGGACAGTCGCCCGAAGTGATGGTGATCGGCTGTTGCGACAGCCGCGTCTCGCCCGAGGCGATCTTCGATGTCGGCCCGGGCGAGTTGTTCGTCGTTCGCAACATCGCCAATCTGGTGCCGACCTATCAGCCCGACGCCAACGCGCATGGCGTCTCGGCCGCGCTGGAATATGCCGTCACGGTGCTGAAGGTGAAGCACATCGTCATCCTCGGCCACGCGCAATGCGGCGGCATCCGCGCCTTCGTCGACAAGATCGAGCCGCTCACGCCGGGCGACTTCATCGGCAAATGGATGCAGATGTTCATCAAGCCGGGCGAAGTGGTCGAGCAGCGCGACCACGAGACCATGGCGCAGTTCGTCGAACGCATCGAGAAGGCCGCGGTGTTCCGCAGCCTCGAAAACCTGATGACCTTCCCGTTCGTGCGCAAGGCCGTCGAGAGCGGCCAGATGCATCTGCACGGCGCCTATTTCGGCGTCGCCGAGGGAACGCTGTTCGTGCTGGACAAGGCGAGCAAGGCATTCAAGAGCGCACGGAGCGTGGTGTAATCGCCGCTCTCGTAGGGTGGGCAAAGCGAAGCGTGCCCACCACCTGTCGCAATCGGAAAAGATCGTGGGCACGGCGCTGCGCGCCTTTGCCCACCCTACGAGACCGAATTCGGTGACGTAGGGCGGATTAGCGAAGCGTAATCCGCCGCGTTTCGTTCCGCGATGACAGAAGCAGCGGAGTTACGCCGCCTGCTTCTTCGCGCTGATCAGCTTGCGGTTGATCAGCACTTCCGCGATCTGGATCGCGTTCAGCGCGGCGCCTTTGCGCAAATTGTCCGACACGCACCACAGCACGAGACCGTTCTCCACCGTCGCGTCCTCACGGATGCGGCTGATATAGGTGGCGTCCTCGCCGGCCGCTTCGTAAGGGGTCGCGTAGCCGCCGGGCTCCTGCTTGTCGATGACGAGACAGCCGGGCGCCACCCGCAGGATGTTGCGCGCTTCATCGGCGCTGATCGGATTCTCGAACTCGATGTTGACGGCCTCGGAGTGGCCGACGAAGACGGGCACGCGCACGCAGGTGGCGGAGAGCTTGATCTTGGGATCAAGAATCTTCTTGGTCTCCGCCATCATCTTCCACTCTTCCTTGGTGTAGCCGTCCTCCATGAAGACGTCGATGTGGGGGATGACGTTGAAGGCGATGCGCTTGGGGAACTTGTTCGCGATCAGCTCGCTGTTGGTGTAGACGGCCTTGGTCTGCGAGAACAATTCGTCCATCGCGTCCTTGCCGGCGCCCGACACCGATTGGTAGGTCGAGACCACGACGCGCTTGATGGTGGCCTTGTCGTGCAGCGGCTTCAGCGCGACCACGAGCTGCGCGGTCGAGCAGTTCGGGTTGGCGATGATGTTCTTCTTCTTGAAGCCTTCGGTCGCGGCGGCATTCACCTCGGGCACGATCAGCGGCACGTCCGGATCCATGCGCCAGGCCGAGGAATTGTCGATCACGACAGCGCCGGCTGCGCCGATCTTCGGCGACCATTCCTTCGACACCGAACCGCCCGCCGACATCAGGCAGATATCGACATCGGAGAAGTCGTAGTGCTCGAGCGCTTTGACCTTCAGGGTACGGTCGCCATAGGAGACCTCGACGCCGACGCTGCGGCGTGACGCCAACGCCACGACCTCGTCCGCCGGGAATTTGCGCTCATCCAGGATGTTGAGCATTTCCCGTCCGACATTGCCGGTCGCGCCGACGACTGCGACTTTGTAACCCATCGTTCACTCTCCGATGAAAAAGCCCATTCCTGAAGCTGACGCTTAAACAGGAAGAGCAGCGCTTCTATGCGAGAACCGGCCTCAAGACAACGTTGGACCATGCCTTAGGGACGTGGATGCAGTCGCCTGAGGCCGGCACGGCCGCAAACCCCACCCAGATCCATCTGGCGCTCGCCAATTTCGCCGACGAGGTGGTCGGCACGCTGGCGCGCCTGTTGGCCTATGTGGGGGTGCTGGCTTTGTTTGCCATCCTCGCGCTTGCCGGGCTCGGCCAGCTGCCTGATTTGCGCAGCGACGAGCCGACCGCAAAGCCCAGCTGGGCTATGGCTGACCGTTCGCATCCGGCCTTCGCGCTCAGCCGGATCGATTCATCTGAGAAAACAGCCTCTTACACGATTCTAAGGCACCCCGAAGGCGGCCGCCGCGACGTCATGCGCTGGGCTGGCGACGCCGACAAGCCCGCCGACAGACCTTGGGCCGAGCTCGAGATCTACCGGGAAGGCAACGAATTCGACGTGACGCGTCCGGCAGCCTCAGGCCTCGCCGCCCGGATGGGCCTGGATGCGGCCACCACGTTGGAGCAGGCCGGCCTGATCGACACCAAATTCGGCCCCGTCGCCCTGTTCCGGCCATCGGGCACGGCGGATGGGTCGCCGGCCTGCCTCGGCTACCTCAAGCGCAACGAGGAGCCGGCGCTGCAGATCTCCGGCTTCTCCTGCCAGGGCGACACCCTGCCGGCCCGGCGCGCCGCAATCGCCTGTACCCTGAACCGGCTGACGCTCCTGACCTCAGGCAACGAGCCGAAGCTGGCGGAGATGTTCGCCCATGCGGAGCTGAAGCGCCGCTCCTGTGAGCCCCAGGGGTCGTCTCAAGGCTCGGCCGACTGGCTGCTGGGCGCGGCGAATGCGCAATTGCGCGGCGCGCTCTGATCCGCATCAAGCTCAAGTGGCTGGTATCCATGCAACTTTTGCCGGCGCGCCCGATTATTCCAGCGCGGTGTGACTGAATAGACCTAGTTGCAGTGCCCCCGGCCGGGCTAGTATGGGATGAAATCGACTGGCGGCTTGCCGCCTGAAGGGGACGTGATGAGCTTCAATTTTTCTGCCGCGAACAAATTGGCGACCTTGCTTGCGGCGAGCGCCGTGATGGCCGTGGCCTTCGCGGCACCGGCGTCGGCCGACACCAAGACCAAGCAGCGCTTTGACGATCGCGGCCGGCACTATTACGGCCCGAGCGGCCCCAATGCGGTCTACCAGCAGGGCCGCACCCGTATCTACGTGAGCAAGCGCTCATGGCTCGACGGTGGCACCGAGGTCAATCCGGGCGATCGCAAGTTCAGCGATTACGCCTTCCCGCCGGCCGTCGGCTATCCCTCTTTCGCCCGCGAAAACCTCAACCGCCCGATCGACCGCCAGCCGCTGGCGACCCCGGCCGATGTCGGCGGCTATCCGCAGAATTTCCCGCTGTACTGAGCGGACGCAGCGACCGAATCAAAAGGCCGGGCTCATGCCCGGCCTTTTTGTTTACGCATTGGCCGCCGGGTCATAGCGCCGGCAAAACTCCTCGATCGCCTCGGAGCGAAAATCGGCGAGGCGCGCGAAGATGAGTTCGTCCGGCCAGTCCCACCAGGCGATGCGGCGCAGGCTTGCCGCAACGGCGTCATCGAAGCGCTTGCGGATGGGTCGCGCGGGGACGCCGCCGACGATGGTATAGGGCGCGACATCGCGGCTGACGACGGCGCCAGCGCCGATCACCGCACCGTCGCCGACGGTGACACCGGGCAGCAGGATCGCGGCGTGGCCGATCCAGACATCATTGCCGACGATGACGCGGTCGCCGCGGCGATCGGCGAAGAAGTCGCGGTCACGGCTCGCGCTCGCCTCGTAATATTCGGGGACATAGGTGAAGCGATGCTGTGATGGCCGGCCCATCGGATGATTGGGCGCGCCGATCCGCACGGAGTTTGCGATCGCGGTAAACTTGCCGATGACGGCGTCGGCGACATCGCAGGATTCGCCGAGATAGGAGTAATCGCCGAGCGCGGCATATTCGATGCGCGTGCCGGCGAGAATCTCGCAGCGCCGCCCGATCTGCGCCTCGCGCTGGCGCACCGTTTCATGGATGAAGGTTTCCGCGATCTTGGGGCGGGCTGAGGCATCCATGGGGTGGCTCCGAGAACAGGTGCCTGGGGTGGGCAAAGGCGCGTCGCGCCGTGCCCACCATCTCTCTCTGATCACAACCGATGGTGGGCACGCTTGCGCTTTGCCCACCCTACGAGAGCTGCGTCTGCCGCTTACGCGTGCAGCTTCTGCAGTTCCTTCAAAATCGCTTCGCCCATCTGTGTGGTCGAGGCAGCGGTGGTGCCTTCTGACTTGATGTCGGCGGTACGAAGACCGCTGGCGAGCACGGCCGCGATTGCCTGGTCGACCTTGTCGGCGAGCGCGCCCATATCGAAGGAATAGCGCAGCGCCATGCCGAAGGACGAGATCATCGCGATCGGGTTGGCGAGGCCCTTGCCGGCAATGTCAGGCGCCGAGCCGTGCACGGGCTCGTACAACGCCTTGCGCTTCTTGCTCTTGACGTCGACCTCGCCGAGCGAGGCCGAGGGCAGCATGCCGAGCGAGCCGGTCAGCATCGCCGCGATATCGGACAGCATGTCGCCGAACAGATTGTCCGTGACTATGACGTCGAACTGCTTCGGCGCCTTCACCAGCATCATGCCGCCGGAATCGGCGAGCTGGTGCTCGAGCGTGACGTCGGGATATTCGCGCTTGTGGACCGCGGTCATGACCTCGTTCCAGAGCACGCCCGACTTCATGACGTTGCGCTTCTCCATCGACGTCACCTTGTTCTTGCGCTTCCGCGCAAGCTCGAAGGCGACGCGGCCGATGCGCTCGATCTCATAGGTGTCGTAGACCTGGGTATCGATGGCGCGCTTCTGGCCGTTGCCAAGATCGGTGATGGTCTTGGGCTCGCCGAAATAGACGCCGCCGGTGAGCTCGCGCACGATGACGATGTCGAGGCCCTCGACCGCCTCGCGCTTCAGGCTCGAAGCGTCCGCCAGCGCCGGATAGCAGACGGCGGGGCGGAGATTGGCGAACAAAGCCAGATCCTTGCGCAGGCGCAGCAGGCCGGCTTCGGGGCGCACCTCGTAAGGCACCGCGTCCCATTTCGGGCCGCCGACCGCGCCGAAGATGATGGCGTCGGCTTCCATCGCCTTGGCCATGTCGCCCTCGGAGATCGACACCTTGTGGGCGTCATAGGCGGAGCCGCCGACAAGGCCCGTATCGGTCTCGAATTTGGCGATTCCCGCGCTATTGAGCCAATCGATCAGCCGCTTCACCTCGCCCATCACCTCGGGGCCGATACCGTCGCCGGGGAGCAGCAGCAATTTGTGGGTCGCCATATCCGTTTCCTCTGAGATCGAAATTCGGCCGGAGTGCTAGAGCGGCGTTGCGCGCTTGGCAAGACACCATTGCCGCGTCGCGGCTGTGCAAGCCGGGCAGGGCCTGCCACACTGCGGATCGCCGGAGTACCCCTTGCTCGCACCTGACCGCCCACCCGTCGCACATCCCGCGCGGCTGATCCTGACCCTGTCGCTGGCCGCAACCGTCGGGCTCGGCATCGGCCGCTTTGCCTATGCGCTGGTGCTGCCCGACATGCGCGAGGACCTCGGCTGGTCCTACTCGGCGGCCGGGTTCATGAACACCATCAACGCCGTCGGCTACCTCATCGGCGCGCTCTTGGCGTCGCGGCTGATCCAGCGTGTCGGCTGGTCAGCTGCAATCCGCGGTGGAACCGTAGCCTGCGTCGCCGCGCTCGCGACTTGTGCGCTGACGGGGAATTTCATCGCGCTGAGCCTCGCCCGCCTCGTGCTGGGCCTGGGGGCTGCGGCCGGCTTCGTCGCCGGTGGCGCGCTGGCGGCGACCATCGCGCAGTCGCGCCCGGAGCGGGCCAATTTCCTGCTGAGCTTGTTTTATGCCGGGCCCGGCATCGGCATTCTCGCCTCCGGGCTGATCGCGCCATTCACGCTGCAGCATTTCGGTCCGGGCTCATGGTGGATCGTATGGTGGGCGATGACGCTGCTCTCGATCGCGATGACCGTGCCGCTGTTCATGGTCCGGATCGAGAGCGGCGCGCGCTTTTCGGAAGGCAGCCACGGCGCCTTCGCTGTGCTTCCCGTGCTCATCTATCTCGCCGCCTACTTCCTGTTCGGCGCCGGCTACATCGCCTACATGACCTTCATGATCGCCTATGTCCGCGACGGCGGCGGCGGGGCCGCGGCGCAGGCGGCATTCTGGGGCCTGATCGGCATGAGTGCCTTCGTCACGCCATGGGCCTGGCGCCGCGTGCTCGCGCTCGATCGCGGCGGTCTCGCCACCGCCATCATCCTCGGAACCAACGCGCTGGGGGCTGCCTTGCCGATCCTCGGGCATTCGCCCGCCTGGCTTGGAATCTCGGCCGTGGTGTTCGGCGTCGCCTTCTTCGCTGTCGTCGGCTCGACCACCGCCTTCGTGCGCTTCAACTATCCGCCGGAGATGTGGCCGACCGCAATCGCGGCAATGACGATATCGTTCGGCGTCGGCCAGACGCTCGGGCCCATCGTGGTCGGCGCCATCACCGATGCGCTGGGGAGCTTGAGTTACGCGCTCAATGTGTCGGCGGCGCTGCTGGCGTTGGGCGCGGTGCTGGCATTGCTGCAGCGGAAGGTGAGGCCGGCCAAGGCACCGGTGCCGTAGGGTGGGCAAAGCGAAGCGTGCCCACGCATTTTTCGCGATCGAGAGAGATGGCGGGCACGGCGCTGCGCGCCTTTGCCCACCCTACAGCAGCGGAGCAAGCCTCAGCTTCCGCTAAACGAATTGTACCCCTGGTCTTCCCAGTACCCGCCCTTGTAGTCGTTGGTGACTTCCATCGAGACCACGTATTTCGGGTTCTTGAAGCCGAGCTTTGTCGGCACGCGGATCTTCATCGGAAAACCGTAGGCGCGCGGCAAAATCTCGTTGGCATATTTGAACGTCATCTGCGTCTGCGGATGCAGCGCGGTGCGCATGTCCAGGGGCGAGTTGTAGCCATCCTTGTCGGCGCACTGGAACCAGACATATTTGGCGCGCGTGTCGGCACCGACAAGTTTCAGGAAATCGCGCAAGGGCGTGCCGGTCCAGCTGCCGATCGCGCTCCAGCCTTCGACGCAAATGTGACGGGTGATTTGCGTGAACTGCGGCAGCTTGTAGAGCTCATCCAATGTCCACGACTTCTTGTTATCAACGAGGCCGCGCACCTCGAGCTTCCAATCCGCCGCCGAGACATCGGGCGCGTCGTCGAGATCGTAATAGGCGTTGAAGGGGAACGGCTTTGTAATCGCGCTCTCGGGGAAGGTCGGCGCCAGCGCATCAGGATTGAAGATGAAATCCTGCACGGCGTCGTTGAACTTCGAGACCTTCGCGAGCAGCGCATCGGCGGATGAGGAATCGACCACGTCGCAGCCGGTGAGCAGCGTCAGCGCACCGATGCTGGCGCCACCCGCGATGAAGCGGCGGCGGGTGAGATCGGGCATCACCTTGAGGGAGTCCTTGATCAGCAGCCGCTTGTCGACGCCGGGGATCAGGAATGAACGCTTGGCCATGGTGGATCTCCTAATCAGCGACCGATGATCATCGCGCGCAGGCTCTTCGGCACCAAGAGCGCAAGCAGCACGTGAATGACGAGGAAGGCGCAGATCGCCGCCATGCAGAAGAAATGGACGTAGCGCGCGGTCGGATAATCGCCGAACAGCTTGACCAGGTAGTACAGCTGCACCGGCTTCCACATCGACAGGCCCGAGAGCACGATCAGCACGCCGACGACGATGATGCCGGCATAGAGCACGCGCTGCACGTAATTGTAGACGGTGAGATCGTCATGGGCGAGCTTGAACGTCAGCGCCGCCCTGACGTCGTGGAGCACGCCTGACGGCGTGATCGGCAGCAATTTTTTGCGGAAGCGGCCGGACGCGAAGCCGGTGATGAGATAGGCGAGACCGTTCACCATCAGCAGCCACATCGCCGCAAAGTGCCAGAGCAGCGCGCCGCCGAGCCAGCCGCCCAGCGTGATGTCGTGGGAGAAACGGAAGTCGAACAGCGGCGAGGCGTTGTAGATCTGCCAGCCCGACATGATCATCAGGATCATGGCGAACGCGTTGGTCCAGTGCATGACCCGGACCCAGGCCGGCTGGATCGCCTTGGCGGGCTTGGCGCTGATCTCCTCGTCGGTCACTGAAAGGCTCGACATGGTGGTTCCGTCCTGAACGTCGTGTGTCAGCGATTATACGCCGGTCCGGCCGCTTTCGTTACACCAGGCGGCCATCGAATCGATGCCTGCCGGCTATGGTGGTCACAATAAAGCGAGCCGGGGCTCCCCGGCTCGCTGTTTCGCCGCATCCTCCGGGGATGAAACGGGGTATCAGGTGTTACGTCGCCGGCATCAGCACGGTGTCGACCACATGGATCACGCCGTTCGACTGGTTGACGTTGGAGATTGTCACCATCGAGGTGCCGCCCTTGGCGTCGACGATCCAGACCTTGCCGTCCTGCTTCTTGACGGTGAGTTCCTCGCCTTCGGCCGTCTTCAGCTTCTTGCCATCGGTGAGGTCGGAGGCCTCGAGCTTGCCGGGCACGACATGGTAGGTGAGGATCTTGGTCAGGGTCGCCTTGTTCTCGGGCTTGACCAGATTGTCGACGGTGCCAGCGGGCAGCTTGCCGAAGGCGGCATTGGTCGGCGCGAACACCGTGAACGGGCCCTTTCCTTCCAGGGTCGGCACCAGGCCGGCCGCCTTCACTGCCGCCACCAGCGTGGTGTGATCCTTCGAATTGACGGCGTTCTGGACGATGTTCTTCGAGGGGAACATCGCGGCGCCGCCGACCATGACGGTCTTTTCCTCGGCACGGGCGGGTGCGATGACGGTCGCGGTGATAGCCAGGGCGCTGAAGGCAGCAGCGGTGATATAGGCAATGCGCTTCGACATGGAGAAACTCCCGATTTCGATGATGACCGGCGATGGCCGGCCTTTGCGTTGGGGCAACAACGGCGTCCGCGACAGTTTGACGTGAAGCAGCAGCGCGTCGTTGGCCGAACTACGGGAGGGTTCGCTTGGGGGTTTCGAGGAATAATTTATTGTGATGGGTGAAACTATGGGGCGGCGTGTTCGTGTGGGGGGTGAAGATGTAGCCCGGATGGAGCGAAGCATAATCCGGGGCTGTCGCATACGGGTCGACTTGTCCCGGATTGCGCTTCGCTCCATCCGGGCTACGAACGACTAATCCCTGTTGTTCGGCGTCTGGATGAACCCGCGATTATGCGTCGGGCTGATCAGGAGCTCGTTGATGCACACGCGCGGCGGCATCGAGGCGATGAACGCGATGGTGCGGCCGAGATCTTCGGACTGCAGCATCTTGGCCTGCTCTTCCTCGCTCGGCACCACCGGACGCAGCTTCAGGATTGGGGTCGCGACCTCGCCCGGCATCAGGCAGCAGGCGCGCAGGCCGTTGACGCATTCGTCCATGTTGAAGGAATGGGTCAGCGCCAGCACCGCATGCTTGGTCGTGGTGTAGGCCGGGCCCGGCATCTTCGAGACGTGACGGCCGGCCCAGGACGAGACGTTGATGATCGAGCCGTCCTGCTGCTTGCGCATCGTCGGCAGCACCGCGCGCATGCAATAGAGCACGCCATTGAGATTGACCTGGACCAGCTTGTCCCAGCCGTCCAGTTCCATGTCTTTCCAGCTGCGCTTGGGGACATTGATGCCGGCATTGTTCACGAGCAGGTCGATGCGGCCGTGCTTCGCGACGATCTGATCGGCCGCCTTCTGGGCCTCGGCGGCGTTAGACACGTCCAGCGCGATGGCTTCAGCCACCCCGCCCGCCTTGGTGATCTTCGCAACCACGGTATCCAGGGCGTCTTTGCGCCTGCCCGAAACCACCACCGTCCAGCCGTCGGCAGCCAACGCCTCGGCGCCGGCCTCCCCGATCCCGCTGCCGCCGCCGGTGACCCAGGCCACGCGTTTCCCATTTTTGGTCATGCAAACTGTCTCCGTTGCTTCTTCGGGGCGGTTTTTGCTAATCCAGCCCTCGGTTTTGACCGGCCTTGTCAGTCTTGCGGTCGAGGAAATCTTGCATGAACCACGCAGCCAACGCCAACCTGTTTTCCCGCCTGTTTGACGGCCTCGACGATCCCAAGCGCCTCGCGATCGAGACACAGGACGGCGACCGGATCAGCTATGGCGACCTGATCGCGCGGGCCGGCCAAATGGCGAATGTGCTGGTGGCGCGCGGCGTGAAGCCCGGCGACCGTGTCGCGGTGCAGGTCGATAAGTCGGTCGCCAATATCGTGCTGTATCTCGGCACTGTCAGAGCCGGCGCGGTCTATCTGCCGCTGAACACCGCCTACACGCTCAACGAGCTCGACTACTTCATCGGCGATGCCGAGCCGTCGCTGGTGGTCTGCGATCCCTCCAAGGCCGAAGGGCTGGCCCCGATTGCCGCCAAGGTGAAGGCCAAGGTCGAGACGCTCGGAGCTGACGGCAAGGGCTCGCTGACGGACGCGGCCGCCAAGGCCAGCGACGAATTCGCGACGATCTCGCGGGCCAACGACGACCTCGCCGCGATCCTCTACACCTCGGGCACGACAGGCCGCTCCAAGGGCGCGATGCTCAGCCACGACAATCTCGCGTCGAACTCGCTCTCGCTCGTCGACTATTGGCGCTTCACCGACAAGGACGTGCTGATCCACGCGCTGCCGATCTATCACACCCATGGCCTGTTCGTGGCGACCAACGTGACGCTGTTTGCGCGGGCGTCGATGATCTTCCTGCCCAAGCTCGATCCTGATCTCATCATCAAGCTGATGGCCCGCTCAACTGTTCTGATGGGCGTGCCGACCTTTTACACGCGCTTGCTGCAGAATCCTTCCCTCTCGAAGGAGACGACCAAGCACATGCGCCTGTTCATCTCGGGCTCGGCGCCGCTTCTGGCCGAAACCCACCGCGAATGGTCGGCGCGCACCGGCCATGCCGTGCTCGAGCGTTACGGCATGACCGAAACCAACATGAACACGTCGAATCCCTATGACGGCGAGCGCATCCCCGGCGCGGTCGGCTTCCCGCTGCCCGGTGTCTCCGTGCGCGTGACCGAGCCCGAGACCGGCAAGGAGTTGCCGCGTGAGGAAATCGGCATGATCGAGGTCAGGGGCCCGAACGTTTTCAAAGGCTACTGGCGTATGCCGGAGAAAACCAAGTCGGAGTTCCGCCCCGACGGCTTCTTCATCACCGGCGACCTCGGCAAGATCGACGACAAGGGCTACGTCCACATTCTCGGACGGGGCAAGGATCTCGTCATATCAGGCGGCTTCAACGTCTACCCCAAGGAAATCGAGACCGAGATCGACGCCATGCCCGGCGTGATCGAATCCGCCGTGATCGGCGTGCCGCATGCCGATTTCGGCGAGGGCGTGACGGCGGTGCTGGTTTGCAACAAGGGCGCCGATGTGACCGAAGCCACCGTGCTGAAGGCGCTCGACGGACGGCTAGCCAAATTCAAGATGCCCAAGCGGGTGTTCGTCGTCGACGAGCTGCCGCGGAATACGATGGGCAAGGTGCAGAAGAACGTGCTGCGGGATAACTACAAGGATATTTACGCGAAGAAGTGAGGAGGCGCTCTCCGGACCACTGCGATGTTGTTCCGATAATGAGAGCTCGCCACTACCCAACGCACTGTCATGCCCCGCGAAGGCGGGGCATCCAGTACGCAGCGGCCCCTCGACTCAATTACTACTGTCTCTGGAATACTGGATTCCCCGCCTTCGCGGGGAATGACACCGAGGGTGTGGTAAGCGCTTCGGCCGAACGGCTATTGGCCACCCACCAGACTCATTACAAACCTGCTGCCGACGATAAACAGATAGCACCCGAACGCGACTTCCAGCGTGCGCTTCGACATCGCATGCGCGGCGCGCACGCCGAGCGGCGCCGTCACGAGGCTCATCGGCATCACCAGCACGGCGCCGATCAGCGAGACGTAGCCGAGCGCAAAGGGGATCTGCAGGGCAGCAACGCTGGGATACGTCGCAGCGGCCGGCCATCCCGCAGAGACGTAGCCGAGCGCGCCGGGGATCGAGATCAGCACGGCGAGCGCCGACGAGGTCGCGACCGCCTGATGGATCGGGCGGCCGTAGAACGTCATCAAGAGATTCGAGAACAGGCCGCCGCCGATACCCATCAGGGTCGACAGGATTCCGACGCAGAAACCGTAGACGCGCATCAACGGTCCCTTCGGCAAATCATCGCCGAGCTTCCAGGTCTCGCGTCCGAAGATAAGGCGCGCTGAAGCGGAATAGGCGACGGCGACGAACACGATCTTGAACAAGCGCTCCGGCGCGTAGCGCGCGACGACGCTTCCCGCGACGACGCCGATGACGATCGGCAGCCACCACACGCGCAGGATCGACATGTCGACCGCGCCGCGTTTGTAATGCGCCTGGAACGAGCGGATCGATGTCGGGATGATCACCGCGAGCGAGGTGCCGACGCAGAGCGGCATGCGCACGTCGAGCGGCACGCCGGCGATGCGGAAGCATTCGTAGAACACCGGCACGAGAATCGCGCCGCCGCCGATGCCGAACACGCCGGCGAGAAAGCCGGAGAGCGCGCCGACTGCAATCAGCAGCAGCGCGAGCTCGACGAGCTCCTTGATATCAAGACCTGCGATCATCAGGACCTGCCCCGCAGCTTGTCGCAACTTGTTCGATCCCCACGACGAGGCGAGCTGCGCGCGAAGCTGTAGGCGATCCGGTTTGTGCGGTCGACACGCTGCGCCGGCCGTCTTGGGTGGATTGCAGACGGCGCATATCCGCCGCCTCGTGGAAAATCGATGCGTCTCGCGGAAATAGGCGGTGGCACGCGAGCTTGTCCACGCGCTCTACGCGCCATGAACTGACTGGTTCGAACCATGACCGCCAGTCAGCGGCTTAGAGCCGTTCCAATAGCAATTTCAATGCGCCTCGACCGTCACCGCAAAAGATGAATTAATGTTCTTTTCTTCGTCGGTGCACCATCGTTCTGGTATACCAAGCCACTGATTGGCTTGTTGCATCAACGTCGTAGAGCTGAATGCCGGTTCGATTTATGGCGATTTGGTGATTGCGCAGGCGAAATCGACTCCGTAAATAGAGCCGACCTTTCGCGATCCCCGCGCGCGCCCCGCTGGGCCGCCATAAACATCAAAAGCCCATGACCGCACGGATCGAACGACCGCTTTCACCACACATGCAAATCTACCGCTGGACGTTGACGATGGCGCTGTCCATCGTTCATCGCGCCACTGGTATCGCTCTCTATGTCGGAACGCTGCTGCTGGTTTGGTGGCTGGTTGCGGCGGCCTCGGGCCCTGCCGCCTACGCCAATGTGCAGGCCTTCACCGGCAGCATCATCGGCCGGCTGATCGTGTTCGGCTACACCTGGGCGCTGATGCACCATATGCTCAGCGGCATCCGGCACTTCGTGTGGGATCTCGGCTACGGCTTCAAGGCCAATGAGCGCGAAGCGCTGACCTGGGGCGCCGCGATCGGCGGCATCGCGCTGACGGTGCTGATCTGGATCATCGCCTACGCGATCGGAGGTGGACGATGAGCGTGTCAGATACGCCGAAGCGCAGCATGCGCACCCCGCTCGGACGCGTCCGCAATCTCGGTGCCGCGCATTCCGGCACGTCCGATTTCTGGCGCCAGCGCATCACCGCCGTCGCCATGACGCTGCTGATGATCCCTGTCATCGTGATCATCATGATGCTGCTCGGCCGCAACCAGGCCGGCGCCGCGCAGATCCTCGGCTCGCTGCCGATCGCCGTGATCCTGCTGCTCTTCATCTTCGCCAGCGCCTGGCACATGAAGATCGGCATGCAGGTCGTGATCGAGGACTACGTTCATAACGAGAAGCTGAAGCTCGTCTCGATCATGCTCAACAATTTCTTCTCGATCGCCGTGGCGCTCGCCTCGACCTACGCGATCCTCAAACTGTCATCCGGAGTGTAACCCATGGCCACAGAGACGAATGGCAAGGGCAACGGCGCTCCCGGCACCAACGGCAAAGCCTATCCGATCGAAGACCACACCTATGACGTCGTCGTGGTCGGCGCCGGCGGCGCGGGCCTGCGCGCCGTGGTCGGCTGCAGCGAGGCCGGCCTGAAGACGGCCTGTATCACCAAGGTGTTCCCGACCCGCTCGCACACGGTTGCGGCGCAGGGCGGCATCTCGGCTTCGCTCGGCAACATGCACAAGGACGACTGGCGCTGGCACATGTACGACACCGTGAAGGGGTCGGACTGGCTCGGCGACCAGGACGCGATCGAATACATGGTGCGCAACGCGCCAGACGCGGTCTACGAGCTCGAGCATTGGGGCGTTCCGTTCTCGCGCACGGAAGACGGCAAGATCTACCAGCGCCCGTTCGGCGGCATGACCATGGACTACGGCAAGGGCCAGGCGCAGCGCACCTGCGCCGCCGCCGACCGTACCGGCCACGCCATGCTGCACACGATGTATGGCCAGTCGCTGCGCCATGCGGCCGAGTTCTTCATCGAGTTCTTCGCCATCGATTTGATCATGGACGACCAGGGCACCTGCCGCGGCGTCATCGCGCTCAAGCTCGACGACGGCACACTGCATCGCTTCCGCGCCCAGACCGTGATCCTCGCCACCGGTGGCTACGGCCGCGCCTATGCCTCCTGCACCTCGGCGCACACCTGCACCGGTGACGGCGGCGGCATGGTGCTGCGCGCCGGCCTGCCGATGCAGGACATGGAGTTCGTGCAGTTCCACCCGACCGGCATCTACGGCTCGGGCTGTCTCGTCACCGAGGGCGCCCGCGGCGAAGGCGGCTATCTCGTCAACTCCGAAGGCGAGCGCTTCATGGAGCGCTACGCGCCGTCGGCAAAGGATCTCGCTTCGCGCGACGTCGTCTCGCGCGCGATGACCATCGAGATCCGCGAAGGGCGCGGCGTCGGCAAGAAGAAGGACCACATCTTCCTTCATCTCGACCATCTCGATCCCGCCGTGCTCGCCGAGCGCCTGCCGGGCATCTCCGAATCCGCAAAGATCTTCGCCAATGTCGACGTGACGCGCGAGCCGATCCCGATCGTGCCGACCGTGCACTACAACATGGGCGGCATCCCCACGAACTATCATGGCGAAGTACTGACCAAGCGGGATGGCGACGACAACGCCGTCATCCCCGGCCTGATGGCGATCGGCGAAGCAGCCTGCGTCTCCGTGCACGGCGCCAACCGCCTCGGCTCGAACTCGCTGATCGACCTCGTCGTGTTCGGCCGCGCCGCGGCGCTGCGTCTGGCCGAAAAGCTGACGCCGAACGCCAAGCAGCCCGAGCTGCCGGCGAACTCGGCCGATCTCGCGCTCGGCCGCCTCGACCATTATCGCTACGCCTCCGGCGGCACGCCGACCGCAAAGCTGCGCGAAGGTATGCAGCACGTGATGCAGAACAACTGCGCCGTGTTCCGCACCGGCGAAGTGCTGAGCGAAGGCCAGAACCTGATCGAGAAGGTCCACAGCGGCATCACCGACATCGCCGTGTCCGACCGCTCGCTGGTGTGGAATTCGGATCTCGTCGAGACCCTGGAATTCGACAATCTGATCTCGCAGGCGGTGGTGACGATGAACTCGGCCGCGAACCGCACCGAGAGCCGCGGCGCGCATGCCCGCGAGGACTTCTCCGCGCGCGACGACCAGAACTGGATGAAGCACACGCTGGCCTGGCTCGACAACAAGGGCAAGGTCAAGATCGAGTACCGCCCGGTTCACGACTACACCATGACCAACGACGTGCAGTACATCCCGCCCAAAGCTCGCGTTTACTAAACGGCGCGCGTGTACTGAGCGAACAGCGAAAGCTTTATCGAAATGGTTGAATTCGCACTTCCGAAGAACTCCAAGATCACTGGCGGCAAGACCTGGCCGAAGCCCGCCGGCGCGACCGAAACGCGCGAGTTTCGCGTCTATCGCTGGAATCCCGACGACGGCAAGAATCCGAGCGTCGACACCTATTATGTCGACGTCAATGATTGCGGTCCGATGGTGCTGGACGGCCTGATCTGGATCAAGAACCACATCGACCCGTCGCTGACCTTCCGCCGCTCCTGCCGCGAGGGCGTCTGCGGCTCCTGCGCCATGAACATCGACGGCCAGAACACGCTGGCCTGCACCCGCTCCATGCACGACGTGAAGGACGGCGCGGTGAAGATCAATCCGCTGCCGCACCAGCCCGTGGTGAAGGACCTGGTCCCGGACCTGACCAATTTCTACGCGCAATACGCTTCCGTCGAGCCGTGGCTGAAGACGACCTCGCCGACGCCGCAGAAGGAATGGCGCCAGAGCCACGAGGACCGCGAGAAGCTCGACGGCCTCTACGAGTGCATCCTGTGCGCCTGCTGCTCGACCTCCTGCCCGAGCTATTGGTGGAACAGCGACCGCTATCTCGGCCCCGCCGCCCTGCTCCAGGCCAACCGCTGGGTGTCCGATTCGCGCGACGAGGCCACCGGCGAGCGGCTCGACAATCTCGAGGACCCGTTCCGCCTGTACCGCTGCCACACCATCATGAACTGCGCCAAGGCCTGTCCGAAGGGCCTGAACCCGGCCGAGGCCATCGCCGAGCTCAAGCTCAAGATGGTCGAGCGCCAGATCTAGCGCCTTTTTGATGCGACGACCCCGGCCCGAGCAGCCGGGGTACGATTTTGCGCAAAATTGACTCATCCCGCGGGACGGGCGAGTCAATGAACTACAACCTCCGGTTCCGCCAGAAGCCGCTTCCTTCCGCCCGTGAGATTCAAGTAAGCTCTCTGGTCGGGGGACCGGAGCGACCGTGCAGGGCGCACAACGCAACTCGCTGAGACTGCTGCAGTGGATGATGGCGGCATCCCTGGCGCTGCCCATTGCGCTGTTCGCCATCGCTTCCGCGATTTCCTACAATTCGACACTTGATATCGCCGATCGCGAGATCGAGCGGACGCTCGATGTCGCACATGAGCACGCGCTCAAGGTATTCGAGACCATCGACCGGAGCCTGGCCGAGCTGAACGAGGTCGTGCGCGACCTGCCGGACGACGCGATCCGGTCGCGGGAAGGCGCGCTGCACAAGCGCCTGAAGCAGCTCACCGACTCGCTGCCGCAGCTCAAATCAGCCTGGATCTTCGATGCCAACGGAAAGGCGCTGGTCAACAGCCTGGCCTCGCCACCACCGGATCAGAGCTTTGCCGACCGCGACTATTTCTATGCCCATGTCGACCAGAGCATCGGCACCTATATCGGCGCCACCTTGACGCCGCGCCTGCCCTACCAGGGCGCGCGCTTCTTCGGCGTCAGCCGCCGCCGCTCGTCCGACGACGGCAGCTTCGTCGGCGTGATCCAGGCATCGGTGCTGCCCGAATATTTCGAGAGCTTTTACGCCAGGATCGGCACCGATCCGGGCTCCTTCTTTGCGATGGGCCGCGCCGACGGCGTGCTGCTGGCGCACCTGCCGCGGCTCGACGGCGATTTCCGGCTCGATCCGAACGGCCCGGTCGGCCACAGCATCGCAACCCATCCCGATCATGGGCTGATGACCATCGCCTGGCCGACGGACGGAATCGAGCGCCGCATCGGCTACCGGCGGGTCGCCGAATATCCGATCTATGTCAGCGCCGGCCTCGAGACCTCGGCGATCCGCGCGCGCTGGCTCGCGACCATCAGCCAGCATCTGGTGTTCGGCGTGCCCGCCACCGCGCTGCTGTTCATCCTGCTGGCCTTCGCCTTCCGCCGCACGCAGCATCTCCAATTCGAAGCGGCCAAGCGGCACGAGGCCGAGGAGGCACTCAAGCACAGCCAGCGGCTGGAGGCGCTGGGCCAGCTCACCGGCGGCGTCGCGCATGATTTCAACAACCTGCTGACCGTGATCCGCGCCTCGGTCGATCTGTTGAACCGCCCGCAACTGAGCGAGGAACGGCGGCAGCGCTACATCACGGCGATCGGGGAGGCCGTCGCGCGCGCGGCCAAGCTGACCTCGCAATTGCTGGCCTTTGCGCGGCGCCAGACCTTGAAGCCCGAAGTGTTCGATGTCGGCGACCGGATGCGCTCGCTGCGCGACATGCTCGCCACGCTGCTTGGACCTGCGATCGAGATCGTCACGCAGCTGCCGACCGAGCCCTGCCTTGTCAGCGCCGATGCCGGCCAGTTCGAGACGGCCATCATCAACATGGCGACCAACGCGCGCGACGCCATGCAGGGCAAGGGCCGGATCGTCTTCACGGTCCACGCGGTGACATCCGTGCCTGATACGCTCGCGCATCTCTCCGGCAGCCAGACCTTGAAAAATCCCGGATTCATCTGCGTCACCGTCAGCGATAGCGGCATTGGCATCCCCGCGGCCCAATTGGGCCGCATCTTCGAGCCATTCTTCACCACCAAGCAGGTCGGCCAGGGCACGGGCCTCGGCCTGTCGCAGGTGTTCGGCTTTGCCCGGCAATCCGGCGGCGAAGTGACCGTCTTCAGCGAAGTCGGCCAGGGCAGCACCTTCTCGCTCTATCTGCCGCGCGTGCCGGCCGATCTGTTGCCCCGGAGCCAGGCGCCGACCACGGCCCCGGCCGTCGCCGGCAGCGGCATGTCGGTGCTGGTCGTCGAAGACAATATCGAACTCGGCAATTTCGCCGCCGACGGGCTGACCGAGCTCGGCTACAGCATCACGCTGGTCGACAACGCCACCGACGCGCTCACTGAACTGGTCGGCGATGCGGATCGCTTCGACGTCGTGTTCTCCGATGTCGTGATGCCGGGGATGACCGGGCTCGATCTGGCGCAGGCGATGTGCGATCGCTGCATCAGCGTCCCCATCGTGCTGACCACGGGCTATAGCCACGCTTTGTCCCAGGACGGCGTCGCCGGCTTCGAGCTGGTGCAAAAGCCCTATTCGATCGAGGAGCTGTCGCGGGTGCTGCACCGCGCGGCGCGGCTGAAACGGGTGCGCGACGGCGCCGCCGAGTAGACTGCGCCGCGGAACCCGAGGGAACCGGCTGATTTGACTCGCGTTACCCCGGCCATGGAGAAACCAGCCGGAAAGCGTGAAGGGGCCAAGAAGCCGCCCATCGTCGACATCAAGGGCGAGAACGGCGATGAGATCGCGCCGCCGCCGCCCGAAGTGCTCGAGCCCGATCCCGAACTTTCACCCGAAGAGGTCGAGCAGGCGCGCAAGGATTATCTCCTCACCCGCTTCTGGATCAGCGCGCGGGGCTTCTGGAGCCGCAAGGGCGACCGCCTCGCCTGGCCCTTTTCGATCGGCCTCGTCGTGCTGATCGTCCTGACCGTCGGCTTCCAATACGGCATCAATGTCTGGAACAGAGCGATCTTCGACGCCATCGAGAAGCGCGATGCGACCACCGTCTTCCACCTGACCGCCGTGTTCTTCCCGCTTGCCATCGGCAGCATCGTGCTCGGTGTCGTCCAGGTGTTTGCGCGGATGGGCATCCAGCGGCGCTGGCGCGCCTGGCTCACCAGCAGCGTACTGACACGCTGGCTCGCCAACGGCCGCTACTACCAGCTCAACCTCGTCGATGGCGACCACAAGAACCCTGAATACCGGATCGCGGAGGATCTGCGCATCGCGACCGACTCGCCGGTCGATTTTCTCGCCGGCGTGACCTCGGCGCTGCTGTCGGCCGCAACCTTCATCGTCGTGCTCTGGACCATCGGCGGCGCGCTCACCGTCACGCTCGGCGGCTCCACGATCACCATTCCCGGCTTCCTCGTGATCGCCGCGATGCTGTACGCGGCCATCGCCTCGGGCTCGATCCTGGTGATCGGCCGCCAATTCGTGCAGGTCTCCGAGGACAAGAACCAGGCCGAGGCGGATTTCCGCTACACGCTGACGCGCGTGCGCGAGAATGGCGAGAGCATCGCGCTGCTCGGCGGCGAGGAGGAAGAACGCGGCGGCATCGACCGCCATTTCACCAGCGTGCTCAGGCAATGGGCGCGGCTCGCAGGGCAACACATGCGGACCACGCTGGTGTCGCAGGGCTCGAGCCTCGTTGCACCTGTGGTACCGCTGTTGCTCTGCGCGCCAAAATTCCTCGACGGCAGCATGAGCCTCGGGCAGGTGATGCAGGCGGCCTCGGCCTTCACCATCGTGCAGAGCGCGTTCGGCTGGCTGGTCGACAATTATCCGCGGCTCGCCGATTGGAACGCCTGCGCGCGCCGCATCGCCTCGCTGATGATGTCGCTCGACGGCCTCGAGCGCGCCGAGCAGGGCGACGGCCTCGGCCGCATCAAGCGCGGCGAAACCAGCAACGATGCGATGCTGGAGCTGCACGACCTCTCCGTCACGCTCGACGACGGCACCGCCGTGGTCGGCGAGACCGAGGTGGTCGTCGAGCCCGGTGAGCGGCTCTTGGTCGCCGGCGAATCCGGCACCGGCAAGAGCACGCTGGTGCGTGCCATCGCAGGCCTGTGGCCATGGGGCGGCGGCAGCGTCAATTTCCATCCCGACCGGCGGCTGTTCATGCTGCCGCAGCGGCCCTATGTGCCCTCAGGCAGTCTGCGCCGCGCGGTCGCCTATCCCGGCGCCGAGGAGGACTGGACTGTCGAGGAGATCGGCGAGGCCCTGCACAAGGTCGGCCTCGACCATCTCAACGAGAAGATCGCGGAGGAAGGACCTTGGGACCAGACGCTGTCAGGCGGCGAGAAACAGCGCCTCGCCTTCGCGCGGCTCTTGCTGCACGACCCCGACATCGTCGTGCTGGATGAAGCGACCTCGGCGCTCGACGAGAAGAGCCAGGACAAGATGATGCAGATGGTCACCGACGAGCTGCCGAAGGCAACCATCGTCAGCGTCGCGCATCGTGTCGAGCTGGAGGCCTTCCACAGCCGCAAGATCGTGCTGGAGCGCCACAAGGGCGGCGCCAAGCTCGTCAGCGACATCGACCTGATCCCGCGCAAGGGCAAGCGCAAGCTGCTCGGGCGGTTCTTGCGGCAACGGAAACCGGCGAAGAAGGCGGCGTAAGCGCCGTTGGAGTCCCCGGCAAAACCGGCTATGCATGCGCCGCCTGCAACGAGGACCGCCTGCTTGACGCCCGACACCACCCTTTCGACCGCGCCATTCGGCGCGTTTGCGCCGAACGCAGCGCAGGCCGCGATCATCAGCCTCGTGCAGGGGTCAGGGCTGAAGCGCGGCGCGTTCCGGCCCTGGATGTCGCGACTGGTCAATCTGCTGCGCAGCGGACCGATCGACGTGCAATACCAGGGCGCTTCGTTCCGCCTCTACCACCAGGGCAGCGCCACCGAGCGCGGCGCGCTGTTCAACCCCGACTATAATATCGACGAGCTCGACTTCCTGCGTCGGCATACGCCTGGTGGCGGCACGTTCGTCGACGTTGGCGCCAATGTCGGCACGTTTGCTTTGGTGATGGCGCGGCAGGTCGGGCCATCAGGCAAGGTTGTCGCGATCGAGCCGCATCCCCTCACCTTCGGCCGTCTCTCGTTCAACCATGCCGCATCGAAAGCGACGCAGGTTCGCCTTGTGCAAGCCGCCGCGGGCGACGCCGACGGCGAGCTGATGATCGAGAGCGGCGGCGGCAATCTTGGCGCCACGCATGTCGCGACCGGCGCGGCGAGCACGGAAGCCATCAAGGTGCCGGCGCTGCGGCTCACGCGTATTCTGGACGAGGCCGGCGTGACCCAGGTCGATTCGCTCAAGATCGACGTCGAGGGCTTTGAGGACCGCGTGCTGATCGGCTTCTTTCGCGACGCGCCGCCAACGCTGTGGCCGCGCGCGGTCGTGATCGAGCATCTGTCACAAAACGAATGGCAGCAGGATTGTATCGCTGACATGGTCGCGCGCGGCTTTACCGTCGCGCGCAAGACGCGCAGCAATACATTCCTGTCACGCTAAACCACGGAGGATACAATGATCGATCACCTTGGCCTCTCCGTCTCCGACTATGAGGCTGCGAAAACGTTTTACAGCAAGGCGCTGGCGCCGCTCGATTACAGCCTGATCATGGAAGTGACGGAAGCGCAGACGGGTCACGCCGCGGCCGCGGGCTTTGGCGCCGGCGGCAAGCCGGATTTCTGGATCGACGGCAAAGGCGCGATGAACAAGCCGGTGCATGTCGCGATATCGGCGAAAGACCGCGCCACGGTCGACGCGTTCTACAAGGCTGCGATGGCAGCAGGCGGCCGCGACAACGGGCCGCCCGGCATCCGTCCGCATTATCACGCGAACTATTACGGCGCCTTTGTGCTGGACCTCGACGGGCACAACATCGAGGCCGTCTGCCACGCGCCGGAATAGGACGACGGTGTTATTTGAGCATGATCTCCGCGCAAACGCGTTCCGCGTTTGTTGCGAGGGGAAACCGCCAGGCACTTTTCCGGATCATGCTCCCGGAACATCGGCGCGGCATCATCGTTGTCGTTCTCCCGACAACTGATCTCGATGATGCCGATGCCGATTGAACCGCCCGAGATACCGCCATCGACACCCGGCACGCCGACCGAGCCGCCGCCCGGCATTCCGCCGGGCAATCCGCAGCCTGAAATCGCGCCGCCGGTACACGAGCCCGGCGAATCACCGCGGCCCGATGAATTGCCCGGCCGCATCCCAGAAGAGATTCCGTCGCGCGGACCGAACGGTCCGCTCGCACCGAATCCCGCGACGGATGCTAATTCGTCGCAGGCGTTACATATGACACGAGAGCAATCACATGTGAGGCGATTGCGACTCACGCCTGAATGCGTAATGAACGTTGTTCTCGTGACATGATTTGCATGCAGAAATAAATCGCGACGCAATATCTTCGCCCGCCACAATCCGGCCTAACGCGTAGCTGTTCATCACCCCACTTCACATCGTCAAAGAACCTTCCGGGGAAGTTCAACCACATGACCAACCTTCGTTTCGTGCTGCTCGCCACGACGGCCCTGACCGCGATGCAATTTGCAGGCTCCGCAGCTCATGCGCAAAGCGCGCCGCCGCTCGTAGTCGCACAGGCCCAACCGGAGACGGGCCCTGACGGAAAACCGAAGCAGCCTCCGAAGGAAGCGCCAAAGGGACCGCCGCCCGCCGCGCGCCCGGCAACGCCGCCTCCCCCACCGCCGCCTGCTGCGCCCAAGCCCCCGGCCGCACCGCCCCCGGCGGCTGCACCGCCGCATCCGCCCGCCGCGCCTCCGCCGGCTGCCGCACCCGCGCGCCCGACGCCGCCTCCTCCGCCGCCCGCGACCCATCAGGCACCGCCACCGCCCCCGCCGCCGCCTGCTGCACCCAAGCCGCCGACGCCGCCTCCGGCTGCGGCTCCGCAGCAGCATGCGCCGACACCGCCCCCGCCTCCACCGCCGCAGCAGCACGCCCCGACGCCGCCGCCGCCGCCGCCTCCGCAGCAGCACGCTCCCGTTGCACCGCTCCCGGCGCCGACCGCGACCCCGGCTCGTCCGGCCGCAACACCAACACCTCCGCCACCCCCAACCACACCGCCGTCCGCGGCCCGGCCCATGGCAACGCCTGCGCCGACGGCTACGCCTGCCCCAACGCCGACGCCCGCAACGCCCGCGGCTCGGCCGATGTCTCCGGCCCCGACAGCCACGCCTGCGCCGACGCCGACACCTGCAGTGCCGGCGGCCCGGCCGTCTCCGACCCCGACAGCCACACCCACGCCATCAGCAACGCCAGCGCCTGGCAAAACGCCGCCCGGACGTCCCGGCGCTCCGCCGGCCGCAGGAACGGCTCCAACCCCGACTCCAACAGCAACGCCGGCGCCCGGCGGCGCGACGCCGCTTCCCGGACGTCAGGGTGGAGCGCCGCCCGCAGGCGCGCCTGCTGCCGGCACAACGCCTGCATCGCCGCAGGCAGGCGTCCCGCCCCGACCACCCGCGCCACCCGCTGGCGCAGCAGCGCCGTCTGTCGTCCCTGGTTCGGCGGCCGCCACGGTCCCGCCCAACAAGGCGCAGAACGCTCCGCCGACAGTCAGTTCGGCCTTCCGCGCGGCACCGACGACCACCACGCCACTGCCGCCGCCGCCGCGTCCGCCGCAGCGTGACCTGACGCCGCTGGCCATCGGTGCGGGCGTCGTGGCCGGTGCCGTGATCGGCGCCACCATCGCCGACTACCGCAACCAGCGGCAGGAGGTCGTCGAAGGCGGCCGCACCATCTACACCGAGCCGGATCGCATCATCATCCGCGACCCGGGCGGGCAGGAATATGTCCGTGGCAACGATCTCTATCGCTTCCGCTACGGCGCCCGCGATATCCGCACCGAGACGATCGGCGGCGAAACCCGCACCGTCGTGATCCGTCCTGATGGCACCGAAATCATCACGGTGGTCGGTCCGGACGGCAGTCTGATGCGCCGTATCCGCAGGGATCAGCGCGGGCGTGAGATCGTGATCATCGACAACACCTACCGCGATCCGCGGGCGGTCGGCGGCTTCTATGTCGACGTGCCGCCGCCGGTGGTCAGCATCCCCTATGATCGCTACATCGTCGACGCCCAGGAAGCCTCGCCGGACGTGATCTACGAGACCATGCGGGCCCCGCCGGTGCAGCGGATCGATCGCCGCTACTCGCTCGACGAGATCCGCTACTCGCCGAACGTTCGCATGCAGATGCCGAGCATCGACGTCAACACGATCAACTTCGCGACGGGATCGTGGACCATTCCGCCGGACCAGGCGGCGCGGTTGCAGGTGATCGCCGACGGTATCAACCAGGCGATCCAGGCCAACCCGCAGGAGGTGTTCCTGATCGAGGGCCACACCGACGCGGTCGGCAACGACGTCGACAATCTGTCGCTGTCGGATCGCCGGGCGCAGGCGGCGGCCGAATTGCTGACGCAGCAGTTCAATGTGCCCGCGGAAAACCTGACCTCGCAGGGCTACGGCAAGCAGTACCTGAAGGAGCAGACCGACGGCCCGAGCCTGATCAACCGGCGCGTCACCGTCCGCCGCATCACGCCGCTGCTCAATGGCGGCCAGGCCAACGCAGCGCCGCCGCCTCCGCCGCGCCAATAAGAACATCGAAAAAAGAAAATGGCCGGGATCGATCCCGGCCATTTTTGTTTTGGTTGTTACCCGCGATGGCGCGACACGTCGTGCATTCGTGGCGTGGGCCTCAGCCCTTGTCGCTCTCGAGCTTGAAGATCTGCGAGCCTTCGCTGCCCGACAGCAGGCCGGTCTTCGAATAGAGGCCGAGCTTGGTGCGGGTATCCGCGATGTCGAGATTGCGCATGGTGAGCTGACCGATGCGATCGGCCGGCGTGAAGGCGGCGTCCTCGACCTTCTCCATGCTGAGCCTTTCAGGCGCATAGGTGAGGTTGGGGCTCTCGGTGTTGAGGATGGAGTAGTCGTTGCCGCGGCGCAGCTCCAGCGTGACCTCGCCGGTAACGGCGCGCGCGACCCAGCGCTGCGCGGTCTCGCGCAGCATCAAAGCCTGCGAGTCGAACCAGCGGCCCTGATAGAGCAGGCGGCCGAGGCGCATGCCGCTGATGCGATACTGCTCGATCGTGTCCTCGTTGTGGATGCCGGTGACGAGACGCTCATAGGCGATGTGCAGCAGCGCCATGCCGGGCGCCTCGTAGATGCCGCGGCTCTTGGCTTCGATGATGCGGTTCTCGATCTGGTCGCTCATGCCGAGGCCGTGGCGGCCGCCGATGGCATTGGCTTCGAGGAACAGCGCAACGGGATCGCTGAAGGTCTTGCCGTTCAGCGCGGTGGGCTGGCCTTCCTCGAAGCGCACGACGACCTTCTCGGCCTTGACGACGCAATCGTCGCGCCAGAACGGCACGCCCATGATCGGGTTGACGATCTTGATGCCGCTGTCGAGGCTTTCGAGATCCTTGGCCTCGTGCGTGGCGCCAAGCAGATTGCTGTCGGTCGAATACGCCTTCTCGGCGCTCATCTTGTAGGCGAAGCCCTGCGCGGTCATGAACGCCGACATCTCGGCGCGGCCGCCGAGCTCGTCGATGAACTGCTGGTCGAGCCAGGGCTTGTAGATGCGCAAGCTTGGATTGGTCAGCAGGCCGTAGCGATAGAAGCGCTCGATGTCGTTACCCTTGAAGGTCGAACCGTCGCCCCAGATGTTGACGCCGTCTTCCTTCATCGCCGCGACCAGCATCGTGCCGGTCACCGCGCGTCCCAGCGGCGTGGTGTTGAAATAGGTGATGCCGCCGGTCGAGATGTGGAAGGCGCCGGACTGAATCGCGGCGATGCCTTCGTGCACCAGCTGCGTGCGGCAATCGACCAGCACGGCGTTCTCGGCGCCGAACGCTTCGGCCTTGCGCGGGATCTCGTTGTAGTCGGCCTCATCGGGCTGGCCGAGATTGGCGGTATAGGCGTAGCAGCGCGCGCCCTTCTGCTTCATCCAGAGCAGCGCCGCCGACGTGTCGAGGCCGCCCGAAAAAGCGATGCCGACTTTCTCGCCCTTGGGCAGGCTTTTCAGGATCGTGGTCATGGGGCTTCCAATCGGGTCTCAGGGGGCTATTGGCTGGGGTGGCGTGACCGCGCGAATATCAAATTTCGCACGCCTCGGCACCCATTTAATGGCTCAAATCGAGGGTGCGGGACCGGTCTTGCGGCCGAACAGGCGCTTGCGGAGCCGGTAGGCGGGCATGTTCAGCCGGGTCAGGGCCGCATCGACCGCCTCGTCCGAAAACCGGGTCCGCGGCCAGCGGTAGATCAGCGCGAAACCGAACCAGATCACGACGAAGGTGACGAGGCCGGCGGTTGCGACATCGGTGAAGAAGTGGCCGCCGAAGGCCATGCGGAGCCCGCTGGTCGTGAGACCGAACACCACCGCGCCCGCATAGGCGAGCGGCCGCCACGCCGGCGGTGCCAGGGCAGCGGGCGCCAGCGTCCAGAACGCGGTCGCGCCTTCGCCGGAGAAGAACGAGCAATTGCGTTCGCAATCGCCGCGCGGATCCCACCACGCCACGAACTGCTGATCGCCGGCAAACTCGGTCACCACCACCGGCCGCGGCCGGCCCCAATAGGACTTGAAGGTGAGGTTGGTGAGAATGCCCGCCGACATGATGATCGTGACCAGCAGGAATACGATCGCGCGTCCCGACACCATCAGGGGACGGTCGGGCCTGATCATCTTGACCACCAGCGCGATCAGCGACGGCAGCACGAACGCCCAGGACACCCACATCGCCGCATCTCGCGCGATCCCGGCCCAGTCGTTCAGCTTGAGCGGAAAGGTCTTTGTCGCGGGATCGAAGAACAACGCGGCGAGCTTGAGATCGAGCTCGGGATAGAGGCCGAAGACGACGCCGATCACGAGCCACAGCGCCAGGGCGATGAAGAGTCCAGTCCGGTTCATGACGCGCGGTTTAGCGGAGTGGGGTGGGGATGGAAACCCTTTCACCGCACATCCGGCCGCGAATTCGACGGCAGCGGCGGAGGCGGCCGGAGCGGGGCCGGCGGGATGCGCCAGGCGCCGGCATTGCGGCCGGCGATCAGCCAGTAAACGACACCGGCGACGATGCCCGCGCCGGTCATGATCTCCAGATGCCGGCGCACGATGCCTTCGAACTGAAACGTATCAGGATGGAACGGGATGAGGCCGAGATAGCAGGCGAGCCCGACAAGGCCACCGCCGACCGCATAGGCAAGCGCACTGCGGATGTAGAGCGCCTCGGTGATCGCAACGATCACCGCCGCCGGCACCAGCGCGAAACCCGAGACGAAGATGAAGCCGAAGCCGAGCAGGATGTCGATCGCGCCCTGATCGACCGGACCCGCACCGAGATCGGAAAACTCCGGAAACAGCAGCGCACCGACGACGATCATGCCGCCGACGAAGCAGGCGGCGAGAAAGCCGAAGAAGATCACGATGAGGCGGCCGATCAGGGACATGCGGGGAAAGCCACCGTAGTCGTCATTGCGAGCGCAGCGAAGCAATCCAGACTGCCGCCGCGGAAAGACTCTGGATTGCTTCGCTGCGCTCGCAATGACAGGGATGCGAGAGCGCGGACGGTCATCCTCAATCCGTCATCGCCATGGCGCGTAGCGCCTGGCGCTCGCGTGCCGAGAGCTTTTCCGTCTCCGACTTGAGCTGGCCGCAGGCGGCGAGGATATCGCGGCCGCGCGGGGTGCGCACCGGCGAGGAATAGCCGGCGTTGAAGATGTATTCGGAGAATTTTTCGATCTGGTCCCAGTCCGAGCATTCATAGGCCGTGCCGGGCCAGGGATTGAACGGGATCAGATTGATCTTGGCGTGAATGCCCTTGAGCAGCTTCACCAGCAGCTTTGCATCGTCGAGCGAATCGTTGACGCCCTTGAGCATCACGTATTCGAAGGTGATGCGGCGGGCGTTCGAGGCACCGGGATAGTCGCGGCAGGCCTGCAGCAATTCCTTGATCGGATATTTGCGGTTGAGCGGCACGAGCTCGTTGCGTAGCTCGTCGCGCACCGCATGCAGCGAGATCGCGAGCATGACGCCGATCTCCTCGCCGGCACGCACGATGTTCGGGACCACGCCGGAGGTCGACAGCGTGATGCGGCGGCGGGAAATGCCGATGCCCTCGTTGTCGCCGACGATCAAAAGCGCATCGCGCACCGCGTCGAAATTGTAGAGCGGCTCGCCCATCCCCATCATCACGATGTTGGTGACGCGGCGCGTGCCGTCCTCGCGGTCAGCCCAATCGTTCAGGCGATCGCGCGCGACCATGATCTGGCCGACGATCTCGCCGGCGGTGAGGTTGCGCACCAGGCGCTGCGTGCCGGTATGGCAGAACGAGCAGTTCAGCGTGCAGCCGACCTGCGAGGAGACGCAGAGCGTGCCGCGATCGGTCTCGGGGATGTAGACGCACTCGACTTCATGCGCCTTCTCGACATTGTCGCCGCTCGGCAGCCGCAGCAGCCATTTGCGGGTGCCGTCGTTGGAGATCTGCTCGGCCACGACTTCGGGTCGATCGACGGTGAAATGCTGGGCGAGTTCGGCGCGAATGCCCTTCGAGATCGAGGTCATGTCGTCGAAGCTCTGGGCGCCGCGGAAATAGAGCCAGTGCCAGAGCTGCTGCACGCGCATCTTGCGCTGCGCCGGTGCGACGCCGATCTCGCCGAGGCGATCGGCAAGCTCGGCGCGCGACAGCCCGATCAGCGACGGCTTGGCCGGCGGCACATAGGTTTCGAGCGGAGTCTTCTCCACCAGGATTGCGTCGCGCGGCTCGGTCGTCGGTTGCATTGAATAGGCCTGATGATGTTGTCGTTCCGGGGCGGCGCGAAGCGTCGAACCCGGAACCTCGAGATTCCGAGCTCGATGCTGCGCATCGTCCCGGAATGACGAAAGAAAATCTGGAACCGGCCTTATATAGCAACCGGGTCCGCCGATTGCGACCTTCCCGCCCGCAGCCTTAATGCCGGCAATCCTGCGCAATCTTGTCCAGGGCCTGGGCGAGACCCTTCAGCGAGAACGTATCGGTCGTCTCCGTGCCCTTGGCCGAGGTGCCCTTGACCACGAGATCGGCGGATTTGCGCATGGCTTCCACCATCCGCTCCTCTTCGGCCGCATTCTTGATCCAGAGGCCGTCGCCCTGCGTGTACATCGCGAAGGAGGCGCCGCCGACCTCGACCGTCGATTCCGAGCCCGGCTTCAGCGCGTAGCCGATCATGACAGACACTTCGTTGTTCACCTTCTCGGCCGGCCGGGTCGAGACAAAGGCATAGGCGGGATCGCGCGGCCGGTTCGGCGGATTTGTCTTCGACGAGGAGGGCTTTGCCAGCGCAAAGCAGACCTTCTTGCCATTGGGTGTCGCCGCATAGGCGCCCCAGGTGCCGAACTGGCCGATCAGCGTCGGCTCCGCGCCACCCGCAACGGCCGCGGCGGGGGTCGCCGGCTTGCTCTCGGGCTTGGCTGCCGTTTTGGTTGCCGTCTTGGCGGCCGTCGCGGCCGGCTTTGCCGCCGCCTTCGGCGCCGGTTGCGTCGTCTGGGCGCGCGCGGACTCACTCAATCCCCACGCCGCCACGCCAGTCATCAAAGCCAAAAAGAGCGCCCGCCACATGCTGGAGTGGTTCCCTCAATATTGTGACTGGAAGATGGCCCGGCGGCGATTTGTCCCCGTGCAGGGATAACCGGGAAAGTCCAGTTTGGGAAGGCAGTTAGCGGGCAATCACGGTTAGCTTTTCGACCGCGCGGCGCGCTGTTCCGCCCATTGCGCATCAGTCAATCGCAACAGATCCTCGGCGCCGGAACTGCGCAAATGCGCGCCGCCGTCGATCACCACCATCTCGCCGTTGATATATCCGGCACGGTCCGAGACCAGGAAGCTGGCGAGGTCGGCAAGCTCGCTGTGCTCGCCGACGCGTCCCAACGGGTTGCGGGTGGTCCAGCCTTCGTCCCGGCCCTCGGGTCGCAGTTGCCCCGATGCGCCGGCGGTGGGGAACGGCCCCGGCGCGATCGCGACGGTGCGGATGCCCTTCGGGCCCCACTCCACCGCGAGACTCCTGGTCATCGCCAGCACCGCCGATTTCGCCATGGCCGAGGGAACCGTGAAGGCGCGGCCGGTGATGGTCGAGGTCGAGAGGATCGATAGCACGACACCCTTGTGCCTGCCCTCGATCCAGCGCTTGCCGGCAGCGAGCGTGCAGTACATCGCGCCATGCAGCGTCGGCGCCAGGATCGCATCGGCGGCGCGGAACGACAGATGCTCACTTTGCGCGATGAAGGTCGCGGCAGCGTTGTTGACGAGAATATCGAGTGGCGCTTCGCGCCAGATCGCATCCATCATCGCATCGACCGCGGCACCATCGCGAACATCGCATGCTGATGTCGTAACCTTCCCGCCAGTCTCCTTGCGCATCTCAGCTGCGGTCGTTTCGAGACGGTCGAGCTTGCGGCCGCAGATCACGAGTTCGGCGCCGAGCGCGAGGAAGCGGCGTCCCATCGCAGCGCCAAGGCCCGAGCCGCCGCCAGTGACGAGGATGCGCTTGCCCCTAAGCAGACCTGTTTCAAACATCGTTTGAATCCCTTTCTCCGCGGGTTTCGTCATTGCGAGCGCAGCGAAGCAATCAAGACTATTTCCGCGGCACGGACTCCGGATTGCTTCGCTGCGCTCGCAATGACGCGAGGATAGGACGTCGCGCCATCCGAGACAAAGAATCCGGATTGTCCGGTTGCATTAAATCCGGCAGAAACGGCCCAACATTCATTCCACCCCGAACGCCCCAAGGTGTCGCCATGAAAGCCATCCTCTGCTCGCAATATTGCCAGCCCGACGATCTCGTGCTCGCCGATGTGCCGGATCCGGTGGCTGGTCCCGGCGAAGCCGTGATCGCGATCAAGGCAGCGGCGCTTAACTTCTTCGACATCCTGATGATCCAGGGCAAGTACCAGATCAAGCCGCCGTTCCCGTTCTCGCCGGCCGCCGAAGTTGCCGGCGTGATCGAGAGCATCGGCCCCGGCGTCACCGATCTGAAGGTCGGCGATCGCGTGGTCGCCTCCTGCGGTCATAACGGCGCGCGCGAAAAGATCGCGCTGCCGGCGGCAGGGATCGTGAAGATTCCCGACAATCTCGATTACGACCGCGCGGCCGGCATCATCATCATCTACGGCACGGCGCTGCATGCGCTGGAAGACCGCGCGAGCCCGAAGCCGGGTGAGACCCTCGCAGTGTTGGGCGCGGCCGGCGGCACCGGTCTTGCCGCATGCGAGCTCGGCAAGCTGATGGGCCTGAAGGTGATCGCCTGCGCCTCGTCCGAGGAGAAGCTCGAATTCGCCAAAGCGCACGGTGCCGAGCTGACGCTGAACTACGCCAAGGAAGATCTCAAGGAAGGTTTGCGCAAGCTCACCGGCGGCAAGGGCGTCGACATCATCTTCGATCCGGTGGGCGGCGCGTATGCCGAACAGGCATTGCGCTCGATCGCCTGGGAAGGACGCTTCCTCGTCATCGGCTTTGCGGCCGGCGACATTCCGAAGATGCCGCTGAACCTCGCGCTGCTGAAGGGCTGCGATATCCGCGGCGTGTTCTGGGGCGCATGGACCCGGCAGAATCCGGAAAAGAACCGCGCCAATCTCGAGAAGCTGGTGAAGTGGACGGCGGAAGGCAAGATCTCATCGCATGTCGACCGCACCTTCCCGCTGGCCCAGACCGCCGACGCACTGAAGGTGCTGGCGGGACGGCAGGCCATGGGCAAGGTGATCCTGCATCCGTGAGGATGTGAGGCGGAGGCGCGTTTGGCGCGATGCGCGCCACACCCACAATTGTCGTCGCCCGGCTTGACCGGGCGACCCAGTACTCCGAGACGCCAGTGATTGAATCGAGAAACCGCGGCGTACTGGATTCCCCGCCTTCGCGGGGAATGACAGCGGGACAAATGGCAATAGCCGTTACGCCGCTTCCGCCTTCTCCTCCGCCTCATCCACGCCGCGCTTCAGCGCCGCACGCGCGGCTTCGCGATGCTCTGATGTGATGTGGCTGGCGACCATGCGGATGGCGGTGGCCAGAATGGCGGCGTCATCGGTGAAGCCGAGCACCGGCATCACGTCCGGAATGAAGTCGAACGGCAGGATGAAATAGGCGATCGCGCCCAGCAGCGACGCCTGGACATGGCGCGGGGTCTGGCGGTCGAACGCGCAGTAATAGGCGGCGAGCAGATCTTCCGTGAACGGCAGATGCGCAGCGACGCGCTTCAGCTTGCGCCAGAAGCGGCGGCGCACGCTTTCACGATCTTCCGCGAGCCGATCGGCCGGCTCGAAGCCGACGCTGTGTTCGGCAGCCATCTCTCAAAACTCCCGCTTAGGGCGGCGCGACCGAAGGCCGCATCCGGTGACGATCACAAGATGGGGATGCGGCCCGGACCCGCAAGACGTCAGCCCTGCGTCAGCTTGGCAATTGCGTTCATCGTGGTGGCAAGCTCGATGTCGAGCTTGGTGACACCGCCGGCATCATGGGTCGACAGCACCACCTCCACCGTCTTGTAGACATTGCGCCATTCCGGGTGGTGATCCATTTTCTCGGCGACCAGCGCCGCCCGGGTCATGAAGCCGAAGGCCTCGTTGAAATCCCTGAAGACAAAGGTCTTCCCGATCCCTTTGCCGTCCTGGACCTCGGCCCAGCCGGGGAGGGTGCCCAGCGCCTGCTTGCGTGCGTCCGCCGATAGACGTTCTGCCATGATGACCTCCATTTCAGGGGAACTTTACCCTAACACCGTGCTTACGTCGGGGTTCACCCTCGGGTTTGGCCGATCCGCTAACCATGACGGAGATGTAACCCCGGCGGACAAGAAATTTGCTACAATTGCGGGCGTAAATCGCTGGCCAAGATGAAGCTGAGCCTGAAGCGCCTGTTTGGGAGATCGATGACCGGGGATTCAAACCTGGCCGAAGCGCCCCCTCCGCCTTCGCCGCGATCCGCGGCGCGGAAGACAGCGCTCGTGTCTCTGGCGCTGGTGCTCGCCATCGTCGGTGCGCTCGCCGGCGGCTATTATTTCGCAATGCGACCGGTGACCTTGAAGATCGCGGTCGGTCCCGCCAACAGCGACGACGTCAAGGTGGTGCAGGCGCTGACGCAGGCCTTCGCGCAGAGCAAAGGTTTTGTGCGGCTGCGCCCGGTCCAGACCGACGGCGCCACCGCCAGTGCGGACCAGCTCGCCGAAAGCAAGGTCGATCTTGCCATCGTGCGCGGCGATCTCGATGTGCCCAAGAACGCGCAAGCCGTCGCAACGCTGCGCAAGAACGTCGTGGTGCTGTGGTCGGTGCCCGGCAAGGGCAAGAAGAAGGGCGCGAAGATCACCAAGATCTCGCAGCTCGCCGGTCACCGCGTCGGCGTGGTCGGCCGCACGGCGGCCAACGTCAATCTGCTCAAGGTGATCCTGCAGCAATACGGCGTCGATCCTGCCAAGGTCGAGATCGTGCAATTCCCGGCGAGCGAAGTCGCCGAGGCGATCAAGGCGCAGAAGGCGGACGTCTATCTCGCGGCCGGCCCCGTCAACAGCAAGATCACAGCGGATGCGATCGCCGCCTCCGCCAAGGACGGCGGCTCGCCGACCTTCCTCGCGATCGATTCGGCGGACGCCATCGCGCAGAACCATCCGGTCTATGAAGCCTCGGAAATTCCCGCCGGCACCTATGGCGGCTCACCCGATCGCCCCGAGGACGAGGTCAAGACCATCAGCTTCTCGCACCACGTGGTGGCGCGCAAAGGCCTGTCCGAAACCACGGTTGCGGCCTTCACCCGGCAGCTCTTCGCCGTGCGCCAGCAATTGCTGACCGACTTCCCGCAGGCCGCGAAGATCGAGACGCCCGACACCGACAAGGACGCGGTGATCCCCGTGCATCCGGGCGCCGCCGCCTTCGTCGACGGCGAGGAGAAGACCTTCCTCGACAAATACAGCGATTACATCTGGTGGAGCCTGATGGCGCTTTCGGCGACGGGCTCGCTCGGCGCCTGGTTCGCGGGCTATCTGAAGAAGGACGAGCGCGACAACAACAGTCACTTACGCGAACGTCTGCTCGACATGCTCACCGCGGCCCGCAAGAGCGAGACGATCGACGAACTTGACCAGATGCAGGCCGAGGCCGACGGGATCCTGCGCGACACCTTGCGCTGCTACGATCACGGCGCCATCGAGGAGGGCGCACTCGCCGCCTTCAATATCGCGCTCGACCAATTCCACGCCGCGGTCGCCGATCGCAAAGCCGTGTTGTCCAGCCTGCCGCAGAACCTGCAACGCGCGGGTGCGCAATTCCGGGCCGCCGGCAACGCATAAGCGGCTTGCGCGCGTAATTGTCGCGTCACATTGTCTCAATATAGCCTCTGACTTCATCCACGTGACCGCCGCCTCGGCGGGCGCCGCGCGATATCGAGAGCATCGCCATGAAGATCAAATTCTCCCGTCGCAAATTTCTCACCACCAGCGCCGGTGCGCTTGGCGCGATCGCGATGCCGCATCTGTCGCGCGCGGCCGACCGGCCCGCGGTCACCCATGGCGTGCAGTCCGGCGACGTCACCCTCGACGGCGGCGTGATCTGGGCACGGTCCGATCGGCCCTCGCAGATGCTGGTCGAGGTGGCGACGACTGATACCTTCAAGGACGCCCGCGCGCTGCCGCCGATCGCGGCGCTGCCCGAGAGCGACTTCACCGCGAAGATGCTGGTGGACAATCTACCCGGCGGACAGGACATCTTCTACCGCGTCCGTTTCCGCGACCTCTCCCACACTGCGATCGAGGGCGAGCCGGTGGTCGGCCGCTTCCGCACCGCGCCGGCCGACCGCCGCGACGTCAGCTTCGTCTGGGGTGGCGACGTTGCCGGCCAGGGCTGGGGCATCAATCCCGATGACGGCGGCATGCTCACCTTCTCGGCGATGCACAAGCACCGCCCGGACTTCTTCCTGCATTCCGGCGATACGATCTATGCCGACGGCGTGATCCCCTCCGAGGTCAAGCTTGCCGACGGCAAGACCTGGAAGAACGTCACCATCCCCGAGAAGGCCAAGGTCGCGGAGACGCTGGACGAGTTCCGTGCCGCGCACAAATACAATTTCACCGACGACAATGTCCGCGCCTTCAATGCCGCAGTCCCGATCTTCGTGCAGTGGGACGATCACGAAGTGACCAACAACTGGTCGCTGTCGAAGGACTTGCCGTCGACTTACAAGGTGCGTGACATCTCGCTGCTCGCCGCGCGCGCCGGCCGCGCCTTCCACGAAATGTATCCGATGCGCGAGAGCATCGTTGAGCCGGGCCGGGTCTATCGCAAGATCTCCTACGGTCCGCATCTCGACGTGTTCGTGCTCGACGAGCGCAGCTATCGCGGCCCGAACGGCGCCAATCTCGAGACCGAGTACGGTCCGGCCAGCTATTTCCTCGGGCCGGAGCAAATGGCTTGGCTGAAGCGCGGCCTGCTCAACTCGCGCGCGACATGGAAGGTGATCGCCTCCGACATGCCGCTCAGCATCCTCGTTTACGACGATGCGGCGAACAAGAAGGGGTCGGAAGCTTTCGCGCAGGGCGACGGCCCGGTGCGCGGGAGAGAGTTCGAGATCGCCGACATCCTGCGCTTCATCAAGATGGCGCCGATCAAAAATACGGTCTGGCTGACCGCCGACGTGCATTACGCCGCCGCGCACTATTACAATCCGGACAAGGCGCAGTTCCAGGAGTTCGAGCCGTTCTGGGAATTCGTGTCGGGTCCGCTACATGCGGGAACGTTCGGGCCTGGCGAGATGGACAACACGTTTGGACCCGAGGTGCGCTTCGTCAAGGCGCCCGGTCTCGACAGGCAGAACCTGCCGCCATCCGCCGGCATGCAGTTCTTCGGTCACGTCAAGATCGACGGCGCCTCCGGCCAGATGACAGTCACGTTGCGCGACCGCGCCGACGTCGCGCTGTGGTCGACCACGCTCGATCCGAAGCTCGCCTGAAGCTGATTTAGCTGCCGCGGGCCTGTAACGCCGCCTCCAGCGCATCGCTGGAGCACGGCTTTTGCAGTCGCGGACGCGCAGCGAACTGCGCGGGAATGCTTGTCTCGGCGCCGTAGCCGGTGACGAAGACGAATGGAATGTCCAGCGCGGCGAGCCGCTCGGCGATCGCAAAGCTCTTCTCGCGGATCAGCTCGACATCAAGCAGTGCGAAATCGGGCGCGCGCCTTGCGATTGCATCGAGCGCCTGCGCGACCGAGCCCACGGTGCGCACGCTTGTCACGCCGAATCCGAGCAGGCGATCCTCGAAATCGATCGCGATGATCGGATCGTCCTCGACGATCAGCACATCAGCGGGGGTGTCGGCCGCGCCGGCCGGGGTAACAGGTATCATGATCCTGGCTATCGAGGGCTGCATTTTTCTACCGATCTGGACAGCCTCTGGCCGACGCCTGCGCCCAGCGCATCGGAGGGTTCCCGGAACGAAACTCACCACAGAACAGTTTTGACGTCTGTCCACATGTGCACACAGGCCGTGGACGGAGATCGCTAGTGTGGAGAGGAGGACGGGGGATTTCACGATGGATGCACGCATCAGCAAGACGAGCGAGATCGACAGCCGCCCAGCCAACAATCTGCTGCGGCGCTTGAATGCGGCGGACTATGCGCTGCTCGCACCACATGTCACCGTTGACGAGGTCGGCCCGAACCATCTGCTCTACAGCCCGGGCGACGATGTCCAGGTCGTGCACTTTCCGTGCGGACCATCGCTCGCGACGTTCCTCGTTCCGAACGAGGACGGCCGCGACGTCGAGACCATTTTGGTCGGCCGCGAAGGCGCCGTCGGCGGCATCGTCAGCGAAGGATTTCTGCCGGCCTATACCCGCATCTGCGTGAAATTCGGCGGACCATTCGCACGTGTTCACGTCGGCAAGATCGAGGCGGCCAAGGCGCGCTCGCCGTCGCTGCGCAACATCTTTGCCCGCTACGCCGACTGCATGCTGGCACAGATCTTCCAGTCGACCGCCTGCAACGCGATCCACTCGATCGAGCAGCGCACGGCGAAATGGATCGTGGCGGCGATGGAGCGAACCGGCGACGAGCACAGCGTGCCGTTGACACATGAGCAGCTCGCCACATTGCTCGGCGTCGGCCGAAGCTATGCCAGCCGCGTGCTGCAATCGTTCAAGGCCGAAGGCGTGCTCGACACGCGGCGCGGCGCGATCCTGGTCCGCAATCATGATGGCCTGCGCCTGCGCGCCTGCCTCTGCAACGATGCCGTGAAGCTGCACTTCGAGGAGGTGCTGCGCGGCGTCTATCCGACCGAGGAGCCGGAGAGCCGCGCAAGCTGATCGGGACGGCCGGCTCGCGGACAAGGGCCGGTTTGGCCCGGGATACCCCTAAGCCCCGGGGATTCCCGGGCAAAATTCAATCAACCAACCCTGAAAGAACGCATTGTTTTTTGGCGTTTTTTGCCTATATTGCGGCGCAAACGCATAGGCTACCCGGTCGATATGGCCGGGTTTCCTTTTTGGGCGTAGCAGGCCCCGTTTTCCACGTTTCCAGCGTTGTCCGTGAACAGGTCCCGGCTTGACCGGCGAGATCGCGCTTAACCCATTGTCCGACCGCAAAGAAGCTCACTCATGAATCTCCGCAACGTCGCCATCATCGCCCACGTCGACCACGGCAAGACGACCCTCGTCGACAAGCTCCTCCAGCAGTCCGGCACGTTCCGCGAGAACCAGAAGGTGACGGATCGCGCCATGGACTCCAACGATCTGGAGCGCGAGCGCGGCATCACCATTCTGGCCAAGGCGGCCTCGGTGCAGTGGAAAGACACCCGCATCAACATCGTCGACACGCCAGGCCACGCCGATTTCGGCGGTGAGGTCGAGCGCATCCTGAACATGGTGGACGGCGCCCTGGTGCTGGTCGACGCCGCCGAAGGCCCGCTGCCGCAGACCAAGTTCGTGGTCTCCAAGGCGCTCAAGGTCGGCCTCAAGCCGATCGTCGTCATCAACAAGGTCGACCGTCCCGACGCACGTCCGACCGAAGTCATCAACGAGGTGTTCGACCTGTTCGCGGCGCTCGACGCCAGCGAGGAGCAGCTCGACTTCCCCATTCTTTATGGATCAGCCAAGCAGGGCTGGATGGCCGAGAGCCCCGAGGGTCCGCAGGACAAGGGCATGGAGCCGCTGTTCGACCTGGTGCTGCGCCACGTCGCGCCGCCCAAGGTCGAGGAAGGTCCGTTCCGCATGATCGGCACCATCCTCGAGGCCAACCCCTATCTCGGCCGCATCATCACCGGCCGCATCTCGTCGGGCGTGCTCAAGCCGAACCAGCAGGTGAAGGTGCTGCATGCCGACGGCAAGCTGGTCGAAACCGGGCGCATCACCAAGATCCTTGCCTTCCGCGGCCTCGAGCGCACGCCGCTCGAGGAAGCCGAAGCCGGCGACATCGTCGCGATTGCGGGCCTCACCAAGGGCACCGTCGCCGACACCTTCTGCGATCCGACCGTCGAGGTGCCGCTGCCGGCCCAGCCGATCGATCCGCCGACCGTGTCGATGTCGTTCATCGTCAACAACTCGCCACTCGCCGGCACCGAAGGCGACAAGGTGACGAGCCGCATGATCCGCGATCGTCTGCTCCGCGAAGCCGAGGGCAACGTTGCGCTGCGCGTCGTCGAGGCCGCCGACAAGGATGCGATGGAAGTCTCCGGCCGCGGCGAATTGCAGCTGGCGATCCTGATCGAGACCATGCGCCGCGAGGGTTTTGAGCTCTCGGTGTCGCGCCCGCGCGTCGTGTTCCAGAAGGACGAAGCCACCGGCGGCGCCTTGGAGCCGATCGAGGAGGTCGTGATCGACGTCGACGAGGAGCATTCCGGCGTCGTCGTGCAGAAGATGAGCGAGCGCAAGTCCGAGCTGGTCGAGATGAAGCCCTCGGGCGGCAACCGCCTGCGGCTGGTGTTCTACGCGCCGACCCGCGGCCTGATCGGCTACCAGGGCGAACTGCTCACCGACACCCGCGGCACCGCGATCATGAACCGCCTGTTCCACGGCTATGCCCCGTACAAGGGCGAGATCCAGGGCCGCCGCAACGGCGTCCTGATCTCCAACGACCAGGGCGAAGCGGTGGCCTACGCCATGTTCAAGCTGGAAGACCGCGGCCCGATGATGATCGAGCCCGGCTGGAAGGTCTACAAGGGCATGATCGTCGGCGAGCACACCCGCGACAACGATCTCGAGATCAACGTGCTCAAGGGCAAGCAGCTCACCAACATCCGCACGACCTCGAAGGACGAAGCCGTGCGCCTGACCCCGCCGATCCGTATGACTCTCGAAAAGGCGCTCGCCTATATCGAGGACGACGAGCTCGTCGAGGTCACCCCGAAGTCGATCCGCCTGCGCAAGAAGCACCTCGACCCCAACGAGCGCAAGCGCGCGGAAAAGGCCAAGGAAGCGGTGGCGTAAGCCGGCGAATAGGGAATGGCGAGTAGCGAATAGGGGCCTTTGGCCCTGACGACGGTTTACTGTACCCTACACGCCATTCGCCACTCACTATTCGCGCTCATGTCCCTCCCCTCCTCCGTCGACGTCGCGATCATCGGGGCCGGTGCCGCCGGCCTCGGCGCGGCGCATGCGCTGGGAGACTCTGGCCTCTCGGTGATCGTGCTGGAGGCGCGCAACCGGCTCGGCGGCCGCGCCTGGACGGTGCAGGCCTCACCTGAGGTGACCTTCGACGTCGGGTGCGGCTGGCTGCATTCTGCCGACAAGAATTCCTTCGTGCCGATCGCGCGGCAACTCAACTTCGAGCTCAACAAGGACCTGCCGCCCTGGCGCGAGCGCGCCTATGGCAATGCCTTTCCGCAAGCCGAGCGCGACGATTTCATGCGCGCGATGGACGCCTTCTATGACCGGCTGTGGCAGGCCGCGCAGAAGGGCAAGGACGAGCCCGCGAGCCTGAGCCTCGAGCCCGGCAATCGCTGGAACCCGATGATCGACGCGATCTCGACCTACATCAACGGCTGCGAGCTCAAGGACATGTCGACGCTCGACTGGGACGCCTATGAGGACAGCGAGCTCAACTGGCGCGTCCGCCGCGGCTATGGTGCGCTGATCGCGGCCTATGGCGCGCCCTGCCCTGTGGCGCTGAACTGCAACGTCACGCTGATCGATCATTCCGGCAAGCGTGTCCTCATCGAGACATCGCTGGGCACGCTGACCGCAGACAAGGTGATCGTCACCGTACCGACCAATCTGATCGCGGATGAGGCGATCCGCTTCTCGCCAGCGTTGCCAACCAAGGTCGATGCCGCAGCCGGCCTTCCGCTCGGCGTCGACGACAAGGTGACGCTCGCGCTCGACGGCGCCGAGGCCTTCCCTAGGGAAGGAAATCTGCGCGGCGCCACCATGCGCACCGAGATGGGCACCTATCACATCCGCCCGTTCGGCCAGCCCTGCATCGAAGGTTTTTTCGGCGGCAGCTTCGCCCGCACGCTGGAAGAGGCCGGCGAAGGCGCCATCGCCGCACACAGCATCGACGAGATATCAGGCTTCCTCGGCAACGACATCCGCCGCAAGCTGAAGCCGTTATACGAGTCGCGCTGGGGGCACGATTCGTTTGCGCGAGGCTCCTATTCGCACGCGCTGCCGGGGCATGCCGGCGATCGCGCCGTGCTGGCCGCACCGGTGGATGGGCGGCTGTTCTTCGCGGGAGAAGCGACGTCGCCGAATTTCTTCACGACGGCGCATGGGGCTCGGGATAGTGGGGAGCGGGCGGCGAAGGAAGTGCTTGCGGCAATTGGAGAGCCGTAACCGCACACTCCGTCATTGCGAGCGCAGCGAAGCAATCCAGACTGCCGCTGCAGAAAGATTCTGGATTGCTTCGCTGCGCTCGCAATGACGAGTCACTCAATCACCCGCGCCCGCAAATCGGCATCCGGCACGAAGCACGCATCGTACTTCCCAAAGATGCGATAGCGATTTTTCGCGACCAAGCTGTAAACCGGATCGCGCAGCGGCTTCGGCACGGCGAGCAGAACGCGCACCCAGCCCCAGCCGGGGAGATGCGACAACACCGTCAGTGCGGCATCTGACTTGAGAAATGCTTCGCCGCCATGGACGACGGCATTTGTATCAGGATCGTCAGGATCGATGCCGAACGTGCGCGCAAGTTTCGCGCCATAGTCCGACTGGATTGGCGTGAAGCGAAACCGCTTCGCGGTGTCGCGCTCTGCGACGAACCTCACCCAGCGCGAACAGAAGATGCAGACGCCGTCGAACAGGATCACATCATCGTCAGGCCATTTGGGCATTAGCGGTTATCCAGTATCAGAAGCGCAACCAGCATCAGCACGATCGCCGGCCCTGTCTTGACCAGCGCGCCGAGCGGCTCGATCCAGAGATCAGGCGTCAGGATCGCCGCGCCGAACATGTAGCCGAGCGAGGCGATGATGCCTGCCACCAGGCCAAACGCAGCGGTGCGGCGGAAGGCGATTAGCACACCGATGCTCATATCCATCAGGCTGGTGCCGATGGTGACCGGATCGACCAGCGCCGGCGGAAAATTGTGCGCCGTCAAAATGCCGGCGGCGGCGCGGTAGGACACGAACAAGGCGATGAAGCCGGAGACGAGCCAGAACACCACCAGGCTCGCAAAGATCAGCGCCTTGATCAGGAACAACCGCGCGAACCAGACGTCCTGGATGGTGGCGGGATGGCGCCCGATCGTATCCATTAGCGTCTTCGGCGCGATGCCGGTCGCGGCGATCCATGCGGAGGGATCACCTCGCACGCCGCGCCGAAGCTCGGCGATGGCCGTGGAGCGCATCGGCGGCATCCAGCCGAGCGTGTTGGCGAGATCGCCAAGTCTTGCGCCGAGATCGAGCATGAAGGACGGCATCGCGATACCAGGCCATCCGGCCGTGCCGAATGCGAGCCGGAACTGCTTGATGACGCCGGCCATCGTAACAGGCTCGGATTGCATGAGGTCCCAGCTCACCGCCTTCACCGAGGCATCGTCGATCTCGCGCGCCGCGAGCCAGGCGATGGTAGCGGCGATATCCTCGACCGCAACCGGCTGGAACGGCGTTGCCATCACCTTGACAGGGAGATTGATCGGGAAGGCAGCGAGCGCACGCAGCATGGCGCTGCCGCCATAGGCTGACGGCGCGACCACGAAGCCGGGCCGCAGGATGGCGTGGGGAATGCCGGAGGCTTCGATCAGCCGCTCGGCCTCGCGCTTGGTCGTGGCGAAGGCGGTGCGATCGGCTTCAGCGGTGCCGGGAATCGAGATGTGGACGAGACGGATCGCACGACCGCTATCGGCAATGGCCTGAAGCAAGCGCGCGACAAAATCGCGATGCACGGCATTGGTGTCGCTGCCCGGACCATCCTGGAGCACGCCGAGGCAGTTCACGACAACATCTACTTCGTGCTCGCTCAGCAGACGTGTCAGCGCTGCCACATCGAGCGACATGATCGGCAGCTCAAGATCGAGCGCGCTCATCGTCTGCGCCGGCGACAGGCTTCGCGCGAGACCGACCACGCGAAAGCCTCGTGTGCGCAGATCGTCTGTCACGAAGCGGCCGATCAGGCCGGAGGCGCCGAGCACCAAAATGGTTCGCTGGTTCATCGGATTCCTCAGAACGGCTTTGCGATCATGAGCCAGAGGATTGCCATCGTCGCACCGAAGCCGGGAAAGCCAAACGCGAACCAGCGGCGAAACAGAACGAAGTAACGTTCCGGGAGCGCGGCGTGCTGCTCGGCCGCCTTGCGCGCGAGATCGCGCATCTCGATCTGCATGAAGACGACAGGGACCCAGAACAGGCCTGCGATCGCATAGAGCACGAGCGAGGCGAGGATCCAGCGCTCCATGATCGACGTGGACGAGAGCATCATCAGCAGGCCGCCCGTGACCGGTTGCAGGATGACAGCCGACAGAGTGAAGATCGCATCCGCGATCACCACCACCGACGCCGTGCGCGCGATGAATTCAGCGTTGTCAGTGCGATGCGCCATCAGCATGAAGAAGGCGATGCCGGTTCCGGTGCCGAGGATAGTGATGGCGCCAAGCACGTGCAGATACTTGATCAGGAAATACAATGTCATGGCTTCTTGGTCGCCACCGGCTTTGGCAGGTTCAGCGCACGCGCGAGCTCACTGCTTGCGGCCTGGACGCCGGCCTCGGTCTCGATCATCCAGTGGCCCTCGCTGCCCACGGCGGGCAACGCGCGAAACTCGACTCTGCCGCCAGCGCCGTGAAATGCATCCGTCAACTGACGAGAGAACGTCGGGGTGAAATAACTATCGTTCGCGGCGACGATCCATGTGACCGGAACGCGCGCGGCCTTACCGAACTCAGCGGCAGCGGCGACAAGCGTGTGCGGTGCGCAGACCTTGTTCGATTCGTCATTGGCGTGACCGCCGCGCCCCGGTGCAAAAGCGACAATCGCGGCAATCGCTTTCGGATCGGCATTCGCAAGCGCCAGCGCACCCCAGCCGCCCGCGGAATGCCCGATCACGACCGCGGCATCCCTGCGAATGAAATCCTGCTTCTGCAGATAGTCCAGCGCGAGCGAAATTTCCTCTGCAGTGGCACGACCGGCGCGCGCGTAATCCGCTTCGTCGCAGCCGCCCTGGTCTTCGACATAGCGACCACCGGTCGAGCCATGGCCGAGCCGCTCCGGCACCAGCACGGCAAAGCCACGCGCGACGAGAAAGGCTGCGAGTGCGCGATATTCCGGCTGCGGCATTTGTGCGCGACGTAGCACGTTTTGCGTCGAGGCATGTGCGATCACCGCAAGCCGGAACGGACCGGCGCCCGAGGGGCGAAACAAGAGCGCGCGCGCAGCAATATCGGTATCCGGCGACGGCACGCGCCACTCTTGTCGGCGAAACGGCTCGCCTTCCGGTCCGAATGCCCCGAACGTGACCTGCGCGCACACAGGCGATGCAGTCAGCAGAACCAGCAGAGGCAAGCGTGCAAGGCGTTCGAACAGTCGCATGAGTTGCCGGGAGCGAGCTCGGACAGTGGGGGCCACACTAGTAGGAACGAATCATTCGGGGCGGACTTTCTGCGCTGCCATTCCCGTTCATTCGTTGCCGCGAAGCAGTTTTGCACCGACGCATGGCACGCCGGTGCCGTTCGAAGTGGCGTCTTGTCTTTTTTCGGCACAACATGGTTAAAATACTGATGCAGAAAGTCCACAGGTTAACTGATAATTAACGATAGGTCTTGCCGCCGACGCGGCGACTTGGTTTGATCGCGTTCATGAGCACAACCCTGATCGAGGTTCGGCCGGCCAAAGCTGCAGATGCAACTGCGGTGGCGTCCACCCATGACGAAGCCTGGCGTTCCGCCTATCAGGGCATCATCCCCGGCGCCGAGCTGGAGAAGCTGATCAATCGCCGCGGTCCGCAGTGGTGGGATAGTGCGATCCGCAAGGGCAGCCGCGTCAGCGTGCTCGTGTTCGGCGACAAGATCGCGGGTTATGCGAACTATGGCCGCAACCGCGCCCGCAGCCTGCATTTCGACGGCGAGATCTACGAGCTTTACCTGCGCCCCGAATTTCAGGGCCTCGGCTTTGGCCGCCGCCTGTTCGCCGCCGCCCGCCGCGACCTCATGCAGAGCAATTTGAAGAGCATGGTGGTGTGGGCGCTGTCGGACAACGATCCGGCGACCGAGTTCTACCGGGCCCTGGGCGGCCGCATGGTGGCGCGCTCCTCGGAGCGGTTCGGGCCCAAGGCGCTCGACAAGGTTGCCTTCGCCTGGACCAATTAAGACTTGGACCAATTAAGATTTGGACCAATCAAGGTTTGGACCAATTAAGCTGCTGAAATCTTAGCCGGCAGCCTTTCCACCCGTCGATACCGCCAGCGTTTGAGCCGGTGATCGCGGGATTCATTATTTCGCAAAAACACGATGGATCGGGGGGCCAAGCCCGCGTATGACAGCGCCAAAATCGCTGCCGGGCGCGATTTAACCTCGGCGACAACGGAGCCTGCCTAATGCGTATCGATGCTATCTCGATCGGAAAAAACGTACCCCACGACGTCAATGTCGTCATCGAAGTCCCCGTGGGCGGCGAACCGATCAAGTACGAGATGGACAAGGAAGCCGGCACGCTGGTGGTCGATCGCTTCCTGTACACGCCGATGCGTTACCCTGGTAACTACGGCTTCATCCCGCACACTTTGTCCGACGACGGCGATCCCTGTGACGTGCTGATCGTCAACACCCGCGCCATCATTCCCGGCGCCGTCATGAGCGTGCGCCCGGTCGGCGTGCTCTTCATGGAAGACGAGGCCGGCGGCGACGAGAAGATTCTGGCGGTGCCGTCGTCGAAGCTGACGCAGCGCTACGACAAGGTGAAGTCCTATGCCGACCTGCCGGACATCACGCTGCAGCAGATCCAGCACTTCTTCGAGCACTACAAGGATCTCGAGAAGGGCAAGTGGGTGAAGATCCTGCGCTGGGGCGGCCCGGAGGACGCGCAGAAGCTGATCCTCGAAGGCATCGAGCGCGAGAAGAAAAAGAAGGCGTGATCGTCATTCCGGGGCGGGCCTGGGCGCGAACCCGGAATTCGGAAGTTATGGCGCGAGATTCCGGGTTCGATGCTGCGCATCGCCCCGGAATGACAACTACACCGCCGGCTTCGGCAAACCTGCGATCGCGCAAGCCGCGCGTAGCGTATTCACCAGCAGGCAGGCGACCGTCATCTGGCCGACGCCGCCGGGCACCGGCGTGACCGCACCGGCAACACCAAGCGCTTCCTGATAGGCGACGTCCCCGACGAGACGGGTCTTGCCGTCTTCCTTCGGAATACGGTTGATGCCGATGTCGATCACGGTCGCACCCGGCTTCAGCCAATCGCCGCGCACCATCTCGGGCCTGCCGACCGCGGCATACACGAGGTCGGCCTGCTTCACGATTCCAGGCAAATCGCGCGAGCGCGAATGCGCGATCGTCACCGTCGCGTTCTCGTTCAGAAGCAACTGCACCAGCGGGCGGCCGACCAGATTGGAGCGGCCGATCACGACGGCGTTCATGCCTTCGAGGGACGGGTGCACGCTCTTGGTCAGGATGATGCAGCCGAGCGGCGTACAGGGCGACAACGCCTCGAAGCCGCCGGCGAGCCGGCCGGCATTGTTCGGATGCAGGCCGTCGACATCCTTGGCGGGATCGATCGCGTTGATCACGGCCTCGGTGTTCAGCCCCTTGGGAAGCGGCAATTGCACGAGAATGCCGTGAACGGCGGGATCGCGGTTGAGCTTGGCAACGACCGCCATCAGTTCGGCTTGCGAGACGTCCGCGGGCAGCTTGTGCTCGAACGAGGCCATGCCCGCAGCCTGGGTCTGCGTATGCTTGGAGCGGACATAGACTTCGCTGGCGGGATCGTTGCCGACCAGGACCACGGCAAGGCCAGGCACCAGATTGTGCTCGCGCTTGACGCGGGCGACCTCGTCGGCGACGCGGGCGCGAAGGTCGGCTGCGATGACTTTTCCGTCGATGATCTTGGCCGTCATGTCAGTTCCCCTCGTCTGTCGATTTGACTGGCGCGAGCTCGCGCAACGCCTGGGCAAGCCTCGCCGGATCCCCTTCGACGGCGACCTGCTTCAACCGCGACGTCGCTCCCGACAGGAGACTGACGCTGGCCTTGGGCACGCCGAGCGATTTCGCCAGCAGCGCCAGCACCGCACGATTGGCCTCGCCGCCATCGGCGACGGCCCGCACACGCACCTTCAGCACGCTGCGGCCGTCGGAAAGCTGCTCGATCCCGTCGATGCCGTCACGCCCGCCGCGCGGCGTCACCCGCAGCGCGATGCTGACCCCCGTGGTGGAGATGCGCCATGGTTCGGTCAAGGCGCCGTCAAAGCTCCATCACGGTTCCACCGACCTTAAGGTACGTTCGGGTAAACGTATTCGGCGAGATAAAGCTGGATCAACCAGAGTATGAAAAAGGCGACGATCGGGGAGATGTCGAGCCCGCCCATGCTGGGCAGCCGGCGCCTGATGGGCCCCAGGACCGGTTCGGTAATCCGATAGAGAAACTCCGCGATCGCGCCAACGAACTGGTTGCGGGTATTCACGACGTTGAACGCGATCAACCAGGACAGGATTGCCGATGCGATCAGCAGATAGATGTAGAGATTGATGATCTGGATCAGAATGAAGACTATCGGGCGCATCAGCGAAACACTCTCCGGGCCAGTGTCGTTGGGCAGTGTTTGGGGTGGTGTTGCGGTTCTCTTGGCTAGATATCGGTTCCCCCCGGCCCAAACAAGGGAAGTCGGCGCTAAAACCCCCTTACACCCGTCCTTGACTTGACCTTGGCGGGGACTTAAATGGCGCCCGGTTGTCGGCCGCGTTTGACCAGAGCGGCCAGCAAAGGGGCCATAGCTCAGCTGGGAGAGCGCGTCGTTCGCAATGACGAGGTCGGCGGTTCGATCCCGCCTGGCTCCACCAGCCTTCGCCCGCTTCGCGAGCTTCGGCTAGGCAAGCCAGCCGTGCTCTCTCGTAGCGAAGTGAGCGAAGGCTGTCCCGCCATAGCCCGAAGGGCGACGGCGGACCATTTCCCCTACTTCCCCGTAAACCTCGGCGGCCGCTTCTCCATGAAGCTCGCGACCCCCTCGCGGAAATCGCTGCCGTTGAGCGCCACCATCATCTCCCTGTTGGCCTCGATCGTCGCCTCGGCCAGCGTCTGGAACGGCACCTCGTAGAGCTGGCGCTTGATCACGGCCATCGCGCTCGGCGAGACGAAATCGGCGAGATCGCGCGCATAGGCGTAGGTTTCCTCGAGCAGCTTGTCCGGCGAGCAGAGCCGGTTGACCAGCCCGATTCGCAGCGCCTCGTCGCTTCCCACGCGCCGTGCCGAGAGCAAGAGGTCCATCGCGTTGGCGTGACCGACGATGCGCGGCAGCATCCAGCTGATGCCGTGCTCGGCAATCAGGCCGCGCCGCGCGAAGGCCGTGGTGAACACGGTGTTGTCGGCGGCAAAGCGCAGGTCGCAATAGAGCGCATGGACGAGGCCGATGCCGGCGGTGGCGCCGTTGAGCATGGCGATGACAGGCTTGCCGATCGACGGATAGAAGCCGTAGCGCGTCTGCCAGTCCGGCCGGCGGTTCATGTCGAAGGGCGGCAGATTCGAAGCGCGCCTGACATCGTTGGGATCGAGCCCTTTCAGCGCATCCATGTCGGCGCCGGCGCAGAAGGCCCGGCCTGCACCTGTCAGCACGATGACGCGGACATTGTCATCGGCGTTTGAGGTTTCCATCGCATGGCGCACGTCGCGCTCCATGACAGGCGTCCACGCATTCATGCGGTCGGGGCGATTGAGCGTGATGGTCGCGATTCTATCGCTCACCTCATAGAGAATGTGCTCATAGGCCATCGCGCTCTCCCTGTATTGGCCGGCACGCGTTGGCGCGCGCTCAACGGCAGCGAGCCTAGCATAGTCAGGGATGAGGCGAGGGCTTGCGTGGAGGCGCGATTACTCGGCGGCTTGCGCCAGAAGCGGCCGGCGCGCCAGCCAGCCGTCGACGAAATGATCGAGCCAGGCGCGTTCCGCGGCATCGTAAACGGCACGGTCCGCGAAGTGATGATGCCGCTCGCGGGCGCCCGGCGCGCTGAGACCGTCATAGCCACGCGTGGTCCAGCAATGCATCATGGCGTAGGTCACGTCAGGATGAAACTGCACGCCGAAGGCGTTGCCGGCACGGAATGCCTGGTTGGGAAAGTCATCGCCCTCGGCAAGCAGCTCGGTGCCGTCAGGCAGCTCGAAGCCTTCGCGATGCCAATGATAGACCTGCGCCGGCCAGTCAGGACAGAGCGCGCGACCTGCCGCGGTCGGGCGGATCGGGTAATAGCCGATCTGGGTCAGCGCCTGCGCATGCGGTGCGACCCGCGCGCCAAGCTGCTTCGCCAGCATCTGCGCGCCCAGGCAAATGCCGAGGAACGGCCGCTGCTCGCGAAGCGGAACTTCGATCCAGTCGATTTCGCGCCTGACGTAATCTTCCGAATCATTTGCGCTCATCGGACCGCCGAACACGACTGCACCGGCATGCTGGTCGAGTGTGTCGGGCAGGGGATCGCCGAATCGCGGACGGCGGATATCGAGGCGATGGCCGAGCGCGCGCAGCGCATTGCCGATTCGGCCGGGTGTCGAGGATTCCTGGTGCAGCACGATCAGAACCGGCCGGAGCGGCTCGGAGGCGGCCGCGCCTGGCGTCCTTCCGGGGAAGGGCACCACTTCTGCGCCACCAAACCTCTCCGTCCGAAACGACATGGCCTTTTACGAGTGCTATCGGTTCAAGCCGCCAGCATAGCTAAGCGTAGGTTAACATCGTGTGAGTTTGCGCACACACGCAGCCCTACTAAGCAAGCTCCGGGCCACCACGGGTGCTTCGGGCTTGCTTCAGTGCCGCTGCCGCTGGAACCGGCTGGTAGCGGACAGGATGAAGCCGCGCGGGAAGAAGCGTAGCGCGAACGGCACAATCTTGATGCCGAGACCCGGCAGCACTGCCCGTTTGTTCGCCATCAGCCCACGATAAGCCTGCCGCGCAACGTCGGCGGCAGGGACGTTGAGCATCGCCGTGTCGTGCCCGGAGCCGACGCCGGCGCGCCCCTGGAATTCAGTCTGCACCGGACCCGGGCACAGCACGGTCACGCGCACGCCGCGCGGCGCGAGCTCTGCCCGCAATGCCTCGGTGAGCGAAATCACATAGGCCTTCGACGCGTAATAGACGGCCATGCCGGGACCGGGCAGGAAGCCCGCGACCGAGCCGACATTGAGCAGGCCGCCCTTGTTCCTGACGAGCTGGTCGGCAAAGCGCAGCGACAGATCGGTCAGCGCGCGGACGTTAACGTCGACAATGCCGACCTGCTCGTCGCGGTCGCGTTCGATCGCATCACCGAATACACCGAAACCGGCATTGTTGACGAGGTTGTCGAGCTCGACCTCTTCCGCGGCAAGCGCGGCGGCGATCCGCTCGCCGGCATCGGCTTGCTGGAGATCGCAGGCGATCACGATCGGCTTCTTGCCGCATGTCGTAGCGAGCTCGTTCGCGAGCGCCTCGAGCCGGTCCGCGCGTCGCGCCGTCAGCGCGAGACGATGTCCGTTCGCGGCAAACACACGCGCCAGCTCGGTGCCGATGCCCGCCGACGCACCGGTGATCAACGTTACCCGCTCAGTCACGATCGCAGTCTCTTGAATTGAAGTTTTTTGGCCCCGAAACAGCGGAACTGGAGCATAGGCTACGCGCGACAAGCAAGCGGCGCTCGTAGCATGGCTGCCTGAGCAGCTAACAGGGAGGGCGAGAAAACCCCGAATTTACAGGGACATCCGGAACCGGGACGCTCCGGCGGCTACATTAAAGTTTCGTCATGTGATCGATACAACCAGCAATCACGCCGCGCCGGCGACCCCTCAGCCGCCGAGCACACCGTCCTTGACTTGACCGCCGGCACGCTCCGCGACGGCGTGCTTGAGATCGATCCGGTCGCGCTGGGATATCCCGAGCAGGTCGGAGGCGCGCCAGACGACGTTGTCCTCGAACTCGGTGACCTGGCCGTCGGCATAGACCAGCTCCCACATCATCTGGACGATGCGCCTGCGGGCGTCTTCGTTGAGCGAGCGCATGATCACGCTGGTGAAGTGGTAGAGATCGACCGCTTCGCCCTCGACCTCCGTCGCATCCGCGATCAACCGGTCAGCCGTGCCACGGTCAAGCCCGAAATGGCTTTCGATCAGGCTGTGCAGCTTGCGCTGCTCGGTCTGCGTCGGCTGGCCGTCCAGCGAAACCACGTGAACGAGCAGTGCGGTTGCCGCCAGCCGGTAATCGCTGTCGCCAAAGGCGCGATCCCCGGCATGAGGGGCAATAATGTCGGCGATGAATTGACGCAAGCCGTCGAGCATAAGGTCCTACCGAAATCGATGACGTCGCGGGGAAGCGGGGCCGCTACCAGCATTATATGAGCGGGAAACTCAACCGGCGCAACGTGCGTCAGTTCCGCGCGCTGCATTACGTTTCAGCAATGTGGGCGGCGTTAACGCGCGGTTGCCTCACGGTATCTCATACACCACCATCTTGTCGGCGATGCCGCGCAGAGCCGCCTGCTTCTGGATCGGCTTGATCTCGCGCCGCTGAAGGATCTCGGCAACCGCCGGCGCATCCAGCACCGGACCGGTGATGTGGATCTCCTGCGCGGTCGACAGGCTCTGCACGCGGGCGGCGATGTTGACGGTCTGGCCGAAATAATCCTGCCGCTCGTTGAGCATCACGGCAAGGCACGGGCCTTCATGGATGCCGATCTTGAGAATGAGATCGTTGGCGCCGCGCTGCTTGTTCAGATCATCCATGGCCGCGCGCATGCGCAGACCCGCAGCGATCGCGTGCTCGGGCCTGACGAAGGTCGCCATGACGGCATCGCCGATCGTCTTCACGACGGCGCCTTTCTCGGCGGCGATGATCTCCAGTATCGCCCGAAAGTGCGCGCGCACGAGATCAAACGCGCTGAGGTCGCCGACCCGCTCGTACAACGCCGTCGAACCCTTCAGGTCGGTGAACAGGAACGTCAGCGACGTGATCTTCAATCGTTGGTCGACATTGAGATTGTCGGCCTTGAAGACGTCGCGGAACGTCTGGTTCGACAACATTCTCTTGGCGGTCAGGATCGGCTTGCGCTTACCGATTATCTCGTGCAGCGCGTCGGCGGCAATCCAGACCGAGGGCAACACGCGATTGCTCGATTGATTTTCGAGTGTCAGTCGCAACGGCCCGGGGCGCATCACTGTGGTCCCCGTCGGCGCTTCCAGATTGTTGAACATGATCGAGAACTGCTGGCGTTCGCTGGTCGGCTCGCCCTGGACATCCAGGAAATGGGCGGAATGGGTGACCGGCTCGAAGACGATGATGAACTGGCTCGGCAGATTGAGCGAGAGGATCGCCTTTTCGCCGGCAGGCAATTCCAACGCTTCCAACGTCACTTCGTTGATCAGGCGCGAAAAAGCCTCTTCGTTGATGTCGACGCCGGAACTCCAGAACATCTGTCGCGTATATTCCCAGATCGGCAATGTGTCGGGATCGTGAGCGCCGATGCGGCGGACTTGCGGGCTGACGGTGAAAGCGACCTCGACCATCTCGTCGACCGACGCCTCGTATCCGGCCGCGCAAAGCGCACAATTGTAGTCTTCGTGCTTCAGTGATTTCAGAGTCGTGTGTGCACCCAGAACACCTCCGCAGCCCGGACACAGCACGTTCCAGCCGATGTCGAACAGGCCGAGCCGCGAGGCATGCAGGAATCCGGAAATGACCTTTTCCTGATCGAGCCCGGTACGATCGGCAAAATCCAATGCGTTGATGCGGTTGAGGTCGCGATCGGGACCACTCGCGATCAGCTGCGCGATGGCCTCGACGACGGCAGGATCTGCGGTCTGCTTCAGAACGGAAATCTGGGCCTGGATGTTGCTCATGGTGCAACTCTATGTGGGGTGGATCACGCCGGCGGCCAGACGCGGGCCTGTCACCGGCGCGTGATGCGGAACATGGGTGAGTGGTCCGGCTGGGTCGTGACGACGCCGAATGGAATGACCGGCGTTGCGTCCGCCAGCTCGATGCGGAACGCCCCGATCAACCGCGCCAGCGCCAGCACGGATTCGGCCTGCGCGAACGGCGCACCGATGCAGACGCGCGGGCCGGCACCGAATGGCAGATAGGCAAAGCGATCGGGCGGCTCTTTCGACATAAAGCGCTTCGGGATGAACGCGTTGGGCTGATCCCACAGCTTCTCGTGCCGGTGCAGCAGCCAGGGGGCGATCATGATGATGTCGCCCTTGCTGACCTCGGCCCCGGCCACGATGTCCTTGTCGCGCGCGGCGCGCGCAACGAGGAAGGCCGGCGGATAGAGCCGCATGGTCTCGTCGATCACCGCGCGGGTGAATTTCTGCCGGTCGATATCGGCCATGCTGACGAGATGCTCGCCGCGCGTCTCGGACGCGACCTCCTCCTGCGTGTCGGGGTCGAGCGCCAGCAGATAGAGCGCCCAGAACAGCGCAGTCGCGGTCGTCTCATGGCCCGCCAGGATCATGGTCGCGACCTCGTCGACCAGTTGCCCGTCGGAAAAGCCCTTGCTCGTTTCAGGATCGCGCGCCTCGTCCATGAGATCGAACAGATCGCGCGGCGGCGCGCCGTCCTTCTTGCCCACCGCACGCCGTTCGGCGATCAGCATCGCGACGAATTCGACCCAGCGCTTGCGGAAGCGGGCGCGGGCCCGATCCATCGGCGTCGGCCATGACACCGGCAGAACCATGTCGAGGAAGTGGGCCCGCCCGAGCCGCTCGCCATATTCCATGACGAAGTTGCGCAAGGTCGGACCGTGCTGGTCCATCCCGAACGAGAACATCGTGCGGCCGGCAATCTCGAGCGTCATGCGCTGCATGATTTCGCGCAGATCGACCGGCTCCCCGGTTCGGGTCTCGAGCTTCGCGATGGTCTCGTCGAGCACCGCCGTCATGTGTGGCACGAGATTGGCGGTAGCACGCGGCGTGAAGGCCGGCGACAGCGTACGCCGTTGAAATGTCCAGGCGTGGCCTTCGGCGAGCAGGAGACCCTCGCCGAGCACCGGACGCAGCATGCGGATGCCCGCCGGGGTTCGCGTGTAATTCTGGTAGTTGCTGAGCAGGACGTGCCGGATTGCGTCCGGCTGGTTCAGGATGAAACTCTTGTGCAGGAAGAAGCGGCCCTGGATGACTTCTTCCTCATAGGCACGCTGCCCCCAGGTCGCGATCATGTTCTGCTTGATCACCGCGATACGGCCGAACAACGACATGTTGTCGGGCGCGCGCGGCGGGGTCGGCGGGATGATGGGCCGGCGCACGCTGGCGATGTTCATGGCTCTCTCCCGCAGACCTGACGCAAGCAAATAGCTAGTAAGTCAGCTCGGCAACCGCAATCCTGTTCTCGGAGGCCGGCCAGGCGCGCGCCACGATTCGTTCTTCGTTGAACTGGGCCACGATGTTACGTCCAACCTCGCTGGCCGAAAGGCGCAGGGTTGCTGTCGCATCCGTGGGCACGCCCGGCGTGACATCGGCAGGCTCGCGGCCATCAAGCAGGACGGTGTCGCGCGGCAGCCCGAAATAGCCGCGCGGGCGCGACATGATCACGACCGCGCCGGCATCCTTCTCTGCCGGAAGGAAGGGCCGCGCGGCGCGCAAATGCACGACATTGGAGGAACGCGGGAAGGGCGAGCGGTAGAAGTGCGTGGTCGGGGCGTCCGGCGAGGTCAGGACGATCTCGAGCGGAGAGGCGGGATCGACCTCGGCCGGCCCCCAGCGGCCGTCGGCCGCCGTGATCAAGCGATACAACAATTCGCCTTTGCGCTCCCCGCTCTCGCGGTCGACATGGTAGATCTCGACAGTTGCGCCGGCCACCGGGCGATTGGTCGGCGCGCCATCCGCGGCGCCCGTGACCAGTCCACCGATATGGACCGTCCGCTCCGGTGTGATCGCGATGCGCGCGGGCTCGCGACCGGCGATGAATTTGTAGATCTCGCGGAACGCCCGCGGATGATACGCCGTCTCGCGATGATCGATCGTGCCGAGCACGAGATTGGTCGCGCCCTTCAGCTCCGGCCCCTCGGCGGTGACATTGGTCGGCACGCCCGGCTTGCCCATGAAGCGGCCGTCGGGCTGCGCATATTTGTCCATGCCGTCGCTGCGCAAGGTCAGGAAGGCGACACCCGGCGTCACCTCGCTCTCGCCCTCGTTCAAGCCGCGCAGGAAGGCCCCTCGTCCGTTGAACTCGCTGCCGAGCAGCGCGTCGAGCGCAAACACGCCGTGATTGGGCGTGCCGCACAGCACCGCGTGACTGACATCGCCGGCGCCGCCATTCTTGATGACGTTGCGGATCGAATTGCCGCCGCGCGAATTGCCGACCAGCGCCACGCGCGCCGCACCGGTGCGGCGTTTCAGTTCAGCGATGGCAGCGGCAAGCTCCCGGCGCTGGTCCTCGGTCGAGGACCGGTTGGCCTGCTCGACCGTGTCATCGGCACGCGCACTGGGGCTGTTGAAATTGATCGCCATCATGCGGTCGCGCGCGATGCCGTTGGATTCCATCCGCCACAACGTCGTGATCCAGAGCGCGTCGTAATCGCCATTGCCATGGACGAACAGGATCGGCGGCACTTCGGAACTGCTGGTCGTGGACGATGTTTGCGCCAGTGCCCCCATCCGCAAGCTCGCAACCGCGAAAGGCACGCTAGCCGCACCTTGCAGAATTGTCCGTCGTGACAGCCTCATCCGATCCTCCCCGATAAAACCATGTCTTTGCACTGCTTATAGCGGCCTAACCACTGGACAGCGAAGGACTTTCGCAGGCATCACTGGGCCTGCCGGAATTATTCAAGCCATTTCTGCCAGACGACTTGGAAGGGTATATGACCGAGCAGACGAACCGTCAGAGACGTTCCGCCGACGGCATCACCGCCCCCCTGCGGTACACCGTATTCCGGCGCATCTGGCTCGCCAGCCTGCTCTCCAATCTCGGCCTCCTGATCCAGGGCGTGGGCGCGGCCTGGGCGATGACGCAGATGGCGGCCTCCGCCGACAAGGTGGCATTGGTCCAGACCGCCTTGATGCTGCCGATCATGCTGATCTCGATGCCGGCCGGCGCCATCGCCGACATGTATGACCGCCGCATCGTGACGCTGGTGGCCCTCATGATCGCGCTGACGGGCGCGTCCGCCCTCACGATCCTGGCCGGGCTCAAGCTCATCGCCCCGGAATCGCTGCTCGCCTTCTGCTTCGTGGTCGGCAGCGGCAATGCGCTGTTCGGCCCGGCCTGGCAATCCTCGGTCAGCGAGCAGGTGCCGCCGGATGCATTGCCGTCGGCGGTGGCGCTGAACGGCATCAGCTACAACATCGCGCGCAGCTTCGGCCCCGCGGTCGGCGGCGTCATCGTCGCCGCAGCCGGCGCGGTCGCGGCATTCGCCTGCAACGCGATCCTCTATCTTCCGCTTCTGATCGTGCTCGTGCTCTGGCGGCGCGTGGTCGAACCGTCGCGGCTGCCGCGGGAGAAGCTCAACCGCGCGATGGTTTCGGGCTTCCGCTACATCACCAACTCGCCGCCGATCAAGATCGTGCTGTTGCGCACGCTGGTGATGGGACTGATCGGCGGCGCGATCATGGCGTTGATGCCACTGGTCGCGCGCGATCTGTTGCATGGTGGCGCGCAAACCTACGGCATCATGCTGGGCGCATTCGGCATGGGCGCGGTGGTCGGCGCGCTCAACATCCACGAGCTGCGCAAGCGCATGAGCGGCGAGGCTGCGATCCGCGCCTGCACGATCTCCATGGCCTTTGCGATGGCTGCGATTGCCTTGAGCACCGAGCCGGTGCTGACCGCGGCCGCGCTGGTGCTGGCCGGCGCGGTCTGGATGGCGGCGGTGGCGCTGTTCAACATCGGTGTGCAGCTCTCGGCGCCGCGCTGGGTCGCCGGTCGATCGCTCGCCGCGTTTCAGGCCTCGATTTCCGGTGGCATCGCGATCGGCGCCTGGGGCTGGGGCCATCTCACCGACTATGCCGGCGTCGAGGTCGCGCTGCTCACGGCCGCCAGCCTGATGCTGGTCTCGCCGCTCCTGGGGATCTGGCTTGCAATGCCGCGCGTCGGCGCCCGCAACGAGGATGCCGACGTGCTGGCCGATCCTGAAGTCAAGCTGTCGCTCACCGGGCGCAGCGGCCCGCTGGTGGTCGAGATCGAATATCGCGTCGCCCAGGAAAACGCGCGCGCCTTCCACAATGTGATGCAGGACGTGCAGCTCTCCCGGCAGCGCAACGGCGCCTATGGCTGGTCGATCGCGCGCGACATTGCCGATCCCGAATTGTGGACCGAGCGCTATCACTGCCCGACCTGGTTCGATTATCTGCGCCAGCGCAACCGCTCGACCCAGTCCGAACGCGCGCTGCATCAGCAGGCGATCGATTTCCACATCGGCTCTGATCCGGTGCGGATCCGCCGCATGCTGGAGCGGCCATTCGGCTCGGTACGCTGGAAGGAAGAGACGCCGGATCGCGCGGCAAGCGAAGTGCTGCCCGTTGTCGCGACCGCTGCGGGGAGCAGCATCAGTCGCTAGACGCTTCGTAGCCCCGATCGCTACTGACCGTGATCCGTCAGCATCTTGTCGCAGGCCTTGCTGAGGCGCGCGCGGTGCTCTTTCAGGCAGGCGAGCACGGCGCTATCGCCATTGCTCATCACGGCGCGGCAATGGCGCGTGACGTCGCGCGCGCAGGCATCGTGACCGGGCTGCTGCTGCGCCGAGGCGCCGGAAGCGCACAGGACCAAAGGAATGATGAAAAGAAATCTGGCCATCGCGGAATGCCTCATACCCTCAAGATGTGCGGGCGAAGCTAGTGCGACGATCCCAAGGCCGCAACGGATTTATTGGGAGACGGATGGCGCAGGTCGACTGGCACCACCGCGTGGCCCCGGCATGGCGCCGGGGCACATCGGCAGGGAGCTAACGACGCAAACGTCGCGATCGCTGCGCGCTTACTGACCGTCCTGAGCGTCAGCAACCTTGCGTGACGCGCCCTTGGCGAGGTCCTTGTCCATCACCGCGCGGCAGCCGGCGCTCAGGTCCGTGCGATGCTTCATCATGCACGCCGTGATCTTCGGAATGTTGGGGATCTCTGACGAGCACAGGCGGAAGGCGTCGCCGGTGCACATCTGCTGCGCCTCGGCCGAGAAGGCGAAGCTCGAGGTCGTCGAGACGATCGAGACGATGGCGGCAAAGCCCAGAGCCAGGCTGGTGTCGCGGATCTTTGCAGTGATCTTGGCAGTGAACGACTTGGTCATTTGCAGCTCCCATTGGCGCCGCCGCAGCGGGCCCGTTGTCGATGGGAACTACGATGCTCCAGCAAAACAGTTTCCACTGTGATGACGGTCACGGGCGGCCCACCCACTGTGACCTCGGTCACTTTGGCGCACCCGCCTGAAATTCCTCTGCAACCGCTGTCGTGTTGGTGTCACGTTAACTGTTCCTTCGCATTAATGGCTCGCGACGCGGGAAATTCCGCTGGTTTGGTTGCGTAATTGGAAAGAGTAGCGATGCGTAATGCGTTGGGCCTGATGCTGGCCAGTGTGGTTGCGGCGATCGTGATCGCCGGAGGTTGGTACTTTTATTCCGCGCGCGCCGACCAGGGCGCCCCCAAAACAACAGCCGCCCGTGCCGCCGATCCTCTGCCGGCGCCGGTCAAGCTTGCCGCCAAGGATGATGTCGAGACCACCGCGGCGATCGCGGGCAAGCCTGCCGTTCCTGCCGCAGCGCCTGCTCCCGCGCCGGCACCGGCGGTGGCACCAGTTCAGGACACGACTTGCACCAATCCCAATGCACTCGGCGTCTCGCGCGTGGTCGAGATCGACACCACCGGCGGCCCGGGTTTCGGCTTCGAACAGTACAAGCAGTTTGATTTCCTCGCCGACAAGGAGGTCGTGCTGACCTTCGACGACAGCCCCTGGCCGCACAACACGCCGGCGGTGCTGAAGGCTCTGGCCGATGAATGCACCAAGGGCCTGTTCTTCTCGGTCGGCAAGCACGCCAGCTGGCATCCGGAAATCCTGCGCCAGGTTCTGGCCCAGGGCCACACGGTCGGCACGCACACCTGGTCGCACGTCAATCTCGCCGGCAAGAAGATGACGGAGCAGCAGGCCAAGGATGAGATCGAGAAGGGCTTCAGCGCCGTGAAATGGGCGCTCGGCACCAATCCGTCGCCGTTCTTCCGCTTCCCGCAGCTGTCGCAAAATCCGGCGCTGGTGAGCTATCTCGGCACCCGCAATGTCGGGATCTTCTCGACCGACCTCGACTCCTTCGACTTCCGCAAGGAGAGCACGCCGGACAAGATCATCAGCAACGTGATGACCAAGCTCGACAAGCTCGGCAAGGGCATCATCCTGATGCACGATTTCCAGAAGCGCACCGGCGAAGCACTGCCGACGCTGCTCGCGCGCCTCAAGGCCGGTGGCTACAAGGTCGTGCAGATCAAGGCGAAGACGACGTTCGAATCGCTTCCTGAGTATGACGAAGCCATCCTCAAGGAGCTGAAGGTGCCGGGGTCCAGCAGTGCGACCAATGCGCGCCCGGTGTCGAGCGTGGTGCAGACCGTCTCGCAACGCTAGGCGTTTGAGGTTCGACGAGAATGCGATGGCCGGGCTCAGCCCGGCCATTTTGTTTTGGGAGGAGCGCCGTCGCTTACCAGTAGATGCCGTGGCGATGCAGTTCGCTGATGATCCGGCCTTCGGTCCAGGTCTTGTGATGCCTGGGCTTGTCCACCTTCGTCGTCTTCGGCGCAGGCTGGGCCGCAGCAGGCGATGATGTCGATGTGGTTGTGGTCGCAGCTGGCGCGGTGGTCGAAACCGCCGTCGGACGATCGACATAGGTCGGAGCCGTAGCCACCGGAGCGACTTCGCTCACCTGCGTGGTGTTGGCCGGCGGCGCGACAGTGCCTTGCGGTGCCGGGGCCTGATCGTTGGCCGAGGCCAGCGAGAGGCTGCGTGCGCCGCCCGCCTGGGCCGATGCAGAGACCAGAACCATGGCCGCAACCAGAATGATCTTGCGCATGTGAAATCTCCCCGTGTTTGCGTGAGGGGACACTAGGGGAGAGACGCGCGAGATTATGTGAGGAGAATCACGCGGAGCTTAAGCACGGCCTTGAAGCTGGCCTGTACCAATCGAGCAAAACGGGGGAGCCCGCCGTCGCCCTTCGGGCTATGGCGTGGCGGCCTTCACTACGAAGCGGCTTGCCGAGCCGAAGCAGGCGCAGCCTGCGAAGGCTGGTGCCGCAAGAGGGATTCGAACCCCCGACCCCGTCATTACGAATGTTGGGGCAGCCAACTAACTGATATTCCATCGAATTCCATTGAATTGATTTCTTCGCTTGTATCAAGCCCTTAAGCGTAGTTTGGTTTGCTGCGAATTCACTTCGAATTCTCTCACACGCTTCTCGCAGCCTTCTCGCGGACCACGCGCCATGAAATTCACCGACGCCAGCGTCGTCGCCGTGCAACCCACCGACCGCGAACAGTGGTTCAAGGATGACGCACTCCCGGGTTTGTACCTCCGGGTCCAACCCAGCGGCGCCAAGAGCTATGCCGTCAAATACAGCCGGCGGGGCAAGAGCCAGACCGTCACCATCGGCCGTGTCGAGACGTGGAACGCATCGCAGGCCCGCGCCGAGGCCAAGCAACTGCTCGCCGCCGTGAACCGGGGAATAGACCCGGCCGCCGACAGAGCCGCTAGGCGGGCTGCGCTCAGCCTGCATGACGTGACCAAGCTCTGGCTCGGCTTCGACCCCATGGACGAGAAGGCTAAGGCGAAGAAGGCCGCCAAGCGCAAGGCGAGCACGCAAGACGGCTATGCCCGCGCCCTTCGCCTGCACGTCATCCCCCGGATCGGCAGCCACGCGCTGGATGACATCAACACGGCGGCAATTGGACGCGTCGCCAAAGCCCTGCACGAGCACCCTGCCCAGCGCAACAAAACCCTTCGCGTCCTCTCCAGCCTGTTCACGTGGGCGGGAAAGAACGGTCATTGCCAGAAGAGTCACAATCCAGCTGCCGCAACCGAAGTGGAGCGTGTCGTCGAGGAAGGCAAGGAACGCTTCCTGACTTCGGAGGAGCTGACGCGTCTCGGTGAAGCCATCCGCCAAGCCGAGACTGTCGGCCTGCCGGTGCAGTCTGGCGATGACCCTAGATCGCGGAGCGTCATCATCGACCAGTTCGCGGCAGCGGCTATCCGGCTCCTGCTGCTCACCGGCTGCCGCCTGCGCGAAGTCCTCAATCTCGAATGGACGCGTGTCGATTTCGAGCGCGGTGTCATCAACCTGAGTGAGGCCAAGCGGGGTCGCCGGCCAGTCATCCTCAACGCCCCTGCGCTGCAAATTCTGAGCGAGCTGCCGCGCATCGGCCGCTTCGTCATCGCGTCGACGGTGGAGAATAAGCCCCGCGCCGACATCAAGCGAGCGTGGCAACGCGTTCGTGCCGCAGCCGGCCTGCCCGATGTCCGCGGCCACGATTTGCGCCACACAGCCGGCGCTGTATCGGCCTCGTCGGGCCTTGGCTTGCAAATCACTGGCGCCCTCCTCGGTCATAAATCGGTGCAGGCGACGCAGCGGTACGCTCACCTTGCCGATGACCCGCTACGACGCGCCGCCGAACGTGTGGGCTCTGAGATTGCGAGCCGCCTCGGTGTCGGTGGGGGCGGCGACGCCGAAATCGTGGAATTGAAGCATGTCAAACGCTAAGCAGAGGAAGCTGGCGACGAAGCCGAAGACCAAAAAGAAAAAGCCGAAGACCGAGAGATGCGGGTTGCCGAAACCGACGGAGCGACGTCGGCTGTTCATTGACCCCAGCCTCATAGACGTGAACGCGGAGCTACCCGAGTCCGTGCTCGTGCATCGCGGGACGCTCCACCTCCTGCGCACGCTGCCCGAAGTGGAAGCGGCCAAGATACTTGGTCACATCATCATGGCGGCCGCACACGATGGCAGTATTCCAGAGAGCAAGAACGAGAAGAAGGTCCGCACAGCCCACAAGCGCGTCTGCGAGGTCGAGGCCGAGGGACCACCGGATTACGATAACGAAGCAGTGTCGAGGATGTACCGGCGCGATAGGAAGACGCTCGGTCTCTCGCGCCCTGACGGAAGGCCACCAAAAACCGGACAAAAATAGCTCCAGACCCGTCCTGTTATTCGAATTCCTCATGTGAGCATTTGAGGCCCTCGAAAGTTAATCGCGAGGGTTTCACATGACTGCACTCGAAAGGCGAACGGCCGAAGCCGCTGCCCACTATCTCGACGTTTCCCCAGCAACACTGGCGAAATGGCGCATCTCCGGTGAAGGGCCAAAGTTCGCGCGCATCGGCAAGCGCGTCTGCTACTTCAAGGAAGATCTTGACGCCTGGATGCTTGATAGGCGCGTCACGAGCACTGCCGAGATGCCTTCTACGCGTCGCCCCAACGCCGGCCGCAAGAAGACCGGGGAGGCTGCATGATGCGCGACCATCTCCTCAAGCCGGCCGAGCAGGCCGAGACGGACGCCGCGCTCATCGCCTCCCTGAAGGCCGAGAACGCTGCTTTGAAGGCCCGCATACGCAATGCTACCGCCGCTCTGAAGAAGGCTCTTGGCATCACTGAGGACACTATCGGCACCGAGACGGTGCGTTGATGTCCCGCTGTCGCGTCTCCCATCGCGTCATCTTCCCCGGCCGCGGTCGCGTGGTTCGCGTCACCGAAATCAGGCGCGTGCCGCTGGCGCCGTCGACGTTCCGCTTGCCGTGGGAGGGCGAGACCGCGACCACCGTGCCCATCTGGTCGTCTGAGCATCTGGCCCTATTTGCCGCGGCCGACAACTGAGAAGGAAGAACGAGCTTGCTCGCCCTTAGCGACAAGGCCTGAGACCCACCACCCCGCTCTGTGTGCGACGCCCGGCAATCCCAAAAGAAAACCCCGACCGGCGCGAAGTCGAAACTAAAAGGTACACTACATATGCACGCGAAAACTGACGAGAACAAGACAAACCTCGCAGCTCAACTTCGCAACTCCGCGGTGACTGACGACCAGCTCCGCGCCATCACCGCTGACCCCAAGACCGGCTATTGCGGTTGCGGTCCGGCCGACACCGTAGAGGTCGCAAAGGCCGTCCTTGCCGAACGCGAAGCCGCGAAGTCGGAGCCGTTCAAGCAAGCCGCTGTGCCAGCACCGCCCGCTCCGTGGGTTACCGCGTCACAGCCCGCCGCGCCGACGCCTGTCAACCCGCTGGCTCCGGTCGCATCTCCGACCGCGGCTCAGCTGGCTGCGGGACACAAGCAAGTGGCCTTCACCTTCGCGATGGACTCCAACAAATGTGGGGCGAAGGAGTACGTAGTCAATCCGGACGGCAGCGTGGGCAAGAACGCGCACGGCACCTCCCGCGGCCAGTTGGCGATGATGATGCAACCGCTCGACTTCACCGCCTCGCTCACCAACCCGCAGAACTACGTCATGCTGGGCCTGCCGAAGGGTAAGAACGTTGGTGAGGTCGTCGAGTACGGTATCAGCGGAGACGCGTCGTTCACCCGCAGCGGCGCACACATCGAGTACCGCAAGGACGTTCCTGGCATTCTGGTTTGCGACCTCGACCCCCGCGGTTCTGAGGACTGCTTCCCGGCGCTGGAGTACAGGGGCCCCGCCGCCTACCACGCAGATCTCATCAATATCTTCCCAGCTCTGGCGAACGCTGACGCCGTTTCCCACCCCTCCGGCTCGCACGGTGACCTGACGGAAATTGCCACCGGCAAGGTCCACAAACGCTCAGAAGGGACGCACTGCCGTTTCGCCATCAAGGACATGTCAGACATGCTTCGCGCGCTGAAGGCTTTCTCCGAACGCTCCGTCTTGCTGGGCCACGGTCACGCCTTCGTCGACGCCGCCGGTACAGTCCACATCCGCTCACCCGTGGACGCCTCCCTCTCAGCCATAGCGCGCCCTGTCTTCTCGTGCCCGGCCATGACGCCTCCAGGCTATGAGCTGCGCAACCGCCCGGCGCCGCACCACGTCTACGGTGAATTCCTCGACACCAAGACCGCCATCCCCGACCTCACAACAGCGGAGCGCACCAAGCACGACACCATCGTCAAGGACCTGAAGAACCGCCCCGACGTGAAGGCGCTGAGCAAGCAGCGTGAGGCCGCGTTCCTGAAGGCCAACCCCGCGTGGGCGCGCTCCATCAACTCGGTCGGCCGCTCCAAGGAAGGGTACCCGACGTTCATGCTGAGGGGCGCGGAGATGATTGACGTTGTGGGCGTCGGTACCCTCACGGCGCGGGAGCTGGGCCGCCGCTATGACGAACTGACGGACGGGGGAAAGCGCAAGCTCTACTGCCGCGACCCGCTCGACCCCGGCTATGGTAACGACAGCATCGCCATCGTCTACAAGGACCGCATTTTCTCATGGGCGCACCACGGCCGCATCTTCCAAATGCCCGGCACCGAGCCGCCACACTCGGTTGAGGACTTCGACCCGGAGACCGACAAGCGACTGTGGGACGAACTAGATGCCATCAAGGGCACGAAGACTGACGCGGGTTTTGCCTATGCGGTCACTCGCAAAGCTTTCTCCTACCGCCACGCCGCCATTCGCGATGGGGCCAACCTGCTCCTGCTCGACCGCCGCCACCTCAGCCAAGTCGACACGTCCGTAGGCCTCCTCTCCACGACCGCGTTCTCCGCCATCTACAACACGTACAACGTCGAGCTTCCGTCCTTTGACGATGAGGGCAAGGAGGGCGAGCCGTTCACGGTAAACCTGCCTTTATGGTGGTACAAATCCGAGTACCGCCACGTCTACGACAACCTCGCGTTCGCCCCGATGGGTAAGCGTCCCGGCGGGAAGCCCGTTACGTCGAACGCATTCAACTTGTGGCGCGGGTTCTCGTGCGAGCCGTGCGAGCAGGGGAGCTGCGAGAAGTTCAAGGCCTACCTACGTGACATCATCTGCGGGGGCGACCGTCGCGGCTTCGAATGGGTGTGGCGCTGGCTGGCACACCTCGTGCAGCGCCCTTGGGAGAAGCCCGGTGTGGCCCTCGCCCTTACGGGGGAGCAGGGCGTCGGTAAGACCACGCTTGCTGAGATAGTTGGGGCACTGTTCAACCCCAAGCACTTCATCGCGGTCGACAACATGGACCGGGTGACCGGGCAGTTCACCAGCCACTTCGCCCTCGCCATTGTGGTGCTGCTCGACGAAGCGTTCTGGACCGGCGACAAAGCCCGCAACGGGCAGGTCAAGAGCAGCATCACGTCGCCTAGCGCCCACTACGAGTCCAAAGGCAAGGACGGGTTCACAATCGACAGCTACTCCCGGTACATCTACGCCAGCAACGACGAACATGTCATCAATGCGGAGCTTTCCGACCGCCGTCACACCGTCTTTGAAGTGGCCGACCATTTCGGCGGAAACCGCGAGAAGCGTGACGCCTACTTCGGTGCCCTCCGCGCCGAAATGTACGAACAGGGCGGGCTCGCCCGTCTCTTCTGGGAGCTTCGGCAGTTCGATGTCGGGGACGGTCGGTTCTTCCCCTATGAGAACGCGGCACGGGCCAAGCAACAGGCCCGGACGCTAGAACCGGTCGCTCAGTTCGTCTTCGACCACCTGACGGGCGGGACCGGGTTCTGGACCGAGGAAGGGGCGGGGATGCGCCTCCCTACGCCCGAACTCTTCGAAGCATTTGAGAAGTCCGGACGGGACGCCGCACGCCACATCGACGTCCGTTCGTTCGGCATCCGCCTCCCCAAGGTGCTTGACGTGCACAAGGTACGTTTCAAACATGGTTCGGGCGGCACCATGGTCCGCGGCTATGTCTTCCCGACGCTCATCGAAGCGCGCCAGTCGTTCGTAACCAAGACCCGCATCGCGGTGAATTGGGAGACCGGCGAAATTGTCGGCACTGTCCCGTCGTGGCTCCGCTGGTCCGCGGGTGACGCCTCGTGACCGTGCCCTTTACGCGCACACCACTGCCGATGTTCGCCGAACTGCCGATGTTCATCCAAACATCGGCAGCGGTTTCGCATCATGTTTTACGGGGTACTGCCGATGTTGCCGCTGTTTCCGGGTACTTTCTCCCCAATCGCTCGGACGCGAAAAACGCCCTCGGAGGGCGTGTAAGGATTCAGGTGCATAGACTTTCCTCCGTTTCATTCGAACTCCCAAAATATCGGCAACATCGGCAAGATCGGCAAACACCCTGTAAAACGTAGGACGAAATCACTGCCGATGTTGGTGCCGATGTTGCGCGTAAACACCCAACATCGGCAGTTGCAAGCGGAAACGAGGAGAAGGAACGACATGAGCCGAAAAATCGTCAGCGTAGGCCTGACCAGGACGTTAGCAGCGACCTACGAGGCCGCAGCGGAGCGTGAGGGCGTGCCACTATCGTGCGTCCTGCGTAGGGCACTGGAGGAGTTCGCCACGACCCTACCGCCGGCGCCCCCAGCACCCGCGACGACCTCTCATGTCACGCTCGCAACCCCAACGTCCGCGTCAACTGGAGGAGCGCTCCCATGGGCGTGAGGAGGGGCACCCCGAAGTCCGACGGCACCGAGCTCGTCGTCATCCCGTCCGGCTTCCTGACCAACGGCGCGCACTACGGACTGACAAAGGAAGCTGCGGCCGCCCTGCCGTTCCTCCCCGCGCGCGGCAACGCCGACGTTGGTCGGGACGTGGACGAGTTGGCGACCTCGCTGAGGGCCAAGGGCGTGGAGGCGACTCTCGCCAGCCATGCGGCGACGTTCGCCTGCGCGCTGAGGGCGATGGCCCACGCTCAAGACCGGGGCGATGACCCGACCTCGACCGCTGCAGTGCTCTCCACCAGGGACAGTGACCTCGACGGTGGCCCGTCTAGCGCCCCCTTACGCGCTGCCGGGTGCTTCGATGACCTCATCAACAGCATGTTCCTCATCCAGGGCTCCGAGGTGTCCACCAACCCTGCCAAGCCCTCCAAGCAGCCGCTCTCCGAGCGTATGGTTGAGTTCGAACGTCGAGCTGCCGTCGATTGCGCCCTAGCTGCCGGTTGGGCCTGCATCGCGACACTGGCGAGCACCGAACCGGCACGCTGGAGGACCACCTGCTACGCGCTGGCCGACGTGTTCGGGCTCAAGATGCGCGACCTCGACCGCATCACTCTTCAGTCCGTTCACCGAGCGCGTGGCGTCGTAGGGGCATAGGAGCCGGGAACCCGGTGTCACGCACCGTCCGGCGGGCTGAGGGCCAGCCGCGGCCATTTTTTACGGTCGAATTTCCACAATATCCGACCAAGCCGACAATGACTTGTCGAGGCCTTTGCGGACTTCCTTTGCGCGGTCCACGGCATTCGGCTCCTTGAACCGCACAATGATCTTTCCATTTCGGAAGCCAAGCTCAACCTCGATTCCTTGAATGGGTTCCCGATCAACATCGAGCCGCTTGAAAACGGAATATCGATTCCATTCCTGGATAACGTCGACAAGAATCCCGAGATAGGCGATGGGATCGTCGTCCAGCGCGAGCTTGCCGGGCCACTCGGGGTCCAATTCATTCGCGTCATCTTGCTGTTGGACGTTGTGGAGAGCAGATGCTGCCGTTCCCCATACGACACCAGTCCACCAAAAAGTCGGGCTCCATCCCCCAGCGTCGATGACTTTTTGGACGAGCGGGGTTGGAGGGTTCACTTGCAGCGCTGCGGCGCGAAGACGGTAGTAGTACGTCGACGCTAGGAGTTGAAGCAGGCCGCCACCGACGCCGTGGTCGAGAATGCGCACCTTCGGCTTTGGGAGACCGCTGTCGATCAACCCATTGAACACTTTTCGGAGAGAACGAAATCGCCGCGCCATCCCCGGGTTGCCAAATCGTTCGTAATGGTGTGCCCAGAGATCGAAGCTGTCACCGGAAAAGTCGGCCAATTCCGGGCCCGTAACGGCCGGCGGAAGGCTGCTGTTGACGGCCGAGAATAGTTCGTTCAAGCCACCCACAGTGCGAAGTCCGTCGGCGATGTCTCCCAGCGTTCCGGTCCGATCAAACTTTGGCGGAGCCAGATCGCCGCCAAGCTCGTTGAAGAGACGCTTGCGCGTGTCGACCAAGTCGATGTTATAGTCCAGCCATATGGCCCGGTTGAAGTAGTGCCGGGCAACGTGTGCGCCGAGTTCCGCTTGCTTACTAGAATCTTCGAGGGACATCCGCGCTAGGCCCCCCTCGAACATATATCCGATATCGTGCAAGAGCGAGACGTACTGCCAGACGCAGCCGAAGAAGGCTGAGCCTGTCTGGAATGGCTCAGTCGGGTGGGCAGCGTTGGGGACCCCGCGCTTTCTGAACTCGACGGCGAGAGCGTCGCGCAGCTTTCGGCTGTGCAGGAAAAAGTACCAACCGAGCAGGTAGTTGTAGAGGGTGTGCGATGAGTGATCCCGCTGTTTTTCGTATTCGATGGTGCCAGAAATCTCCCTCCGGAGCACCGCATCGCGAAATTGACCGAAATCGGCAACGCCAATGGTGGAGAGAACCTCCAACACCACACGATTTGAGGCGGTGAGCCGAACCTCGTCCATTGTGGCGGTCAGAAACCGCTCCAGGTGCTGGAAGAAGTTCGGATGACAGCCTTGATGGAAGGCGTGAAATTTGGACTGCGAGGCTAGTCCCCATAAGGCGTCGGGAATGACTTTCATGGAAATCTCGCGGGACTCTCTAGAGATCGAGGTAAACCGAGGAGGATGCGGGCCGGTGCCGCACTTACGATCAGGGGAGCGCCCGCGACACGCCATCCATGGGGGGACTTGCAGGGAAGAATCGTCGAATTAGGTCCCGCTCTTCCGCGACGTCCTAACGAGTCGATGACATGAATGCCAGCGCCATCTGCATGCACCACCAATACGCAGTGGATGCCAGCCCAATCCTTCCTCACGTGACGCATGTGAAACGTCAACAGCACAGGGCGTCCTTGCTCAGTTTCGTGGGCCAGGACTGGCGTCAGTCGTTCGACCGAAAATGTAGTGAACTTACGCCACTGGAGCGGTTTGCGCGGTAAGAAACTGGCTACGACATCCAGCAGCCTCGGATGAGTGACGTAAGGAAATTTTCTGTTCGAAGGGTTGTGAAATCGATCGATGACATGTTGGCGCTCACGCTCGACGCCGTAGAACCATAAAAGATTTCCGACTGCACAGACGGCACAGGAACTCGATCCTGTTGACTGGTAGAGCATGCCGCCCAGCAGCCCCGGATCATGACTGCGGTCGAGAAAATCCGCCGATCCCGCCCTTCGACTTCCTGACCTTTTTTGTCTTCTTTGCTGCGCTCTTCTTGGCGGCCTTCTTGGCCTTCCCTACGCGCTTTACACCCTTCCTCGCGGACTTCTTGCTCATTTTTGCCATTGTCGCTTCCCCAGTGAACAAACTAACATCGCAATAGTATTGAACCAAGAAAACAACCGCAAGGTGGGCTTTTGGGGGATAGGCTATGCAGTTGAAAGCGTGAAGGCTCACTGGCCCGGTAGCTTCCGCGGTGCATGACGATTGACGCGGTTGCGGTATCGGCGAGGCACCTCAACCTCCTTGGTCAGGTCTCCCCCCGGGCCTGTTTCTCGGCGAGTTGCTTGGTTCGGTCGGAAATCAGTTGCCGATCGGGTAGGGTGCAGATGTACTTGGTTACGAAGCTTAGGGCGCTGTCATCAACTCCCCATACGTACTGCCGGGCCTGTCGGACGGTGCGCTCGTTTATCTCCCGAACCATCGCGGTCTGCCTCGCGGGGGAAAGTCCCGCAAGCTTCAACGGTTCGTGGGTGCCCGTGAAGATCATGCGGGGTCCTATGGGCAACACGACGTAAGATTCCTTCATTCCAAGGCCATAGGGCATGTCGAGCGGCCGGTCCGAAGTCAGTAGGGTGTGCCGGGAATGAGGGAAATTCACGCGCCCCCATTTGAGGTCCATGATCCCGTTAGCGACCGGTTCGCTGTTCATCATCTGCTGCAGCAAGTTTGAAGCCGCCACCGCTGGAGCGTGGGGGTCGGTCTTGGCTAGAAACTCGTCGAAGGTTACAGGATCACCCGGCTGTCGCTGTTTGTCATAGTTTTTCCTGATGCTGTCGATACCTTCCGCCCAAAGCCGCTTCATCTCGTCCTTGACCAAAGCGACGGCCTCCGGGTTGCGGAAAATTAGGGAGAGAATGAACCGCACCCAGGCGTCGCGCTCCGCCGCGTTCCACTGCCTGCGAGAGCCCGATTCAAGCCGCCGTATGCAAGTGGCCGCTTGAGCATCGACCATCTGCATGAAGCTTCGCTCGAAGTACTGTGCGAGCTGGGCAGGGACGCCGTCGATCTTGTAGAGGTCTTTTTGATACCCAGTGCCATCAGGCGCCTTGGAATGGGCCACGACCTTGCCCCACACCTTGCGCATTTCGCATAGAAAGCCGTTTGCAGCCCACTGCTTGAGATAGAAAACCGGAATGTAGTGATGTTTGCTCGGGTCGCTCAAACCGCCTTGGGCTCCTCGCCCTTTAAGTTCTCTCGACGTGGGTATCGAACAGCTCAATCAACCCATCAATTCAGCGCGTACGAGATGAGACGGCAATAGTTCTTGATGGCCTATGAGAATCCTTCGGGCTAGTCTTTGGGCTTAAAGGACGCAATAGCTTTTCGCACTGCGTCCTCCTCCGCAAGGCGTTCCTTTTTCTGTTTATCCTCCTCGAGGATGAAGAGGGTCGATCGCTTGAGGATTGGAAAGAAGGCAAGGCAGTCGTTCTCACTAAGCTGGTGGATGCCCAAGCTGACGATGGAGTAGATCCTCCGGTTTTCGACGAGGAACGCCGGGAGGTGGGATTTGAGCATGTCGATCTTCTCGGCCATGCGGGATTCGTTGAACTTCTTCTCGTCCCAGCCCTCCGCTTCCTTGTACTCCTGAAAGCGCGAATTTATGAGCCGCTCGAATATCCTGCGCAGGTAGACGAACGCACCTATTCCGACGCCATGAGAAGCAAGGCCGAGAGCCTTATGAAATTCACCTCTGTCCTGGGCCGTCAGGAGCTTGGAAAACTGCTTGCTCTCGTCAATTGCAATATCCGCGAACGAAGGATACTGACCGATCTTCGCTAAGTCCGCTCGGCCCACATGGATATAAAACCTGAGCCGATGATGTTCATGCCGCGTGCACTTGATTACGTAGGTGACGTACGTTTCGTGCGATGTGAACTGGAACCCGTGAGGTACGGAGCCCGATTGTTTGGCAAATGTCCTCCGCTCACTACATCCGGGGCAAAATCCGTCAAGTCGCAAATCCTCCTCGTTGAAGAGAATGTCTCTCCGCCGCTCGGTGAGCTTGATGGAATTGTAAAGCGGGGTCTTGAAAAGAAAGTTCTCGGCGAAGTCCGACCCGAAATCGCCATCAAAATCATCGTCGTCTAACAGCATGATTCACGACTCTGAATAACTTGAGCATAACACCCAAAAGGTGCCGAACAGGTAAGCTTCCCAAATAAAGACACTCAGCTTCAAAAAGGCAAGAGCGGCAACGCGGCTCTCAAACGACACGGGCGATGGCGCTCACTCGCGACAACGAGCCCGCCCACCACAATGATGACGATCACGATGATCGGACCGAGCAAAATCGATGCGACGATAACAAGCGCACAGAACGACAGGCCTCCAGCCGCAATGCCAACATCCTTGAGCGCACGCCCGTCACTGACCACTTAGCTATTGTCAGACAACGTCTGAGTCGTAACATTGCGATAAATGCACGATCTAGCTAATCTCTTGTTATTCCCGAAAGGATCTCTCCTCTGCCAACTTCCGACGATTGCACCAAGTTGTCGGTTAGTCTGAAGGTGATTTCTCGCAGACTATCAGGATCGCTACTCTGAATCGCTACGGTCCCTCGCCGAACCAGGTCATCGTGAAGCTGTTTGTCTATAGCGGCCGCGCGATTCTCAGCGAGGGACTCAAACCGAGCAATCCAAAAGTCAGGCAATTTGGCGAGGGAGCTGAAGACAATACTCCGAATCTCATCGAGAGAGCGTTGAGCGTCCAGAATGGAGTGAGGTCCAGATCTATTAAGTGCCTCTCTTGCCAAAGCAGCGAGCCGCTGAACCTGTGTATTGACTCGCTCATCGAGAACCGATGCGACACTGAGTGCGAACCCCTCAACGAAGTGATCAACCTCCGCCCGCACACTGTTGCGAACAAACTCTGGTCGATTCTTAATTCTCGCCACTTCCTGTCGAATCAGCCGAGCATCTTCGGAGACTGATTTGCGAGTATCAGCGTCGGCAGCAAGCTCCAGCGTTCCTCGCAACTTCCCCATCCTTGATCGCAAACCTCCAGCAAGCTCCGAAACATCAGTCCCAAGCGCCCGCTCTAGACCTTCCACGTCATCTCGGGCCTTTGCTAGGGATTCTGTTGCCAATCGTTGCCCTTCCGAACCATCGTAACTTCGGTGTCCTTCCGCTGAGACGTACATTTTCCCAGTTTCGTACGTCTGGCTAATCTTCGGAAACTCAAGCTTGCAGTTGAATAAGCCGTTTTCGTCGATTGACCAATGAATGATTACTGGATCACCTCGTCGGACGATGTCGCCAGTGGCCAAATCAGACGCATTGATGCGGATCCCGCCCACCGCCAGATTCAAAGACGGGTCAGTCACGTCGTCAGCTTGCTCATATACTTCGAAGTCGAGATATCCGTCGCCTCCTGATCGCAGGTCTCGTGATGCTCTGAATTGCTCCGCGCCCCGCTTAGGCAGAATAGTCCCACGTTTAACGATCGTGTGAAGCGTGTTCTGTTCAGCGCTAGCCGTGCTCTCCAGGACTTTCACCGCCAGATTATGTGTCATGGGCATTCCCGCCGCACTTGCGTCGGTGCGAAAAACCAAAATGTCAGTACGCGTGCTGGCTCCACTGACATCCGTGATTTCCACGACAAAGCGGTTTTCACCGCGATGGGCTAACGGAACATCGCGAATCTCGGTTGCACTGTTCAAATCGTACTGCCCTGACACCCATCCACCGTCGCTCTTTAGCTGCAAACGTGAGCCGGAAGCCTGTCGAGGATTGTTAACGCGAACGCGAAGGCGAAAAGATGAAGATGAAACTCGTGCGGGATAGTCGAAGCGTACGTCACTCGTTTGCGAGGTAGCACGGGCCCCCTTTGCGGCAGCACCGTCACTTGTCCACTCTCGGCTCTCTGCGAAAATGGCAGCTCCGAAGGCAACCGAAGTCATAGGGTCAGTGTCAAGATCGACCCGAAGTCCGAGCTGCGCGGCGATCCTCTCGCGAACAATCGGCATGCGACTTGGGCCACCGATAAGGACAATCCGATCGATATCATGAGCGCTGTAGCCTGCATCCTTAATAAGGGATCGGCACAATTCAATTGAGCGATCAATTTCGTCGACTACAATTTCTTCAAGTTGACCCCGATCGATTTCGACGTCGAGATAGATGTCAACCCCATTACGATCCTGTGCACCGATCTGACTTTCATCAGCGAAGATTCGGTCATGCATCTGGGTTGAAAGCGCAATCTTTGACATCTCTGCCCGATAGTGTGCGACCCGGATAAGCCGCTGATATTTTTCATCGCGCTGAAAGTCGTCAGCCAAAGCGAAATTAGTAAGGAGCCAAGGCCGCACTATGGAATTTACGATAGCCCTATCGAAGTCTCGGCCGCCCAGCATGTTGATACCAGCATGCGCGATGACGGTGGCGGAGCCGGATATTGTTTGAACGATGGCAGCATCGAAGGTTCCTCCACCAAGGTCATACACGAGAAATTGCCCATTCTTGTTCGAAGAACGGGCGATTGAAGCCATAGCGGCGGCAATAGGTTCCTGTAGCAAGGCAACTTGAGTTAGGCCCGCGGCAGCGGCCGCTCTCATGGTAGCTTCTGACTGCATTTGGTTGAAGGCGGCGGGGATGGTAACAACGGCGCCTTCAATGCCGAAGTCACCAGCGTTCATCCGAGCCTGGGCCAATAGGGTTTTTATGACCTCGCAACTAGCTTCCTCGGCCGTCATCGTGGTGCCGTTTGCGAAGCGAATCGGACTCGACGTGCCCATCAAGCGCTTAAAGCCTTGCGCTACGCTCTCGGGTGAAAAGGCTGCCTGGTCATAGGCTCGTTTGCCAACCAACATTCCGCCCCGACGATCCAACATGATTGCGCTCGGAAGCACATCTGTGCCTTCAGGGGTTTTGAAATGACGAAGTTCGCCGCCACTATTTCCAACAATGGCCGAGTTCGACGTGCCTAGATCAATGCCTAAATACATTGTTGCTGATCCTTCTTCTCTACGAGAAAAACCTTACCCGTGAGCACCACTTGATCATTCAGGAGAATCGTGGGTTCAAGGGTGCGCTCTACGATGCACGTATGCTCGGAACTCACGTCCTCAGCGTTTACCGCAGTTACGGGCAGATTGATTTCAAATTCAGCGCCATCGAATGTGGTGATTTTGATCCCCGCTCGGTCGAGAATCGTGTCTAACCTTCCGTTGGAATATCGAGCTTGCGCATTGAGGCGATTGTGATGCGCGTCCGGGGTCAGCGCGATGCTTCGTTCAAAAGCCCGCGCCAACTTCCAATATTCAGACGCTAGTTCGACGAGATCATTTTCGCGGAGTGGCATAATGAGATCCTCTCAGCTGGGGCAACGCAAGTATTTGGTGGTGCCTTTAGGGCTTGACCACGTCAGGGTATCGTTCGAACGAGCGAGGCTGATGGTCGCTTTTCTGGTTTCGCCGGACACTGTGCAAACCGCGGCAACCTTCCAGGTGACGCCGGACCCCGAGAAAGATTGAAAATCGCATCGTGCACCGTCCGTTTCTGCGCCCTTCGTCGTCATTGTCATTATGAGCGCATCCGAGCCCCCAGTTGCACCCTGGCACGCCCGAAGGTCGGTTGTCCAAGCGCCCGCAACGACAGCCGAAAACGCAGCCTCTAGATCGGCAGGCGTACTAGGCGCATTGGCCGCCATGAGTCGTTGCTCGGTGTCGATATCCCATACGTCATTCGCTTCGAGACCATTCCTCATCTTGAATTCCTTTAGAGCGTCTCTCGATGCGGCACTCCAGAGGTTGTTATTGCTCGCGCGATAGTATCCCAGCTCTCGCAGTTTGTTGTGTATACGCGCGGCGTCGTTGCGGTTGAGCGGATTGACAGTCGCGCCGCCGCGCGGAGCATAATAGGAATCTTGGATTGGGTCAGCTGGTGTCGTGGGTTTGCCTCCCGGCATCGCACGGATAACGGCGGTCGAACCCAATCTTCCGGCCGTGGCACCATCGTAGATGTCGTCAGCCGGCAGACTGTTGGCCTTTTTGAAGGCTCTTAATGCACTACGCGATTGAGGTCCCCAAACTCCATTCACCGGTCCGCGAAAGAACCCTAACTCCAAAAGACGCTTCTGCACCGCGTTCGCGACGTCGAGATCGAGTAAGTTTGTTGCTGGATCGTCTAGCTGGGATGTCTCCGACCTAGAAGCGGGCACTCCAGGGAGTTCTGGCGGCAGCTGCGTTGTTGGTACGGTTGGCGTGACAGGCTTGGCATCGAACGGTGAAGAGCCCGGTCCTGGGGCACTTGAAGACGTTGGGCGCGAGCGCCAAGTGGCCGACATGCTGCGGCCCTCTTGGATTAGCGTCGCTGCCCTGCTTCTTACTTCCTCCTCGACGATGCGTAGGTCGTTTTCGTAGTATCGAAAGTTGGAGCAACGCGCGTTGTAATCATCGGCTAGCTTGTTGAATTCGTCCGTCTCAAAGGAATTGCGTAGGTCTCCTTCGATGCTCTTTAATCTAGCCTTTTGGAAGCGGCAGTATCGGATGTTCGATCTGGTGAGGAGACTGCCCGACCCAGTAGGAGGCTTCACTTCTGACAGATCAGCCTGTTCCGCAGGGGTGGGCGGAGTCCAGGTGGGGGCCGGGAAGGTATCGCTGCTGGGGCGCGGGACTTGATAGGGCGGCGAGGGCGCTTCAACTGGGCGTGTTGATGGGGCCGGGCGTTGGCTCGAGGGCCCGGAATTATTCGACAGATTCGCGCCAATAAGAGCGGCGGCTATCAAGCCGAAGAAGACCCATTTTGCAAACCGGACATTCCGTTGGCTTTGTAGCTTGCTTCGGAGCTGGCTATACAGGGCGCGATCTTCAGGCGGCAAATCGGTTTGAAGAACCTCATCTAGGCCCCGCAGCGCAGCCGAAGTATTTCCGCTTTCTACCAGCTTCAATACCCGCTTCTCGTTCGCATTCTTGGTGACGGCGCGAAGGTCGTCGCGAAGTTTCTCAATAAAATCCGCTGAGGGAGTGGTGTCGCGGGACAACCGAAGAAGCTGCTCAATGATTACCCTCGCAGCTACCGGAGAGTTTTCCTCATTGTTTAGATCGATCGCGAGGCCGCGTACCAATATCCAGGGCAGATCGGCGAGATTCGAGCCTTCTAGTTCTGCTACCGTGGCCAGAAACAGATTCCAAAGTTCGTGAGCCGCTCCTTTTGCAGAAGAGCCGAAACCGCTGTTCTCAAGGTCAGCGGCGATGGTCCACTTCGATACGCCGTCTATGAATTTCTTGAGCGGCGTAATTTTTCCCTCGGTGATTCTCTCCTTCAATAACTGAGCATCTTCAGCAAGCTGCTCGGACGCCCTGGGAAGCGATCTAAATATCTCAGAGGCCACTTCGGAGATTGAGAGCGCTGAAGCAAAATCGCCATGCTCGTTAGCGCGATCAATGCAGAGACTCCGAATCGTAAAACAAAGTTGGCGAGAACGTGTTTCATCCCGTCCCTTTTGAGCCTCTGAGTCGATCAAAGGCTGCGCCAAGTTGAGCCATCGTCGAAGATGGTCCAACAGCTCGCCAATATCCCCGGTCGTTGCTGGCCTCGTCCTTAACTGTTCAACAAGTTGGGTGATATGTTCTTCAAGCTCGCCTAGTTCCGACGAGGCAAACTGAGAGTATGCTCGCAACAGTCTGTCTAGTGCCTGCAGTCGATCTTCGTCAGGCGCGGCTAGAATTCGCCTTGTGCCCTCACGGAGCGGGGCGGCCGCGCTGTAGGCATTCTTGAGGCCGGCTAGCATGGCTTTGATGTGCTGCTCGTACAGTGTACTGAGCGCCTCCTCGACGACCTCCAGCGAGGGGCTCACCATGCCGGCTTGACGCCGCGCGGACTGGATCTTCGCTAAGAGGTCGGATGAAGAGATTTGAGCGTGTGCATCCAAGATCGAAAAAAGTACGTCACTCGATGCTGGCGAGCGGGCGGAAACATCAGCAAGAAGATTCGATCTTGAAAGCGGAGCCGTTCTTTCAGCTTCTTTCAGAATTGCTGAAGGTGTCGAGCCGTTCAGGGCTCTTACAAGACGATCGACGTGACTTGGCGGGGTATCAAACAGATACGATAGTTCCGCACCAGTCCGCTGGCGGGGATTAATGAGGGCCTCGCGAGCCGCCACAATATCGGCTTCAGGCACTTCGCCGTCGGCTAATGCGTCTTCGACCGCTTCTGAAATCCGGTCCAATGGCGTGGTCGGATCAACTCTAAGAACGAAAAACGGATTTCTAAGCAGCTGAAACGACCGTACCGCTCCTTTAGAAATGTTAGACATGCTCCAGGCCCCCAACCGTCAAGCTATGCAACCGGAAGGCGTTTTTGAAGCTAAACTTTCTGCCCAGGTTGGCCACATGGCGGTTGCGAGCGTCTCGCCACTCCAAGAGGTCTTAGGGTATAGGAGCTGACTCCATAGCAGTATGAATACGCTTTTTGATGAAGATGGTTTGAGACTCGTCCTGAGCAAATACAAATCGGCGGGCGCGCGAAACGACAAAGAGGTTGACCTCGCGGATGACCTTCTCGGACTTCTGACTGCGTACATTCATGATCGACTGAGGACTGTTTGCCGCAAGGAAAAGTTTTGTCGGACTGATAGGCAGAGCGATGAAGCCTTGGGAGTTAGCGAGATTCATATATTGAAGCGGCCGGTCTGAAGTCAGCAATCGGTGAACGCCTTTGCTCAGGTCGATGACGGACCAGTGCATGTCGTTGATATGCTTGCCGAGCTTCTCGTTGTCGAACGCTTTGATGATCGCATTGAGACTGACCTTCACAGGAATGAGCGGGTCGATGGCCGCAATGTATTCGTCGAATGTCGCAGGATAGTGCGACTCCTTCGTCTTCTCGTATTCTGCTTGCGTTGACGCCTCCGTGTCTTTCCAGCTCTTCACGGTTGCGGTTCTCAAATCCACCATCACGTCAGGATGGCGGATGATTAGGCTGATGAGGAAGCGCGACCAGCCGCTTCTCAGTTCGGCGGTCCAGATATCTTGACCCGTGAGGTGCATTTGTATTGCATTCGATGCCGTGTTGTCGGCGTACTTTAGGAACACGTCTTCGATGTGCTGCGTCATGTCGGGCGGCAGCTCGGGAAATGCATAGAGGTCGGTTTGAAAGCCCGTGCCCTTCGGCCCCACCGGCTTTGCGATGAGTTTGCCGTGCTTGATCGTATACTCGATCAGTTTCTTGTTCTGCCCGCGCCACTGCTTCAAATAGAAGACCGGAATGTAATGGTGGTCGCGCGGCTTGTTGTTCGATATCGACATTAGCCCGTCATCATGCGGCAACCGACAGCGAACGTATTTAGATCGATCTCCGCGTGGGTCCAATTCTCCCGAGATTCGTCGTGCGCTGTGGTCAGCACAACTGGTTTCTTGGGGTTGTCAAATACCCACTCGATCTTCTTAGCGTGAATGATCTTGTTCGCGACATCTCGTATCGAAAGGGGCCTAATGTTCCCACTCTTGAGGTGAAGCGTTCCGAACGGAGAGCCCAGAGACCCGTCATCGAGGTCTTCATGGTCGTCCAGTGTGCGAAAGAGCAGCACGAGCTCGATCATGGCCCGCGTGGCCACCTGCTCGGGAATCGTGAATAGGACTTCGTCGATGTGCTCCCAACTGCCAGTGAAGCTGGTCCGACGAAACTCACGAAGCGGGGGCTGTGAGTACGCGAATATCATGACCACGGACAAATTGTCGATGATGACCTTGGTGATGGGAAATGCGAGCTGGTGAGCCATAGGCTTCATTCTTTCGGTGTTGGAACAACCGAGACCACTATCGTGCCGTCGGGATTGGTGGAGGTGACGAAGTCCGCCTTGAAATTGCCGATGGAGACATTCGCGACGGCGAATTGGGTGATCTGGTCGTCCTTGTCATGGTCGCGGTAGTCGCGTAACTGGAATGGCGCCTTTGTGATCCTATTCTCGTATTCGATCGTCATGACCACACGGGTGGTGTGCTGGGTCACGCCGTCGATAACCGTGCTGAATCCGGGCACGATGTCGACATGGACTTCGTGCTTCCCAAGGTCTCTCGGCAAGTTCGACCGATTTGCGTCGATAAAGCTGCACGCTGTGGCGTTGATGGCTTCGTTGGTGAGCGGCTCCCCTTCTGAGTTGAGCAGGTCCGAAATCTGAACGTCGAGCATCGACTCAAAAGCGACAAACAACCTGGCTTGAATGAGTTCGACCGAAAAGACATTGAGATCGGTGGGCTTGAACCAGTTGAAGCCATCGACCTCGTCCAACGTCAGACAGCGAATGCCGTAATGCTGCGCCTTCGTACGCGCGGTGTTGTGGAAGCCCTTTGAGGAGACGATGACGCCGGAATTGATGCCAGTGTCGTTGCATTTAGTGTGAAACGCCTCTACCGCGTCAACTCCGACCGGCCTTGACCTGTCACGGCATTCGAGAGCGACAACGAGTTCGTGATGGTCGTGAGTTATCGTCAGCACGACATCATGCTCGCGCTGTTTTCCCGTCACCTTGTCCGCGAAGAACTTCGGCGACTCGATCTTGATGTTCGTGCCCGCCGCACGCGCTGATTCGATGATGCGAATCAGACGTTGCAGGTCCTTGCCATCGTTGGCCATACACTGTCCCTATGGAATTCGGTGGGAATATACCGCAAAGGCTCGTTCGCAGGGCTCTGACGAGGCAGAGATGCATGCTGAGGGTGGCGGGCTATCTCTCAAACGTATTGCTTGATCGCGCCGCAGCCCTTCAAACATAGTGCTTCACGATCTCGTCTAGCATGGCCGGGCTGTAAAACCGCTGCTTTGAGCTTTTCTTGTTCCGTGGATCGAGGAGACGGACGCGACAAAACCGCGGATCGTCCTCAAGGGGTCTGCGCAGCTTGTGAAATCGCTCGTTCTCTTTGAAGTTGGGTGTCTTCCGTAGCGCCTTGCAAAGCGTCCGGTAGTCCCAGGGGTAGCGCTTCAGCATATCCTCCTCGCTCAACGTCACCCGAATGGCATTAGGGTCGTTGGGCGAGACGATGACCGGTATCGCCTGCGCGTTGGCGTTCCGGACGAACTTCAGCTCGACCTCCACGCCGACGTTGAAGGGCTTGGCAGCCTCGAAAGGAAATTTCCGCTCCTGATCGGCCAACAGCTTCGCGAGCTTGCCAGCGGCGCCTTTGGTGTCATCACCGAAGACCGTCTGTATGACTCCGGCCGATGTCTCGAAGGCGACGGGCATCAGCGCGAACTGATACTGGGACAGGTCGCGATCAAACCATGTCCTTGCAGCGAAAGCGAAGTTGCGCAGCGCGGCGGCTCCGACCTGCTGCACCCTCTTATGCAGGTCTCGGCCCACATTGTGGAAATGGATCGCGTTGTCCCTGATCTCCATCAGGAGCGAGATGTTCTCGATAGCGTGGTCATCAATCGAGTCTTGCGCGTACTGCCTCACGATGTTCGCCCCGGGCAGCACGCCGATGGTCATCGTGTTGCCGGCCCGGTTCTTTTTCGGGGCGAGCCTCTTGCCCTTGCCCGTCTTCGTGACCTTGGGCTCCCATACCTCGATAGAGCGGAGCTTGCTCCGGTTAGCCTTGAGGATGCGCGCCTTGACCAGAAGTTCCCACGCATTCAGCATCAGGATCGCAAAGGTTTCCTCCCGGTATTTGAAGCCCGGTTTGTTGTAGACCTCGATTGCCGCAACGGCGGCTTGGGTCGCTTTCTCGACAAGGTATCCATAGCGAGGGCGGCGCATGGTGAAGCGAATCGGTTAGGTTGCACTGCCCGATAATATCGATTCGAACGCGCGTCGGTGACCGTGAATCTACGGTTCGCGTTCTCGGTCTAGCTGGCTAACCACACCGGCCAAGCTGCACCAGCGCACAGGCGGCCCCGTCCGCCGCCGTTGGCGAGCCACTGATTGAGCATGCGCGCAGGCGGTCGCTGCAATGACCGTGTTGGAATGCGTGCCGAAACGTCAGCGCGGGTCTTTTGCGTTTTCGCATGATGTCTGGAGGATCGTTCCGTCGGGTCTCCGTATTAAGCAGTCGCGGCCTTTCCCGCTATCGCCTACGCCAGTGAACTTTCTGGCACACTTTACAAAGTTGGCCATAACGTCGCTGTCACCCGGCGCGGGGACTGCCCACGACATTACGCTCGAACGGTAGCCGGTTGGCGCAGCGACAAACTTGACGGTGAACGTCGTGAACTCCGCGAGGTCACTGACGAAGCCGTTCGTGTATTCGGTGGCAATCGGGATTTCGAGCGCATCGAAGCGGTCGATGGTCGCATATCCGGAACGAAGTGGTTTGTCATCGAAACCGAGTTGCACCGATTGCCGGATGTTGGGGTCGCCGAAAGACCAGTCCAACTTTTGCAGTCTGACAACGATGCGGGGGGGGTATTTATACAAGTCCCCAACATTGGTCTGGCGCGCACCTTCGAAAACTATCTGGATGGTGCCTGTTGTTTCGGGAAGCCCGAGGCGCATTTCGCACGTCAGGCCGTTGTCGCGGAGCGTCCATTCGATCTGTTTAAGTTCGGTAATGTCGCCAGCCCGCGCGGTGGCCATCAGAAGCAACGGTGCTGCGGCAGTCATTATCAATCGTTTCATGACTTTCAACACTCACTAAGAGGTTTTCAGTAATTCTAGCAGCAGCGCCTCCGCGGCCCGAGCGGAGATCGAACACCCATAGCGATGCAGATCGTCGTCTTTGTCTGAATCGGCTAAATCCTGCTTCTCTTTCTCGGGATACCCGCAACCGACGACGCTGCTCTGCAGGTCGCCAAAGCGCGCATCGCCTATTCGATCGAGTTTATGAAGTACACCAAGGTGTGCAAGCTGACCCAGCCGAAGGAGCCTCTTGAGCAGTGCGCGCTCGACATGGGTGCGAAGGTCCCCCTACGCTTGTTGTCGCATTGCGAGCAGTGGCTTGTCGATCGGGACACAGCGCCGGACGAGTGCCGCCGCATTGTCTACAGGATCAAACCGGGACGCAACGTGAGAGGCGCGAAGCCTTATTGATTGGATGGAGCGAGAGCGCCCGCTCGGTCAGGCGCCAACTCTGAAGCAACTTCTCCTGCCGCGTGCGCGATTCTATTGAATCTTGGAGCACGCCCTAGGCCAGCCGGCGAAATTGGGACTTCTCGCTGCTTTCTCGTGAAGATCTCTCCCAAAGCGGGGCGAGCAAATCGCGCACGAATTTGGTCTACTTATCAATAAGATAATTGGTGCCGCAAGAGGGATTCGAACCCCCGACCCCGTCATTACGAATGACGTGCTCTACCGACTGAGCTATTGCGGCGAACCCTGCCGGAGCCAGGACAAAGCCGGCCCCGATACACGCGCTCCTGATATCGGGCATGGCCCGAATTGGCAAGGACAAGCGGCGGGCGAAATGCGGCTCAAGCCCCCCAGCGGGACCAGAATCCCCGCCAGCCGCCGGCCTGGGCCTTTGGCGTGCCGATTTGTTCCGTAAATTCATCGCTCGGACCCTCGTCATCGATGCCGGGATCATCGGGCGCACGAACGATCGGGATGACGGTCTGGATCGGCGCCTGCGCGGGCTTGCCGAGATCGGCGCGGGTGCGGAACACCGGGGTTTCCGCCACTGGCGATGATTCGGCAGCTTCCGGGGCCGGTTTGACCGGCTCCGCAGGCGCCACTGCCGGCTCTTCCTTGGCCACCGGCGGTGCGTTGTCCTGCGCGGCCGGAGCAGAGGCCGGGGTTGAGGCCGGCGCGATCACGACCGATTCCCCAGGCGCCTCATTGGCTACCGTCACCCGCTTTGGCGGCGGGGCAGCGAGCATGGCTTCCTCGAAGGCCGAGGATTCGATCGTCGTGCCCTTGTCCGAAGGCAGGCTCGCCACCGGTGTCTGCCATTGGAAAGCGTCGAGGCGGCCGGTGACCGGCGAGACCGGACGCCAGCGGTCGCTGACATAGCCATCCGCGGTCCAGACCGGATCGTGGCGGGCACGCACCGCACGCAAGGTCCAGGCGCGGGCACGGCCGCTGTCGCCGTGCTCGGCGCGCTCGAGCTCGGCCATCAGCAGCGCCACGCGTTGGGTCGGATCGTTGACGTAAGGCGACAGCACCTCGCGCGCACGGGCGAATTCGGAGGCATCGATCGCGGCGCGCGCGATCGCAAGCTGGCCCTCGACATGGCCGGCCTTGTCGGCGGGCGTCTTGGCCGCGAGCGTCTCGACCCGCTGCAGGCGCTGCCGCGCGGCATCGCCGAGCTTCACATGCGCGTAGGCATCGGCGAGATCCGGATGCGGATTGGCGAGCCAGGCGGCCTCAACCAGCTTCATGGCACGGCGCACCTGATGCGCCTCGCTCTCGAATTTCGCGGCGAGCACGGCGGCCGGCACCAGCGTCGGCGCCAGCTTGACCGCTTCCATCACGCTTTCGCGCGCGACGTCGCGGTCCATGGTCTCCAGTTCCAGCGCGCGCGCCGTGAGCAGCACGCCGCGCTGGCGGCGATAGGCCTGCTTGTCGATCAGGCCCGCCGACAGATTGGAATCGAGGATCGCGAGCGCGCCGCTCCAGTCGCCGCGCGCGCAGCGGAAGCCGAGCACCGCATGCGAGGCCCAGGTCGAGGACGGCGACAGCTTGATCGCTTCCTCCGCGATCATGACAGCACCGACCGCATCGTCGGCGCGCTGCGCCTCGATGAACAGGCCGCGTAGGCCGAGCAGCCGGGTATCCTCGCGCTCGGCCATGGCGCGGAAAGCGCGCTGCGCCTCGTCGCGATTGCCGTCGAGCTGGGCCGACTGCGCGTGCAGCAGCAGAGCGAGCGGATCATTGGGCGCATGCCGGCGCGCCGCTTCGGCATGACGGCGAGCCAGCGCAGTGTCGCCATGGCCGATCGCGAGCAGGCCATGGGTGATGGCGTGGCGCCCCCGCGCCTGACGCTTCTCATGCCTTCGGCGGCGCACCCGTCCCGGCATACGCCAGAGCATGGTCAGGATGCTCCAGAGGAACACGATCAGGACCGCGAAGATGCCGAGGCAGAGCACGAACACCGGAATGCTCGGCGAGGCTCGCCAGCTGCCCCAGGTCAGCACGACATTGCCGGGCTGATCGGCGACCCAGGCCGCGCCGGCACCTGCAAGCGCAATCAGAACGAGGAAGAGGACGATGCGAAGCATTTCTATCCCTATACGCGCGGAGTGTTGCGCGAGTCTTATTGAGCAGGCTTGGTGAGACCAGCCAGAGCGTCGTCGGCGAATTTGCGGGAGGCCGCGAGCGCGGCGTCGCGGGCGTCGGCCTTGTCGAGCCAGGCCTGCGCCGGCGCGCGATCGGCTTCGGGCAGTGCCTTCAATTCGCGGCGCGCCTCGGCGAAATCATTGCGCAGCGCGGCCGCCGTGACCCGCGCAACGACAGCGCCGCGGTCGTTGCCGACCCCGTCGGTGCGCTCGATGCGAACGAGCTTCGACGCGCCCGCCTGAAGACGCTCGACGATGCCGGCACCAGCGGCTGGCGCCTCAGGCGGCGGCGACAGCTTCGGCACGATGTTGAGGAGCTCGCGGGTCAGCGCGACCGGCGTCGGAATGCCCGACGCGGCAAAAGCATCGAGGGGCTTCAGCACGTCAGGCTTCGCCGCAAACGACCGAGCAGCCTTGAGCTGCGCCTCATAGGGATCGTTATGTCGAACGGCGACGTCGAGCAGCGTGGCGGCAACCACATGGCGCAAAGGCTGGTCGTCCATCACCTTCGCGTCGGCGATCTTTTCGCCCTGCTGCGCGAGCTCGGCGCGGGCAGTCGTGCTGGCGCGCTCGAGCTGGGAAATGCGCGCGTCGAGAGCGGCGAGGCCGGACGAAGCTGTCGTATCGCGCGGCGTGGATTTGGCATCGTTCAATGCGCTCGCGGTCTTGTCGGACTGCGCGCGCAAATTGGCGATGTCGCCGCGCAAGGTGCCGACGGATTTTTCCAGCGCATCGAGCCGCGCGACAACAGCCGGATCGGCAGCGGGCTTGCCCGCCTTGGCTTCGACCGCGGCGACACGTCCGCTCAGCGCATCGACCGTCGCACTCGTCACCTGCGGCGCGGCCGGTGGCGCCTGCACCGCGGGCCAGCCCAGCACCCAGCCGACCGCAATCACGACCGCGGCTGCAACGGCGCCGGAAAATGGCGCGATGACCCAGGGAGAAATGGCGGCCGACGCAGCCGCGGGCTGAGCCTCATCGCGCTCCGGCTCCGCCTTGGTGGTTTCGACCTTGGCGTCCTCGGCACTGGCCTGCCCGGCGTTGGTCTGCTCGACCGATGGCGCCGCCTCCGGCTCGACCGCCACATCCTGGGGCTGCGTGGAGACTTCGGTCGCCTCGAGGTCGATGGTCGGTGGGGTGCGCTTGGCACGGCCGGACTCGGGAGGCATTCCTCCGTCTTCAGGCTTGCCTGCGTCTTCAGGCTTGTCGTCGGCCATCGTGACGGTTCCTCACACTTGCATACCTTGCGCAAATCCTTGGGCCGAGCCCGATTGCGTCGGATTCGGCCCGTCCTCTTACGCCAAACGGGTCCGCAAAGCACGCTCCAAGGCGTCGAATAGGGCATTTTCGTCCGGGGTCGCGGCGACCAGGACCCGCGACGCACCGGCATCGCGCAGCACGCTTGCGACCGTCTCGGACAGGCAGCATTGCGGGACCGCCAGCGCCGAAATTTCGACACCCTCGTCCCGGGCCGCGTCCAGGAAGGCCCGTGCGCTGCGCCTGGAGTAATGCAGCACCGCCTCGATGCCATGTGCGGCGAAACCTTCGCAGACCTCGCGCGGCAGAATCTTGACCGGAGCCATGCGATAGGTCGTCAGCGTGACCACGTTAAACCCTTCTGCGCCGAGCTCGCCGCCGAGATCTCGCGACAGATCCGCTCCCGCAAGATAGAGCAGCGTGCTCTTCTTCTTCAGCACCTTGTCACGCACACCCTGCATCACCTTGTCGCGCAAGGATGCGGCATCGCCGCCGGCGACGATCACATCCGTGAAGCCGAATTCGCTCGCCACGGCAGCCGTGTGCTCGCCGACCGCGAATAGCGGCAGCTCGACGAGTCCAAGGTCGCGCAATTGCGGCGCGACGGCACGGATCGCATTGGCCGATGTGACGATGATGGCGCCGTAGCCGGCCTCGCTCTCGTCATGGAAAGCGACCGGCTCGAACTTGAGCGACGGCGCGAGCAGCACCACATGTCCCCGCGCGCGCAGATTCTCCGCCGTCGCCACATTGTCGGGATGCGGCCGTGTGACAAGAATGGACATCGCTGCTGTTCCCGAACCATTTGGCGGTGATGCATTCGCGCGGGATGGCAGCGCGTGACGATTGCATAAGCCAACCCCGGAATGCTACCGCGTTAGCAGAACTCTGCTTTGCGGATGAGCGCAAGGGCGCAAATTGGATAACAATTCGCCAATGCTGGTACTGGGTATCGAGACCACCTGCGACGAGACCGCGGCGGCCGTGATCGAGCGCGCGCCTGACGGCAGCGGCAGGATCCTGTCCAATGTCGTGCGATCGCAAGTCGAGGAACATGCCCGCTTCGGCGGCGTCGTGCCGGAGATCGCGGCGCGTGCCCATGTCGACCTGCTCGACGGCATCATCGATCGCGCCATGACCGATGCCGGCATCGGCTTCGCCCAGCTCGACGGTGTCGCGGCCGCTGCAGGGCCGGGCCTGATCGGCGGCGTCATCGTCGGGCTCACCACCGCAAAGGCGATTGCGATGGTGCACGACACGCCGCTGATCGCGGTCAATCATCTCGAGGCGCACGCGCTGACGCCGCGCCTGACCGACGGCGTCGAATTTCCTTATTGCCTGTTCCTCGCCTCCGGCGGCCACACCCAGATCGTCGCGGTCACCGGCGTCGGCCAATATGTGCGGCTCGGCACCACGGTCGACGACGCGATCGGCGAGGCCTTTGACAAGGTCGCGAAGATGCTGGGCCTGCCCTATCCCGGCGGCCCCGAGGTCGAGCGCGCCGCCGCGAATGGCGATGCCACGCGCTTCGCTTTCCCGCGACCGATGCAGAATCGTCCCGATGCCAATTTCTCGCTATCGGGATTGAAGACGGCCGTGCGCACCGAGGCGAGCCGGCTCACCGAGATCACGCCGCAGGATATCAGCGATCTCTGCGCGAGCTTTCAGGCTGCGGTGCTGGACTCGACGGCCGATCGTTTGAACGTTGGCTTGAAACTATTCCGCGAACAGTTCGGCGCGCCGCGCGCACTGGTCGCGGCCGGCGGTGTCGCCGCCAATCAGGCGATCCGCGGCGCGCTGTTTGATGTCGCGCGGCAAGCTGGAACGCGGCTGATCATGCCGCCGCCCGCGCTCTGCACCGACAATGGCGCGATGATCGCATGGGCCGGCGCCGAACGCCTCGCCCTCGGTATCACCGATACGCTGGAGGCGCAGCCGCGCGCGCGATGGCTGCTCGATGCCAACGCCACGGCGCCTGATGGCTACGGCAAGACGCGGGCGGGGTACTGACCATGACTGCGTTCCGCTCCGTCGCGGTGATCGGTGCCGGGGCCTGGGGCACGGCGCTGGCGACGGTGGCCGCGCGCGCCGGACGGAACGTGACGCTGTGGGCGCGCAACGCCGAGCACGCCGCGCGCATCCAATCGACCCGCGACAATCCGCGGCTGCCGGGCGTGCGTCTGGCATCTGACATCGTGGTGACAAGCGATCTTGCGGCGGCGTCGCGCGCGAAGATGCTGCTGATCGCGACGCCGGCGCAGCATCTGCGCGGCGTGGTCAACATGCTGGCCTCGCACCTCACGACGCCCGTGCCCATCATCGCCTGCGCCAAGGGCATCGAGCACGGCACTCACAGATTCATGACCGATGTGATCGCAGAAGCCGCGCCCCGCGCGCAGCCTGCGATCCTGTCGGGTCCGAGCTTTGCCGACGACGTCGCACGCGGATTGCCGACGGCCGTGACACTCGCGGCCAGAGATGATGCGCTCGCGAGCGGACTTGTGCAGGCGCTGGGCTCCCCGACATTCCGTCCCTATCACTCCACCGACATCCGCGGCGTCGAGATCGGCGGCGCGGCCAAGAACGTGCTGGCGATTGCGGTCGGAATTGCGGTCGGGCGGAAGCTCGGTGCTTCCGCGCAGGCTGCGCTCACCACCCGCGGCTTCGCCGAGCTGACACGCCTCGGCCGCGCGCTCGGCGCGCGCAGCGAGACGCTCACCGGCCTGTCCGGTCTCGGCGATCTGATCTTGACCTGCTCGAGCCCGCAATCGCGCAATTTCGCGCTCGGGCTCGCGCTCGGCCGTGGCGAGCAGCCACCTGCCGGCAAGCTGGCCGAGGGCGAGTTCACCGCGCCGGTGCTGATCGAACTCGCAGCCTCGCAAGGCATCGAGATGCCGGTATCAGAAGCGGTCGCTTCGATCCTGGCCGGCCGAAGCACGATCGACGCAGCGATCTCCGGGCTCTTGACCCGCCCCTTCAAGGCAGAGGAATGAACATGGCGTACTGGCTGGTGAAATCCGAACCGTCGGTGTGGTCCTGGGACCAGCAGGTCGCAAAGGGCGCCAAGGGCGAAGCCTGGACCGGCGTGCGTAACTACACCGCGCGCCAAAACCTCGTCGCCATGAAGAAGGGAGACAAGGCGTTCTTCTACCATTCCAACGAAGGCAAGGAGATCGTCGGCATCGCGGAGGTTATCAAGGAGGCCTATCCGGATCCGACCGACAAGACTGAAAAGTTCGTCTGCGTCGACATCAAGGCCGATAAGCCCTTGAAGACGCCAGTGACGATGGTGGCCATCAAGGCCGAGAAGAAGCTCGCCGACATGGCACTGGTGAAATATTCACGCCTGTCGGTTCAGCCGGTGACCGCGGAGGAGTGGAAGCTCGTCTGCAAGATGGGCGGGATCTAGGCGCTAAGACGCTGGTCCCGGCGCCTCCGGCAGCGTGAGGACCTCGCAGGGCGAGGCAATGCCGCGCAGCTTGTGCAGTCCGAGTGCGACCAGGGGCATGTCTGTCTCTGCCGCGAGCGCGCCGGACACCAGCACGGTCCTGCCGAGGGGCTTGCATAGGCCTTCGAGCCGGCTGGCGAGATTGACGGCGGGGCCGATCGCGGTGAAGTCGAGCCGATTAGCGGCGCCGATATTGCCCCAGAGCATCTCGCCGAGATGGAGCGCGGCACCGAACGCCAGCGGCGGCAATCCTTGTGCAGCGCGCTCGGCGTTTAGATACGCCATCCCGGCTTCAGCTGCGCCTGCGGCGCGGAGAGCTGCCTCGCAAGCACGACGCGGCGACCCCTCGACCACCGGAAAGATCGCCAGCACGCCGTCGCCGATGAATTTCAGCACCTCACCGCCGAAGGCATGAACAGCACCGGCGATGCGATCGAACCAGGCGTCGAGTGCTGCGATGATGTCAGCCGGCGGACTGGTTTCCGACAAGGTGGTGAAGCCGCGCAGGTCGGCATAGAGCAGCGCTGCCTGAATGGTCTCACCGAGGTCGCGCCGCAGGGGTGCCGCCAGCACTCGCTCGGCGCTGCGCTTGCCGAGATAGGCCTCCAGTGTCGCCCGCAACGTGGCGCGCGCCGCGAGCGCGGCGAGCGGTGTCGCTGCAAAGCGTGCGGCCTGGCGCAGTTGCTCGATGTCGTCTGGTGTGAACGGACGCGGCCCGATCCAGCCGAGCAGCGGCCCATCGCGCCCGACTACATCCTCGTGCACGTTGCCATCAGCGAAGCCGCGCAACCAGCGGCGACCGCTATCGTCAGGCAAATCGGGCGCCAGCCCGCCTGGCGCAAAGCCGAGCGCCTCGATCACCCGGCCATTGTCCGCACGCCACAGCCATGTCCGCTTTGCGATCAGCGGGTGGGGCACCTCCAGGGTTAGCGCGCCTGCCGCAAGCGGCACGCCATCGGCGAGCAGATGCGCACCGAGTTCCGCAAGCAGGCGATCGGCGCCGGCACTGTCTGAGGCGGCATCGACAAGCCAGGCGAGGGTCGGGGAGAGTTGCATGATCCGATGATGGCGAAGGAGAGCCGCCTTTGTCACGGGCAATCCTTGACGAGCCGCTTTGGTGCCGCCATCTGCCCATGAACCCCAGGGATGATCGCCGATGACCGAGCCATTCGTATTGCGTCGCGAGACCCAGATCGCCGCCCCGCGCGCCACCGTGTTCGCCTATTTGACCGACCCTGAGAAAATCCTGAGCTGGATGGGATCGGATGCGACCACCGAGCCGCATCCCGGCGGGCTCTATTTGCTCAAGGGTATCGGTCCACGCGGCAGTGTCGCCCGCGGCGCTTTCCGTGAGGTCGTGCCGGTGCATCGCCTGGCTTATACGTTCGGCTGGGAGGGCGGTCAGGAAGTGCCGCCCGGCTCGAGCCTGATCGAGATCGACCTGATCGAACGCGACGGAGGCACGTTGATGCGCATGACGCATAGCGGACTGCCGACGGAGGAACAGATGGCCGCGCACGCCAAAGGCTGGGCGCATTATCTGAGCCGGCTCACGAGCGCCGCCGCAGGCCGCGATCCTGGTCCGGACAGGGGTCTTTCAGACAATATGTAGCGATGCGGCGGGTTACACCGCCGCGGTCGCCACCACCTGCGCCAGCAGCTGCTCGCGCCTTGCCTGCGAGCGCTGGCCCTTCATGGTCGCCGCGAAGCGCTCCAAAATGCCGTCCTCGAACGCAGTGACGATGGTATCGTGGACGTAGCTCTTACGGCAGATCGCCGGCGTGTTGGAGAGCTTGTCGGCCGCGGCGCGGATCGCGTCCAGCACCTGCTTCTTGCGGCCGCGCTGGCTGGTCGCCGGCGTGATCCGCGACAGCGATTCCACCACGACGGCGGACGCCATCAGCGTGCGGAAATCCTTCAGCGAGATCTTGATGCCGGCAATCTCGCGGAGGAACGCGTTCACCTGGGTCGTGCTGACGGCGCGCACGATGCCGTAGGCGTCGCGATACTGGAACATGCGCTTGCCGGGAACACCCTGCAAAATGCCGATAGCGCGCACCAGCTTGGCCGCATCGCACTCCTTGCGCACGGCCTTGCCGCCCTTCGCCTTGAAGGTCAGCACGAAGCAGTCGTCTTCCAGCGTGACATTGGACTTCAGCAGCGTGGTGGCACCGCGCGTGCCGTTGAGACGTGCATAGGATTCATTGCCGGGACGGATCGCCGTGCGCGCGATCAACTCGATCACGGCCGAGAGCGCGAATTCGCGCGTCGGCTCCTCGCCCGACAGGAACGCCGAGACCTTCCGCCGGATCTTTGGCAGCGCACCGACGAGCTTTTCCAGGCGATGCGCCTTGCGGTGCTCGCGGACCTTCTCCCAATCGGCGTGATAGCGATATTGCAGCCGGCCGGCGGCATCGCGGCCCACGGCCTGGAGATGCGAGCTCGGATCGGCCGAGTAGCGCACCTCACGATAGGCGGGCGGCACCGCCATGGCGTGCAGCCGGCGGATGGTGCGGGCGTCGCGGATATGGGCGCCGTTGGGGCGGACGAATGAATAGCCCTTGCCGCGGCGGATACGGCGGATGGTCAGCTCGTTCTGATCGCCGAGCCGCAGGCCCAGCTCCTTCGCAAGGGCCTCGACCGTCGCCAGGGACGCCTGATCGAACACTTTCTTGGGGCTGGGACGGGTGGAACCTGCCGGTTTCGGCCATTGTCCGAGGGCTTTGGCCAGCGCAATGGCAGCAGGATCCGCCGCGGCAGGCCGCATCGTCCCGAGATTCTGCTGATCCATCATAGTCTTATGCCTTGGCCCTGTCTGTTACCGTTCAATGCCGCTGTTCTGATTTTTGTTCCAAGCGTCGCCTGGAGGGTCTCTTGGGACCCGGGTTAGCCACTTAGGGTGTTCCGAACAGCATTGCGAGTCCCGAATCAGTGACAAGAGGTTGCTAAATACCTCCTGCGGCGCATGGGCGCCCTGCACGAGCCTCTTCCCGGGATTTGGGTAAAGAGCCAAACACCGCTGCCCCGGCCTGTTTCAGATTTGCGACATCAGGCCTTTGCAGCTTGATCTTCCGCATGGCCGGCCGCTCACCGAAGGTCCAGCTTGTGATCCTTGTCGCGGGCGGTTAGCCCGACGCATAATCGTTCAATGATGAAGTCGGCTCGCCAGTCAGCTGTGCTCGGCTTGCCGGATGTGGAGGGAAGGGAAGCATGTCCGAGAAGATCTACGACGTCCCCGCGGAATGGGCCAAGCGCGCCTGGGTCGACCAGGCCAAGTACAAGGACATGTACGCCCGCTCGATCGCGGACCCGAACGCCTTCTGGGCCGAGCAGGCCAAGCGCATCGACTGGATGCACGCGCCGACCAAGATCGAGAACGTCTCCTTCGCGCCCGGCAATATCTCGATCAAATGGTTCGAGGATGGAATCCTCAACGTCGCCCATAACTGCATCGACCGCCATCTCGCCAAGCGCGGCAACCAGACCGCGATCATCTGGGAAGGCGACGATCCCTCGCAGTCCAAGCACATCACCTACAAGGAGTTGCACGACGAGGTCTGCCGGATGGCCAACATCCTGCGCACCCGCAACGTCAAGAAGGGCGATCGCGTCACCATCTATCTGCCGATGATTCCGGAAGCGGCCTATGCGATGCTGGCCTGCGCGCGGATCGGCGCGATCCATTCCGTGGTGTTCGCGGGCTTCTCGCCGGATTCACTTGCGCAACGTATCAACGACTGCCAGTCCAAGGTCATCATCACCGCGGATGAAGGCCTGCGCGGCGGCAAGAAGGTGCCGCTGAAGGCCAATGTCGACGCGGCCCTCGCCAAGGCCGACGGCGTCGACTGGGTCGTCGTGGTCAAGCGCACCGGCGGCAAGATCGACATGAACCCGACGCGCGACCTCTGGTACCACGAGGCCGCGGCGATGGTGACGACGGAATGCCCGGTCGAGCACATGCATGCCGAGGATCCGCTGTTCATCCTCTATACGTCGGGCTCGACCGGCCAGCCCAAGGGCGTGCTGCACACCTCGGGGGGCTATCTCGTGTTCGCGTCGATGACGCATCAACTCGTGTTCGACTATCACGACGGCGACATCTACTGGTGCACCGCCGACGTCGGCTGGGTGACCGGCCACAGCTACATTCTCTACGGACCGCTCGCCAATGGCGCGACCACGCTGATGTTCGAAGGCGTGCCGAACTACCCTGACAATTCGCGCTTCTGGAGCGTCATCGACAAGCACAAGGTCAACATCTTCTACACCGCGCCGACCGCAATCCGCGCGCTGATGCAGGGCGGCGACGAGCCGGTGAAGAAGACCTCGCGGGCCTCGCTTCGTCTGCTCGGCTCGGTCGGCGAGCCCATCAATCCGGAAGCCTGGGAATGGTATCACCGCGTCGTCGGCGACGACCGCTGCCCGATCGTCGACACCTGGTGGCAGACCGAGACCGGCGGCATTTTGATCACGCCGCTGCCGGGCGCGACCAAGCTCAAGCCGGGCTCGGCGACACAGCCGTTCTTCGGCGTGGCGCCCGAGATCGTCGATGCCGACGGCAAGGTGTTGGAGGGTGAGACATCTGGCAATCTCTGTCTGACGCGCTCCTGGCCCGGTCAGATGCGTACCGTCTATGGCGATCACGCCCGCTTCGAGCAGACCTACTTCTCGACCTACAAGGGCAAGTACTTCACCGGCGACGGCTGCCGCCGCGACGCCGACGGCTATTACTGGATCACCGGGCGCGTCGACGACGTCATCAACGTCTCCGGCCACCGCATGGGCACCGCCGAAGTCGAGAGCGCGCTGGTCGCACATGAGAAGGTGTCGGAAGCCGCCGTCGTCGGCTTCCCGCACGACATCAAGGGCCAGGGCATCTATGCCTATGTGACCCTGATGGCCGGCATCGAGCCGACCGAGGATCTGCGCAAGGAACTCGTCACCTGGGTGCGCAAGGAGATCGGACCGATCGCATCGCCCGACCAGATCCAGTTCGCACCCGGCCTGCCCAAGACCCGCTCCGGCAAGATCATGCGCCGCATCCTGCGCAAGATCGCCGAGGACGAGCCGGGTAGTCTCGGCGACACCTCGACCTTGGCCGATCCCGCCGTCGTCGACGATCTCGTCAAGAACCGGCAGAACAAGAAGTCGGCCTGAGCTCTCGTGCCCCGGACGCAGCGCAGCGCCTCTGTTGGCGGTGCGCTGCAGAGCCGGGGCCTACCCATCCGCAACGCACCCTCCGGCTTTCTGGGTCCCGGCTCTGCGCAGCAGCGTTGCACGCTGCAGCGCGTCGGGGACACAAGACCGGCTTCTGCGCCAACGTTGCCTAAAACAACCCCTGTTCACACCCTCACGCGCTTGTCAGCGGGCGAGCGGCCGTGCCCGCATCTTTCCCGCCAAGTGTTGTTTTCAGGTCATTTACTTTATTTCGAACATTTCCTTTCTTCCCCCTGCTGGCTCGCCTTTTGCGGTCGCGCGTGGAAACTGTCCGGTTAACAAGCGCGGTTAAGAATGTCTGGGCAGGCAGCGATTGCCGGTTTTGCGTGAATTTGGACGATCCGTTTTGGGCTGAGGGGAAAATCGATGTCGATGAAGATTGCACTGGCGCTGGCCGCCACCGTCGGGGCAGGGGCCCTGATGTCGACGGCGGCCGAGGCGCGGCCGGAGATGGTTGGAACGCACGTCGCCAATTATTCGCCCGGCACCATCGTGGTCAAAACCAACGAGCGTCGGCTCTATCTGATCCTCGATGACGGCCACGCCGTGCGGTACCCCGTCGGGGTCGGCAAATCAGGCAAGCAGTGGGCCGGCACCACCCGCATCGATGGCAAGTATCGCAACCCGGCCTGGTCGCCGCCCGCCGAAGTGAAGCGCGACAAGCCGCAGCTTCCCGACGTGATCCCGGGCGGCTCGCCGCGCAACCCGATGGGCGTGGCGGCGATGACGCTGGCCGGTGGCGAATATGCCATCCACGGCACCAATGTGCCGGGCTCGGTCGGCGGCTTCGTTTCCTATGGCTGCATCCGCATGCTCAACGACGACATCACCGATCTCTATAGCCGCGTCTCGGTCGGCACGACGGTGGTCGTGACGCGCTGATCGAACAGATCAAAACAGAGATTGAAAAAGCCGCGCCGTCAGACGCGGCTTTTTTGTTACCAGAAGCGCCAGCCGCGCGTGCACCAGCCATCGCGATGGCCGCCATTGTAGCTGCGCGCATAGCCACCCGCGAGCATCGCGGCTGACACATTGGCTGTGCGCCTGGTCCCGACATCGGCGAGGACGCGCCCGTATTTTTCCGAGCCGAGATTGTAGATCGTGACACCGCCCTGGCCGAGCAAGTTGCGCAGTGCATCGGTGGCCGCTTCGGCCTTGTTCAGCTCGTCCTGGCAGGATGCCTTCATCTCGGGTGCGTCGATGCCGCGCAGGCGAATCCGCGCGACGAGATCGCGTCCGTCGCGCTGACGCACACGCGCCAGGAAAGTGTCGCCATCGATGGTGCGGACGACATCGACTTGCAGGCGATCATCGGGATTGCCTGAGTGCTGCAGGATGATCTCGGCGTCCTGCGCGCGCTCATCGGCCGGATGCGGAACCGGCCAGTTCTTCCCGTGCCGGAAGGTGAGCACGACAACGACGGCGACGCCGATCACGAACATCCACGGCAAGACGCCGGCGAAGCGGCGGCCAAATGGCGAGCCACTGTAGGATGGACGATATGGATGACCGGGGTCGAAGCGCGACATCCGCGCAGGCTAGGGCTGAGTCGGCGGAGCCCGCAAGAGAGCGTCAAAAGTCCGAGGCGATACCTTTGCGCTCCCAATCACCAAAGCGCGTGGGCTCAGGTCCTTTCGGTCCCTGTAACTCCTTCGGCGCCGCTTCAGCATGCGCGGCCGCGGCCCGCCGGCGTGCCTCGGCTTCGGCCAGCGCGCGCTGGGCCGCCGGTGGCAACGGCTTGCGATCGGGGGCGGGAGGTTGGTCGTTCATCGTTCGGGGTCCTAGCGCAGGATCGTCACGCGCGCGACGTCCAATAGCGCATTGCTGAAATGGCAGCTAAGGGCTGAAATCGCCAGAGGCATTCTTACATTTGGCATATTCGCATGCCAAAGAATGTGTTCTCAAGGCATGCGCCCATAACGGCGGAACTGCCGCCTCGCTCAGAACCTTACGTCCGCATGCCATCTCAACGTTTTGCCCCTCCGTCCGAAGTGCCCGGTCTTGCGGCGCGGCGGATCGCTGCCGATATCGTCGACGGCGTCCTGCACAAGCACCGCACGCTCGATGACCAGCTCGACGGCTCTGGTGCCCATCCCGGACTGAAGACGCTCGCTGACCGCGACCGCGCACTGATGCGGCGTCTGGTCGCAACCATTTTGCGCCGTCTCGGCACGCTCGGCCACGTGCTCTCGCGCCTGCTCGACAAGGGCATTCCCTCCGACGCACCGCGCGCGCAAAGCGCTCTGCTGATTGGCGCCGCCCAGATTCTCTGGATGGACGTGCCCGATCACGCCGCGGTCGATCTCTCGGTTCGCCTGGTGCAATCCGACCGGCGCGCCGCGCGTTATGCCGGCCTCGTCAACGCGGTGCTGCGCCGCTGCGCGCGCGAGGGCCAGGCGCTGGTCGAGGAGGTCGCATCGCAATCGCTCGACCTGCCGCCCTGGTTGCTGGCGCGCTGGAGTGCACATTACGGCGAGGCGACCGCGCGGGACATGGCGCTCGCGCTCGGCCACGAACCGTCGCTCGACCTGACGGTGAAGTCCGACGCCGCGCAATGGGCGAGCCGTCTGCATGGTGAAGTGCTGCCGACCGGCTCAGTGCGCACGTTGCTGCACGGCTCGGTGACCATGCTGCCGGGTTTCGCCGAAGGACAATGGTGGGTACAGGACGCAGCCGCCGCGCTGCCGGTCCGGCTGTTCGGCGATATCAAGGGCAAATCCGTCGCCGACCTCTGTGCGGCGCCCGGCGGCAAGACCGCACAGCTGGCGCTATCGGGCGCTCGCGTCACCGCGCTCGACCGCTCGCCCGCCCGGGTGGCGCGCCTGCGCGAAAATCTGAACCGCCTGTCGCTTCAGGCCGAGACTGTCGTTGCTGACGCCGTGGAATGGACGGGGCCGGCGGACGGCTTCGACGGAATCCTGGTCGATGCGCCCTGCACCTCGACAGGGACGATCCGCCGGCATCCTGACGTCGCCTGGCTGCGGCAGGAGTCCGACGTCGCCGCGATGACCATTCTCCAGCAGCGGCTGCTGCAGAAATCCGTCTCGCTGCTCAAGCCGGGCGGAACGCTGGTCTATTGCACCTGTTCGCTGGAACCCGAAGAAGGCGAGCAAGCCGTGGCCACGTTGCTGGCCGCGGAGCCTGCATTGCGCCGTGTTCCGATCGACGCCAGCGAGGTCTCCGGGCTCAGCGAGATCATCACGGCCGACGGCGATCTCCGGACCCTGCCGAGCCACTTGCCGCATGCCGACCCGAAGCTCGGCGGGCTCGACGGATTTTTTGCGGCTCGGCTCGTTAAATCCTGATTTTGCACCGGATTTTGCTACCGCCACCCTGATTCGAGGCCTTTCAAGGTGGTGTCGGTCGTCCGATTTTGGGATTAATAAGGATTCGTCGGAATCCTCTCCCCCTTCAAGGCAAGGCGTGTCGGTCGCTCAACGCAGACGTATCTCGACGCTGGTCATGAACCGCTTCGCGCGGAACATGCTCGCGCGCGCGAGCGGCGGTTCCGTTGCGCTGTCGAGGGTCTGGCCGGGCCGGACCGATCGGTTGATCATCGCGCCGCATGATTTGCGCACCGCGGATGCGACGCGCGCCGCCGAGATCTATGCCGGCCGCTTCGTCTTCGCCGGCAAGATCGTCAACTGCCATGGCCGCTCGATCTTCGATCTCGATCCGCCGTCGGAGGATTGGGAGGTCGCGCTGCTCGGCTTCGGCTGGCTGCGGCACCTGCGCGCCGCCGACACCGCGCTGACCCGGGCGAATGCGCGCGCGCTGGTCGAGGACTGGATCAGCAACCCCGCCAACAAGCGCCGCCCCTTGGCGCGCCGCGCCGACGTGCTGGCGCGACGCGTGATCTCGCTGCTGTCGCAAGCACCGCTGGTGCTCAACGACACCGACAACAAATTCTACCGCCGTTACCTGCGCGCACTCGCGCGCGAAATCCGCTTCCTGCGCTTCACCATGGTCAACATCCCCGACGGGGTGCCGAAGCTCCAGGTGCAGATCGCGCTGTGCTACACCACGCTCTGCCTCGCCAACCAGGCGCGCCATATCCGCAGCGCCTCGAAAAAGCTCTCCGAGGAATTGCAGCGGCAGATTCTCCCCGACGGCGGCCACATCTCGCGCAATCCCGGTGCGCTGATCGAGCTCTTGATCGACCTGTTGCCGCTGCGGCAGACCTTTGCCGCGCGCAACATCGCGCCGCCGCCCGCGCTGCTCAATGCGATCGACCGCATGATGCCGATGCTGCGCTTCTTCCGCCACGGCGACGGCAATTTCGCTTTGTTCAACGGCATGAGCGCGACGTCATCGGACCTGCTCGCGACGCTGCTTGCCTATGACGATGCACATGGCGCGCCGATGGCGAACATGCCGCATACCGGCTTCCAGCGCCTCGACGCCGGGCCGACCACCGTGATCATCGACACCGGCCCGCCGCCGCCGCCCGGCGTCAGCCATGACGCGCATGCCGGCTGCCTGTCGTTCGAGCTGTCCTCCGGGATCAGCCGTATCGTCACCAATTGCGGCATGCCGACCACGGGCCGCGACAATTGGCGGCCGTTCGCGCGCAGCACCGCGGCGCATTCGACGCTGACCTATGACGACACCTCGTCCTGCCAGTTCGTCGAGATGTCGGCGATGAAGCGGCTGCTGCACGGTGCACCGATCATCAGCGGTCCTCATGAGGTCGAGAGCTATCGCGAGGTGGTCGAGGGCGGCACGCTGCTGACGACCTCACATGACGGCTATCTCGCCAAGTTCGGCGTGATCCATCGCCGCGTGCTGATGGTCGCCAATGACGGCGCACGGATCGACGGCGAGGACTCGCTGTCGCCGCCGCAAGGGGCGCGGCTCAAGGGCACCGATGCCGATTTCGCGCTGCGCTTCCATCTGCATCCGGCAGTGAAGGCGAGCCGGCTGTCGGATGCGCGCGGCGTGATGCTGGTGCTGCCGAACCGCGACGTCTGGACCTTCGAGGCCCTCGATGACAAGGTCGACCTCGAGGACAGCGTGTTCCTGGCCGGCAATGACGGCCCCCGCCGCACCGCCCAGATCGTGATCCGCCAGGATGCGCGCCAGGCACCCTCGATCCGCTGGAGCTTTGTGCGTTCCACCGCCTCGCCGGCGGTCACCAACGCCCGCCGCAATGCGCGGCGCGAGCCGGAACTTCCGCTGTAAACAGGCGTGATCCGGCCCTATCTCGTCGTTGTGAAATCGGCTGAAAGCTGCTATCGAGCGCTCGTTCGCGCGACTGGCGACCTTGGATGGAGCACCATCGGGAAGCGCGACACATATCCGCCGCGCGCCTGGGCATAGACACTCCCTGAACAGAGGATCTTGCTCATGACTGACCATCCCCGCCGCGTTACCCGCGCGCTTCTCTCCGTCTCCGACAAATCAGGCCTGATCGAGTTCGCCAAGGCGCTTGCCGCGCATGATGTCGAGCTGGTCTCCACCGGCGGCACCGCGAAGGCGATCGCCGCGGCCGGCCTCAAGGTGAAGGACGTTTCGGAGCTGACCGGCTTCCCTGAGATGATGGACGGCCGCGTCAAGACGCTGCACCCGAAGGTGCATGGCGGCCTGCTCGCGATCCGCGATAACAAGGAGCACACGGAGGCGATGAGGGCGCACGGCATCGCGCCGATCGACCTCCTCGTCGTCAATCTTTATCCGTTCGAAGCGACCGTCGACAAAGGCGCGGGCTTTGAGGACTGCATCGAGAATATCGACATCGGCGGCCCCGCGATGATCCGCGCCGCGGCGAAGAACCATGACGACGTTGCTGTCGTGGTTGAGGCCGACGACTACAAGGCCGTGCTCGACGAGCTCGCCGCCAACAACGGCGCGACCACGCTGAAGCTGCGCCGGCGGCTTGCCGCCAAGGCCTATGCACGCACCGCAGCCTATGACGCCGCGATCTCGAACTGGTTCAACCGGCAGCTCGAGATCGACGCACCCGACTTCCGCGCCTTCGGCGGCAGACTGATCCAGTCGCTGCGCTATGGCGAGAACCCGCACCAGACCGCGGCGTTCTACGCCACGCCCGACAAGCGTCCGGGCGTTTCGACCGCACGGCAGCTCCAGGGCAAGGAGCTCTCCTATAACAACATCAACGACACCGATGCGGCCTACGAATGCATCGGCGAGTTCGATGCGAGGCGCACCGCCGCCTGTGTGATCGTCAAGCACGCGAACCCTTGCGGCGTCGCCGAAGGCACGAATCTGGTCGAGGCCTATCGCAAGGCGCTGGCCTGCGATTCCACCTCCGCCTTCGGCGGTATCATCGCGATGAACCGGCCGCTCGATGCCGATACCGCACGTGAGATCACGAAGATCTTCACCGAGGTGATCATCGCACCCGACGCGAGCGAGGAAGCGATCTCCATCATCGGCGCCCGCAAGAATCTCCGCCTGCTGCTCGCCGGCAGCCTGCCCGATCCGCGTGCGCCGGGCCTGACCGCAAAGACGGTGGCGGGCGGCCTTCTGGTGCAGAGCCGCGACAATGCCGTGGTCGACGACATGACATTCAAGGTCGTCACCAAGCGCGCGCCTGATGATGCTGAAATGCGCGACCTGAAATTCGCGTTCCGCGTGGCAAAGCACGTCAAGTCCAACACCATCATCTACGCCAAGGATCTCGCCACCGTCGGCATCGGCGCGGGCCAGATGAGCCGCGTGGATTCAGCGCGGATCGCGGCGCGCAAGGCACAGGACGCGGCAAACGAGCTGAGGCTCGCGGAGCCGCTGACCAAGGGTTCTGTCGTGGCGTCGGATGCGTTCTTCCCGTTCGCGGACGGCATGCTCGCCTGCATCGAAGCCGGCGCCACCGCCGTGGTGCAGCCCGGCGGCTCGATGCGCGACGACGAGGTGATCAGGGCTGCCGACGAGCACGGCATCGCCATGGTGTTCACGGGGACAAGGCACTTCAGGCACTGAGTTTGCCGTCATTCCGGGGCGCGCACAGCGCGAACCCGGAATCTCGCTCGACAACCTCTAGATTCCGGGTTCATCGCTCCGCGATGTCCCGGAATGACGGTGGAGATGCTATTCCCGCACCCGCATCAACAGCGCAAACCCCGTCACGAAAAACACGACGAGCACGGCCATGCCGGCCTTCTGGCTCGCGGTGACCGCGGTGATCACGCCGATCAGCAGCGGGCCGATGAAGGACGTCACCTTCCCGGTCAGCGCGAACAGGCCAAAATACTGCGCGATGCAATCCTTTGGCGCGAGGCGGATGAGCAGCGTGCGTGACGCCGCCTGAAGCGGACCGCCGGCGGCGCCAATCAGGCAGCCGAGCACGATATAGGCACGCTCCGCGGCAGCGCCGAACAGTGGCCCGCCCGGCACCGGCGGCGCGACCTTGACGAACAACACGCTGTCCTTGTCGACCAGCAGGATCGCCGCCACCGATAGCAGCAGGATCAGCATGCTCCCCGCGATAACGCGCTTCGGACCGAGGTAATCATCGAGCTTGCCGCCAAGCCAGGCGCCAAAGGTGCCGGCGATGGCGAGGATGATGCCGAACGTGCCGATCTGGATTGTGTGCCAGCCGAAGGTGCCGGCCGCATAGATGCCGCCGAAGGCGAACAGCGAAACAAGCCCATCCGTGTAGATCATGTTGGCCAGCAGAAACGCGGCAAGCGATTTCTGCTGCGGCAGATCCTTCAGCGATTGCTTCAGATCAGCCAGTCCTTCGTGCAGCGCCTCGCGGACCGGACGCTTTGCCGGATAATCCGGCGTGAACAGGAACATCGGCGTCACGAAGACGATGAACCAAAGTCCGGTCAATGGTCCCGCAGCGCGATCGCCTTCGTGGGTGACGGGATCGAGCCCGAACAGCGGCGTGAAGCCAAGCAGCGTGCGACCGGTCTCGGGATTGGCGGCGAAGAAGCCGAGCACGATGATCAGGCTGACGATGCCGCCGATGTAACCCGTGGCCCAACCGGTGCCAGAGAGCCGGCCGATGCGCTCGGGCGGCACCAGCGTCGGCATCATCGCATTGTTGAAGACGGTCGCGAACTCGGCACCGACGCTGGCGAGCGCAACCGCAATCAGCAACGGCGGAATGATGGCATGATCGCCGGGCTTGCCGATCCACAGCGTACACGAAGCCACCACCAGCACTGCGCCGAACGCAGCGATCCACGGCTTGCGGCGGCCCGAAGCATCGGCGATGGCGCCAAGTACCGGGGACAACAGCGCAATCGCCATGCCAGCTGCTGCCATCGCAAACCCCCACAACGACTGCCCTGTGGCGGGATCCGGTGCGATGCTGGTGGCAAAATAGGGCGCGAACACGAAGGTCGTGATCAGCGTGAAATAGGGCTGCGCGGCCCAATCGAAGAAGATCCAGCTGATGACGGCGGCGCGCGGCGGATAAGTCCGCGGGGCGCCGGCCAAGCGCGCAGCCGGGGCGATCGTCGTCATCACGCAATCCTCATCACAAACAGTTTTGCCTGTCTTGGCGCAAACCCTATAGCATTGTTGCGACGCGTTTGAATTGGCCTGAAGGCTTGGCGGAAATTTGATGATGGCGTCATTTTCGACACGGCGTGCTTTTTTCGCACTGATCGCCACTCTGGCGTTTGGCCTCGCGTCGGCAACCGCTCAGGATGCGCGGCGGGCTTATGTGCCGCCCGCGCTCGACACCGTTCACGCCGTCCCCGCCGAGCATGGCATGGTGGTGGCGCAAGAGAAGATATCGGCGCAAGTCGGCGCCGACATCTTGCGGCGCGGCGGCAATGCCGTCGACGCAGCCGTCGCAACCGGCTTTGCGATGGCGGTAACCTATCCGCGCGCCGGCAATATCGGCGGTGGCGGCTTCATGGTGATCCATTCCGCCGAACGCAATGAGGACGTCGCAATCGACTATCGCGAGACCGCACCTGCGGCGACGACGGCGCAAGTTTTCCTCGGCCCCGACGGCAAGCCCGATGCCGCCAAGTCGCGCGATTCCGGACTCGGCACCGGCGTGCCAGGCACCGTCGCAGGCCTGGCGCTTGCACTCGAAAAATACGGCTCCGGACAATTCACGCTCGCACAATTGCTCGAACCCGCGATCGCACTCGCCCGCGATGGATTCATCGTCACCGACGACATCGCCGATACGCTGCCGGGTTGGTATCCGCGATTGGCACGCTTTCCATCTTCAGCCAGGATTTTCGCAAAGGCTGATGGCACGCCGCTTGGCGAAGGCGACAGGCTGGTGCAGCGCGACCTCGCCGACACGCTGGCGAGTGTCGCGGCGCAAGGCCCACGCGGATTCTATGAAGGCCCGGTGGCGGAGAAGATCGCCAAGGCCGTCTCCGATGCCGGCGGCATCATGACGCCGGCCGATTTGAAGGCCTATCAACCGGTGATCCGCACTCCGGTGCACGGCACTTACCGAGGCTACGACATCGTTTCGATGCCACTGCCGTCCTCCGGCGGAGTGGTACTGGTCGAGACGCTCAACATTCTCGAAGGCTTCCAGCTGGCTGATCTGAAGCAGGGTTCGCCGGCATCGCTGCATCTCCTGATCGAGGCCATGAAGCGCGCCTACGCGGACCGTGCGCGCTATCTCGGCGATCCGGCCTTTGTCAACGCACCGATCGATACGCTCATTGCGAAAGACTACGCCGCCAAGCTGCGCGCAAGCATATCCGCTGATCGCGCCACGCCGTCGAAGCAGATCGTTTCCGCTCTGCCCGCGCCGCGCGAAGGCAGCAACACCACTCACTACTCTGTCGTCGACAGCCGCGGCAACGCCGTCAGCAACACCTACACGCTGAACTTCAGCTACGGCGTCGGCCTCGTTGCCGACGGCACCGGCGTGCTGCTCAACAACGAGCTCGACGATTTCACGGCTGCCGTCGGCGCCTCCAATGCCTACGGTCTCGTCGGCTATGAGGCCAATCTACCCGGGCCCGGCAAGCGGCCGCTGTCCTCGATGTCGCCGACCATCGTCCTGAAGGACGGCAAGCCGGTGTTGGTGACGGGCTCGCCCGGCGGCAGCCGCATCATCTCGACCGTGCTCCAGGTGATCGTTGATGTGCTCGACTACAAGATGGATGTCGCGGCCGCCGTGGCTGCGCCGCGACTGCATCATCAATGGCTCCCGGATGAAGTGCGCGTCGAGCGCGGCTTTCCCGACGACGTGCTGTTCGAGCTGAAGGCAATGGACCATCTGATCGTCGAGCCGATGGGACAGACGTCGGCCAATTCGATTGCCGTGACGCCGAACGGCCCCCTCGGAGCGCCCGATCCGCGAACGCGTGGGGCGGAGGCGGCTGGACAGTAACCCTGACGCTGCAGGGCAAGAGGGCGCGCGCCGGCTTGCGCCGACCGCCGCGCGTGCTACCACCGGCGAGCCACAAGAATTTGCCGGGGAACGCACATGACGACAGCCGATCCGCTCCAGCGCATCGAACGTGCTGAGATCGAGGACACCAGCCTTCTCGCTTTCTATCGCGACATGAACGTCGCCGAGCGCCGAACCTTCTGGGCCTGCGCGGCCGGCTGGGCGCTCGACGGCATGGACTTCATGATCTACCCGCTGGTGATCGGCACGATCATCGCGCTGTGGAAGGTTGATGCAGCCTCGGCCGGTCTTGCCGGCACGGTGACGCTGCTCGCCTCCGCTATCGGCGGCTGGCTCGGCGGCTATCTCTCCGACCATATCGGCCGGGTCAAGACGCTCCAGATCACCATCATCTGGTTCTCGGTGTTCTCGCTGGTTTGCGCAGTCGTGCAGAATTTCGAGCAGCTCCTGATCGCACGCGCCGTGCTCGGCCTCGGCTTCGGCGGCGAATGGGCCGCGGGCGCCGTGCTGATGGGCGAAGCGATCCGTCCGCAATATCGCGGCCGCGCGGTCGGCTCGGTGCAATCGGGCTGGGCCGTCGGCTGGGGTCTTGCGGTGCTGTCCCAGGCGATCCTGTTTTCGTTGATGCCGGCGGAGACAGCGTGGCGCTGGATGTTCGTGATCGGCGCCTTGCCGGCTTTGCTGGTGTTCTACATCCGCCGCTCCGTTACGGAGCCGGAAATCGCGGCAGAGGCGCGTGCCAGGCACGCTGAGACGGGCAGTCATCCGAAACTCTGGGAAATCTTCACGTTCCCGATCGTCAAGACGACGGTGCTGGCATCCCTGATGGCAACAGGCTGCCAGGGCGGTTATTACGCCATCACCTTCTGGGTGCCGCAGTTCCTGACCAAGGAGCGGCATCTGTCGGTTGTCGGTTCGACCGGCTATCTCTCGACGCTGATCATTGGCTCGTTCATCGGCTATCTCACCGGAGCCTGGCTTGCCGACCGAATCGGACGGCGCAATCTGTTCCTGATCTTCTCGATCGGCGCGATGGCCGTGGTGCTGCTCTACACGCAGCTGCCGCTCACCAACGAGATCCTGTGGGTGCTCGGCTTTCCGCTCGGCTTCTTCGCCTCGGGCTATTTCTCCGGTGTCGGCGCGTTCCTGACCGAGCTTTATCCGACGCGGCTGCGCGGCTCGGGCCAGGGCTTTTGCTACAATTTCGGCCGCGGTATCGGCGCGCTGTTTCCGTTCCTCGTCGGCGCGCTGTCGGCGTCAACATCGCTGGCCAATGCGATCGCGATCTTCGCGGTGGTGGCTTACGCGCTGTTCTTCATCGCGGCGTTCGCATTGCCGGAGACACGCGGGCGCGTGCTGCACGCGAACTGACAGATCATGGCGGGGCGGTGAGGAAATTTACCGCCCCACCTGATACGGCCCGCCCTTCTCGAGGGCTCGCGCATAGGCCGGCCGCGCGTGGATGCGCTCGAGGAACGCCATCGCCTTGGGATGGCCCTGTTCGAGCCCGCCGCGCGCTTGCGCGGCTTCCAGCGGAAAGCTCATTTGAATGTCGGCGGCAGTGAATTCGTTGCCGGCGAACCATTCGCTCTTCGCAAGCTCGCCTTCCCAATAATCCATGTGCTGCTTGAGCTGCGGATTGACCAGCGCGGTCAGCGCCTGGTTCGAGACTTTGCGTACCAGCGGACGCAGCAGCGCGGGTGCGCGCTTCGGCATCAGCGTGAACAGCAGTTTGAGCAGCAGCGGCGTCATCGCAGAGCCTTCCGCGTAATGCAGCCAGTAGGTAAAGCGCAGCCGCTCCGGCGTGTTTGGCGGGGGGATCAGCCGGCCATTGCCGTAGGTCGCGACGAGATATTCGATGATCGCACCTGACTCGGCGATGGTGTTGCCGTTGTCGGTGATGACGGGCGACTTGCCGAGCGGATGGATCGCACGCAACTCCTTCGGCGCGCGCATGTCAGGCTGACGTTGATAGCGCACGATCTCGTAGGGCACGTCCAACTCTTCGAGCAGCCACAGCACCCGCTGCGAGCGCGAATTGTTGAGGTGGTGGACGGTCAGCATCGCGAAATCCTTAAGGAGCGGGTGATCGGTCGGCCGTGTACCTGCCAGCCCGGGAAGACAATGTCGAGCCGACTGGTCCGATATTTTCACCCGGGTATATTGACGACAGCTATTTACCCGGGTATTAAGGCGCCAACATGGTCAATATGGCAATGATTTCAATGCAGAAGATTTTCACCGCCTTCCAGGGGCAGCGTCGCCTGGTGTCCGGGCTGGCTGGAGAGGTCGCGCTGGTCGTCAAGCGGGTCGCGCCGCGGCCGGACGAGGCCATCATCATCTTCTCGGACGCCACGGGGCGATCGATCGACTTCGATCTGCGCGGCGGGGATCGCGAGGTGTTGGCGCGGCTGGCCAAGCAGATCCCGCCGCCGATCGAGGAAGCCTCCGCACCGGCCGAGCCGCGCGGGCGCGGCCGGCCGAAGCTCGGCGTGGTCGCGCGCGAGGTGACGCTGCTGCCGCGACATTGGGAATGGCTCAATGCACAGCCCGGCGGCGCATCGGTCGCGTTGCGAAAACTCGTCGAGGAAGCCAGGCGCGCGAGCGGCGACAAGGACCGCGAGCGGCAGGCGCGCGATGCCGCCTATCACTTCATGTCGACCATGGCCGGCAATCTCGCACAGTTCGAGGAAGCGTCGCGCGCACTGTTCGCAGATGACCGGCGGCGCTTCACCGAACTGATTGCCGACTGGCCGGCCGACATCCGCGACCACATCGTCAAGCTCGCCTACGGCGACCGCGCCTAAGCCGCGCACCGTTCTCCAACCACCCCATCAACGGCCGAGCCGCGCCATGCGCGGCAACGGCTTTGCTCGCCATGATGAAAGGCAAACTCATGTCCGTCCCAGCGCCTCTCTGGAAAAACTTCCTGCGCTTCCTCGCGCCGTTGATGCTGGGGAACGCGTTGCAATCGCTGTTCGGCACCGTCAGCAACGTCTATCTCGGCCAGATGATGGGCGTTGACGCACTCGCAGCGGTCTCGACGTTCTTTCCGGTGTTCTTCTTCCTGTTCGCCTTCGTCATGGGCCTGAGCACGGGCGCCACCGTGCTGATCGGCCAGGCCTTCGGCGCGGGCAAGCACGACAGGATCAAGATTGTCGCAGGCACGACGCTCGCGGTCGGCCTGCTGCTCTCGATTTCGGTGGCGCTGATCGGCGGCCTCTTCAGCCGGCAATTGATGCTGGCGCTCGCAACGCCTGCGGATATTCTCGCTCCTGCCAGCGCTTATGCGCGCATCATGCTGCTGACGATGCCGCTCGGCTTCACCTTCCTGCTGATGACGGCGATGATCCGCGGCGTCGGTGATGCCGTGACACCGCTGCTGGCGCTGGCGTTGTCGACCACGATCGGCTTGATCCTGACACCGATGCTGATCCACGGCGCCTTCGGCCTGCCGGCGCTCGGCATCACCAGCCCGGCCTGGGCGGGTGCGATCTGCAATGCCGTGACGCTGCTCGCGCTCGGCGCCTACCTGCTGCGGAGGAAGCACGCGCTCGCGCCTGATGCCGCACTGCTGCGCCATATCAGGCTCAACCGCGCCGTGATCGGGCAAATCCTCGGCATTGGATTGCCCAGTGCGGTCGGTATGGTCGTGATGGCGATCGCCGAGCTGGTCTTGCTCGGCCTCGTCAACAGCTTTGGATCTGATGCGACAGCTGCTTATGGTGCCGTCAATCAAGTGATGGGCTACACGCAGTTCACGGCGATGTCGATTTCGATCGCGGTCTCGATCCTCGGCGCGCAGGCCGTCGGCGGCGGCGACCGGGCGCGGCTCGACGGCATCGTCCGCACCGGTCTTGCGTTCAATCTCGTTCTGACCGGCGGGCTGGTGGCGTTGATCTATATGGTGCCGCGCGCCGTGCTCGGCATTTTCATCACCGACGGCACCGTGCTCGATTTGGCGAAGGGGCTGCTCTTCGTCGCCTTGTGGAGCTCGGTGCCGTTCGGCCTTGCGACCACGTTCTCCGGCGCGATGCGTGCTGCCGGTGTGGCGCTGACGCCGATGCTGCTGTCGATCTTTGCCATCGTCGCGATCGAGCTGCCGTCGGCGGTGATCCTCAGCCGCGCGATCGGCCTCCAAGGCGTATGGGCCGCCTATCCGATCGTGTTCTGCACCATGTTCCTCTTGCAGATGGGCTATTACATCCTGGTGTGGCGCAAGCAGGCGATCCGACGCATGGTCTGATCATCAAGATATTATGACCATCATTAAACGGTGGACCTGTGGCGCACCCTGCGCCACAATGGGCCAAAAGTGACGTCAGGGAGAACGAATTTGACCCGCACAGCTCCGCAATTCCTGTTCGATTTCGGCAGCCCGAACGCCTATCTCAGCCATCTCGCGATCCCGGCGATCGAACAGCGGATCGGCGTCAAATTCGAATATGTGCCGATCCTGCTCGGCGGCATCTTCAAGTCGACCAACAACAAGTCGCCTGCCGAGACGCTGGCCGGCATCAAGAACAAGCGCGAATTCCAGCAGGTCGAGACCGAACGCTTCCTCAAGCGCTTCAAGATTCAGCCCTATGTCTGGAATCCACACTTTCCCGTCAACACGCTGAACCTGATGCGCACTGCGATCGCGGCGCAGCTCGAGGGCGTGTTCGAAAAATATGTCGATGCCGCCTTCCACCACATGTGGCGCGAGCCGAAGAAGATGGATGACCCCGAAACCGCGGCGAAGGCGCTGGCGTCTTCAGGCCTTGATGCCCAAAAGCTGTTCGCACGCGCCCAGGAGCCCGAGGTGAAGGGCAAGCTGATCAAGAACACGGAGGAGGCGGTTGCCCGCGGCGCCTTCGGCTCGCCGACCTTTTTCGTCGGCAATGAGATGTTCTTCGGCAAGGAACAGCTGCGCGAGGTCGAGGAGATGGTGCTTGGGATGTGATCCGGCATCCTCCAGAAACCGGGTGGTCTCCTTGAGGTCGTTCTGGCATGCTCCGGGACAACGGAAGAAACAACAATAAGGACTTTCCCATGCGTATCCTCGTGGTCGGCGCCGGCGCCATCGGAGGCTATTTTGGTGGCAGGCTGTTGCAGGCCGGCCGCGACGTCACCTTCCTGGTCCGCGCCAAGCGCGCCAGCGAGCTTGCGAGCGCGGGCCTCGTCATCAGGAGTCCGAATGGCGATGTGACATTGAAGAATCCGCCGACCGTTCAGGCCGACGCCATCAGGGACAAGTTCGATGTCGTGCTGCTCAGCTGCAAGGCGTTCGATCTCGACGATGCCATCAAGTCGTTTGCACCGGCGGTCGGGCCTGACACCGCGATCATCCCGATGCTCAACGGCATGAAACATCTCGACACGCTCGATGCCGTCTTCGGCAAGGAGCGCGTGCTCGGCGGTCTCTGTGCCATCGCCGCAACCTTGAACGAGAAGCGCGAAGTGGTGCAGCTCCAGCCAATGCAGTCGATCAATTACGGTGAGCGAGACGGCACGATGTCGGATCGCGTCAAGGCGATCGACGAAGCCTTCAAGAGCGGCATCAAGGGTGCCACGGCCAGCCAGAACATCATGCAGGACATGTGGGAGAAGTGGGTGTTCCTGTCTTCGCTCGCGGCTTCCACCAGCCTGATGCGCACGTCCGTCGGCAACATTCTCGCCGCGCCCGGCGGCCGCGACTTTCTGCTCGGCATGCTCGACGAGACCAGCGCGATCGCGACTGCATCCGGCTATCCGCCGGGCGGTCCGTTCTTCGATCGCGTGAAGGGCAACCTGACCACCGAGGGCTCGCCGATGACGGCCTCGATGTTCCGCGACATCAACGCGGGTTTGCCTGTCGAAGCCGATCACGTGATCGGCGACCTCATCGCGCGCGCCGACGCGGCCAAGGTGCCGGTGCCGAAGCTGCGCATCGCGTATACGCATCTGAAGGCGTATGAGAAGCAGCGGGCGGGGTAGGTAGCGCTATTTGAAATACGCCAGATAGTGCGCCACCGCCGTGATTTCCTCATCGCTCATGTGATAGGCGACGTCAGCCATCGCGGCGACGCCGCCGCCGACGCGCTGGCCCGCTTTGTAGTCGTGCAGCGCCTTGACCAGATATTCCTCGCGCTGACCTGCGAGCCGCGCGACGGCCTTGGTGCCGGTAAAGCTATCGGTGTGACATGAGGCGCAGCGGCGGCCGACGGCAACCTGCGCGCCTTTCTTCGACAGATCCGGATCCCCGTCCTCGGCGGGCTTCGGCGGCGTCATCGCCGCGAAATAGGCGCCGAGACTGCGGACGTCCTCATTGGTGATCTCTTCGGCGATCGGCTGCATCTGCTCGTTCTTGCGCGAGCCGGCGCGGAAGAACACGAGCTGCCATTGCAGGAACTGATCGGGCTGGCCGGCCAGCGAGGGGATGTTCTCGGTCTGCGAGATGCCGTTCTCGCCGTGACAGCCGGAGCAGACGGCAGCCTTCTCCTGGACGGCGGCGTTGTCGGCGGCGCTGGCGGAGAGCGCGCCGAGCGCGAGGAGCGCAGCCGCGCTGATTGCGTGCGAGATGAACTGCCGGCGCATGGTGGGAATTCCGATCTATCGAACTCGTCATTCGGGGGCGTGCGGAGCACGAGCTATGATGCGCAATTGCGCATCTGAGAATCCATAACCACGGGTCGGGGTGATGGGTTCCGGACTTGCGCGCAAGAGGCGCACAATCCGGAACGACATTGACGCTTGCAAATGAAAGAGGCTGCGGTGCCTCTCGGCCACCGCAGCCTCCTGGTCAGATCGCGCTACTTCTTGCTGTAGCTGATGCGGTAGATCGCGCCGGCCCAGTCGTCGGCGACGAGGATCGAGCCGTCCTTGGCGAGAACGATGTCATCGGGACGGCCGAGATAGCCCTGGTCACCCTCGATCCAGCCGGAGGCGAACACCTCCTGCTTGGGGTTCTTGCCGTCGGGCCCGACGATCACGCGCATGATGCGGCCGCCCTGGTACTTGTGACGATTCCAGGAGCCGTGCTCGGCGATCAGGATGTTGTTCTTGTACTCGGCGGGGAACTGGTCGCCGGTATAGAACTTCATGCCGAGCGGAGCGACATGCGCGCCGAGGTTCAGCACGGGCGGCGTGAACTCGGAGCATTTGTGGCCCATTGCGAACTTCGGATCGGGAAGATCGCCCTGGTGGCAGTAGGGATAGCCGAAATGCTCGCCGAGCTTGCTGATCATGTTCAGCTTGTCTGAGGGCAGGTCATCGCTGACCCAATCGCGAGCGTTCTCGGTGAACCAGTACTTGCCGGTGCGCGGATCGACGTCGCCACCGACCGAGTTGCGAACGCCGAGCGCATAGACTTCGGCGTTGCCGGTCTTGGGATCGACGCGCCGGATCTGCGAAACGCTGGTCGGGGGAATGCCGACGTTGAAGGGCGGTCCGAACGGAATGTAGAACCAGCCGTCCTTGTCGGCGGCGAGATATTTCCAACCATGCGCGGCGTAGGACGGCATGTCGTCATAGACGACCTTGCCCTCACCGGGATTGTCGAGCTTGTTTTCGATGTCGTCGTAGCGGATCAGCTTGTCGACCGCGATGACGTAGAGCGCGCCATCCTTCACAGCCAGACCCGTGGGCATGTTCAGCCCCTTGAGAATGGTCTTGACCTCTTTCTTCCCGCCATTGTCCTTGATGGCATAGACGTTGCCGAGGCCGAACGAGCCGACGAACAGCGTACCCTTGTCACCCCAGGCCATCTGCCGCGCGGCCAGCACGCCTGAGGCGTAGACCTCCATCTTGAAGCCCGGCGGCAGCTTCACCTTCTTGATGATGTTGGCGAGCTCGGCATCGGAGGCGCCGGTCGGCGGACCCGAGGGCGGCGCGAGGCCCTTCTGCGCTTCGGTCTCATCGCCAAGGAACCAGTCATCCGGCGGATGTGTCCAGAATTCCTTGGTGCCGGATTCGTACTTCTTCAACGCACGGTTCTTGTCCTGCTGTTGTTGTGCACTGACAACGCTGGTCCCGGCAAGAAGGGCAACCGCTGCAAGCGCCAACACGGATCGATGGATGATCGATTTCATCGCGTCACTCCCCTAAGGCAGCCGTCGGGGCTGCACGTTCTTTGTTTTGCTGTGTGAGTAGGCGAAGTTCGAAGTCTGCCCGAGAGGCAGACGCAAAAAGGTTAGCACATCTGCGGGCGGTGAGAAGCGCGTCGCGTGCGCGGCAGTTGCGCTCAATCAAAATTGAGACGGATCATCTCACATCGTCGCAAGCGGCGACGACAACGTTCTCGCTGCAACGCGGAATCGGGATGGCGCCGCCTCATTTACGAGCAGCAGGAGGAAGCCGGCCGATACAAGAGCGTGAAAACAACCCCATGCACAGTAGAACGGCGAGGTGCGGATCGCGCGCGGCGGCACCGGCCACACGTTTGAAAGATCGTGCAATTTGACAAAAGGGGTAACTAAGGGGTGACCGGGTACGGCCCGTCGTCAAACGGTGTGTCGTGATAGCCCTTCGACCCCACCTCGCGCGCCAGGGCACTGCGGAAATCCGAGCCAGCGCCAAGGCTGCGCAGCACATGGGCGAAATCGAACTCGGGATGCCATCCGAGCTCGCGCCGTGCGCGCTCGTTGACATAGACGCGGTCGATCTCGGGGAAGAGCCGCCAACCGCGCGCGGCATAGAGGTCGGCGCATTCAGGGTAGAGCTCGCGCACGATACCGGCAGCATTGCGGGCGAGCGCGGCGAGGTGATGCTGCGCGAACGGGCTGGTCGCGGATACGATGTAACGGCCGAAGCCAATCTCGGGCGCGCGCGCGACGGCGAGCAGATGGGCGCTGACCGCGTCCGCTATATCAAGCCGTCGATGGAGCAGCTCGTTGGCTTGCGCGTTGTCCAGCGCGTAGGCCGACCGCATGGCGGGATCGTCATCATCCTCCGGAAAGAACCGCGAGGTCCGCAAGATGACGACCGGCACGCCCCGCTCGCGAAAGAACAGCTCGCACAGATTCTCCGCCATCAGCTTTGTGGTGCCGTAGATGTTCTTGGGCACCGACGCCAGCTCTTCGGTCACCCACACTGCCGCCTGTCCCGCCTCGGGCCGGAGCTGCGCGCCGAACGCGCTGGTGGTGCTGGTGAAGACAAAACTGTTCACGCCGGCAGCCAGCGCCGCCTCGAGCAGATTGAGCGTCCCGGTGACGTTGGTGTCGACAAACGCCTGCTTGCTGTGGGTCGCCACATGCGGCTTGTGCAGCGTCGCGGTGTGGATCACGGCCGTGACACCGTCCATCTGCGCCCGGACGAAGGTGGGATCAACGATCGAGCCCACGGCATCGGTGAAGGGCGACGGCTTCAGATCGAGCCCGCGCGCAGGCGACCCGCGACGCCGGAGCGTCCGGAGAATGGCTTCGCCGAGGTGGCCGGCACTGCCGCTGACAAGGATCGTCATTTGAGCCCCAAGCCAGCCGTCAGCGGTGTGGAAATCCACGGCTCGACCTGATCTGGCTGGATGCTCTGGGAAAAATTGGAGCGGGCGAAGGGGCTCGAACCCTCGACCCCGACCTTGGCAAGGTCGTGCTCTACCACTGAGCTACACCCGCATCCTGTGTCGGTCGCGTGACGCGCCGGCAACGGCTGTCGTATGCCAAAAGCGGGAGGCGAATGCAACAGCTACCGGCAGCATAGATGCGCATTCAGAGCCCCAATATGAGCCCTCAAACCGCCGAATCGACCGAAAATGGCCCGGAACTGACGAATCGGCTGCGACGGATTGAAATTCGGCCGCCCCGGCCCAATTTTAGGGCCTGAAACGAAGCACATGTGGCGGCGACGTGCTAAAGAGCCGCCATTCCAGACATCTGACGAGGGGATCCCGTGACGATCATCGACCAGGGTAACGGAGCGGGCCCGGCTGCGGCCGATCTGATCAAGGACACCACCACCCAGACCTTCGTGAAGGACGTCATCGAGGAATCGAAGCGCCAGCCGGTGCTGATCGACTTCTGGGCGGAGTGGTGCGGTCCCTGCAAGCAGCTCACCCCCGTGCTGGAAAAGGCCGTCAAGGCGGCCAAGGGCAAGGTCAAGCTGGTCAAGATGAACATCGACCAGCATCCGGCGATCCCCGGCCAGATGGGCATCCAGTCGATCCCGGCCGTGATCGCCTTCATCAACGGCCAGCCCGCCGACGGCTTCATGGGCGCGGTGCCCGAGAGCCAGGTCAACGCCTTCATCGAGAAGCTGACCAAGGGCGTGACTGCGCCGGGCGAGCCCAACATCGCCGAGATCCTGCAGGAGGCCGAGGCCGTGCTCGCCGAGGGCGACACTGCTGCGGCCGCGCAGATCTATGCCGAAGTGCTGCAGTATGATTCGACCAATATCCCCGCACTTGCCGGCCTCGCCAAGTGCTACGCCGCGTCGGGTGCGATGGAGCAGGCCAAGCAGACGCTGGCCATGGTGCCGGAGTCCAAGCGCAACGACCCGGCCGTGAAGGCGGTGCAGACCGCGATCGATCTCGCCGAGCAGGCAGAGCAGCTCGGGCCGATCGCTGAATTGGAACAGAAAGTCGCCGCAAACCCGCTCGATCATCAGGCCCGCTTCGACCTTGCCACCGCGCTGAATGCGAAGGGCGACCGGGCAGCCGCGACCGAGCAGCTGCTCGCGATCGTCAGGCGCGATCGCAAATGGAACGACGACGGCGCCCGCAAGCAGCTGGTGCAGTTCTTCGAAGCCTGGGGCGGTGCGGACGATGCAACCGTCGAGGGACGCAAGCGCTTGTCGACGATCCTGTTTTCGTAAGCGCAGGTCGCAAAATCGCCGCGGGGAGCAGATGCCGATCAACATCGAATATCGCGGCCCAGCGGACCTCCCCGAAATCATTCCGGTGTTTCCGCTGCCGGGTGCGCTGCTGCTGCCGCGCGGCCAGATGCCGCTCAACATCTTCGAGCCGCGCTATCTGGCGATGGTCGACGACAGTTTTCGCGATGGCCATCGCCTGATCGGCATGATCCAGCCTGACGTGGCGCATTCGCCGAAAAATTCCGACAAGCCGGCGCTGTTCCGTGTCGGCTGCGTCGGCCGCATCACCCAGCTCGCCGAATCCGGCGACGGCCGCTACATCCTCGAGCTGACCGGCGTTGCCCGCTTCAGGGTGCTCGAGGAGCTCGATGTGCTGACCGCCTACCGGCAGTGCAAGGTCGATTTCTTCGCCTTCGCCGACGATTTCAAGGCGCGCCTCGGGGAGGAGGCGGTCAACCGCGAGGCGCTGCTGGTGGCGCTGGCGGATTTTCTGAAGGCCAACAATCTCAAGGTCGACTGGGAAGGCGTCGAGAGCGCGCCCAACGAGGCGCTGGTCAATGCGCTGGCGATGATGTCGCCCTATGGCCCCGCCGAGAAGCAGGCGATGCTGGAAGCGCCCGACCTGAAGACCCGCGCCGAGATCCTGATCGCGGTCACCGAGATGGACCTCGCCAAGAAGCGCACCAGCGGCGATCCGCCGTTGCAGTGAGGGGGCGCGAAGCCCTCCGATCAGTCGGTCGACGTCAGGTAAAAGCCCGAGCCATCGCCGCGTTGTTCACCTCTCCCTTCGGGAGAGGTGTGAGACCGGATGCGCTTGCGGCCGGTGATCATGGCGCGGATCAGGTTCTCGCGCTGAAGCCAGCCCATTCCGATCACACCCGCGACGTGCAGCACGACCAGGATCATGACAGCGTCCGATGCGACGGCATGCGTATCCTCGATCCACCACACACCGAAGAAGGTGACGGTTACCGACAGCGCACCCGTGATCGCCGAGACGGCGAGCGACAGCAGCAGCGCCACCAGCATCAACGTGCCGGCAGGATTGAGCCCGATATAGCGGCCGGTGATGCCGCGGCGGAGATTCCAGAGGTAGGAGGGCGCCACACGCAGCCTGACGCCGATCATGCGAAAGCGCGAATAGCGGCTGCCCCGGAAGCCCCAGACCAGGCGGAAGACAAGAAGCGCGATCACCGCATAGCCGACGATGCGGTGAAGCCTGTCGTAAACGGTGGGGGTGAACCACGCGGCCAGGACGCACGCCGCGAGGACCCAGTGCCAGAGCCGCAGCGGAAGATCCCAGACCGCGACCGTCCGATCAACGGGGCGTCCGACGGATACCCCGCGCGCGTCTGATACCGCGTTGCCGCTCAAGCCGGGACCACTTTCAAGGCAAAAGCCCTACTTGGCAAATTTATTTGGCGATCGTGTGCTTCAGGCTGAGATCTTCCGGGCTGTAGAACAGCTCGTAGAGCTTGCCTTCCTTGACGCCGTAAACCTCATAGCACGAGCCTTCGATCTTGGAGCGGCGCACCTCATAGCCTGCCGCCTTGGCCTTGGCTTCGGCATCGCCCGCCGGCTTCCACGAGGCCTTGTCGAGCTTGGTGCAATCCTTGAAACCATCGGCCATTGCCGTCGACCCCATGCCGATCCCGACCGTCATTGCGATGGCAAGAACACGAATCACTCTCACTGATATCTCTCCTCTGTCGTGCGCGCGAAGCGCGGGCCGAAGGAAGCCAAGGGCGAGGTGAAGTCAATCGTGGTTCGGATCAGCGTGGCGTTAGAGATATTCTAGCCGCCGCCAAAACATCAGCGCGCTCCGTGCGCAACGCATGTTTGGCGGCGCGCTGCGGCCTTAAGCCTCACGGCCGGATTCGTCCACGAGCGTCGCGAATGCTACGCCACCTGGCGTGTGACGGAATACCGGCGTTGCAGCCAATCCGCCCAGGCTAGACGTCCACGCACGCCGCGGCTGACGACAAAGCCCATGCCGCGCGCCTTGGCCTCCGACATCGCTATCGGAAGGATCTTTCGATGCAGCCCTCGCGCATCCCGATACTGGCCGGCAAGCGCGGCAATGCTGATGTCTTGGGGACCGCCAATCTCGGCGCGCTCGCCAAAGATCCCGTCAAAGGCGCAGGCCACGATGTGATCGGCGACATCGCTGGTATCGACGGGATTGAAGGACGTCGTCGGCATCGGCCACAGCGGAAGCCAGGCCAAGCCCGCAAGGATCTTGTCGAGCAGATAATAGAACGGCATCGCGCGAACGACGGACCAGGACAGTGCGGAGGCGCGAACCAGCCTTTCCCCGGCGAGCTTGACCCGCGCATAAGGCAATGTCGCGTCATCGAGACCGACGATCGACACATGCAGAAAGTGCCGGACGGATTCCTGCTCGCAGAGCGACAGCAGACGTTCCGTTCCCTCGACGTCCACCGCCGAAGGCGACCTGAGGAAATCGACCGGCCGAACGCCGCCGCGCCGCGCGATCGGCGAATATGTCGCCGCGTTGATGACCGTGTCGACATCGTGCAAGGCCTCCTGCAAGCCGGCGCCTGTGGCGAGATCGCCGACGGCCCATTCGACATCCGCGCGCGTGCCCCGAGATCTCGCAAGCAACCGGACGTGATGGCCGTCGCCGACGAGACGATCGACGATGTCGCGGCCGAGATGGCCGGTGCCTCCGGTGACGAGCGTCAACGCCATGCTTCAGCTCCCGTCGGCCTTGCTCGATGGTCCGCCGGTAGGAACGAGCACGGTTTCTCCGGTTGCGACGAGGGACAGTTGGTCCTGCTCATCGGCGGCCAACAACTCGGCACGTGCGAACACCTGCCGGCGCCCGGCGCGCACTGTTGTCCCCTTGGCGATGAAATGACGGCCGATCGCCGGCCTGAGACAGTTCATCGCAAAATGCGATGCAGTAACCGAGCCGACCAGCGTCGCGGCGGCAAAGCCGCAGGCGGTGTCGAGAAGGGCTGCGATGATGCCGGCGTGGAGGTGTCCGGAATATTGGGCGAAATCGTCGCGCCATGTCATTCGGATCGTTACCTCGCCATGACCGGCCGCAGCGACATCAAACTCCGCCATGCGATTGAAGGCGGCAGACGAATTGACTGCCCGGAGAGCCTGGAGATCAAAGCCTTGGACGCCGAAGCCTTGGACGCTGAAGCCTTGGACGCTGTAGCTTTGGGCGCTCATGCCTGGCTCCATCGCGGTGTGCGGTTTTCGAGATTGCTGCTCACGGCCTCGATATGATTGGGGGTGCCAAGCAGTGCGGCCTGCTCGGCGGTCTCGGCGGCAAGACCCGTGGCGACGTCAGAGGTCGCGGCGAGATTGAGCAGACGCTTGCCGGCACGAACTGCATCCGGGCTGCGGGTGGCGATCTGGTGGGCGATCGATTGCGCCGCCGCCAGTGGATCGTCGGCCAATCCCGTCGCGAAGCCATAGGCCAGCGCTTCGCTGGCCGAGAACACGCGGCCGGTATAGGTCAGCTCGCGCACGACGTCCTCGCGTGCAAGATGGCGCATCAATAACGTGCCGGCCATGTCGGGCACCAAACCCCATTTGGCCTCGATGACGCCAAGCTTCGTCGCCGGCGCCAGATAGCGAAGGTCCGCGCCAAGCGCGAGCTGGAAGCCTCCACCGAAGGCGACGCCATGGACTGCGGCGATGACGGGCACCGGCAACTCGCGCCAGAGCCAGACCAGGTGCTGCGCATAGTTTGCCATGTCATGGCTTCGCTGCATGAGGTCGACCGACGGAATCAGCGATTCGCCTCGGGTCGTCGCGAGAAGGCGATCCAGATCGAGGCCGGCGCAGAACGCCCGTCCTTCGCCGGAGAGGATGACGGCGCGAACATCCCTGCGCGCACCGAGTTTTGTGCCGGCGGCGATGAGCGCCTCGAACATGGCGGGGTCGAGGGCATTCATCTTGTCGGGGCGATTGAGACGGACATGGGCTACGCCGTCTGCGATGGTCAACCGAACACGATCTTCCATCGCGTCACTCCGCTTGAATGCGTGGCCTGTCGTTTCGACGATCAGTAACCGGCCGCTGCCATGACCACGACTGCAGTGAGCGCCATCCAGCCAAAGTGGCGACCACGCGTCGCCCATGCATTGGCGCAGGCGGACAATCCGAACACGCCGATCATGGTAAGCACGATCCAGCGGCGCGCCGAGGCCGAGTCCATCCAGGGCGTTGCAACCAGCAGCACACCGCAGCCGATCCAGGCCACGGTCGAAGCCTGCCAGACCAGGCGGATCAGGGTGCGGAGCCGCGGCGGCTCGATGGTGGCGCGAGGGAAAACCTTGGTCTCGCCGAGCAGGCCGTGGATGAGCGCCACGACGATGGCGCCAACACCGGCACACTGGAGCAACAGGTCACGCATCAAGGCCTCCATACATCTGTGTATGGTGAAATAGAGGCTGGCCTGCCGGCTGTCAATACACTAGTGTATGGTCCGAGAGCGGAACCCGACATGACCGAACAGCTCACCGCCGACGACTGGATCAGCCAGGGCATCAAGGCGCTGACCAAAAGCGGCTTTACCGCCCTGAAGGCCGATCCTTTGGCAAGGGCCATGGGCGTCTCGCGCGGCAGCTTCTATTGGCATTTTGCCGATCTCGGCGCGTTCCACGCCGCCGTGCTGAGGCGCTGGCGCGAGATCGCGGCCGAGGAGATCATCGCGCGCGTCGAGGCCGACAGCGACGAGCCGGTCAGAGCGCTGCTGCGCAGGACCTTTGGCGCCCGGCTCGATCTGGAGCGCGCGGTGCGCAACTGGGCCGCATTCGATCCGGCGGCGCAGGCGGCGGTCCGCGCCATCGACCGCCGCAGGCTCGATTATATCGAGGCACTGCTGGAGAAGCGGGGGCTCGACGCCGCAACGGCACAGGCGCGCGCGCAGATCCTGTACTGGACGTTTCTCGGCTTTGCGCTATCGGCCGCACCGGTGCCGACCGCACGGCTCCAGGGCCTGCTCGACGAGATCCAGCAGATGGTCTCGGGCTAGAGTTGATGGGCGACCGCGAATTTCTATGATAGAGGCAAACGAATGCCGGAGACTCCTATGAACGCGCCCACCGAACGCCCCGAAAACAGCGTCGATCCGAAACTGCTGGAGATCCTGGTCTGCCCGCTGACCAAGGGACCGCTGGAGTTCGACTCGGCCAAGCAGGAGCTGATCTCGCGGTCTGCAAAACTCGCTTATCCGATCCGGGACGGCATTCCGATCATGCTGCCGGAAGAGGCGAGGAAGATCGATTGAGGGTGGCTGTTGTTGCGCGATGACCGTGCGACACACCCCGTGTCGTCCCGGCGAACGGAGTTTGCAGCAGCGCCTTTCCCTACAACGCCTCGCCCTTTAGCAGCCGCGGGATCTCGCCGGTGAGGCCGGCCGCCTGGCGGATGAAGAGGTTCTTCAGCGGCGGGGTGCGGTCGACGATGCCGAGGCCGATGTCGCGGACGGTGCGCAGCAGGCTCGACTGGTTCGAGAACAGGAAGTTCAGCGAATTGGTGGCAACGCCCATCGCCATGGTGTCGAAGCGGCGCCAGCGCTGGTAGCGCTCGAGCACGTCGGCGCCGCCGAGATCCATGCCGAGCCGCGCGGCATCGACCACGACCTCGGCCAAGGCGGCGACATCCTTCAGCCCCATGTTGAGGCCTTGCCCCGCGATCGGGTGAATGACGTGCGCGGAATCGCCGACCAGCGCGAGGCGCTCGGCGACGAAGGAGCGCGCCACGAAATACGACAGCGGAAACGCGCGCGGCTTGTCGAGCGCCTTGATCTCGCCGAGATGCAAACCAAAGCGCTGCTCGAGCTCGGCGTGAAAGTCCTCGTCGCTGAGCGCAATGATGCGCGCGGCTTCAGTGCGGCGCTCGGTCCACACCAGCGACGAGCGCTTTCCGGTCAGCGGCAAAATCGCGAACGGCCCCGCGGGCAAGAAGTGCTCTTCGGCGCGGCCTTCGTGATCACGCTCGTGGCCGACGGTGACGACGATGCCGGACTGATCGTATTCCCAGCCATGGGTGGCGATGCCGGCGCGCTCGCGCAACTTCGACCGCGCGCCATCGGCAGCGACCAGCAGGCTCGCCGCAATGACGCTGCCATCGCCGAGCGTCACATCGATCCCCTCGGCACGCGCGTCGTAAGACGACACGGTGGTGGCACGCAGCTCGATGCCGGCAGCCTCGGCACGGACGACCAGCGCATCGATCAGGCGGCGGTTCTCGATCATATGCGCGAAGGGCTCGCCCGGTGCGACATCGCCGGCGAAATTCAGGAACGTCGGACGCGTGGCGTCCTCGAGCTTGGAATCCGTGACGACCATGTCGAGGATCGGCTGCGCCTCGGCCCTGACATCGTCCCAGGCGCCGAGCGCCTCGAACAGGCGTCGGCAGGCGGCTACGATCGCGGTCGCACGGGGATCGCGGCTCGGCCGCGAGCTGAGCGCGGGATCGGCGACGATGACGGGAATCTCGGGGCCGAGCCCCTGGCGCAGCGCCAGCGCGAGCGCCAGGCCCGCAAACGCGCCGCCACCGATGACAATGTGACCCTGTACCGACATACCAAAATTCCCGTCTAACTCTGGGTCTTGCTAGCAGACTTGAGCTGGGCGAAACAGTGCGGTGAAACAAGGGCGGAACGGCCCGCAAAAAACTGCCTGATGTGTCATTCCGGGGCGATTGTTCGCGCCGACGTGACGGCAAGAAAGCACCACCATGTCCAAAAGCCTGATCGACCTGATTTCGATCCTCGATCTCGAGCAGCTCGAGGTGAATTTGTTCCGCGGCAACAGCCCGAAGACGAGCTGGCAACGGGTGTTCGGCGGGCAGGTGATCGGGCAAGCGATGGTCGCGGCCTGCCGCACCGTCGAGGGCCGGCTGCCGCATTCGCTGCATTGCTATTTCATCCTGCCCGGCGATCCGCAGATCCCGATCATCTACCAGGTCGAACGCTTGCGCGACGGCAAGAGCTATTCGACGCGCCGGGTCACCGCGATCCAGCATGGCAATGCAATCTTCTCGATCATGGTGTCGTTCCATGCCGAGGAAGAGAGCGCCTTCGACCACCAGGACAAGATGCCTGACGTGCCGCCGCCGGACAAGCTGACCGCGGAGGAGGTGGCGAAGCAGCCGATGTTCCGCGAGATGCCTGAGTTCATCCGCCGCTACTACGAATCCGATCGGCCGATCGAGCTGCGCCCGGTCGAGCTCGGCCGCTATTTCGGCCAGAAGATCGAGGACGGCCGCATTCACGTCTGGATCAGGACCGCGGCGAAGCTGCCCGATGATCCGGCACTGCACATGTGCGCGCTGGCCTATGCCTCGGACTTCTCGCTGCTGGATGCGATCATGGCGCGCTATGGCCGCACGCTGTTCGACAAGCGCATGATGCCGGCGAGCCTCGACCACGCAATGTGGTTTCACCGCCCGTTCCGGGCCGACGAATGGCTGCTCTATTCGCAGGATTCGCCGAGCGCGCAGGGCGGCCGCGGCCTGACCCGCGGCTCGATCTTCAAGCCGGACGGGACGCTGATCGCCTCCGTCGCACAGGAAGGCTCCGTGCGCGAGCGGAGGAGCTGATATCCCAAGCGCGAGTTCATCGCGCTTGAGATGTTCTGATCGTGCTTACATCGCGCGGCGCGGCGCGAGCTCGGTCTGCGAAGCGAACCAGTTCATGATCCAGCGATAGACCCACGGGATCGGGATCAGGAAACTGCACAGGATCGCCGCCACGATTCCGCGCCAGAGGATTCCGAGCCCGGTGCCTCTGAAGATGATCTCGCGGCGCGTGCCCTCGATGTTGCGATAGATCCAGCGCAACTGGGCGGCGGCAACCCAGGCCCATCCGATGATGGTGATCATGGAGACCGCGAACAACAGGTTCCAGCCGATATAGCCCACGATCGAGCCGTTGAAGCTGAGGCCGAGCGGCTGCCCGTTGGAGGCGAGGTTGGCAATCATCCACTTGATCAGCATCCAGTAGAGGACGATCTCGACAATGAAGAGCGCAAGGTTCAGCACCTGGACGCCGGAGTAACCGACGACGACGGCCAGAACGATGAAGCCGAAGAACCAGGGCACCATCGTCATCGCATTGCCGGTGAAGGACAGGTTCGGCCGCCCGGGGACCTTGACACAGGACACGATCCATTTCGTGTACCAGACGAACACCCACGGCACCGGGATGACGAGGACCGAGAGGATCAGCATCACCAGCGTGCGCCAGGTGAAGTCGAGAATGCCGAAATCGACCGACAGCGATCCGCCGGCCGCGCTGCCGGCGCCGGTATAGGCGCCACCGCCCATCATCGGCGGGCTCCCGGCCGGAATGATCGGCGGCGCGCCGCCGCCCGAGATCAGTCCGGGAATTTCGGCGGCCTTCTGCCAGCCGGCCATGCCCTCGGACCACACCAGCGTGTCCCCGCGCACGACACCTTGCGCGATCAGGTCGCGGAATTGCCCGTCCGGATAAGGCCCCTGCTGCTTGCCCTCGGCTGCGTAGAACCAACTCGCCATGACGCGTCCCCCAAAATACTTATGTACCGCTCGGCCGTCGCGGGTTCACCGCATCCATGCCAAAAATGCATTGTGAGGGATGAACGGATGCCCTGTACAGAGGCGGCCGTTCACATGATCGCCCTTGGCCAAACGTTTTTCCGCTTCAATGTGCAAGTTTTTTGTGCCATTTGCCCGGAAAGATGCCAGATTGACGCAGCGCCGGGGACACACGGCGGGCGCATCCCCGGGGAACAGGCCTAATCATGAAACTCGTCGTCGCCATCATCAAACCCTTCAAGCTCGATGAAGTCCGTCAGGCCCTGACGGCGATCGGTGTCCACGGCATGACCGTGACCGAGGTGAAGGGCTACGGCCGCCAGAAGGGTCACACCGAGATCTATCGCGGTGCGGAATATGTCGTGAATTTCCTGCCCAAGCTGCGGATCGAGATCGCGGTGGCCTCCGACGTCGCCGACAAGGCGGTCAGCGTGATCACCGCGACCGCCCGCACCGGCCAGATCGGCGACGGCAAGATCTTCGTCACGCCGATCGACCACGCGCTACGCATCCGCACCGGCGAAACCGACAGCGACGCTCTCTAAACTCCACTTCGTAGATCGCACCGGGCAACGACGCCATCGCGTGCGACGCCATCACTATGCCGGGGGGAAATGACATGGCGGGATTGTTGCGCCGCGTAGCCGCTATGGCTGCGCCGATTGGAGTTGCGTTGGGCGTGACTGCGCCGGCGCATGCCGCGACGAGCGAGATCAACACCGCCGATACCGCCTGGATGATCGTCGCCACCGCGCTGGTGCTGATGATGACGATCCCGGGACTGGCGCTGTTCTACTCCGGCATGGTGCGCAAGAAGAATGTGCTCGCGACCATGGCGCAGAGCCTTGCCGCGGTGACGCTGATCTCCATTCTCTGGGTCGCGTTCGGGTATTCGCTGTGTTTCGTCGGCGACGGCCCGTGGCTCGGCACGCTCGACCGCTGGTTCCTCGGCGGCATGACCATGGACAGCGTCAACCCGGCGGCGAAGACGATCCCCGAAGCGCTGTTCATGCTGTACCAGATGACGTTTGCGATCATCACGGTGGCGCTGGTCGCGGGCTCGGTCGCGGACCGAATGCGGTTCTCCGCTTATCTCCTGTTCTCCGTCGCGTGGTTCATTTTCGTCTACATTCCGCTGGCGCATTGGGTGTGGGGCGGCGGCTTCCTCAACAGCATGGGCGTGCTGGATTTCGCCGGCGGCCTCGTCGTGCACCTCTCGGCCGGCACCGGCGGCCTCGTCGCCGCAAAGGTGATGGGGCGCCGTCATGGCTACGGCACCGAAAATCTCTCGCCGTTCGATCTGTCGCTCGCGGTGATGGGCACCGGACTGTTGTGGGTCGGCTGGTTCGGCTTCAACGGTGGCTCGGCAGGCGCGGCCAATTCGCGCGCGGTGATGGCGATCATCGCAACGCATCTGGCAGCCTGCTCCGGCGCGCTGACCTGGGGCGCGATCGAATGGTATGCGCGGCGCAAGCCCTCCGTGCTCGGCATGATCTCGGGCGCAGTGGCTGGCCTTGGCACCATCACGCCGGCCTCGGGCTTCGTCGCACCGTGGCACGGCATCGTTATCGGCATCGCCGCCGGCGCAATCTGCTACTGGGCCTGCACTTGGCTGAAGCACCGCTTCAACTACGACGACTCGCTCGACGTGTTCGGCGTCCACGGCATCGGCGGACTGACCGGCACGCTGCTCGCGGGCGTGTTCGCAACCAGCGCGATCGGCGGCACTGCCGGCCTGCTCGAGGGCCATCCGCGGCAATTGCTGATCCAGCTTTACGGCGTCGCCGTCACCTTCGTCTGGTCGGCGGGGGTGAGCTTCATCCTGCTCAAGCTGGTCGGCCTGTTCGTGCCGTTGCGCGTCTCGCGGGAGCACGAGCTCGAGGGCCTCGATATCTCGCAGCATGGCGAGGCGCTTCAGTAATCGGGGCTTGTCGGAAGGGGCTTGCGCAACACATAAGTACATGCTTATGTGTTGCCATGATCGAAGCCGACATCTTCAAGGCGCTCGCCGACCCGACCCGCCGCAAGGTCTTTGAAAAGCTTGCCGGCGGCAGCCTGAATGCAAGCGCCTTGCGCGACGGATTGGAGATCAGCCAGCCGGCGATGTCGCAGCATCTGTCGGTGCTGCGCGAGGCAGGTCTCGTTCGCGAGCAGCGGCAGGGCCGCTTTGTGAATTACGAAGTCGATCCCGAAGGAATCGTTGCCATCGGGACCTGGCTTGCGCGCTACCGCGCCTATTGGCCGAAGCGCATGGACGCACTCGCCGACCTCCTGAAGGAGATGGATTAATGAACGACGCCGCGAAGCCTGATCCCTCCAATGAACCCTTAATGGTCGAAGAACCTTTGGTGCTCGAATTTGAATTCGATGCGCCGCCTGCAAAAGTCTGGCGCGCAGTGACCATTCCTGAATTGCGCGAGCGCTGGTTGCCGGATTGCGACCTGGCCGGCGCCGAGCCTGAGACATCGATCCCCGGCGAAGAGGTGCGCTACCGGATGCGCGATTCCGAACCACCTTTCCGCGAGAGCCAGGTGATCTTCAAGATCGAGCCGAACGTGTCGGGCGGCACGCGCTTTCGCATCATCCAGCAAGCCTGCGTGAAGCTGCCGCAGCCCGCCAACAGCAATTGCCGCGTGATGCGCGCGGCGGCCTAGAGCATGATCCGGAAAAGTGTGAAGCGGTATTCCCTCGCGACAAACGCGGAACGCGTTTGCGCGGAGATCATGCTCACGTAAGAGCACCCACACGACTTCATCACCTGCAGACATGGAGGTCGCCGATGCGCGACATGCTTCAGCTCGTCCCTATGGTCGTCGAACAATCCGCGCGCGGAGAGCGATCCTTCGACATCTATTCGCGCCTGCTGCGCGAGCGCATCATCTTCCTCAATGGCGAGGTCAATGATTCAATGTCGGGCCTCGTCTGCGCGCAGCTCCTGTTCCTGGAAGCAGAGAACCCCAACCGGCCGATCAATCTCTACATCAACTCCTATGGCGGCGTGGTCACCTCTGGTCTCGCGATGTACGACACCATGCAGTTCATCAAGGCGCCGGTTCATACGCTGTGCATGGGCACCGCGCGCTCGATGGGCTCGTTCCTGCTGATGGCCGGCGAGCCCGGCCACCGCGCCGCGCTGCCCAATGCGAGCCTTCACGTGCACCAGCCGCTCGGCGGCTACCAGGGCCAGGCGTCCGACGTCCTGATCCACGCCAACGAAATGCAGGAAACCAAGCGGCGCCTCATCCGCCTCTATGCGCAGCATTGCGGGCGGACTGTAGAGGAGGTCGAGCGGACACTCGACCGCGACCACTTCATGACTGCGCAGCAGGGGGTCGAATGGGGGCTGGTCGATCGGGTCTTTGCGCAGCGCGACGCGGCCTGACGGCCGCATAGCGGTCCCCAGTCGGATACCTTCGGCGAGGCCGGTCAGCGCAACCCCGGCCGCCGCCTCGCGCGCATCCCGTGAGCAGCGGGCGCGACGGCCTGACATTCTCCAAGCCAAGCCCGTATCAAAATACCTTTTGGCTGCCCGACGCGTGAGCAACATTGTGTCGGCAGCCTGTCGTGCCCTCATTTTAATCAGGCATGACCACGTATTGAGCGCGACGTAATAGCGCACTGCACCACAATACCCGTCAAACGCGAAAACACCCGTTTTCATAGTCCGTTAGGCAACCCGCCCGATCTGGCACGGCATTTGATTCTAGGGGGCGTGGCTGTGCCCGCGTAGTGAAACTTCTCCCTCGTGGCGAACCAGTCGAGAAACGCCCGGCCACGTCCGGACCGGGCCCAAGCGGGGATAGGACCCATGAAAATTGTTATGGCGATTATCAAGCCATTCAAGCTGGAAGAAGTCCGTGACGCCCTGACCGCCATTGGCGTTCACGGTCTCACGGTGACGGAAGTCAAGGGATATGGCCGTCAGAAGGGCCATACGGAAATCTATCGCGGCGCCGAATATGCCGTGAGCTTCCTGCCCAAGATCAAGATCGAAGTCGCCGTCGCCTCCGAGCAGGTCGACAAGACCATCGACGCCATCACGTCGGCTGCGAAAACCGGACAGATCGGCGACGGCAAGATCTTCGTCATCAACCTCGACCATGCGGTCCGCATCCGCACCGGCGAGGCCGACGCCGCGGCCCTTTGATTTCGCGCTCAACCAAAATTCAATCAGGAGTAAATGAAATGACGTTTAAGCGTCCCTATGGCGCGGGATTGGCGGCTCTCGCAGTCGGCCTTTTCGCTGCGACCGCAGCCTATGCCGAGCCAACGGTCAACAAGGGAGATAACGCCTGGATGCTGACATCGACAGTCCTCGTGCTGTTGATGACGATCCCGGGTCTCGCGCTGTTCTACGGCGGCCTCGTTCGTTCCAAGAACATGCTCTCGGTCCTGATGCAGGTGTTCTACACCGTCTGCGTCGTCACCGTGATCTGGGCCGTGTACGGCTACAGCCTCGCCTTCACCGGCGGTTCCGACTTCATCGGCGGCTTCTCCAAGGCCTTCATGATGGGCGTCACCACCGACTCGAAGGCCGCGACCTTCTCGGTCGACGCCAACATCTCGGAGCTCGTCTATGTGTGCTTCCAGATGACCTTCGCGGCGATCACGCCCGCCCTCATCGTCGGCGCCTTCGCCGAGCGCATGAAGTTCGCGGCCATCGCGCTCTTCATCCCGCTCTGGGTCACGCTGATCTACTTCCCGATCGCGCACATGGTTTGGTACTGGCCCGGCCCGGACGCGATCCAGGACGCTGCCAAGGCGCTTGCCGCGGCTGCTGACGGTGCTGCGAAGACCGCGGCGCAGGCCAAGCTCGACGAGATCAACGCCGACGCCGGCTGGATCTTCAAGAAGGGCGCGATCGACTTCGCTGGCGGCACGGTGGTGCACATCAATGCCGGCATCGCAGGCCTCGTCGGCGCTCTGCTGATCGGCAAGCGCGTCGGCTACGGCAAGGAGTTGATGGCTCCGCACTCGCTGACCATGTCGATGATCGGCGCCTCGCTGCTCTGGGTCGGCTGGTTCGGCTTCAACGCCGGCTCCAACCTCGAAGCCAACGGCGGCGCTGCGCTCGCCATGACCAACTCCTTCGTCGCCACCGCAGCCGCCGCGCTGTCGTGGATGTTCGCGGAGTGGATCGTGAAGGGCCATCCGTCGGTGCTCGGCGTCATCTCCGGCGCTGTCGCGGGCCTCGTGGCCGTCACGCCTGCCGCCGGCTTCTCCGGCGTGATGGGTGCGATCGTCCTCGGTCTCGTGGTCGGCGTGGTCTGCCTGTTCTTCTGCACCGTGGTGAAGAACGCGCTCGGCTACGATGACTCGCTCGACGTGTTCGGCGTGCACTGCATCGGCGGCATCGTCGGCGCCCTCGGCACCGGCATCCTGGTGAACCCGGCCCTCGGTGGCGCCGGCATCATCGACTACACCGCGATCCCGCCGAAGGTTGCCGATTACGACTTCGCCGCGCAGATGATCTCGCAGATCGAAGCCGTCTGCACCACGCTGGTGTGGTCGGGCATCGGTTCGGCGATCCTCTACAAGGTCGTCGATGTGATCGTTGGCCTCCGCGCCAATGTCGAGACCGAGCGTGAAGGCCTCGACATCACCGAGCACACCGAGCGCGCCTACAACATGTAAACCTCTCCTCCCGGCCGCGATCTTCTCCGGAGATCGCGGCCACTCCTACGGTTTGGGCACATACCCGGCAATGCCCCGACCGTTGAGGGGCTCCAGCGCAAGTTGGAGCCCCTTTCTTTTTGCAAGATTCCTTTTTGGTGTGGGACCGAAAAAAGGATTGCCATTCCTGATTGCCGGCGCAGAGATATCGACCACAACGAACAACAACAATGGAGGTCGTCATGCGTTTGGAAGGCGGATGCTATTGCGGCGAGGTGCGCTACGTGGCCGAGGGCGATCCGATGATGCAGGGCCAATGTCACTGCCGCGAGTGCCAGTACATCTCGGGCGGCGCACCCAACGCCTTCATCGCGATGCCGGCAGACGGCTTCACCTACATCATCGGCCACCCCAAGCAGTTCACCCGCAAGGATCTCGAACGCGCCGTTACCCGCGAATTCTGCGCCGAATGCGGCACCCATCTCGTCACGAAAATACCCGGCCTGCCTGCCGTCGTGGTCAAGGTCGGCACGCTGGACGAGCCCGAGCAATTCCATCCCCAGTTGGCGATCTACACTTGCGACAAGCAGGAGTTCCACACGATCCCTGCGGGCATGCCGACATTCGAGAAGCTGCCGGGACACTAAAGGATGGAACTCGGCTAGAGGTGCGTTCCCTCCTCCCTTGTGGGGGAGGGAACGGAGAGAGCGCTGCTCTCGACCGAACTCAATTTCGACTTCACCCCGCCATCCCGTTGTTATCCGGCCTCATTTTTCCGGCTCTGGACGGACCGGCCGGCCGATGGTTAATCGCGTCTTAACCTCGCCCTATCTATGGTGAACTGAACCGCTTTCCCGCCGGCGCCCGCGCGCGACCGGCCGTTCCGAGAGTACTGGCGCCCAGAATGGTCATGACCGCTTCATCCCGTGCGCCGCAGGCCAGTGGAAGCTCCGACAACCACCGCTCGCCCTTCGTCCGGCTGAACGAGCTGCTGGCGCCGCATCAGCCCGGCAAACCCTTGATTTCGCTGGCTGTCGGCGAACCGCAACATCCGGTACCTGACTTCGTCGGCCCGGTGCTGGCCAAGCACATCGCCGATTTCGGCCGTTACCCGATGAACCAGGGCACCGAGCCGTTCCGCAACGCTGCGAGCGCCTGGCTGTCGTCGCGTTTCAAGCTGCCGCGCGCGCTCGACCCCAAGAGCGAGATTCTCGTGCTCAATGGCAGCCGCGAGGGGCTGTTCCTCGCCGCGATCGCAGCGGCTCGCTATGTCGGGCCGAAGCCCGGCAAGCCCGCGATCCTGATGCCGAACCCGTTCTATCCGGTCTATGGGGCCGGCGCCGGCGCAGCGGCTTGCGAACCGGTTTATCTGCCGACCACGGTCGAAAACGGCTTCCTGCCCGATCTCGATGCCATAGACGAGGCAACGCTTGCGCGCACCGTTGCATTCTATCTGGCCTCGCCCGCCAATCCGCAGGGCTCGGTCGCCTCGCGCGCTTATTTCACCCGCCTGAAAAGCCTCGCCGATCGCCACAACTTCATGATCCTCAGCGACGAGTGCTATTCGGAGATCTACACGCGCGAAGCACCGGGCAGCGCGCTCGAATGCGCAGGGCCCGATTTCACCCGCGTGGCTGCGTTCCAGTCGTTGTCCAAGCGCTCCAACCTGCCGGGCCTGCGTGTCGGCTTCGCCGCCGGCGACAAGACGTTCATCGGCAAGTTCCTGGAGCTGCGCAACATCGCCGCACCGCAGGTGCCGGTGCCGCTCCAGCATGTCGCGACCGTTGCCTATGGCGACGAGGCGCATGTCGAGGAGAACCGCAGGCTCTACCGGATCAAGTTCGATCTCGCCGACCAGATCATCGGCAATCGTTACGGCTACCGCCGGCCCGATGCCGGCTTCTGCGTCTGGCTCAACACGTCAGAGATCGGCGACGACGTCTCGGTGACTCTGAAGCTCTTCAAGGAAGCCGGCGTACGCGTGGTGCCCGGCTCCTATCTGGCGCGGCTTCAGCCCGATGGCTTCAATCCCGGTGCCGGCTACATCCGCCTGGCGCTGGTGCAGGATAGTGAGACCACGGCGCAGGCGCTGCACCGGCTGGTTGAAACTCTGGGTTAGGCGGGGCCCATGAGCATGTCGGCAATCGAACGTGTCATTCCCCTGGTCGGCCATCTGCCGCCCTCGATCCGCGATGCGCTGAGCCGCCGCCTGCGCGAGTTGACAGGCTTTGGCCTCGTCACACTCTCGGGCGTCGCCTCCGCCGCGCTGATGACCTGGTCCGTCCAGGACCCGAGCCTCAGCCACGCGACCTCGCGGCCGATCCACAATGTCCTCGGTTATGCCGGCGCCATCGGCGCTGACCTCGCGATGCAGATCCTCGGGCTCGGCGCCATCATGCTGATCCTGACGGTTGCGGTGTGGGGCTGGCGCATGATGACCCACCGCCCGTTCGATCGCGAGGCGCTGCGGCTCGGCTCCTGGATACTCTGCACGGTCATCGCGGCTGGCTTCGTCAGTTGCTGGCCGCATGGCGGCGCCTGGCCGCTGCCGACGGGGCTCGGCGGCGTGGTTGGCGATGCGCTAGTGCGCGCGCCTGCGGTGATCTTCGGGCCGCCCGGCGCGATCTATCGCATCGTGCTCGGCGCCATCCTGTTCGTCGCGCTGGCCGCAACCTTCCTGATTGCCTGCGGCCTCGGCGCACGCGAGCATGACGATGAGCTCGCGGAAATCGAGGATGATGACAAGCCCCTCGATGACGACGAGGACAGCGATCGTGGTTCGGTGTCGCTGGGCTGGCTATTCCACGCGCTGATGAGCACCAAGGCGCGGTTGATTTGGCTGTTCGGCGCGGCCTACCGCTCGCTGGTCTCGAGCGGATCGAAGACCAAGGCAGTTTCGTTCAGCCGGCAAGAGCCCAATCTCGGCGGCCGCGCCGCCCCTTCGATCTCGCCGCAGTCCGAGGACGAGGATTACGAGGACGAGCACGAGGAAGAAGAGGAAGACGAAGAGGAGGAAGAGCAGCCGGCCGCGCGTGCTCCACGCAAGAAGGCCGCACCGAAAGCCGCTTCCAAGAAATCCTCCGACAAGTTCGAGCTTCCATCCGTGTCCGTGCTGGCTGCGCCCAAGGCCGGCGATCGCCAGCCGCTCAGCAAGGCCGAGCTGGAAGCCAATTCGCGTTCGCTCGAAGGCGTCCTCCAGGATTTCGGCGTGCGCGGCGAGATCGTGAAGGCCAATCCGGGCCCTGTCGTCACGCTGTACGAACTCGAACCAGCTCCCGGCATCAAGTCGTCGCGCGTGATCGGGCTTGCCGACGACATCGCGCGTTCGATGAGTGCGCTGTCGGCGCGCGTCGCCGTCGTTCCCGGCCGCAATGCCATCGGCATCGAGCTGCCGAACGCGCATCGTGAAAAGGTCTATCTGCGCGAGCTGCTGGTCGCCAAGGAAACCGTCGACACGGTCGCGAAACTGCCGCTCTGCCTCGGCAAGACCATCGGCGGCGATCCCGTCATCATCGATCTCGCCCGCACGCCGCACATGCTGATCGCCGGCACCACCGGCTCGGGCAAATCGGTTGCGATCAACACCATGATCCTCAGCCTGGTCTACCGGCTGCGCCCGGACCAGTGCCGGCTGATCATGGTCGATCCGAAGATGCTCGAGCTCTCCGTCTATGACGGCATTCCCCATCTGCTCACGCCTGTCGTGACCGATCCGAAGAAGGCGGTGGTCGCGCTGAAATGGGCCGTGCGCGAGATGGAAGAGCGCTACAAGAACATGGCCAAGCTCGGTGTGCGCAACATCGACGGCTACAACACGCGCCTGCTGGAGCTGAAAGCCAAGGGCGAAGAGCCCACGCGCACGGTGCACACCGGCTTCGACAAGGAAACCGGCAAGGCGATCTACGAGGAAGAGAAGCTCTCGCTCGATCCGCTGCCCTACATCGTCATCATCGTCGACGAAATGGCCGACTTGATGATGGTCGCCGGCAAGGACATCGAAGGCGCGGTGCAGCGCCTCGCGCAGATGGCGCGCGCCGCCGGTCTGCATGTGATTCTGGCGACACAGCGTCCGTCGGTGGACGTCATCACCGGTACCATCAAGGCGAACTTCCCGACCCGCATCGCCTTCCAGGTCACCTCCAAGATCGACAGCCGCACCATCCTCGGCGAGATGGGCGCCGAGCAGCTGCTCGGCCAGGGGGACATGCTCTATATGGCCGGCGGCGGCCGCATCAGCCGCGTGCACGGACCGTTTGCCTCGGATGAGGAAGTCGAGAAGGTGGTGCGCCATCTCAAGACGCAGGGCCAACCGGAATATCTGGAAGCGGTCACGGCGGAAGAGCCGACCGAGGACGAAGATGGCGGCGCCGTGTTCGACGCCAGCGGAATGGGCGCGGATGGTGGCGGCGATCTGTTCCAGCAGGCCGTTGCGATCGTCAAGCGCGACCGCAAGGCCTCGACCAGCTACATCCAGCGCCGCCTGCAAATCGGCTACAATCGTGCGGCATCCTTGATGGAGCGCATGGAACTGGAAGGCATTGTCGGACCCGCCAATCATGCCGGCAAGCGCGAGATTTTGGTCGAGGAAGAAGACAGTCATATGTGAGGCAAGGAGCTACTGACCCGCCTCGGAATGCTATTCTCACGCAAATTCGATCTCCGCTTTTGCCCGAAATCACGCTAAAACGGCGCCCAGCCACACAGGACGACGCGTTGACCAGACATCCGGACCTTGGATTCGCAGCCTCTTTCGCCGCGCGCAGCGCGCTCGTGGCAGGCGTGCTTCTCGTCACCGCCGTAACGATGACCGTAGCGTCAGTCGCGCAGACGGTCCCCGTGCCGAAGCCGGCACCGAAAGCGCGCGACGCTGCTCCGCCGTCGGGCGGACCGGCCATCACGGGGGCAACGCAAGCGCCGCCCAATCCGATCATTCCCGATCCGCGCCGTAACGTTCCGAGCAGCATCTTCCAGACCTTCGACGACAAGCAGAAGGCGCAGGCGGCCAAGGTCAGCGCCTATCTGTCGTCGCTGTCGACGCTGGTCGGAAACTTCGTCCAGGTCGGCCCCGACGGCAGCAAGACGCAAGGCGATTTCTACATCCAGAAGCCGGGCAAGATGCGCGTCGAATATGATCCGCCGAGCCCGATCGATATCGTCGCCGACGGATCCTCCGTCGTGGTGCGCGATCGCAAGCTGGCCACGCAGGACGTCTATCCGCTGTCGCAGACGCCGCTCCGCTTCCTGCTGTCCGATCGCATCGATCTGATGAAGGACACCAATGTCGTCAACGTCTCCGCCGACGACCTCTTCATCAGCGTCACCATCGAGGAGAAGCAGGCGCTGGTCGGCACCAGCCGGCTCCTGCTGATGCTCGGCGCCAAGGACGGCCAGTTGAAGCAATGGACGGTGACCGATCCGCAAGGTTACGACACCACATTCGCGGTTTATAATCTGGACACGACCAAGAAGCTCGATCCAAACATGTTCAAGATCGACTTCACCAATTACAACGTGCCATCGCCGGGCTGACGGTGCCGTAGGGTGGGTTAGCCTTCGGCTAACCCCACCCCACGGCAGCGACCCTGTGGACAGGCATTTCGCCCACGCCAATCCATGCTAAGACGCAACTCCCATGCGTCTTTCCCTGACAACCTGGAACATCAACTCGGTGCGGCTGCGCATCGACCTGGTCGCGAAATTCCTCAAGAGCGCGCGGCCGGACGTGCTGTGTCTCCAGGAGACCAAATGCATCGACGATGCCTTTCCGCTGAAGCGTTTCAAGCGGCTCGGCTATGAGCATGTCGCGTTGAACGGACAGAAGGGCTACCACGGCGTCGCCATCGTCTCGAAGATTCCGTTCGAGTCCACTGACATCCGCACCTTCTGCGACAAGGTGGATTCGCGCCATATCTCGGTGTCGTTCGGCGAGAAGGCTGCAATCGCAAAGCCGCTGGTGCTGCATAATTTCTACGTGCCCGCCGGCGGCGACATTCCCGATCCCGCGCTGAACGAAAAGTTCGACCACAAGCTGCGCTTCCTCGACGAGATGAAAGCCTGCGAGCCGCTGCACCCGCGCGGCGAAGATCGCCACATCCTGGTCGGCGACCTCAACGTCGCGCCGCACGAGAACGACGTGTGGTCGCACAAGCAGCTTCTCAAGGTCGTCTCGCACACACCTGTCGAAACCGAGAAGCTGAAGGCCGCGCTGGAAGCCGGCGAATGGGTCGACGTCGCACGCGACCGCATTCCGATGTCGGAAAAGGTCTACACCTGGTGGAGCTATCGCTCCGCCGACTGGACCGTCGGCGACCGCGGCCGGCGGCTCGACCACATCTGGGTCTCGCGCGCGCTGAAGGACGCGGTGCAGGATTTCAAGATTTTGCGCGATGCCCGCAGCTGGGAGCGGCCGTCGGACCACGTGCCCGTGACGGTGACGCTGGAGATCTGACGTCGCCCTTTCGCCAGAAAGGGGACTTAGGTGCTGAGCTTCGAACCCGCCATCAGGATATCGCTGGCGATCTGGCTGGAGCGGATGGCGAATTCGTCACGCAGGCGGACCGCGGCGGCAGGATCGCTCTCGAGCACGCGCTGAAACAGGCTGCGCGCGACACGGATGACGGAGGAATGCTCCAGCGCCACCGCGCCGGACGGCCGCTTCATCGGCACCACCAGCGCAAGCTCGCCAATCAGCGTGCCGGGACCGGCGATCATCTCGGCGCCGGCGCCGTCATCGACGCGAAAGGCGCCGCGCTGGACCACGAAGCCGGCGTCGGCGTCGTCACCGAGATTGAACAGGATGTCGCCGCGGACGAAGTCACGTTGCTCGGAGCCGATCGCCAACATGCGCAACGAGGCGTCTCCCAACAAGCGCAGTGTCGGGACACACTCAAGCAGCGCTACGTCATCGTCGATTGACATTCCGGTCCGAGGCTCGAGGAACGCGCTAATTTACGACGAATCGCGCGTTCCTGGAACGTATCACGGCACCAGCTTGTAGCCACCGGCTTCCGTCACCAGGATTTCCGGGTTGGCGGCATCCTTCTCGATCTTCTGGCGGAGGCGGTAGATGTGGGTTTCCAGCGTGTGGGTGGTGACGCCGGAATTGTAGCCCCAGACCTCCTGGAGCAGGGTCTCGCGCGACACCGGCATCTGGCCGGCCCGGTAGAGGAAGCGCAGGATGGCCGTTTCCTTCTCGGTGAGGCGGACCTTGCGGGCATTGGCCGCGGTCAGCATCTTGGAGCCGGGACGGAAGGAGTAGGGGCCGACCGAGAACACCGCGTCCTCGCTGGCCTCGTGCTGGCGCAGCTGGGCGCGGATGCGGGCGAGCAGCACGGCGAAGCGGAAGGGCTTTGCGACATAGTCGTTGGCCCCGGATTCCAGGCCCAAAATCGTGTCGGAATCGGTGTCGTGCCCCGTCAGCATGATGATCGGCGCCTTGAAGCCGCCTTTACGCAGGGAGCGGACCACTTCGCGGCCATCAGTGTCGGGGAGGCCGACATCCATCAGGACAAGATCGGGGGCATTGGCCTTTGCGGCGCTGGCGCCCTTGGCGCCGGTATCGACGGCGGAGGCTTCAAATTCTTCGTGTAGCGATAATTGCTCCACCAACGTATCGCGCAGATCGGTATCGTCATCCACGATCAGGATCTTGCGGGCATTGGCCATAGGGGATCATCCTTTTGGAGTCCGGCGAGGCGCGCATGCATGCCGCACCCAGCCGTGATGGGAAAGTTTAGGGGTCGTCATTCTTATTGTTGTTCGTGTTGAAGTAGTGGGCTGTTACCGATTCACAAGCCGGAAGCACTCTAACCTAGAATAGCAGGACGGTTTGATGAATGTCCTGTAATGAATTCGACATCGCGATTTCACATGAAAAACAAAGCCGTGTCAGTCAGTTACACCGGGAATCGAGGCAACGGACCGCTATCCGCGATCCGCGTTAAGCCTGCCGCCGGGAATCCGCGCCGGGGCTGGCTGACGGCAGGCCACCTGACCATTCCAGTGGCGCTGGGGCGCGGCGGCATTCTGGCCAACAAGCGCGAGGGCGATGGCGGCACCCCCAAGGGCAGCTTTCGGCCCCGGCAATTGTGGTGGCGGGGCGACCGGCACCGCCGCCCCAGGACGTTTCTGCCGGCGCGCATCATCACCGACACGGACGCCTGGTGCGAGGATCCCGGCGACCGCCATTACAACCAGCGGATTCGGCGCGGGCAGGGCGAGGGCGGCGACCGGCTGAAGCGCGCGGACCATCTCTATGACTTCATCATCGAGATCGATCACAACACGCGCCCGCGCATTGCCGGCCGCGGCAGTGCGGTGTTCCTGCACCTGGCGCGCGACAATTTCGGCCCGACTGCAGGCTGCGTCTCCATGACCAAGGCCGCGATGCTACAGCTGCTGCGGCGGATAGGACCAAGAACAAGAATCATCATCGGGTGAGGACGCATGCTCGACAAGGATCAGATCGTCGCGGCTTCGCGAGTTCTCGTTCAACATTGGCGCGACGGCAGCAAATTCGACGCACTTGAGGCGCAGTTACGACCGCGGAGCCGCGCTGACGGTTACGTGGTGCAGGCCGCTCTCGAAAATCAATCGCTCGGAAATTTGTTCGGCTGGAAGATCGCGGCCACGAGCGAAGCCGGGCAGAAGCACATCAATGTCTCAGGACCGCTGGCCGGTCGCATCATGAGCGACACCGTCATCGCCGACGGCGGCACCGCCTCGATGAAAGGTAACGCGATGCGCGTCGGCGAGCCGGAATTCTGCTTCCGCATGGGACGCAACCTGGCACCGCGGTCTTCGCCCTTTGGCGTCGATGAAGTCCTTGCCGCCGTCGACACCTTGCACCCCGCCATCGAGATTCCGGATTCACGCTTCACCGATTTCACCAGCGCCGGCGAAGCGCAGCTGATCGCCGACAATGCCTGCGCGCATCTGTTCGTGCTGGGGCCGGCAACGACTGCGAATTGGCGCGCGATCGATCTCATCGAGGAGCGGCCCGTGATCACGGTGCGCGGCGAGCGCTATATCGGTCACGGCAAGAATGTGCTCGGCGATCCCCTGATGGCGCTGACCTGGCTCGCGAATGAGCTGCGCGAGCTCGGCATCACCTTGCGGGCAGGGCAGGTGGTGACGACAGGCACCTGCCATCCGCCGCTGCCGATTCAGGCCGGCGATCTCTTTGCGGCGGACTTTGGTGCACTGGGGAAGGTGTCGGTGAGGTTCGTGTAATCACCGTCGTCGTGGCGAGCGAAACTCTCTCCACGCGTCATTGCGAGCGTAGCGAAGCAATCCAGAGTCTCTCCGTGGAAAGATCCTGGATTGCTTCGCTACGCTCGCAACGACGAAATCGAGAGCCTTTGCCGGGCACGGCCGTTGCAAACGGCAAATCACCGATGCCCGAAGATCGCACTCCCCACGCGCACATGCGTGGCGCCCAGCATGATGGCGGTCGCATAATCCGCGCTCATGCCCATCGACAGGTTCGTAAGTCCATTGCGCGCGGCGATCTTGGCGGTCAGCGCGAAATGCGCCGCGGGCGGCTCATCCACCGGCGGAATGCACATCAGGCCTGATATCGTCAGGCCATAGGTGTCGCGGCAGCTCTTGAGGAAGGCGTCGGCCTCGCCGGGCGCGACGCCGGCCTTCTGCGGCTCCTCGCCGACATTGATCTGGACGAAGAGTTGCGGGTGCTTGTTCTGGGATTCGATTTCTTTGGCTAACGCTTGGCAAATGCTCGGACGGTCGACCGAATGGATCGCATCGAACAGCGCGACCGCCTCTTTCGCCTTGTTGGATTGCAGCGGTCCGATGAGATGCAGCGCGATATCAGGGTAAGCAGACGTTAACGCCGGCCACTTGCCCTTGGCCTCCTGCACGCGATTCTCTCCGAACACGCGCTGTCCGGCGCCGATAACAGGCATGATCGCATCCGCCGAGAACGTCTTCGACACCGCGATCAGCGTCACGGAGGCGCGATCGCGCCGCGCATCCTTGCAGGCGCGCACAATCTCCGCCTCGACCGCGGCCAGCGCATTTGATGAATCGCCGGTTACCGGCGCGGCGTCGTTGTCTGTCATGATGTCGGTTGGGCCGTGACCTTAACGGAGGTAGTTCCAATTTTACCGAGTTCAAGCAAGGGTTTTTGAACCCTTCGCTTTACCTTGCGCGCGGGGTGGGTAACGAAGATGGCAAACGTCAGTTTCAACCGCAAGCGCGCAAAACTCAAGCAGGTCCTCGGCATCAGGGCCCGGCTTGCATTGCTCGCGGTGATTCTGGTCGCGCCCCTGATGCTCGAGCGGATCCGCTCGCTGGAAGATACCCGCACCAAGCAGATCGCCCAGGCCACCGCCGAATTCACCACCGTCGCACGGCACAGCGCCGATGCGCAGCGCGAGGTGATCTCGTCGGTCGAGACCATCCTGAAATCGGAAGCCTTCATCCGCGCCTCCGCCGGCGGCGTCAGCAAGAGTTGCGATGTGCTGCGCGCGAGCCTGCCGACGAGCCTGCCCTGGATTCGCACACTCCTGATCGCCGGCCGGGATGGCCGCATCCAGTGTGCGACCAACAACATGTATGTCGGTCTCGACCTCTCCGACCGACCTTATTTCCAGCAGGCGCAGGAGACCGGCCGGTTCGTGCTGTCCGACTTCATCCTGTCGCGTCCCGTGCAGGCACCGACCGTCATGGCGGTCTATCCGGTCTCCGCGTTCAGCGGCGTCGCCGACGCCGTCGTGCTGGCAACCGTCAATCTCGACTGGATGTCGAAGGTGATGAACAATCTTGGTGGCCGCGTCGGCATCACCGCGGTGCTGGTCGACAGCACCGGCACCGTGCTGGCCGCACCCGCCGACCAGCACAGCGTGGTCGGACGGCCCCTCGACGACATGCCGCTGATGTCGGCGATCGCCGATCTTGCCTTGCGCTCCGACCAGGACGAAGGCTCGTTGTCCTTCCTCGCTGCTGACGGCTCGCAGCGCGCGGTCAGCTTCATCCGCATCGCCGGCACCAATGCCCGCCTGATCGCCAGCATCGACGAAGACAAGGTGTCCGCCGCAGTGAGCCGCGACATCCGCACCGCCTATCTCCAGCTCGCTTTCGTCGTGGTGTTCGTGCTGCTCGGTGCGCTGATCGCCGCCGAGAAGCTCGTGATCAAGCCGATCGAAATGCTCGCCGACATGGCCAAGCGTCTCGGCGAGGGCGATCTGTCGGCCCGCGCCGCGCGCAAGAGCCTGCCCTCCGAATTCGTGCCGCTGGCGCGCGCCTTCAACGCGATGGCGGCGCAGCTCAGCCAGCGCGAACGCGAGCTGATCGCGACCAATGATCGCCTCACGGTGATGGCGTCGATCGACATGCTGTCGGGGCTCGCCAACCGCCGCGGCTTCCAGAGCCGGCTCGATTTCGAATGGATGCGCGCGCAGCAATATGGCAGCGAGCTCGCGCTGCTGATGATCGACGTCGACCATTTCAAGCTGTTCAACGACACCTACGGCCATCTCGAAGGCGATTCCTGCCTGACGCGCCTCGGCGAGTCGCTGTCCGGCATCGCGGCCGATACGATGGGCTTTGCCGCGCGCTATGGCGGCGAGGAATTCTGTCTCTTGCTGCCGAACACCGACGTGATGCGCGCCGTCGCGATCGGCGAACAGGTGCGCGCGGCCGTGCTGAAGCTTTGCCTGCCGCACATTACCTCGGCCCACATGATCGTCACCGTTTCAATCGGCGTTGCGGCGACGCGGCCGAACGAGGCCCTGCGTCCCGGCGATCTGATCGAAGCCGCTGACGCTGCGCTCTACGCCGCCAAACATCGCGGCCGCAACAATGTCGTCGAGCACGGCGTGCAGGCGATCGAGAAAGGCAAAGCGGGCATGATGATTGCGGCGAGCGCCTAGATTCTGGTTTTGACGCTTTCTTGCGCGAACCGGCGTTCGCTTCGCTCGAAAACGCTAGCCGGCAGCCTCGGCGCGATCGAGCTCGTTTTCCGTCACCACGCGATTGCGGCCGCCGCCCTTGGCGAGATAGAGCGCGCGATCGCAGCGCTCGATCAAATCCGCGGTGGGTTCGCCGGGCCGATACTGCGCAACGCCGATTGAAACCGTGATGGTCGGCAGAACCTCGCCGGTCGAACGGCGCGTGATGGTGCACTCGCCGATCGCGCGCCTGATGCGCTCGGCGATATCAGTGCACGCCGCAAGATCGGCATCCGGCAGCACTGCGATCAGCTCCTCGCCGCCGTACCGCGCCGGCAGATCCTGCGGGCGGACCTTTTCGCGCAACACCTTCGCCATCAGGCGCAGCACCTGGTCGCCGACGCCGTGACCGAAATTGTCGTTGAAGGTCTTGAAGTGGTCGATGTCGAGCAGCAGCACGCTGAGCGGCTCGCCCCAATCCGCCATTGTTTGCGCCTTGCGCAGGAATTCGTCGAGCGCCCGCCGGTTGGGCAGTCCGGTCAGCGTATCGGTCAAAGCGCGCTGTTCGGATTTGGTCAGCGAATCCCTGATAACGTCGAGCTCGCGGGTCTTTTCCTCAAAGCCGGCTTCGAGCCGCGTCGCACGGGTGGCGGCCCGCGCCAGCTCGTTCATGAGCTGGGCGACCAGCGCCTTCGGATCCACGCCGGCCTTGCCCTGGTCGGCAACCTCATTGATCGCCTGCATCTGGGAATGGTTGTCGGCGATCGCGGTCGCCAGAAATTCCTTTGCCGCACCCATCAGGGCCTGCAGCCGCTCGGACGTCTCGACCACGACGGCGCTCACCTGGGGCGCGATATAGGTCTCGAACAGGTCTTGGTTGGTCCTGCTGTCGAAGGGACGGTTGTGGTCGATCAGGAGGTCAATGGCGTTGCGCAGGTCGTTATGGCTGCCGGCGTAATACTGGAACCAGATCGCAAAATTGGTCGGTGTCGGCGGAATCCGCTGCTCTGCCATGCTCCGCACCGCCCGCCCGGCGATGGACGCGGCATAGTCGTAGTCGGGATCGTCGAAATATGAGGCCATGGCCTGACGCGGGGTGCTGTTGGCCCAACCTCGCACCCGACCCCTTAATCCGATCCCAATACCCTTGTCCGTACTTTTGCGGAGCAGCATTGCGAGGGGCCGCTCGTCACGGCAACCCATTGACCCCCCGAGGACTTCTATGGCCTAGTCCGGCCTCTTCAGGCCGCCGAAACCACGAAAACGCAACGATTCCATGACCTCCGAACGCTACAACGCCCGCGACGCCGAACCGCGCTGGCAACGCAAATGGGACGAACAGGCGATCTTCGTCTCGAAGAACGACGATTCGCGGCCGAAATATTACGTGCTGGAGATGTTCCCCTACCCCTCCGGGCGCATCCATATCGGCCATGTCCGCAACTACACGCTCGGCGATGTGCTGGCCCGCTTCATGCGCGCCAAGGGGTTCAACGTGCTGCACCCGATGGGCTGGGATGCGTTCGGCCTGCCGGCCGAGAACGCCGCCATCGAGCGCAAGGTCGCGCCCAAGGCCTGGACCTACGACAACATCGCCGCGATGAAGAAGCAGCTCCGCTCGATCGGGCTATCGCTGGACTGGAGCCGCGAATTCGCGACCTGCGACCCCAGCTACTACAAGCATCAGCAGAAGATGTTTTTGGACATGCTCGCCGCCGGCCTTGCCGAGCGCGAGAAGCGCAAGCTGAACTGGGATCCCGTCGACATGACCGTGCTCGCCAACGAGCAGGTGATCGACGGCCGTGGCTGGCGCTCGGGCGCCGTTGTTGAACAACGGGAAATGAGCCAGTGGGTCTTCAAGATCACGAAGTACTCGCAGGAATTGCTGTCGGCACTGGATGGGCTCGACCGCTGGCCCGACAAGGTCAGGCTGATGCAGCGCAACTGGATCGGCCGGTCCGAGGGCCTGTTGATCCGTTTCGCGCTTGATGCGGCGACCACGCCTGCCGGCGAAAGCGAGCTGAAGATTTTCACCACGCGCCCCGACACGCTGTTCGGCGCGAAGTTCATGGCGATCTCTGCGGATCATCCGCTGGCGCAGGCGGCCGCGGCCAAGAACCCTGCTCTTGCGGAGTTCATCTCCGACATCAAGAAGATCGGCACCGCGCAGTCGATCATCGACACCGCGGAAAAGCAGGGTTTCGACACCGGCATCCGCGCGGTGCATCCGTTCGATCCCAGCTGGAAGCTGCCGGTCTATGTCGCCAACTTCGTGCTGATGGAATACGGCACGGGCGCGATCTTCGGCTGCCCCGCGCATGACCAGCGCGACCTCGACTTCGTCAACAAATACGCGCTCGGCAATACGCCGGTCGTCTGTCCCGAGGGCCAGGATCCCAAATCCTTCGTCATCACCGACACCGCCTATGACGGTGACGGCCGCGTGATCAATTCGCGTTTCCTCGACGGCATGACCATCGAGCAAGCCAAGGAAGAGGTTGCCAAGCGGCTGGAAAACGAGCTGCGCGGTAATGCGCCTGTCGGCGAGCGTCAGGTCAATTTCCGCCTGCGCGACTGGGGCATTTCACGCCAGCGCTATTGGGGCTGCCCGATTCCGGTGATCCATTGTCCGAAGTGCGACGTGGTGCCGGTGCCGGACGACCAGTTGCCGGTGGTGCTGCCGGAGGATGTCAGCTTCGACAAGCCGGGCAACGCGCTCGACCATCATCCGACCTGGAAGCACGTCACCTGCCCCACATGCGGCGGCAAGGCGCAGCGCGAGACCGACACCATGGACACCTTCGTGGATTCGTCCTGGTATTTCGCGCGCTTCACCGATCCCTGGAACGCAAACGCACCGACGACGCCGACCGTCGCCAACCGCATGCTGCCGGTCGACCAGTATATCGGCGGCGTCGAGCACGCGATCCTGCATCTGCTCTACAGCCGCTTCTTCACCCGCGCCATGAAGGCGACCGGGCACCTCGCGCTGGATGAGCCGTTTGCCGGCATGTTCACGCAGGGCATGGTGGTGCACGAGACCTACCAGAAGGCCGACGGCAGCTGGGTGCAGCCGGCCGAGGTGAAGATCGAGGTCGGCGGCAACGGACGCCGTGCGACGCTGCTCGCGACCGGCGAAGACGTCGCGATCGGCCCGATCGAAAAGATGTCGAAGTCGAAGAAGAACACGGTCGACCCCGACGACATCATCGCGACCTATGGCGCCGACGTCGCCCGTTGGTTCATGCTGTCGGACTCCCCGCCCGACCGCGACGTGATCTGGAGCGATGAGCGCGTCCAGGGCGCTTCGCGCTTCGTGCAGCGGTTGTGGCGGCTGGTGAACGATGCCGTGGAGGCCGGCAAGGCTGCTCCGGCAACCCGCCCGGCGTCCTTCGGCGACGACGCGCTCCTGCTGCGCAAGGCCGCCCATGGCGCGCTGGACAAGGTCACATCAGGCGTCGAGCGGCTGCATTTCAACGTCTGCCTCGCCCATATCCGCGAATTCACCAATACGTTCTCGGAGGTGCTCCAGCGTCCCGGCCAGCCCGCGGCCGATTTGGCCTGGGCGATCCGGGAGGCCAGCCAGATCCTGGTCCAGCTGTTCTCTCCGATGATGCCGCATCTGGCCGAGGAGTGCTGGCAGGTTTTGGGCCAATCCGGGCTGGTTTCCGAGGCCAATTGGCCGCAAATCGAACGCGATTTGCTGGTTGAAGACAGCGTGACGCTGGTGGTCCAGGTCAACGGCAAGAAGCGGGGTGAGGTCACGGTTGCAACAGCGGCCCAGAATCCGGAAATCGAGGCTGCCGCTTTGGCGCTTGATGCTGTAAAATTGGCGCTGGACGGCAAACCCGTCCGCAAGGTGATCATCGTTCCCAAGAGGATCGTGAATGTTGTCGGCTAGGATCCGTATCGCAGCCCGCTTGCTGGCGGTTGCCACACTGGCGGGGCTGACGGCCGGCTGCTTCCAGCCGATGTATGCCGAGCATACCGACGGCACCCCCGGCTTGCGTGAGAAGCTGATGGGGGTCGATCTGCCGCCGATCTCGAAGGCGAACGCCTCGCGCGAGGCCCGCGTCGGCGTCGAGATCCGCAACGCCCTCGCCTTCAAGCTCTACGGCTCGGCGACCGGCATGCCGCCGACACACCGGCTCGATATCCGCTTCACCACCAGCAAATCGTCGCTGATCGTCTCTGCCCTGACCGGCCTGCCGACCAGTGAGAATTACGGCATCGACTGCCAGTACAATTTGATCGAGGTGGTGAGCGGCAAGTCGGTGATGACCGGCTCGACCTTCTCGCGCGTGTCCTACGACATGCCCGGCTCGTATCAGCGCTTCGCCCGCAACCGCGCGATACGCGACGCAGAGGATCGTGCTGCCAACGAGATTGCCGAGAATATCAACACGAGGCTCGCCGCGTTTTTCACCGCAGGCTCGTAGTTCGTTTCCCGCTTGAGGGCCCGATGGTCGCGTTGCGCGGAAAAGAGGTCGATGCCTTCCTCGCACGTCCAGATGCGGGTCGCCCGATCATCCTGCTTCATGGTCCCGATGCCGGCCTCGTGCGTGAGCGCGCCGACGCGCTGATTGCGTCCGCCGTCGACGATCCCAATGATCCCTTCTCGCTGGTGAAGCTCGACGGTGACGAGCTCTCCGCCGAGCCGTCGCGCCTGGTCGACGAGGCCATGACCGTGCCCTTGTTCGGGGGCCGCCGCGCCATTCGCATCCGCGCCGGCTCGCGCAGCTTTGCCGCCGGTGTCGATACCCTGGCCGAAATGTCGGTGAAAGATTGCCGCATCGTGATTGAAGCCGGCGAGCTGCGCCCGGAATCGCCGCTGCGCAAGGCCTGCGAAAAAGCCAAGACCGCCGTTGCGATCGGTTGCTATCCCGACACCGAGCGCGACCTCGCGAAATTGATGGACGACGAGCTCCGCATCGCCAACTTGCGCATCACGCAGGATGCCCGTGCCGCATTGATGTCGTTTCTCGGCGGTGACCGGCAGGCCTCACGCAACGAGCTGCGCAAGCTCACGCTCTACGCCCACGGCAAGGGCGAGATCACGCTGGACGACGTGATGTCCGTCGTCGCGGATGCGTCCGAGCTCAAGCTCGATCCGATCGTCGACGGCGCTTTTGCCGGCCGGCCCGACATCGTCGAGACCGAATTCGCAAAGGCCATGATCGCCGGCACCTATCCCGGCGTGATCCTCTCGGCCGCGCAGCGCCAGGCCGCGTGGCTGCACAAATCCGCGCTCGCCATCGCCGACGGCCAACCGGCCTCCGCGGTGCTCGACGGCGGCTTTCCGCGCCTACATTTTTCACGAAAGCCCATGGTCGAAACGGCGCTGCGCAATTTCAGCGTGGCACGGCTCGCCGCTATCATCGAACAGCTTGCAACGGCCGCGCTCGACACCCGCAAGCAATCCACGCTCGCCGCCGCGATTGCTCAGCGCACGCTAATGGCGATCGCCGTGAATGCAAGGCGGCGGGGATAGGCTTCCACTCTCACCAGGCATTGCGAGGAGCTCGCGCGACGAAGCAATCCAGAGTCTTTCCGCGGAAAGATCCTGGATTGCTTCGCTTCGCTCGCAATGACAAGCGGATAGAGCTGGCTTTCACCAGGACGACACCGACGCCTACAGCCCGCCCTTCGCGAGCCGCTTCATCACCTCGTCGAGCTGATCGAGGTTGCGGTAGTTGATCTGGACCGAGCCGCCGGGGTCGCGGTGATTGACGGTGACCTTGAGGCCGAGCGCGTCGCTGACGCGTTTTTCGAGATCGATCGTATCAGGGTCCTTTTCCTTGGCCCCGGTGACACGCGGCTTTTGCGGCTTGCGCTCCGGTACGCCCTCTTCGTGCGCGAGCGCTTCGGCCTGGCGGACGTTGAGACCTTCCGCAACGATCCGCTTGGCGGCAGCGAGCGGATCGGGCACGCCGATCAGCGCGCGGGCGTGACCGGCGGTCAGCTCACCGGTTGCGATGAAGGCTTGCACTTCGGCCGGCAGCTTGGTCAGCCGCATCATGTTGGCGACGTGGCTGCGGCTCTTGCCGACGACCTTGGCGATGTCCTCCTGGCTGCGTTTGAACTCGTTGGCGAGCGCGTGATAGCCCTGCGCCTCTTCCATCGGATTGAGGTCTTCGCGCTGTACGTTCTCGACGATCGCGAATTCCAGCGCATCGCTGTCGCTGATGTCGACCGGCACGATCGGCACTTCGTGCAGACCCGCCATCTGCGACGCGCGCCAGCGCCGCTCGCCAGCGATGATCTCGAAGCGATCCTGCGCGCCCTTGACGGGACGGACCACGATCGGCTGGATCACGCCGTGCTGCTTGATCGACTCCGAGAGCTCCTTGAGCTCGGTGTCCGAAAACGTACGGCGCGGGTTGCGCGGATTGGCCTTGATGAATTCGATCGGCACCTTGCGCTGCGCGCGCGGACGGTCGACGTGCTGGGCCTCGCCGCCGACGTCACCGATCAGACTTGCAAGACCCCGGCCCAGTCGCGAACGCGCTTCGTCAGCCATCGCCAGCTCCCTTGGATTCACGCTGCAGCACTCCAGAACTGAATTTTCGAATCGTAGGGTGGGTTAGCCGAAGGCGTAACCCACCTCTTCTGTTTTCCGCGGAGGTAGACATTGGTGGGTTACGCCTTCGGCTAACCCAAGCTACGGCACCGCTAATGCGTGACGCGCAGCTCGCGCTCGCGCTGGATCACTTCGGTGGCGAGCCGCAAGTAAGCTTCACTGCCGACGCATTTGAGATCGTAGACCAGCACCGGCTTGCCGTAGGACGGTGCTTCCGAGATGCGCACGTTACGCGGGATCATGGTCTTGTAGACCTTCTCGCCCATGAACTGGCGGACGTCGGCGACGACCTGGTTCGAGAGGTTGTTGCGCGAGTCGAACATGGTCAGCACGATGCCGTGGATCGACAGGTTCGGATTGAGCGTCGAGCGCACCTGCTCCACCGTCTGCAGCAATTGCGACAGACCTTCGAGCGCGAAGAACTCGCACTGCAGCGGCACCAGGATCGCGTCCGATGCGGCCATCGCATTCACCGTGAGCAGGTTGAGCGAAGGCGGGCAGTCAATCAGCACATAGGTGTAGTCGGCATCCGGCGAGACGTTGTTGTTGAGCGAGGCGATCGCATCGCGCAGCTTGAAGGCACGGCCGGCCGTGGTGCCAAGCTCGAGCTCGAGGCCGGAGAGATCCATGGTCGAGGGCGCGATGTGCAGCCGCGGCACCGCAGTCGAGACAACGGCCTCACGCAAAGGAGCCTCGCCGATCAGCACGTCGTAGGTCGAGCAGGAGCGGTTGCGGCGGTCGATGCCGAGCCCGGTCGAGGCGTTGCCCTGCGGATCGAGGTCGACGATCAGGACGCGCTCGCCAATCGCAGCGAGCGCGGTGCCAAGGTTGATCGCTGTGGTTGTTTTTCCCACGCCACCCTTTTGATTCGCTAGCGCCAGGATGCGCGGGTGACCATGGGGCACTTCAGCTTTTTCTCGGTCAGCTTCTTGGTCAGCTTCTTGGGCGCCCTGGTCTTGCTGCGGCTCGTCAATCACGGTCATCGAAATTCCCCAACTCAACCCCTCAGCGCCTCACCCGCGCCGTTCAACTGAAGTCAGCTCGACGATCCAACCGTTACCCGTCCGGCTTCGGTGGAGTTGCGGCTGAATATTCCAATATTTAGCGGCTTCGGTCAATTCAGCCTCTACATCTTGACCCTTGAGAAATAACGCCTTTGCGCCCTGGCGCATCAGCGGCTCCGCAAAGCCGATGAGTTGATGTAGCGGAGCCAGCGCGCGTGCGGTGACGCAATCGACGGGGCCAGTGATTCTATCCACATTATCCCCGATCTCAGCGAGATGTACGACTCCCGGAGATGTAGTGACGCGAACAGCTTCGCGCAAAAAGGCGGCCTTCTTGGCGATTCGCTCGACGAGATGGACCTTCGCGTCCGGCGTCCCGGCCATGGCGCAGGCCAGGACGACACCAGGAAATCCACCGCCGCTGCCGAGGTCGGCCCAGCGTTTTGCTGATCGCGCGAGATCGACGAGCTGAAGAGAATCGGCGATGTGCCGGGTCCAGAGATGCGGCAAGGTCGAGGGCGCGACCAGATTGGTCTTGGCCTGCCACTCCCGAAGCAGCGCGATGTAGCGGTCGAGCCGCGCTTCCGTTTCATGTGAAACGGGCGCGAGCTTCAGCGCCGCGCGCTTGTCTGCGGCGATAATGGAGTCGAGCGCCTGATCATTGGCGCTGGCCTTGTCGATCTTCGGTTTGGCTGGTGCTGGGTCGGATCGACGGGCGGTGCCCTCACCTGCTCCGGTTCGTCGCGTTAGCGGTCTGTCGCCGCCCGGTCCGCGCTGTTTCACGTGAAACGCCTATGCGATTGCCTTGGATGTCTTGCGCGCTTCGCGGCGAAGATAGGCCGCGAGGATGCCGAGTGCCGCCGGCGTCATGCCGTCGATCCGGCCGGCCTGGCCCACCGTGAACGGTCGCGCCTTCTCCAGCTTGGCGCGCACTTCATTGGAGAGACCGGGGACCTGGCTGTAGTCGACGTCCGATAGCACCATGCCCTCGTCGCGCCGGAAGGCTTCGACGTCGGCGCTTTGGCGCTCCAGATAGACATCGTACTTGGCGTCGATCTCGAGGTGGGTGGCGATAACGGGATCGATGGCGGACAGCTCCGGCCAGATCGCACGGACCTGGCTCCAGCCGATCTCGGGATAGGCCATCAGCTCAAACGCCGAGCGGCGCTGACCGTCCCGGTTGAGGGACAGCCCGTGCTTGATCGCCTCGTTCGGGGTGATGGTCAGGGACTTCGAGAGAATCTTGGCGGCGTTCAGGGCGTCCATCTTGGCCCGATGATGCCGGATCCGGGCACTGCCGACACAGCCCAGCGCGATCCCCTTCTCGGTCAGACGTTGATCGGCATTGTCGGCCCGCAAGGTCAGCCGGTACTCGGCCCGCGAGGTGAACATGCGATAGGGCTCGGTGATCCCTCGGGTAACGAGGTCGTCGATCATCACGCCGAGATAGCCGTCTGCACGGTCGAACACGGTCAGCGCGGCGCCGCTGGCGGCGAGTGCCGCATTGAGACCGGCGACGATGCCCTGGCCTGCGGCTTCCTCGTATCCCGTGGTGCCGTTGATCTGCCCGGCCAGGAACAGACCACGCAGGCGCTTGGTCTGCAGGGTCGGATCCAGCTCGCGGGGATCGATGTGATCGTATTCGATAGCGTAGCCTGGACGGACCATCTTCACCCGCTCAAGGCCGGGGATGCTTGCGAGGATCGCGAGCTGGACCTCCTCTGGCAGCGAGGTCGAGATGCCGTTGGGGTAGACCGTCGTATCGTCGAGCCCCTCCGGCTCCAGGAAGATTTGATGACCATCGCGGTCACCGAAGCGGACGATCTTGTCCTCGATCGACGGGCAATAGCGCGGACCGGAGCTTTTGATCTGGCCGGAGTACATCGGGGAGCGATGGACATTGGCTCGGATCACCTCATGGGTGGCCGAGGTCGTCCGGGTGATACCGCATTGAATCTGCGGCGTCGTGATCCGCTCGGTCATCACCGAGAACGGCTCCGGCGGTTCGTCTCCGGGCTGCATCTCGACGCCGGACCAGTCGATTGTCGAACCGTCCAGACGAGGCGGAGTCCCGGTCTTGAGACGTCCGAGAGTGAAACCGGCGCGCTCAAAGGATGTCGAAAGACCCATCGCCGGCGCCTCACCGACCCGGCCTGCCGGCCAATTCTTCTCACCGAGATGGATCAGACCGCGCAGAAAGGTGCCTGTCGTGACCACGACGGCCCCTGCCCGGAGCTCCCGGCCGTCAGCCAGACGCAGTCCCGTGACGCGGCCATCAACCACGATCAGCTCGTCGGCCTCGCCCTCGACGACGGACAGGCCTGCGGTCGCCCGGATGGCGGCCTGCATCGCTGCGGCATAGAGTTTTCGGTCGGCCTGGGCCCGTGGACCCCGGACGGCAGGACCCTTGCGGCGGTTCAGCACCCGAAACTGGATGCCACCGGCATCGCCGACCCGACCCATCAGACCATCGAGGGCATCGACTTCGCGGACCAGATGGCCCTTGCCGAGACCACCGATGGCGGGATTGCAGGACATCGCGCCGATCGTCGAGAAACGATGCGTCACCAGAGCGGTCACCGCACCGATCCGGGCAGCCGCAGCCGCGGCCTCACAGCCGGCGTGGCCGCCGCCAATGACGATGACGTCGAAACTCTCTCGCTCCTGTCGCATGGGCGGACTTCTAGCTCAGCGGGGGAAAAGCCGGAAGTGGAAACTGGGCGAGGCGGGGTGTTTCACGTGAAACAGGTGCGTCCGAAGGCCCGAGCAATTTCGCGAAAACAACCCCATGCACAGTAAGACATGCAACGTCGCAGCCGCTGTTTCACGTGAAACAAATGGGCCACCTCGTGGGGGACGGAGAAGAGTTCCAAGTGGCCGCTCTGCGCTCCGTCATTGCGAGCGAAGCGAAGCAATCCAGACTGCCCCGCGGAGAGATCCTGGATTGCTTCATCCCGAGAACTCCTCGCAATAACGGGGGACGTTTCACGTGAAACAATCCGGAACCAGCCCACTCCTCGTTTCACGTGAAACACAAGCAATGGAACAATCGCTAGTTCTACATTGAAGAACTAGCACTACTTTCCGATACAGAATTTCTGGAAGATGGCCCCGAGCACGTCCTCGACGTCCACTCGGCCGAGCAGCCGGCCCAAGGCATGGGCGGCCGCACGCAACTCTTCGGCGGCCAGCTCCTCGCCCTCTTCTACAAGCTCCAGACTCCGGCGCAAGCTGTTCAAGGCCTGGCTCAACAGATCCCGCTGGCGGGCGCGGGTCACCAACGCACCCTCGGTGGTCTCAAAGAAATCGGAGGCGAATTTAACGAGGGCATCGACCAACTCGGCAATGCCATCGCCGCGGCTTGCCGAGATTGCGAATTCGCCGCGCGGCCCGGCGGCGCCGAGATCGATCTTGTTGCGGACAATCCAGACCGGTCCTTCCGGACGATCGCCCTCTCCGGACTTCCGAAGCAACCGCACCGCGTCGGGATCGGCGGCGCGCTCTCCCTCAACCAGCCACAGCACCAGGTCAGCGTCGTCGGCCCGGGCCCGCGCGCGGCGCACGCCTTCCTGCTCGACGGGATCATCGGTCTCACGAATGCCGGCGGTGTCGATCATCGTGACGGGGTAGCCGTCGAGATCGAGCTGCACCTCGATCACGTCGCGCGTGGTGCCGGCGTGCGGCGAGACGATTGCGACCTCGCGGCGGGCGAGCTGGTTCATCAGCGTCGACTTGCCGACATTCGGCTCGCCTGCGATCGCGACCACCAGTCCGTCGCGCAGTCGTTCAGAATGTCCCTGTGCCGCGAGGACTTTTGTAATTTCGTCGTGCAGCGTTTTGATCGCGTCGACCGCCGGCGCCAGCAATTCCGCGGGCACATCGCCTTCATCGGAAAAATCGATTCCGGCCTCGATCAGTGCCGACGCTTCGATGATACGCTCGCGCCAGTCACGCGCGCGGTGACCCAGCAAGCCCTGCAACTGGCGCAGCGCCTGGCGACGCTGACGGTCGGTGTCGGCATGGATGAGATCGTCGAGGCCCTCGGCTTCGGTGAGATCCAGCTTGCCGTTCTCGAACGCGCGCCGCGTGAACTCGCCGGGCTCGGCCGCGCGTGTATTCGGAATTATCGAAATTGTATTGAAGAGCGTGGCGAGCACCGCGCGGCCGCCATGGACGTGGAATTCGGCGACGTCCTCCCCGGTGGCGCTGGCAGGGCCTGGAAACCAGAGCACGACCGCATCGTCGATCGGTTGACCCGCGGCGTCATGAAGCAGCCGGCGGCTCGCTTGCCGTGGCGCCGGCAGCTTGCCTGCAAGCGACGTCAGCACGCGCCTGGCTTGCGGGCCCGAGACGCGCACCAGAGCGATCGCGCTGGGTGGACGGCCGGACGACAGCGCGAAGATGGTCTGGTCTCTCGGGTGCATGGCCTATTTGTCCGGCTGGCGGGGAAAAGGCAAACACCTGTTTTTGGCTACATCCGACCCTGTTTTGCTGCACAAAATTCTGCAGCAATCTCGGATATTGCATCGCAATATAAACTGCTTGTTTGCTGCAAAAAAGTTCCTCGCGGCTTCAGGCCGCAAACTAAAAATCCAGTATTTTCAATAATTACCAACAGCTTATAGAATATTAGAGGGCCGACCAGAGGCCACTCCCGATGTTGCGATTTTCCTGCAGCAAAGCCGCAAAACAAAAAGGGCGCCCGAAGGCGCCCCTTGAGATCATGCTGCATTGCAATCAGGTGTTCATGGAGTCGAAGAACTCCGAATTGCTCTTGGTCGAGCGCAACTTGTCGAGCAGGAAGTCGATCGCGTCCATCGTGCCCATCGGGTTGAGGATACGGCGGAGCACGTACATCTTCTTGAGCACCTGCGGATCGGTGATGAGCTCCTCCTTGCGGGTGCCGGAGCGCGAGATGTCGATCGCCGGGAAGGTGCGCTTGTCCGAGACCTTGCGGTCCAGGATCAGTTCCGAGTTACCGGTGCCCTTGAACTCTTCGAAAATGACTTCGTCCATGCGGCTGCCGGTATCGACCAGCGCGGTCGCGATGATGGTGAGCGAGCCGCCCTCCTCGATATTGCGGGCGGCACCGAAGAAGCGCTTCGGGCGCTGCAGCGCGTTGGCGTCGACACCACCGGTCAGCACCTTGCCGGAAGACGGCACCACGGTGTTGTAGGCGCGCCCCAAGCGCGTGATCGAATCGAGCAGGATGACGACGTCGCGGCCGTGCTCGACGAGGCGCTTGGCCTTTTCGATCACCATCTCGGCGACCTGGACGTGACGCACCGCCGGCTCGTCGAAGGTCGATGACACGACCTCGCCCTTCACCGAGCGCTGCATGTCAGTGACTTCTTCCGGACGCTCATCGATCAGCAAGACGATCAGATAGCATTCGGGATGGTTGTGCGTGATCGAATGCGCGATGTTCTGCATCAGCACGGTCTTACCCGTACGCGGCGGCGCGACGATCAAAGCGCGCTGACCCTTGCCGATCGGGGCTACGATGTCGATCACGCGTGCAGACAGGTCTTTCCGCGTCGGATCGTCGATTTCCATGCGGAAACGCTGATTCGGAAACAGCGGCGTGAGGTTGTCGAAATTGACCTTGTGCTTGGCCTTTTCCGGGTCCTCGAAATTGAGCGTGTTGACCTTCAGCAGCGCGAAATAGCGCTCGCCCTCTTTCGGGCTGCGAATATGGCCTTCGATGGTGTCGCCGGTACGCAGGCCGAAACGGCGGATCTGCGAGGGCGAGACGTAGATATCATCCGGGCCCGGAAGATAATTGGCATCGGGCGAGCGGAGGAAGCCGAAGCCGTCGGAGAGCACTTCGACGACGCCCTGTCCGACAATATCGGTCTCGGCGAGCGCGAGCTGCTTGAGGATAGCGAACAACAGCTCCTGCTTGCGCATGGTGCTGGCATTCTCGACCCCATTCTCCTCCGCGAACGAGACGAGCTCGGCCGGCGTCTTGGATTTGAGGTCTTCGAGTTTGATTTCCCGCATTGGGGTGGTCCTGTGGGGTAACCTTGGGAGGGGGTGCGAGGAGGCTCTGAAATGCGGACGCGAGAAGGTAAGGTCCGCAGGTCTGGCAAGGTTAAGTGCCGGTGGGGGCTTCAAACCTGATGCGGTGTCCGGCCTTCAAAAAGCTCGGACACAACCACATCCGCCTGCGTTGGGTGGGATGTCGACAATATAGAAAATCGCTTTCCACTCCGCAAGCCGAAGCTCTGAGCGATCATTCACGTTTCCTGCCTCAAATCTTGCCTAGAACGGCTTCACGATCACCATGATGACAATGATGATCATCAGGACGGTCGGCACCTCATTGATAATCCGGAAGAATTTCTGACTGTGCGGACGCCGGTCGGCGGCGAAGTCCTTGAGCCAGCGGGAAAAAAAGCCGTGGACCGCGGACATCGCCAGCACCATAGCCAGTTTTACGTGCAGCCAGCCGAACGTGAACCAATGGCCGGCCCAGGCGAGATAAAGCCCGGCAAGCCAGGTGACGATCATGGCAGGGTTGATGATCGCCTTGAGCAGGCGGCGCTCCATCACCTTGAAGGTTTCCGACTGTTTCGAGCCGATCTCGGCCTCGCAGTGATAGACGAACAGCCTGGGCAGATAGAGCATGCCGGCCATCCAGGAGATGACCGCGATCACGTGGAGCGCTTTGATCCAGAGATAGACGTCTTCAAACATGTCAGGCGTCCAACTTTACGGCCAGCGGCTTGGCGATCTGGGGATAGTAAGAACTCGTTAAGGTCTCACCTGCACACATATCTCTCTGGAGCGCCCTTCTCCAATAAAGAATCTTAGATTCTTAAAGGTTTGAGTCTGAGTGACCGTGGATTGGACTCACACAACGCCGTCCGCGCGTTCACCTGTGCTTGTTCACATCCATCAACATGTCCGGGCCGGTTCCCGTCTGGCCGGATAAATGCTCCGAGCTCAGAGGCTTGCGCATTTTGATCCGCAACCTATCAAGGGAGTTGTCCGCGCAATCCCGCTTCCATCTCGACAGGCGGCCGGACTTGTTCTGACGGGCAGTGGTGTGAAGAAAATTGGCACTTGTCCCGCCCCTGGTGTCGCGCAACCCTTTCCGAGCGGTTAAGCTCCACAGAAATCCACAAATCACACCGCCCCCATACAAAGAGTTTTTGTGCCGACCTCGAGCAATTATTTCCATCTGCACCTCGTCTCGGACTCCACCGGTGAGACCCTGATTACGGTCGCGCGCGCCGTCGCCGCGCAGTACGCGAATGTCACGCCGGTCGAGCATGTCTACCCGCTGGTGCGCAGCCAGAAGCAGCTCGACCGCGTGCTCGACGAGATCGAGGAAGCGCCCGGAATCGTGCTGTTCACGCTGCTTGAAAAGGATCTGGTTTCGCGGCTCGAGGAAAAGTGCAAGGGAATCAATGTACCGAGCCTGTCGATCATCGGTCCGGTGATGCAGCTGTTCGAAGCCTATCTCGGGGCTGCGACCACGGGGCGCGTCGGCGCGCAGCACGTGCTCAATGCGGAATATTTCAAGCGCATCGATGCGCTGAACTACACGATGATCCATGACGACGGCCAGCACGTCGAAGGGCTCGACGATGCCGACGTCGTGCTCGTCGGCGTGTCCCGCACCTCGAAGACGCCGACCTCGATCTATCTTGCCAATCGCGGCATCCGCACCGCCAATGTGCCGCTGGTTCCGGGCATTCCCGTGCCGTCCCAGCTGGAGACATTGACAAGGCCGCTGGTGGTGAGCCTGCATGCAACGCCGGAACGCCTGATCCAAATCCGGCAGAACCGCCTGCTCTCGATGGGCGCCGAATCCGGATCCGGCAGCGACACCTATACCGACAGGCAGTCGGTCACCGAGGAGGTCGCGTTTGCGCGCAAGCTGAGCGCCAAGCATGATTGGCCGCTGCTCGACGTGACGCGGCGCTCGATCGAGGAAACCGCGGCCGCGATCATGAAGCTCTACAGCGATCGCCAGCGCAACCGGCCCTCGGAATAACTTTCGACATGGGTCTTTGGCGCGGCAAAACTCCGTTGATCCTGGCGTCTCAAAGCAGCGCGCGTAAAATGTTGCTCGCGAACGCCGGGCTCGACTTCGAAGCTGTCACCGCCGATATCGACGAACGCAGCATTCAGGCGGCGTCAAAGCTTTCGAACCCGCGCGAGATCGGTCTGCTGCTGGCACGCGAGAAGGCGAAAGCAGTCTCAGTCAATCGTCCCGGAAGCTACGTGATTGGTGCCGACCAGACGCTGGCGCTCGGCCATCGTCTCTTCAACAAGCCCGCAGGCCGTGCCCAGGCTTTGGCACAATTGCAAGATCTTGCGGGCAGCACGCACGAGCTGAATTCGGCCGTGGCTGTGGCCCATGATGGCAAGATTGTCTTCGAGGATGTCTCGGTTGCCCGCATGACCATGCGGCCGATGACCGAGGCCGAGCTGTTGGCCTATCTCGACGCGGCCGGCGATGCGGTAACAACCAGCGTCGGCGCCTATCAGCTCGAAGGGCTCGGCATCCACCTGTTCGAGCGTATCGAGGGCGACCATTTCACCATTCTCGGCCTGCCGCTGTTGCCGCTGTTTGCGTTCCTGCGGCGCGAGCGGCTAGTTGCGATGTGACGGGCAAGGATGACTGCGCGCTGATGCGAATCCTCGGATTGACCGGCTCGATCGGGATGGGCAAATCCACCACTGCGAAATTGTTCGCAGAGGCGGGTGTGCCCGTCTACGACGCCGATGCGGCCGTCCATCAGCTCTACGAAGGCGAGGCAGCGCCGGCGATCGAGGCCGCCTTCCCCGGCACCACCGCCAATGGCAAGGTCGACCGGCCCAAACTGTCGGCCCGTGTGGTGCATGATCCCGCCGCGATCAATCAGCTCGAGCAGATCGTCCATCCGATGCTCGGTGCTTCCAGGCAAAAGTTCTTTGCGGACGCGGAAGCCGCCAAGGCGCCGGTCGTGGTTCTCGATATCCCGCTGCTGTTCGAAACTGGTGGCGAGAAGCGGGTCGACGCCGTCGTCGTGGTCTCGACCTCGCCCGAGATACAGCGCGAGCGCGTGCTGGCGCGGGGAACCATGGACGAGGCCAAGTTAGAGGCCATCATTGCCAAGCAGATGCCCGATGCCGAAAAGCGCAAGCGGGCGGATTTCGTCGTGGATACCTCGCACGGACTCGAGCCTGTGCGCGCGCAAATCACCCACATCCTGGCCGAGGTCGTTAAGATGCCGCAGCGGCGGGCCTGATTCGCCGACTTCCACGGCTTCCTGCACGGCACCTCGAAATCATGCGCGAAATCGTTCTCGATACCGAAACCACTGGCCTCGATCCCCTGCGGGGCGATCGTCTGGTCGAAATCGGCTGCGTCGAGATCTTCAATCGCATGCCGACGGGTCAGACCTATCACGTCTATATCAACCCCGAGCGGGACATGCCGGCGGAAGCCTTCGCTGTGCACGGGCTGTCGGCCGAGTTTCTCTCGACCAAGCCGTTGTTCCACGAGGTGGCGGAGGAGTTTCTGGAATTCATCGGCGATGCACCGCTGGTGATCCACAACGCCTCGTTCGACATCAGCTTTATCAATGCCGAGCTTGATCGGATTAAGCGCGAGCCGATTCCGCGTGAGCGGCTGGTCGATACGCTGCTGCTGGCGCGGCGCAAACATCCTGGCGTGTCGAACCGGCTCGACGATCTCTGCTCGCGCTATTCGATCGACAATTCACACCGCACCAAGCACGGCGCGTTGCTCGACTCCGAACTTCTGGCTGAGGTTTATGTCGATCTGGTCGGGGCGCGGCAGTCGCAGCTGCTTCTCGCGTCGGAGACCCAGGAAATTCGCGTCAATTCCGCCGGCGATGCGCCGCGGCGGCAGCGGCAGGTAGCCCTTGCTCCGCGGCTGTCGGATGCCGAACGGGAGGCCCATCGGGCCTTCATCGCAACGATGGGCGAAAAGGCGATCTGGAACGAATATCTCGCCGCTCCAGTCGCCTCTCCGGCTGGCTAAAGCGCGACGAGATTTGGTTGAATCGTCATCGCGCTTAAGCTCTACGTTTGAGCATGGTCTTTTCGGAAAACCGCTTCACACTTTTCCGGATCATGCTCTAGCAGATCAGGCCTGACCGGCCTGGCCCTGGGCGGCCATCTGCCGCTCCATGTTCTGGCGATAGAGACCGACGAAGTCGACCGGGTCCAGCATCAGCGGCGGGAACCCGCCGTCGCGCACGGCGGTTGCGATGATCTCGCGGGCGAACGGGAACAGCAGCCGCGGGCATTCGATCATGACCAGCGGGTGCAAATTCTCCTTCGGCACATTGGCGATGCGGAACACGCCGGCATAGGCCAGCTCGAACGAGAACATCACCTTGCCGGAGGTCTCGGCCTTGCCTTCGACCGACAGCGTCACCTCGAACTCGGTCTCGCTGAGGTTGTTGGCGCTGACATTGATCTGGATGTTGATCTGGGGCGGCTGGCTCTGCTGCTGGAGCGAGCTCGGCGCGTTCGGATTTTCGAACGACAGGTCCTTGGTATATTGCGCCAGCACATTGAGCTGGGGAGCCTGGGCCGCCTCGGGAGGGGTGCCGTTACCGTTGGTCATCAAAGTCTCTCCTTACCCGATTGGGGCTGAATTTCGCGGCGGTTGGCTAACATAGGGCCGCCTCATTCCACAAGGACGAACGGCCCCGGAGCGCCGATCATGGCTCCGCTCACAACTGTGACGTTTGACCCGGTCCGGACACCAAATCGCACGTTAAACGCTTGAAGATGCGCGATTTCCGCCCACGATCGGGTTTCCCCTTAAGCATAAAACGCGCTACACTTGCCACTGTGCCAAAAGGCGCCATTGGCCGGGCCAGATTTCGTGCCTACATCCCGCGGACGAGACGCGCGGGCCAAAAATGGTGATGTCATCTTGCCGTTCCGGTATGGAACGGTCTACTGGCCGGATTGATTTTCCCGGCAGCGATCCCAAAGAAGAGCCGGGTAAAGACCAGAAAGCGATACGACGTGGACATCTACACCATCATCTTCCTTGCGCTGGCGGTCTTTATTTTCCTGCGGCTGCGTAGCGTGCTGGGGCAGCGGACGGGCAACGAGCGCCCGCCGTTCGATCGCACCGCCCGCAATGCGCTGGGTGGTGCCCCGGACAAGAACGTCGTGACCATGCCGGGCAAGGTGATCGATCAAGCTCCGCTGGCGCCGACCGCCGAGCCGACTCCGCCGTCTGACCGCTGGAAGGGTCTGACCGAGCCGGGCACCGCACTGGCCCAGGGTCTCGACGCCATCGTCGAGCGGGATTCCACCTTCGACCCGCGCCATTTCCTCTCCGGCGCACGCGGCGCTTATGAGATGATCGTGCTCGCCTTTGCCAACGGCGATCGCCGCTCGCTGCGCGACCTTCTCTCGTCGGAGGTCTATGAAAGCTTCGACACCGCGATCAAGGACCGCGAGAAGAACGATCAGAAGACCGAGACGCGCTTCGTCTCGATCGACAAGGCCGAACTCGTCGGCGCCGAATTGCGCGACCGTACGGCGCAGCTCACCGTGCGTTTCGTCTCGCAAATGATCTCGGTCACCCGCGACAAGGCCGGCAATATCGTCGACGGCAACGCTGACAAGGTCGCCGACATCACTGACATCTGGACTTTCGCCCGCGACACCACCTCTCGCGATCCGAACTGGAAGTTGGTTGGCACCGGAAGCGCGAATTAAGATCTTTCTGAAGAACAGCGCGACGGCGATTTGCGCAGGTCTCGTCGTGCTGGCTTCGTTTTCGCTTGGCGCCGAGGCTGCCCGGCGTCACTACCGCAGCCATCATCATCACGCCCCCGAAGTCGCCGCGGTCCCGCCGCGTGCGCTGCCCTATCCCCAGCTCCCGCTTCCGTTCGAAATTCCAGGCGCGCAATATCTGCCGCTGGCGTGGGTCGACGTGAAGGGCTGGAGCGACGACGATCATCTTGCCGCCTACAAGACGTTTCGTGCCAGCTGCCGCTCGATCAATGCGCAGACCGGCGCTTCTGAACCCAAGGCTCTTGAACAAAAGGCCTTGGGCAGCTCGCTGAGCGAACCTTGCCGCGCCGCCAAGTCGCGCGAGCCGACCGACGATGCCAGTGCAAAGACTTTCTTCGAAGAAAACTTTTCGCCGCTGCGCATCTCACGCCTCGGCGAGCCCGATGGCTTCGTCACCGGCTATTACGAGCCGGTGTTGGACGGATCGCGCACGCAGACCGAAATCTACAACGTGCCGGTCTATCGCCGCCCCTCGAACCTGTTCGTGCGCGGCTTCAATCAGGCCTCCGTCAGCCTGCCCAACAAGGGGCCGGTTTACCGCAAGATCGGCCGCCGCAAGCTCGTGCCCTACTATGATCGCGGCGAGATCGAGGACGGCAAGATCGCCGGCCGCGGGCTGGAGATCGCCTGGCTGAAGGATCCGACGGATCTCTTGTTCGCCCAGATCCAGGGTTCGGCGCGGATCAAGTTCGACGACGGCGCGACCATCAGGCTCAATTACGATTCCTATAACGGCTATCCCTACACGGCGGTCGGGCGCATCCTGATCGAGCGCGGCATCATTCCAAAGGAGGAGATGTCGATGCAGAAGATCAGGGAGTGGATGGCGCAAAACCCTGACGGCGCCAAGGAACTGCGGCGGCAGAACCGCTCCTACATCTTCTTCCACGAGGTCAATCTGTCCGACAAGGACGAGGCTGTCGGTGCGCAAGGCATCCCGCTGACCGCCGGCCGCTCGATCGCGGTCGACAAATCGCTGCATGTCTACGGCACGCCGTTCTTCATCGAAGGCGAGCTGCCGATCGAGTCCGATCGCGCCAAGACGCCGTTCCATCGTTTGATGATTGCGCAGGATACCGGCTCCGCCATCATCGGGCCGGCCCGCGCGGATCTTTATTTTGGTGCGGGGGCTGATGCCGGCCGTGTCTCGGGCCGGCTGCGCCACCCCATGCATTTCGTGATGCTGGTGCCGAAGAGCCTCGATCCCGCCATGCGCGCGGCCAGGCTGCCGGTGCCGGATCCGCGGCCGTCGGAGAAGATCGCAAGGCTGTTTCCGCAGCCGCCGGCAGCGAAGCCGGTCGCATCAGCCGCAACGTCAGGCAAGGACGAGACTGTTGCCGTTGCGAACCCGGTGCCGCTTCCGGCGCCGCGTCCTGTGATAGAACCGGTCCGCGAACCGCGCAGGCACATGAAAAACCGTTCCCACCAGCAATGAAGCGATCGTCCCGTCCGCCCGTGCTGGATCCGCGTCCTTCGCCGCGCCGTCGTGGCTTAAGCGAAGAAGATCGCGAGCTGTGGGATCTCGTTGCAAAGCAGGTCAAGCCGCTGCGGAAGCACCGTGCGACCAAGCCGCACGCCGCGCCGCGTGCCGAGCTCTCGCCGGCAGCGCCCGTCGCCAGGCAAGCGTCGTCGCCGCGACCCCTGGCTGCGGCCCCGGCCCCGCGGCCGCCGAAACCATCGATGCCGCCGCTCGCCCCGCTCGGCAAGCGCGAACGCACAAAACTGTCGCGCGGTCGCAGCGAGATCGAGGCGCGGCTTGATCTGCATGGCATGACCCAGATGCGCGCCCACCGCGCGCTGAGCGGCTTCCTGCATCGCGCCCATCACGATGGCCTGACTTTCGTGCTCGTCATCACCGGCAAGGGCCGCAGCGGCGGCGAGAGCGGCGTGCTTCGCCGCCAGGTGCCGGAATGGCTGAGCCTGCCGGAATTCCGCGCCTTTGTGGTCGGATTTGAGGAAGCCGGCATCGGCCATGGCGGCGAGGGCGCGCTGTATGTGCGGATCAGGCGGGCGAGATATTAGAAGGGCCGGACGATCCCGACGCGCGGGATCAGCGTGATGATCAGGCCGAAGATGTTTGTCTTCTTGTCCTCCGCCGGAATCAGCGGCGTCTCGTGCTTCGCCGGCAGCATCTTCACGGCGTGCAGGATCAGGAACATGCAGACCGCCCAGCTCGACATCCAGCGCGAATAGTCGAACACCATCGCGAACATCACGAGATAGGCGAGGCTGACGCCGATCAGGGCCGCGATCACGAGCTGGCGGTGGAGGTCGCTCGCGAGTGCGCGGATCAGGTCGGCGAAATAGCGCCACACCGGCGTGTGCAGCCAGAGCAGCAGTGCGAACACGGGAAGGCCGAGGCTGTTGTGCGGCAGCCAGGCCCAGGTGTCGGAGATTTCCTTCGAGAGCGGCTGATACCAGATGTAGGCGAATTGTAGCAGGTCCTCGCGTGACGGATCGGCCATCCGGGTTTTGAGATAGGCGAAGAAATCAGCCTGCGGGATCGGCATGGTCCCGAGGAATTGCGCGGCGAAGAACAGCGCGCTGACGCAGAGCAATGCCACGAGGCCAAAGGCGACATTGGTTCTGGTGATGCCGTGCGTCAGATAATGCCTGATGACGACGATGGTGATGATCGTCGGCACATACATCAAGAGATGAATGTGGTGGATCAGCACGAGAAGGATCGAGAACAGCGCGGCCGTCGCCACGAACAGCAATGAGCCCGCCGGCATCAGCAGCAGGATCAGCGCGAAGAGGCAGCCATAGATGTCGAAATGGCCGAGCGTGTGCATGAAATTCTTCAGGAAATACGGCGAGCCCGCGATGAAGACGAACAGCGGCAGCGTCTTCGCGCTGAAGCCGAAGGTTTTCTGAAACAGCCGCACGAACAGTGCCAGCGTCACCAGCCACGCCGTTCCTGATATCGCGAACACCAGCCACACCGGCACCTTGTCGGTGAACAGCGCAACGATCGCCCCGATCAGGGCGCGCTTGATGAAGCCGAAATGGTAGTCGACGAGGAGGTGGATGTAGGGGACGTAAGGCGGCAGCTTCACCTTGTGAATGAAGACGCCGACGATGACAGCCGCGTTGATCGCGAGCAGGATGCGCCAGGGGTTTTTCTTGATGTCAGCGAGCATGTGGCACTCGATGCGCACAAAGCTCCGCCGTCGTCCCGGCGAAGGCCGGGACCCATAACCACGAAAGGTCGTGTTGAGCCAACGCTAGGGCCGCTATCATTTCCAACAAGGACTGCCGGTGAGTATGGGTCCCGGCCCCCGTGCGCAATTGCGCACCAGGCCGGGACAACGCCGGAATGAATAGCGCGGGCTTGCCGGAATTACAAAATGAACCGGCTCAGATCGGCGTTCTTGGCGAGGTCGCCGACGTGTTTCTGCACGAAATCGGCATCGACCCGGACGGTCTCGCCGTTGCGGTCGGGGGCGGTGAAGGAGATCTCGTCCAGCACCCGCTCCATGACGGTCTGGAGCCTGCGCGCGCCGATATTCTCGACCGTCGAGTTGACGGCGACCGCGACGTCGGCAAGCGCGTCGATGGCGCTGTCGGTGATGTCGAGGGTCACGCCCTCGGTCTGCATCAAGGCGACATATTGCTTGATCAGCGAGGCCTCGGGTTCGGTCAGGATGCGGCGCATGTCGTCGCGGGTCAGCGCCTGCAATTCGACGCGGATTGGCAGGCGGCCCTGCAATTCCGGCAGCAGGTCGGACGGCTTTGCGACATGGAAGGCGCCCGAGGCTATGAACAGGATGTGGTCGGTCTTGACCGCGCCATGCTTGGTCGAGACCGTAGTGCCCTCGATCAGCGGCAACAGGTCGCGCTGCACGCCCTCGCGCGAGACGTCGCCGGCGGCGCGGCCTTCGCGGGCGCAGATCTTGTCGATCTCGTCGAGGAAGACGATGCCATTGTTCTCGACCGCGCTGATCGCCTCCAACGTCAGCTGATCGGTGTCCAGCAGCTTGTCCGATTCCTCGTTGACGAGGATCTCGTGCGAGCCCTCGACAGTCAGCCGCCGCGTCTTGCTGCGGCCGCCCAGCTTGCCGAAGATGTCGCCGATCGAGATGGCGCCCATCTGTGCGCCCGGCATGCCCGGAATCTCGAACATCGGCATGCCGGAGCCTGAGGACTGGGTCTCGATCTCGATTTCCTTGTCGTTCAGTTCGCCGGCGCGCAGCTTCTTGCGGAAGGATTCGCGCGTTGCCGAGCTCGCATTGGCGCCGACCAGCGCATCGAGCACGCGCTCCTCGGCAGCGAGTTGGGCCCGCGCCTGCACGTCCTTGCGCTTGCGTTCGCGCACCTGGGCGATCGCGACCTCGACGAGGTCGCGCACGATCTGCTCGACGTCGCGGCCGACATAGCCGACCTCGGTGAATTTCGTGGCTTCCACCTTCAGGAACGGCGCGTTGGCTAGTTTTGCCAATCGCCGCGCGATTTCCGTTTTGCCGACGCCGGTGGGTCCGATCATCAGGATGTTCTTGGGCAGCACCTCTTCGCGCAGCGAGCCCGTGAGCTGCTGCCGGCGCCAGCGGTTGCGCAGCGCGATCGAGACGGCGCGCTTGGCGTCACCCTGGCCGACGATGAAACGGTCGAGTTCGGATACGATTTCGCGGGGAGAGAAGTCTGTCATGGCACCTTAGCTAGGATTGGAAACCGGCGGGGACAAGCCGCTTTTTAGGTCATCAGATGATCGGCGGACCGGATTGCCACTGCTTCACGGCCTCGATCGGATGGATCAGCATCAGGATATTCAGCGTCAGATTGTCGCGAATGTGCAGCGCCAGCATGATCTCGAAGGCGAGACCGAGCGCGACGGTTGCGCTTACAGGCAGCACGCGCGCGGTGAGGAACCCCAGCACCATGAACAGCGTGTCCGAGACCGAATTGACGATGCTGTCGCCGTAATAATCCAGCGAGATCGTGCCGGCGCGGTAGCGCTCGATGATGAAAGGCGAGTTCTCGACGATCTCCCAGGCGCCCTCGATCAGCATCGCGATGATCAGCCGTGCCGGCCAGGAGAGAGACAGGAACGGCAGGCGCGCGAACAACAGCCACGTCAATCCGTAGAACAGGAAGCCGTGCAGCACGTGCGAGAAACTGTACCAGTCGGCGATGTGCTGGGAGTTCTCCGAGCTGTTCACCACGCCGTGCCACAGCTTGACGTAGCCGCAGGTGCAGATCGGCACCCGCCCCATCGCGAACAGGATCGAGGCCTGCAACGCCAGCAGCAGCAGCGCGATGCCGAGGAAGGCGAGCGGTGGTATTGCGGTTCGGGGCGGGCTGGCGCTGTGAGCCGAACTCATCCCTTAGCCGGCCGTCAGCGCTTCAATGGTGATGTTGCGGTTGGTGTAGACGCAGATGTCGGCGGCGATGTCGAGGGAGCGGCGGACGATGGTCTCGGCGTCCTTGTCGGTGTCAACAAGGGCGCGGGCCGCGGCCAGCGCGTAATTGCCGCCGGAGCCGATCGCCATCACGCCCGACTCGGGCTCGAGCACGTCGCCGGTGCCTGTCAGGACCAGGGAGACGTCCTTGTCGGCCACGATCATCATGGCCTCCAGCCGGCGGAGGTAACGGTCGGTGCGCCAGTCCTTGGCAAGCTCCACCGCGGCCCGGGTCAATTGCCCCGGATATTGCTCGAGCTTGCTCTCCAGCCGCTCAAACAGGGTAAAAGCATCCGCAGTGGCACCGGCAAAGCCACCAATCACGTCGCCCTTGCCGAGTTTCCGGACCTTTTTGGCATTGGACTTGATCACGGTCTGGCCGATCGAGACCTGGCCGTCACCGCCGATCACCACCTTGCCGCCCTTGCGGACCGTCAAAATCGTGGTGCCGTGCCAGACCGGCGAGCTGTTCTGGGAATCCTGCATCGTAACCCTCATTGTCCCGCCTGATTTAGGCGGTCGGAGCTAACGGCACAACGGGCCGTTCCGGGCCGAATTTCGCTCACCATAGGCAGAAGTAGAGGCCCGGCCAGCCGTTCCCGCAGTAGCGAAGGCGTCATTTGGCTGTTAAGAGACAGGCGTTTTCGGACCGAACCATAGCGAAAGCTCTCAATGCGCACCGCGACGATCAAGCGCAAGACCAAGGAAACCGACATCGAGGTCTCCGTGAACCTCGATGGCACCGGCGTGGCCAATATCGCGACCGGCATCGGCTTTTTCGACCATATGCTCGATCTCCTCGCCCGCCATTCCCGCATCGACCTCACGGTCAAGGCGGTGGGTGACCTGCACATTGATTATCACCATACCACCGAAGACACCGGCATCGCGCTTGGCCAGGCGGTCAAGCAGGCGCTCGGCAACATGGCGGGCATCACCCGCTATGCCGGCGTGCACATGCCCATGGACGAGACGCTGACGCGCGTGGTCATCGACATCTCGGGCCGCCCGTTCCTGGTGTTCAAGGCCGAATTTCCCCGCCACAAGATCGGTGAGTTTGACACCGAGCTGGTGCGCGAGTGGTTCCAGGCCTTCGCCATCAACGCCGGCGTGACTCTCCACGTCGAGACCCTATATGGCGATAACAGCCACCATATCGCCGAGTCCTGCTTCAAGGGCCTGGCGCGGGCGCTGCGCACCGCGGTTGCGATCGATCCCAAGGCGGCGGGCGAAATCCCCTCCACCAAGGGCTCGCTTGGCGGCTGACCTCTCCGTCTCGGTGGCCAAGCGCCGCCGGCGGCATCGACTTCATTCTCGAGAGCGGGGCATCGAAAATGCCTGTCTACACAGTTCATGCTCCCTTCCCCGGCGGCGCCGATCTGCGCGCGACCGACAAGTTCGTGTTCGTGCGCGACGGCTTCCATTTCTGGGCGATGATCCTTGGTCCGTTCTGGCTGGCCTGGAACAGGCTGTGGCTGGCGCTGATCGGCTGGATCGTCTTCCTCGCCGCGTTCGATGGGGGGCTGCACAGCCTCGGTGTCGGTCGCCGCTCGATCTTCCTCGCCAACTGCATCGTCGCGCTGCTGATGGGCATTGAGGCCTCCAGCCTGCGTCGCTGGACGCTGTCGCGCGGCAAGTGGCGGCAGCTCGACGTCGTCGTCGCCGATGACGAGGACACCGCGGAGCGCCGCTTCTTCGAGCGCTGGAGCAAGTCACAGCGCGGCATCGTCAACGATCAATGGGCCGTCGATCGCGGCGGCCCGCCGCCGACCCGCAACGTGCCGGGTCAGCCATTTTCGAACCCGCCGCCGATTCCGGCCGGCGGCATCATTGGATTGTTTCCAGAACCGGGAGGGTCAAGATGAGCGTCGCCATCATCGATTACGGTTCCGGGAATCTGCATTCCGCCGCCAAGGCCTTTGAGCGCGCCGCGCGCAGCCTGGAGAACGGTCAGAAGGTCTTCGTCACCAGCGATCCCGATCAGGCCTATGAAGCCGATCGCCTGGTGCTGCCGGGTGTCGGCGCCTTCGCCGATTGCCGGCGCGGGCTCGATGCGGTCAACGGCATGGTCGAGGCGATCACGGAAGCGGTGCGCGTCAAGGCGCGGCCGTTCTTCGGCATCTGCGTCGGCATGCAGCTGATGGCGAGCCGCGGCAAGGAGCATGTCATCACCGAGGGCCTGAACTGGATCGGCGGCGACGTCGAGAAGATCAAGCCGCGTGACGAGAGCCTGAAGATCCCCCACATGGGCTGGAATACGCTCGAGCTGCTGCAGGAGCACCCGGTGCTGAACAAGCTGCCGCTCGGCCCCAAGGGCGAGCACGCTTATTTCGTGCACTCCTACCACCTCAACGCGGCCAATGAAGCTGATGTCCTCGCGCGCGCCGATTACGGCGGGCCCGTCACCGCAATCGTCGGCAGGGACACCGCCATCGGCACGCAGTTTCACCCCGAGAAGAGCCAGCGTTTTGGGCTGGCCCTGATCTCGAACTTTTTGCGATGGAAACCGTGATGGGCGCTTCGCTCTCTCTTTTTACCTCCCCCCTTGTGGGGGAGGTCGAACGCGCAGCGTTCGGGAGGGGGGTAGCCCCAACGGCGGTGCCCGTGGCTTACCCCTCTCCCCAACCCTCCCCCACAAGGGGGGAGGGAGCGCACCGCGTGCGTGGAAAAATCCTGGCTCAATCATGATCCTCTTTCCTGCCATCGACCTCAAGAACGGCCAGTGCGTGCGCCTCGAGCAAGGCGACATGGCGCGCGCCACTGTCTTCAATCTCGATCCCGCCGCCCAGGCGCAGAGCTTCGTTGCGCAGGGTTTTGAATATCTCCACGTCGTCGATCTCGACGGCGCCTTTGCCGGCAAGCCTGTCAATGCGCAGGCCGTCGAAGCGATGCTGAAGACGATCAAGATCCCGGTGCAGCTCGGCGGCGGCATTCGTGATCTCAAAACCGTCGAAGCCTGGCTGGAAAAAGGCATTACCCGCGTCATCATCGGCACCGCTGCGGTGCGCGATCCGGAGCTGGTGAAGGCGGCCGCGAAGAAATTCCCCGGCCGCGTCGCCGTTGGGCTCGACGCCCGCGACGGCAAGGTCGCGGTCGAAGGCTGGGCCGAGACTTCGCAGGTGACGGTGCTGGAAATCGCGCAGCGGTTCGAGGATGCCGGCGTCGCCGCCATCATCTTCACCGACATCGCGCGCGACGGCCTGCTCAAAGGCCTGAACCTGGACGCGACCATCGCGTTGGCGGATGCGATCTCGATTCCCGTGATCGCCTCGGGCGGTCTCGCCTCGATCGAGGACGTCAAGGCGATGCTGACGCCGCGTGCGAAAAAGCTCGCCGGCGCGATCGCCGGCCGCGCGCTCTATGACGGCCGGCTCGATCCCGCCGCCGCCCTCGCCTTGATCCGCAACGCGCCCAGGAGCTGACACATGTTCAAGGTGCGCGTGATTCCCTGTCTCGACGTCAAGGACGGCCGCGTCGTCAAGGGCGTCAATTTCGTCGATCTGCGCGATGCCGGCGATCCCGTCGAGGCCGCGATTGCCTACGACGCCGCCGGCGCCGACGAGCTGACCTTCCTCGACATCACCGCGACCCATGAGAATCGCGGCATCATGCTGGATGTCGTCCGGCGCACGGCGGAAGCCTGCTTCATGCCTGTCACCGTCGGCGGCGGTGTGCGTGAGGTCAACGACATCAAGACGCTGCTGCGCGCCGGCGCGGACAAGGTCTCGATCAACAGTGCCGCGGTGTCGCGGCGCGAGTTCGTCAAGGAAGCCGCCGAAAAATTCGGCGAGCAGTGCGTTGTGGTCGCGATCGACGCCAAGCGGGTCAAGCGCCCGGGCGGCGACCGCTGGGAGATCTTTACCCATGGCGGCCGCAACTCGACCGGCATCGACGCCGTCGAATACGCCCAGGAAGTGGTTTCGCTCGGCGCTGGTGAGATCCTGCTCACCTCGATGGATCGCGACGGCACCAGGCAGGGTTTTGACATCCCGCTGACCCGGGCGATTGCCGACAGCGTTCCCGTTCCCGTGATCGCCTCGGGCGGCGTCGGCAATCTCGATCACCTCGTCGAGGGTATTCGCGACGGGCACGCCACGGCCGTGCTGGCCGCCTCCATCTTCCATTTCGGGGAATTCACCATCCGTGAAGCCAAGGAGCACATGACGCGGCGGGGCTTGCCCATGCGCATGGATGCCTGACGACTCCCGTTCGTAAAAATGCTACACAGGCCGGTGGGAAAAGGCCTGTCTGGCCGGATATGTTTCTGAGTAATTCCGATGCCGCGTTTCACGATCCATGACCTCGCCGAGACCATCGACGCCCGCGCGGCCTCCGGTGGAGAGGCCTCCTATACCCGCAAGCTTCTCGACAAGGGTGCCGAACATTGCGCCAAGAAGTTCGGTGAGGAAGCAGTCGAAACCGTAATCGCAGCAGTCGAAAACGATCGCGCGCATCTGATCGCCGAGAGTGCCGACCTGCTCTATCACTTCCTTGTGCTGCTCAAGGCGCGCGGCGTAAAGTTGGAAGAGGTGGAAGCCGCCCTCGACAAGCGTACGAACATGTCTGGGTTGGAAGAGAAAGCGTCGCGTAAGGGTTAGGAGCATGATCCGGAAAAGTGTGAAGCGGTTTTCCGAAAAGATCATGCTCAACTAAAGAGTCCCAACGGAAAGGTCGCGTCATGGATATCCGCGCACCCGAGCAGCTATATAATCCGTACCGCGTCTATACGCGCGAAGAATGGGCGCGGTTGCGCGACGATACGCCGATGACGCTGGAGCCGGGCGAGTTCGACCGGCTGCGTTCGCTGCACGACCGTCTCGATCTCAAGGAAGTCGAGGACATCTATCTGCCGCTGTCGCGCCTGCTCTCGATCTATGTCGATGCGATGCAGCGCCTGTATTACGCCGAGCGGCAGTTCCTCAATATCCGCGACCGCAAGGTGCCCTACATCATCGGCGTTGCCGGTTCCGTCGCGGTCGGGAAGTCGACCACAGCCCGCGTGCTGCAGGCGCTGCTGGCGCGCTGGTCGCCGCGTCCGAAAGTCGATCTGATCACCACCGACGGATTCCTCTACCCGAAGGCGCTGCTCGAGCAGCAAGGCATTTTGCAGAAGAAGGGTTTTCCGGAGAGCTACGACCTGCAGCTGCTGCTCAACTTTCTGTCCGACATCAAGTCGGGCCGCCGGCACGTGCGCTCGCCGGTTTATTCGCATCTGACCTACGATATCGTGCCGAATGAATGGGCCGAGATCGACCAGCCCGACATTTTGATCGTCGAGGGCGTCAATGTCTTGCAGACCGGCAAGCTGCCGCGTGACGGCAAGGCGGTGCCCGTCGTCTCCGACTTCTTCGACTTCTCGGTCTATATCGACGCCGACGAAGAGGCGCTGCGGCACTGGTACATCAAGCGCTTCCTGGCACTGCGCGACACCGCGTTCACCAATCCAAAGTCCTACTTCAACCGCTATGCGCTGTTGTCGGACGAGGAGGCGATCGCCACCGCCACCGCGATCTGGGAGCGGACCAACCTCGCCAATCTCGAGGACAACATCTTGCCGACGCGCCCGCGGGCGACGCTGATCCTGAAGAAGGCCGCGGATCACGCGGTGGAGAGCGTGGCGCTCAGAAGGCTGTAGCTTCGCCGCCCATCATTGGCCGGCCTTCGCCGTCCAATCCGCGGCTTTGATGCGGGCCACGAAAGTCGCGGGGCCGGAGCCGCTGGCCTTGTAGACAAAGGCTTCGCCTTCCTGAACGTCTCCGGCGTCCTTGCCGAAGGCATCGGCAAGGTTCGTCTTGTGCGTGACGAGGACGGTGTTCGTGCCTGGTGCCGGCGATTGATCGACGAGCTGGCGCACGGCCGCTCCAGCCTTTGTGTTCGCGGCACTGGGGGTTTGCCATTCCCGATGCGCTGGCGTTGCTGCTGTCCGTCAATGCGTCGACTGCCTGGCCTTCCTTGCCGGTGATCAGCTTGCCGGCTTCGATCGCGCGGTTCAGGCGGCTTGTGTAGACATTCCCGATCGGAATCGCGCGTTCCCGGATTGCCACCCCGATCTGACGCGCCATATCCCTGCCCTTTTCACTCAGCTGGCGCTGGGCACTCATGTCGTCGAACTTGAAGGGATAGACGTCCTTCTGGCTGTCGTCGGTCGCGGTGTGCCGAAACACCAGAACGTAGCCGCCCTGCTTTAGCGAGGCGATGAGCTCCGTCGTATCCGCTGCGACGGCAGCCTGGGCGCTAGCGGCGAGAAGGACAATGACGAAGAGGCGGCAAAGCACATTCATGCGCGATATCCTCTACGGAAACCGAGCCCCCGCAGGATGATGACGCACAGCAGGTTCGATTTCAATTGCAGATTGTCGGCCGGGCAAGGCGCGCCCGTCACCACGGGGAGAGAGCGCGGGCTACACCGCCAGCTGCCGTGCCGCCGGCAAGCCCGCGAGCGCCTCGTCCAGCTTCTCGCGATCGAGCGGCTTGATCAGAAATCCGTTCATGCCTGCCTCGAAGCAGGCGTAGCGATCTTCCACCAGCGTGTTCGCGGTGAGAGCGAGGATCGGCGTGTGATGGCCGCCGCTCACGGCCTCATGGGCACGGATGCGTTTGGTTGCCTCGATGCCGTCGAGCTGCGGCATCTGGATGTCCATCAACACCAGGTCATAAGGCGTGCCGGCAGAGCTGGCCGCAAGCCAGGATTCCAAGGCCGCTTCGCCATGAACCGCGATGACGACACGGTGGCCGAGCTTGGTCAGCAGCGACCGCATCAGCAGCGCGTTGATCTCATTGTCCTCGGCGACAAGGATCGAGAGGCCGTGCGTGGGCGCTCTGACTGCCGTCGTCTCGACAGGCTCCGGCGCGAGATCGGGTGATGCGACCTCCGGCGTCAGCGCGAGGCGCGCGGCGAGCGAGGCTGCGCGCAATGGCTTGACCAGGAAGCCGGTGAAAGCAGGCGAGAGTCCTTCGTGACGCGAGCTCGGTGTCAGCAGCACGAGGCGCTGCGTCGCATGGGCGCGGGCGGCTTCGCCCACGCGATCGGCAATGGTCGCGCCGAGCGCATGGTCGACCAGCACCGCATGCCAGGAGCGCTCAGGCAGCAGCGCTTCGGCCACCGCTGCGTCGGCGACCAGGCAGGTCTGGCCGCCCCAGCGCTCCAGCCGCCGCGCGATCAGGGACGCTTCGATGCCGTCGGCGACCAGCAGGATGGATTTGCCTGATAGATCAGGGCTCGGGAATGCCGTTTGTCCGGCCTCACCTTGCGAGGGCGCGAGCGGAATGGCGACCTCGAAGGTCGAGCCCTTGCCGGGCGCGCTCTCCAGCGTGATACGGCCGCCCATGCGCTTGACGATGCGCTCGCTGATGGCAAGGCCAAGCCCGGTGCCGCCGTAGGTGCGGGCAACGCGGTCGTCGGCCTGCTCGAATTCGCGGAAGATGCGCGATTGCGCCTCGGGCGCAATGCCGATGCCGGTGTCGCGGACCAGGAAGCTGATCTCGTTCGGCCAGATGCCGGGCTCGACGATCAGCGCTACGCCGCCTGATACGGTGAACTTGATGGCATTGCCGGCAAGATTAAGCAGCACCTGGCGCAGCCGTGCGGCATCGCCGCTGACTTCAAGCGGCAGCCGCTCGTCAACATAAGCCGCGATCTCGAGTTTCTTGGCCTGCGCGCGCGGCGCCAGCAGTTCGGTAACTTCCTCGATCAGGGTCGAGAGTGCAAAGGGACGCTGCTCGAGATCGAGCTTGCCGGCCTCGATCTTGGAATAGTCGAGCAGCTCTTCGATCAGCGCCATCAGCGCTTCGCCCGATGTTTTCACCGCCCTGGCGTAGGTCGTCTGCTCCGGCGTCAAATTGGTGTCGAGCAGGAGTCCGCCCATGCCGATGATGCCGTTGAGCGGTGTGCGGATCTCGTGCGAGGCCATCGCGAGGAAGCGCGACTTGGCGCGATTGGCGGCATCGGCGTGGTCGCGCGCATCCGACAGCGCACGCTCGGTCTCGGTGCGGTCGGTGACGTCGCGTCCGACGCTTTGCAGCTCGGCGGGCCGGCCGGCATCGTGCCGGACAAGGCCCTCGCGCCAGGCGATCCAGCGCGCGCCGAGCGGAGTTGATATCTTCTGGTCATGGATGCGCGTGCCGCTCGCTTCGCGCGCGCTGTCGCCCTGCTCCAGCACGTCGAAATCGAACCGCGTGCCGACCAGTGCGCTGCGCGCCTGCCCGGCCAGCGCGCAATAGGCGTCGTTGGCGAAGGTGATACGGCCCTGATGATCGCGCAGCACGATGAGGTCGCCCTGCGATTCGAACAGGCTGCGGGCGCGCTCTTCGGCTTCCTTCAGCTCCCAATTGCGGTCGATCAGCGCCTCGTTGTGAGCGGCGAGCTTGCGCATCCGCCTGGCAACGAAACGCAGCCGCATGCTCAGCGTGGCAAGCCCAAGGCAAGCCAGCGCGAAGAGGAAGCTCGCACCGATCGCAAACGCGTTGGGATCGTAGCCGGAATTCGGCGCGCGGCTGCCGGTGACGAAGCCATAGGCGCCGCCGAACGTGGCCGAGAAGATCATGAAGGAGCGGATGGCAAAGGCGACCTTCGGGTGGCGGCGCCTGAAGCGGCGCATGCGCACCTTGATCCGGAACGTCCGATCCATCGCCACCGACCCCGACTCTCACCCGAAACCTGCCACCGCCGTGCGCGACGATGTCCTGCCGACCTTGCGAACAGCTTGAGGCTTCGAGGTGGCCTCGAAACAGGGTTGACGAGGTATTAATGCGTCAGAGCGAGGCGGCCTGGAGGGGCCGCTTGTGGTCGCCATGAGCACCGACGATCAGGGCTGCGGCCTCGCGCGGCGAGAACGTCTTCGAGCGGACAAAGATGCGGTAATCGGCCGGGCCGTCAGTGGAAAGATAGATCACCGGGCCACCATCGACAGGTTGCGCTGCGATGGTGATGAGGCGGTTCGCTGGATTGGCCTGGCAGGAATCGGGCTCAGAACCGAGACCATCGTCCACGACCGCGAAGTCCGCAGTATCTGGGTCATCGGTGATCTGAACCCGGACCGTGGCGCGCGACAGATCGTCGGTGAAGGCGACATGGACGCCGGCGGTCCAGAACAGGGAGGTCAGCTCGACCGAGGTGTCGCCGAGGGCGATGCAGGGTTGCGAGACCGATCCGATCTCGCTGCGGGCGAACACCGCAGCCGCCAACAGGGGAACCACTGAGGCCAGGATCTTGAAACGCAACATGACACGCTACTCGCCAGGCCCTGATGGAACTGATGGGCCTTATGGTTTGCAGAGCGTAAAGGAAACTCGTTACCACCGGGTTGATGCGCGGGATGATCAGGCGAGCTGGCGCACATCCTCCGCGAGTGCGCGGTACGACAGCGCTTCGGCGAGATGCAGCCGGCCGATCCTGTCCGCGCCATCGAGGTCGGCGAGCGTGCGTGCCACCCGCAGCACCCGGTGATAGCCGCGCGCCGACAGCCGCATGGTCTCGGCAGCATCGCGCAGCAGTTTCTGCCCCTGCGCGTCGGGCTTGGCGATGTCCTCAAGTACCGCGGCCGGCGCTTCGGCATTGGTGCGGACCTGCGGCAGGCCCGCCTCCGCGTAACGCGCGAGCTGGATATCGCGCGCCGCCGCCACGCGCGCGGCGACCTCAGCGGAGCCTTCGGTCGCTGGCGGCAGGATCAGATCGGCTGCGGTGACAGCAGGGACTTCGATGCGCAGGTCGATGCGATCCATCAGCGGGCCGGAAATGCGCGCCTGATAATCGCCGGTGCAGCGGTCGATGCGGCCGCGCTTGCAGGCATAGCCGGGCTCGAACGCATTGCCGCAGCGGCAGGGATTCATCGCGGCGACCAGCATGAAGCGGGCAGGGTAGGTGACGCGGTGATTGGCGCGCGACACCGACACCTCGCCATTCTCCAAGGGCTGGCGCAGCGAATCCAGCACGCGCGGATCGAACTCGGGCAGCTCGTCGAGGAACAGCACGCCCTGATGCGCCAGCGAGATCTCGCCGGGCTTTGCGCGCGCGCCGCCGCCGGTGAGTGCGGCCATGCTGGCGGAATGATGCGGCGAGCGGAACGGCCGCCGCGATGTCAGCGCGCCGCCCTCGATCTCGCCGGCGACGGAGGCGATCATCGAGACCTCGAGCAGTTCGCCGGGCGACAGCGGCGGCAGGATCGAGGGCAGGCGCGCGGCCAGCATTGATTTGCCGGCACCGGGCGCGCCGATCATCAAGAGGTGATGTCCGCCCGCGGCTGCGATCTCCAGCGCGCGCTTGGCGCTTTCCTGGCCCTTGATGTCGCGCAAATCGAGCAGCGAGCTTGCGGCTTCATGCACTTTCGGCACGGGCCGCGACAGCACCTGCGTGCCCTTGAAATGGTTGGCGATCTGAATCAGCGAGTGCGCGGCGACGATCTCGATGTCGGGGCTCGCCCAAGCTGCCTCAGAGCCGCAGGCGGCGGGGCAGATCAAGCCTTCCTCGCGCGTGTTGGCGCCGATCGCGGCGGGCAATACGCCGGCGACTGGTGCGATCGAGCCGTCGAGGCCGAGCTCACCGAGCACGGTAAAGCCGGTCAGCGCATCCGGCGGAATCGCACCGATCGCCGCCATCAGTCCGAGCGCGATCGGCAGGTCGTAATGGCTGCCTTCCTTCGGGACGTCGGCGGGTGCGAGATTGACGGTGATCCGACGCGCCGGCAGCGCCAGCCCCGAAGCGATCAGCGCCGATCGGACGCGCTCGCGCGCCTCCGACACCGCCTTGTCCGGCAGGCCGACGATGGCAAAGGCCGGCAGACCCGGCGCGACCTGCACCTGCACATCGACCGCGCGGGCCTCGATTCCCTCAAAGGCGACTGTCGAAACCCGCTGGACCATGCTGCCCCCCTTGCACAATTAGGGGTAGCAGAGCGGGACTGACTTGACAAGAACAATACGGGAACATGAATGAGGGCCCCGGCGGTTCCTAACATCAGGTAAACGGGACCAGGACACTAAGCTTCGACTACGCCTCGAATGCGAACGGCTCTCCTCAGCACATCCCAACGAATGTCCGCTACTCCTAGAGGTGCGGGATGGGCCGTGATCTAACGGGTGAACAATTCAAATGCTTGCAAATCGCCGCAGAAGCGAACGACGGGTGTGCAGCCGGCTGGCCAAGATTCATCTTGGCGCGGGCTCGCTGCCGCGGGACTGCACGATCACCGATATCTCGGACGGGGGCGTGAAAGTGGTGGCGGAATTCCTGGAAGTGCCGCCGCAGTTCACCATCATCTTCGCGCCGGATTACTCCCGCCAATGCCGCCTGCGCTGGCGCATCGGCTGCGAATTCGGTGCGGAATTCACCGACTAGGTCACATAAGGACGCGTCCTTAACCGGACTTTAGCGTTAATCGGCAAAGCATCTCTGATCAGTCCGCCGGCGGTGATCAGAGTATGTCCAAGCGTTCGTCCCTTGCCTCGTCCCCGGCGAGATTCCTGCTTCCCGCACTCGCGGTGCTTGCCCTCGGCGGCTGCCAGACCACGAGCCTGGACGACGTGACCGGTGCGCTCGGCGGCCGGTCCGAGCCTGTCGCCGCGGCCGATGGCAAGCCGGATATGGGCGCCTTGCGCGAGCGCTATCGTGCCAAGCCGAACGATCCCAATATCGTCCTCGAATATGGCAAGGCGCTGCGTGACGGCGGCCAGCACGCCCAGGCGGTCGCCGTGTTCGAGCAGGCCGTGCTCGCCCATCCCAGCAACAAGGCGCTGCTCGCCGGTTACGGCCGTGCGCTCGCCGACAATGGAAATTTCCAGCAGGCTTTTGACGTGCTGGGCCGCGCGCATACGCCCGAGGATCCCGATTGGCGCATCCTGTCGGCGCAGGGCGCGGCGCTCGACCAGCTCGGCCGCAACGAGGAAGCGCAGCAATATTACGCCACGGCGCTGAAGATCGTGCCCGAGGAGCCGACGGTGCTGTCCAATCTCGGCCTGTCATACATGCTGCAGAACAACCTGCCGAAGGCCGAACAGGTGCTCGGCCGCGCCTATCAACGCAATCAGAGCAATGCGCGGATCCGTGCCAATCTCGCGCTGGTGTTGGGATTGCAGGGCCGCGAGACCGAGGCTGAAATCCTCGTGAAGGCAGATTTGCCTCCCGACCAGGCCGCGGCCAAGATCACGGCGCTGCGGCAGCTGCTGGCGAAGAAGCAGCAGCAGCGGGCGGAGAAATAATCCACCGCCGTTGCCGGCTGTTTACGACGCCTTGCGATGCGGCGCGGATCCGCGCCCCGTCTTGCCCTTCAGCCGCTTCAGCAGCGGTCCGAGCAGCGAGCGCTTCGGTTTTTTCACCTCGCCGCGCCCGGCGAGCCGGTTGGCCATGTTCTGGAACAGCTCGGTGGTGCGGTGGCTCTTGGAGACCTCCGCGATCATCTGGCCGTTGTTGGCCGCGGTCGAGAACAGTTTCGAGTCGAACGGAATCACCGCGAGCGGCTGGCTTTCCATGGTCTTGGCGAACGCCTTGACCTCGATCTCGGCCCGCTTGTGCATGCCGACCTGGTTGATGCAATAGAGCGGCGGCCGGTCGTTCGGCCGCGCCGTTTTCAGCACCGTCAGCATGTTCTTGGTGTTGCGCAGATTGGCGAGATCAGGCTCGGCCACGATGACGATGTCGTCGGCGTTGACCAGCGCGCGCTTGGTCCAGGCCGACCATTGATGCGGCACGTCGAGCACGATGCAGGGCGTGGTCATGCGCAGCGTGTCGAAGATCGCATCGAACGCTTCCGCGCCGAAATCATAGACGCGATCCAGCGTCGCGGGCGCTGCAAGCAGGCTGAGGTGCTCGGTGCATTTGGCGAGCAGGCGCTCCATCAGCGCCGTGTCCGGCCGGTCCTGCGACAGCACCGCATTGGCGATGCCCTGCGCCGGATCCTGGTTGTAGTCGAGGCCGGCGGTGCCGAAGGCGAGGTCGAGATCGATCACGACGGAATCGAGCGCGAGGTCGCGCGCGATGGTCCAGGCCACGTTGTGCGCGACGGTGGACGCGCCGACGCCGCCCTTGGCGCCGACCACCGCGATGATGCGGCCGGTGATGATGGCTTCCGAGGCCGAGAACAGGCTGCAGATCGAGCGCACCACGTCGATGGTCTCGACCGGGCCGACCACGTAGTCGTTGACGCCGCGCCGCACCAGCTCACGATAGGGCGCGGTATCGCCGGGATTGCCGATCACGACCACGCGCGTGCCGGGATCGCAGACGCCGGCGAGGTCGTCGAGACCTTCGAGGATATCGCGCGTGCCGTCGGATTCGAGCACGATGACGTTCGGCGTCGGCATCGTGTCATAGACTTCGATGGCCGCGGCAAGTCCGCCGCTCTTGGCGGTGAGATGCGCCTTGGCGAGACGGCGATCCTGGCCGGCCGCGGTCACCGCGGCGAGCGTCCTCTCGGTCTCGCAAAAGGCCTGCACCGAGATGCGGGGAACCGGCGCAATGTGTTCGTCGGGGTGCTGCGGATCACCCGCTTCTTCGTCGTCGATGCCCGTCATTTGCCTATTTCGCTGAGTTTGGCCTTGTCAGCCTCGGGATAGGTGGTCGCGGTTGGATTGCCCTTGCGGTAGCGGTCGAAAGCGATGTCGCGCCGTGCCGTATAGACCGGCGTCTCCGCGCGCGGCTGCTCGAGATCGGCGGGGTTGTCGATCATGGCCGCGAGGTTGCGCTGGCTGGCACAGCCGAGATTGAAGTAGGGCCGGTTCTCGTTGTAGCCGGGATCGAGGATCGACGGCCCCACATCTTCGGGCCACAGCCCGCAGGGGCCGGCGACCGCAGTGATCTTGGAATAGCTCAGGCGGATGGTCGGCAGCAGGCCGGGATCCTCGGGGCGATAGGGATGCTGCACGATGGCGCGCGACGGCACGCCGCCGCTGCCCAGAACGCCGCGGATCTCGTGATAGGTCGCAGCGGCCGCGCGCGAATTTGCAGTGTCGATCGGCACGTCGACGACGACCGAGCCGGTACCTTCGCGGACCCAGTCCTGGGCAATCCCCATCACGTCGGCGTGCTGCGCGGCCGACAGACCACCGCGCGACTTGCCGACGAAGATCACGATCGAGCGCTTGCCTTCCTGCACCGCGATCGGATGACGCATGCGGTAGTCGGTCGGCACCGTCTGGGTGGTGACGACGTCGCCTGTGGTGTTGCAGGCCCCGAGCATGACGGAGAGCCCCGTCAGCGCGAGCGCGATGCGCAAATTGCGACGTCGATCTGCTGTCCTCGTCATCGCCTGGTCCCCTCTTGCCCGTTTCTCGCCCCGGTCCCCAAAACCGTTGGTGTCAGTCGATGATGAAGCCGAAATCGCCCCTGTCGCCGTCGATCGGATCGACGCGGCGCGCGATGCCGTAGAGCCGGTTCATGCGCCCGAGCAGCGCCGATTGCGCATCCGAGGAGGGCGCAAAACCGTCGTCGGGCCGCGACAATTCCTTCTGGGCGACCGCGCGCACCACATAGGGCGTCACGATGACCATCAGCTCGGTCTCGTTGTTGACGAAGTCCTGGCTGCGGAACAGCGCGCCGAGGATCGGCACCTGGTCGAGGCCGGGCAGGCCGTTGATCGCCTGCTTTGTCTGCTGCTGGATCAGGCCGGCCATCGCCATCGAGCCGCCCGACGGGATTTCCAGCGTGGTCTCGGCGCGGCGGGTTTGGAGCGAGGGGATGGTGATCGAGTTGTTGGAGGTCGCGGACACCGCCTGGGTCAATGTGATCGAGTTCGTATTCGACAGCTCCGAGACCTCGGTCATCACGCGCAGGCTGATGCGTCCTTCGCTCAGCACGACCGGGGTGAAGTTCAGGGAGATGCCGAACTTCTTGTAGGTGACCTGGGTGGTACAGACATGGGTGACCGGATCGCAGGCATAGCCCCCGGGGATCGGGAATTCGCCGCCGGCGACGAAGGTCGCGGATTCACCCGAGATGGCGGTCAGGCTCGGCTCGGCCAGCGTGCGCATCACACCCGCGGTTTCCATCGCGCGCATGGTGGCGTTGACGGTGGCAACGCCCTTGGCGAGGCCGGTGACGCCGAGCCCGTTGCTGCTGACCAGCGGGCCGCCGGAGACCGAGAACGGGTTCGAATTGTTGAAGTTCACGACCGCGGTGCCGGCATTGAGGCTGGCGCTGAGGTCGACGCCCAATTGCTTGACGATGTCGCGGCGAACTTCGCCGACCACGACTTTCAGCATCACCTGGTCACGGCCGCGCACGATGATGTTGTTGACCACCTTGTCGGGGCCTCCGACGAGCTTGGCGGCGACGTCGCCGGCCTGCTGGGCCTCGACCGGGCTCGACACCGAGCCGGTCAGCATCACGCTGTCGCCGATGCCTTCGATCTGCACGCCGGGCAGGGACTGGCGCAGCGCCGTGCGCATGCCGTTGAGATCGCGCTTCACCGCGATGTCGTAGGAGGCGACCTGCTGGCCGTCGGCGGTGAAGAACACCACGTTGGTCTGGCCGACCTGGGCGCCGATGATATAGGCGCGCTGCGACGAGCGGATCACCGCATTGGCGATCTTGGGATCGGCCACCAGCACGTCCTTCACCTCGCGCGGCAGGTCGATCACGACCGACTTGCCGACGCCAAGCGACAGCGAGCGCATCCTGGCCGGCGCAATGGTTGCAACAGGCGCCACGCCGAGGTCCGGCGCCTGCATCGGCGCCTGGTCTCCGACCGGTGCATCCGCAGCGCGGACGAGATCGGGAGCTGCGACCAGCCCCAGCAGCAACATGGCCCCTGCCCAGAACGAGCTTGCGCGCTTCCCCCGAATGCGCACGCCCGTCCGATCATCCCCGTAGTTCATCATGTCCCCATCACTTCTGTGACGTCAGCTGTCGCGCCTGTACGCCGTAGCGAATCACGTTCACGCCGGTCTGGCGCTGCTTGAGTGCCTGCTCTTCCGGTCCACCGTCGGAGGCGCTGGCATCGGCAATGCTGCGCAGTGCGAGTGTCAGCGTGCCACCCTGGCGCGAGGCCGAGAGCGTCGCGACCTGGTCGGGCCGGAGCTCGAGCGTGACGGTCTTGCCGAGCACGGCGTTCTGGCCGTCCTTTTCCTTCGGCGCCTGATCAATCGCGAGCACGCGGATGTTGGTCAGGACGACTTCCGACAGGATCAGGTCATTGCCGCCGGTCTGGCCGTTGGGGCCATCGGGATTCTTCAGGCGACGCGTCAGGACGATGTCGACGCGGTCGTTCGGCAGGATGAAGCCGCCGGCGCCGGTCTCGGCCGAGATTTCGGTGGAAACGGCCCGCATGCCGGACGGCAGGATCGCGGCCATGAAGCCGGAGCCGTCGGCCTTGACGAGCTTCTGCTCGCGGATCGGCTCGCCCTGCATCAACGGCACGCGCGCGATCGAGCCGGCGATCTGGGTCTGTGCGTCGGGCCGGCTGTCGCGGCGAATGAAGGCGCTGCTGGCGGTCGCTTGCGGCCAGGTCTGCCATAGCAGATCCTCGGCCTTCACGGCCTGGCCGAGCTGGATGTCGGATTTGGCGACGAGCACCTCGACCGTCGGCAGCTTCTCGACCACCTGGGCGACGGGTGCGGGCTTGTTGTCGTAACCGCTGGCGAGATACGCAGCGACGCCGCCGGCGCCGAGCGCAATGACGAGAACGACAATGCGTGCGGTGTTCATACGCTTCTACTCTTACGCGGGGCACTCGAACCGCACGTGGCGGGTTCCCCCGCATCGATGAGTAGGGAGTAAAAGTATAAGGGGTGTTGCGAGGCCGAGTGTGATGGGCAGTGACGAAGCGAGTTTTGGGCAGATGGTGAATGCCGCGTTAGTCGCTCGGCCGTTGGCCCCGTAGAAACACGCGGGTGCGCTCCCGCGTCCGGATGATAACGCGGGGCGTCATGGTGAACGGGTGGTTAGTGGAGGGGTGGCCGGGAGGCGCCTGATCTTGGTAGTGAGATAAGACGCAGCGCACCACATCATCAGTGTCGTCCCGGCCTAGCGCGCAATTGCGCGCGGTGCGCCGGGACACTGGGAGAGATCGCGCGCTCTCTTGGGAGAGCGCGTGACGCAACCCCTACTTCGCCCGCTTCCGCTCGATCACGTCCCAGATCTTGGCCGCGACGTCAGGCCCGCCAAGTCGTGCAATGGCGCGGATGCCGGTGGGCGAGGTGACGTTGATCTCGGTGAGGTTGCCGTTGATGACGTCGATCCCAACGAAGAGCAGGCCGCGTTCGCGCAGCGCAGGTCCAACGGTGGCGCAAATCTCGCGCTCGCGCGGCGTCAGCTCGGTCTCCTTGGCCGCGCCGCCGCGCACCATGTTGGAGCGGAGGTCGTCGGCCGCAGGCACGCGGTTCACGGCGCCGGCGAACTCGCCATCGACCAGGATGATGCGCTTGTCGCCGTGCTTCACCTCGGGGATGAACTGCTGGATCACCCAGGCCTCTTTAAACGTCACCGAGAACATGTCGTAGAGCGAGCCGAAATTCATGTCCTGCGGCATCACGCGGAATACCGCGGCGCCGCCATGGCCGTGCAGCGGCTTCATCACCACGGCCCCATGCTTGTCGCGGAACGCGTTGATCTCGTCGAGATCGCGCGAGATCAGGGTCGGCGGCATCAGCTGCGGAAAGTTCATCACGAACAGTTTTTCCGGCGCGTTGCGCACCGAGGCGGGATCGTTGACGACCAGCGTCTTCGGATGGATGCGTTCGAGCAGATGCGTCGAGGTGATGTAGGCGAGATCGAACGGCGGGTCCTGGCGCAGCAGCACCACGTCAAAGCCGTTCAGTGCCTCGCGCCTTGGCTCGCCGAGGGTGAAGTGATCACCGGGCTCGTCGCGCACCGTCAGCAGCTGGACCGGCGCCACGATCTCCTCGCCGACCATCGAGAGCTTGTCGGGGGTGTAATAGGACAGGCCGTGGCCGCGCTTCTGCGCCTCCAGAAGCAGCGCAAAGGTGGAGTCGCCCTTGATGTTGATGCGGGCGATGGGGTCCATCTGGACGGCGATGTTCAGTTTCATGGTCTGCCTTTCAGGTCGAGGCGTCGAATGCCGCCAACACATGGCGTGGAAGTGAGCGCGGCGCAATCAGCATGGCGTCGAATCGCAATTCGAATTCCGCATGCTCGGGATGCGCTATCAGCCAGCCCTGCGCGGCATCGATGATGCGTTGCTGCTGGCGCGGCGTCACCGCATAGGCGGCCTCGTCGAGGCTGGCGCGCGCCTTGACCTCGACGAAGGCGATCAGGTTGCGGCGGCGCGCAACGAGGTCGATCTCGCCATGCGCCGTGCGGTAGCGTTTGGCGAGGATGCGGTAGCCTTTCGCCATCAGATAGGCAGCGGCGCGGCTCTCGGCGGAGATGCCGGTGCGAAACGCGGCGACGCGCTCGGGCGAGGCGATCTTCGGTTCGGCCGGCGCCTTAGTCTTCGCCATCGCCGCCCCGCAAATCTTTGGCGAGTTCGAGTGCGCGGGCATAGACCTCGCGGCGCGGCCGGCCCGAGAGTGCGACGGCATGCGCGACCGCGTCCTTGACGCTGTTCGTGGAAAGCTGCGTGCGCAGGAGATCGTCCAGCGCATCCGCTGTCAGCACATCGGCATCGGCGGCGGGCGGAGCGATCACCAGCACGAATTCGCCGCGCGTCTCCAGCGTGTCCGCCTCGCGCGCGAGCTCGCTCAGCGTCGCGCGTGAAATCTCCTCGTGCAGTTTGGTCAGCTCGCGGCAGATCGCGGCCTCGCGCGTGCCCATGATCTCGGCGAGCTCGGCGAGCGTATCCTGCACACGATTGCCGGATTCGAACATCACCAGCGTCGCATCGATGCGGGCGAGCTCGGCCAGGCGCGATTTTCGCGCGGCGGACTTGGACGGCAGAAAACCTTCGAAGAAGAAGCGATCGGTCGGCAGCGCGGCGACGGACAGCGCCGCCAGCACCGAGGACGGGCCGGGCAGGGCATAGACCGCATGGCCCGCGGCGCAGACCTCGCGCACCAGCTTGTAGCCAGGATCGGAAATCAGCGGCGTGCCGGCGTCCGACACCAGCGCGACCGAGCCGCCGGCCGCGAGCGCCTCCAGGATTTTGGGCCGCGCGGCCTCCGCATTGTGCTCGTGATACGGCTTGAGCTGCGCCGCGATGTCGTAGCGCTCGGTCAGGCGCCGCGTGATCCTTGTGTCCTCGCAGGCGATGATTTCGACGGCGGCCAGCGTCTGCAGGGCGCGCAGCGTGATGTCACCGAGATTGCCGATGGGGGTCGCGACCAGATAGAGGCCGGCCGCGAGTTTCGGCGCCACGAGCCGGTGGGCATCGATGGAGAACCCGCGCGAGGCGGCGTCCGTGGCTTCAGTCGTATTTATCGGGGCCGGCTTTGCGCGCATAATGAGATGAACTTAGGCATGATGTCAGGGGCTGGGAACCGGCCCCTCGAAAAAGATCATGCCTGGCCAGGATATTGAAGCGGGGCGAGGAAGGACTGGAATGTGATCCATCCGGCATCACATTCCAGAGGGAGTGGAGCGTCAGCGCCATATTCACGGCGGAAACGGCGCCTTGATGCTTTCGTGACGGACGGCGGACAGCAAGCCAGGACAGGACGACGGTCGCGTTAAGCGGTCATTATCCTTTTGTTTTGGTTAACTATTTGCCGACAATATGCCTGAATCCGCGGCTTGTGTCGCGGAAAGAATGTTGTGACTGGCGCAGATGCGGCCGGTCAGAAGAGAAGCTGAGATGGTGGGCCCGCGTGATCTGAAGTCTCCCGTCAAGGGGCGCCTGATGTCAGGGGCGACCCGGCGGAGTGCGCTTGGCCTGCTGCTCGGCACGCCCCTGCTGTCCGCCTGCGCCGGTGTGCAGCAGAGCCTCAGCCAGTTCTCCAATCCCTTCTCCAGCTCCTCGCCGCCGCCCGCCCAGCCGGCTGGTCCGCCGCAGCAGGCGACCACCGCCGGCACCGGCGGCGTGAAGGTTGCCGTGATTCTGCCGCTCTCGGCCGCCGGCAATGCCGGGCTTGCCGCGCAATCCATGCGCAATGCCGCCGAGATGGCGCTGGCCGAGTTCCAGAACCCGAACATCCAGCTGCTGATCAAGGACGACAATGGCAGCCCGCAGGGCGCGCAAGCCGGCGCGCAGCAGGCGGTGGATGAAGGCGCCGAGATCATTCTGGGGCCGCTGTTCGCGCAGTCGGTGCCGGCGGTGGCGCAGGTCGCGCGCACGCGCGGCATTTCGGTGATCGCGTTCTCGACCGATTCGAGCATTGCCGGCCGCGGCGTCTATCTGCTGAGCTTCCTGCCGGAGTCCGACGTCAATCGCATCATCGAATACTCAGCCAGCATCGGGAAACGCTCCGTCGCCGTGCTGGTGCCTGATAATGCCTATGGCAATGTCGTCGAAGCCGCGGTGAAGGCAGCCGTGCCGCGGCGTGGCGGCCGCGTCGTCGCGTTCGAGAAATACGGCGCCGATCGTGCGACGCCGGCGCGATCGGTGGCGCAGCAGCTCGGCAGTGCGGATGCGCTGTTCATTGCCGATGACGGCGATTCCGTCGTTGCGGTCGCCGATGCGATGACCGCGGCCGGCGCCAATTTGCGCAACATCCAGCTGCTCGGCACCGGCCTGTGGGACAGTCCGCGTGTCTATGCCAGCCCAAACTTGCAAGGCGGCCTCTACGCCGCGCCCGATCCGGCGGGTTTTCGCGCGTTCTCCGGCCGCTATCGCACCAAATACGGCGCCGATCCGATCCGCACCGCGACGCTCGCTTATGACGCGGTCGCGCTCGTTGCTGCGCTCGCGCGCACGCAAGGCACCACGCGCTTCTCGTCCGATGTGCTCACCAACCCCTCAGGCTTTGCCGGCATCGACGGCCTGTTCCGCTTCCGCGCCGACGGCACCAATGAGCGCGGACTTGCGGTGATGAAGGTGACGACAGGTGGCGGTGTCGCGGTCGCGGGCTCGCCGAAGAGTTTTGGGGCGTAGCTCAGGACGACGGTGCCGTGGGGCGGGCAAAGCGTAGCGTGCCCACGCAGTTTCCGTGATCGAGAGAGATCGTGGGCACGGCGCAAGTGCGCCTTTGCCCCACCCTACGAGATCTCGCTACGCCGCGAGATCGGCGACCACCGCATCGAGCACCGGGAATCCGCTGCTGGTCACGCGCAGGCGGCCCGTCGCATCGACCGTGATCGCTCCCTCCTCACGCAGCAGCGCGATACGTTTGGGGTCGAGCGGGCGGCCGGAGAGCGCCTTGTAGCGCTCGGGATCGATACCCTCGGCCAAGCGCAATCCCATCAGCAGGAATTCGTCGGCGCGCTCTTCGCTGTTGAGGAGATCGTCGGTGACGATTCCGTCGCCATTGGTCTCGACCCGCATCAGCCAGGCTTCCGGGCGCTTCTCGGTGGCGGTGGCATGGCGCACGCCCTCGATGTCGAGACGGCCGTGGGCGCCGGGGCCGATGCCGGCATATTCCTCGCCGCGCCAGTAGACCAGATTGTGCCGGCACTCGGCGCCGCGCCGTGCGTGGTTGGAAATCTCGTAGGCGGGCAGCCCGAGCGTGTCGCAGGTTTCCTGCGTGACGTCGTAGAGAGCGCGCGCCACGGCTTCATTCGGCGTCTTCAATTTGCCGGCCTGGTGCAGGCCGAAGAACGGCGTGCCTTCCTCGATCGTCAATTGGTAGAGCGACAAATGTTCGGCCGCCTCATCGATCGCGAGGCGCAGTTCGTCCGCCCACATCGCCGGTGTCTGGTCGGGACGGGCATAGATCAAATCGAACGAGTAACGGTCGAACGAGCGGCGCGCGATCGCGACGGCATCGAGCGCCTCTCGCGCGCTGTGCATGCGGCCCAGCGCTTTCAGCGAGGCATCGTCGAGCGCCTGCACGCCGAGCGAGACGCGGTTGACGCCGGCGGCGCGATAGCCGGCAAAGCGCGTAGCTTCGACACTGGTCGGATTGGCCTCCAGCGTGACTTCGACATCGCTTGCCACCGTCCAGTGCTTGCCGATCGCGTCGAGCACGGCGCCGACGGTTGAAGGCTGCATCAGTGACGGCGTGCCGCCGCCGAGGAAGATCGAGGTTACCTCGCGTCCGGGTGCGCGCGCGGCGGTCGTCGCGATCTCGCGGGCGAAGGCCGAAGCAAAGCGTGCCTCGTCGATCGCGGCGTGGCGGACATGGCTGTTGAAGTCGCAATAGGGGCACTTCGACAGGCAGAACGGCCAGTGCACGTAGACGCCGAACGCATCCTTGTTAGCGCGGCTCAAGGCAGATCTCCGCCAGTTTCACGAAGGCACGGGCGCGGTGCGACAGGCCGAGGCCGAGCGGTGGCAGGCCGTGCTTCTCGATGCTTTCCATCTCGCCGAAGGTTCTGATGTGACCGTCGGGCAGGAACATCGGATCGTAACCGAAGCCGGCAGTGCCGCGCGGCGGCCACACCAGCGTGCCGTCGACGCGCGCCTCGACCTCTTCGAGATGATTGTCCGGCCAGGCGACGCAGAGTGCGGAGACGAAATGGGCTTTGCGCTTGTCCGGCTTGATGGCACCGCGCTCCTGCAACAGACGCTCGATCTGCGCCATCGCGGCGGCGAAGTCTTTGTTTGGACCGGCCCAGCGCGCGCTGTAGATGCCAGGCGCGCCGTCGAGCGCGTCGACCACGATGCCGGAATCGTCGGCGAAGGACGGCAGCCCGGTCGCCTGCGCCGCCGCGATCGCCTTGATCGCGGCATTGCTGCGGAAATCGTTGCCGGTCTCGTCGGGCTCGCCCAATCCGAGTTCACCGGCCGACACCACCTCGATGCCGTGAGGCGCGAGCAGCTCCTTCATCTCGGCGAGCTTGCCGGGATTGTGGGTCGCGATGACGAGCTTTCCGGTGATTCGGCGGTGCATGGGTCTATTGACTACGCGACAGCCAGTTTCTGCAAGTCCACCAGACGCGCGATGCCCTTCTGCGCCAGCGCGATCAGCTTCAGGAACTCGTCCTGCGTGAACGGCTCGCGTTCTGCGGTGCCCTGCACCTCGACGATGCGGCCATCGCCGGTCATGACGAAATTGGCGTCGGTCTCGGCTTCCGAATCCTCGGCGTAGTCGAGATCGAGCACCGGCGTGCCGTTGTAGATGCCGCAGGAGATCGCGGCGACGTTGTCGCGCATCACGTTGGCCTTGACCATGTTGCGCGCCTTCATCCAAGCGATGCAGTCGGCCAGCGCGACCCAGGCGCCGGTGATCGACGCCGTGCGGGTGCCGCCGTCGGCCTGGAGCACGTCGCAATCGACCGTGATCTGGCGTTCGCCGAGCGCTTCGAGGTCGACGATGGTGCGCAACGAGCGGCCGATCAGGCGCTGGATCTCGACGGTGCGGCCGCTCTGCTTGCCGGCGGCGGCTTCGCGGCGGGTGCGTTCGGAGGTCGCGCGCGGCAGCATGCCATACTCGGCGGTGACCCAGCCGCGGCCCTGGCCCTTCAGCCATGGCGGCAGGCGATCTTCCAGCGTGGCGGTGACCAGCACATGGGTGTCGCCGAATTTCACGAGGCAGGAGCCTTCCGCATATTTGACCACGCCGCGCTCCAGCGTCACGGGGCGCAATTCGTCGGGCGCACGGCGGCTTGGCCGCATGGGAAATCCTCCAGAACTCATGGGGTAGGGCTGTTCGCGGTGCTTGTAGGTGGGGTCAGGGTGGGCAGCAAGGCTTTTTCACCCCCTGATATCGACCCCGCAAACGCCGCGCTTGTCAGAACCGTCCTGGATGGCCAAATTACAAGCATCTGAGAGGAGTTGCCGTCTGTGGCCCATCACGATCCGATCCATCTGATCGCGCCGCGCGCAGGCCTCGCCCAGCTCAACGAGCGTTCCCGCGACATCTTTCGACAAATTGTCGAAAGCTATCTCGCGACCGGTGAGCCGGTCGGCTCGCGCAACATCTCGCGCCTGATCGCGATGCCGCTGTCGCCGGCCTCGGTCCGCAATGTCATGGCCGATCTGGAACAGCTCGGCCTGATCTATGCGCCGCACACCTCGGCCGGAAGGTTGCCGACGGAACTCGGCCTGCGCTTCTTCGTCGACGCCCTGATGCAGGTCGGCGACCTCAACGAGGCCGAGCGGCAGTCGATCCAGAGCCAGCTCGCGACCGTCGGCCACGCCCAATCCGTCGAGGCGGCGCTGTCGGAAGCGCTGACGCGGCTGTCCGGTCTCACGCGCGCCGCCGCCGTCGTCCTGACGCCAAAATCAAATGCGCGGCTGAAACACATCGAATTCGTTAGGCTGGAACCCGAAAAGGCGTTGGTGATCCTGGTCGGCGAGGACGGTCAGGTCGAAAACCGCGTGTTGACCCTGCCGCCCGGAGTTCCATCCTCTGCGCTCACGGAGGCCGGCAATTTCCTCAACGCCCGGATCCGCGGCCGGACGCTGGCAGAGGCGCGGCTGGAGCTCGAAACCGCGCTTGGCGAGGCCCGCGCCGAGCTCGATCAGCTGACGCAAAAGGTCATTTCGGCCGGCATCGCGAGCTGGTCGGGCGGCGAGAATGAGGACCGCCAGCTCATCGTCCGCGGCCACGCCAATCTGCTGGAAGATCTGCATGCGCTGGAGGATCTCGAGCGTGTCAGGCTGCTGTTCGACGATCTCGAGACCAAGCGTGGCGTGATCGACCTGCTCGGGCGCGCCGAAACCGCTGAAGGTGTCAGGATCTTCATCGGCAGCGAGAACAAGCTGTTTTCGCTATCGGGCTCCTCCACCATCATCTCGCCCTATCGGGATGCCGCCGGCCGCATCGTCGGCGTTTTGGGCGTGATCGGGCCGACGCGGCTGAATTATGCCCGCGTGATCCCGACTGTGGACTACGCCGCCCGCATCGTCAGTCGCCTGCTGGGAGGCTAGTAGGGGGCTGACCGGCATTTGAGCCGATCACGGGCGCTTGATTTTCGGCGCCCGAAGCACGATATCCGGGCCAGAAAACCTCCCCCTGAGCGAGTTCGAGAAGCAGCCGATGACCGATCCAACCCGGCAACCCGAAGACACGGCCGCGCCGACCGGCGAGCCCGTGGTGTCGAAGCCCTACATCATGCCCGACGATCCCGAGCCGGGTTCGGTCGAGCTGTTGCAGAAGGAAGCCGCCGAGGCGCGCGACCGCATGCTGCGGACGCTCGCCGAGATGGAGAATTTGCGCAAGCGTACCGCCAAGGAAGTCGCCGATTCCAAGCTCTACGGTGTCACCGGCTTTGCCCGCGACGTGCTCGACATCGCCGACAACCTCCAGCGCGCGCTCGACGCCGTTCCGGCTGAAGCGCGTGCCACCGCCGATCCCGGCCTGACCGCGCTGATCGAAGGCGTCGAACTCACCGAGCGATCGCTGCTCAGTGCGCTGGAAAAGCACGGCGTGAAGAAGTTCGATCCCTTGGGCCAGAAGTTCGATCCGAACTTCCAGCAGGCGATGTACGAAGTGCCCGACGCATCGGTGCCCGCGGGCACCGTCGTGCAGGTCATGCAGGCCGGCTACACCATCGGCGAGCGCGTGCTGCGCCCGGCGCTGGTCGGCGTCGCCAAGGGCGGCGCGAAGGCTGCGCCTGCGGCGAACAGCAACGAATCGAACTGAGCGATTTTGAGGAGCGCGCTTGCGCGCGTCTCCTCAAGGTCCGGCGTGTGCGCCTTACGCGCTGACCGCGATATCCGCAGACTGAATCCGCTTCACGCCGGCCTTGGCCATGTCGGCCCAGGCCTTTGCCAGCGAGCCCTGCGTATCGATGCCGCGGCAGGCGTCTTCCACGACATAGACTTCAAAGCCTGCCTTGCGCGCATCGAGCGCGGTCCAGGCGACACAGAAATCCGTCGCGAGACCCGCAACGAAGACGCGCTTGATCTTGCGCGACTTCAGATAGGCGGCAAGGCCAGTCGTCGTCTTGCCGTCGGCTTCGAGGAAGGCCGAATAGCTGTCGACGTCCTTGTGAAAACCCTTGCGGATGATGAGCTCGGCCTGCGGGATCGAGAGATCCTTCGACAGCGAGGCGCCGTCGGTGCCCTGCACGCAATGGTCGGGCCACAGCACCTGCTTGCCATAGGGCAGGTCGATGGTCTCGAACGGCTTCTTGCCCGAATGCACTGATGCGAACGAGACGTGGCCGGGCGTGTGCCAGTCCTGCGTCATCACCACGTTCGAGAACGCTTTCGCCATCTTGTTGATGACGGGCACGACCTGCTCGCCTTCCTTCACCGCGAGGCTGCCGCCGGGCAGGAAGCAATTCTGCACGTCGATCACGAGCAGCGCGGAGCTGTCGTCCGGCTTGATCGCAGCTGCTGCGAACAGTGCCGATGGAGCGAGGCTCGCAAGCGCCGTCGTTCCCATCGCGGCCAAGATCTGTCGTCGATTAAGCATCGTCCGCCTCCCCTCCAGGATGATCTCAAGCTGATCCAATGGAGGGAAGCCTAGTTCCGTTCGTGTACGAACGAAAGCCCGAAAATGCAGCCGGCTCTGGTGAACGCTTGGGCTGCCAGCCCCAGGGCCTCTAACCCTTCGGCTGGATGCCGTCGCGCACGGCGCGGAAACGGGTGAAGGCATCGGACCACTGGTCGCGCGGGGCGCTGGCGATGATGCGCAGCGAGGTGCCGCCGCCGAAGCGGATCCACTGCACCACCGTGACCGGGGTCTTGTCCTTGCCGCTGACGCCGTCGATCCGGGTCTCGAAGCCGGGCTGGCTGTTGATGCGGATCGGCTCCGACATGGTGATTTTGGTTTCGCGCAAACCCGGAATCTGAAGGGCCGCCTCCTGGGCGAAGCGGGCGCGGTCGTCGGCGGCTTGCGGGGTGGCGCCGATCAGGCCGAGGATGATGAATGGCTTGGATTCATAGCCCGAGCTCTCGCTGCCGTCGGCCAGGATGATGCTCGAGCCCGGCACCAGCGTACGGACGTCCTTGAAGCCGGCGAGATCGGTGATCTTGAACGGCAGCAGCCCGATCTGCTCGTCGACCGACACCTCCTTGCGGATAGTGGCGGTCGCAAACATCTGCCGCACCGCTTCGTCTGTGTAGATCTTCGCAGCGTTCTCGGGAATTTGCACCGCGACATAGCCGGAGAAGCCGGTGCCCGGCACGATCATCGAATAGCGCTTCACCAGCGTGTCGCCAACCTTGGCGCCTTCGGTGGTAAAATACGCAAGGCCTGCCGACGTCTCGATCTTGTCCGGCTTGACGCCGTTGGTGCCGGCCGGATTGGCGTTGAACGCACTGACGACCTCGTTATAGGCCGCCGGCGGCAGCTCGGTGATCAGCACCTTGACGCTGCCGTCCTCGTTCTCGAAGCCCGGGAAGGTCTTGGCCTTGCTGAGGCCGACCAGAGGCACCATGCCGAGGCGCAGTCCCGGCGGGTAAACGGCGTCGGCGGCAAGCGCCGGAAGCGCCGAAGCGACGAGGAGGACGAGTGCGGCGAGGGGGCGGATCAGCTTCATGGGCACTCTGATTGGTTCACATTGAGGCCGTACGATGGTCGGCCCTCGGGCGCTTTGTCGCGCGAAGCAGCCCCATGGCGAGACCGTCCGGCCGGCCGCCTTTTAGCGGGTTTGGCGCGGCGGTAACAGGGCCGGGCCGCGGATCGCGGCGGGCGGCCGCTCGATCGCCGAACCTGTTAATATTTCCTCACCCGCAAGTGCGGTTGAGCCCGGATACGATCTTCCAAAACCCAATGTTTTCACGGCCCAAAGTTGCGTTCGGTCCTTGCGGGCCCCTCCCCCCCTCCTATATGAGCCTCAACCATCGCAATATCGCGAATGTTTGATCTTAGGGGGTTTCGGTTCGGGTGCCTTCTGGGCCCAGCCAACCTGCCGCAAAAAGAAGGATATCAGGACCATGGGAAAGGTCATTGGGATCGACCTCGGCACCACGAATTCGTGCGTCGCCGTAATGGATGGCAAGAACGCCAAAGTCATCGAGAATTCCGAAGGCATGCGCACGACGCCTTCGATCGTCGCCGTGACTGACGACGGTGAGCGCCTCGTCGGCCAGCCTGCCAAGCGTCAGGCCGTGACCAATCCAGAGCGTACGTTCTTCGCAGTGAAGCGCCTCATCGGCCGCCGCTACGACGACCCCATGGTGGAGAAGGACAAGAAGCTCGTTCCGTACAAGATCGTGAAGGCTTCCAACGGCGATGCCTGGGTCGAGGCCGACGGCCAGACCTACTCGCCCTCGCAGGTCTCGGCGTTCATCTTGCAGAAGATGAAGGAGACCGCGGAAGCCCATCTCGGCCAGAAGGTCGACCAGGCGGTCATCACCGTTCCCGCTTACTTCAACGACGCCCAGCGCCAGGCCACCAAGGACGCCGGCAAGATCGCGGGCCTTGAAGTGCTGCGCATCATCAATGAGCCGACCGCGGCCGCGCTCGCCTATGGCCTCGACAAGACCAAGGCCGGCACGATCGCCGTGTACGACCTCGGCGGCGGCACGTTCGATATTTCCATTCTCGAAATCGGCGACGGCGTGTTCGAGGTGAAGTCGACCAACGGCGACACCTTCCTCGGCGGCGAAGACTTCGACATGCGCCTCGTGGGCTACCTCGCGGACGAGTTCCAGAAGGAGCAGGGCATCAACCTGCGCAACGACAAGCTCGCGTTGCAGCGCCTGAAGGAAGCCGCTGAAAAGGCCAAGATCGAGCTGTCGTCGACGACGCAGACCGAGATCAACCTGCCCTTCATCACCGCGGACCAGACCGGCCCGAAGCATCTGACGATGAAGCTTACCCGCGCCAAGTTCGAAGCGCTGGTCGACGACCTCGTCCAGAAGACCGTCGAGCCGTGCCGCAAGGCGCTGAAGGACGCCGGCGTCACTGCCGGTGAGATCGGTGAAGTCGTTCTGGTCGGCGGCATGTCGCGCATGCCGAAGGTCCAGGAAGTCGTGAAGCAGCTGTTCGGCAAGGAGCCGCACAAGGGCGTCAACCCGGACGAAGTCGTGGCGATCGGTGCCGCGATCCAGGCCGGCGTGCTCCAGGGCGACGTCAAGGACGTGCTGCTGCTCGACGTGACCCCGCTGTCGCTGGGCATCGAGACGCTGGGCGGCGTGTTCACCCGCATCATCGACCGCAACACCACGATCCCGACCAAGAAGAGCCAGGTGTTCTCGACCGCCGAGGACAATCAGAACGCGGTCACCATCCGCGTCTTCCAGGGCGAGCGTGAAATGGCGGCCGACAACAAGATGCTCGGCCAGTTCGACCTGATGGGCATTCCGCCGGCTCCGCGCGGCATGCCGCAGATCGAGGTGACCTTCGACATCGACGCCAACGGCATCGTCAACGTCTCGGCCAAGGACAAGGCTACCGGCAAGGAGCAGCAGATCCGCATCCAGGCCTCAGGCGGTCTGTCGGAAGCCGACATCGACAAGATGGTCAAGGACGCCGAGGCCAATGCCGCGGCCGACAAGCAGCGCCGCGAGGCGGTCGATGCCAAGAACCATGCCGACGCGCTGGTGCACTCCACCGAGAAGGCGCTGGCCGAGCACGGTTCGAAGGTCTCCGAGACCGAGCGCCGCGCCATCGAGGACGCCGTCAGCGACCTCAAGGAAGCGCTGAAGGGCAGCGATGCCGAGGCGATCAAGGCCAAGACCAACACGCTGGCTCAGGCGTCGATGAAGCTCGGCGAGGCCATGTACAAGCAGCAGGCCGAGGCCGATGCGGCCAAGGACGCTGCGAAGGACGACGTCGTCGACGCGGAATTCACCGAGGTCGACGACGATAAGAACAACAAGAAGTCCGCATAAGCCCCAAGAGGGTCATGATGCGGACGGCTTGGACCCCACACGCTCTCAAGGCCTCCCCCTTCATGGGGGAGGCTTTCGTGTCGGGCTCGACGGGCGGCAACTCTTTTGGAGTCAGTCCCGTTACGATCAATCAATTCCCAGCCGTTATGCTCAACGCTGCCATGCAGCCCGCTGCAGTGATGCGGAAGGCTGCCTATGTCGTCGTGTGGCGACGTTGTTTCGCTCCGACTTGAATCGCGATCGGATAGACCTGAGTCAGACATGTCCACGTCCACCAAGCGCTGCTACTACGAAACCCTCGAAGTCGAACGCACGGCCGACGAGGGCAAGCTGAAATCGTCGTTTCGCAAGCTGGCGATGAAATTCCATCCCGACCGCAATCCCGGGGATGAGACCAGCGAGGTCAAGTTCAAGGAAATCAACGAGGCCTACGAAGTCCTGAAGGACAAGGATAAGCGCGCGGCCTATGACCGTTTCGGCCATGCTGCGTTCGAGCAGGGCGGTCCCGGCGGCGGCGCCGGTTTCGGCGCGGGCTTCGCATCCTCCTTCTCCGACATTTTCGAAGATCTGTTCGGCATGGCCGGGCAGCGCGGCCGCGGCGGCCGCGAGCGCGGTGCCGATCTGCGCTACAACATGGAAATCACCCTCGAGGAGGCCTTTGGCGGCAAGACCGCGCAGATCGAGATTCCGGTCTCGGTCACCTGCGAGGCCTGCTCGGGTATCGGCGCCAAGGCCGGCACCAAGCCGAAGACCTGCTCGACCTGCGGCGGCGCCGGCCGCGTGCGGCAGTCGCAGGGCTTCTTCACCCTCGAGCGCACCTGCCCCGGCTGTCAGGGCCGCGGCCAGATGATCGAGGATGCCTGCCCGTCCTGCTCGGGCCAGGGCCGCGTCACGCGCGAGCGAACGCTGTCAGTCAACATTCCACAGGGCGTCGAGGACGGCACCCGGATCCGGCTCGCCGGCGAGGGCGAGGCCGGCGTCCGCGGCGGTCCGCCCGGCGACCTCTACATCTTCCTGTCGCTGGCCCAGCACCAGTTCTTCCAGCGCGACGGCGCCGATCTGCATTGCCGCGTGCCGATCTCGATGGTCACGGCCGCGCTCGGCGGCGAATTCGAGGTGCCCACCATCGACAAGGGCAAGGCCAAGGTGAAGGTGCCCGCCGGAACCCAGTCCGCCCGCCGATTCCGCATCGCATCAAAGGGTATGCCGGTGCTGCGCTCGCGCCAGATGGGTGACATGTATGTCCAGGTCGTGGTCGAGACCCCGCAGAATCTCACCAAGAAGCAGCAGGAATTGCTGGCCGAGTTCGAAAAACTCTCCTCCGGCAACACCCAGCCGGAATCCGAGGGCTTCTTCGCCAAGGTCAAGGATTTCTTCGGTAATCGGGCGAACTGACGCGGCTTGACCGTATCGACTTCGGCCTATACGTCTTTATGACCATTTTCTGACACGCCGCGCTCACGCGGTCTCGTCCCGTCCGGTCCAGACATGCCATTGCCGTCGTCCGCGCGTGCGTTGAAGAAGCCCCGTCTCGATGACGAGGTGCGCTTCCTCAGATCGTGGATCGAAAAGCCCCTCCACATGGGCGCGGTGATGCCGTCGGGCAAGCTGCTCGCGCGGACCATGGCGCATTACGTCGACGTCAATTCGGATGCCCCGGTGGTCGAGCTCGGACCCGGCACGGGCGCCATCACCTCGGCGCTGGTCGAGCGCGGCGTCGATCAAAAGCGCCTCGTCCTCGTCGAATACAATCCCGGCTTCTGCGCGCTTTTGCGCGACCGCTATCCGCAGGCCAAGGTGGTGCAGGGCGATGCCTATCGCCTGCGCGACACGCTCTGGAATGTGCTGAGCGCGCCGGCCAGCGCGGTGGTCTCCGGCCTGCCGCTGGTCACAAAACCGATGCTGACGCGCCTGCGGCTGATTCGCGATGCCTTCACGGCGCTCGCGCCCGGCGCCCCCTTCGTTCAGTTCACCTATGCGGTGGTGCCGCCGATCCCGAAATCGCTGCCCGGCGTGTCCACAGAGGCTTCGGAACGGATCTGGATGAACCTTCCGCCGGCCCGCGTCTGGGTGTATCGCAAGTACTAATTCCGCTGGCGTCTTCCTTTACGCGGCGGGCTCGTTTCGCCGAACGTATGGAAGAGGATGTCAGCCCCGAAGATCCTGGTCATTCCCGGCTCGCTGCGCACCGGCTCGCACAATGTGAAGCTGGCGGCGGTCGCCGCTTATGAATTCGCGCAGGCCGGCGTCGAAATCACCCGCATCTCGCTCGCCGATTTTCCGCTGCCGATCTACGACGGCGATCTCCAGGCCAAGTCAGGCGTGCCCAAGCACGCCATCAACCTCAAGCGCATGATCGGCGCGCATCACGGCGTGCTGTTCGTCTCGCCCGAATACAACGCCTCCGTGCCGCCGCTGCTGAAAAACGCGATCGACTGGGTCAGCCGCGTGCAGGATCCGCACGAGGCACGCGGAGACGTCTTCCGCAACCGCGCCTTCGCGCTCGCCGGTGCTTCGCAGAGCCGCCTTGGCGCCGCCCGCGCGCTGCAGGCATTGCGGCTGATTTTGACGTCGTGCCACGCCAATGTGATCGCCAGCCAGTTCACGCTCGCCTTTGCCGACCAGGCCTATGACGATATGGACAGGCTCAAGAGCCAGGCCGATAGCGACGGGCTGAAGCAGATGGTGCGGCAGTTGATCGACATTTCCCAACGCATGATGTGAGGTGACATGACGCCAGCCGAAATTGCCCCGAAAGACCGCCTGATCGTTGCGCTCGATTTGCCCAGCGTCGATGCCGCGGAGGCGATGGTCACCAGGCTCGGCAACAGCGTCACATTCTACAAGATCGGCTATCGCCTTGCTTATGCCGGCGGCCTGCCGCTGGTTACCAAGCTTGCTGACAGCGGCAAGAAGGTCTTTCTCGATCTCAAGCTGCACGACATCGGCAACACGGTCTCACAAGGCGTCGAGAGCATCACCAGGCTGGGCGCGACCTTCCTCACCGTACATGCCTATCCGCAGACGATGAAGGGCGCCGTCGAGGGTCGCGGCTCTTCGAAGCTGAAGCTTCTCGCGGTGACGGTACTGACCTCCTACAATGACGACGATCTGCATGCGGCAGGCTTCCGGCTCGGTGTCTCCGAGCTGGTCGAGGCGCGCGCACGGCAGGCGCAGGCGCTCGGCATCGACGGTCTCGTGTCCTCGCCCGAGGAGGCCGGCGCCTTGCGCAAGATCGTCGGCCAGCAGATGAACCTCGTCACACCAGGCATCCGTCCGGCGGGAGCGGCGTCAGGCGATCAGAAGCGCATCATGACGCCCGGCCGCGCAATTGCCGCGGGGGCCGATTATCTCGTCGTCGGGCGGCCGGTGGTGGAAGCCTCCGATCCCAAGGCGATCGCTGAAGCGATCCAGGCCGAGATCGCGCAGGCACTCGGCTGATCAAACAAATCAAAAAAGGAGAAGAACAATGGCAAAAGGCTACTGGATCGGACGCGTCGACGTGAACAATGACGAGGGCTACAAGCCCTATGCCGTCGCCAACGGTCCGATCTTCAAGAAGTGGGGTGGCCGTTTCGTCATCCGCGGCGGCAAGTTCACAACAGTCGAAGGCGCCAGCCGTACCCGCAACGTCGTGATCGAATTCCCTGATTATCAAACCGCGATCGCCTGTTACAATTCGCCGGAATACCAGGCCAACATCAAGGTGCGCCAGCCGCACTCGATTGCCGACCTCATCATCATCGAGGGCTATGACGGTCCGCAGCCGGCGGACGGTTGAGACGCTCTGTCATTCAGGGGCGATGCGCAGCATCGAGCCCGGAATCTCGAGATTCTCAGGTGCGCAATTGCGCACCAGAGTTCGCCTTCGGGCGCCCCGGAATGACGGCCTTTGATCCCCCTCGGTTGCCGGAACTGCATCCCGCCGCTACAACGGCGCCTGAGAGGATCACACCATGTCAGACATGCGCTTGATTGTTGCGGGAGCCGGCGGCCGGATGGGCCGCGCCCTGACGCGGGCGATTGCCGACAGCAAAGGCGCGGTATTGGCTGGCGCGCTGGAGGCGCCGGGCTCGGAGCTCTTAGGCAAGGATGCCGGCGTGCTCGCAGGGCTCCCGGCCAACGGTATCAAGTTGTCCGCCGACCTCTGGGCGATGTCGAAAGATGCCGATGGCATTCTGGATTTCACCGTGCCGGCCGCGACCATCGCCAATGTCGCGATCGCGGCTGAGCGTGGGCTGGTCCATGTCATCGGCACCACCGGGCTGTCGGCGTCCGACAACGCCGTGATCAAGAGCGTCACCAATCGCGCGGTCGTGGTGCAGTCGGGCAATATGAGCCTGGGCGTCAATTTGCTCGCCGCCGTGGTCAAGCGCGTCGCCAAGGCGCTCGACGAAAGTTTTGACATCGAGATCGTCGAGACCCATCACCGCATGAAGGTCGATGCGCCCTCCGGCACCGCGCTGATGCTGGGCCAGGCCGCAGCCGCCGGTCGCGGCATTTCGCTCGAGGAGAACGCGGAACGTGGCCGCGACGGCATCACCGGCGCGCGCAAGCCGGGCGCGATCGGCTTTGCGTCCTTGCGCGGCGGCACCGTCGCCGGCGAGCACAGCGTCACCTTTCTCGGCCCGTTCGAGCGTCTGACATTGTCGCATCTCGCCGAAGACCGCATGCTGTTCGCGCACGGCGCGCTGAAGGCGGCGCTCTGGGCGCATGGCAAGAAGCCGGGGCATTACTCCATGGCCGACGTGCTCGGCCTCGCAGACATCTAGAAGAACCAAACGGAAAGCACTCAATGAGCGAACGTCTTCTCGTGCTCGTGCGCCACGGCCAGAGCGAATGGAATCTGAAGAACCTGTTCACGGGCTGGAAGGATCCCGATCTCACCGAGCAGGGTGTCGCGGAAGCCAAGGAGGCCGGCCGCAAGTTGAAGGCCCAGGGCCTGGTGTTCGACGTCGCCTTCACCTCAGTGCTGACGCGCGCACAGCACACGCTCGATCTCATTCTCACCGAGCTCGGCCAGACCGGTTTGCCCACGTCAAAGGATCTCGCGCTGAACGAGCGCGACTATGGCGACCTCTCCGGGCTCAACAAGGACGACGCCCGCAAGAAGTGGGGCGAGGAGCAGGTGCATGTCTGGCGCCGCTCCTACGACGTGCCGCCGCCCGGCGGCGAAAGCCTCAAGGACACGCTGGCGCGTGCACTGCCCTATTACGTGCAGGAAATCCTGCCCGGCGTGCTCAACGGCAAGCGCACGCTGGTTGCGGCCCATGGCAATTCGCTGCGTGCCTTGATCATGGTGCTGGAGAAGCTGTCGCCCGAAGGCATTTTGAAGCGCGAGCTCGCGACCGGCGTGCCGATCATCTACCGGCTCAACGCGGATTCGACTGTCGCGTCGAAGCTGGATCTGGCAGGTTGACGAAGGTCTCGTAGGGTGGGCAAAGCGAAGCGTGCCCACCACCTGTCGCCATTTCAGAGAGATCATGGGCACGGCGCGTTGCGCCTTTGCCCACCCTACGATAGTGGCGTTCGTAGCTCCTATTGCATCCCCAGCTGCCCGGCTTCCCAGCCCAGCATCGCCTGCTTGCGGGTGATACCCCAATGATAGCCCGTCAGCGTGCCGCTCTTGCCGAGCGCGCGGTGGCAGGGCACGACAAAGGACACCGGGTTCTTGCCGACGGCAGCGCCGACGGCGCGCGAGGCCTTCGGGCTGTTGATGTTGCAGGCGATGTCCGAATAGGACACCGCGCGGCCCATCGGGATCTTCAGCAGCGTCTCCCAGACCCGCACCTCGAAATCGGTGCCGATCATCACCACGCGCAGCGGCTGATCCGGCCGCCACAGTTTCGTGTCGAAGATGCGTGCTGCGAGCGGCGCAGTGCCTTCGTGATCCTCCACATAGGTCGCGTTGGCCCAGCGCCGCGTCATGTCGGCGAGCGCGGCCTTCTCCTCGCCGTGATCGGCGAAGGCGAGACCCGACAGGCCACGATCGGTCGCGATCACGATGGCCGTCCCGAAGGGAGACGGATGGAAGCCATAGCGCAAGGTCAGCCCCGCGCCGCCGTTCTTCCATTCGCCCGGCGACATCGCTTCGTGGGTGACGAAGAGATCGTGCAGACGGCCCGGCCCTGAAAGTCCTGAGTCGAGCGCCGCATCGAGGATGCTTGCGGAGTCCCGCAAGAGTCCCTTGGCGTGGTCGAGGGTCAGCGCCTGCATGAAGGCCTTCGGCGTGATCGAGGCCCAGCGGCGGAACAGATGGTGCAGCTCATCCGGTGTGACGCCGGCCGCATCGGCCATCGCCTCGATGGTCGGCTGCGCGCGCCAGTTCTCCGAGATGAACGCGATGGCCCGGCGCACGGAATCGTAGTCGCGCAGCGCGGCGTTCTGGGGGCCCGGCTTGGCCAGGCGCTGGTCATGTATGGCGAGTGTCATCATGACCGGAAATGTAGGCGCGGGGAGGCGTCGAAACCACCCGATTTCCGACCGCGCGTCAGGTCACCGGATTGTAGGTCGGGCCGCGTTTGGCGGCGTTTAAGGCTTCAATCAACCCTTTGTAAAAACTTGCCTTTTCATCCGGTCCCAAAAAACGCGCGATCCGGATCTGGTGGCCGCGCGAGATCAGGTAGAGATGCTCGATGCCAAAATCCTCGTCGACCTCCATGTCGAGGCGGACCCAGAGCGGATTGAAGGTCCATTCGGCGACCTGCCCGTGATGGCTGACGCGCCGCACGCGCAGTTCAGATGTCGTGACCGTGATTTCCTCGCGGGCCCGCCCCGTGCGGAAATTGACCTTGAACGCCCACCACACCACGAGCACGTCGAGGCCGAAAAAGCCGAGCACCGGCCAGGCGCCCTTCATCAGGAAGACAATTCCGGTGACGAAGCTGACGACGCTCAGGAACAGCATCACGGCGAGGAAGCCGGTGCGGTTCAGCGAGCGGTGCGGCGTCAGCAGCGCCGAGAAGATCTGCTGCTCGGCATGACCTTCAGATTCTGCCCGCTCAATTTCGTTGCCTGTGCTCATCGTCCCTCAGTATATCCCGATCATGGCGAAAATCACCCGCAAGCCGGCCCTGCGCGAAGCGGCGGTGCCGAAGAAAAAGGCAAAGGCAGCCGGCGCGAGGCCCAAGCCCGCGAAGAGGTCGCTCAAGGCTACAAAACCCTGGACGCCGGCAGAGGTTCGCGAGGTCTTCAGCCGATTCCGCGCGGCCAATCCCGAGCCGAAAGGCGAGCTCGAGCACGTCAACCCGTTCACGCTGCTGGTGGCCGTGGTGCTGTCGGCACAGGCGACGGACGCCGGCGTCAACAAGGCGACGCGCGCCTTGTTCGAGGTCGCCGATACGCCGCAAAAAATGCTCGACCTCGGCGAAGAGCGTCTGCGTGACTACATCAAGACCATCGGCCTCTACCGCACCAAGGCCAAGAACGTGATCGCGCTGTCGGCCAAAGTGCTCAGCGATTTCGGCGGCGAGGTGCCGCGCACGCGTGCCGAGATCGAGTCGCTGCCGGGCGCGGGACGCAAGACCGCCAATGTCGTGCTCAACATGGCCTTCGGCGAGCACACCATGGCGGTCGACACGCATGTCTTCCGCGTCGGCAACCGCACCGCCCTCGCGCCGGGCAAGACGCCGCTCGAGGTCGAGCTCGGGCTCGAAAAGGTGATCCCGGCCGAGTTCATGCTACATGCCCATCATTGGCTGATCCTGCACGGCCGCTATACCTGCCTCGCGCGGAAGCCGCGCTGCGAGGTATGCCTGATCAACGATCTCTGCCGGTGGCCGGAGAAGACGGTGTGAGCGACAGCCAAGTCATCCCGGGGCGCCTCGAAGAGGCGAACCCGGGATCTCGAGATTCCGGGTTCGATGCTGCGCATCGCCCCGAAATGACGATCGTAAGAGCGAAGCCGGCTTTGAGGTTATCGTGAGTCAACAGGAACAAGTTTCGTCGCCGACACCGCCTGTCGCATCCAAGCCAACGCAGCGGCCTGCAACTTCGCTCTGGAGCCGGCTCGCAATCCCGCTGTTTGCCGTGATCGTCGCTCTCGCCTTTGTCGCGCTGGCGACGCTGCGCTTCGACGAATGGGTTGGCAATGAAGTGATCCAGACCACCAATGACGCCTATGTCCGCGCCGACCTGACCCGTCTCTCCAGCCGCGTCTCCGGCGAGGTACTGACCGTCGCGGTCGACGATTTCCAGCGCGTCAAATCAGGCGATCTGCTGATCCAGATCGATCCCGCCGATTATGAGGCCCAGGTCGCGCAATCCGAGGCCGCGGTGGCCGCCGCGCAGGCTGTGCTCGACAATCTCGCCAACCAGATCGAGTTGCAATATGCGACCATCGCGCAGGCCGAGGCCGCGCGCCTGTCGGCGGAAGCCCTGGAGGTCGAGGCCAAGCAGGAACAGGAGCGCCAGCAATCGCTGTCGCAGACCGAAGCCGGCACCCGGCAGCGGCTCGAGCAGGCGGTTGCGGGCCTTGCCAAGGCGCAGGCCGACGTGCGCGCCAGCCGCGCCGTGATCGCCGCCCAGCAGCACCAGCTCGAGGTTCTGCAAGGCACCAAGAAGCAGCGTGCGGCCGATCTCGATGCCACCAAGGCAACGCTGGCAAGCGCCAGGCTCAAGCTCGGCTATACCAGGATCACGGCGCCGTTCGACGGCGTCGTCGGCGAGCGCCAGGTGCAGCCGGGCGATTACGTCAATATCGGCACCAACCTCATCAACGTCGTACCGCTGCCGAAGGTCTATGTGATCGCAAATTACAAGGAGACCCAGCTGACGCATGTCCAGCCCGGGCAGCCGGTCGAGATCACCGTCGACAGTTTTCCGCGCGAGAAGCTGCGCGGCAAGGTCGAGCGCATCGCGCCCGCGACGGGCGCGCAGGTCGCGCTGCTGCCGCCTGACAATGCCACCGGCAATTTCACCAAGGTGGTGCAGCGCATTCCCGTCCGCATCCAGTTCGACGACAATCAGCCGCTGCTGACGCGCCTTGTGCCGGGGATGTCGGTCGTCACCAGAATCGACACGAAGGGCGCGAATGGCGGCAAATGACGATGCCGGCCACGGACCGATCTCGCGCGGCGGGGTCGCGCGACAGCCTTTGTTTGCCGTCGCTTCCGTGCTGCTCGGCTCGTTCCTCGCCAATTTCGACAGCCGGCTGACCACCGTCGGCCTGCCAGACCTGCGCGGCGCGTTCGGGCTCTCGTTCGACGAAGGTGCGTGGCTCTCCACCGCCGGCATCGGCTCGCAGATCTTCATCGCCCCGGCGGTGGCGTGGCTTGCCACCGTGTTCGGCTTGCGCCGCGTGCTCGGCATTCCCAGTCTCGTCTACGCGCTCGTCTCGCTGACCATTCCTTTCGTGCGCGATTATCCGACGCTGATCGCGCTCAGCGTCGTGCATGGCCTCTTGCTCGGCACCTTCGTGCCGGCGACGCTGATGATCGTGTTCCGCAATCTGCCGATCCGCTGGTGGCTGCCGGCGATTGCGCTCTATTCGATCCGCGTCGGATTTGCATTGGACTCATCGTCCTCATTGGTCGGCTTCTATGTCGAGCATCTCGGCTGGCAATGGCTGTATTGGCAGGGCGTCGTGATCGCGCCGCTGATGGGCCTGATGGTCTATCTGGGAACACCGAGCGAGCCGGTCAATCGCGCGCTGCTGCGGGCGGCCGATTGGGGTGGCATGTTGCTGCTAGGAGCCTCCGTCGGAATGATCTATGCCGGGCTCGATCAGGGCAATCGCCTGGATTGGCTCGGCTCCGGCACGGTGATGGCGCTGCTGGTCGGAGGCGGCGTGCTGTTCGTGGCCTTCCTTGTCAACGAGTCGTGGGTCGCGCAGCCCTGGGCGCATGTGAACGTGCTGTTCTCGCGCAATGTAGGCTTGGCGTTGATCCTGATCCTGCTCTACACGCTGACCAGCCTATCCAACGCGTCGCTGGTACCGAATTTCCTCGGCGCCGTCGGTCAGCTCAGGCCGGAGCAGAGCGGCTGGCTGCTGCTCACCTTTGGCGCGTTGCCGATGTCCGTACTGGTGCCGATCTCGATCTGGCTGCTCCGGCATTTCGACACGCGGACGGTGGTGGTCGTTGGATTTACCTGCTTTGCTGCGGCCAATCTCTGGGGGACTCAGCTCACCCACGATTGGGCGCGCGAGGATTTCATCGGCATCGTTCTGCTTCAAGCGGTCGCGCAGTCGCTGACGCTGCTGCCGCTCATCATCACGTTGTTGTCGAATTCCGACCCCAGCCGTGCCACGGCCTTTGCAGCCTATATCCAGATCATGCGGCTCGGCGGCGCCGAGATCGGCGTGGCGCTGATGGGAACCTGGCTGCGCGTCCGCGAGCAGGTGCATTCCTTCTATATCGGCCAGAACCTGGAAGTCGGCGACGTCAATGTGGTGCGCGCGCTGAAGCAGCTCGCCGATCACTTTGCCGCCCACGGCGCCGGCTCAGCGCAGGCGCGCGCGGTCGGTACGCTAGCAAGCTTCGTCGCGCGCGAAGCCAATGTGCTCGCCTATATCGATGGTTTCTGGCTGTGCTTCTGGCTGGCAGTGGCCGGGCTCGGCTTCATCGCATTGATCACCCGAGCCCCGCCGGGTCCGTTTACGCCGGCGCCGTTCGGTTTCGCCAAGAGGGTGCTGCGCAAATGCGGCGTGCAGGTGAGCTGATCGGGCTCACCGCATCTGCCGCGCCGGCTCGATCAGCTCGGGCCGCGGGCCTGACAGGCGCTTGTGCATGTGCACCATGAAGGCCATGCCGAAAATAGGCGTCGCCAGGTTCACGACCGGAATCGAGACGAAGGCGGCGATGAAGAGGCCGGCGGTGAAGATCGTCGCGGCATTATCGCGCCGCATCGCTTTCGCATCCTCCGGCGAGCGGAAGCGCATCGCAGCGAGCTCGAAATATTCGCGGCCCAATAGCCAGGCGGCAGCGAGGAAGAAGACCAGGAAACCGGCGCCGGCCAGAAACACCAGCGGTAAAGCGGCGAGATAGACCAGGATGGTGAGCAGCGCGGTCTTGATGCCTTCGAGGATCGCCTGCTTGAACGGCAATGCCGTGCCCGGCCGCTCGGCCGGATAATATTCACGCTCGACGATGTCGGCGACGTCATCGACGAAGAAGCTTGCCACCAGCGAGGTGATCGCGGGCATCAGGAACACGCTGCCGAACACGACGCCGAAACCGGCCGCAATCGAGATGATCCAAGCCAGCACCTCCAGTGACGAGTGCCAGCTCGGCCCAAGCAGCCCCTCGAGCCAGACCTCGCCATAGGTCGCAAACCAGGTCAGCAGCCGCTGCAACCCGATCGCAAGCACCACGATCAGCACCAGCGCGAGCCCGATCGACCGCCACAGGATCGAACGCATCGGCGGCGACATCATTTGCGACAGCGCCTTGACGGCGGCATCCAGCATGGGAACCTCTCACGAAACACTCAGCGAGAGGTAGACACCCCCGGCCACTTCGGCAAGGGAGGCTGACCTGCCAGCTTCCGCGGCTTTATATTTTGGGCATGATCTCCGCGCAGACGCGTTCCGCGTCTGTCGCGAGGGAAAACCGCGTCACACTTTGCGCTAACGCGGCCCTGCGGGTCCGGATCATACCCTATGGCTCCGCCACGATACTCGCCCAGCAGGCGATGGCGCTACAGACCGTGCTCCAGCGGCCGAACCCTTTGTAGATCTGGGCGGCGACCTGCTCCTGCTGCTTCAGCGTGCCCTCGGCCTTGATCTGCGGGTCGGAGACGTTGCGGATCGCGAGCCAGCGCGGCGCCTTGTCGCCCATCTCCTGCGCGACGAGGCCGAGGACGGCATCGCCCATCTCGGAGACGTCGCCGAGGCCCTGGAGCTTGAAGTGATTGTCCGAGGTGTCGAAGCCGAAGAAATCGGTGGTCACCACGGACGATGACAGCTCGCTCGGCTTGACCACGAAGATCTTCGGCGGCCGCGCATTGTCCTTCGGCAATTGCCCTGCATTGGCCTTGAACAGCGTCTTGGCGCTCGCAAATTTCGACGTCTTGGCCGGCTTGCTGGAGTAGTGCGCCTGCGCAAACGGCTGCTTCTTGAACTTCGAGAGGCAGTCGAAACGCACGATTGGGCTGACGATGACGTCGCCGACCTCGACCTGTTTGCCGATGCCGCCGGCCGTGCCCGTGGTGATCACGAGCGTCGGCTGCACCTCGGTGATGATCTGGCGCCAGACGTCGATGTTCGGCAGCTGCGGGCCGTCCTGCGACATGTGCGAGTCGGATTTGAACACCACGACCTTCTTCTTGCCGATCGTCGTGGTCCAGAAGGCGCCCAGCCGCTTCAGCTCCTTGGCAGGGCAGCCGTTGCGCATCTTCTTCGAGATAGCCGCGTAATTGTGCGTGTAGGGCACGTAGTCGTTGTGCGAATCCTTGCCCGGCGTCAGCACGCGGCTGGTTGCGTGACCTTCGTCGACGGTCCAGGTCACGACCAGCACGTCGGCGCGCGGCAGCGGCCCCTTGCCATTGCCCGGCTTCGGCCCCGTCTGCGGCGCAAGCCCCCTGGGCCAGGGAATGTCGGTGAAGCGCGACAGCCCCGTCGAAGTCGAAAAGGCCATGAACTCGCGGCCTTCGGGGCCTTCGGAGTCGAAATCGATGATCTCGCGCTGGAAGTCTTCGGGGGCGACCTTCGCGGTCTTCTTCACGGCGGCATCCGCGATGCGCTTGACTGTGAAGGTCTCGCGCGGCGGCGGTGTGGTGATCGGATCGAACCCGAGATTTCTCTCAACCCATTTGCGGTCAGCCGGCATGTGTTCGTCTCCGCCAATTGATTTTGACAAACGTCTTTCATTGGTCGGCCAAACAGGCCGACGGTTGCAATCTTAGATCGAAAACTTGATCACAGAATGGTCTGGGCTATTGACCGATTCGGGGCCGATGTGAGACGCGCAGAGCAATCACCTGCCAAAACAGAGTCGTTCTAAAATAATAGTTCAGTATCCGAAGTAATTCTCAGGTGAGATTACACCTATAGTTGAATGACGACAATCTCTCTTTCGGTCACAAACCGGCTATCGGCGCAGCCGGGCCTACACCGTGTCCAGCGCCTTGCCGCGGACATCAGGGCCGAACAGCGCCATCGCGATCACCACGATCAGCATCGCCACAGTGATCAGGCCGAACACGCCGATGACGCCGGCCTCCTTCAGCATGTAGGCGACGATGAAGCCCGAGAAGGTCGCGGAGAGGCGGCTCATGGAATAGACGAGGCCGGACGCCCGCGCCCGGATCTGGGTCGGGAACACCTCGGTCTGGTAGGCGTGATAGGCGTAGGACATCGTTGTGTTGCAGGCCGTCAGCAGCACGCCGCAGACGATCAGCAGTGCCGGCAGGGTCAGTTGCGCGAACGCCATGCCGAACACGATAATGGCGACGCAGGCGCCGGCGATGATCCAGCGGCGTTCGAATTTGTCGGCGAAGCTTGCGGCGAGCAGCGGCGCGATCGGATAGGCGAAGGCGACGATGAAGGAATATTGCAGGCTCTTGGTGACGGTGATGCCCTTCTCCACCAGCAGTGTCGGCACCCAATTGGCAAAGCCGTAGAAGCCGAAGGCCTGGCAGAGGTTGAACACCATGAACAGGACCACGAGCGAGAGATAGGGCGGCCGGAACAAATCGGCGAAGGCGACGTGCACGGCCGTCTGCGAGGCCGGTCGGGCGAGCGAAGCTGAAGGGCCTGGCGCCGTGCCGCCGCCTCTGGCTTCGAGCGTTGCAAGAATCCGGAGCGCCTCTTCGGTGCGGCCGTGGCGCGCCAGCCAAAGCGGGCTCTCGGGCAGGAACAAGCGCAGCACCCAGACGATCATGCTGGCGGCAGCACCAATCAGCACCACCCAACGCCAGCCATCGACGCCATAGGGCGCGAGCGGCACCAGCCACCAGGCGAGGAAGGCGACAACGGGCACGGCGATGAACATGATCGCCTGGTTCACCGCGAAGGCGCGTCCGCGCATCCGGCTCGGCACCAATTCGGTGATATAGGCGTCGATGGTGATGACCTCGACGCCGATGCCGATGCCGGCAAGGAAGCGCCAGAGCAACAGGCCGCTCGAGGAGGTCTGGCAGGCCATGATCACCGACGCCGCGCTATAGCCAAGCAGCGCATAGGTGAAGATCGCGCGGCGGCCGAAACGGTCGGCGAGGAAACCGAGGAAGAAGGTGCCGACGAACAGGCCGGCAAAGGTTGCGGCGACGAAGGCGCCGATGCCGGAGAAGCCGAAGAAGGCTTGAGTCGTCGTGCTCAGCAATCCGCTGCGGGCCAGGCCCGGGGCGATGTAGCCGGTGAGGAACAGATCGTAGATTTCGAAACAGCCGCCGAGCGAGAGCAGGATGACGAGCTTCCAGACATGGCCCGTCGCCGGCATCGCCTCGAGCCGCCGCGAGATCTCGTCCGGTCCTGAAGATGCTGCGCCGAGCTCGAAGCCTGTGTCGATGCCGACAACGCTCATGACGTCCTCCCGTGGCGCGCGCGATGCGCGCGGTTCCCGGCGGCTCATCTCTGAGGTTTTTCGGTAAGCTCTGCCGGACCGCGCCATGTTGGCGGGTCAGGAGTGGAAATCCAGAAGAACATATCGATGGGAGCGTTCGAGATTTTCGAAGGCGAGGGAGCGCACTACCGTCGCGGAGGTAGCTACCCCACCAGCTCCGCCTGCCAGCCGCCGCTGCGCACCTGTTCCGCGATCAGCGCCAGCATCAGCCGCCGCATCTCCTCCATCGCGTAGGTCATCGGGCGGTTGCGCAGGCGGCAGAGATAGAGCGTGCGGGTCAGTTTCGGGTCGATCACCCGGCGCGCGACCAGGCGCCCTGCGGCGAGCTCCTCCCGCGCGAACAGCTTTGTCGCGATGGTGCAGCCGAGCCCCTCCACCAGCGCGCCGGTCATGCCGGTGATCGAGTTGGCGTGCAGGATGGCGCCGCCCTCCAACCGCTTGAGCAGAACGGGATCGTCAAGCAGCGCGCGCGAGGACAGGCCGAGGCCGTAGCGCAACAGGATCAGCGGCAGCCGGCTCAGCTCCTCGAAGCGGATCGGAGTTTTGGTCTTGCCGACCAGCTTGGGAATGCCGACCAGGAACATCTCCTCTTCCAGCACGGCCTCCGTGATCAACTCCTTCTCCGAGGGCGGATTGTAGACCAGCGCCAGATCGACGTTGGAGATCATCAGATGCATCAGCGTCGCGCCCGACAGGCTCTCGGTGAGCGATAGCTTCAGCTTGGGATATTTGGTCAGCACCGTGCGCATCAGCTCGACGCCGATCGCCTTGACGCCGGAATTGGCCATGCCGATGGAGATCTCGCCGGCGATGACGCGCGCGCCCTCGCGCACCTCGGTCTCGGCTTCCGCCATCGCGCGCAGGATGATGCGGGCATGCTCGTAGAGCCGCTCGCCGGCCGCGGTCGGGTCCATGCCGCGCGACTTGCGCTCGAACAAAGGCGTTGCGAACTCGGCCTCCAGATTCGAGATATGATGGCTGAGCGCGGATTGCGCGACATTCACCTGGTCCGCCGCGCGCGACAGGTTCCGCTGCTCGTAGACGGCGATGAAGTAGCGGAGCTGGCGCGAATCCATGGGGGTCCAGCGTTCTAGAACTGCGAAGGCATTCTTCGACAGATTATATTTTTAAGAAGGCTTGTGAAGACTTAGTCTCTTAGACCAACGAACAGGAGTGCCGCATGGCCGAAACCGGATTGCCGCTCGAAGGCGTGCGGGTTGTCGAGATGACCCACATGGTGATGGGCCCGACCTGCGGCATGATCCTCGCGCAGTTGGGGGCCGAGGTCATCAAGGTCGAGCCGCCGGCCGGTGACAAGACCCGCTCCCTCGGCGGGATGGGCACGGCGTTCTTCCCGCTGTTCAACCGCGGCAAACGCAGCGTCGTCCTCGACTTCGAGAAGGCTAAGGACCGCGACACCATGCACCGGCTGCTCGCGACGGCCGATGTGTTCCTGGAGAATTTTCGCGATGGCTTGCTCGAGAAGCAGGGGCTTGGCGCCGAAGAGTTGCGCCGCCGGCATCCGCATCTGATCGTCGCCGGTCACAAGGGCTTCCTGTCCGGCCCTTATGAGCATCGTCCCGCGCTCGACGAGGTCGTGCAGATGATGTCGGGCCTCGCCGCCATGACCGGCACGAAGGAGAAGCCGCAGCGCGTCGGCTCCTCCGCCAACGACATCATGGGCGGCATGTTCGGCGTGATCGCGATCCTGGCCGCGCTCTATCAGAAGCGCGGGGGAAAGCGCGATGGCGCAGACATCCGCATCGGCCTGTTCGAGAACTGCCTGTTCCTGGTCGCCCAACACATGGTCGAATACGAGATGACCGGCAACAAGCCGCGCTCGATGCCGGAGCGCGAGCATGCCTGGCCGATCTACGACATTTTCGATGCCGCCGGTGACGGCCGCATTTTCATCGGCGTCGTCACCGAGGGCCATTGGCAGGCGTTCTGCCGCGAGTTCGGCCTGAGCGAGTTTCTCGATGACCCGAGCTTGCGCACCACCACCGATCGCATCCTGGCGCGGCCACGGATCCTTCCGCGCGTGGCCGAGATCATCCGGCAACAGGACGTGGCGGAGCTGTCGCAAAAGCTCGACGCCCTCAACATCTGTTTCTCGCCGATCAACCGGCCCGAGGATCTGCTCACCGACCCGCACGTGCTGCGGCCCGGCGGGCTCGTCACCAACATCACCGCCGACGGCAAGCCGTTCCATGTGCCGACACTGCCCCTTGAATGGAACGGCAGTTATTTTGGCGAGGGCCTGAAGGTCGCGCCGCTCGGCGCCGACACCTCCGCCGTGCGTGCCGAGATCGACGACAACGACGTCACGTCAAAAGCCGCTGGGAGGCGCGCATGAGCCGGATTGAGACGATTTATCCCGCGGATCGTGTGAGCTTGCGCGAGGTCGGTCTGCGCGACGGGCTCCAGCTCGTGAAAAAGTTTCCGTCGACCGACGCCAAGCAGCGCTGGGTGCGCGAGGAATATGCCGCCGGCGTCAGGCATTTCGAGGTCGGCTCGTTCCTGCCGGCAAAGACCTTTCCGCAATTCGTCGATGTCCGCGATGTGATCGGAACGGTGGCGAGCCTGCGCGGGGCCCACGGCATTGCGCTTGCGCTCAACGAGCGCGGGGTCAACGAGGCGCTGGCTTCAGGCGTTGGCGAGATCGCTTCGGTAGTGTCGGCGACCGAGGAGCACAGCCAGGCCAATGCGCATCGGTCGCGCGACTCCGCGATCGCCAACATCAAGCGGCTCTGCGAGTTGCGCGATGCCAGTGCCCACAAGCCGCTGGTGAACGCAGCGATCTCGATGGCGCTGGGCTGCTCGATCACCGGCGCGGTCGATCCGAAGGAGGTGCTGCGCCTGGTCGACAAATGCCTGGAGGCCGGCGTCGATTTCGTCGCGATCGCCGACACCGTCGGCTACGCCGGGCCGAAGCAGGTCGGTGAGCTGTCGCGCGCCGCTGTGAGGCTCGCAGGTTCAAAGCCGATCTGCATCCATCTCCACGACACCCGTGGCATGGGCATCGCCAACGCTGCCGCCGCGCTGGACGAAGGCGTCCGCATCCTCGACGGCTCGCTCGGTGGCCTCGGCGGCTGCCCCTTCGCGCCCGGCGCGACCGGGAACGTCGTGTTCGAGGACCTGGTGTTCCTGTGCGAGAGCAAGGGATTTGCGACCGGGATCGATCTCGACCGGCTGATCGCGGTTCGTAAGATCCTGCGCGAGGAAATGCCGGACGAAACGCTATATGGCGGCCTCGCGCGAGCCGGGTTGCCGGGTGGCAGCGCGGCGAAGGCGGCGTGAGATCCTTGGCCTCTCACCCAAGCGGGGAGACGGAGAAGCATCAGTCGTGCCGATGCCCGTGCTTCCGCACCTTCGGCTTCCCGTCCCCCGTCGGAATCATCACCACGCGGCCATAGCGTACGCCACGCTCTGCGATGATGTGATCGGCGAAATGCCTGACTTCTGTCGCATCGCCCCTCAGCGCCGTCATCTCCATGCAATTGGAGTCGTCGAGATGGACATGCAGGGTTGCGAGCGCGAGATCGTGATGGCCGTGGAATTCCTGCACCAGGCGCTTCGAGAGGTCGCGCGCGGCGTGATCGTAGACATAGACGAGGCCAGCGACGCAGGGGCCGCCCTGCGCGGTGTCCTCGCTTGATTGCTGAAGCCCGGCGCGAGCGAGGTCGCGGATGATCTCGCTGCGGTTCTGGTAGCCGCGCGCCTCGGCCGCGGCATCGATCTCCGCCAAAAGATCGTCCTCGATCGTGATCGTAATCCGCTGCATCAGATCCTCTCCGCGGGCTTCTTACCTCGCCCCGCTTGCGGGGAGAGGTCGGAATTCGAGCGTAGCTTGAATTCCGGGTGAGGGGGACTCTCCGCGAGTCTCACTCGCAGTGAAACCGTGGAGATAGCCCCTCACCCCGGCCCTCTCCCCGCAAGAACGGGAGAGGGAGAGCAGTCACTATCACAGCCGCGTCGCGCGCAGCCGCAGCGCATTCCCGACCACGCTGACCGAGGACAGCGCCATCGCAGCCGCCGCGATGATCGGCGAGAGCAGCACGCCGAAGGTGGGATAGAGAATGCCGGCGGCAATCGGGATGCCGGCGGCGTTGTAGATGAAGGCGAAGAACAGGTTTTGCCTGATATTGCTCATCGTCGCCTGCGACAGTTTTCGCGCCCGCACGATGCCGGTGAGGTCGCCCTTGAGCAGCGTGACGCCGGCGCTTTCCATCGCCACATCTGTGCCAGTGCCCATGGCGATGCCGACTTCGGCGGCGGCCAGCGCCGGCGCATCGTTGACGCCGTCGCCGGCCATGGCGACGCTGCGTCCGGCCTTTTGCAGCCTGGCCACCACCGCGCTCTTCTGGTTCGGCAGCACTTCGGCCTCGACATCGGCAATGCCGAGCCGCCGTGCGACCGCTTCCGCCGTGGTGCGGTTGTCGCCGGTCAGCATGATCACCTTGATGCCTTCGTCGGCGAGCGCCTTCAGCGCGTCAGGGGTCGAAGCCTTGACGGGATCCGCGATCGCGAACAGGCCGGCGAGCTTGCCGTCGACAGCCATGTTGATGACGGTGGCGCCGTCACCGCGCAGGCGTTCGGCTTCACTGTCGAGCGCCTTGGTGTCGATGCCGATCGAGGTCAGGTACTTTGCGTTGCCGAGCACGATGCTCTTGCCATCGACCTTGCCCGTCGTACCCTTGCCCGTCGGCGAATCGAACTCTTCGACCTGACCGAGCGCGAGCTGCTTCTCCTTCGCCGCGCGCATGATGGCGTCGGCGAGCGGATGCTCGCTGGCGCGTTCGACGCTCGCCGCAAGTCGAAGGATGTCATTCTCGGCAAGACCTGATGCCGGCACGATCGCCACCACCTTGGGCTTCCCCTCGGTCAGCGTGCCCGTCTTGTCGACCACCAGCGTGTCGATCTTCTCCATCCGCTCCAGCGCCTCGGCGTTCTTGATCAGGACGCCGGCCTGCGCGCCGCGGCCGACGCCGACCATGATCGACATCGGGGTCGCGAGGCCCAGCGCACAGGGGCAGGCGATGATCAGCACGCTCACGGCAGCAACGAGACCAAAGGCCAGTCGCGGCTCCGGCCCGAACCAGGCCCACGCCACGAAGGCAGCGATGGCGACGGCGATCACCGTCGGCACGAACCAGCCGGCGACTTGGTCGGCCAAGCGCTGGATCGGCGCGCGCGAGCGCTGCGCATCCGCGACCATCTGCACGATCTGCGACAGCAGCGTTTCGCGGCCGACCTTGTCGGCGCGCATGATGAAGCTGCCCGATTGATTGAGCGTGCCGGCGATGACCTTGGCGTCGACCTCCTTGGTGACGGGCATGGATTCGCCTGTTACGAGGGATTCATCGAGCGACGAGCGTCCTTCCAGGATGATGCCGTCGACCGGCACTTTCTCGCCGGGACGAACACGCAGGCGATCGCCGGCATGCAGCGTGTCGATCTCGACCTCATGCTCGCTGCCGTCAGCATCGACGCGCCGCGCGGTCCTGGGTGCGAGCTGCAGCAGCGCCTTGATCGCGCCAGATGTCGCGTCGCGGGCGCGCAGCTCCAGCACCTGGCCGAGCAGCACAAGGACGGTGATGACGGCGGCTGCTTCGAAATAGACAGCGACGGCGCCCCCATGGCCGCGGAAGGTGTCGGGAAAAATCTGCGGCGCGATGGTGCCGAGCAGGCTGTAGACATAAGCAACGCCGGTGCCCATCGCGATCAGCGTGAACATGTTGAGATTGCGCGTGAGCAGCGACTGCCAGCCGCGGACGAAGAACGGCCAGCCGGCCCAAACCACAACGGGGGTGGCGAAGACGAGCTGGATCCAGTTCGATATCGTCGGGTCGATCCAGTTGTGCGGACCGGCGAGATGGCCGCCCATCTCCAGCACCACGGGCGGCAGCGCGAGCGCGCCGCCGATCCAGAAGCGCCGCGTCATGTCGGCCAGCTCAGGATTGGGTCCGGTCTCCAGACTCGCGACCTCCGGCTCCAGCGCCATGCCGCAGATCGGGCAGCTGCCCGGTCCGACCTGGCGAATCTCCGGATGCATCGGGCAGGTGTAGATGGTCCCTTCAGGCATCTCCGTCTCGGGCGCTTTCTCCTTCGCAAGATATTTTGCGGGATCGGCAGCGAATTTGGTGCGACAGCCGGCCGAGCAGAAATGGAAGGTCTCGCCGTTGTGCTCGAAGCGGTGCTTGGAGGTCGCGGGATCGACGCTCATGCCACAGACGGGATCGAGGACGTTTGCGGAAGCGCCGCCGTGATCATGATGATGGGCATGGTCGGCGTGATCGCCGTGCCCGCCGCAGCAGGACGAGGCCGCGGGCTGGGGAGCAGGCGCGGTGGTCTTTGCGGAGCAGCCGCAGCCGGATTGTGTGTTCCCGTCGTGATGATGCCTGTGATCCGCGTCGCTCATTCCTGCACTCCGGCCTTGAAACCTATACCCGGTAGGGGTATATAGGCCCCATGCGCAAGGACATCAAGGCATCTGTTGGAAAACGCCTCGGCCGGATCGAAGGCCAGGTTCGCGGCCTCTCGAAAATGGTAGAGGAAGACCGCTACTGCATCGACATCGTCACGCAGATCTCGGCGGTGCGCGCCGCGCTGCGCCGGGTCGAGGAAGAGGTCTTGAAGGATCACGTCGCGCATTGCGTCGAGCACGCGATTGCGAGCGGCGACAAGGCGGATCAGCGCGAGAAGATCGCGGAGCTGATGGCGGTGATCGGGCGGGCGGAGCGGTAGGGGAGGCTGTCTCGACGGTGGTGACGGGACGACAACGGATTATGCCGCCCGCTCTCTCGTGCGACCACGGCGTCTAGGCCGATACGCAGCGATCCTCTGTAGCAGCGGAAACCGCGCGGGGACTGGATCGGCGCTCACTTGCTCAGTCGAAACTTCAACCTGCGCTTCTTCGTCAACCGCTTCAGGAACGAGCGGCGGCGCACGGAGCGCTTCTGGAAACACACCGAATGAGCCCGCTACCTCCTCGAGCGGCTTTTGCTTGTCGGCCCAGTGCAGGGCTGTGTAGTCGAAGCCGTGCACGATGGTGGGTTTGACCACTTCGAAATAGGGCGAGATGTCGAAGTCGCGGGGCATGTAGAGCGAGGAATCGCGGATGTGCAGGATCTCGCGACGGGCGGCGCGGCTGCCGGCCTTGGTGATCTTCGGCAGGATCGGATAGCGCACGGCGTCGAAAGCCTGCGCGATCAGCGCCGAGCAGATGATCTTGGTCGGATCGCCCGAGCCGAGCGCGATCATGCGCCGTCGCCAGCGCTGTGGCACCGGCAGCGGGAACAGGAAACGCATCAGGTCCAGGATGTTCTTGGTGTCGTAGCCGAAGCCGATGCGGTTGATCGCATAGCGGCAGACCGTGTTGCGGTCCTCGTAGGACAGCCCGACGGGACGGCAGAGGCGGGTATGATAGGGGAAATATTTCGACAGCGGCGCCGAGGTGACGCCCTCACCGATATTGGCCTCGATCAGCACATGCGGTTCGCCGTCGGGCTCGACCGCACCTTCGACCGGGCCGACATAGAGCGCGGCGTGCGACCAGGTCGACTGCGTCAGATATTTGATGATGCCGGAGATGCGATTGTTGCCCTCGACCAGCATGACGTCGCCGGGCTGGATCACGCCGCGCAGATGCTCGGGGTCGCTGGGCGTGAACGGCTCATAGCCCGGCACCTCTTTCGAGAGGTACGCGGCTATCACCTTTCCGACTGAATCTAGGACCGTCCCCATGAACTCCCCCGGGCCTTTCTGGCCGTCTTTTTCTTTACATCTGTATCATGGTCGAAACCTGTTGCAATTCGGTTCATGGCTCTGTGAGTTCAAGCACGATTGATTCACCATGATGGTTGCTGCGCAACATCAGATGCGGCAAGGTTCGCGGGCTGTTCCCGTTCGTCGCAAGTCTCCGGAAACCATGACATGACAATCACGCGCCGCAGCTTCCTATCGGCGTCGGTGGCCTTTGCCGCAGCGCCGGTCCTGCGCGCAACGGCCGCGCCCTTGCCACGTGAGGCTGACATTGTCGTGATCGGCGCGGGTGCGGCTGGCATCGCTGCAGCGCGGCGCGTCATGGCGGCCAATCGCAGGGTCGTGGTGGTGGAAGCGGCGTCGCAGGTCGGTGGGCGCTGCATCACGGATACGGTCACCTTCGACGTGCCGTTCGATCGCGGCGCGCGCTGGATGCACAATCCCGACACCAATCCGATGATTCGGCTCGCGCGTAGCGCCGGGCTCGATGTTTCTCCCGCGCCGTCGGGCCAGAAGATGCGCATCGGTCGCCGCAATGCGCGCGCGGGCGAGACCGAGGAGTTTCTGGCGGCGCTGGTGCGCGCCAACAGGGCCATCGACGAGGCCGCGCGCGGCAAGCTCGATACGTCCTGTGCGTCGGTACTGCCGAAGGATCTCGGCGACTGGGCAGGCGCGGCGGAGTTCTTGCTCGGCGCGGGCTTTGCCGGCAAGGATTTGAAGGAGCTGTCGGCGATCGACAAGGCGCGCGCGCAGGACCGCAACGCCCCGATCGCCTGTCGTCAGGGCCTGGGCACCCTGATCGCCAAGCTCGGTGAGCAGGTGCCGACAGTGCTTTCGACGCCGGCCAGCCGGATCGTCTGGAGCAATCGCGATGTCAGCGTGGAGACGCAAGCCGGCAAGATCGCCGCGCGCGCCGCCATCGTCACGGTTTCGACCAACGTGCTCATGTCGGGTGCGTTCAAGTTCGCGCCTGATATCCCCAAGCGCATGCTGGATGCGGCGTCCAAGCTCACGCTCGGCAGCTACGATCACATCGTGGTGCAATTGCCGGGCAATCCGCTCGGGCTGTCGCGCGACGACATCCTGATCGAGCAAAGCAACTCCACGCGCACCGCACTGATGTATGCCAATATCGGCGGCTCTTCGCTGTGCTCGATCGACGTCGGCGGCTCGTTCGGCCGCGATCTCTCGGCGCAGGGCGAGAGCGCGATGACGGCGTTTGCGAAGGAATGGATCTCAAAACTGTTCGGCAGCGAAGCGGCGGCCGCCGTGCAGAAGACCGTCGCGACGCGCTGGAACGCTTCGCCCTACGTCATGGGCGCGATGTCGGCGTCCTCGCCCGGCGGCCAGCTCTCGCGAAGGATCTTGACCGAGCCGATCGGCAATGTGTTCCTCGCCGGCGAAGCCACGCATGAGACGTTGTGGGGCACCGTCGACGGCGCCTGGGACAGCGGCGAGCGCGCCGCGGACGCCGCGCTCCGCAAGATCGGCGCGCTGAAGGACGAGCCGGCCGATGTGCCGACGCAATCGACGAAGCGGCGGCGCGCGCCGCGGCACTAGGCGATTAGCGCAACACCTTGTCCAGCACCGGCAGCCCCGTGATTACCGCGATCGCGATCAAGGCGTAGCAGATTCTGCGAAACACAATCTCACTCGCGCGGCCGAACAGCGAGGCGCCGAAAGCGACGCCGATGGCATAGACCGGGCCGACGATCAGCGAAAGCACGAGCGATTCGCGCGAGATCAGGCCTGATGTGGCATAGCTGACCATCGAGAAGAAATCCGAGGCGCCGAAGAACAGCAGGATGTTGGCGCGTGCCACGATCGAGGCAATGGGCCGGCCGAGCCAGTAGCCGACGATCGGCGGGCCGCCGGTCTGCGCCAGGCCGCTACAGAAGCCGGAGAGACCGCCGATGCCGACCGAGAGCCAGGCGTGGTCCTTGCCGCGGTAGCGCCAGCCCGACAGCAACAGAAGCAGCAGCGCGGTGACGAAGCAGGAGATGATCCAGCGCGTGGTGACGGGCTCGAGCACGCTGAGGAAATAGGTGCCGATGGGTACGCCGACGAGCGCGCCGAGCACGATCACGGCGGTCGCCTTGCGATCCGCCTTCCGCCAGGCGTCAGGCAGCAGCGGCGCGGCGGCAACGAAGTCGATGACGAGAAGAAGTGCCGCCACAAGCCGCGGGGCTGCGATGCTGCTCGCGAGCGGCATGAAGATCAGCGCAGAGCCGAAACCCGAGAAGCCGCGCGCGGTGCCCGAAACGAAAGCGACGGCGCAAAGCGCCATCGCGATGGTGAGACTGACGTCCTTCGGGAGGAAGTCGGTGATACTCATGCCCTGTCATTCCAGGGCGTTACGCCCTCAACGTACCGCCGGTCTTCTTCGTGACCTCCGCCACGATCTTCGCGGCAACGGCTTCGATCTCCTGATCGGTCAGCGTCTTCTCGCGCGGCTGGATGGTCACCGCGATGCCAACGGACTTCTTGCCGTCGTCCATGCCCTTGCCCTCGTAGACGTCGAAGACGTTCACGCCGGTGATCAGCTTCTTGTCGACACCTTGCGCGGTGCGGACGATGTCGCCGGCCTTGACAGTGCGGTCGACGATGAAAGCGAAGTCGCGCGACACGGGCTGGAATGCCGAGAGCTCGATCAGCGGCTTGGCGCGGGTCGGTTTCTTCTTGGCTTCCGGGATGCGGTCGAGGATCACCTCGAACACCACGAGCGGGCCGTCGGCGCCGAGCGCTTCCAGCGCACGCGGATGCATCTCGCCGAAATATCCGAGCACGTTCTGCGGCCCGATCTGGATCGTGCCGGAGCGGCCCGGATGCAGCCAGGCGGGACCGCCGGCGACGATCTGCAGTGCCTGCATCGGCGCGCCGGCCGCAGCCAACACGGCGAGCGCATCGGCCTTGGCGTCGAACACGTCAGCCTGCGCCGAGCCCGACCAGTGCCGTCCCAGCCCTTCCGATGACGCAAGGCCGCGGCGCACGCCGCTCGCCGCCATGAACTGATCCTGCGGGCGATCGCCCCTGAACAATTGCCCGACCTCGAACAGCACGACGTCGCCATAGCCGCGGTCGGCATTGGCTTGTGCGGCCGCGACCAGACCCGGCAGCAGGCTCGGCCGCATGTCGGAGAGGTCAGCGGCGATCGGGTTCGCCACTTCCAGCTCGCGCTGGCCGCCGCCGAACAATTGTGCCGCAGTCTTCGTGATGAAAGACCACGTCACCGCCTCGGTCATGCCGCGGCTCGCCAGTGCGCGCCGGGCGCGGCGGGTGCGTAGCTGCAGCGGCGTCAGCACCGATTTGCGCGCGTCCTCACCGCGCTCGAACGGCGTCATGGGCACCTTGTCGACGCCGTAGATGCGGACGACCTCCTCGACAATATCGGCCTTGCCGTGCACGTCGGAGCGCCATGAGGGCACCGCGACCTTCACGACCGGGCCGGGCCCCGCCATCATGAAGCCGAGATGGGTCAGGATGCGCTTCATCTCCGGCATCGGCACCTCGATGGCGGAGAGCCGTTTCACCTCGGTGACAGGGAAATCGATGATGCGGTCATCGCCGAAGGTCTTGCCGACCACGACGTTCTCCGACGGCGTGCCGCCGCACATCTCCATCACCAGCTTGGTGGCAAGCTCGAGCCCGGGCACCATGAAGGCCGGATCGACACCGCGCTCGAAACGGTAGCGCGCATCGGAGTTGATCCCGAGCTTGCGGCCGGTCTGAGCGATATTGATCTCGTTCCAGAGCGCCGACTCGATCAGCACGTCAGTGGTGGTCTCGTCGCAGCCCGAGGCCTCGCCGCCCATGATGCCGGCGAGCGATTCGACGCCGTGCTCGTCCGCGATCACGCAGATCGAGGGATCGAGATTGTAGGTGCGGCCGTCGAGCGCGAGCAGCGTTTCGCCGTCGCGGGCGTGCCGCACGACGAGGTTGCCCTTCACTTTCTTGGCGTCGAACACGTGCAGCGGGCGCGCGCGGTCGTAGGTCATGAAGTTGGTGATGTCGACCAGCGCATTGATCGGGCGCAGACCGATCGCGGTCAGCCGCTTCTGCAGCCATTCCGGCGACGGCCCGTTCTTCACGCCGCGCACGAGACGGAGCGCAAAACCCGGGCATAGATTGGCGTCCTCGACCGTGACCTTCACGGGACAAGGGAATTCGCCCTTGATCGGCTTGATGCCGGGGTCCTTGAATTTGCCCATATCGGCAGCCGCGAGATCGCGCGCGATGCCGTGCACGCCGGTGCAGTCCTGCCGATTCGGCGTCAGGTTGATCTCGATCACGGGATCGCCGAGCGCGGCCCATTCGGCGTAACCAGCGCCGACAGGCGCGTCGGCCGGCAGCTCCATGATGCCGTCATGATCGTTGGAGATCTGCAGCTCGGCCGCCGAGCACAGCATGCCGCGACTCTCGACGCCGCGGATCGTGCCGACACCAAGCGTGATGTCCTTGCCGGGAATGTAGGTGCCGGGCGGTGAGAACACGCTGACAAGCCCGGCGCGCGCATTCGGCGCACCGCACACCACCTGCACCGGCGCGCCACCGTCCCCGGTGTCGACCATGCAGACGCGCAGGCGATCGGCATTGGGATGCTGCTCGGCCGAGATCACCTTCGCGATGGTGAACGGCTTGAGCGCCTTCGCCTTGTCCTCGATGTTCTCGACCTCGAGCCCGATCATGGTGAGCTTGTCGGCGAGCTTATCCAGCGACTCGTCGGTGTCGAGATGATCCTTCAGCCAGGAGAGGGTGAATTTCACGAGCTCAGCCCTCCCGCGAGTGTCGGCACTTCGAGCGGCTTGAAGCCGTAATGGCTCAGCCAGCGGACGTCGCTGTCGAACAGCTGGCGGAGATCGGCGATGCCGTATTTCAGCATGGCGATGCGGTCGATGCCCATGCCCCAGGCAAAGCCCTGGTACTCGTCGGGATCGATGCCGCAGGCGCGCAGCACGTTCGGATGCACCATGCCGCAGCCGAGAATCTCGAGCCAGTCCTCGCCCTCGCCGAAGCGGATCTCGCCCTTGTCGCGGCGGCACTGGATGTCGACTTCCAGCGACGGCTCGGTGAACGGGAAGAACGAGGGACGAAAGCGCATGTTGATGTGGTCGACCTCGAAGAACGCCTTGCAGAACTCGTGCAGGATCCATTTGAGGTGGCCGAGATGCGAATGCTTGTCGATGACGAGGCCTTCGACCTGGTGGAATTGCGGCGTGTGGGTCGCATCCGAATCGATGCGATACGTGCGGCCCGGGCAGATCACGCGGATCGGCGGCTTCTGGCTCAGCATGGTGCGCACCTGCACCGGCGAGGTGTGGGTTCTAAGCAGCATGCGCGAGCCGTCCTCCTTCGGATGGAAGAAGAACGTGTCGTGCATCTCGCGCGCCGGATGGCCTTCCGGGAAATTCAGCTTTGTGAAGTTGTAATCGTCGGTCTCGATGTCTGGACCTTCGGCGACCGAGAAGCCCATGTCGGCGAAGATCGTGGTCAACTCGTCCCAGACCTGGCTCAGCGGATGGATGCGTCCCGTTTCAGCCTGCGCATCGCGCAGCGGCTGCGTGACGTCGACGGTCTCGGACGCGAGCCGCGCATCGAGCGCCGCGGACTTCAGCACGTCGCGCCGTGCGGCGAGCGCCTCGGTGACCTTGTCCTTGGCCTGGTTGATCGCCGCGCCTTGCGTCTTGCGCTCGTCGGGCGACATCTTGCCGAGCGTGGCCAGCAGCGCCGAAATCGAGCCCTTCTTGCCGAGGGCTGCGACGCGCACCGCTTCGAGCGCGGCTTCATCGCCGGCGGCGGCGATCTGGTCGAGGATGGATGTTTCAAGCGTTGCGAGGTCGGACACAGTCAAATCCTTGCTGCCAAATTCGGCTGGGTTGTCGCCGCCCGAAGGGCGTAACGTCAAGCAAAAAGCCGGTCATTTCGTGCTCTGAGCGGCTGGGTTGAACCTCGCGCGGGGACCCGGCACCAAGACAGGATACGAGGAGACCCTTGCGATGCTTTCGAAATGCTCTTTGGCCGTCTTGGCCGTCGTTCTGTCGGTCGCCGCCACGCCTGCGCGCGCCATGGTCTGCATGGACACATCCACGACGCTGGACGAGGTCGTCGACACCATCGGCAGCCAGAAGGGCTGCGAAAGCGCGATGAAGGTCTTCAAGGATTGCGAGCTGACCGCGAGCGGCGACGTCCAACTCGGCGCTGCCGTCGAAAAGAAGTGTGAGGCGGACTTCAAGCCCGGCCTCAGTGCCGCGCAGACACAGGCCTACAAGCGCGAGATGCACGCGTGCGACATCAAGTACCGGAACAAGTCCGGCACCATGTATCTCTCGTTCACGGCATTCTGCCGGGCGGAGGTCGCCCAGCGCTACTCGCAGCGCGCGCTGAAGGCTGCGGGCCAGAAGACCCGCTAGCGCAGGCCTTATCAGGCCGCGAGCGCAGCCTTGGCCTTCTCGGCGATCGCCTGGAACGCCGCGGGCTCGCTGATCGCGAGATCCGACAGTACCTTGCGGTCCACGGTGATCCCGGACTTGGCCATACCGTCGATAAATCGGCTGTAGGTCAGACCGAACGGACGAACCGCAGCATTGATGCGCTGGATCCAGAGCGCGCGGAAGGTGCGCTTCTTGCGCTTGCGGTCACGGAAGGCGTACTGCTGGGCCTTCTCCACGGCCGGCTTGGCGGCGCGGATGGTGTTCTTGCGGCGGCCATAGAAGCCCTTGGCGGCCTTGTAGACTTTCTTGTGCTTGGCGTGGGCGGTCACACCGCGTTTGACGCGAGACATGACAAATATCCTTCAGAGATGACTTTGTTTTCGGATCGCCACGAACGACGCGGCGGAGATGGCAATGATCTTCGACGTCCTTGGACGCGATCAGGCGTTCGGCAAGAAGTACTTCTTGACGTTATCGCCGTCGGTCTTGAACAGCACGCTGGTGCCGCGAAGCTGACGGATCTGCTTCTTCGTCCGCTTGATCATGCCGTGACGCTTGCCGCGGTGGGCGAACATCACTTTGCCGGTGGCAGTCACCTTGAAGCGCTTTTTAGCGCCCGATTTGGTCTTCAGCTTGGGCATTTGGCTCTCCTAATGGCCAAGGAAATCCGCCCGCGAAGGCGGCTTGGCCGTCAAAAATGCTCGTTAGAGCGTTGATTGTGCTCAGGTTTTTGCGACAAAGCGCGAAACCCGCACGAAACACCGCCACGGCAGCCCTAAATCAGCCGGGCGATGAAGGCCGCGCTTATGACAGAGAACGGGCGAATTGGCAACGATGAACCGTTGCAGCCTGGCCGCCGACTATTCGGGATTGATACTCTCATTTCCTAGCCGCATCGCCCGGAGCAGGACCAAAATGGCCTATTTTTCCCAGTCGATTTTGTCTGTTGTCACTCGTCCGCGCAGTCTTGTGCTCTTCGCCACTTTTGCCACGGCCGCCGTTCCGTCGGCTGCCGATGCCCGCATCGGTGGCTATGACGGCGTCTGGAATGTCACCTTCGCCACCACCCGGGGCGCCTGCAGCTCGGGCTACAGCGTCCCCTTCACCGTCACAGGCAATCGGGTGTCGTCGGCCGGCGGCGGCCGGGTCTCCGGCACTGTCAATCGCGGCGGCGCCGTCGCGGTCCAGGTGTCGGTCGGCGCCTCCCACGCCAGCGGCGGCGGCCGGCTCGGCGGCGCAGCCGGGGCTGGCTCGTGGAAGGGTGTCATTTCCGGCGACCAGTGCAGCGGCACATGGCAGGCTTCGCGAACCTGAAAAAACGGCCCGCCGGAGATCCGGACGGGCCGTTGAAATTTCGGCTCTTGCGCGCCGGCGTCAGCGAGGCGCCAGCACCATGACAACCTGACGGCCTTCGAACCGGGCGTCCTGCTCGACCTTGGCGAGCTCGGCGACGTCGGTCTTGATCTTGTCCAGCAGCTTGGTGCCGATCTCCTGGTGCGCCATTTCGCGGCCGCGATAACGCAGGGTGATCTTGACCTTGTCGCCCTCTTCGAAGAACCGCAGCATCGCGCGCATCTTCACGTCGTAATCGTGATCGTCGATCATCGGGCGGAGCTTGATCTCCTTGATCTCGACGGTCTTCTGACGTTTGCGGGCTTCGGCGGCTTTCTTCTGGGCGGAATACTTATACTTCCCGTAGTCCATGATCTTGCAGACGGGAGGGCTGACATTTGGCGAGATCTCGACCAGATCCATGCCGGCTTCCTGGGCCATCTTGATGGCAAGCATCGTCTCGACGGTGCCTTTGTTGTCACCGGTCTGATCGATCAGCTGGATCTGCGCATTGCGAATATCATCATTGATGCGCGGCCCGTCTTTGGCGGCAGGGGCTGGGGCTCTATTGGGACGGCGAATGGGTGGTTCTCCAAAGCTGTGAAAGGAAGCGGCTATTTTGTAGGAAGATGCGTTTGCCGGCAAGCAAGTCGCCCGTGTGAGAGCGAAAAACCCTCAAATGCGAGGCATTTTGGTCACGCCCATCGGCACGGTGCACGACATAGACACCTTGCCCCTGTTCCGCAAGCGTCCCAAAGGGACAATACCAAGATAGGGTTGCCTCGCGGAATGCGTCTCAGGACCTCAAACCTCACAACAAGAGTAAACGTTCCATGACCCCAGCAATTCCCGATGCCGTGCTCGACTTCATCGATGTTGGCGAGGGTCCCTCAGCGCGCCGGATCGCGGTTCGCCATCGCGCCGGCCAAGGGTCTGGTCAAGGGCCCGGCGTCGTCTGGCTCGGCGGCTTCAAGTCGGACATGCAGGGCGGCAAGGCGGTGGCGCTGGACGGCTGGGCCGGCGAACATGGCCGCGCCGCCGTGAGGTTCGACTATTCCGGCCACGGCGAATCCAGCGGCGATTTCGCCGAGGGAACCATCGGCAGCTGGCTCGAGGACAGCGTCGCGGTTTTCGAGCGCTTCTGCACCGGCCCGCAAATCCTGATCGGCTCTTCCATGGGCGGCTGGATGGCGCTGCTGCTCGCGCGCGAGATCAAGAAGCGTTCCGGCAGGGCCTCGCTGGCGGGCCTGGTGCTGATCGCACCGGCGCCCGACTTCACCGAGGAGCTGATGTGGAAGAATTTCTCGCCCGAGGTGAAGCAGGAAATCGAGACCAAGGGCTTTTGGCTCAGGCCGTCCGAATATGGCGACGGCACGCCCTATCCGATCACGCGCAAGCTGATCGAGGAGGGACGCAACCATCTCGTGCTCGGCAGCGCCATCGATCTCGGCTGTCCGGTCCGCATCCTGCAAGGGGCGAAGGATCCTGATGTGCCGTGGCAGCACGCGTTTGCTTTGACCCACCGCCTGCCGGCCGACGACGTCGTGCTGACCCTGATCCAGGACGGCGATCACCGCCTGTCCCGCCCGCAAGACATCGCGCGCATTCTTGCCGCGGTGGCGGAGATCGGGTGAGGTGTTGCGCAGCACTCGGTGTCATCGCCCGCGAAGCCGGGGCATGACCGAGAATGGGGAAGGAGAATCGCCAATGACCACCACCGCCATGCTGCGCGCCTTCTGCGACGCCGTCGAACAGCGCAACGGTGGTGCCTTCGCTGACCTCTTCACCGAAGACGGCATCTATCACGACGTGTTCTACGGTGCCTTTGCAGGGCGCGAAAAAATCGCGGCGATGATCGACGACTGGTTCTATCGCGCGGCGACGGATTTTCGCTGGGACATGCACGATCCCGTGTCGGACGGCACCACGCTCTATGCGCGCTACACTTTCAGCTACAAATCGACTCTGCCGGACGCGAACGGCGCGCGGGCAATGTTCGAGGGCGTCGCGATCATGACGCTGAAGGGCGGCAAGATCGTGAGCTATCACGAGGTCGCCAACACCGCGCCCGCCTTCGTCGATCTGAAGTTTGCACCCGAGCGCATTGCGAAGATCGTCGGCAAGCAGGGCGCGGAGCTGAAGGCGCGGCCGGAGATGCAAAGGCATTTGGAATGATGGCTAGGGCGGCGGCACCTTCGCCATCGGCTTGCGCTGCGCCAGTGCAGCGACCGTCGCGGTGCCGATCGGGCCTTGCTCGTCATAGAGCCAGCATTCGCCGATCGCGACGCCAGCAGTCGCCTGGTGGTTCACCACGTCGAAGCCGATCCAGTTCGTCACCGGCAGGCGGTGCAGATAGATCGTGACGTCGCTGTTGATGTAGCCGAGCCCCTTGTCGCCGGCATTGGCAAAGGGGCTCGCGAAATCAGCGCCCGTGGCAACATGCACGAATGGTGTCATCGGCACGCCAGCAACCAGCTCGCGCACCTCGCTCATCCAGAGCCGGCGCGCTCCCAGCGAGCCCATATGGCCGACAATGGGCCGCGTCGTCCATTTGCCGTTCATGCCGAGCCTGGGATCGGTGGGCTTTGGAATGTCCGACGGCTTCGGCACGTCCCAGTTCGGCGGCGACCAGACATTGCCGTCCGGATTCTGCGTCTTTCGCAGCAGCTGGCACGAGGCGCGCGCCATGCTGACGCCGCCGGAAATGAACTCCGCCTCGACCACGCGGATGCGCAGCCCATCACGGACGAGCCGCGTCGTCACTTCGATCGGCTTGTCGATGGTCGGCAGCCGAAACATGTCGACGGTCAAGCGCGCCGGCACGAATTCAGGGCCGGAATGGCGCTCCTCGATGGCAAAGCCGAGCAGACCGATAATGACGCGTCCGTGCAGCGATTTCGGATCCCAGGGGCCGTTGGCCACTTCCGTCGGATGGAATGTATCGCCCTCGCGGGTGAAGAAAGGCATGTTTGTTGTCATGGCGCGCGACTTTGCGGGAACGCGCAGGGAAATCAAGTCTGGGAAGCGGCTCGCCATTCCTTGCAGACGCTCTCGTCGCGCTCATTCGCGAGAGCAGTTGCCCTTGCTTCCGCGAAATCATTCGGTGGCAGCAAATGCCCCAACGCCCATACCGCAGCGCCACGCACCAGCGGGCTCGCATCATCGAGCAATCGCCGCGCTTCCGCCGCCAACGCAACTTCTCCGGAGTTGCCAATCGCGATCAGCACATTGCGCAAGAAGCGATCACGACCGATACGCTTCACCGGTGACTTCGTGAACAGCGCCCGAAACGCCGCGTCGTCGAGCCGTGAAAGTTCAGCAAGACCGGGCGCACGCAACTCATCCCGCGCGGCGAGCTTGGCTTCGCGCCCTTCTTGCGCGAACTTGTTCCAGGGACACGCCGCAAGGCAATCGTCACAGCCATAGATGCGATTGCCGATGGCCTTGCGAAACTCCTGCGGGATCGGCCCCTTGTTCTCGATGGTCAGATACGAGATGCAGCGCCGCGCATCGAGCTTGTAAGGCGCGGGAAACGCGGCGGTCGGGCAGATGTCGAGGCACGCCTGGCACGAGCCGCAATGATCGATCTCGGCGGAATCGCGCGGCAGTTCGAGCGTGGTGTAGATCGCGCCGAGAAACAGCCATGAGCCGAATTCGCGTGAGACGAGATTGGTGTGCTTGCCCTGCCAGCCCAGATGCGCAGCTTGCGCCAGTGGCTTCTCCATCACCGCGGCGGTGTCGACGAACACTTTGACCTCGCACGGCGCAGTCGCGACCAGCCAGCGCGCCAGCGCCTTCAGCCGCTTTTTGATGAGGTCGTGATAATCGTCGCCCTGCGCATAGACCGAGATCGCGGCGTGCGCGCGCTGCTTCAGGATCGCGAGTGGATCCTGGTCGGGGCCGTAATTGACGCCGAGCATGATCACGCTGCGCACGTCGGCCCACAGCCCGCGCGGATCGACGCGCCGCTCCGGCTGGTTCGCGAGCCAGTCCATGTCGCCATGGCCGCCGGCAGCGATGAATTCGAGAAAATGCGCGCCGGCCGTCTCGATCGTGCCTGGCTCGGTGATGCCGATACAGTTGAAGCCGAGCGCGCGCGCCTCGCGCGTCAGCGCCGCCTTCAGTTCAGTCGGATCGGTCGTCAGAAATCCAGGTCCACGTAGGTCCGCGACGCCGGCACGCCGGCCAGCCATTCGCTCAGCAGCGGGCGGAACGACGGGCGGGATTTCACCCGCGCGTACCACGCCTTTGCTGCGTCGTCCTCGCTCCATGGCACGTCGCCGAGATAGTCGATCGCCGAGAGGTGCGCCGCGGCGGCGAGATCCGCGTAAGTGAGCCGGTCGCCGGCGAGGAAGTTACGCGTTTGCGCGAGCCAGCCGATATAGGCCAGATGATAGCGCACATTGGCCTTGGCTGCGCGCATCACGTCGGCCGAAGGCGGGCCGCCGCCATTGTCCTCGCTCATGAAGCGCTTGTAGATCCGCTCGGTGACGAGCGGATGCGAGACTTCCTCGAAGAACTTTTCGTTGAACCACGCCATCAGCCGGCGCACCTCGACGCGCTCGGCGATCGTCTCAGGCATCAGGCGCTTGGGTCCCATCTCGGCGCCATAGGCCTCGTCGAGATACTCCGCGATGATGGCCGCACCCGGGATCGGCGGCTGCTCATCGTCCACCAGGACAGGCGTCGTGCCCGCCGCGTTGAGCAGCAGAAATGCCTCGCGCCGTTCCCAGCTGCGCTCCTCGGCGAGCTTCAGTTCGAGCCCGTATTCGCCCGCGATCAGGCGGATGAAGCGCGAATGCGGGCAGAACGGATGATGAAACAGCGTAAACATGAAGCCTTTGACTATTTGATGGTGCTTAAGAATCCATCAATGTTTGTGCGGCGCCACACTAGTCCTTCAAATCAGCGAGGCAAGGGCGCGTTAGCGCATTTTGCGATTGCGAGCGAGGGGCGAATAGGCGAGAAGAGCCCCGCTTTTCCAGCGGAAATGGACCGTAAATATGTCAGATGCAATACGGGCAGTGATCCTCGGCATCATCGAGGGTGTGACCGAGTTCCTTCCCGTGTCCTCGACCGGCCACCTGCTACTGGCCGAGCGCTTCTTCGGCCTCGGCGAGGGTGCGTTCTGGGATTCGTTTACGGTTCTGATCCAGTTAGGTGCGATCCTCGCGATCGTCGGCCTCTACTTCAAGAAGCTGTGGGACGTCGCAATCGGCATGTTCACGGGCGATGCCTATGCGCGCCGCTTCGTGATCGGCGTGCTGGTGGCGTTCCTGCCCGCTGTCGTCGTCGGCCTCATCGCCGGCAAATACATCAAGAGCATGTTGTTCAATCCGTGGGTGGTGTGCTTCTCTCTGATCGTCGGCGGCGCCATCCTGCTCTGGGTCGACAGGCTCGATCTCAAGCCGCGCGAGCATGATGCCACCAAGTTTCCGCTGCTGACGTATCTCTATATCGGCATCGCGCAGTGCGTGGCGATGATCCCGGGCGTGTCGCGCTCCGGCGCCAGCATCGTCGCCGCGATGCTTCTGGGCGCGGACAAGCGGGCGGCGGCGGAATTCTCGTTCTTTCTCGCCATCCCCACCATGATCGGCGCGTTCGCCTATGATTTCTACAAGAGCCGCGCCGAGATGACGATGGACCACATGGGTATCGTCGCGATCGGTTTCGTGGTGTCGTTCATCACCGCGATCATCGTGGTGAAGAGTTTCCTGGAATACGTCACTCGCCACGGTTTCGTGGTCTTCGCCTGGTGGCGCGTCATCGTCGGCACGCTCGGCCTGATCGCGCTGGCGCTGGGCCATTAACCTTTGCTGACGGGCCTCAACGCAATATCAGCTTTTGACCGCTAGGCAGTTTGCGGGGCAGGGCGGCGCGCGCCCTGCAACGGAGCTGTATGATGACCCTCGTCAGCGGCTGGGGGCGCTTCCCGGTCGTCGATACCGAAATGCTGCGGCCGCGGTCGTTCGAGGCCGTGGGAGAGGCTGTCGTTGCCGGCTCCGTGGCGCGGGGCAATGGCCGCGCCTATGGCGATGCCGCGATCGGTGCTGCCAGAACCATCGGCATGACGGCGTTCGACCGGGTGAGGTCGTTCGATCCGACGACGGGCCGCATTCGCCTCGAAGCCGGCGTGCTGCTGTCCGACCTGATCGATACCTTTGGCCCGCGCGGCTTCCTGCCCTTCGTGGTGCCGGGCACGCGCTTCGTCTCGGTCGGCGGTGCCATCGCTGCCGACGTGCACGGCAAGAACCATCATTGCGAGGGCGGTTTCGGCCGCTATGTCGACAGCATTCTGCTGCGCACCGGGCAAGGCGAGACCATCGAAGTCTCGCGCGAGCAGAATTCCGATGCCTTCTTTGCGACCGTCGGCGGCATGGGCCTCACCGGCGTGATTCTCGAAGCGACGATGCGGCTGCGCTCTGTCGTAACAGGCTGGATCCGCGAGCGGGTGATATCCGCGTCCGATCTCGATGCCGCCATGCGTGCGCTCGAGGCCGGCGATTCCGCGACCTATTCGGTGGCGTGGATCGATTGCGTCGCGCGCGGGCGTAACCTTGGCCGCTCGTTGATCTATCTCGGGGAGCACGCCGGCAGGGACGAGCTTGCCGAAGGCGCCGCGGTGTTTCCCGTCGGCAAGGCTCCCGGGCTCGCGGTGCCCCTCGACCTGCCGTCGATCACGCTCAATCGCTACAGCATCGGCGCCTTCAACGAGCTCTATTACCGCATGGGGGCGCGGCGCGCCGGCGGCGACCGTGTGGTCTCGCTCTATCCGTATTTCTTTCCGCTCGACAGTCTCAGCGACTGGAATCGCATCTATGGGCGGCGCGGCTTCCTCCAGCATCAATGCGTGATCCCCGAAGCTGGCGCGCGCGAGGTGCTCGGCGACATCCTCGATCGCGTCGCAAGGCGCGGCGATGCATCGTTCCTCGCGGTGCTGAAGAAGCTCGGTCATGGCGAGGGCCTGCTGTCGTTTCCGCTGCCTGGCTACACGCTTGCGCTGGATTTCCCCGTGAAGGGCGACATCCTGAATTTCCTCGACGAGATCGACCGCGTGGTCGTCGCCGCCGGCGGCAGGCTCTATCTGGCGAAGGATGCGCGCCAGTCGCGCGCGACATTCGAGGCCGGCTATCCGGCGCTGCCGCGCTTCAAGGCGATCCGTAAATCGCTCGATCCTGCCTGCAACATCCGCTCAAAATTGTCACAACGCCTGTTCGATGAGGTTTAAGCCGTGACGTCACGCATGTCAGTTCTGGTGCTCGGCGGCTCCTCCGATATCGGCCGCGCCGCCGCGCGCGCCTTTGCCAAGGCCGGCTACGATGTTGGCCTTGCAGGCCGCGATGCCGCCGCGCTCGAGCCTGACGCCGCCGATCTGCGCGCGCGCTACAACATCGAAGCGAGCACACGGACCTTCGACGTGCTCGACACCGCGTCTTTTGACGGCTTTGTCGCCGGCCTTCCTGTCTTGCCTGACGTCGTGATCTCGATCGTCGGATTGCTGGGTGTGCAGCAAAAGGCCGAGAGCGACCTCGCCCACGCCACCACGATCATGCGCTCCAACTATGAGGGACCGTCGCTGATCCTCGGCCTGTTCGCAGAAAAATTCTTGAGCCGCGGCAATGGCACCGTTGTCGGCGTCTCGTCGGTGGCGGGCGATCGCGGCCGCGCCTCGAACTATGTCTACGGCTCGGCGAAAGCGGGCTTCTCCGCCTTCCTGTCGGGCCTGCGCGCCCGCGCCAGCCGCGGCGGCGTGCATGTCGTCACCGTCAAGCCGGGCTTCGTCCGCACCAAGATGACTGAAGGCATGAAGCTGATCGGCCCGCTCACCGTCGAAGCGCCGGTGGTTGGCGATGCGATCTTCAATGCCGTCGAGAAGAAGACCGACGTCGTTTACGTCAGCGGCATCTGGCGCCTCGTGATGCTCATCATCAAGATGCTGCCGGAGGCAGTGTTCAAGAAGCTGAAGTTTTGACGACGTTGCCGCCGCGACGGAGGTCTGCTCCCTAAAAGATCCCTACACGCCCATGCGCTGGAACTGACCCTGCGGGCGGAAGCGCCAGAGATATTGCGGGGCGATCGCTTCCAGCGAATCGGGGGTGATGCCGAGACCTTCCAGCGTCAGGCCTGCGGCCTTCGCCGCATCCGACACGACATTGTCGCGCTCGAGCAGCGTGACCTGGTCCGGCGTCAGCTTGAACGCGCCCGGCGCGAATTGCAGGAAGGCGGCCTTGAGCCGGGCAAGCCCGAACGACAGCGGCACCAGGGTGCGCTCACGATCGGTGATTGCGAGGATCGCCTCGATGATCTCGCGCATGGTCAGCACCTCAGGCCCGCCGAGCTCGTAGGTCGCGCCCGCCTTGGCCTTGCCGTCGACGGCGTCCGCGATCGCGGTGGCGACGTCGCCGACATAAACAGGCTGCATCCTGGTCGCGCCGCCGATCAGCGGCAGCACCGGCGACATCCGCGCCAACGCCGCGAAGCGGTTGGTGAACTGGTCCTCGGGGCCGAACATCACGGAGGGACGGAAGATCGTGGCCGACGGCACGGCAGCGCTGACTGCGGCCTCGCCGGCGGCCTTGGCCCTGGCGTAGTGCGAGGGCGAATCAGCGTCGGCGCCGATCGCCGAGACATGCACCAGGCTGGCGCCCGCTGCGGCCGCCGCCTTGGCGACGGTCTCGGCGCCCTTGGCCTGAACGGCGTCAAAGGTCTGGGCACCGCCTTCGGTGAGGATACCGACCAGATTGATCACGACATGCGAATCACGCACCGCCGCCTCGACCGATCCGGGGTAGCGCAAATTGGCCTGGATGGTGTGGACCTGGCCGACCTTGCCGGAGGGCTGGAGGTAGCCGGCTAGTTCCGGCCGTCGCACCGCCACCCGGATCCGGTAATCGCGCCGGCACAGCGCGCGGACGACATTCCGGCCCAAAAACCCCGATCCGCCGAAAACCGTGACGAGAGTTTCCAGATTCGATGCCATGGGGTCCATTCCTGCGGAAGAGTGCGAGATATCAGGCTTGTATCGGGGCGGTGTGCGATGCGCAATCGGCATCCAGAACCATGAATTGACAACGGCGTCACCGAACCGTAGTAACCGCCTCCGTGCCCCAAACGGCATGCCCAGGTGGTGGAATTGGTAGACGCGCTGGCTTCAGGTGCCAGTGGCTTAACGGCCGTGAAGGTTCGAGTCCTTTCCTGGGCACCATTTATCCCTTGTGGATGCCCCTCAAGGCGCAGTCCCAAGGTTGGCGAGCGGTCACCCGAGATGGTGCCAAAGGCGCTTGGTGCGCAACAATGTTGCGGAATCGATCCATAAATCGATTTATGCTCGGAGACGCTCCCCCTTCCCGCTGGTCGCGGTAACAACGATATTGGTATCGACGGGTTCGTGAGGATTTTGATTTCGTTGGCGAAGGGCCAAAGGGATTCGGACGATGGCAACGCTCGACATTAGTCGTTTGACGCCTAAGGAACGGCTCGACCTCATCGGCGAGCTCTGGGACAGCCTCTCTGCGACCGACGTGCGGCTGACTCCGGCGCAGGAGGCTGAACTCGACCGTCGGCTTGCGACTTTTGACGCGGACCGCAGCGAAGCGATTCCCTGGGAAGATGTTGAAGCCGAGCTTGATCGCCGGTCGCGATAAGTGGCCAAGATCCTCTTTACGAAGGCGGCACGAGGCGACCTCGCCGATGCCGTCAGCTGGTACGACACCCACGCTCCGCAGGTTGTGCCGCAATTTCGGGACGCCTTGCGCGCGGCGCTGATCCGGGTCGCGGACAATCCAAAGCAGTTTCCGCTGGCCTACAAGGACGCGCGCCGCGCTTTGCTTCGACGTTTCCCCTAAATCCTTGTGTTTCGTGAAACGCAAGATGCTGTTTATGTCATTGCGGTGTTTCACACGAGCCGCGATCCCCTGACTTGGAAGCGCCGCTCGTAGCGTCTCCACCACGGCTAGGCGCCCTCAGACGACACTCCTCCCAGCCCGGTCCGCCACCGATTTCTGCACAAAATACATCGCCACCAGCGTGATGATCGTGGTCGTGACGACGACGTAGCCGATCCGCTCGAAATGCAGCAGCGAGCCATCCGGCTGCTGCGAGATGATCGCGGCCGCGAGCACCGAGCCGAGGCCGCCGGAGAGCTGCTGCAGCGAGGCGCTGATCGCGCTGAACGAGCCGCGCTGGGTGGGATCGGGGATCGCCGATATGATCGCTTGCGACGGGATCATGCGCGAGAAGATGCCGACGAACATCAGCACATTGACGGTGATCGCGGTCACCAGCGAGACGTGGCCGAGATGGGTGTAGATCAGCACCATCAGCACGGTCATCGCGCAGCCGAACACGAAGGTCGGGTATTTACCGAAATTGTCGGCCGCGCGACCGACCAGCGGTCCGGTGACGATGCTGAACAGGCCGGAGACCAGGTAGATCGTCGGCAGATGCACGATGTCGATGCCGATATTGTTCACGGTGAAGGCGCTGGAATAGGGCATCAGCATGTAGCCGCCCGTCGCCAGCAACGTCGTGACCGCGAAGGCCAGCGTGTAGCGCGGCTCGCTGACCGTCGCCACCAGATGGTGGAACGGGTTGCGGTCCTGCTTCAGCTTCAGATGCGCATCGACCGGCTCCATCGCGAAGGCGATGACGGCGATCGAGAGGATCGACAGGCCGACGATCGCAAAGAAGCAGACATGCCAGCTCCAGTGATTGGCGAGGAACAGGCCGGCGGGAACGCCGAGCACCTGGCTCGCGGCGAACGCGGTCTGGACAAATCCCATCACGCGGCCGCGCAACTGCAGAGGAAACAAATCGGTGACGATGGCGAGCACGATCGAGCCGATCACGCCGCCGAACAAGCCGGTCACGATGCGGCCGAGCAGCAGCACATGATAATTCTGCGCCAGCGCGCACAGCAGAGTCCCGAGCGTGAAGCCGGCATAGAAGAACAGCAGCAGGCGCTTGCGGTCGAAGCGATCGGCAAAGCCGGCGGCGAGGATGCCCGACAATCCGGCGCTGAACGCGTAGGCCGACACTGCGACGCCGAATTGCCCGGCCGTGATGTTGAGCGAGGGCATCATGATGGCGCCGAGCGGCGACATGATGATGAAGTCGAGAATGATCGTGAACTGCGCAAAGGCGAGCAGCGCCACCAGAAGCGACTGGTAGCGCGAAAAGCCGCGCCGGCGTTCATGCTGATCGTCGATCGGCGCGGCGAGCGTCTGGTCTGTCATGGCACCTGATGCGTATGAGAAACCGGGCTCAGATAGGGTGGGCGCCGCCGATTTCCACGGGCGCAGGCCTCAGGTTCCGCTGGTATATCCAGCGTGCGCCGGATTGTGGGATCCCTGCAACAGCTGGCGGCCCGATCCCCTTTGCCGGCAGGGTTAAGCCGCCCTTAGCCAATGCCGCCTAGGCTCGCGGCCGTCCTTTTCCCGCTTCCCCCTAGCCCTTGGGTCGGTCGTGTCGCGGTAAGTCAGAGCGTTTTCGGATGGAGCAACCTGCCTGGCAGTACGATCGGAGTGAGGCCGCGCCGCAGGCGACGGCGGCACCGGCTCGTACCCTCGTCATCGATCTCGAAGGCGCCCTGCTACGCTCGGAATTGCTCATGGAGGCGCTGTTCTCCAGCCCCGCCCGCATGCTGGCCCGTTTCGGCGCGCGCGGACGTCCGGGCATGGCGGCACTCACGGAGGTTTTGGCACGCGCCGAGCTCGACTACGCCCACCTTCCCTATGATGCCGATGTGCTGAACCGGGCGCTGGCGGCGCGGGCGCGGGGCGCGAAGGTCTTTCTGGTCGCGGGCCGCTTTGCCGACCAGGCGGCCGGCATTTCGGCGCATCTCGGGTTCGACGGCGTCGTGACGCCGGCTGCTCTCGCGGCCGGTGACAATCTGCCATTCGACCGCGCCGCGATCGAGCGCATCGACTACGTCACCAGCGATCGCGCCAGCCTCCGAACCTGGGCGAAGGCGCTGCGCCTCTATCAATATGCCAAGAACACGCTGGTGTTCGTGCCCGTTCTCACCGCGCATCAGGTGAACATCGCGACACTCGGCACCACGCTGCTGGCATTCCTGGCATTCTCGGCCTGTGCGTCGGGCGCCTATCTGATGAACGATCTGCTCGACCTCGCCGCCGATCGCCAGCATCCGACCAAGCGCCACCGTGCGCTGGCTGCGGGTGACCTCAAGATCTCGTCGGCGCTGTCGGCGATTCCCGTGCTGTGGCTGTTCGCCTTCGGTGCGAGCCTTTGCATCTCCTTGACCTTCCTCGGCGTGCTCGTCGCCTATCTCGTCACCACCATCGCCTATTCGCTGGTGCTCAAGCGCAAGATGCTGGTCGACGTCGTCACGCTCGCCGGCCTCTATTGCCTGCGCATCGTCGCCGGCGCCGTCGCCGCCGGCGTCGTGCTGTCGGAATGGCTGATGGTGTTCTCGCTGTTCGTGTTCACCTCGCTGGCGCTGATCAAGCGTTTCAGCGAGCTCAGCATGCGCCAGGGCGAGGGCCTTGCCGATCCCTCCAACCGCGACTATCGCATCAGCGATCTGCACATCATCGCCGCGATGGCAGCGGCGAGCGCGATGAATGCGGTGACGGTGTTTGCGCTCTACGTCTCGTCCTCGGCGGTGACGCCGCTCTATAGCCGCCCCTGGATGTTGTGGCTGCTCGCCCCGCTGCTGCTCTACTGGTTCGGCCGGGCCCTGATGATCGCGCATCGCCGCGAGATGCCTGATGATCCCATCATCTACGCTTTCCGTGACGGCGCCAGCCGCGCCACGGTCGCGGCGATGGTCTGCATCATGCTGGCGGCGATCTGAGCCGTTGCTGCTTGCGCGGCCTGTCCCTAATGGCTAAATCGCGGACCATCCGATTAGCCTATGCTGCCGACCGACGATTCGATTGAGGGTTTGAAACGCCATGACCGTACGCCTACATCGCGGTGACCTGCCGGACCTCTCCCGCTACACCTCGGCGGTGGCGATCGACACCGAGACCATGGGCCTCAACCCGCATCGCGACCGGCTCTGCGTGGTTCAGCTCTCGCCGGGCGACGGCAGCGCCGACGTGGTGCAAATACCCAAGGGGCACACCGACGCGCCGAATTTGAAGGCCCTGCTGGCCAATCCCGCGATCACGAAGATCTTCCATTTCGCCCGGTTCGACGTCGCGGTGCTGTACCAGACCTTCGGCGTGATGACCGGGCCGATCTACTGCACCAAGATCGCCTCCCGCCTGACCCGCACCTATACCGACCGCCATGGCCTCAAGGACCTCGTCCGCGAGGTGCTCAATGTCGATCTCTCCAAGCAGCAGCAATCCAGCGACTGGGGTTCCGACAGCCTGACCGAGCCGCAGCTGGCTTACGCTGCCTCCGACGTGCTGCACCTGCACGCCCTGCGCGAGCGGCTGGATGCCATGCTGGTCCGGGAGGGCCGCACTGCACTGGCAAAAGCCTGTTTCGACTTCCTGCCGACCCGGGCCCTGCTCGACCTCCAGGGCTGGGAGGAAGAGGACATTTTCGCCCATTCCTGAACATCTTAGCGGCCGCTAGGTTAGGGTTGCCGCCCCGTTTCGGACACTTTCGTACCGGTTTGTCGCGGGCTGCATATTCCAGCGGTCGCGGGTACAATGGGGCGCCCTCGATTGGAGCCTTCTGACCAGGCAAGCGATGCCTCCGGAGCAGCGGTGAATTCGGCCCAGTTTCCCACCTACGACGCCGCGCTTGCGGCGAAGTTTGCCAGCGCGGCGCGCCACAGTCGCCTGGTGCGGATTCTGCGCATCGCCGTGCCGGTGACGGTGGTTCTGGCCATGGCCTCGATCGTCGCGGTCTCGACCTTCCTCAACCCCTTCAGCATGATCCCCATCAAGGTCGATTCCGGAAACCTCGTGGTGACAGGCACCAAGATCACGATGGAGTCGCCGCACATGTCCGGCTTCACGACGGACCAGCGGCCGTATGAGCTCTGGGCCAAGACGGCGACGCAGGACATCACCGATCCAGACCATGTCGATCTCGCCGATCTGCGCTCGAAGGTGCTGATGGAAGACCAGTCGACCGTGTTCCTGGATGCCCGCACCGGCCGCTTCGACAACAAGCAGCAGCAGCTCGATTTGCACAAGGATGTCTTCGTGCGCACCTCGACCGGCTACGAGGCGCGGCTGAACTCGGCCTTCGTCGACATGAACAAGGGCACGGTCTCCTCGGACGAGCATGTCGACGTCAAATTGACCAATGGCACGCTGACCGCCGACAAGCTGCGCATCACGGAAGGCGGCGATGTCATCCGCTTCGAAGGCAATGTGGTGATGCATCTGGACAAGATCAGCACGGGCGATGCGCCCGTCGAGCAGCCGGCGCCGCCACCACCACCGCCGACGAAGTCGAAGAACAAATCTGCGAACTCAAAGTGATTTTCATGATTGATGTTTTCCCGCGCAACGACATCAAGCGTCGCGCCATCATTGCAGCTTCTGCGCTGATCATCGCGACAGGCGCAGCCGTTGCGCAGAGCACGATGCAAGGTGTGCCCAACGCGATGCAGGGCTTTTCGCAGAATCGCGATCAGCCGATCCAGATCGAGGCCGCCGCGCTCGAAATGCGCGACAAAAAGAAGGAAGCAACCTTCTCCGGCAATGTGAAGGTCGTGCAGGGCGACACCACCATGACCTCGAAGACGCTGGTGGTGTTCTACGAATCCAGCAGCGACAAGCAGCCAGCGCCGCAGGCCGCGCCCGTCAAGGGCGCGAAGGCGGCGCCGCCGATACAGTCGGCGACGCCGGGGCCCGGCGGCGCCTCCTCGATCAAGCGGCTGGAAGCGCGTGGCAATGTCGTCGTCACCCAGAAGGACCAGGTGGTGACAGGCGAGACCGCCGTGTTCGACACCAAGACCAACCTGATCACCATGCTAGGTGGGTCTGGTGGCCAGGTGGTGCTGACCCAGTGCCAGAATGTGCTGCGCGGCGACCGCCTCAAGGTCGACATGACCACCGGCGTCTCCCGGGTGGAATCCGACAGCGGCAAGGTGCAGGGTCTGTTCATCCAGTCCCAGGGCGGCTCGGACGGGAAATGCGGGACGCCCGCAACGCCTGGCTCGGGCCCGGCGATGCCGTCGCTGATCCCCGGTAAACCAAAGTAAATCAATAGCTTATATAATAATTTGCGGCCGCCAGGTTGAAGCCGGCCCGACAAGATTGTATCTACCCCACGGGCTTTCGAAGCGGGGTTCGCCGCTTTTCGGGCGTGTTTCACTGGGCATGAGACATCCCTTCACTCATGCTGTGCTGTGCCGGCGAATCGCTGGGGCCGGTGCAGCAGATCGCGAGATCACGCACGATCGTCGTGCAAGATTGTCGTGAAAGGCTAGAAGGCGGGGATGGTCGATCTTTTCAGCATGTTCCGACGGCGCCCCGCCAAGCGCGGCCGGCCAGGATTTGCCCGTCAGGACATCACCGCGCTCGGCGACAGCGTCGGCGGGCTCATGCCGAGCCCTGTCAGGGATGCGCCGCCGATCGCGCGTGAGCAGCCCATGCACGCCTCGGATCCCTATGGCGTCGAGGCCCCGCCGCGGCCAAGGCCGGCGGCGGCCCCGCCTCCCCAGGCCAGATCCAGTGCGAAGTCCAATGCCAGGACCAACGGCACGGGCGGGCCGCAACTGTTGCGGCGACCCGGCTTCCTGGCTGTGCATAGCGTGGAAAAGAGTTTTGGCAGCCGCCAGGTCGTGCGCGGCGTCAGCATCTATGTGCGCCGCGGCGAAGCCGTCGGGCTGCTCGGTCCGAACGGCGCCGGCAAGACCACCGTGTTCTACATGATCACCGGCCTGATCAAGGCCGATCGCGGCGCGATCGAGCTCGATGGCCACGATGTCACGAAGCTGCCGATGTATCAGCGCGCGCGGCTCGGCATCGGCTATCTGCCGCAGGAAGCCTCGATCTTCCGCGGCCTCACCGTCGAGCAGAACATCCGCGCCGTGCTCGAGGTCGTCGAGCCTTCGCGCAAGAAGCGCGAGCAGCAGCTCGACTCGCTGCTCGACGAATTCAACATCACGCGCCTGCGAAAATCACCGTCGATCGCGCTGTCGGGCGGTGAGCGCCGCCGCGTCGAGATCGCGCGCGCGCTCGCAACGCGTCCGAACTACATGCTGCTCGACGAGCCCTTCGCGGGCATCGATCCGATTGCGGTGGGCGACATTCAGGACCTCGTCCGCCACCTCACCAATCGCGGCATCGGCGTCCTGATCACCGACCACAATGTCCGCGAGACGCTCGGCCTCACCGATCGCGCCTATATCGTCTATGCCGGCGAAATCCTGACGGAGGGAAGCCCGGACGAGATCGTCGCGGATCCGGATGTCCGTCGCCTTTACCTTGGCGAGGAATTCCGCCTCTAGCCCTTTTTTCCGTCTAGTCAAGCCGTGTACATCGGGTCGGGACTAAGATAAGCAAGAATCGGACCAATTTTCGGGAACGGTTCTTGTTAGATGGCGCTTTCGCAGAGATTAGAGTTCCGGCAATCGCAGTCGCTGGTCATGACGCCGCAGCTGATGCAGGCGATCAAGCTGCTGCAACTGTCGAATCTCGATCTCACCACCTTCGTGGAGGAGGAACTCGAGCGTAACCCTCTGCTGGAGCGGGCCAACGACGAGGGCGGCGGCGAAGCTCCGACTGAACCCGGCCAGTTCAGTGACCATGATGGCGACGATTCAGGCAATCAGGGCGCCGACGACGGCTTTGGCGGCAGTGGCGAGGCCTTCGAGCCTGGCCAGGAAGAATGGATGAGCAAGGATCTCGGCTCCCGCGCCGAGATCGAGCAGACCCTGGATACGGGCCTGGACAACGTCTTCTCCGAGGAGCCCGCCGAGGCGGCCGCACGCAACGCCCAGGACGCTGCGCCGACCACCTACACCGAATGGGGCGGCGGCGCCTCGGGCGACGAGGACTACAATCTTGAAGCCTTCGTCGCGGCAGAGATGACGCTGTCCGACCATCTCGCCGAGCAGCTGTCGGTGGCCTTCACTGGCGCGGCCCAGCGCATGATCGGGCAGTATTTGATCGACCTCGTCGACGAAGCCGGCTATCTGCCGCCCGATCTTGGCGGCGCGGCCGAGCGGCTTGGCGCAACGCAAGAAGACGTCGAGGGCGTTCTTGCCGTGCTGCAAAAATTCGATCCGCCCGGCGTCTGTGCGCGATCCCTGAGCGAGTGCCTTGCGATCCAGCTCCGCGAGCTCGACCGCTACGATCCGGCGATGCAGGCGCTCGTCGAGCATCTCGATCTCCTCGCAAAGCGCGACATCGTGTCCTTGCGCAAGCTTTGCGGCGTCGACGACGAGGACATCGCCGACATGATCGGCGAGATCAGGCGGCTCAATCCCAAGCCCGGCATGAAGTTCGGCTCGGCGCGGCTTCAGGCCATGGTGCCTGATGTCTATGTCCGCCCGGGTCCTGACGGCGGCTGGCATGTCGAGCTCAACAGCGACACCCTGCCGCGCGTGCTGGTCAACCAGACCTATTACTCCGAGCTGTCGAAGAAGATCGGCAAGGATGGCGACAAGTCGTATTTCACGGATGCACTGCAGAACGCGACGTGGCTGGTGCGCGCTCTCGACCAGCGCGCCCGCACCATCCTGAAAGTCGCCACCGAGATCGTGCGCCAGCAGGACGGCTTCTTCACCCATGGCGTCGCGCATCTGCGGCCGCTGAATCTGAAGGCGGTGGCCGACGCCATCCAGATGCATGAATCCACGGTGTCGCGCGTCACCGCCAACAAATACATGGCGACAAATCGCGGCACATTCGAATTGAAATATTTCTTCACGGCCTCGATCGCCTCGGCTGACGGCGGTGAGGCGCATTCGGCCGAAGCCGTGCGTCACCACATCAAGCAGCTGATTGATTCGGAAGTGCCGGCCGCGATCCTGTCGGATGATACCATCGTGGAACGCTTGCGCGCCTCGGGCATTGATATTGCCCGCCGCACGGTCGCGAAGTACCGCGAAGCCATGCGCATTCCGTCCTCGGTGCAACGCCGTCGCGACAAGCAGAGCGCTCTTGGTAACGTCCTTTCCACCGCAATGTCCGATCGTTCCCGCAACACCGAACCGGCCTGATTGCGCTGGCGCGAAATCGCGCTACTCTCTTCCCCCCATCGCGACCGATCCAAGCTAGGCCAATTGAACCAAGCGAGGCATCACATGACTCTTCGGATCTCGGGCAAGAGCGTTAGCGTCGGTGAGGCCCTTCGCGGCCGCGTCACCGACCGGACCGAAGAGGTCCTGCGTAAATATTTCGACGGCAATTATTCCGGCCACATCACGCTCAGCAAGGACGGCCTCGGCTTCCGCACCGACTGTGCGCTGCATCTCGATTCCGGGATTACGCTGGAAGCCGATTCGAACGCGCAGGACGCCTATGCCAGCGCCGACCAGGCGCTGATCATGATCGAGAAGCGCCTCAAGCGTTACAAGAGCCGGCTCAAGGACCGTTCGGCCCGCAAGGCCCATGTCGCCTCCGCGGCGCTGGCCGCGATGGACGCCACCGCCTACGTGCTCGAGGCCCCCGGCGAGGGCGACGACGAGGACGAGGTCACCGGCTATAGCCCCGTGATCATCGCCGAGGCCACGACGTCGCTGAAGCAGATGTCGGTCAGCGAAGCTGTCATGGAACTCGACCTCAGCGGGGCACCCTGCCTGGTATTTCAGCATGGGTCCTCCGGCCGGGTGAACATCATCTACCGCCGGGCCGACGGCAATGTCGGCTGGATCGACCCGCCAGGCACCAAATCGGGGGGTTAGACCGGTGTCCGGGGCAACCCCGTATCAACCACAGGTCTTAACAATGACCGTTGCAAAGCCGCACGCGGGAGTTGGCACCGGGATTGCGTTGGAGTAGAAGCGCCCCACATCAGGACCGGGGCTAAGTCCTCCTCCTGCTTGACCTTCTTGACGCCGGTCGGGCTCGATCTGATCGAGACGGCCAATTCGGAACCTGACGGTTTAATTCACTCCGGAACACTTCCATGCCGATTACCGATCTGGTCGCTCCCGAGGCGATTCTCCCGGCATTGAAGGTCAACAGCAAGAAGCAGGCGCTCCAGGAGCTCGCGGCCAAGGCTGCGGAACTGACCGGACAAAACGAACGCTCGGTGTTCGAGGTGCTGCTCCAGCGCGAGAAGCTCGGCACCACCGCGGTCGGCTACGGCGTCGCCATTCCTCACGGCAAGCTGCCCAAGCTCGAGAAGATCTTTGGCCTGTTCGCCCGGCTCGATCGTCCGATCGATTTCGAGGCAATGGACGGCCAGCCGGTCGATCTCGTGTTCCTGCTGCTCGCACCCGAAGGCGCCGGCGCCGATCATCTGAAGGCGCTCGCCCGCATCGCCCGCCTGCTGCGTGATCAGGACATCGCCAAGAAGCTGCGCGCCTCGCGCGACGCCCAGGCGATCTATTCGGTGCTGGCCCTGCCGCCGGCGACCGCGGCGTAACGCCTCGCATTCGCCTCAGCACACCGTCGGCAGCAGGCGCCGGACTTCGTCGAGCAGTTCGGGGACAGCCGCCTTGTCACCCGCGAGGTGCTTGAGCAGCGCACTCTGAAACAGACCGTCGAACAGCGCATAGAGCGCGGCTGGCGACGACGCCGGCCGCTTGCGGCCGAATTCGGCGTAGCGCGAGGCGATGCGCCAGATCATCGCTTCCAGGCTCTTGTCGATCTCGAGCACGTCCTTGCGGAACGCCGCCTCGAACATCGCCTGCGAGCGCAAATCGTACCAGAGCCGGTGCATGCGGGCTTCGTTTTGCAGCGTGGCTGCGAGCTTGGCGAGAAAACCTTCCGTCAATTCGTCACGGCTCGTTGCCGTCGCGACGACCTCGTCATACCGCGTCACGCACTTCGCCTTGTAGTGGCGCACGCAGCAGCAGATCAGGTCGAGCTTGTCGCTGAAATAATAGTGGAACACGCCGTGCGTGAAGGCCGAGTTCTGCGCGATCTCGCGCAGGCTGGTGCGCGCGAAGCCGAGCTCTCCGAGCGTTTCAAGCGCGGCCTCGGCAAGCTCGATGCGCCGCGCGTTGAACTTCTCGTCGCGCAGCACCTCGGCCGCATCGGCCACACGCCGGGCCGCTCCCGTCACCTGCCGCGCCATCGCGTCCCTTCCTCAGACCCCGTTCTTTCAACGACTTATACCGCGTTGTCAGCGGAATCGCTCCATCCCCCTCACAACCACTTCCCTTGACAACTGTCAAATTGGTTCTTGACAAGTGTCAAGATTCTGGCGGAGGTTCGCACCAAGAATTTGGACAGTCGTCAAGACGTCCGACCATGGAGGAACGCTTCGCTGGGCGCGGCCAAATGGCCAGCGCCCAACGACCTGGTGCGCGCATAGCGCCCCACGATCAATCACCAGCAACGGAGGAGTGCGTCATGAATGGGAAGAGCCTTGCGGGCAGGAAAGCCCTGGTCACCGGCGGTGCGAGGGGAATCGGCGCGGCGATCGCGCAGGCACTGGCCCAAGCCGGCGCCTCGATCATGATCGCAGACATTCTGGAGGAGGCCGGCCGCGCCAGCGCAGCCGCAATCGCCAAGGAAGATGTCGCGACGGGCTTCGTCCAGCTCGACGTCACCGATGACGCGCAATGGGAGCGGGCGGTGGCCAAGACTGTCGCCACTCTCGGCGGCTACGACATCCTCATCAACAACGCCGGCATCGAGATCACGTCGCTGATCTCGGAGGTCAGAGCCGAGGACGCGCGGCGGATGTGCGACGTCAACATCGTCGGCACCGTGCTCGGCATGAAGCACGCCTTCCGCGCGATGCGGCCTGGCGGGCCGGCCGGCAAGGGTGGCGCTGTCGTCAACATCGCCTCCGTCGCGGCGACGATCGCCTTCCCGAGCATCGCCGTCTACTCCGGCACGAAGTCCGCGGTCGACCGCATGACGCGGGTCGGCGCGATGGAAGCCGGCAAGCTCGGCTTCGGCGTGCGCGTCAACTGCATCTATCCCGGCCTGATTCCGACCGACATGGGCATGCAGCTCGCCAACGACATCGTCAAGATCGGACTCGCGCCCGACGTCAACGCCGCGGTCGGCTCGGTGGTGGAGCAGACGCCACTCGGCAAGCTCGCGGAGGTCGGCGACATCGCCAATGCCGCGGTGTTCCTGTGCTCGAACGAGGCGCGCTTCATCACCGGCATCGGACTGCCGGTCGATGGCGGCATGGGCATGTGAACTGCAAAACCTGACAACAAAAATTTCCGGAGGAAAGCTATGAGTGCGAAGAAGCCCGTCATCGTCTATGGCGCGTCCGGCTACACCGGCCGGTTGGTCTGCGAATACTTGCGCGAATACAACATCCCCTTCGTCGCGGCCGGCCGCAGCGCCGAGAAGCTCAACGCCGCGATGAAGGCGAACGTGGCCGGCATCGAGACCGCCGACTACGAGGTGGTGGAAGTGCCGCACACCGTGAGCGCGCTGACGGAATTGTTCAACGGCGCCTCGGTTGTGCTCAACACCGTGGGTCCGTTCGCCAAGTTCGGCGGCGAGGTGGTGCAGGCCTGTTGGGCGTCCCGATGCCACTACACCGACACCACAGGCGAGCAGGATTGGCTGATCACGCTCGAGCAGGAATGGGGCACCAAATTCGCCAATGCCGGGCTGCTGCTCGCGCCGGGCATCGCGCAGATGTACACCACCGGTGAGATCGCAGCCCAACTGTGCCTGGAGACGCCTGGCCTCGACACGCTTGATATCGCCGTGTTCTGGGGCGGCAGCCCGACCATCGCCTCGACCCAGACCATTCTGGTCAACGCCGCGATGGCCAAGGCCTACTATCTGGAGCAGAACAAATATGTCGAGCATCAACCCGATGCCGGCCTCTACAACCTCGCCATCCCCGGCCAGCACGAGCTGGCGCTGGCGTTGCCCTGGGGCGGCACCTCGCATCCCGTCTGGTTCAAGCGCGATCCGCGCGTGGCCAATGTGAAGGTGCTCGGCGGCGTGTTCAATCGTGGACTGATGCTGGGCGTGCCGCAGATCGTCGCCGCCGCGCTGGACGCGACCAAGGACATGAACCCCGACGACCGCTACGCCGCGCTGGCGCAGACCGCCGCCGGCGTGATGAACACCATGCCGCCGCGCGAGAACCCGCGCGTCAACAAGTCGCTGGATTCGGTGCATGCCTCTGGCCCGCTGGGGCGCGCGCACTGCGTCATCAACGGCAACAGCAACTACAAGCAGACTGGAATGCTGCAGGCCTATGCCGCCGCCCACCTGCTGCAGCAGCCGCCCAAGCGCGTCGGCTTCGCCTCCGGCTGCCAGGCCTTCGGCCATCACGAGCTGCTCGGGCAATTGCGCAGTTTCGGTCTGGTCAGCAAGCCTGTTCTGACCGTGCACGATTAGGGGACATGGCGGCGACGGCGATCCTTCTTTACCTCTCCCCATCGGGGAGAGGTCGATTTGCGCAGCAAATCGGGTGAGGGGCCGCGGCTCAACGCGAGACCGTAACCCCTCACCCGGCGCTGCGCGCCGACCTCTCCCAAGGGAGAGGTGGATCTACGACGCGGCGCGACTCTAACCTGACCTCTACATGCTTCGGGGGCGACCATGCGCTTCATCGACTATCTGGACAAAGGCGCCTCGCTCGGCGCCGATGCGCCGTGCCTGACCATGGACGGGCGCGACCTCAGTTATCGCGAGGTGCAGCAGCTGAGCTATCGCGTCGCGCGCGGGCTCGATCGATCGGGCATCGCGCCCGGCGAGAAGGTCGCGATCCTCTCCGGCAACGATCCGGTCGCGTTTGCCTGCGTGTTCGGGATTTCCCGCGCCGGCGCGGTCTGGTGCCCGATCAATCCCCGCAACGAGGCGGCCGAAAACCGCATCATCCTCGATCAGTTCGACTGCAGCCTGCTGCTGTTTCATTCGGGCTTCGCGCCGATGGTCGAGGCGATGCGAGCAGCGCTGCCGAAGCTGCGCGTCCTCGTCTGCCTCGATGCCGAGCTGCCCTTCGCGCCCTCGTTCGCGAGCTGGCTCGCCGGCCTCACCGAGGATCCCTATCAACGCGAGACGGTCGACGATCTCGCGATGATTCCCGGTACCGGCGGCACCACAGGCAAGCCGAAGGGGGTCATGTTGTCGGGCCGCAACATCGAGACCATGACGGCGCTGACGCTGATGGGCTATCCCTTCAGGGGACGTCCGGTCTATCTCGCGCTGGCGCCGCTAACCCACGCGGCCGGTGTGCTGTGTTTCCCGATCATGACGCTCGGTGGTCGCATCGTGATCATGCATCACCCCGATATCGCCGAATTCCTCGATCTGATCGCGCACTACCGTGTCACGCACACCTTCCTGCCGCCGACCGTGATCTACATGCTGCTCGATCATCCCAAGCTCGACTCCGCCAACCTCGAATCGCTGCAATGCTTCTGGTACGGCGCGGCGCCGATCTCGTCCGCCCGGCTCGCGGAAGCGCTCCGGCGCATCGGGCCGATGGCGCAGCTGTTCGGCCAGACCGAAGCGCCGATGATGATCTCGATGATGGCGCCCGCTGAGCATTACAACGCCGACGGCACCATCGCGATGCAGCGCCTCGCTTCGGCCGGGCGGATCAGCCCGCTGGTGCAGGCTGGCATCATGGATGGCGACGGCAATCTGCTGCCACCGGGCGCGCGCGGCGAGATCGTGGTCCGCGGCTCGCTGGTGATGGAGGGTTACTACAAGAATCCAGAGGCCACGGCGGAGGCCTCCGCGCATGGCTGGCACCACACCGGCGACATCGGCTACATCGACGACGACGGCTACCTCTATATCGTCGATCGCGCCAAGGACATGATCATATCAGGCGGGTTCAACGTCTACTCGATCGAGGTCGAGAACGCGCTGCGGGCGCATGAGGCCGTGCAGGATTGCGCCGTGATCGGCCTTCCGGACGAGAAATGGGGCGAGCGGATCGTCGCCGTGGTGCAGCCTCGCGCCGGCCAGAGTGTCGATGCGACGGCGCTGGCGGCCTTCGTCAAGCAGCAGATCGGCAGCGTCAAGACACCGAAGCAGATCGAAGTCTGGGACGATCTGCCACGTTCCAAGGTCGGCAAGGTGCTGAAGCCTGACATCCGCGCGCGGCTTGCGGGTCGCTCAGGCGGCTAGAGCGTGATGGGGTGCCGCCTGTGCGACCAGCTAATCCAAAAGCCGCTCCAGCACGTCGCGCATCAGCCCTTGCAGAAGATCGAGCTTGTAGGCCGTCATCGGCAATGGTTTGGCGCCCGAGGTCGCCGCTTTCGCCGCATCTTCGATCGATGCCGCATTGGCAATCTTGCCATGAAGCGCGACTTCCGCGGCGGCGAGGCGAAGCGGCACGGGCGCGATGCCGCCGGCAGCGAGACGCACGAGCTGGAACTTGCCGTCGGCGATCACGACGCGGGCGCAGAGTTCCACCAGCGGCCATTCCGCATAGGTTCGGCTGATCGCGCGCTTGTAGGAAGCGCGCTCGCCTTCGAGCGGAGCGGGAAGCGCAATGCTCTTGATCATCTCGCCTGCTGCGAGCGTATGATCGGCGTGCGCGACCAAGCCATCGCCGAGCAGGCCGGCGATCGTCAATCCGCTGCGCCTGTCAGTGGCGATGGTCGCATCATGGGCCAGCAGAGCCGCCGCCATGGTCGAGGGATGCGGCGCGACGCAAGGCCCGAGATCGAAGGCAACGCCATAGAGATGATTGCCAGACCGGGCAGGGCAGGTGCTGCCGCCTTTCTTCAGGCAATCGATGTCGGCCCGGCGGAAATACCAGCAGCGCGTACGCTGCGCCAGATTGCCGCCGAGCGTTGCAACCTGGCGCACCTGTGGCGTGGCGAGGCCTTGCGCGCTCGCCGCGATGCCGGGATAGGCAGCGGCGATGCGTGCGTCCATCGCGATCGTGGCGATGGTGGTCAACGCACCGATCTGGGCTGCTCCGTCGGCGTCCCAGGTGATCGCCTTGTCGCCGGTGGCCGAGATATCGATCGGTAGTCCCTGCGACACGCCGCTGCGGCGGCGTTCGCTGAAGTCGGTGCCTCCGGCGCGGAATTCGGGCGTGGGCTTGGCAGTCGGCTCGGCGGTCATGACGGCGACGCTCATGCTGCATCCCTCCCTTTCAGCGCGGCCACCAGACGATCCGGCCGGAACGGAATTTCGGTCAGTCTCACGCCGATCGCATCGCGGATGGCGTTGGCGATCGCGGGCGAGGTCGGCACGGTGGCGACTTCGCCGATGCCGACGCTGCCGCCCGGCACATGCTCGAAACCGGCCTCGTCGAAATGCACCTCCAGTTTCGGCATGTCGGCAATCCCGGGAATGCGGTAATCCTCCATGCTGCCGCTCAGGATGTGGCCGCTCGAAGGATCGGTCTCCCGCGCTTCATAGAGTGCGTAGCCGATGCCCTGGATCACCGCGCCTGCGGCCTGGCTTCGCGCCAGCGTCGGCGCGGCGAGCTTGCCGATCGCGAGGCCCGTATAGGCGTTGAGGACGCGCACATGGCCGAGCCAGGTATCGACCTCGACTTCCATCACCTGCACCGAGCTCGGCACGCCGGCGCCGACCACCATGTGGTTCATCAGGCGCAGCACCCAACCGAACACCCGGCCCATGAGGCCGGCCTCGTGCAGCGCGGGCCTCACGCCGGGCGGCGGCTTGCCGTCTTCCTGGCGTTTCGCCGACACGGCGATGTCGGGAGAAGCCGCGATCATCTCGCGCCACGGCGCGTTCGAGCCCGGAGCCGGTGTGCGAGACGCGGTGCGCTTGATTTCCGCTTTCAGCTTGTCGATGGCGAGCAACGTCGGCGGCACCACCGAGGCGGTGACGCGGCTGCCGCCGGACCCCGGTCCGGGCGGCAGGTTGGAGCGGCCGATGCGAACTTCGACATCCTGCGGCTCGAGATCGAACGCTTTCGCGACGGTGTTCGCGATCACGCTGCGCGTGCCTGTGCCGATATCCTGTACCGCGCAGCTTGCGACGAGGCGGCCGCCCTTGACCGCGAGCTCGACCGAGGAGCCGGTCTGCCAGAGATAGAGCCAGTAGCCGGTGGCGACGCCGACGCCGCGCCGGTAGCGGCCGGACTGCGAGGCGGCCGGCTTGCGGCTCTTCCAGACGTCGAGGCCGGCGGCCCAGTCGTACAATCGCTGGCGGTTGGGATCGGGGTCCCAGAGCTTGCGCAGCTGAATCGGATCGACCTTCATGCGCAGCGCCGCCTCGTCGATCGCCTGCTCCAGCGCAAACGACATCGGCGGACCGCCGGGGCCGCGGAACGGCGCGCCGGGCGGCAAATTGCTGAGCACGTCGAAGTCGACGAGCTCCTTTGCTTCGGCCGGATAGATCAGCCGCGCCAGGCCGGCGATCAGCGAGTTCACGGCGGCGCCGGTGTCGGCATGCGCGGTGAGCGACAGCGCCTTGAGGCGGCCTTCCGTCGAAGGCAGCAAGGACAGCTTCAGCTCGGCGGCCGGACGATAGCCGGCGACGGAAAGCTCCTCTTCGCGATCGAAGGCGACCCGCACCGGCGCCTTCGCGGCGCGCGCGAGCTCGATCGCGGCGATGGTCTCCAGCCCAACGCTGCCCTTGGAGCCGAACCCGCCGCCGACATGATCGGCGATCACACGCACCTTGTCGTGCGGAAGGCCGTAGCGCTTGGCGATCTTCTCCATGCTCTCGTGAATGGCCTGGGTCGAGATGTGCACGGTAAGCTGATCGCCATCGAACCTGGCCACGGCGGCATGTGGTTCGAGACTTGCGTGCTGTTGCGTCGAGACGCGGAAGGTTTCCTCGACTAGCAACGGATTGCGTTGCGCCCGCGCCTCGTCAAGCCAGCTCTTGGCCTGCTTGGCTTTCTGCGAGAACGGCGCCGAAGGCCCGCGCACGTTGCCCTTCCACGACACCGGAGCGCCGCCGGCGCCCTCGGATACGTTGCCGGCACGCTTGCGGTCCTTCTTTTCGAACACGACGGGCGCATCGTCGCGTCGCGCTGCATCGAGCCCGATCACCGCGGGAAAAGGCTCGGGCCTGAAGGTGATCGCGGCGATTGCCTTCAGTGCGGTGCGGCGATCCTTGGCCGCGACGGCTGCAATCGGCGCGCCGACGAAGCGGATCATGTTGTCATCGTCGAGCAGCGGAACGACCGCGGCAACACCGGCAATGGCGCGCGCCGGCGCCAGATCCAGCCCGGTGATCCTCGCATGCGCGACGTGCGCGCGCAGGATGACGCCTTCGAGCTGGCCGTCATGGTGGATGTCGACGGTGTAGCGAGCCAGTCCCGTCACCTTGTCGCGGGCTTCCAGCCGCGGCGCGATGGGATCGTTGCCGTCGAAGCGGCCCGAACATGCTTCGGCGACGGCGCGATAGATGCCTTCATAGGCGCCGCAGCGGCAGAGATGCCCTGAGAGCGCGGCGGCGATCTCCTCGCGCGAGGGTGTCGCCGTGCCCTTGGTTCCGCGCCAGCTGTCATGGAAGGCGGTGGCTTCGACGACAAAGCCGGGCGTGCAGAAGCCGCATTGCAGGGCGTCGTGCGCCATGAACGCCTTCTGCACCGGATGCAATCCGGTGCTACCTATACCCTCGATGGTCGTCAGCGATTTGTCGGCGGCCGCCTGCGCCGGCAACAGGCAGCTCACGACCGGCGTTCCGTCGAGCAGCACGGTGCAGGCGCCGCAGACGCCGGAGCCGCAGACGAGTTTGGTGCCGGTGAGGCCGCCATCGCGGATCACGTCGATCAGGAGCGCATCCGGATCGTCGGGGAGCACCAGAGGCCTTCCATTGATCGTCGTGGTGGTCATTTTCGAACTCCCGTTTTGCGTGGGGATTTCTTCGCAGACGGCACCATCGCGCCTGCGATCAGCATGCGCAGCATGGTCTCGAGCTGTTTCAGGAACGCGTCGACCGGCTGCATGGACGGAAAAGCGGATTTGGTGCCGTGGACCGCCATCTCGACGCAGCGCGCGAGCTCGCGCACGGAGACGCCGCTTGCGAGCGTGAGCTTCTGCTTGCGGCACACCCGCGCGATCGTGGTGGCGATCTCGTCGGCGAACCGGGTGGCATAGCTCTGGTAGAGGTCGCGCGCCTGCGCGAGGTGCTCGGAAAACAGCTCCTCGGTATGGGGCGAGTCCTTGAGCGAAGCGAGCAGCGACTGCATCCGCGCGCCGATCTCGGCGACCAGGATGTCGGCAAGCTTGAGGCCGGCTTCTTCCGCCGCCTTCGCGGCCGCGATTTCGGCAGCGAGCCCCTGCTCGTAGAGCCGCTCGATCACGGCGCGAAACAGCGCCTCCTTGGAGGCGAAGTGATGATAGAGCGCCTGCCGCGTCAGCCCGGCCTCCTCCGCCGCCTGCTCGATCGAGGAGCGGCGGAAGCCGTGGCGCCGGAACACGCGCATGGCGGCGTCGAGGATACGGTCCTGCGGAGGGGCCTTGGCCTGCATTTTGTCAGATTTGACAAACATGAATGAAATGTCAAATCACGGATTGATGACGGTCTCGTGCGCATGAGCCGAGGCCGCCCCCGCGCGCGGGCAGGGACATCGCCGAATTCCCGTTGGCTCGCGATAGCGATGCGAAAACATCACCTCAAAATGAAGACGGGCATGCCTTCCTGCGAAGGCATGCCCGCTAAATCTCTAGTCGCGCGAAGCGCGTGTCAGTGCACGCTGACGGCCTGCAACTCGTTGCTCCAGGCGTTGGCGACCGCGGCTTCGCGGCTGTCGGTCAGCATGATCGGCGTGCCGTCGGCGGCGTGGAGCGCGAACAGCTTGAGGCCGGGCGCGATCTTCGGGGCTTCGGGGAACAGGCCGGGCACATCCTCGGAGCGGATCTGCTTCACATAGGCGATATGGCCTTCGCCGAGGTTTGCCAGCGTCTCGGGTGAGACGTTCTTGGCTTCGTATTCGAACGCAACGTGACCTTCACTCATGGTCTCGACTCCTCTCTCGAAACTAAGCGGTCGAGTCCGCTACTCGTTCCATTATTCGTGCTCATTGATAGCGATTGTCTTAACGATCCTCTCCGGTTCAGGCCGGGCCAGGTCGATCGACAACAACCCGTTCTTCAGATCCGCACCCAGCACCAGCATCCCCTCCGCCAGCACGAAGGTGCGCTGGAAGTGGCGCGCGGCGATGCCGCGATGGATGTATTGCCGGGTCTTGTCGTCCTGCTGCCGCCCGCGAATGACGAGCTGGTTTTCCTCAATGGTTACATCGAGTTGATCGCGGGTGAAACCGGCGACCGCCAGCGTGATGCGCAGGCGCTCGGGCTGGTTGTCAGCACCGCCGCACCTCTCGATATTGTAGGGAGGATAACCGTCGGCGCCTTTGACGACGCGATCGAGCACGCGCTCGATCTCGTCGAAGCCCAGAAGGAACGGACTGGAAAGCGTGGGAACACGAGACATAGTTTACAAAGTCCTCTCGAAGCGACTTTGGTGTTTCGGGGCCCGATCAAGGCACCCCTTGGTCAGCAATATGGGCATATCCCCGTGTGGGTTCAAGCACGTAGCGGGGGGTGTGGATTCACTCCTTGCGACGTCGGGTCGCGATGTGGATTTTTCGGGCGATTTATCCCAATGAAAACAGATCCCCTTCTACTGTGCATGGGGTTGTTTCGCCGATCGGGGCTGGAACCGGTCAGATCTCGATCCGCTTCCGTCCGTCGCCGCTGAACAAATGCAGCTTGTTGCGGACTGCGGCGACACGGATCTTCTGGCCGATGGCCGGCGCTTCGGTTCCGGGGATGCGCACGATCACCTCGCCGGGCGGCAACTCGCCCGGATTTGTCGCGACGCCCTGCTGATCCTGCGCACGCGATCCGTAAACGAAGGTTTCTGCACCGACGCGCTCGATCGCGTCGATCGTCAGCGACAGTGCAACACCGCCCGATGGCGTCTGGTCGGTGATGGCGAGATCTTCCGGCCGGATGCCGAGGATGTCGGCTTCGCCGGCGCTGCCGCCGAGCTGCGGTTTGATCTCGTCCTGCCGTGTCGACATCAGATTCATCGGCGGCGCACCGATGAAGGAGGCGACGAAAGTCGTCGCCGGCTTCTCGTAGATCGCGAGCGGATTGCCGACCTGCTCGACCTGGCCGCCATTCATCACCACGAGAATGTCGGCGAGCGTCATCGCTTCGAGCTGGTCGTGGGTGACATAGATCGAGGTGACGTTGAGCCGGCGCTGCAATTTGCGAATCTCGACGCGCATCGAGATGCGCAGCTTGGCGTCGAGGTTTGACAGCGGCTCGTCGAACAGGAACACCTTCGGCTGGCGCACGATGGCGCGGCCCATGGCGACGCGCTGGCGCTGGCCGCCGGAGAGCTGCCCTGGCTTGCGGGTGAGCATCGTCCCCAGTTCGAGGATGCGTGCGGCCTCCTCGACGCGGGTCTTGATCTCGGCTTCCTTCATGCCACGGTTGCGCAGGCCGTAGGCCATGTTGTTGAAGACGCTCATATGCGGATAGAGCGCGTAGTTCTGGAACACCATCGCGATGTCGCGGTCGGCCGGCTCGACCTGGTTCACGACACGGCCGCCGATGTTGATCTCGCCCGAGGTTATGGTTTCGAGCCCCGCTACCATTCTGAGCAGGGTCGACTTGCCGCAGCCCGAAGGACCGACCAGCACGCAGAACTGCCCGTCGGCCACATCGACATCGACGCCTTTGATGGCCTCGAAGCCGTTGGGATAGGCCTTGCGGACGTTGCGCAGCGTAACATTGGCCATGGGCCTATTTCTCCGTCTCGATCAGGCCCTTGACGAACAGGCGTTGCAGCAGCACGACGACCGCCACCGGCGGCAGCATCGCGAGCACCGCGGTGGCCATCGCGACCGACCATTCGGTGAGTGCGTCCTTCACATCGATGATCTTCTTGATGCCGATCACGATGGTCTGCATATCGTCGCGCGTCGTGATCAGGAGTGGCCAGAGATACTGATTCCAGCCGTAAATGAAGAGGATCACGAACAGCGCGGCGATGTTGGTCACCGAGAGCGGCAGCAGCGTATCGAAGAAGAAGCGGATCGGACCTGCTCCATCCATCTTCGAGGCCTCGACCAGCTCCTTCGGCACCGTCATGAAGAACTGCCGGAACAGCAGCGTCGCGGTTGCCGACGCGATCAGAGGCAGGATCAGGCCGGAATAGGAATCCAGCATGTGCAGGTCGGACGTGATCTTGTAGGTCGGAAAGATTCGCACTTCGACCGGCAGCATGAGCGTGATGAAGATGGTCCAGAACGTCGCCATCCTGAAGGGAAAGTTGAAGAACACGATGGCGTAGGCCGATATGATCGAGATCGCGATCTTTCCGAGCGCAATACCAACCGCCATGATCAAGCTCGACAGCAACATGCTGCCCACCGGCTCGCGCGTCGTCTTGCCGGTGCCGGACATGATCGTGTTCCAGTAGGTCTCCAGCGCGTGGCCGCCCGGATACAGCGGCATCTGGCCGTTGGCGATGACGGAATTGTCGTGGGTGGAGGCGATGATCGCGAGATAGACCGGGAAAGCGACCACGATCACGCCGGCGATCAGCACCAGGTGCGGCAACAGATTTCCAAATCGTCGATGCTCGACCATTGTCAGTAATGGACCTTCTTTTCGACGTAGCGGAATTGGACCGCGGTCAACGCGACGACGATGATCATCAGGATCACGGATTGCGCGGCCGAGCCGCCGAGGTCCGAGCCGGCCTTGCCGTCCAGGAAAACCTTGTAGACGAGCGTTGAGGTGGAGCCGTTCGGGCCGCCTTCGGTTGCGGTGTCGATGATGCCGAGCGTGTTGAAGAAGGCGTAAGTGATATTGACGACGATCAGGAAGAACGTCGTCGGCGACAGCAGCGGAAAGACGATGGTCCAGAACCGCCGCATTGGCCTCGCGCCGTCGATCGCAGCGGCCTCGATCACACTCTTCGGGATTGACTGCAGGCCGGCGAGAAAGAACAGGAAATTGTAGCTGATCTGGTTCCAGACGGCGACGATGACGATCAGGATCATGGCATGATTGCCGTTGAGCACTGGATTCCAATCGATGCCGTTACGCTGCAAAGCGCGCGCGATCATGCCGAGCCCGGGCTGGAACATGAAGATGAATAGCACGCTCGCCACCGCAGGCGCGACCGCGTAGGGAATGATCAGGAAGGTGCGATAGATCTGCACGCCAGCGATGTTGCGGTTCGCCATGACAGCGAGCAGCAGGCCGATCGCAAGCGAGAAGAACACGACGAGCAGCGAGAAAAAGAAGGTCGTGCCGATCGCGTGATAGTATTCGGGAGTCTTCAGCAGGTTGACGTAGTTCTCGAACCAGACGAACTCGGTCGAGAGCCCGAAGGCATCCTGCACCAGGAACGATTGCCAGAGCGCCTGCGCAGCCGGCCAATAGAAGAAGATCAGGGACACCGCAAGCTGCGGAAATACCAGGAGGCAGGCGAGCAGCCTGCCTGGAAAGATCGCCCGGTTCTCCATGAAGCCCCCGCCTCACTCGCTGAGAGTCGTGGCTGCGGACCATCCACAGCCACGACTGATGAGGTCCTACTTGGTCGCGGTCCGCTCGAACTGACGCAGCATCTGGTTGCCGCGCGAGACGGCAGCGTCGAGTGCATCCTTGGCCGACTTCTTGCCGGCGAGTGCCGCCTCGATCTCCTCGGACCAGACGTCGCGCATCTGCACCATTCCGCCGAAACGCAGGCCGCGCGAGTTCTCGGTCGGCGGCTTGTTGGTGAGCTCCTTCAACGGCACTTCCAGGATCGGGTTCTTCTCATAGAAGCCCGACGCCTTGGTCTTGTCGTAGGCCGCCTTGGTGATCGGCAGATAGCCGGAGACCTCGTGCAGATAAACCTGACGATCTGTGTCGGACAGGAAAGTGAAGAACTTCGCGATGCCCTTGTACTCTTCGCTGGATTTGCCGCCCATCACCCACAGCGAGGCGCCACCGATAATGGAGTTCTGGGGCGCATCCTTGGCGTCCGGGAAATACGGCATCGGAACGGCCGTATAGTTGAACTTCGCGTTCGCCTTGACGTTCGGATAGAAGGCCGACGACGTCATGTAGAGCGCGCATTCGCCTGAAGTGAAGCGGCCTTCGCCGGTATTGGTGCGACCGGAATAGTCGTAGCTCTTGTCTTTCTGAAGCTCGACGAGATTTTCGAGCAGCTTGGTCTCGAGCGGGTTGTTGAAGTCCAGCACGGTATCGAAGCCGTCAAGGCCGTTGGCCTTGGTGCCGATCGGAATGTTGTGCCAGGCCGAGAACTGCTCGATCAGGCCCCATGTGATCCAGCTCGAGGAGAAGCCGCAGGTCGGGCTCGTTGCGTGCAGCTTCTTGGCGTCGGCGAACACCTCGGGCCAGGTCTTCGGCGGCGCGTCGATGCCGGCCTTCTTCAGTGCGTCGAGATTGGCCCACATCACCATGCTCGACGAGTTGAACGGGAACGAGAGCATCTCGCCCTTTGCGGTCGAGTAGTAACCTGTGATGGCCGGCAGATAGGACTGCGGGTCGAACTTCTCGCCTTGCTCCTTCATGAGGTCGGAGACCGGCTTGATGGCGCCCTTGGCGGCCATCATGGTCGCAGTACCGACCTCGAACACCTGCATAATGCCCGGTGCGTTGCCGGCGCGGAACGCTGCGATGCCGGCATTCAGTGTGTCGGCATAGCTGCCCTTGAAGGTGGGAACGATCTTGTAGTCGCTCTGCGATGCGTTGAAATCGTTGGCCAGCTTGACCACGACGTCGTTGTTGGGGCCGGTCATCGCGTGCCACCACTGGATTTCAGTCACGGCCAGCGCCGGCGAAGCCGTCATGCCGACAGCGACTGCAACAGTGGCAGCCGCCCCAAAAAATCGAAGAGCCATCAAGAAACCTCCCTCAGCCGTCAATAAAGAAGCGCTTGCGCTAGCAGCGCCATATGACGTTCACATGACTGTGTAAGCGGCCGAAACGAAAGCGGCAAGCGCTGGAAAAGGGAAGCCATCAAATAGGCGAACGCGCCGCGCGCAGCCACAGCTGTTCGCGGTGCACACCGATGCCCGCGCCGCACTGCGGCATCATAGCGCCAGAGGAGGTCAGGGGCCCTAGCGCTTGCGCTCGGGCCCGCAGACCACGCCGCTCTCGACCATCGCGTCGATCTCCGACTTTGAGTAGCCGAACTCGCCCAGCACCTCCTGGGAGTGCTGGCTGAACTTCGGCGGCAGCCGGCGCAGGCTCGGCTTGCTGCGGTCGAGCCGGATCGGCGAGGCCACGCCCTTGTACCAGTCCTTCTCGATGACATCGCCGCGCGCGATGGTGTGCGGATTGGTCAGCGCCTGGTCGATCTTCTGCACGGGGCCCGCGGGCAGGCCCGCGGCGAGCAGGCGATTGCACAGCGGCTCGGCCTCGTGCTGGCTGAATACCGCGGCGAGCTCGGCGCGCAGCGCCTCGCGGTTGGCGATGCGGTCCTTGTTGCGGGCAAAGCGCGGATCGGTCCCGAGCTCGGGCTTGCCGATTTCCTTGGCGAGCTTGCGGAAGGTGCCGTCATTGCCGACGCCGATGAAGATGTCGTCGGTCTTGGTCGGGAAGATCGCGTACGGCACGAGGTTCGGGTGCTCGTTGCCGGTGAGACCGGGCGGCTTGCCATGCATGAAATAATTCGCGGTGTGCGGATGCATGATGGCGAGGCCGGTTTCGTACAGCGTCGTCTCCAGGAACTGGCCCTTGCCTGAGCGTTGCCGTTCGGAGAGCGCCATCAGGATGCCGATCGCGGCGTAAAGGCCGGTGGTGATATCGACCAGCGGCACGCCGATCCGCATCGGGCCGCTCTCGGGCGACCCCGTCGCCGCGATCATGCCGGTCATGGCCTGGATGATGGCGTCATAGCCGGGATTGCCGCCGCGCGGGCCGTCGGCGCCGAAGCCGCAGATCCGGCAATGCACGAGGCGCGTAAATTTTTGGGCAAGCACATCGTTGCCGATGCCCCATTTCTCCAGCGTGCCCGGCTTGAAATTCTCGATCAGGACGTCGGCCGTCTCCAACATCTTGAGCAGCACGACGCGGCCGCCTTCGGACGCGAGGTCGAGTCCGATCGAGCGCTTGTTTCTGTTGATGCCGATGAAATAGGCCGCGTCGTCGTCGTGGAAGGGAGGACCCCAGTCGCGCACCTCGTCGCCGGCGGGCGGCTCGACCTTGATCACGTCGGCGCCGTGGTCGGCGAGGATCTGGGTGCAGTAGGGACCGCCGAGTACGCGCGTGAGATCGATGACGCGCAGCCCGCTCATTGCGCCCAAAACGGCTTCAGTCATGCCTTCGCTTCCCTGTGTCGATATTGATCACAGGCCTAGCGAGGTTCGAACGCGCCAGCAATGGCTTGTCGCGTGGGGGCGTATGCGTCGCGGCGCAATCCCGCGGCGTGGGAAATCTCGCGGTAACGGCCGGCCCGAGGGGGATCCCGGGCCAGCCAATTCACCGTCGGGTCAGACGACCGTCAGGCGAACGTCGACGTTGCCGCGCGTCGCGTTGGAGTACGGGCACACCTGGTGCGCCTTCTCGACCAGCGCCTCGGCGTCCGCGCGGGACAGGCCCGGCAGCGAGACGGCCAGGTCGATGTCGAGACCGAAGCCGCCGGCCGCGCGTGGGCCGATGCCGACAGTCGAGGTCACGGAGGCATCAGCGGGAACCTTCGGGCCGCCCTGCGAGGCCACGAACTTCATCGCGCCGATGAAGCAGGCGGCATAGCCGGCCGCAAACAGCTGCTCGGGGTTGTTGCCGGCGCCGCCGCCACCGCCGAGCTCCTTCGGCGTGGTGAGCTTGACGTCGAGTGCGCCGTCGAGGGTCGCAGCATGGCCGTCGCGGCCGCCGGTGGCTTTTGCGCTGGTCTTGTAGAGGACGTTCACGGACATTTTCGTCTCCTCAGGGGGACTTCGGGTTGGGGTGCGATCTGTATTGCAAACAATTAGATTGCGTGCAATTGAAATTGGCGTGCCTCACATTTAATTGTTCGCAATTGAATGTGGGCCCGCCCGGTCCCACAATGCGGGTCAGTCTCGAGAGATTCTCTATGGCCCGGAAATCAGCGACCCTCGATCCGCAACGCCTCGACAACCAGATCTGCTTCGCGGTCTATTCGGCCGCGCACGCCTTCAATCGCGTCTACAAGCCGCTGCTCGACCGGCTCGGCCTGACCTATCCGCAATATCTGGTGATGCTGGTGCTGTGGGAGCGCGACGATGTGCCGGTGAAGGACATCGGCGAGAAGCTGTTTCTTGATTCAGGCACGCTGACGCCGCTGCTGAAGCGGCTGGAGGCCGCCCATCTGGTCAAGCGCACGCGAAGCAGTGAGGACGAGCGTCGGGTGCTGATCGCGCTGACCCCGCAGGGCCATGCGTTGAAGGACAAGGCGCGCAGCGTGCCGCAGTCGATCCTGGCGGCCTCGGACTGCTCGGTGTCGGAGCTGGTCGCGATGAAGGACGAGATCGTCGCGCTGAGGGATCGGTTGAATGCGGTGATTGGGGAGTAGGGACAAGTCAGAGGCGCTTCTTGGCGAAGGCGCGGCCGGACGCTGACTTCAGGCACTTCTCGAATGCGAAGGCCTGCTTCTCATTGCTGAACGCAAGGTAGGTCTCAATGCGCCATGGCCCGTACTTTGATGTGTGGGGCACCTCGCCGGCATTATGTTTTGTCAGACGAGCACGCAGGTCGTCGGTGATTCCGACATAGCAGTGGAGGGAATCAAGACTCTCAAGGATGTAGACGTATTTCACGGCACGCTCCCCAGCTGTCGAGGGAGAGCTTACACCCGCTTTCGATCCGCTGAAGCCCGGCTTCGCCCTCCGGGCTACGCCGCGGCAGCCTTCGCTAGCTTCGCTACGATAGAGCGGAGTTGGCTTGCCGAGCCGAAGCTCGCGAAGCGAGCGAAGGCTGGTGGAGCCAGGCGGGATCGAACCGCCGACCTCTTGCATGCCATGCAAGCGCTCTCCCAGCTGAGCTATGGCCCCTTAACCTTGGGATGATCCTGGGGGATCACTCCCGACCGGCGAGCCTTTCGACTCGCGCGGTGCACCCTTTTTCACAGATCAGGACTGATCTCAAGTCTCTTCATCACCTCCGACATCGCCAATGATGTCGGTCACGTCCTCATCGCCCTCTTCTTCGTCGGCAATGAAGGTCGAATCATCGTCATCGTCGTCGTCGAGGGTCTCGTCGACCTCGATATCGTCCTCGGATTCGGGAACGACGGCCTTGACCTTGCCGGTGTTCTCCTCGGCATCAGCCTCCTCCAGCGAGACCTCCTCGACCTCCGCCGGCTCCGGCGCGGTATCGGCGGCTGCTGCGTGACGGGCTTCGGCGCCGCGAGGCATCCGGGCCGGCGCCACAGGCGCGATCGGCACAACTTCGCCGGTATAGGGCGAGATCACCGGATTCTTGTTGAGGTCGTAGAACTTCTTGCCCGTGGTCGGGCAAATACGTTTGGTTCCGAGTTCGGACTTGGCCACGGCAGAGGAATCCTGGGAATGTCTGAAAAGCGGTGCTTCACTTGGCTAGTTGGCGGCCCGCTGTCAATAGCGCATTACGAGAGAAAGACATGCTCGTGACGGCGGGGAGACCATGTGGTAGGTGCCCGCCAGCCTCCGAGGCGCATCCAAGGACACAATCTTGACCCATTCCGACAAGCCGACACCCCTGAAGTCGAGCTCAAGCGGTCCCCTGACCGGAAAAGTACGGGTGCCCGGGGACAAGTCGATCTCCCACCGCGCCCTCATCCTGGGCGCGGTGGCGGTCGGCGAGACCCGCATTACGGGCCTGCTCGAGGGCGAGGACGTCCTCAACACCGCCAAGTCGATGCAGGCCCTCGGCGCCAAGGTCGAGCGCACCGGCGATTTCGCCTGGAAGGTGAACGGAGTGGGTGTCGGCGGCTTCGCCCAGCCCAAGGCGCCGCTGGATTTCGGCAATTCCGGTACCGGCTGCCGGCTGGTCATGGGCGCCGTCGCCGGTTGCCCGATTTCGGCGATTTTCGACGGCGATGCCTCGCTGCGCAGCCGCCCGATGCGCCGGATCCTCGATCCGCTCGAAAAGATGGGCGCCAAGGTCGTCTCTGGCGGCGAGGGCGGCCGCCTGCCGCTGACCATCCAGGGCGCGCGCGATCCGCTGCCGATCACCTACAAGACCCCGGTCGCCTCGGCCCAGATCAAATCGGCGGTGCTGCTGGCGGGCCTCGCCGCGCCGGGCACCACCACCGTGATCGAGAGCGAGGCCAGCCGCGACCACACCGAGCTGATGCTGAAGCATTTCGGCGCCGACATCACCTCGGTCGCCGAGGGGGCTCACGGCCGCCGCATCACGCTGGTTGGACAGCCCGAACTGCATGGCGCGACCGTCATCGTGCCCGCTGATCCCTCGTCAGCGGCCTTTCCGATCGTCGCGGCATTGATTGTCGAAGGCTCGGACATCGTTCTTTCCGATGTCATGACCAATCCGCTGCGCACCGGCCTGTTCACGACGCTGCGCGAAATGGGCGCCTCCATCGAGGAAAGCGAAGTGCGCGGCGATGCCGGCGAGCCGATGGCGCGCTTGCGCGTGCGTGCCTCAAAGCTGCGCGGCGTCGAGGTGCCGCCGGAGCGCGCGCCTTCGATGATCGATGAATATCTGGTGCTGGCAGTGGCAGCGTCGTTTGCCGAAGGCACCACGATCATGCGGGGCCTGCAGGAGCTGCGCGTCAAGGAATCCGACCGGCTCGAGGCCACGGCGGCGATGCTCCGCGTCAACGGCGTGAAGGTCACCATCTCCGGCGACGATCTGATCGTCGAGGGTCGCGGCCATGTCCCCGGCGGCGGTACTGTTGCCACCCATATGGACCACCGCATCGCGATGTCCGCGCTGGTGATGGGCTGCGCCTCCGACCAGCCGGTGACTGTCGACGACACCGCCTTCATTGCCACAAGTTTCCCTGACTTCATTCCGATGATGCGTTCCCTTGGGGCCGAGTTTTCATGATTATCGCCATCGACGGACCCGCGGCTTCGGGCAAGGGCACGCTGGGCAAGCGCCTCGCCCATCACTATGGGTACCGTCATCTCGATACCGGCGTAATCTATCGCGCCGTCGCCTACGCCCTGATGGAGTCCGGCCATGATCTCAGGGACGAGACCGCGGCGGTGCAGGCCGCCCTGGAACTCGATCCGGAAAGGTTCGGCAATCCCGCCCTGAAGACCCAGAAGGCGGGCGAGGGCGCGTCCATCGTCTCGGCCATCCCGAGGGTTCGCGAGGTCCTGGTCAACTTCCAGCGGCAATTCGCCGCCGATCCGCCCGGCGCGGTGCTGGACGGACGGGACATCGGAACCGTGATCTGCCCCGATGCCGACGTGAAGATCTTCGTCGTGGCCGACCCCAGGGTCCGGGCCCGCCGCCGCACCATGGAGGCGCGGGCGCGGGGCGAGGAGGCAGACGAGGCGGCCGTGCTGGCCGACATCATCCAGCGCGACGAACGGGACAAGAACCGGCCGATTGCGCCCTTAAAACCAGCCGCGGATGCTTACTTGCTAGATAACTCCCAACTGGATATAGAAGGCGGCGTCCGGGCCGCCATCGACATTATCGAGGCCGTCCGAGCGGGCCGGTCGCGGGGTTAAGCCGCAGCCGTCATTGGAGGAATTGCCCGCTCCCGCTCTTTGAGGTCGATACTCTCGGTCCCTGTTTAGGGACCGACGCGATCCAGGCTCCGGACACAACGATTTCCACGTATCGAACGCGCGGGCCTCTGCCGGCCCGCTTCCGCTGTTTCGGCGCCAAGCCGGGGCAACGAGCGGTCGCTCGAAGGTCTTGCGGGCCTTCCGACACTGCGCGCGCGATACGCCCATGAACCCAACGGCCGGCAAGATTTCCGCAACTGGAGAACAAATGGCTTCGACTTCCGCTGATACCTATAGCCCGTCGCGTGACGATTTCGCCGCGATGCTCGACGAGTCCTTCGCTGGTGGCAACCTGCAGGAGAGCTCGGTCGTCAAGGGCAAGGTGGTTGCAATTGAAAAGGACATGGCCGTCATCGACGTCGGCCTGAAGACCGAAGGCCGCGTTGCGCTGCGCGAATTTTCCGGCCCCGGCCGTGACAGCGAGATCAAGGTTGGCGACGAGGTGGAAGTGTTCCTCGATCGCATCGAGAACGCCCTCGGCGAGGCCGTGCTGTCGCGCGACAAGGCGCGCCGCGAAGAGAGCTGGGGCAAGCTCGAGAAGGCGTTCCAGAACAACGAGAAGGTCACGGGCGTCATCTTCAACCAGGTCAAGGGTGGCTTCACCGTCGACCTCGACGGTGCCGTTGCCTTCCTGCCGCGTTCGCAGGTCGACATCCGTCCGATCCGCGACGTTGCGCCGCTGATGAACAACGCGCAGCCGTTCCAGATCCTCAAGATGGATCGCCGCCGCGGCAACATCGTCGTGTCCCGCCGCACGGTTCTCGAAGAGACCCGTGCCGAGCAGCGTCAGGAGCTGGTGCAGAACCTCGAAGAGGGTCAGGTCATCGACGGCGTCGTCAAGAACATCACCGATTACGGTGCGTTCGTTGACCTCGGCGGTATCGACGGCCTGCTGCACGTCACCGATATTGCGTGGCGCCGCGTCAACCACCCGACCGAGGTGCTCTCGATCGGCCAGACCGTGAAGGTCAAGATCATCAAGATCAACCACGAGACGCACCGCATCTCGCTGGGCATGAAGCAGCTGCTCGACGATCCGTGGCAGGGCATCGAAGCCAAGTACCCGCTGGGTGCCCGCTTCACCGGCCGCGTCACCAACATCACCGACTACGGTGCGTTCGTCGAGCTCGAGCCGGGCATCGAAGGCCTGATCCACGTCTCCGAGATGTCGTGGACCAAGAAGAACATGCACCCCGGCAAGATCGTGTCGACCTCGCAGGAAGTCGACGTGCAGGTGCTGGAAGTCGATTCCGTCAAGCGCCGTATCTCGCTCGGCCTCAAGCAGACCATGCGCAACCCCTGGGAGGTCTTCGTCGAAGGTCACCCGACCGGTTCGGTGGTCGAGGGCGAGGTCAAGAACAAGACCGAGTTCGGTCTGTTCCTGGGCCTCGAGGGCGACGTCGACGGCATGGTCCATCTCTCCGACCTCGACTGGAAGCTTCCAGGCGAGCAGGTGATCGACAACTACAAGAAGGGCGACATGGTCAAGGCCGTGGTGCTCGATGTGGACGTCGAGAAGGAGCGTATCTCGCTCGGCATCAAGCAGCTCGAAGGCGACCCCTTCGCCGAGCCGGGCGATGTCAAGAAGGGCGCGGTCGTGACCTGCGAAGTGCTCGAAGTGAAGGAAAGCGGTATCGAGGTGAAGATCGCCGGTACCGACTTCTCGACCTTCATCAAGCGCTCGGAGCTCGCGCGTGACCGCAACGACCAGCGTGCCGAACGCTTCGCCGTCGGCGAGAAGGTCGATGCCCGCGTGATCCAGTTCGACAAGAAGGCCCGCAAGGTCCAGGTGTCGATCAAGGCGCTCGAAGTCGCCGAAGAGAAGGAAGCCATCGCGCAGTACGGCTCCTCGGATTCGGGTGCGACGCTCGGCGACATCCTGGGCACCGCGCTCAAGAACCGCGACAGCAAGTAAGCGAAACGCTGATTTCGCTGACATCGAAGCCCCGGCGTAAGCCGGGGCTTTTTTGTTGCCGCTCCATCCGGGCTACGCAGCCAGAGGCCTTGTTTTCTTCAAATTGCGCCGCAATTGATGTATCCAGGCAAGCTGATGGTCACGTCGTGACGGCACAACGTCAGCGGCCTTTCATTTGGAGATATCTCGATGTCGCTCGATTCGGACATCATCGTCGATCGCCGCAGGATCCGCCGCAAGCTGACGTTCTGGCGCGTGATGGCCGCTTTGATCGCGATCGCTGCGATCGCGGGCTTTGCGCTGATCGCAACGCCCGGCGCGCGCGGCAGCTTCGTCTCCGCAGGCTCAATCGCACGTGTGGAGATCGATGGCCTGATCCGCAGCGATTCCGAGCGCACGCACGCGCTGGAGCGGCTGGAGAATTCGCAGGCCGCCGCCGTGATCGTTCACGTCAATTCGCCCGGCGGCACCACCGCCGGCTCCGAGCAGCTCTATGATTCCTTGACGCGTCTGAAGGCGAAGAAGCCGCTGGTCGTCGTGGTCGAAGGCCTTGCGGCCTCCGGCGGCTACATCACCGCGATCGCAAGCGATCACATCATCGCCCAGCAGAGCTCGCTGGTCGGCTCGATCGGCGTGCTGTTCCAGTTTCCGAACTTCTCGGAGCTGCTGAAGACCGTCGGCGTCAAGGTCGAGGAGGTCAAGTCCACGCCTCTCAAGGCTGCGCCCAACGGTTTTGAGCCGACCAGCCCGGAAGCGCGCGCCGCGCTGGATGCGCTGGTGAAGGATTCCTATGCCTGGTTCAAGGATCTGGTGAAGCAGCGCCGTGGCATGGATGACACGCAGCTCGAAAAAGTCGTCGATGGCCGCGTCTTCACCGGCCGCCAGGCGATCGATCTCAAGCTGATCGATCAGCTCGGCGACGAGAAGACTGCGGTCGCCTGGCTCGAGGAGCAGAAGGGCGTCAAGAAGGGTCTTTCGGTGCGCGATTACAAGCTCGAGCCCCGCTTCGGCGACCTGACGTTCCTCAAGACGGCGGCCTCAGTAACGCTGGAAGCGCTTGGATTCAGCGCGATTGCGCATCAGATCGAGCAAACTGGCCTGGCGCAGGCGGTCGACCGTGCCGGATTGGATGGAATGCTGGCCCTGTGGCAGCCGGCTGCGTCGAATTGACCTGAAACTGAAGGAACAACGCGAGTTCCGGACCTTTTTCCCGTCTGGCGGGTAGCCTTGCAGCCCGCTTTTTCGGCAAATGTCACGCATTTTCACGACGCTCAACCTTCATTTAGCGTCTTGACAGATCAAGGCATTTTCACGGAAATGGTCATCCGCACGCTTCCGGGTCCTATCTCTCGATGATCAAATCCGAACTTGTTCAGCGTATCGCCGAGCACAACCCGCATCTGTACCAGCGGGATGTCGAGAACATTGTGAATGCGATTCTCGAAGAGATCGTAGCGGCACTCGCACGCGGTGACCGCGTCGAGCTGCGCGGCTTCGGCGCTTTCTCGGTCAAGCATCGCCCCGCCCGCGCCGGCCGCAATCCGCGCACCGGCGCCCATGTCCCCGTCGATCAGAAGAGCGTTCCGTTCTTCAAGACCGGCAAGGAAATGCGTGAGCGGCTCAACCGCGACCATCCGGATCCGGGCGCGCCCGATTAAGTTTGTCGTCCGGGCTTAGCCGAACCGCCGTTCGATGCGGCGGCAGGTGATTCAAGGCGAGCGACACCCGATGCGAAAATTTCTGACCTGGCTGTTCGTGACTCCGCTGGTCCTGATCTTGGTGACCTTTGCGGCTGCCAACCGGCATGACGTCACCGTCTCCTTCGATCCATTCATGGCGAAGGATCCGGCGCTGTCGCGCGACATTCCGTTGTTCCTGCTGCTGATCCTGACGGCCGCGCTGGGTGTCGTGGTCGGCGGCTGCGCGGTCTGGTTCGGCCAGCGGCACTGGCGCCGCGCCGCACGCCGGCATGAGGCGGATGCCCGGGCCGCGAGGGGCGAATTGGCCGGGCTGCAGGCCCAGGCGGCCGCGTCGAAGCCGGGGGCCCAGCGCCTCCCCGTTCCCTCTGGGGTAGGCCTTTACGGGGCCATCGGGCGAGACAAGCAGCGCGCGACGTTGTAGAAGCGGCCCCAACTGAAAAGCCCGTTTCCCGGCCGCCACTTGCGGCCTCAATTTGCTTTGAGACCATGTCCCTGCTCGTCAAAATCTGCGGCCTGTCCACGCGCGAGACGCTTCAAACGGCGCTCGACGCGGGCGCCGACATGGTGGGGTTCGTGTTCTTTCCGCCCTCGCCGCGGCACGTTTCGCTGGAGACGGGGCGCGAGCTCGGCCGGCAGGTGAAAAGCCGCGCGCTCAAGGTGGCGCTGACCGTCGATGCCGACGACGCCACGCTCGACAACATCATGGATGCGCTGTCGCCTGATATCTTCCAGCTCCACGGCCATGAGAGCGTGGCGCGCTTGCGCGACATCAAACAGAAGTTCGGCCGCCCGGTGATGAAGGCGGTGCCGGTCGCGACCGCAGCCGATCTCGCCGTGCTGCCCGGCTATGCCGCAGTCGCCGACCGCATCCTGTTCGACGCCCGTGCCCCGAAGGATGCGACCCGGCCCGGCGGCCTCGGTGCCCCCTTCGACTGGCACTTGCTGGAAAACCTGGAGCTTGATCTGCCGTATATGGTTTCGGGCGGCCTCCATACTCAAAACCTCGCGGAAGCCCTCCGCGTCACCCGCGCCGGCGGCGTCGACGTGTCCTCCGGTGTCGAGAGCACTCCCGGTGTGAAAGACCCGGAGCTGATCAAGGCCTTCATTCGCGCCGCGCGCGCCACTCAAGAGTTGAGCGTTCGATGAACATCGCCAAACCAAATTCCTATCGCAGCGGACCCGACGAGCGCGGTCATTTCGGCATTTTCGGCGGTCGCTTCGTCGCCGAAACCCTGATGCCGCTGATCCTCGACCTGGAGAAGGCCTACACCGCGGCCAAAGCCGATCCGGCCTTCCAGGCCGAGATGAACGGCTACCTCAAGAACTATGTCGGCCGGCCCTCGCCGCTGTATTTCGCCGAGCGCCTCACCGAACATCTCGGCGGTGCCAAGATCTACCTCAAGCGCGAAGAGCTCAACCACACCGGCTCGCACAAGGTGAACAATGTGCTCGGCCAGATCATGCTGGCGCGGCGCATGGGCAAGAAGCGCATCATCGCCGAGACCGGCGCCGGCCAGCACGGCGTTGCCACCGCAACGCTGTGCGCGCGCTTTGGCCTGGAATGCGTGGTCTATATGGGCGCCGTCGACGTCGAGCGGCAACAGCCCAACGTGATCCGCATGGAGATGCTGGGCGCAAAGGTGATGCCGGTCCAGTCCGGAACGCGCACGCTGAAGGATGCGATGAACGAGGCGCTGCGCGACTGGGTCACCAACGTGCACAACACCTTCTATTGCATCGGCACGGTCGCGGGCCCGCATCCCTATCCGATGCTGGTGCGCGACTTCCAGTCGATCATCGGCAACGAGACGAAAGCGCAAATGCAGGAGGTCGAAGGACGCCTGCCGGATTCGCTGGTCGCCTGCATCGGCGGCGGCTCGAACGCGATGGGCCTGTTCCATCCCTTCCTCGACGATCCCTCTGTCGAAATCTTCGGCGTCGAAGCCGCGGGCCACGGGCTCACGCAATTGCATGCGGCCTCGATCGCGGGCGGCCGTCCCGGCGTGCTCCATGGCAATCGCACTTATTTGCTGATGGATGCCGACGGCCAGATCCAGGACGCGCATTCGATCTCGGCCGGCCTCGACTATCCCGGCATCGGCCCCGAGCATTCCTGGCTGCACGAGATCGGCCGCGTCAATTATCTCTCCGCGACCGATGACGAGGCGCTCGCCGCGTTCCAGCTGCTCTCCAAGCTCGAAGGCATCATTCCCGCGCTCGAGCCCGCGCACGCCATCGCCAAGGTGATGGAGCTCGCGCCGAAGCGGCCCAAAGACCACCTGATGGTCGTCAATCTCTCCGGCCGCGGCGACAAGGACGTCCCGCAGGTCGGCGACATCCTGAAGGGCAAGAGCAAGTGAGGCGCGTGTCGCACTCTCTTCACCTCTCCCCGTCGGGGAGAGGTCGGCTGCGAAGCAGCCGGGTGAGGAGTCTCTCCACTCACTCGAACCTCAATGAGGTTTCGATCAGTTCAAGCACGCCCTCAATATTCTCGTACACGTCCGTGTTCGAGACTCGGAGGACGAGGAAACCGCAGGCTTCAAGGACTTCGGTTCTGGCCTTGTCTCGTTCGATCTCGGTCGGGCTGGAATGCGTGACGCCGTCAACTTCGATGATGAGCTTTCCATCCAGCGTCACGAAGTCGACGACGTATCGATCAACAGGATGCTGGCGGCGAAACTTCCAACGGGCAAGCTGCCGGTTGCGCAGCGCCTGCCAAAGCTTTGCTTCGGCACTTGTCTGCGACTCGCGGAGCCTTCGTGCTCTCGACTTGAACCTCTCCATCCCCCTCACCCGGCTGCTTCGCAGCCGACCTCTCCCCGGAGGGGAGAGGTATAGCACAGCGGCCGCCGAATCATGACCACGCGTATCGACACCCGTTTCGCCGAGCTGAAGAAGCAGGGCCGCTCGGCCTTCGTCACCTATGTGATGGCCGGCGATCCCGATCTCACGACGTCGCTCGAGATCGTCAAGGCGCTGCCGAAGGCAGGCGCCGACGTCATCGAGCTCGGCATTCCCTTCACCGATCCGATGGCGGATGGTCCCTCGATTCAGGCGGCCGGTCTGCGCGCGCTCAAGGGTGGCACGACCTTGAAGAAGACGCTGGAGCTGGTGCGCGGCTTCCGCAAGGACGACAACATCACGCCTTTGGTGCTGATGGGCTATTACAATCCGATCTACATCTACGGCGTCGACAAGTTTCTGGCTGATGCCAAGACGTCAGGCGTCGACGGCCTGATCATCGTCGATCTGCCGCCGGAGGAAGACGACGAGCTCTGCATTCCCGCGCTGAAGGCGGGCCTGAACTTCATTCGCCTGGCGACGCCGACCACCGACGACAAGCGCCTGCCTGCGGTACTCACGAACACGTCGGGCTTTGTCTATTACGTCTCCATCGCCGGCATCACCGGTGCGGCGGCGGCGGACGCGAATGCCGTCGGCCAAGCAGTCGCGCGCATCAAGCGGCATACCGCGCTGCCGATCTGCGTCGGCTTCGGCATCCGCACGCCGGAGGCGGCGCGCGCCATTGCCGAGAAGGCCGATGGTTCGGTGGTCGGCACCGCGCTGGTCGACGCGCTCAAGAACAGTCTCGATTCCGAGGGCCGCGCGACCGCCAAAACCGTTAACGCCGTGGCTGAGCTCGCCGCCGCCCTGGCCCAGGGCGTCAAGGGCGCCAAGCAGGCGGCTGAATAGGCCTTAATTCCGCTTTCCAAGCGGGCGACACGGCAGCTTGCCGGGCAAAGGCCCGGCCGCCATATATCTCGTCAGGCGATCCCCTGCGGGCTCGCACATCGGAGCAAACCATGAACTGGCTTACCAATGTGGTCCGGCCGAAGATCCGCAACATGCTGCGGCGCGAGACGCCGGAGAATCTCTGGATCAAGTGCCCGGATTCCGGACAGCTCGTGTTCTACAAGGACGTCGAGGCCAACCAGTTCGTCATTCCCGGCTCGAACTACCACATGCGCATGGGCGCGGTGGCGCGGCTGAAGTCGATCTTCGACAACGAGACCTGGTTCGACGTCGCTCTGCCTGACGTCACGCCGGATCCGCTCAAGTTTCGCGATGAGAAGAAGTACGTCGACCGCATCAAGGATGCGCGGGCGCGCACCAATCTGAACGACGCGATCAAGGTCGGCTACGGCAAGCTCGAAGGCGCCGGCGTCGTCGTCGCCGTGCAGGATTTCGATTTCATGGGCGGCTCGCTCGGCATGGCCGCGGGCGAAGCCATCGTGCGCGGGCTCGAGCTCGCGGTCGAGAAGAAGTCGCCCTTCATCGTGTTCGCCGCATCCGGCGGCGCGCGCATGCAGGAAGGCATCTTGTCGCTGATGCAGATGCCGCGCACCACGGTTGCGGTGCAGATGCTGCGCGAAGCCAAGCTGCCCTATATCGTCGTGCTGACCAATCCGACCACCGGCGGCGTCACCGCATCTTATGCGATGCTCGGCGACGTGCAGATCGCCGAGCCCGGCGCACTGATCGGCTTTGCCGGCGCGCGCGTGATCGAGCAGACTATCCGCGAAAAGCTGCCGGAAGGTTTCCAGCGCGCCGAATATCTGAAGGAGCACGGCATGGTCGACATGGTCGTGCATCGCCACGAGCTGCGACCGACGCTGGCGCGGCTGTGCCGCCTGCTGACCAAGGCGCCGGCGCAGGAGAACGCGTCCAAGCCGACGCAGCCCGTCGTCAGCCCGGCGCAGATCGTATCGGCCGCCGAGACAGCGCCGGCTGCGCCCCACGCGTGAACGCGTCCCCCGACAGCGCGAAGGCGTCGCTCGATGCGTTGATCGGGCGGCTGTCGGCCCTGCATCAGAAGCGCATCGATCTCGGGCTCGAGCGGATGCATCGCCTGCTCGAGCGGCTTGGCCACCCCGAACGCAAGCTGCCGCCGGTGATCCATGTCGCCGGCACCAACGGCAAGGGCTCGACGGTGGCATATCTGCGCGCCACGCTGGAGGCAGCGGGCCTGCGGGTCCACGCCTATACCTCGCCCTATCTCGTCCGCATCAACGAATGCTTCCGCCTTGGTCGCGTCGGCGGCGGCGTGCTCGTCTCCGACGATGAATTGCGCGCAGCGCTGGAACAGGTCGAGCTCGTCAATGCGGGCGAGCCCGCGACGGTCTTCGAGCTGAAGACCGCGGCCGCATTCCTGTTGTTCGCGCAAAATCCTGCGGATGCGGTGCTGCTCGAAGTCGGCCTCGGCGGCCGGCTCGATTCGACCAATGTGGTCGATACGCCGGCGGCCTGCGTGATCACGCCTGTCAGCATGGACCACATGGATTTCCTCGGCAACACGCTGGGCTCGATCGCCGCCGAGAAGGCCGCGATCATCAAGCGCGGCGTGCCGGTGATTTGCGCCGAGCAGGCGGGCGAGGCGATGGCCGTGATCGAGGCGCAGGCCAAGCAGATGCGGGCGCCGCTGTTCGCCGCGAACGAGAGCTGGCACGTCAATGTGGAGCATGGGCGCCTCGTCTATTCCGACGAGCGCGGCCTGATGGATCTCGCCGCGCCGCGCCTGTTCGGCCGCCATCAGTTCGACAATGCCGGCCTTGCCATTGCGACGCTGCGTGCGATCCAGACCTTCAGGGTCAACCAGGCGGCATTCGAGGCCGGCATCGTCGGTGCCGAATGGCCGGCGCGGATGCAGCGCCTCACCTCGGGCGAGCTGCTCGCTCTCGGACCGCAGGGCAGCGAGATCTGGCTCGATGGCGGGCACAATGCCGAGGGCGGTCGCGTCGCCGCCGCCGCGCTCGGCGATCTCGAGGAACGTGTGTCGCGGCCGCTGGTCGTCATCGCGGGCATGATGGCCAACAAGGACGCGAAGGCGTTTCTGGCCAATTTCGCCGGCCTCACCCGTCACATCATCGCGGTGCCGATTCCCGACACCGAGAATGCGATGCCGGTCGATCGCCTCGCGGACGCCGTCCGCAGCCTCGGCATGCGTGTCGAGATCGCGCCCGGCACGCAGGCCGCGCTGCGTTCGCTGTCGAAGCTCGCCTACGAGGTGCCGCCGCGCATCCTGATCACGGGCTCGCTCTATCTCGCCGGTCACGTGCTCGGCCTCAACGGCACGCCTCCTGCATAGATGTCTTGTCTTCGATAAGAGATTGGGAGCGCGATGCGTTTTGCCGCGATTGCCGACGTCCACGGAAACTACCTCGCGCTGGAAGCGGTGCTCGCTGACATCCGCGCGTTTGGGATCACCGACATCGTCAATCTCGGCGACATGCTGAGCGGCCCGCTCGATGCGCGCCGTACCATCGAGATCCTGATGCCACTCGACGCCGTGCATGTGCTCGGCAACCACGACCGCTATCTGCTCGACCGTCCCCCGGAGAAGATGGGCTCGTGGGACCGTCCTGCGCACGCGCAGCTCAACACCGCGCAGCTTGATTGGCTCCGCGCGCAGCCGATGACGCGCGTGTTTCGGGATCAGGTCTTCCTCTGTCACGCGACGCCCGAGGATGACGAGGTCTATTGGCTCGACACCGTGCACCCTGATGGCACCGTGGCACTGTCGCCGCTCGATCGCATCGAGCAGTTCGCGCAAGGCATCACGCAGTCGCTGATCCTCTGCGCCCCCACCCATCTCGCCCGCGCCGTACGGCTTCGCGACAACAGGCTGATCGTCAATCCCGGCAGCGTCGGCAGCCCCGGCTATCGCGACAAGCATCCGTTCCCGCACGTCGTCGAAGCCGGCACGCCGCACGCGCGTTACGCGATCCTCGAACTCATTGATGGTGCCTGGCAGGTGACCTTTCGCCAGATCGCCTACGACCATGAAGCGATGGCCGCACTCGCCCGCCGCAACAATCAGCCGGAGTTGGCGAACGCACTGGCGACGGGGTGGATCAAGTAGACGGCTTCATCGGGTCATGGGGTTGACTCAGATAGTATGCGCGCTTATTATAAGCGTGCATACTAAGGGAGGTCATTCCATGAGCGACGAAGCAACCTGGCAGACGGAATACGCGATCGAGACGACGGCCTCTCCTGAGGCGATCTGGAGCATCTTTCGCAATGTCTCCGGCTGGAAAAACTGGAATGCAGGCATCGAGCAGATCGACATCGACGGGCCGTTTGCATCAGGCACCTGGTTCACCATGAAGCCGCCCGGCGAGGAGGCGCTGCGCTCGCAACTGATCGACGTGCGCGAGAATGTCTGCTTTGTCGATGAAACGCGGGTGGGCGATCTCACCATCCTCGTCGCCCATCGCATCGAGCCGCTTGGCCCGGCGCGGACGCGTATCGTTTACGCGGTCGACGCCCGCGGGCCGCAGGCCGCCGAGATCGGCCCGGCCGTTTCCGCCGATTTCCCCGAGGTGCTCGCGAGCCTGTCCAAACTGGCCGGAGGAGCGCAATGACGAAGCCGCCGCTTCCGACACGTCTGTCAGGCCCCGCCGAAAGCCCGGGCTTCCTGCTCTGGAAGATCTCGAACGCGTGGCAGCGGCGGCAGCGAGCGGCGCTTCAGCCCTACGAGCTCACCCATTCGCAATTCGTGCTGCTGGCAACGGCGACGTGGTTCGCCACGTCCGAGACGCTGACCCAGGCGCGGCTCGCACAACTTTGCGGCGTCGATCCAATGACCACGTCGCAGGTGCTGCGGGCGCTGGAAGCGGCGCAGCTGATCCAGCGAGTCGATCATCCCGAGGATCCGCGCGCCAAGGCCATTTCGGTCACCAAGGCGGGTCGTGATCTTGCCCGCAAGGCGGTCGTGGCGGTCGAGGAGGCCGACGCTGCGTTCTTTGCGCCACTGGGCTCCGATACCAAGCGGCTGGTTGCGATGTTTCAGGCGCTCATCGAAGGCAATGAGCGCACTGAGGCAGATAGCAAATAAAACGGCCGACGAAGCGCCGGCCGTTGTGGAAAATCATCGCGCTGCGACGTGAATCAGACCGCGGAGGTGATCCACTGCTGCAGCTTCGCCTTCGGCGCAGCGCCGACCTGGCGGGAGGCCATCTCGCCGCCCTTGAAGATCATCAGGGTCGGGATCGACATCACGCCATACTTCGACGCGGTCTTCGGGCTTTCGTCGACGTTGAGCTTCACGATCTTGACCTTGTCACCCATCGCGCCGGCGATCTCGTCGAGGGCGGGTGCGATCATGCGGCAGGGGCCGCACCACTCGGCCCAGAAATCGACGACGACGGGGCCGTTCGCCTTGAGCACTTCGGCTTCGAAATCGGTATCGGAAACCTTGCCAACGGCCATTGGAGTACCTCACTCGGTTGAAAGAGAATCGGCGCGACATGGAATCGCGCCCGGGATCATGGTGCCAACCTATGAACGGCCCCTTGCCGGGTCAAGGACGCTCACACTGAGATGAAGGGATGCCAGCGCCGCGTCCAGCGCGGGGGCCGAAATCTCCATATATTCAAGGGCCTCGGTCCAGAGCAGGACCGCGCGGATGGGCTTTTGGGGATAAAGCCGCGATAGCACCGCCCGGTAGAGCGCGAGCTGCCTGACATAGGCGGCGGGCGCATCAGCGGCGCTCCTGGGCGCCGTCTGGTTGGTCTTGAAATCGACGATCAGAACCTCTGATGGGGTCACCACCAGCCGGTCGATCTGCCCAGACACCAGCGCCGGCCGCCGTCCCGGTCGGTCGAGCTTGCCGACGATGGCGGCCTCCGCGCGGCTGCCCGCGGCAAAGACCGGCGCGAATCGCGGCTCGGCGATCAAGGCGAGCACCTTGTCGGCCAAAACGATGCGGTCAGCCTCGGTCCAGTCGGCCGCATTGCGCGCCATGAAGCCGAGCGCGGCCTCGCGCCGGCGCTCGGCGGCGATGTCGGGCAGCGATTGCAGCAACCGGTGCACCAGCGTGCCGCGCTGCAGCGCCAGGGCGCGGGACTGGACTGATTCGCCTGACCGGACCGCGCGGCCTTCCTCGGCCGGCTGGCCGGACGGGCGAACCGGATCGTCGTCGGGTGTCTCGCGCGGCGCTGGCGTGCGCAGCCAGTCCGGCAGCGTGATGGTCTGGTCCACGGCTGCGGCCGGTGTGCCCAGCGCCGCAACATCCTCGGCACGAGCGAATCGGGTCACCTTGCCGAGCGGTGTCTCGATCGTCTGCTTGTCGAGACCCGAGGAGGATAGACCGGTGTCGATCAGGTCGTACCAGCTCAGCTTGCGGACCGTCCGCATATTGCCGGGCATGCAGCCGCCGACGATCAGCCGGTCGGCCGCGCGCGTCATCGCGACATAGAGCAGGCGGCGATATTCGTCCTCGGTCTCCTCCAGCATTGCCTTGCGCGCCTCGGCGACGGGTTTTGGGTCGTCGGCCTTGCGCCCGGCCCACACCACCACCTCGCCGCCATTGCCGCGCGGCACGTTGATCAGCCGGACCCGCTGCGAGTCCGCGGGCGATGACGTGGTATCGACCATGAACACGACCGAGGCCTCGAGGCCCTTGGCGCCGTGCACGGTCATCACCCGCACCTCGTCGCGCGTGATCTCCATGTCGCGCTTCACTTCGGTATCGGCGGAGCGCAGCCAGGCCATAAAACCTTGCAGCGAGGCAGGTGCCTTGCGCTCGCAATTCAGCGCCAGCTCCAGAAATTCGTCGAGCGCGTCATTCGCTTCATGCCCGAGCCGGCGCAGGATGCGCGCGCGGCCGCCGTCGCCGCCGAGCAGCCAGGCGTAGAAGGCGAACGGCGTCTCCTCGCGCGCGCGCATCTCGCAGGCCTCCAGGCGCCGCAGCACGGTCGCGAATTTCTCGTTTCCAGCCGCATGCTCGCCCAGTGCGCGGCGCAGCGATCCCTTGCGGTCATGGGCCAACTGAAACAGGTCGTCGTCGTCGAGGCCGAACAGCGGACTCTTCAGCGCCACAGCCAGCGCCAGATCGTCCTGCGGCAGCAGCAGCGCATCCGCAAGGTTCATCAGATCGATGATCGCGATGTGCTCGGTCAGCTTCAGTCGGTCGGCACCGGCGACGGGAACGCCGGCGTGCTTCAGTGCCTGGATCACCGCGTCGAACGCATTGCCGCGCCGGCGTACAAGAATCAGCATGTCACCATAGCGCAAGGGGCGTCGCTCGTTCTCGTGGCCTGTCAGCGTGCCGCTCTCGACCAGCCGCTTGATCTCGGCCTGAATGCGCCGTGCGAGCTTGACCTCGGGGCTGGTCACGGCGACGCCGTCGAACGGCGCGCGCCAGCCCTCGATCTCCTGTCGGTCGTCCGCCTCGGCAAGATCCCACAGCTCGATCACGCTCGGGCCGGCATCGGCCAGCGCGTTGTGCAGGGGATGACCGATCTCGACGGAATGGATGCTCTTGTAGATCGCGGGATCGCGGAAGACGTGGTCGACCGAGTGCAGGATCGCGGCGCCCGAGCGGAACGAATAAGTGAAAGCCACGGGATCGAATTTCAACCCGGCCGCGGTGAACTTGCGGTGCAGCTCGCGCCGTCGCGCGTCGAACTCGTGGGGCGCCGCGCCCTGGAACGAGAAGATCGACTGCTTCTCGTCGCCGACGGCGAACACCGTGCGGTTCAAGCCTTCGCGCGCGCCCTCGCCGGCCGTGAACTCGGAGATGATATGCGCGACAATGTCCCATTGCCGCGGGCTGGTGTCCTGGGCCTCGTCGATCAGCACGTGATCGACGCCGCGGTCGAGCTTGTAGTGCACCCAGCCCGAGGAGATGCGGTCGAGCATCGCCAGAGTCTTGTCGATGAGATCGTCATAGTCGAGCAGGCCGCGCTCCTGCTTCTCGCGGCGGTAGTTCGCAGCGGCTGCGGTCGCGATATGCAGCAGAGCCGCGGTGCGGTCGCGCATGGTCACCGCGCGGCGCTTCTCGATCAATCCAAACAGGCGGGACGCCTCGTTCTCGAACAGGCGCGCGACGGAGGGATTGTGCTCGCCGAATTTCTTGGTCAGCACCGCCTTGCGCGGCAGCTTGTCGTCGGTGAGGAAGACGGACAGATAAGCATCGACCTGCGCGGCGCCGGAAAACGCCTTGGCCTCGCGGAGCCGGCTCGCCTGATCGTTGTCGGATTTGCTGCCGTCCTCGAGCGCGAAGGCGATGTCGTCCCAGCGCACCCGCGGCAGGAACGGGCCGTCGAGGATCTCGGTCTCGACGTCCTCGATGCCATCGCTCGCATCCACGCCCAGCACAGCGGCCATCTGTTCGGCGGCAGCCCCGGCATTGCCGGCCTCATCGGTCCAGGCCATGAAGTGATCGCGGCTCAGGCACGCCTCGCGCACGACCTCCTTGAAGGTGACGTCGGCGGCGTTTGCCATCGCAGTCAGCAGCGCGCGGCCGGTGACGCTGTCAGGATCGCGCGCGGCCTCCAGAAACACCTTCAGATTGGCGCGCTCCATCATATCGGTCTGGTCGCGGTCGTCCATCACAGCAAAGCGCGCCGGCACGTTGGCCTCGAACGGGAATTGCTGGAGCAGGCGGGTGCAGAGCGCGTGGATGGTCTGCACCTTCAGCCCGCCCGGCGTCTCCAGCGCACAGGCGAACAGCTTTCGCGCCTCCCGCCGCAGCTTTGCGCTGGGATGCGGGATGCCGACGGCGCGGATCGCGGCATCGAGCCCGGTATCGTCAAGCGTCACCCAATGTCCAAGCGTGGTGAACACGCGCTCGGCCATGTTGGCGGCCGCGGCCTTGGTGAAGGTGATGCAGAGGATCTTTTCCGGCGGCACGCCTGACAGCAAGAGGCGGATCACGCGCTGCACCAGCACATGCGTCTTGCCCGAGCCGGCATTGGCCGACACGAAGGCCGACGCGGTCGGGTCGGACGCACGCGCCTGTCGTGCGCGCACTTCGTCGGGGATGGGGCGCGGAAGCTTCACCATTCCTCGATCCCCAGGCCGCCGGCCGCGGACCATTCCTTGATCCGGGCGAGGTCGTCATAGGCGCCGTAGCGGTTGGTCCACATCGGCAGGTTCAGCGAGGTGTAGGGCTGGTTGTCGTCGTCGAAGGCGCGGATCAGCGCCTCCAGTTTGGCTCTTGCGTCGGCGGCAGCAGTGTCCGGTGGAATCGGCTCGTCACCTTTGTTTATCTTGAGCTGGACGATGCGCTCTTCTCCGGCAGGATTGTTGCCGCTCAGGCGCACATAGACGAGCTGACTCACCGACGAACCGGCATCGATATCGGGGAAACCGCCCTCGCGCAGGATCGCGGCTTCCAGTGTCAGTTGCGGTGACAGCCCTAAGCGGACCTGCTTGTCGCTTGGCGGCTGGCCGGTCTTGTAATCGAGGATGGCGTAGCCGCCGCCCTGGCGCCGCTCGATGCGGTCGGCGCGGGCGGAAAGGCGGAAGCTGCGCTCATTGTCGAGCCGGATCGAGATCTCGCCGCGCGTCTCCGCTGTGATCGCCTCGATCGCATCGCGCCGTGCCGTCTCCCATTCGCCGAACCAGCGTGCGATGCGCTGGAAGCGTGGCCACCACAGCGCGCGCGCCTCGGGCCGCTCCATCAGCAGCGCGAAATGTCTTTCGCCGATCGCGCGCAACACGCGGGCGGGATCGTCGGGCAGATGTTCAGCATAGGTCTCGGTGAACTCGCCGATCGCATCGTGGATGGCCGAGCCGCGATCGGCTGCCGACAGCGGCATGTCGACCGGATCGAGCGCGTCGAGCCGTAAGATATATTTGGCGTAGATCGTGTAGGGATCGCGCAGCCAGTCCTCGATCGCGGTGACGGACATTTTCAGCGGCCGCGTCGCGCGCGGCGGGCGCGGCTCGGGCTGCTTGATCGGCTTGACCTCGGCGGGCCGGTCGAGCGCGCCTGCAAACTGCACGTATTTCTCGCCGGCGCGGACAGCCGCCTTCCAGAGCTCGGCGCCCGCAACCGCTTCCAGCCGGTGCAGGAAGCGCGAGGCGACGGCCGGCGCGCCGCCGGCCTTGGCGGAATGGGTGAGGATGACCTCATCGCCGCCGAGCAGTTGCGCAAAATCGTGCGCGGAGAGGCCGATACGCCGCTCCGGCAGATCGAGACCGAGCTCGTGCCGCATCGGCCGGCTAAGCCAGGGATCGATCCGCGGCGCCGGCGGCCACACGCCCTCAATGAGTCCGCCGATGATGACGCGGTCGGCCTGCATCAGCCGCGATTCCAGCGGGCCGTAGATCTGCAGGCGTGCGCCGGGCTTGTCACGCCGTCGCACGGCGCGATCGCTGAACGCCGTCTGGAATACGTCGGCATAGTCAGGCAGCGGCACCATCAGCCCGCTGGTGGTGCCGCCGCGCAGGAGATCGTCGAAGGCGCCGGCGAGCGCGAGGCCTTCGCGCTCCTCGAAGGCAAGCGGAATGCCCTGCTCGTCGCGCGACAGCTCGATGATGATCTCGCGATGGCGATGCGCAAGCTCGGCAAAGTCGAACGGTTTTGACGAGGCCAGGCTTTCGATCGGGGCCAGGGCTCTCTGCAACGCCTCGATCAGCGCCTGGACGCGATCGAGATCTTCCGCCTTGAGACGCGCCCGCGGCTCGGCGGCGTGCAGCGCAGAGATTTCATGGCGCCAGAGCTTTGCCAGCTCCTCGCGAAAGCGGTTGAATTCGCGCAGCAGGCCGCCCGTGCTCGCCGGTGGGCGCGTGCCGCGCAACACCGCAAGCTCGAGGTCCTCGATCTCAGCCTTCCATGCGCCGCTCGCGCGGCCAAGGCGACAGAGCGGGTGTTTCAGCATCGCCAGCAGCGTCGGCGGCTCCAAGCCCCTGGTCGCGGCCTCAGCCACAAGGCGCGCGAACACGCCGGCTGCGGTTTCCATCAGCACGTCGCCGCCGGAATCATCGAAGGCGAGATCCCATCGCGTCAGCGCGGCCATCACCCGCCGCGCCAGCGCACGATCGGGCGTCACCAGCGCCGCCGATTTGTCCAGATGCCGCGCCTCGCGCATCGCAATGGCTATCGCGAGCGCCTCCATCTCCGGATTGGGCGCCTCGACCACGGCGAGGTTCTTCATGCCGCCTGATATCCTCGCGGCCACATCGGGCTGCTTCAGCCGGTCATGCCATTTCTCGGTTGCGCTGGACGGCCGCATCGATTCGGAAGCAAGGAGATCGCGCCCATGCGGTGCAGCCGGCTCCAGGATCTCGACGTCGCCGCGCTTGATGCCGAAGCGCTCGAGCAGCCCGTGCATCGCATATTGCGGATGGTTCGAGGTGGGATTCTCGGTGATGCCCAGCAGGTCCCTGCCGCCGCCGATGATCCGCCAGGCATCGTCGTCCAGGTCAGTGTCGAGCCCCGGCAGCACAACCGCACCATGCGGCAGCGCGGCGACCGCGTGCAAAAATTTTGCGGTGGCCGGCATCGAGCCGGTCGAGCCCGCCGCAATCACGGGGCCATGCGGATGCGCGGTCAGCCGCTTGGCTTCCGCCGCGATCAGCAGATGGCGCCGTGCGGCCGGCTGGATCCGGTTGATCTCGGCGAGATGAGCGGGCCAGGCGATGCGCGCGATGCGCAGAAAATCAAGCGAGTGCTGCCAGTAACGGTCGAGCATGTCAGGCACGAGGCCGTCGAGCTTGCTCCAGTCGACGCCGCGCGTCACCATGTCGTCGATCAGGCGTGCGAGGTCGCCGGCGAGCGCCAGCGTCGAGGCGGGGCCGCCGACCACCAGCGGCGCCAGCACCGGGCCCTTGGCCCAGGCCGCGACCAGCTGTGCCAGGGTCAGCCGCCGTTCCAGCTCGCCGAGCCGCGGCGGAATCTCGAGCGGCGTCGCGCCGGAAAACTGCTCGCCTTCCTCAGCGAAAGCGAGCTCGTCCTCGTCGATGTCGCCGAGCGCGACGATGCGCGGCAGCACCACGGCATCCGTCCTCATTTCCTCAAGGAAGATCTCGCGCACCACGCGCATGGCGCGCCGTGTCGGCAAGTACAGCGTGGCGTCCGCCAGTCGCGCCGGTTCCTTGCGCGCCTCGAATCCCTCGACCAGCCGGCCGTCGAGCAGGCTCGCGACGATCGTGCGCAGGAACGGAACTGAGAGGGGAACGCTGAATACGCGCATGAGCTGCCTGATTCGGGGATCAGGCGCCAATATAGGGAGGCAGCTTCAAATGGATATGGGTGGGCCGAAATCGTCCCCGCTGTTCGCGCCCTACGCCACGCTCTCCAGAAACGCCTCTTCCGCGGCGTGCACCGCATCTGGCGTGCCGACATGCATCCAGACGCCGTCGAGGCGGAGGCCGAACAGGCGCTCCTGCTCATTGGCGCGGTCGAACATTTTGGTCAGCGAGAATTCGCCTTGCGGCGCGCCTTCAAAGATCCTCGGCGACAGGATCGCAGCGCCCGCATAGACGAACGGGACGATCTCTTTCTCCTTGCGCTTGCGCAAGGCGCCGTCGGGCAGCATGCCGTAATCGCCGCGGCCGCTATAGCCGATGCTGGTTGCGGTCGGCGCCATCAGCAGCAGGATGTCCATGCTTGCGGGGTCGAAATTTTCCGCGAGCCGCGTCAGATTGGAGCGGACGCCGTCGATCCACAGCGTATCGGAATTGACGTGGAAGAACGGCGCATCGCCGAGCAGCGGCAGCGCCTTGACCACGCCGCCGCCGGTGCCGAGCACCTGGTCGCGTTCGTCCGAGATGGTCACGCGCGGATGCTGGCGCGTTGCGGTGTGCTCGATGATCTGGTCGGGCAGATAGTGCACGTTGACCACTGCGTCGGTGACGCCGGCCTGGGCGAGCTTGTCGAGCACGTGGTCGAGCAGCGGCTGGCCGGCCACCGGCACCATCGGCTTCGGCATCTTGTCCGTCAGCGGACGCATGCGCAGGCCGAACCCCGCGGCGAGCACCATGGCTTTGGTCGGTTTGACGGACATGCCTAGCCTTCTCGAACCTCGATCATTCGCGTTTGCAGCAATCCTAACACGGACCAGGATAGGCCGCACCGCATCTCAAACGGCCTTAGCCACCCGCCGTGACGGTTGTGCGACGTGTGTTGCCGTCACGCCCCGACGGCTGTGGACCGCGCCTTTTTCTTCTTGTCGCCGACTTTCAGGAAATTGACGCCGATCTGGTCGCCATTCACCCAGGCCAGTTCGCAGCGCCGGTACGCAAGTCCTGTCGACGACAGCAGCAGAAAAAATTCCTTCAGATGCAGGCCTTCGACCGAGCCGTCGATGGTCAGCTTGGCGCCGCTCTCGGAGACGTCCTCCATGGTGCATTCGCGACGCCAGGTGCCGTCAATGCCCATCATCTGGGCCGAAATCCCGCGTTCGAAAACAACCCTGCTATTCCCGCGATGATCCGTCTTGACCGCCATCTGCCTCAAGCTCCAGCCCCGTCTTTGTCCGGCGGCCCGCGGGCGATGATACCGGTGTGATGGCTAACAGCCGGTAAACCGGTTCCGGCTCAGCGGTCAGGCGGCTTTTGCGGCGGCGGCACGTTGGCGAGATACCAGTCGCGCAGATGCGCGAGGGCGGGATGCGCGAGCGAGCGCTGCAGATAGGTCCAGATCCGCGGCTGGTGGCGCAGATAATGCGGCTTGCCGTCGCGGCGGTTGAGGCGAGCGAAGGTGCCGAGCAGGCGCGTGTTGCGCTGCGCCGACATGATGGCATAGAGCTCGGCGAATCCGGCCGCATCGAAGCTCGCATCATCCTTGCGGCGCGCCTTGATGTAGCGCGACAGCAACGTCAGCTCGAGGCTCTCGGGCACATCGATGCGGGCGTCCTGAAGCAGCGACACCACGTCATAGGCGTGCGGCCCCAGCACGGTGTCCTGGAAGTCGATCACGCCGACGCGCGCCATGCCGGCGCGGTCCGCGAGCCAGATCAGGTTGGGCGAGTGGTAGTCGCGGATGACCCAGGTCTTTGGCGCGGCCAGCGGTTTCTTCAGGAGCTCGCGCCACATCGCAAAGAATTCCGCGCGCTTCTCGTTGCTCAGCGGCGCGTTGCGATCGGGCAGATACCATTCCGGCATCAGGCCGATCTCGATCAGCAGCGCATCGGTGTGCCAGGCGGGAATGGTGTAAGTCTGCCCGTCCAGCGGCAGCGTCTCCGGCAGCGTCTTGCCGTGGAGCACGGCCAGCACGTCGGTCGCGGCTTCATAGCGTTCGGGAATCGGCCGCGGCGGATCGCCTTCGATCACGCCTTCGCTGCCGAAATCTTCCGAGATGAGAAAGCCGTGGTCGAGATCGCAATGGTGGATTTTCGGCGCCGAGATACCTGCCGCGCGCAAACCTTCGTCGATGGCGACGAAAGGCTTGATGTTCTCAGCGAGATGCACCGCGGCGCTGTAGGACTTTCCATTGTAGATCGCTGCACCATCGGGGCGCTGCGGCGAGTTCATGAGGATGACGCCGCCGTCGTCGCGGATCAGGCGCGCATAGGAGCGCGTCGAGGCGTCGCCCGGCATATGCTTGCGCGTCGCGTCGAGATGACCTGACGCGTCGAGGAATTCGCGCAACGCCTTCAGCCGCGCAACGGTGGGCGCACTCTTGCCGTAGCCGGTGATATCGGCAGCGCGCGCATTCGAGCCCAGCGCCGGGCGGTGCGTCAGCGCGATGTCGATGCGGTCTGCAGGCATCGCCGATGGCGCCCGCTCGGGCCATTCGATCAGCACCAGCGTTGCATCCGGGAGCGGCGAGAATCCGATCTCCTCGAGCTCGCTCTCGTCCTCGACGCGGTAGAGGTCGGCATGCATCACGGCAAAGGCCGGCAGCTCGTAGCTCTGCACCAGCGTGAAGGTCGGGCTCGGCACTTCCAGCGCGTCGTCGCCGGCGAGATAGCGGATCAGGCTGCGCGCCGCGGCGGTCTTGCCGGCGCCGAGATCGCCCGTCAGCGTGATGGTGTCGCCGGGGCCGACCAGCAGCGCCAGGTCGGCCATCAATTGCGCGGTGGCCGTCTCGTTGTGGAGCGCGACGGAGAGTTTGGTGGGTTCGCTCATTCGGCGGCGTCGCGATGCGCCGCCTGGTCGGTCGGGAAGTCGCAGATCACGACCGTGCCTTTGCCGACGACCGAATCCACCTGAATCTTGCCGCCATGCAGTTCGACGAAGGAGCGCACCAGCGACAGCCCGAGCCCGGCGCCGCGATGACGCGAGCCCTGCGAGCGGCTTTCGAACCAGTTGAATACCTTGTCCTTCATGTCGGCGGGTATTCCAGGTCCGGAATCTGTCACAATGAAGACCACGCTGTGGTCGGTGCGGCGCGCGCTGATCCCGACGGTGGAATCCTGCGGCGAGAAGCCGACCGCATTGGCGAGGAGGTTATAGAGCACCTGCACGACGCGCTTCTCGTCGCCGATGAAGCTGCCGACATCGGGCGCGATCTCGACCTTGAGGCGGATGCGGTCGGTGGCGAGCCGGTCCTGGATACCTTCGGCGGCGAGCTCGATGGTCTTGCTGACGTCGACCGGGCCGAGCTCCAGCTTCATGGCGCCGGCATCGATGGTGGCGAGATCGAGGATGTTGTTGGTCAGCGCCAGCAGCGCATTGGTCGATTTGGTGACGTAGTCGAGATATTCGGCCTGCTTCGGCGTCAGCGGCCCGGTCGAGGGGTCGCTGAGGAAATGCGCGAAGCCGATGATGGTGGTGAGCGGCGAGCGCAGCTCGTAGGAGACGTGGTGGACGAAATCCACCTTCATCTGGTCGGCGGCTTCCAGCGCCTCGTTGCGCTCGCGCAGCGCGCGCTCGACATTCTCGGTGTCGGTAATGTCGAGGAAGGTCAGCATGGTCGCGCCGTCATGCAGCGGCCGGATCATGCCGTCGAGCACGCTGCCGTCCTTGCGCTCGAGCTTGATCGGCACGTCGGCGCGGCTCTCGATCGAGGTGATGGCCTCGCGGATCTGGCGCCACACCACGGGATCGTCGAACAGCTGTTGGCACCAGCCCTCGACGGTCTGGATATGCGGCTCCTCGCGCATGGCATCGTTCGAGAGCTTCCACATCCGGACGAAGGCCGGATTGAACAGCTGCGCCTTGCCGTTGCTGCCGAACACAGCGACGCCCTCGGCGAGGCTGTCCAGCGTCTCGCGCTGGACCCGGATCATGCCGTCGAAGCGGCGGGCCAGCTCGAGGCTCTCGGTGACGTCGTCGAACAGATAGGTGACGCCGCCTTCGGGGTTCGGCGTGGTGACGACGGAGAGCGCGCGGCCGTCGGGCAGGTACCAGGTGTCCTTCGCGGCCTCGACCGCGCGATAGGCCTCGTGCAGCTTGGCCTTCCAGGCGCGGAAATCAGGCTGCTCCGGCAATTTGCGCGCGGCGCGAAGCTGGTCGAGCACGCTGGAATCGTCAGGATTGGTGTCGAGGAAATTGCGGTCGAGATCCCACAGCCGGCGGTAGGAATCGTTGTAGAAGGCGAGCCGGCGCTGGCCGTCGAACACGGCAACGCCTGACGAGAGCTGGTCGAGCGTGCGGCGATGCGCCTCTGCCATCCGCACCAGCGCGGCGCTCAAGGCATTGGCTTCGGATGCGTCGATCGCGACACCGACACTGCCATGGCCGACATTGACGGAGCGCACGTCGTACATGCGCCGCTCGCCGCCGATCACGATCGGGAGCCGCGAGGTGAAGTGAGCCGCCTCCTTCAGACCGCGCTCCATGGCGGTGCGGTCGGAGCTGTCGAGCAGCTCGAGCTTGCGCTCCTGGGCGTCCGCGATGCTGGTCGCGTCCGTCGCGCGGACATAGGCCGGATTGGCGAAGGTCAATGCGCCGTTCTCGCCCTTGGCCCAGATCGGCCATGGCGCCGCGGCAGCGAAGCCGCGCAACATCTCGGTCTCGTCGGAGAGCGCCTTGTAGCGCAAATTGGTCTCGGCCAGATCGCGCCGCAGGCCGGACAATTCGCGAATCCGGACAATGGCCTGGCCGCCGATGGCGCGGCCGATCGCTTCCAGCGTATGGCCGTTGCCGGTGGTCAGTGTGAGCTGGAAGCCGTCGCCGCGTTCGCGCAAGCCATCGACGGCGTGATCCATCTGCAGCGCCGGTTCCGGCGGCAGCCAGGTTCCGAAGGCGAGCACGCGCTGCGGCGACGAATCGCGTGGCAGCACCATGGCGATGTCGCCCGAGATCTGCGCGCGATCGTCGCCGGCCGGCCAGGAGATCAGGATCTGCGGCTCGGCGAACAGAAGCGCGCCGAAGCGGTCGGTCTGCAGCTGGAGTTCCCGGATCCGCCCCAGCAGTGCCGCCTCGTTCTTGGCGGTGCGCACACGGGTCCGCATCAACAGGATCGCGGCCACGACCGTGAACCCAAGCAGAGCCAGCGCGGTGGCCAGCACCGCGAGCTCCTGCCGGTTGAAATCCAGCAATATCGAAAGTGTGTCGACGAGGTCGGCGGCATCAGCCGGCTCAGCCGGCAGCAGCGCTGCGAGAGCGCCTCCGAATAGGCTGTTGCGCACCAGCGAAGTGCACGACAGCAGCGTCCGACGCATCGACACGATCACGCCTGACATAGTTGCCCCAAGACCGCACGAATTGACCTCGCGGCGACCCCCGTCGCGCGCGAATCAAACGACAATACCCCCACCGCGACTCCACCGGTAAGAGTCCAGACCGTGAACAGGAATCTCACGGGGGAAAAAAGCAGATGCCGAACTCTGTCGGGCCGCCACGGGCCCGTATTTCGGCGGATTCGCGCCGGTCAGGAACCGGCGGTGAGCTGGAGTTTCATCACGGTGATCACGTCACGCAGTTGCGTCGCATCGCCCGTGGCACGTTTCACCAGAAGCGCGCCCTGCAGGGCACTGAAGATGAAGCGCGCCAGCTTGGCCGGTGACGCCGCCAGCGCAAATTCGCCGCCGCGGGTTCCGCGCTTGAGGATGTCGGTCAACCAGTCCTGATGGGTCTGGAAGAAGCCGTCGACGCGAGAGCGCAACTGCGGGGGCAGCGCCAGGATTTCGCCGGCCAGGGCCCCGCACAGGCAGATTCGGTCGGGCGTTTTGGCGAAGCCGATATAAGGCTCGAGATAAAACTCCAGCATCGCCAGCGAAGATTGCGCCTGATCGGCGCCGATTGCTGCCAGCGCATCGCCGAAGCGCGCCACGTATCGGTCGATCACGGCCACGCCGAGATCGGTCTTTGAAGGGAAATGATAGTGGATGCTCGCCTTGCGGATACCGAGACCGTCGGCGATGTCCTGGTAGCTGAAGGCGCTGTAGCCGCGCGTCTGGATCAGCGTCTCGGCGAGATCGAGGATCTGTTCGGCGGTCTCGGATCTCGGCTTCGGCGCCGTCGTCGTCATGCAGTCCCCATCATGATGGCATCCGGCGCAGATGACCTCGCTTGATCCAATAGATCGCGCCGCCACTTGAGCCAAGTGCACGCCGGAACATGGGTGGATTCCGGATCCACGTCCCCTTGCCGTACTGGCCGTGGGCGTCACGGAGGTCGCCCGACAAAATGAATATCTCTTCGCCGGCCGCGCAGTCCACCTCTTCCAGCGCCGTGCCGGGCTGCAGGCGCTCCAGTGCCACCTCTTCCCTGCCGGGAATGACGCAGAGCGGAAGCGTAGCCAGGCCCGACTGGCCGCCATCCCGCCAATTTGCGCGCGCGGTGTCGACGACCAGCCGGTCCTTCTCGCTCGGCTCCATCTGCCGGAGTTTGACGAGGATCGTGCAGCCCGGCGCGGTCCGCGGCGTGTGACGGCTGTGCGGTGGATTGCGGACATAGGTTCCGGCCGGATAGTCGCCATGCTCATCGGAAAACACGCCGTCCAGCACCAGAAACTCCTCGCCGAGCGCGTGCTCATGCGCTGGAAACGAGCTGGCGGCGGCGTAGCGAACGAGCGAGGTCGCGCGCGCGACTTCGCCGCCGATCCGGTCGAGCATCCGGCGCTCGACACCCGCCTGCGGGGAGGGAATCCAGGGCATCGTCTCGGTCGGGATGACGACGCGCTGCGTGAAGTCGGCATTGATGCGATCATTCGCCATGACACTCTCCTGAAGTGACGGTCTCCTAGAATTTTTCCGCGAAGGGACGCAGGTCCATCTCCTGGGTCCATGCCGACGGCGGCTGCGCCGTGAGCTGGAGGTAGGCCTGCGCGATCGCTTTCGCATCCATCCGGCCGGTCGTCGCAGCTCCGAAGCGCTGATCGGTTTTGGGCGCGTCGATCAAGCCGTCGATCACGACATGGGCGACGTGAACGCCCATCGGGCCGAATTCGCGGGCCAGCGCCTGGGCAAGTCCGCGCAGCGCAAATTTGGCTGACGCGAAAGCGGCGAAGTTGGCGCCCCCGCGCAGGCCTGCCGTGGCGCCCGAGAAAATCATGGTGCCGCTCCGACGCGCAGCCATGTGTGGAAGCACGGCTTGCGCCGACAGCATCGCGCCGAAGCAGGCAACGCGCCAGACCTCCTCGAATGCCTGCGGCGAAATTTCGCCGAACGGCCGGATCATCAGGACTTGTGCATTGTGAATGAGAACGTCGATGGTTCCGCCAATGGGCTGCAGCGCGCGTTGAACGTCGGTCGCATTGGTCAGATCGCAGGCCAGGTGGGTATAGCTGCCGCCGGCCCGCGCGACCGACGCGCCGATCCGTTCCGACCCGCTTCCGGTCCGTGACAGGCCGAGCACGTCGTAGCCACCTTGCGCGAAAGTCGTGGCGATATCAGCGCCGAGGCCTTCGGCCATGCCGGTGACGAGCAATGTGCGCCGCTTGACGACGGACATCGTTCAGATCCAGCGCAAGATGCTGGCGATGATCGCGATCTGCGCCAGCCAGCCCGCGGTGAACGTCAATGTGCGCGCGGCGGGAATGCCGGCCGCATAGACGAGGTAATGCGCGAGCCGGGCGAAGAAGTAGACCACGACGGCAGCCTTGGTCGCCGCGCTCGAAATGCCGAGCACATGCGCGATCAGCACGATCGGCGCGAAGATGGCGAGGTTCTCGATGGCGTTGCCATGCGCGCGAGCGGCGCGCTGCGCCCAGTCCGCGAGCTTGCCGCTGTCGGGTGCGCCTCCGGCGAGCGCCCCGCCGAGACCGACGGCAACGATGCGATTGAGGACATAGGGCACCCAGAACAATGCCGTCATGAGTGCAGTCAATGTCAGCCAATAGAGCTCGATGGTGACGGCTTCTCCTCCGATTTTAGGAACTCTCGCGATTTATCTACCTATTAGTAGGTAGAGTCAATCGGCGTGCGTTCGCGAGTCCGTGAAGGCCGGGGTTCTAATGGGAGAAGCGGGGGTTAGCGGCCAGTCGACCCAAAGCCGCCGGTGCCGCGATCGGTCGAGGACAGCGTCGCGACCGGGTCGAGCACGGCCTGCAGCACCGGCGCGATCACCATCTGCGCGATGCGCTCGCCGCGCTTGATCACGAACGGCGCCTCTCCGTGGTTGATCAGGATCACCTTGATCTCACCGCGATAGTCGGCATCAACAGTGCCGGGCGAGTTCAGCACGGTGACGCCGTGCTTGGCCGCGAGACCCGAGCGCGGCCGCACCTGCGCCTCAAAGCCGGGCGGCAAGGCGATCGCAAGGCCTGTCGGCACCAGCGCATATTGCCCAGATGCGAGCGTGATCGGCTCGCCCTCCGGCACCGCCGCCATCAGATCGAGGCCGGCGGCCTCCGCGGTCTGATAGGCCGGCAGCGGCAGGCCTTCCGCGTGAGGCAGGCGTTGCAGTTCGACCGTGACTTTGCTGCTCAAGAGGCCGGCTCCAAGGACTTGTCGACAGATTTGTCGGCCACGCTCTTCACGATATGCGCGACCAGTTCGATGGCGACCTGTTCCTTGGTCATCACAGGCCAGGAATCAACCGTGATCTCGCCGTTATCAGCAGCATTCTTGCCGATGAGATGCACGGTGTTGCGGTCGCCGCCCATCACGCCTGATGAAGGCGAGACGTCGTTGGCGACGATCCAGTCGCAGCCCTTGCGCGCGAGTTTTGATTTGGCGTTGTCGATCAGATGCTCGGTCTCGGCGGCGAAGCCGATCACCAGCGGCGGGCGCTTGTCGGCGAGTTTTGAGATCGTGGCGAGGATGTCGGGGTTCTCGACGAGCTGCAATGGCGGCATGCCGGCCGATGTCTTCTTCAGCTTCTGCTCGCCCTCATTGGCAACGCGCCAGTCGGCGACGGCGGCGGCGAAGATCGCGATGTCGGCGGGAAGTGCTGATTGCACCTGCTCCAGCATCTGCCGCGCGGATTCCACGTGCTTGACGGTGACGCCCTGAGGATCATCGAGATCCACAGGGCCGCTCACCAAAATCACCTCGGCGCCGGCGGCACGCGCTGCGGCAGCGATGGCAAAGCCCTGCTTGCCCGAGGAGCGATTGGCGATGTAGCGAACCGGATCGATCGGCTCGTGCGTTGGTCCCGCGGTGATCAGCACCCGCTTGCCGGCGAGCGGCCGCGGCACCGGCGGCCGCAGCAGTTTTTCGGCAGCGGTAGCGATCTCGATCGCTTCCGACATGCGGCCGACGCCGGCTTCGCCCGCTTCCGCCATCTCGCCGGAATTGGGGCCGATCAGCAGCACGCCGTCGCGCTGCAGCTGCGCGACGTTGCGGCGGGTCGCCGGGTTGTTCCACATCAGCGGATTCATCGCCGGCGCCAGCAGGATTTTTTGGCTGGTCGCGAGCAGGATCGCGCTGGCGAGATCGTCGGCATGGCCGTTGGCCATCTTCGCCATAAGATCGGCGGTGGCAGGTGCCACCACGATCAGATCGCAGTCGCGGGCGAGGCGGATATGGCCGGCGTCGAATTCGCTCTGGGGATCGAACAGATCATTGTAGACCCGCTCATGGGAGAGGGCGCTGACCGAGAGCGGCGTGACGAATTGCTCGGCGGCCTTGGTCAGCACGCAGCGCACCTCGATGCGCCGCTCCTTCAGCCTGCGGATCAGGTCGAGCGACTTGAAGGCCGCGATCCCGCCACCGATGATCAGGGTGACGCTGGTCTCAGGGACGGCACTGGAGCGTGCGGAAGATGCCTCGGGCGGCGCAGAAAACGGCGTCAGCGGCTCCTCGCGGCCCTCGATCAGCTCCCGCAGGATGACCCGGACCTCTTCCTCGACCGACCTGTGGTTCCTGGCCGAGCGCAGCCGCAAATAGGTTTTGACGGCATCGTCGAGCTTACGGATGGTCAGGCTTGCCATGACGCCCTCCAGCACGGAATGGTAGCGATGCTATCATCCGTTTGATTGCAATGCAATCAAGCTCTTGGCGATCACAGATTCCGGACGGCGATCAGGATGCCGATAAAGGTCACGGCGATGATCCAGACTGCCACGGTGCGCCAGCGGTTCTTGCGGCCCTCGCTGCGCCCCATCGCAGCGATGCTCTCGGGCGACAGCCGGATGCCTTCCCGCGTCAAGGTCTCGAGCTGCTCCAGCACTGCAACCGAGCGCTGGGCGATGTCGGGCAGGCGCATCAGCACCTTGGCGAGGTCGCCGCCGCCGGCGAGCGCGCCCTGCACCCGGCCGATCGGTCCGAGATTGCGCTCGATCCACTCGCGCACCACGGGATCGGCGACCTTCCAGATGTCGAGCTTGGGATCGAAGCCGCGCGCCACGCCCTCGACCACGACCATGGTCTTCTGCAGCAGGATCAGCTCGGGCCGCGTCGTCATGTCGAACAGGCCGGTGACCTCGAGCAGCAGCGTCAGCAGCCGCGCCATTGAGATTTCCTCGGCGGTGCGGTTGTGGATCGGCTCGCCGATGGCGCGGATGGCTTGCGCGAAATTCTCGACCGAGTGATGCGAGGGCACGTAGCCCGCCTCGAAATGCACTTCGGCGACGCGGCGATAGTCGCGGGTGATGAAGCCGAGCAGGATCTCGGCGAGGAACCGCCGCTCCTTCATCCCGAGCCGGCCCATGATGCCGAAATCGACGGCGACGAGGCGGCCGGCGTCATCGAGGAACAGATTGCCCGGATGCATGTCGGCGTGGAAGAAGCCGTCGCGCAGCGCATGGCGCAGAAAACTCTGGATCACCTTGCGGCCGAGATCGGGCAAATCGACCTGCGCCTCCTCCAGGCGCTTGTGATCGTTCAGCGCGATGCCGTCGATCCACTCCATCGTCAATACGTTGTGCGTGGTGCGATCCCAGTCGACGGTGGGCACGCGGAAATCAGGATCGCCTTCCGTGTTCTCCGCCATCTCCGACAGCGCGGCAGCTTCCAGCCGCAGATCCATCTCCATCGCGACCGAACGCGACATGGTGTTGATGACTTCGATCAGGCGCAACCGGCGCGCCTCGGCCGAATAGGCTTCGGCCTTGTGCGCGACGAAAAAGAAATCGGAGAGGTCGCGGCGGAAGCGCGAGGCTACGTTGGGCCTAAGCACCTTGACCGCGACTGACTTGCGGATGCCGTCGCGCATCACCTCGCCGCGATGCACCTGCGCGATCGAGGCGGCCGCCACTGACGGGCCGAACGTGACGAAAATATCCTTCAGCGGCCGTTCCAGCGACGTCGCGATCGCGGCTTCGGCTTCGGCTTGCGAAAACGGCGGCAGGCGATCCTGAAGGCTTTCGAGGTCGCGCGCCATGTTGAAGCCGACGACATCAGGGCGCGTCGCCAGGAATTGGCCGAGCTTGAGATAGGCCGGGCCCATCCGCGTCAGCGCGCGCGAGATTCGCGGGCCGTGCTTGTCGCCGCGGCGTTCGACGAGGCGCGCCAGCTTCAGCGCAAGCTGTCCGGGCGGCGGCACCAGGCTCGGATCGACGGCGCCGAACACGCCCTCGCGCGCAAACACGAACGCGGCGCGGATCAGGCGCGTGATGTGGGTGATGGCAGAGATCACAAACGCCAGCCCGAATGCAGTGCGACGATGCCGCCGGTCAAGGTCTGCCAGCTCACGCGGGAGAAGCCGGCCTCGCGGATCATGTCGGCAAAGGCGTTGGGCTTCGGAAACTTGCGGATTGATTCGACGAGATATTGATAGGATTCCGCGTCGCCGGTGACCATGCGGCCGAGCGGCGGAATCACCTTGAACGAGAACAGGTCATAGAGCTTGTCGAGCCCGGGCACCTCGACCGTCGAGAATTCCAGGCAGAGAAAGCGGCTGCCGGGCTTGAGCACCCGATAGGCCTCGCGCAGCGCCTTGTCGATCTGCGGCACGTTGCGAATGCCGAAAGCGATCGTATATGCGTCAAAGCTGCGGTCGGCGAAGCCAAGCGCTTCGGCATTGCCCTCGACGAAATCGACCTGGCTCTCGAGATGGCGCTTGGCGGCACGCTCGCGGCCCACGGCGAGCATGTCGGAATTGATGTCGCAGACGGTGGCGTGGAAGCCGGGGCCCGCCGCCTTGGCGGCCCGGAACGAGATATCGCCGGTGCCGCCGGCCACGTCGAGCAGCGCGAACGGCCGGTCGCTGCGGGGCGGGTCGAGCGTGTTGATCATGATGTCCTTCCAGACCCGGTGCAGGCCACCGGACATCAAATCGTTCATCAGGTCATAGCGCGACGCCACGCTGCGAAACACATCGTTCACCAGCGTCTGTTTGTCCCCCAGGGGAACGTCTTTGAAGCCAAAATGCGTGGTTTCGCCCGGCCGATCCATTACTCTACTCCACTGGGCGGACCATAGCCCGCCCGCCGCAATGGCGCTATCACACCGCCCTCATAAGGTGAATGCCTGACCATGCCTGAATTGCCCGAAGTCGAGACCGTCCGCCGCGGCCTTCAGCCCGTCATGGAGGGTGCGAAAATCGTCGTTGCGGAGGCCCGCAGGCCCGATTTGCGCTTTCCGTTCCAGCCCGATTTCGTGGCCCGGCTGCAGGGACAGATCGTCACGGGGCTCGGCCGCCGTGCAAAATATCTCATGGCCGATCTCGCCTCCGGCGACGTGCTGTTGATGCATCTGGGCATGTCGGGCTCGTTTCGCGTCATCAAGCCGGACAACGTGGCCGTATCAGGCGAGTTTCACTATCCCAAGGGCAAGGACTCCGCGCACGACCACGTGCTGTTTCGGATGTCCTCCGGCGCGGACATCGTCTTCAACGATCCCAGGCGTTTCGGTTACATGAAAGTGATCGCGCGCAATGCGCTCGAGGACGAGCCGCTGCTGCGTGGCCTCGGCCCCGAGCCGCTCGGCAATGAATTCGACGCGACGATGCTGGCGCGCGCCTGCGAAGGCAAGAAGACGAATCTGAAGGCCGCGCTGCTCGACCAGCGCGTCGTCGCGGGCCTCGGCAATATCTATGTCTGCGAAGCCCTGCACCGCTCGCATTTGTCGCCGCGCCGCATCGCCGGGACGCTCTCGAGCAAGAAGGGTGAGCCCACGGATCATGCCAAGCGCCTGGTCGGCGCCATCCACACCGTGCTGAACGATGCCATCAAGGCCGGCGGCTCGTCATTGCGCGACCATCGCCAGACCTCGGGCGAGCTCGGCTATTTCCAGCATTCCTTCAAGGTCTATGACCGCGAAGGCGAGACATGCACCACGCCGCGCTGCGGCGGCACGATCAAGCGCTTCACCCAGAACGGCCGGTCGACCTTCTGGTGTTCGAAGTGTCAGAAGTGACGCTGCAACCACTCTGAAAGCTGGCGCAGCGGCAATTTGCCTGACAGGTCAGGCGGCTGCGTGCCGCCACCGGCTCGCTTGGGTCGCGACCGGTTCTACTGTGCATGGGGTTGTTTTCGAAAACTCGGCCGGGGACGCGTTCGCCCTCGCCTGAAAACGCGAAGCGAAGCAATCCGGCCGGGCTGGTGGCCGGATTGCTTCGTCGCTTGGGCTCATTCACCGGATGGCGAAGAGCCCGTCTGGGCCTTGAGCGATCGCCCCGCTCAGGACGCCAGAACGGGGGTTTCGTCCGTCGACAGCTCGGTGGCGGCATGCAGCACTCCGTCTGCTGCCGACAGGACCTGATCGATCAGGAGATTGCCGGCGGAGAGCTCGAGACGGGTCTCGATCCAGCGCCAGAGGCCGCGGACCTCCTCGGTCGACTTGCCGTTCGGCGCGAACTCGCTGACGGCGAGGCCCGAGGCGAGCGAGTCCTGGTGGTCGTTGCGCATCACGATCAGCGGGCGGGCGAGCACTTCGGCGAGATCGAGCGCGGCTTCCTCGGCGAGGGTGTTGGCGGCGTTGTCGATGCGCTGGCCGCGGATCGGCGTCTGGTTCAGCACGAAGCTGTAGGGGCGCTTCCAGGCGCGCGCGACGCTGACGGTGGAGACCGTCGCCTCGATGTCGGCGACGCTTGGGCGGGCCGGGATCAGGCAGAGGTCGGAGTGGCGGATCGCGGCGGTGGTCGCGGCGGACAGGCCGGCCGCGGTGTCGACGATCGCGAGCTGGAGACCGCTGTCGGCCAGCATCTTCAGCCGCGGCGCGAAATCGGCGGCGTGATAGATCGGCTCGACGACGACATCGTCGTTGTTGCGGCGGCGCGCCCAGTTGGACAGGGTGCCCTGCGGGTCGGTCTCGATCAGGCGAACGGTGAAGCCGGCCTGCTTGGCAGCCAGCGCCAGGCCGATGGCGAGAGTGCTCTTGCCACTGCCGCCCTTTTGGGTGGCGAGTACGATCGTGTGCATGGAGAGTTGAATCCTTTGGAGTGCTTGGGTCTCGGGATAACGCCACGCGAACGTGCATCGCATTTTCGATGCTGAGCTCTTCTCGCTCAGGACGTGCCCTGCCCGATCCAAAGGGGACCGCGGATGTCCGAATCAACGGTAATGATGATGGCAGAATCAGGAATGCCAGCTAATCCGTACCATTACTGGACCCGTAATCCTGCGTGTGATGTGCTCGCTATCGTGAACAAGAAGGACATCAGGCATGGGCGGAAACTGGCGCGACCGGACGGCAACGATCTTTGAATGTCAGAAGATGCCGGCGGTCTCGAGCCGCGGCATGGTGGTGAGCAACCACCCGCTGGCGTCCAGCGCCGGCGCCGAGATGCTGGCGGCCGGCGGCAACGCTGTCGATGCTGCGATCGCCACACTGTTCACGCTGACCGTTGTCGAGCCGATGATGGTCGGCATCATCGGCGGCGGCATGGCGCATATCCGCCTCGCCGACGGCAGCCATCGCGTCATCGACGGCCAGAGCACCGTGCCCGCTTCGGTGCGCGACGCCACCTACACGTCGAAGCCGGGTTCGGCTCACGACGTGTTCGACACCGTCGGCAACGAGAATTTGAACGGGCCGAAAGCGGTCGCGACGCCGGGCTCACTGAAAGCCTGGTGTGAGACGCTACAAAGATTCGGCACCATGTCGCTTGCCGACGTCATGCAGCCCGCGATCAAGCACGCCGCGCGCGGCTATGCGGTAACGCCCTATTTGCACGAATGCATCAGCGAGAGCGCCGCCACGATGCGCAAGGACAAGCCGATCGCGGCGGTCTTCCTGCCTGGTGGCGAGCCGCTCAAGGTCGGCGCGCGCGTGGTGCAATCAGAATATGCCGAGACCCTGCGCACTATCGCCGATCACGGCGAGAAGGCTCTCTACGAGGGGCCGCTCGGCGACATCCTGGTCGACTACATGGAGAATTCAGGCGGATTCATCCGCCGCAATGATCTGACCAATTACAAAACGGTCGAGCGGCAGCCGATCCGCGCCGACTATCGCGGCTGGACCATTTTCGGCCCGCCGCCGCCCGCGGCCTCCGGCGTGCACATCGCGCAGATGCTGAACATTCTCGAGGGTTACGACATCGGCGGCCTCGGCTTCGGTACGTCAGAGACCATCCACTATCTTGCCGAGGTCCTGAAGATCGCCTTCGCCGATCGCGCCGCGGCCAGCGGCGATCCTGATTATGTCGGCGTGCCCGTGGAGAAGCTGACCTCGAAGGCCTATGCCGAGGAGCGCCGCCGCATGATCGATCCGTCGCGTGCGCAGGCTTTTGGCGCCGGTGTGACGCAACTCGAAAGCGCGCACACCACGCATATGACGGCAGCGGATAGCTTCGGCAATGTGGTCGCGACCACGCAGACCATCAACAATCTGTTCGGCGCCAAGATCATGATCCCGGGTCTGGGCGCGATCGCCAACAATTACATGAACCTGTTCGATCCGCGGCCCGGTCACGCGTTGTCACTGGCGCCAGGCAAGCGCGTGACAACCTCGATGTCACCGATGATGGCTTTGCGTGATGGAAAACTGCGCTATGCGCTGGGCCTGCCCGGTGGAAAACGCATCTTCCCGAGCGCGATGCAGGCGCTCGTCAACCTGATCGATCACGGCATGACCTTGCAGGAAGCCGTCGAGGCACCCCGCGTCTGGACCGAAGGCAATGCGCTCGAGGTCGAGCAGCAGGTGCCGGAGGCTGTGTGCGCAAAACTTACGGCGCTCGGCCACGAGGTCCAGCCTGTTGCGACCGTCGCCGGCGGCATGAACGGCATCGCCTTCCACGACGACGGCACCATGACCGGCGCCGCCTGCTGGCGCGCGGACGGCACGCCGATCGGGATATCGGGCGGGCTTGCGCGAGGCGGGGTGCGGTTCAGGCTCGCCTGACGGTCGCTATTTTTGTGTGCCGCTACCTTCGAGGTCGGCGGCGGCGCGCGCAATCAGATCGGTTGCGCTCGCATTGGTCTGTGTCGAGCGCACCTTGACGTCGATCGTGATCAACTTCCATTCGCCTTCCGACATGGCGTAGTCCAGCTCGTAGCTCAGTCGCGAAGGCGTCGTATCGAAATAACCACGCAGCAACAGCGCGCCGCTATCGGCGATCCGGGGATCTTCCGTCGCCACGATCGGCATGCCGGCGATGGCGTCGATATGATGTCCGGCGAAAGCCTTGAACGCCCGCTTTAACGTGTCAGCGGAGAAACGTTCCCGAAACGGTTCTGCCATTTTCGCGTAGAGGACGTTGTAGTTGCCGGTGAGATTGGCGTCGTTGAGCGTCAGCAGCGCCACCTTCACCATCACCTCCTCCACCTTCGGCGTCGGCAGTGCCGGCGACTGCGCCCGGGCCGGAAAGCTGAGCAGCCCGGTCGAAACTGCAGCGCAGAGGAGGACTGGACGCCACAACATGCTACTTCCGCACGCAGATCACGCGAACGACGGCGGCTTTGGCGTCCGTCGACGTGCCGTTCGCCGTGATGGCGTGCGCCTTCAGGAAGTCGCGCACCGCTTCCGCGGATACCATCACCGCCTGTGACGCTGGCATGGATGTCGCAGGCCCTGCGACCACCGCCGGCTTCAGCAGCGCGATACCCGCGAACTTGCCGTCGCCGTCGATCGCCGGGCCACCGGAGAAGCCGACGGCAGGAGGCGGCGACAACGCGGAATCGCTTGATGTGGCCGGCGCCAGCGCGCCCTTGACGCTCGACACGCCGGCTGCGCCGCCCTGGTTCTGCGGGTCGGCGATGCCGACGACATCGACGCTCGTCTTCGCCGCACCGCCAGCGAGGCTGAGCGGCTTCAGGCCGCGCGCGCCATAGATGTGCAGCAGCGCGAGGTCGTGCTCCTTGTCCTCGGCGAGGCGGTCGGCGTTGCCGTAGCCGCCGATGGTGATGGCAAGGCAGGAATCGGTGACGAGACGATCCGCCAGAATCGCGCCGTCGTCGCTGACGACGATGCCGGTGCCGTATTCGACGGTCTTGCGCGGCGGCGGTCCGGCTTGTGGTCCCGACGGAAACGCACTGAACGCGCTCGACATCGCGATCACGACCGGTTCGACCGTGTTCTCCATGGCCTGGTCATACAGGATCGTCATGATGCGGACTTCGTCGCCCTTGAAGGTGCCGCGCACGTAAAACTTCTTCAGGCCCTGGAGCCCTGAAAGCACGAAGAAATCGGGCTTCACCACGGTATAGTCGACCTTGCGCCCCGCAGGCTCCTTCTTCTCGGTTTCAGCGAGTTTTGCTGTGGTCGGGTTCGCCTCCTTGCGGCGGCTCAGCAGCACCTGCACGGTTCCGGTCGGCGAAGTCCATTTGGAGCCGTTGGCGTCGGTCGCCTGCTGCGGCACCAGCTTTGCGGGAATGCCAAGCCGCGCGCCGCTGGTCATTTCCGTCACGATTTTCCAGCCGACGCTGTCCTGCTTGCGCCGTGCGGTCTCGGCGAGCGCGGCGCGTTCCTGCGGATTGAGCACGCCGGTCGGCTTGCCGCCTTTGGCCTTCTGGTATTCCTTGATGGCATCGACCATGCGCGAGCTGACGTCACCGGTGATAGCGCCGTTATATTCGCCGACCCAGGCGAGATCGGACTGGAGCGACAGCCGCTCGGCTTGCGCCATTGCGTCGGCCGTTTCCGACGGGGTTTGCAGCGCGGGCGGCTTGATCGGAACAGTCTGGACCACTTTCGGCTTGGCGCCGGGCAGCGGTGGCGTCGTCATCTGGGCGCTGGCGCCTGTGGCGGACGCCAACATCAGTGTTGCCGCAAGCATCGATCTCATGACAAATCCAGCCAGCCCATTGAACGCGCTGCCATTGAAGCACATCTCGTTGGTCGCGAACAATGTTGCGCTGGTTCAGGAGTCAAAGCTTGCTCAGCCCGGACGAACTCGAACGCTATGCCCGCCATATCGTGCTGCGCGACGTCGGCGGACCGGGCCAGGCTGCGCTGAAGCGAGCCTCGGTGCTGGTGATCGGCGCCGGCGGACTGGGCGCGCCCGCTCTGATGTATCTGGCGGCCGCCGGCGTCGGCACGCTCGGCGTGGTCGATGACGACGTGGTGTCGCTGTCGAACCTGCAGCGCCAGGTGATCCACACCACGCCCGATATCGGCCGGCACAAGGTCGAGAGCGCGGCCGAGCGGATCGCAGCACTCAATCCGCATGTCTCCTTCGTCGGCCATGCCACCTGGCTCAATGCCGACAACGCGCTCGCACTGATCAGCGATTACGATCTCGTGCTCGATGGTTCCGACAATTTCTCAACGCGCTATCTGGCGTCGGATGCCTGCTTCTTCGCGAAGCGGCCGCTGATCACTGCGGCGCTCGGCACCTTCGACGGCTCGCTCACCACCATCCGCGCGCATGAGACCAACGAGCAGGGCGAATTCAATCCGACCTATCGCTGCCTGTTTCCGGAAGCGCCGCCGCCGGGTACCGTGCCGGCCTGCGCGGAGGCCGGCGTCATGGGCGCGCTCGCGGGCGTGATGGGCTCGATGATGGCGCTGGAGGCGATCCGCGAGATCGTCGGGTTCGGCGAGGGCCTGGTCGGCCGCCTCCTGATGATCGATGCGCGTGCGATGCGCTTCGAAACGCTGCGCTATGGGCGCGATCCCGCCAATCCGCTCAATGGCGATGGGCCTGTGATGTCAGATCTCAGCGCCCACCGCGTCGGAGGGTGACGCTCAGAGCACGCACCTCTCCGTCGGTGCGGACCGGCTCCCGGAACAATCGGCGAGCGGCCCCAGTCCCCTTCCCTGGACCAGGGCGAACGCTGCGAACACCAACAAACTCGTGGCGATGAAGAGCCACGACTTTGCGATGGGGGCGCCACCGGAATGGTCTGTGTTGATGCGTGCCGCCGCGACTAGCAGGCCGATGGGCGCCACGCCCAGTGTCAGAAGACCTTCCAGGGCGCTGCGGGCGGGCAGGGGCGCCCACATCCATCCGGCCAGCACGGCTGAGATCGTCGCCGCAACATAGGCCAGAAAGATCGCACGCGCGCTCGGCGCCGCTGGATCACGAAGAAGCAAGGAGATCCAGCGCATGATTGCCACGTAGGAGAGTACGCCAACAGTGGCGAGCAACGGACGCCAGACCAAGGGCCAGTGCCAGCGCATTGCGATGAAGTGCCAATCATCCCGATCAAGAGCAGGATGAGCGATGAGCTGGGCCGCTACCCACAGCAAGCTGATTGCGCCGAACATGAACAGCGTCATCCTCAGCGCGGAGTTGCGGACGCCGCGTATCGGCAGCGCGAGGACCAGCCCGCCAAGCACCAAGCCGGATATGGCGCCGCCTGCATCGGTCAGCGACGTCGCTCCGTGACAGCGGAACCAGATGGATGTCAGCAACTGGATGTCACCGCCTGCGGCAATGCAGCCCAGGCCGTGCCCAACCGTTTCATGACAGATCGCCGCAAGAGTTGCCGCCAGAAGCCCGGCGGCCAACACGGTGAGGACATGGTCTCGCTGCGGCGAAGGGGTCACGCGCGATGACAGCTCCGTGTCCCCTGCGCCCATGCGGCAACCCTTCTTCAACGGGAGGACCGCGGCGCCCTCAGAGCATGCTCGGCAGCACGCGATCCGGCGGCTTGTGGGCGTCGAGGAAGGTGCGGATGTTGATGATGACCTTCTCGCCCATCTCGACGCGGCCCTCGATCGTTGCCGAGCCCATATGCGGCATCAAGATCACCTTGCCGGCCTTCGCAAGCCGCACCAGCTTCGGATTGACCGCCGGCTCGTGCTCGTAGACGTCGAGGCCGGCGCCGCCGATCTCGCCGCCTTCGATCAACTTGATCAGCGTGTCCTCGTCAGTCACTTCGCCACGCGCGGTGTTGACGATGTAGGCGTCTTTCCGGATCAGCTTCAGCCGCCGCGCGGACAGCAGATGGTAGGTCGCCGGCGTATGCGGACAGTTCACCGAGATGATGTCCATCCGCGCCAGCATCTGGTCGAGGCTTTCCCAATAGGTCGCGCCAAGCTCTTCGGCGATCTTCGGGGCGACGGGACGGCGGTTATGATAGTGGATCTGCAGACCGAAGGCGCGGGCACGGCGCGCGACCGCCTGGCCGATGCGGCCCATGCCGATGATGCCGAGGCGCTTGCCGCCGATGCGGTGGCCCAGCATCCAGGTCGGCGACCAGCCGGCCCAGGGTTTTCCTTCCGTCAGCACCGAGGCGCCTTCGATCATCCGGCGCGGCACGGCCAGGATCAGCGCCATGGTCATGTCGGCGGTGTCTTCGGTGAGGACTTTCGGCGTGTTGGTGACGGTGATGCCGCGGGCATGTGCGGCCTCGACATCGATATTGTCGACGCCGTTGCCGAAATTGGCGATCAGCTTCAGCTTGCAGTCGGGCTGATTGACGATGTCGGCGCTGATGTGGTCGGTGACCGTCGGAACCAGGATGTCGGCGGTGCGTGCGGCTTCGGCGAGCTGTTCGGCCGACATCGGCGTGTCGTCGAGATTGATGCGTGCGTCGAACAGCTCGCGCATCCGGGTCTCGATCGAGTCCGGCAGCTTGCGCGTCACGACGACGAGGGGCTTTTTCTTCACCGACATGTCCTGCCCTCATGAGGCGTTGCAGGCGGCCTTTGTCGCCAAGGGCCGGCTGTTGAGGCCTCATTAACCCGGTTGTTCGACACTGCCTTTGCCGTGTCGTCCCCGGCGTTTCCTTCAAGCTATCGCCCCGCTTTCCGACCGGAAAATCGGGGCAAACTGGTTGTTCAGATGTCCGTCCTCTCTAGCAGAAGGCCGGGCCAAGACAAGAACCAGGGCTGGCGCTTCGGGAACACCCGCGTGGGGCGGGAGAGGGGCGTTGCGCGGCAGGGTTTGGAATTTTGGGGTGAGGGCCCGGTTCAGCCGGGTCTTCGACAGGAGACGGGTTGATGGCGTTGGGGCGTTTTTGTTCGGTGATGGCGCTCGTTTGCACCTGGTGGAGCGCCTCGGTCGGCCCCTCGCACTCGGCCAAGGACACCACGCCTCAGACCGCCAGCGGCCTGCCGGTGCCGCGCTATGTCAGCCTCAAATCGGATCACGTGAACGTCCGCGCCGGCCCGACCAAGGACAATGACGTGGCCTGGGTCTACACCCGCGCCGGCCTGCCGGTCGAAATCACCGCAGAGTTCGAAAACTGGCGCCGGGTGCGCGATTCCGAAGGCGCCGAGGGGTGGGTCTATCACTCGCTGCTGTCGGGCCGCCGCACTGCGGTGGTCACCATGAAAAACAAGGACGACCTCGCGCCGATCTATGACCACGCCGATCCCGACAGCGCGGTGGCCGCAAAGCTCCAGGCCGGTGTCGTGACGACAGTGAAAAAATGCACCACCAGCTGGTGCCACGTCACCGGCAACGGCTTTGACGGCTGGATCCAGCAGGAGCGCCTCTGGGGCGTCTACGCGGACGAGCAGGTGAATTGACGCGCTGGCTTCGCCGGGACGACGCCAGAGCGTGAGTCTCAGCGCTTCTTACGCAGCCGCACGACCATGTCGATGCGCGCGATCTCGTACCCCTCCGGCACCTCCGGCATCTTGGACAGCGCCAGATGCGGATCCTCGATATCGACCAGCTCGTGGCTGTTCTCGAGATAGTAATGGTGGTGGGTGGTGACGTTGGTGTCGAAATAGGTCTTGGTGCCGTCGACGCTGACCTGGCGCAGCAGGCCGGCATCGGTCAGCTGGTTCAGCGTGTTGTAGACGGTCGCGAGCGAGACCGGGACCTTGGCCAGCGTCGCTTCCTCATAGAGCATTTCAGCCGTGAGGTGGCGCGCGCCCTTGCCGAACAGCAGCCAGCCGAGCGCCATACGCTGGCGCGTCGGCCGCAGACCGGCAGATTGGAGCATCTCGTTGACGTCGTGCCAGGGGCAGCCGGTGAGGGCCGGCTGGCGGCCGGACAGAAGGGCCGCATGGGCATCTTCGTCGTGACGGATCGCGTTGTTTTCGTTCATTTCCAGAATTCGGGCACGCGTGAACACTCTCTATCTGCAATATATGGACAGATAGATGCAGATGCAAGTTTCTCGCAACTAGACTGGTTCTAATCAGCTGAGGAACCGGCCTGGAGCTCCGTCATTTTACCTTCATGGGACGGCTTTGCTACCCGAAAAGGCCTGTGTTAGAGAGCGCGCGGTTCCGCCCAACCGATTTTTGGCGCGGCCAGGCATTGGGGCCCGGCCCGCGGCCGATCCGGCTCTCGGTATTGGCGCCTGAGGACGGCAATTGGTGTTGCCTTCCGAGCAGGATGGGGCCCATTTTTGCCAGAAACGCCGCTCAATCGGGGTTCAAACAGAGGCTTCCGCATGCTGAACAGGCGCAACGGTTACGAATACGAAGATTTGCTGGCATGTGCCCGCGGTGAGATGTTCGGCCCCGGCAATGCACAATTGCCGCTGCCGCCGATGCTGATGTTCGACCGCATCACGGAAATTAACGACAATGGTGGCGAGTTCGGCAAGGGCCTGGTGCGCGCCGAGCTCGACGTGAAGCCTGACCTCTGGTTCTTCGGCTGCCACTTCAAGAACGATCCCGTGATGCCGGGTTGCCTCGGCCTCGACGCGCTGTGGCAAATGGTCGGCTTTTATCTGGGCTGGACCGGCGGCGAAGGTCGTGGCCGTGCACTTGGCTTGAACGAATTGAAGTTCAGCGGCCAGGTGCTGCCCGAGGCCCGCAAGGTTGTGTACAACGTCGATATCAAGCGCGTGATGCGTTCAAAGCTCGTGCTCGGCATTGCCGATGGATGGCTTTCGGTCGATGACCAGATTATTTATCGCGCCAAGGATCTGAAAGTCGGCCTGTTCAAGCAGGGCGTGAACCTGGGCTAACGCGCATTACCAAGAAGACAACGATTTAGGCGAGGCTGTCATGAGGCGGGTTGTGGTCACCGGGATGGGTATCGTCTCGTCGATCGGAAACAACACCCAGGAAGTGCTTGCGAGCCTTCACGAGGCGAAGTCGGGCATTTCGCGGGCGGAGAAATATGCCGAGCTCGGCTTCCGTTCACAGGTGCAAGGTGCACCGACGCTCGATCCTTCGACAGTGGTCGACCGCCGGGCGATGCGTTTCCTCGGACAGGGCGCCGCGTGGAATCACATCGCGATGGAACAGGCGATCCAGGACTCCGGTCTGTCGCCTGACGAAGTCTCCAACATTCGCACCGGTATCATCATGGGCTCCGGTGGTCCGTCCGCTCGCACCATCGTCGAAGCCGCCGACATCACCCGCACCAAGGGACCGAAGCGCGTCGGTCCGTTTGCGGTGCCGAAGGCGATGTCGTCCACGGCGTCGGCGACGCTTGCGACCTGGTTCAAGATCAAGGGCGTGAACTATTCGATCTCCTCGGCCTGCGCGACGTCGAACCACTGCGTCGGCAATGCCTATGAGACGATCCAGATCGGCAAGCAGGACGTCATCTTCGCCGGCGGCTGCGAGGAGCTCGACTGGTCGCTGTCGGTGCTGTTCGATGCCATGGGCGCGATGTCCTCCAAATATAACGACACGCCCGCCACCGCCTCGCGTCCCTACGACGTCAACCGCGACGGCTTTGTCATCGCCGGCGGCGCCGGTGTGCTGGTGCTGGAAGAGCTTGAGCATGCCAGGGCGCGCGGCGCGCGGATCTACGGCGAGATCGTCGGCTATGGCGCGACCTCCGACGGCTACGACATGGTCGCGCCGTCAGGTGAAGGTGCCGAGCGCTGCATGCGCATGGCGATGTCGACGGTGAAGACCAAGGTCGACTACATCAACCCGCACGCCACTTCGACGCCGGCCGGCGACCCGCCGGAAATCGATGCGCTTCGTCGCGTGTTCGGCGCCGGCGAAAAGTGCCCGCCGATCTCGGCGACCAAGGCGCTGACCGGCCACTCGCTCGGCGCGACCGGCGTGCAGGAGGCGATCTACTCGCTGCTGATGATGAACAACGGCTTCATCTGCGAGAGCGCGCACATCCAGGAGCTCGATCCTGTCTTCGCCGACATGCCGATCGTGCGCAAGCGCATCGACAACGTCAAGATCGGCACCGTGCTGTCGAACTCGTTCGGCTTCGGCGGCACCAACGCCACGCTGGTGTTCAGCCGGATGGACGTGTGAGGCCAGCACACTGTCATGCCCCGCGAAAGCGGGGCAGCCAGTACGCCGCGGCATTTCGGCCCATAATTGCTGTCTCTGGAATATTGGATCGCCCGCCTGCGCGGGCGATGACGTCGGAATGATAAGGAGCCGCCGGGCCATGGAAGGTTTGATGAAAGGCAAGCGCGGTCTGATCATGGGCATCGCCAATGATCATTCGATCGCCTGGGGCATGGCGAAGACGTTGCATGCCCACGGCGCCGAGCTTGCCTTCACCTTCCAGGGCGAAGCCCTCGGCAAACGCGTCAAGCCGCTGGCGGAATCGCTCGGCGTGGAATTGGTGCTGCCTTGCGACGTCGAGGACATCGCCAGCGTCGATGCGACCTTCGCCGTGCTTCGCGAAAAATGGGGCAAGCTCGATTTCGTCATCCACGCGATCGGCTTCGCCGACAAGAACGAGCTGAAGGGCCGCTACGCCGACACCAGCCGCGAGAATTTTTCGCGCACCATGGTGATCTCCTGCTTCTCGTTCACGGAGGTTGCAAAACGTGCGGCCGAGCTGATGACGGACGGCGGCAGCATGATCACGCTGACCTTCGGCGCCTCGGAGCGCTCGATGCCCAATTACAATGTGATGGGCGTGGCCAAGGCGGCGCTGGAAGCCTCGGTGCGCTATCTCGCCTCCGACTTCGGGCCGCGCGGTATCCGCGTCAATGCGATCTCGGCCGGCCCCATCCGCACGCTGGCCGGCTCCGGCATCGGCGAGGCGCGCGCGATGTTCGCCTTCATGCAGAAGCATTCGCCGCTCCGCCGCGGCGTCACGCTCGACGAGCTCGGCGGCTCGGCGCTGTATCTGCTGTCTGATCTCTCGGGCGGTGTGACCGGCGAGATCCACTATGTCGATTCCGGCTACAACATCGTGCTGATGCCGCGGCCGGATGATTTGAAGGCCGAAGGCTAACCCGCAGCAATCTTCTCCGCGCGCTGAAACGCCGGACGCGCCATGCAGCGCGCGATGTAGGCGTCGAAGGCCGGGCGCGACGGCACCATCTTGAACAGGCGCACCGCGAAATTCAGCCCCGCGCCGATCGTGATGTCGGCGGCGGAAAATTCCTCGCCGAGAATCCACGGCCCCTTTTCGAGCGCCGCTTCCAGTACGTCGAAGACCTGCGTCGCGCTGCCCCAGGCGGCGGTCGAGGTCGGCACCTCGATCTTGGTGAAGATCTGGATGATCGCCGGCTCGATGCAGCTGGGCGAGAAGAACAGCCATTGCAGATAGCGCGCGCGGCGCGGGTCGGTGGTCGCGGGCGCCAGCTTCGTTTCCGGATAGCGGTCGGCAATATAGGCGCAAATCGCAGCTGCTTCGCCGAGCGCGGCATCGCCGTCGCTGAGTGCCGGCACCTTGCCCATCGGATTGATCTTCAGATAGTCCGGCGCTTTCTGCGCGCCCGTCGAAATGTCGGTCAGCACGCGCTCATAGGGCAGCCCGCTCTCTTCCATCAGCCAGAGCGTCGAGAACGAACGCGAGCGGGGCGACCAATAGAGCCTGATCATGGCGGGCCTCCGGTTTTCTTCCATCGATAATACTTCATCATAAACCCATTCGATGGCTCGATCTCCTCCTTCTCGAACACAAAGCCTTCGCGCTCGTACCAGCGCCAGGCCTTTTCGTTCTCGCGGACGCAACGCAGATACATCTCGTCCGGCATTTGCGTGCGCGTGAAGGCGAGCAGCTTTCGGCCGAGCGATTGCCCCTGATAGGCGGGTCCGACGAACAGCATGTCGAGATAGAGCTTTGCCAGATGCAGTGCGAGCATCGCGGCGATCGTGCCATGGTCGTCGGCAACGAACAGGCTCCAGCCGTTCTCGATCTCGCGCCGGATGCGCGCCCGCAAATTAGCCAGCAGGAATTCGCTCGCTTCGCCAAGTCCGGTCGAGACCCAGCTCTCCATCCAGACGCGGCCGATCTCGTCATATTCCTCGGCACGGGCGGGGCGGATGATTAGATCAGGCATTGGCGCTCTCGGTTCGATCTCTCCGCCGCGGGGGACGTCATTACAATGATATGGGCTGTCTCGGAATATTCCGGTCTCAGGCCTTCTGGCTGCGCGCGGCCTGCCGCGGGCGTGCCTTGCCGGCGGACAGGCACACCACTTCGGAGATTTGCAGCAGTTGCCGCGCCAGCGGGCTCGTTTTACGCCAGACCATGCCGATGGTGCGTGAGGGCTCGGGGTCGCGGAAGCGCGACAGCGAGACCGACGCCGATCGCGTCTCCACTGACACCGCCATCTCCGGAATCAGGGTGACGCCGATGCCGGCGCTGACCATCTGCACCAGCGTCGACAGCGAATTCGCATCCAGCATCTCGCGCGGCGGCGCCGACTGCATGTTGCAGAACGACAGCGCCTGGTCGCGGAAGCAATGGCCCTCCTCGAGCAGCAACAGCCGCATCTCGCGCATCATCTCTCGCGACGGCGCTGGAGTGCCCGCATCCGTGCCCGGCCGCACCAGCAGGAATTTTTCCTCGAACAGCGCGACCTCGGTGAGCGAGGGCTCGGAGACCGGCAGGGCCACGATCGCGGTGTCGAGCCGGCCTTCGACCAGCTCCTGGATCAGCCGCGGCGTCATCGTCTCGCGCACACGGATGTCGAGTTCCGGATGCATGCGCGTCAGGTTCTTGGTGATCTTGGGCAGGAGATACGGCGCGATCGTCGGGATCATGCCGATCCGCAACCGACCCGCAAAACGGTCCTGCGAGGCGCGGGCGAAATCGCCGAGCTCATCGACCGAGCGCAGGATGTCGCGAACGCGCTGTGCGAGCTCCTCGCCGAACCGGGTCAGCGCGACCTGCCGGGCGCTGCGCTCCAGCAGCAGCCCGCCGAGCGCCTCCTCGAGTTCCTTGATCTGCATCGACAGCGCCGGCTGCGAGATGGAACAGGACTCCGCGGCGCGGCCGAAATGACCGTGGCGCGCCAATGCGTCGAAATATCGCAGCTGGCGCAGCGTCAGGTTGATCATCAGAAAATCCTATCGCAGCGATCATTAAAGTCAACTTCCCCTGATCGTTCGCGACGCTTACAGTGGTCTGACCTGGTCAATGGCGCAGTCGGACGCCACCAGAGGAGGTATTCATGGACGACACTTCGAAGTGCCCGTTTTCGGGCGGCAAACGCGTGCCAGCGAACCGCGACTGGTGGCCCACCAATCTCAGCATCGACATGCTGCACAAGAATTCCAGCCTGTCCGATCCGATGGGCGAGGCGTTCGACTACGCCAAGGAATTCAAGACGCTCGACCTGAACGCGGTGATCAAGGACCTCACCGTTTTGATGACGGATTCGCAGGAATGGTGGCCCGCCGATTTCGGCCACTATGGCGGTCTCATGATCCGCATGGCCTGGCACAGCGCGGGTACCTATCGCATCACCGATGGCCGTGGCGGCGCCGGTGCCGGTCAGCAGCGTTTCGCTCCGCTCAACTCCTGGCCTGACAACGCCAACCTCGACAAGGCGCGCCGGCTGCTCTGGCCGATCAAGCAGAAATACGGCCGCAAGATTTCCTGGGCCGATCTGATGGTGCTCGCCGGCAACGTCGCGCTGGAGTCGATGGGCTTCAAGACGTTCGGGTTTGCCGGTGGTCGCGCCGACGTCTGGGAGCCGGAAGAGCTCTATTGGGGTCCGGAAGGCACCTGGCTGGGCGATGAGCGTTACAGCGGCGAACGCCAGCTCGCCGAGCCGCTCGGCGCGGTGCAGATGGGTCTCATCTACGTCAATCCGGAAGGCCCGAACGGCAAGCCGGATCCGGTCGCCGCGGCCAAGGACATCCGCGAGACCTTCTTCCGGATGGCGATGAACGACGAAGAGACCGTCGCGCTGATCGCCGGCGGCCACACCTTCGGCAAGACCCATGGCGCGGGCGATCCGTCGCTGGTTGGTCCCGAGCCGGAAGCGGGCGCGCTGGAAGATCAGGGCCTCGGCTGGAAGAGCAAGCACGCCTCGGGCCTCGCCGGTGATTCCATCACCAGCGGCCTCGAAGTGACCTGGACCACGACGCCGACGAAGTGGAGCAACAACTTCTTCGAGAACCTGTTCAAGTACGAATGGGAGCTGACGAAGAGCCCTGGTGGTGCGAACCAGTGGACGGCCAAGGGTGCTGACGCGATCATTCCTGATGCCTTCGACAAGTCGAAGAAGCATCGGCCGACAATGCTGACGACCGACCTCTCGCTGCGCATGGATCCGGCCTATGAGAAGATCTCGCGGCGCTTCCTCGAGCATCCCGATCAGTTCGCCGACGCCTTCGCCCGCGCCTGGTTCAAGCTGACTCATCGCGACATGGGGCCGATCCAGCGCTACCTCGGCCCGCTGGTGCCGAAGGAGACGCTGATCTGGCAGGATCCGATCCCGGCCGTGAACCACGAGCTGGTGTCTGATCAGGACATCGCGGCGCTGAAGTCCAAGATCCTGGCTTCGGGTCTGTCGGTCTCCGAGCTGGTCTCAACTGCCTGGGCCTCGGCCTCGACGTTCCGCGGCTCGGACAAGCGCGGCGGCGCCAATGGCGCGCGCATCCGTCTTGCTCCGCAGAAGGACTGGGAGGTCAACCAGCCGGCCCAGCTTTCCAAGGTGCTCGGCAAGCTCGAAGCGATCCAGAAGGAGTTCAGCGTTGGTGCGAAGAAGGTCTCGCTTGCCGACCTGATCGTTCTCGGCGGCACTGCTGCGGTCGAGAAGGCCGCCAAGGATGCCGGCGTTGACGTCAAGGTCGGTTTCACGCCGGGCCGCATGGACGCGTCGCAGGAGCAGACTGATGTAGCTTCGTTTGCTCCGCTGGAGCCGCGGGCCGACGGTTTCCGCAACTTCATCGGCAAGCGTCAGCAGTTCATGCAACAGGAGGAGGCGCTCGTCGACCGCGCGCAGCTTCTGCGGCTCACTGGACCTGAAATGACGGCGCTCGTCGGCGGTCTGCGCGTGCTCGGCGCCAATGCGAACGGGTCGAAGAACGGCGTCTTCACCTCCAAGGTGGGAACGCTGACGAACGACTTCTTCGTCAACCTGCTCGACATGAGCACGCAATGGACGCCGGCGGCCGACGGCACCTACGAAGGGCGCGACCGCAAGACCAATGCGGTGAAGTGGAGCGGCACGCGCGTCGATCTCATCTTCGGCGCGCACTCGCAGCTCCGCGCCTACGCCGAGGTCTATGCCACGTCCGACTCCAAGGAGCAGTTCGTGAAGGATTTCGCCAAGGCCTGGACCAAGGTGATGAACCTCGACCGGTTCGACATCGCGGCGTGACGCCAACAACACAGCAAGCGACAAACAAAAAGGGCGGCCGAAAGGCCGCCCTTCGTGTTTCTGACGTTGACTTGGAGCGATTACTCGCCGGCCGCTTCGCGCGGGGCCTTCTCGCCCTCGCCGCCCTTGCCTTCGAGGTCTTCGCCGGTGGTCTGGTCGACGACCTTCATCGAGAGGCGGGTCTTGCCGCGATCGTCGAAGCCGAGCAGCTTGACCTTGACCTTGTCGCCTTCCTTGACGACGTCGGAGGTCTTCTGCACGCGGTTGGCCGCGAGCTGGCTGATGTGAACGAGACCGTCCTTCGAACCGAAGAAGTTCACGAAGGCGCCGAACTCCATCACCTTGACGACGGTGCCGTCATAGATCTGGCCAACTTCCGGATCGGATGCGATCGACTTGATCCACTTGATCGCGGCCTTCATCGCTTCGCCATCGGAGGAGGCGACCTTCACGGTGCCGTCGTCCTCGATGTTGACCTTGGCGCCGGTCTTCTCGACGATCTCGCGGATCACCTTGCCGCCGGTGCCGATCACTTCGCGGATCTTGTCGGTGGCGATCTTGAAGGTCTCGATGCGCGGCGCGTATTCGCCGAGTTCGGCGCGCGCGTTGGTGAGCGCCTTCGCCATCTCGCCGAGGATGTGGATACGACCTTCCTTGGCCTGGCCGAGGGCGACCTTCATGATCTCCTCGGTGATGCCCTCGATCTTGATGTCCATCTGGAGCGAGGTGATACCCTGTTCGGTACCCGCCACCTTGAAGTCCATGTCGCCGAGATGATCCTCGTCGCCGAGGATGTCGGAGAGAACCGCATAGCGCTTGTCTTCGAGGATCAGGCCCATCGCGATGCCCGCGGTCGGCCGCTTCAACGGCACGCCAGCGTCCATCAGCGCGAGCGAGGCGCCGCAGACCGAAGCCATCGACGAGGAGCCGTTGGACTCGGTGATCTCGGAGACCACGCGGATCGTGTACGGGAACTCGTGATGCGGCGGCAGCACCGGGTGGATCGCGCGCCAGGCCAGCTTGCCGTGGCCGATCTCGCGGCGCTTGGTGCCGCCGAGGCGACCGGTCTCACCGACCGAGTAGGGAGGGAAGTTGTAGTGCAGCAGGAACGTCTCTTTGTACGTTCCCGACAACGCGTCGATGTACTGCTCGTCCTCGCCGGTGCCGAGCGTGGTCACGACCAGGCCCTGGGTCTCACCGCGGGTGAACAGCGCCGAGCCGTGCGCGCGCGGCAGCACGCCGACTTCGGCGATGATGTTGCGCACGGTCTTGCTGTCACGGCCGTCGATGCGCTTGCCGGTGTCGAGGATGTTCCAGCGAACGATCTTCGCTTCGAGCTCCTTGAACACGGCGCTGATGCGCAGCTTGTCGTACTTTGGCTCCTGCCCTTCGGGGAAATAGTGGGCGATCACCTTTTCCTTGACCTTGCCGACCGCGGCGTAGCGATCCTGCTTGACCGGGATGGCGTAGGCGGTGCGCAGCTCCGCCTCGACGAGGCCGAGCATTTCCTTCTCGAGCGCGGCGTTGTCGATGACGGTGACTTCGCGCGGCTCCTTGGCGGCCTTCTCGGCGAGTTCGATGATCGCGTTGATGACCGGCTGAAAGTGGCGGTGACCGAACATCACGGCGCCGAGCATGATGTCTTCGTTCAGCTCCTTGGCCTCCGATTCCACCATCAGCACGGCGTCGGCGGTACCGGCAACGACGAGGTCGAGCTGGGTGTCGACCATCTCGTCGAGCGTCGGGTTGAGGATGAATTCGTCATTGGCGAAGCCGACGCGGGCGGCGCCGATCGGGCCCTTGAAGGGCGCGCCGGACAGGGTCAGCGCGGCGGAGGAGGCCACGAGCGCGACGATGTCAGGATCGTTCTCCATGTCGTGCGACAGCACGGTGGCGATCACCTGGGTTTCGTTGCGCCAGCCGTCGACGAACAGCGGACGGATCGGACGGTCGATCAGGCGGGAGACCAGCGTCTCCTTCTCGGTCGGACGACCTTCGCGCTTGAAATAGCCGCCGGGAATGCGGCCAGCTGCGTAGGTCTTTTCCTGGTAGTCGACGGTCAGCGGCAGGAAGTCGACGCCTTCACGCGGCGCCTTCGCCGCGACGACGGTGGCGAGCACCACGGTCTCGCCATAGGTGGCGAGCACAGCGCCGTCGGCCTGGCGTGCGATCTTGCCGGTTTCGAGCTTGAGAGGGCGTCCGCCCCAGTCGATTTCGACTGAATGCTTATTGAACATAGAGGTCTTCTTTCATGGGTTCTCGAAAGAAGGGACGGCTCGAAAAACAAAAACCATGTCAAGATTGCAGGACGCTGATCGGAGCGGGTGATCAGCGTCCTGCGATCCTGCCATGGTCTTTGGATGTCGGATGGCGTCCATCCTTTCGGGTCATACGGGCACCTTGCCCGTTGCGCCCAGCCGCCGGATTGCTGCTGGACTGTCAGTCGGCACGACTGCGAACACCGAATCGCGGTCTTCGCTGATCGTGCTCCCGGATGCGAAGCACCATTGGCCCGCACCGGACGGTACGCGTGAGCCTCGATCAAAAACCCTGAAATAAGCGCTTTCGCTCGAAACCACGCTAAAACGCGCGCCAGTGGCGCGCGCAAGAACTCTTAGCGACGAATGTTGTGCTTCTCGAGCAGCGCCTTGTACCGCGCCTCGTCCTTCTTCTTCAGATAGTCGAGGAGCGAGCGGCGGGTCGAAACCAGCTTCAAGAGGCCACGACGCGAATGGTTGTCCTTCACGTGGGTCTTGAAATGGCTGGTCAGGTTGTTGATGCGTTCCGACAGGATCGCGACCTGAACCTCGGGCGAACCGGTATCACCGGCCTTGGTGGCATTCGTCTTGATGACTTCCGCTTTGCGTTCTGCGGCAATCGACATCGTCAATTTCTCTCGTTGCGACCGGTTGAGGCAGTCAAGCCGGTCAGGTTGAACACACGCTTGGGGATGACTTCGCCATTGCCAACTTCAGCAAGCGCCAAAAGACGGCCTGCCACCGTGACATAGACTGTGCCGCTACTTGTGGGCGCATCCCGTCCGCGCAACAAAACGGCTTGGCCCCGATGGAGCCTTGCCGCATCAGCCCGAGTGACGGCCAGTGCCGGGATGTCGTCCAGCGCGGTCTCAACGGGCATCAGCGCGTCGGCGAGGCTTCCCTCGCCGGACGCGGCTCTATCGCACAAAGCCTCCAGCTGATCCAGCGGAATCATGTCATTTTCGCTGAATGGGCCGACCAGGGTCCGCCGAAGCGCGCAAATATGGCCGTAAGTGCCGAGAATCCGGCCCATATCGCGGGCGAGCGCCCGGACATAGGTTCCCTTGCCGCACTCGGCCTCGAACACAGCCCGGTCGTTATCCGGTTGATCTACAAGGGTTAAATGATGAATCTCGACCGGGCGGGGCGCCAGTTCCACGACCTCGCCGTCGCGGGCGAGGTCATAGGCGCGCTCGCCCTGGACCTTGATCGCGGAATAGCGCGGCGGAACCTGCTCGATCACCCCGGTGAATCGCGGCAGCAGGGCCAGGATGGCCTCACGGGTCGGGCGCTGGTCCGACGTTGCAGTGACCTGTCCCTCGATGTCGTCGGTGTCGCGCTCCTCACCCCAGCACACGGTGAAGCGGTAGCGCTTGCGGCCGTCCATGACGAAGGGAACCGTCTTGGTGGCCTCTCCAAGTGCAATGGGCAGGCCGCCGGAGGCGAGCGGATCGAGCGTGCCGGCGTGGCCGGCGCGCTTGGCATTGAATAGGCGCTTGAGCACGGCAACAGCTTGCGTCGAGGTCATGCCGATCGGCTTGTCGAGCACGACCCAGCCGTGCACGTCGCGCCGATCGCGGCGCACCTGATTGCCCTTCTGCTTGTTCGCGCGCGGATCGTTGTTGACGCGACGCGCCTCCTGATGCGGCTGGGCGTTGCCGCCGACATCAGCAAAGTTATTCTGCACGTCGCGCGTATCGGGCTCTTCGCTGGCGATCGTGCCGTGTGCGGGGTCCATGATCATTGTTCTTCTTCCCGATCCGAATCCGGATTCTGTTCCAGATCCTTGTCCAGATCCTTGTCCAAGTCCTTCTGCACCGCAGGTGTTCGCAAAAGCTTCTCGATCCGTTCCGCTTCGTCGAATCGTTCGTCGACGCGAAAGCGAAGGTCAGGTGCAAATTTCAGGTTAACGCGCCGCGCGACTTCGCCGCGCAGGAATTTCTTGTTGCGATCGAGCGCAGTGATGACGAGATCGGTGTCGCGTCCACCAAGCGGCATCACGTAGATTGTCGCGAGCTTCAGATCGGGAGACATCCGCACCTCCGGCACGGTGATGATGTGACCTTCGAGATCCGCATCATGCACACTGCCTTGCGCCAGAATATCGGCTATCGCGTGGCGAACCTGCTCGCCGACGCGCAGCTGACGCTGCGAGCCGCCGGGCGCGGAACTCTTTTTCTGATGATGGCGCGGCATGGTCGAAAATCACCTCATCGTGCCCGCGTTTGGGACACGAGCATTGTCATTTGTCCTGTTGAAACGAATGGAGCGTGGATGGCCGGAAAAAATCCGGCCATCGCACTCCCGCAATTTCAGCTCAAAAAGATCCGGGCGCTTCGGTAAGATTTGGACTTACAGGGAGCGCTGGATCGTCTCCACGCGGTAACACTCGATCACGTCACCCGCACGCATGTCGTGATAGTTCTCGAAGGCCATGCCGCATTCCTGACCGGCCTGGACTTCCTTCACTTCGTCCTTGAAGCGCTTCAGCGTCGACAGCTTGCCTTCGTGCACGACGACGTTGTCGCGGATCAGGCGCACATTGGCGCCGCGTTCCACGGTGCCGTCGGTGACGCGGCAGCCGGCAACCTTGCCGACCTTGGAGATGTTGAAGATCTCCAGGATCGAGGCATTGCCCAGCATGGTTTCGCGCAAGGTCGGCGCGAGCAGGCCGCTCATCGCCTTCTTCACGTCGTCCACGAGGTCGTAGATGATGTTGTAGTAGCGGATCTCGATGCCGTTGCGCTTGGCGGCGGCAGCAGCTTCCTTGTTCGCACGAACCGAGAAGCCGATGATCGCGGCGTTAAAACCTTCCGCGAGCGTCACGTCGGATTCAGAGATGCCGCCGACGCCGGCATGCAGGATGCGAGCGGCGACTTCGTCGGTGCCGAGCTTCTCCAGCGAGCCGAGGATCGCTTCCAGCGAGCCCTGCACGTCGGCCTTGATGATCAGCGGGAATTCCTTGCGGCCCGCCGTCTTCAACTGCGACATCATCTGCTCGAGCGAGCCGCGCATGCCTGAGATCGAGGCAGCCGCGTTCTCACGCTTCTGGTGCGCGCGGTAGCTGGTGACCTGACGGGCGCGGGCTTCGTTCTCGACCACCGCGAGACGATCGCCGGCTTCCGGCGGACCATTGAAGCCGAGCACCTCGACCGGTACCGACGGACCGGCTTCCTGCACCGTCTCGCCCTGATCCGAGATCAGCGCGCGGACACGGCCCATTTCGGCGCCGGCAACGATGATGTCACCGACGCGCAGCGTGCCGCGCTGGACCAGCACGGTCGCGACCGGACCTCGGCCGCGATCGAGCTTGGCTTCGATCACGGTGCCTTCGGCCGGACGTTCCGAATTGGTCTTGAGGTCGAGGATGTCGGCCTGGAGCGCGATCATCTCGAGCAGCTTGTCGAGATTGGTCTTGTTCTTGGCGGACACTTCGACGTCGACGACTTCACCGCCGAACGATTCCACCTGCACCTCGTGCTGAAGCAGCTCGGTGCGGACGCGCTCCGGCTTGGCGTCGGGCTTGTCGATCTTGTTGATGGCAACGATGATCGGCACGCGCGCCGCCTTGGCGTGGTTGATGGCTTCGACCGTCTGCGGCATCACGCCGTCATCGGCCGCGACCACCAGAACGACGATGTCGGTGACCTTGGCACCGCGGGCGCGCATCGCGGTGAACGCGGCGTGGCCCGGCGTGTCGATGAAGGTGATCTTCTTGCCGCTCTCGGGCGAGAGAACCTGGTAGGCGCCGATATGCTGGGTGATGCCGCCGGCTTCGCCGGAGACCACGTTGGCATGACGAAGCGCGTCGAGCAGCGAGGTCTTGCCGTGGTCGACGTGACCCATCACGGTCACCACAGGCGAGCGCGTCTCGGTGTCGGTGGAATCGTCGACCTGGTCGAACAGGCCCTCTTCAACGTCCGACGCGGCAACGCGCTTGACGGTGTGGCCGAGCTCTTCCGCGATCAGCTGCGCGGTGTCGGCGTCGATCACGTCGGTGATCTTGTGCATCGCGCCCTGCTTCATCAGCATGCGGATGACGTCGACCGCGCGCTCGGCCATGCGGTTGGCGAGCTCCTGGATGGTGATCGCTTCCGGAATGATCACTTCGCGGATCAGCTTTTCCTTCGGCTCATTCGAGACGTGGCCCTTCAGGCGCTGGGTGCGGCGGCGGAACGAGGCGATCGAACGCTCGCGCACTTCGTCGGCATTGAGCGCGGTGACGACGGTCAGGCGGCCGCGCTCTTTCTGCGGGCCAGGCTTATGGGTGGGTTTGGGCGCGACCACAGGACGCGCGGCGCCACCGGGGCCGCGACGGATCTGACGCGGACCATCGTCCTCGTCCGGTCCGGCAGCAACGGCGGGAGCGCGACCCACGGGGCCGCCCGGCCGCGAGGTTGTGGTGGCGGCCGGGCGAGCGGTGGTCGTCGCTCCCGGTCGCGTCACGGTCGGCGCGGGGCGCGGCGCGCTGGTCGCCGGGGCTGAAGTTGCTGCGGCGGGACGCGCGCCGGCTGCCGGCTGCTCGCCTTCGCCAAAACGCTTCTTGGCTTCGGTCTCGGCCTTGCGCTTGGCTTCGTCCTCGTGACGATGACGCTCTTCCTCGGCCTTGCGGCGGGATTCGGCGGCTTCGCGCTCGGCGCGCTCGGCGGCCTCGCGGACGGCGCGGCGCTGGGCCTCTTCCTCGGCCTGGCGGCGCTCTTCGACTTCGCGAACCTTGGCGTCGGCGAGCGCGCTGGCGCGAGCGGAGCGCTCGTCCTCGGTCAACGTGCGGAGCACGACGCCGGAGCCAGAGTTGCGCGGCGGCGCCGGGCGTGACGGGGCGGGCGTGGGCGCAGCCGGCGCCGGCTTTGCAACAACCGTCGGGGCCTGCGGCTCAGGGGTGCCGTCGATACGGCGCTTGCCGCGCTTCTCGACCACGACCTGCTTGCTGCGGCCATGGCTGAAGCTCTGGCGCACAGTGCCCGTTTCGACGCGCGGCTTGAGCGATAGCGTCTTGCTCGGAACGCTCAGCTTCTTGTCGTCAGGGGTCTTGGTATCAACCATTCAGCAGTCCTAATCCTGATTTATTCAGTGTTGTGCGTTTCCGCACCATCCTATCGGGTCGTCGTGTCTCTCAGAAATCCTGGCCGGGCTTTTCGGCAGTCTTGTCAGCGTCCGCCATCCGGTATCGGACCAGCATCTGGCTACGTGACAGGAATGACTTGCTCGCCGGGCCCGCGAGCAGGGCAGCATGTATCACATTTGACCGGGTAAGTGCCAAATCCAATTCTACCGATTTCAGGGCGCTGATGACGGGAATCTGCGGCCTGTTACCGCGATTCCCGGCATTTTGCCGTGCCAGCACGTCCAATTTGCGGATTCCGTCCGCGGCCCCGTCGCTGGCGTGGATCAGGACCTCGACCGTGCCCTCCCTAAGGGCGCTCTCGACCTTGCCGAAGCCGGCGACGATCTGGCCCGCCTTGGCGGCAATTCCAAGGGCTTCGGCCACGCTCCGGACCAGGAGCGCCTCGATGTCGGCGGGAAGCGTCGGGGGAGTGCGCAGCTCGCGCTTGAAGGCTTTGCTAAATTGGTGACGCCGCACGGCTTCCGCAACCACCTCGCGCGAAGCGGTCACCCACATGCCGCGCCCGGGCAGCTTGCGCTTGAGATCGGGAACTATATCGCCGGTGGGCGATACGACGAAGCGGATCAGCTCGTCGATCGGCCGGACCTCGCGGCTGACCGCGCACATGCGCATGGTCGCGGACCTTTCGGCCCGCGGTCCATGGTCAAGTTCGCTGTCAGTGCTGGCAAGCATCCGGGCGACATTCTCCTTCGCCCTTAAGCCGGCTGATCTTCGGCCGCGTCAGCCTCTTCGGCCGGCTTGGCGAGATCGGCCTCGGTGATCCAGCCGGCCTTGACGCGGGCCTGCATGATCATGGCTTCCGCATCGTCGCGGGAGATACCGAGGCCGTCGAGCGCACCGGCGAACTTGGTCTGCTCGCCGCCTTCCTTGCGCTCGGTCCAGCCGACCAGATCGTCGGTGGCGCAGCCGGCGAGGTCCTCGACCGTCTTGATGTCGTTCTCGCCGAACTTCACCAGCATCTTCGAGGTCACGCCGGGCACGTCCTTCACGGCGTCCTCGACGCCCAGTTCCTTGCGGCGGGCTTCGATCTCGGCTTCCTGCTGATCGAGATATTCGCGGGCGCGGCTCTGGAGTTCCTGCGCGGTCTCCTCGTCGAAACCCTCGATGCCGGCGAGTTCCTTGAGGTCCACCATCGCGAGTTCCTCGACCGAGGTGAAGCCTTCGGACGCCAGCAGCTGGCCGACCACCTCGTCGACATTGAGCGATTCCATGAAGACGCGGGTGGAGTTCTCGAAGTCGGCCTGGCGGCGCTCCGATTCCTCCTGCTCGGTCAGGATGTCGATGTCCCAGCCGGTGAGCTGCGAGGCGAGGCGCACGTTCTGGCCGCGGCGGCCGATCGCCAGCGAGAGCTGGTTGTTGGTGTCGGGGACCACGACCTCGATGCGCTCGCGGTCTTCGTCGATGACGACCTTGGACACTTCGGCCGGCGCCAGCGCGTTGACTACGAAGGTCGCGATGTCGGGCGACCACGGAATGATGTCGATCTTCTCGCCCTGCAATTCGTTCACCACCGCCTGCACGCGCGAGCCGCGCATACCGACGCAGGCGCCGACCGGATCGACCGAGGAATCGCGGGAAATCACGCCGATTTTCGCGCGCGAGCCCGGATCGCGGGCAACCGCCTTGATCTCGACGATGCCGTCATAGATTTCCGGCACTTCCTGCGCGAACAGCTTCGCCATGAACTGCGGATGGGTGCGGGACAGGAAGATCTGCGGACCGCGGGTTTCGCGACGGACGTCGAAGATGTAGGCGCGGACGCGGTCGCCGTTGCGGAACACTTCACGCGGCAGCATCTCGTCGCGGCGGATGATGGCTTCGCCGCGGCCGAGATCGACGATCACGCTGCCATATTCGACGCGCTTGACGACGCCGTTGACGATGTCGCCGATGCGGTCCTTGAATTCCTGATATTGCCGGTCACGCTCGGCTTCGCGCACCTTCTGCACGATCACCTGCTTGGCTGACTGCGCGGCGATGCGGCCATATTCCAGCGGCGGCAGCGTGTCTGCGATGGTGTCGCCGACCTGGGCGCCCGGATTGGCGCGCTGCGCGTCGATCAGCGAAATCTGGTTGGAATGGTTTTCGACCTTGTCGACCACCAGCATGTGGCGCGACAGCCGCAGCTCGCCCTTCTTCGGGTCGATCTCGGCGTGAACGTCAGTCTCGCTGCCGTAACGGGCGCGCGCGGCCTTGGCGATGGCATCTTCCATCGCCGCGATGACGATGCCGCGGTCGATCGATTTCTCACGGGCGACGGCGTCTGCGATCTGGAGCAATTCAAGTCGATTGGCGCTGACTGCCATGGCTAGTCTCCTTCGTCAGGCTCGATGTCGCCGCGCCGCGCACGTTCGGCGGCAAGGCGATGTTTCTTCGTATTGGTCGGGGCCGGCTTCTTTTGCTTTTGCGGCTTGGTGTTCTTGGTGGTTTTCGCGCTGATCTCAGCGTGCGGCGCCTGCGGCGGCTCGATGCCGAGATTCCTGCGCATCTGGCGCTCCTCGGCCTTGCCGCGGCGCATCGATTCGGCGATCAGCTCATCGGTCAGCACCAGCCGCGCCTCGCCGATATCTTCCATCGTCAGCAGCACGTCGGCATCGTCGCTGGTCTTGGCGTCGTCGCGATGCAGGTGTACGCGGTCGCCTTCGACGGCACCGAGCGTGCCACGGAACCGCTTGCGGCCTTCATGGGCGACGGCCATCTCGACCTTCACCAGGTGGCCGGAATAGCGCTCGAAATCGGAGCGGCGCACCAGCGGACGGTCGATCCCCGGCGAGGAAATCTCCAGCCGATAGGCGCGGTCGATGGGATCGGCGACATCGAGCACGGGCGATAGCGCCCGCGAGATCGCCTCGCAATCCTCGAGCTGCATCGAACCATCGGGCCGCTCGGCCATGATCTGCACGGTGCAGCCGGCGTCGCCCGAAATGCGGATCCGCACCAAGCGGTAGCCCATGCCCTCGAGCACGGGACCTGCGACCGCGGACACTCGTGCTGCCACGCCCGGCTCGACCACGAGCCTCGGCTCGGCCAGCAACTCGGCGTCGGTGGAACCAGTGGTCGGTTCGGTCATATCAGGGGTCAAGGCGCTCGATGGTTAACGCTTGGCTAAGAGGTCAAAGCCCGCTTCGGAACTTTCCCGACAGCGTCGGGCCGCAATCTTCCGCCGAGCCGCGTTCAGGTAATAAAAAAGAGCGGGTCCTTTCGGGCCCACTCTCACTACGCGGATCGTATGAGAAGATGAATTGGCGGTGATATAGCCCTTTCCGCCGGCCCGGACAAGGCCCATCGCAGGCGGATGCGGGCTTTTTGCGCCTCTGGTCGGCGCCCCCCCGGGAGCGCCGACAGGCGCCCCGGTGAGCAACGCTTCTTTCACGAAGGGGGTCTAAATTCCCCGATTGTGGAGCGGCTTGAGCCATGGCGCGCCCACGGCGTGCCAGATTCGAGTTGCGTTTCATGACCGTTGCCACGTCGCTCATTCCCGGACTGGACGATATCGTCAAACGCGGCGATCCCCGGCGTCGTGGCGAGATCGCGAGCGCCATTGCCGCGCTCTTTTTCCAGGACGCTTCAAATCTTCGTCCCGAGCTCGTCGACCTCTTCGACAATCTCCTGATCGATCTCGTCCCGCATGCCGAGCTTGCCGCGCGGGTCGATCTCGCCGAGCGCTTCTCGCGGTTGGACAATGCGCCGCCTCATCTGGTCGGCCAGCTTGCCCGCGAAAACGAGATCATGGTCGCGGCCCCTGTGCTGCGTCGCTCGCCCGTGCTCGATGAAGCCGCTCTCCTCGAGATCGCGCGGCTGAAAGGCCAGGGCCATCTGCTGGCGATGACGGAGCGGCCGACTTTGTCGACCGAGATCACCGACGTGATGGTCGAGCGCGGCGATCGCGACGTGGTGCGCCGCGCCGCGGGCAATGCCGGCGCGCATTTCTCGCCGGGCGGCTATTCGGAGCTGATCAAGCGCGCGAGCCAGGACGGCGTGCTGACGCTCAAGATCGGCCAGCGCGAGGATCTCTCGGGCGAGCATCTCAAGGAGCTTCTGGACGGCACGCTCGATGTCATCAGGCGCCGCCTGTCCACTGTGGTCAATCCGGCGCGTCAGGTCGAGATCAAGCGCGCGATAGCCGCGATCGAGGAAGCCTCGCTGCCGCCGGGGCCGCGGCGCGACTTCTCCGCCGCGCAACGCACCGTGCTCGGTCTGCATCGCGGCGGCCATCTCGGCGAGAGCGCGCTGCTCGGTTTCGCCAAGGCACATAAATACGAGGAATCGGTCGCCACGCTCTCGGCCATGTCAGGCGTCAGGCTGTCGGTGCTCGATCGCTTGATCTCGGGCGACCGTTACGATCCGATTCTGGTCGTCGGCCGCGTGCTGAATTTGGGCTGGCCGACGGTGCGCGCGCTGATCCTGATGTGGTACGGGCCGCATCGCACGCCTGGTGATGCCGATCTCGAGCAGGCGCGGATGAATTTCACCCGCCTGATGCCGTCGACCGCCGAGCGCGTCGTGAATTTCTGGCGCAACCGACAGACGATCTAGTTTCTGCGAAATCGCAAATACGCCGCCTTGCGTCCCTCGCGCGCGGCTTTTCGTCCATAGCGCGTCATGGTGTAGCCGGCCCAGGGCTGACGGAAGTCATCGGCGCGCTCGGCGAGCCATTTGAAATCCGGCGCGCGCGACAGATGCGACAGCGTCCAGGCGCAGTAATCGTCGATGTCGCAGACGAAGCGGAATTCACCGCCTGCCTTGAGAACGCGCGCCATTGCAGCGATGGTCCTGTCCTGCACGAAGCGCCGCTTCCAGTGCCTTCGCTTCGGCCAGGGATCGGGATGGATCAGATCGATCCGCGACAGCGAGGCATCAGGCAGCCAGGCAAGCAGCTCGGCGGCATCGCCTGCGAAAAGGCGGATGTTGCCGATGTTGGCGGCTTCGATCTGCGCGAGGATCTTGGCCATGCCATTGACGTAAGGCTCGCAGCCGATGAAGCCGGTCGTCGGAAAGTTCTGCGCTTCCGCGGCGAGATGCTCGCCGCCGCCGAAGCCGATCTCGAGCCGCACATCCTCCGCCGCGGGATCGAAGATCTCGTGAGCGTTCGCCGGTCTCTCCGCGGTGATGTCGAGCGACAGATGCGGCAGCAGATGATCGACGAGATCGGCCTGGTGCTGCCTGAGCTTGTGACCCTTGCGCCGTCCGAAGAAGGCGCGCTCGCCATCCGCGTGATTGGGATCTGATTTGCGTTCGCTCATCGCAGCGTCTGGTACAGGCGATAGAGCAGGCGCGCGCGCGGCTCGAGCGAGGAGACGTAGAGCTGCTCATAATGGGTGTGCGCACCCTTGCCGTCGACGCCGAGCCCGTCGAGCGTGCCGGTGTGTGGCGCCGTGAAATTGCCGTCCGAGCCGCCGCCGGTGTGGGTATCGATCAGCTCGAAGCCAAGTTCGGCAGCGAGCGTCTTGGCATGCTCGTACAGCGAGGCGCCGGCATTGCCTTTCTCGTAGGGCGGACGGTTGAGCTCGCCGGTGACGGTCACGGTCACGCCTTCCGTCTTCGAGGTCAGTCCGAGGATCTTGCCGACGAATTCGTCTGCGTCGTTGGCGCTCGGCACGCGCAGATCAACTTCGGCATACGCCTCTTCCGGCGTGACGTTGGGACGCGTGCCGCCGCGCACCACGCCGACATTGACGGTGACGCCGCGCTGCAGATCGGTCATCCCCTCCAGCGTCTGGATGACGTTGGCGAGCTCGCGCACCGCGCTGCGACCGTCTTCGGGCCGCGAGCCGGCATGCGCGGGCACGCCCTTGATGAACACCTGGAAGCGTCCGACGCCCTTGCGTCCCGTGACGATCTTGCCGCCGTCGCGCGCCGGTTCCGTCACCAGCACGTATTTGGCCTTGCGTCCTTCCTGCTCGATGAGGGCGCGCGAGGTCGGGCTGCCGATCTCCTCGTCGGAGGTGAACAGATGGGTGATGCCGAGCGGCGGACGGGTTGGTGCAGCGCAAAGCTCGCGAAAGGCGTGATAGGCGATGTAGGCGCCGCCCTTCATGTCGTAGATGCCAGGACCGAACGCGCTGTCGCCTTCGACCTTGAACGGCAGCCGCGCGATGAAGCCCATGGGATGAACGGTGTCGAGATGACTGAGCACCAGGATACCGGGCCGGTCCTGGCCCCAGGTCGAACGCACCGCGAGATGATCACCGCAGCCATCGACGCCGGCGACACGCTCGAGCGTGACGGGCAGATCGCCATAATGATCGGCAACCATCGAGGTCAGCTTGTTGACCTGCTCAGGTACTTCCGTCGGCGTCTCGATTTCCACCCAGCGGCGGATACCAGCGAGGATAGTTTGGGAATCGAACGAATTGGAGTTCGCCATGGACGTATCTGTGCCTTCGAATCGCATCATTTGAGCGGAGGCAGCGCTAGGTGCGGTCCGCAAATGACGACATAGGCCAGATTTGGCGCAGTCTCAAATCGGAATGAAAAGCGCCTCAGCGCTTGTCCGGGCCTTCGCGGGCGGCGATCTGCTCGACGAGATCGACGATCGAACGGCGCAGCTTCGAATCGGTGATTCGGGTGAACGCCCTGGTCAGGGCGAGCCCTTCTGATGTCGCGAGGAAGTCCGAGACATAAGAGGGCGATGCGCCTTCGGCGAAGCCGTTGGGGCCGGCTACGCCGCTCGGTCCGCCTTCGAACAGGAACGACACCGGCACCTGCAGAATCTCTGCAATTTGCTGGATGCGGCTGGCGCCGACCCGGTTCGTGCCCTTCTCGTATTTCTGGATCTGCTGGAAAGTCAGGCCCAAAGCTTCACCGAGCTTTTCCTGACTCATGCCCAACATGATGCGGCGCATGCGCACGCGACTGCCGACATATTTGTCAACAGGGTTGGGCGCTTTCGACATTTCCTCAGCCCTCCAAACACCACCGTCGGCGCAATGAGCCATTGCCTCAGGTGACAGCGACGTCAAAACTTCACTCTGATTGGGGAAACATTGCGGAGAAATTTAGCAATGCACCGCTGTCTTTTGCAGCGGGGGGCAGAATGGGGAGCCCGCGTGCAGTCTGTCAACCGTGGGACTGCGGTTGTCAAAGGATTCCGGCCGCTCTGCCGGAAATCGCTAACGGCGGCGATCAGGGGCGCCGTTTGGCAACGCGCCGCCGCACCGCCAAAATCACAGCCAGTGCGACGAGCATGGCTGCGGGGATGTCACCGACTCTCGCATAGATCGTGGGCGGGATTGCGGTCGGCAGACTTGCATCCAAAATTCCTTCGATCCCGAGGCCGAGGCTGGCCACCGTGCGTCCCACCGGATCGATCACGGCCGAGATGCCGGTATTGGCCGAGCGGACCAGCGGCAGTCCAAGCTCGATGGCGCGCATCCGCGCCTGCTCCAGATGCTGGTACGGACCGGTCGAAATGCCGAACCAGCCGTCATTGGTGAGGTTCACGATCCAGCCCGGGCGCTCGTCGTGCGTGCCGATTTCGCCGGGGAAGATCGCCTCATAGCAGATCAGCGGCAACGCGGGCGAGGCACTCGGCACCGGCAGTACGTGCCGCACCGTGCCGGGAATAAAGCCGCCGCGCATGCGCGTCAGTTGCTCGAAGCCGAGCTTCTCCATGATGTTCTGGTACGGAAGATATTCGCCGAACGGAACCAGATGCAGCTTGTCATAGACCGCGAGCACGCTGCCGTCGTGGTCGATCACATAGATCGAATTGTAGGCCCGCGTGATCGGCGTGCCCGGCGGCAGATCGGGCGCGCGGACCGAGCCGGTGATCAGCACCGTGCCCTTGGGCAGCAGCTCGGCGATTTGCGCCATCACATCGGCTTCGCGGGTCAGGAAGAACGGAAAGGCTGATTCCGGCCAGATCAGGATGGTCGCAGCGCTCACGCCGGTCGATCGTGGTCCGGATGCGCGGTCCGACAACGCCAGGTATTTCTTCATCACCTCCGCCTTGGCGGAGTAGTTGAATTTCAGGTCCTGCTGCAGGTTCGGCTGCATCAGGCGCAGCTTGGCACCCGCAACCATCGTGGTCGGATGCAGCGACATGCGGATCGCGCCGAACATGCCCATGACGATCAGCAGCGCGAGCGCCGCGGCCGGCACGCGCCACGCCAGGCTGCGGTCGCGCGTGCGGTCGATCAGCACTGCGGGGCTTGCGAAGATCGCAACCGCGAGGAACGTCATGCCCCACTGGCCGATCAGGGATGACGTCTGCGCCAGCGCCAGCGGCTCTGACAGCGCATAGCCGAACGCGTTCCAGGGAAAGCCCGTGAGCGCGTGCCCGCGCAGCCATTCGCCGATCGTGAGGCTTGCGGCGAGCGCGAGAATGCGGGTGGCATCCTTGGTCCAGAGCAAACGGGCCAGCGCGAAGCCGATCGCCGTGAAGATGGAGAGATAGGCCGGCAATCCCAGCACGGCGAACGGCGTCAGCCAGGCGAACACGTCGGCGTCGACAAAGAAGGCGATGCCGATCCAGTAGAGACCGGGGACGAAATAGCCGAGCCCGAACCAGTAGCCGGTCAGCGCTGCCGCGGGGACGCCGCCATAGCGTCCGGCACCGGCGCCGTCGATCAGCCAGACCATCACGGGGAAGGTGATGAACAGCACCGGAAAGAAGTTAAACGGCGCAAGCGCAAGCACGGAGAGCGCGCCGCATGCCATGGCAAGGAGTGCGCGCTTCCATCCCCAAGTCAGGATGATGGCAAGTGCAATCTGTCTGAAGCGCTGGAACGCGGTCACTGCGGGCCGGTCCCGTCGGCAGGCGGCGGGGTCGGGGTGTCGCCGGAAGGCGGCTGGCCGCTCTCGGGTGCGGCCTCGCGGCGGCTTCTCTCGCGCTGGGTACGCGGTGCGGGGCGTTCTTTCCGGGTCGAGATGCGCAGCCGCTTGACGCGGCGCGGATCGGCGTCGAGCACCTCGACTTCGTAATTGCCGGGACCCGAGATCACCTCGCCGCGCACCGGCAGGCGCCCGACGAAGCTGACGAGATAGCCGCCCAGCGTCTCCACTTCCTCGCCGGCCTCGCCGGTGACGAAGTCCTCGCCGATGACGGTGCGCACGTCGTCGAGGCTGGCGCGGGCGTCGGCGATGAAGGCGTTGTCGGGCAGCCGTACGATCGACGGCGGCTCGTCGCTGTCGTGCTCGTCGTCGATCTCGCCGACGATCTGCTCGACGATGTCCTCGAGCGAAACCAGCCCGTCGCTGCCGCCATATTCGTCGACGACGAGGGCCAGATGAATGCGCGTCGCCTGCATCTGCGCCAGCAGATCGATCGCGCGCATCGACGGTGGCACGTAGAGCAGCTTGCGGATGATGCGCGCATCCTGCAGCGGCAGCGCCAGATCCACGGCCTTCAGATCGAGCCCGGCCGGCAGCGGCTTTTTGCGCTTGGTCTTGGTGGCCTCCGACACGCGCGCCCGCGCGGTCATGAAGGCGAGCAGATCGCGGATATGGACGATGCCGACGGGGTCGTCGAGCGTCTCGTTGTAGACGACGAGACGCGAATGGCCGGCGCGCTCGAACCGGTCCATCAATTCGCCGAGCGGGATGTCGCGCTTCACCGCGATGATGTCGGCACGATGCACCATGACGTCTGCGATGCGGCGCTCGTGCAGGCCGAGGATGTTGCGCAGCATGGTGCGCTCGACCGCGGAGAAGCCGGTGTCGTCGGGTGTCGTTGCATTGAGCACGACCTGGAGATCGTCGCGCACCGATCCGGCCTTCCAGCCGAACAGCGTGCGAATGGCACGCAGCAGCCAGCCTTCCGCCGTCGGGCGCATGACCTCGCCCGGCGTCACCACGGCCGGCAGATTGGTCGTGTTGCGCGGATTGTCGTGAATAGGCTCTGAATCAGGCATCTCAATGCGTCCCCGCGCGGTCTGCATAGGGGTCGGGGATGCCGAGATGAGCCAGGATCTCGGTTTCGAGCGCTTCCATTTCTTCCGCGTCGCCGTCGTTCTCGTGATCGTAGCCGATCAGGTGCAGGAATCCATGCACGGCGAGATGGCTCAAATGATGTTCGAACGGCTTGTGTTCCTCGTCCGCCTCGCGCCGCATGGTCTCAAAGGCGATCGCGATGTCGCCGAGCATGCGCGGCGCATCGCCCGGTTTCCACTCGCCTTCGGGCTGGAGCGCGGGAAACGACAGCACATTGGTCGGCTTGTCCACGCCGCGCCAGTTGCTGTTGAGCGTGCGGATGCCGGCATCATCGGTCAGCATCACGGCGACTTCTGCGTCCGCGACGTCTTCGTCGACGGATTCGGCGGCAGCCGCAACGGCACGCTGAATCACCGCTTCGGCGTCAGGCTCGCTCTGCCAGCAATCGGCGACGACGAGGACCTCGGTAATGGGAAGGTTGGGATGTGACATGGCTTTGTTCGGAACGATAAGGCGCTGCGTCAGCGCGCCCGCTTGGTCCCGCTGTTGTCTCGTCAGGATTTGTTGCCGGCGGGCGGCCGCTGCGGCGAGCCTTCATAGGCAGCGACGATTCGTGCCACGAGCTCGTGGCGGATCACGTCCTCGGCCTTGAAATGAACTTGCGCGATGCCTTCGACGCCATCAAGCAGACGCGTCGCCTCGGCAAGACCCGAGGTCTGGCCGTTCGGCAAATCGATCTGCGAGGGATCGCCCGTGACGATCATGCGGCTGTTCTCGCCCAAACGCGTGAGGAACATCTTCATCTGCATCGATGTAGTGTTCTGCGCCTCGTCCAGGATGATCGCGGCGTTGGTCAGCGTGCGGCCGCGCATGAAGGCGAGCGGCGCGATCTCGATCTCACCGGTTTGCAGCGCGCGCTCGACGATGCGCGCGTCCATGAGGTCATAGAGCGCGTCGTAGATCGGACGCAGATACGGATCGACCTTCTCGCGGAGATCGCCGGGCAAGAACCCGAGCCGCTCGCCGGCTTCGACCGCCGGACGCGACAGGATGATCTTGTCGACCTCCTTGCGCTCGAACAATTGCGCGGCATGCGCGACCGCGAGCCAGGTCTTGCCCGTGCCGGCGGGGCCGATGCCGAACACCAGTTCATGGCGCTTCAGCGCGCGGATGTAGGAGTCCTGCGCAGCCGTGCGCGCGCGCACCGGGCGCTTGCGCAAATTGATGCTGTCGAAGGTCGACTTGGCCGACTTGGCGTCGAACTCGAACAGGGAGCCTTGCGCGATGACCGCACGGATTGCGCCTTCGACTTCGCCCTGGTCGACGTCCTGCCCCTTCACCGCGTGGGCATAGAGCGTCTCCAGTACGCGGCGCGCCGCATCGCAGCCGTCGCGCGTGCCGCCAATGGTGATGTGGTTGCCCTTGGAGTCCACGACGACGCCGAGCCGGCGCTCGATCTGCGCCAGGTTCTGGCCGTAGGGGCCGACGAGCGCGGATGCGGCGCGGTTGTCGTCGAAGTCGATGACGACCTGGGTCTCGGGCGGAACTTGCATGTCGCGGTCAAATTTGCGGCTGGGAGCGATAGAAGACGAATCCGATGCGCTTTTTGGCAAGGGTTCAGGCTCCACTGGCGATGGATGATAAAGCGGGCGCGCGCACATTGCGTGGCGTGGCGAGCTCGCCGAGGAAGCTGTAGCGCTCGAGGCTGTCGATCCTGACCGGCAGGATTTGTCCGATGATGTCAGGCGAGGCCATCACATGCGCGGGCTGGAGGAAGGCGGTGCGGCCGACGATCTGGCCGTCCTTGCGCGCCGGACGTTCGAACAGCACGTCGACCGTTGAGCCAACCGCAGCCTTGTTGAAGGCCGATTGCTGGCTGTCGATCAATTCCTGGAGCCGCTCCAATCGCTGGTCCATCTCGGCGGGGGACACCGTCTCCTGCATATCCGCGGCCGGCGTTCCCGGCCGGGCGGAGTATTTGAACGAATACGCCGCAGCGTAGCCGATTTGCGTGACAAGCGCGAGGGTGGCGAGAAAATCTTGCTCGCTCTCGCCGGGGAAGCCGACGATAAAATCTGATGAAAAAGCAATGTCTTGGCGCGCGGCGCGGAAACGGTCGATGACTCGTCGATAATCATCGGCGGTATGTTTCCGGTTCATGGCGGCGAGAATCCGGTCCGAGCCCGACTGCACCGGCAGATGCACGAACGGCATCAAGGCATCGAGATCGCGATGGGCTGCAATCAAACTGTCATCGACATCGCGGGGATGGCTGGTCGAATAGCGCAGCCGGGCGATGCCTGGAACGGTCGCCAAATGTTCGAGCAATCGGCCAAGACCCCAGGTTTTCCCGTCCGGTCCCTCGCCATGATAGGCGTTGACGTTCTGTCCGATCAGCGTCAGCTCGCGCACGCCATTGTCGGCGAGCCGCTTCACGTCGTCGACAATCTTCGCCACGGGGCGCGAGACTTCCGAGCCGCGCGTATAGGGCACGACGCAGAAGGTGCAGAACTTGTCGCAGCCTTCCTGCACCGTGACAAAGGCCGAAATGCCGCGTGCGCGGATCGCGTCGGGCTTGGGCTGGGCCAGGAAGCCGAACTTGTCGGCGGCGGGAAACTCGGTCTCGATCGCGCGGCCTTCGTTGCCGGCGCGCTTCAACAACTCGGGCAGATGATGATAGCTCTGCGGTCCCACCACGACGTCGACCGTTGGCGCGCGGCGCACGATCTCCTCGCCTTCGGCCTGCGCGACGCAGCCTGCAACGGCGATCTGCATGGCGCGACCCTCGCGCGCGGCCTCGTCCTTGGCGACGCGCAGTCGGCCGAGCTCGGAATAGACCTTTTCAGAGGCCTTCTCGCGGATGTGGCAGGTGTTGAGGATGACGAGGTCCGCGTCCTCGGCGCTCTCAGTCTCCACGAATCCTTCCGGAGCCAGCGTGTCCACCATGCGCTGGGCATCGTAGACGTTCATCTGGCAGCCATATGATTTGATGTGCAGCTTGCGCGGCGGCGTCATGGAACCCGAAAATGGCGGTGGAGGACGGCCCTCAGATATAGGCTGAGGGGCCGAAAATCCAGCGATTGAGGGACGAAAGGAGCCATTCCGGGCGGTGACGTGCGGAATCGCGAGTTTTGGCGCCGGATTTAGCCCGCCAGGGCGTCAGCCGCGACCCGCCGGACCAGCTCCGGTAATTGATGCATGTCGGCAAAGGTCAGGTCGGCGCCGGCCTGGCGCAGGGTCTCGGCATGGCCGTCGGCGCAATGGCTGCCACCGTAAAAGCCGAACACTTTCATCCCGGCCGCTCGCGCGCCGGCAATGCCGGCAAGGCTGTCCTCGATCACGATGCAGCGCTCCGGCGGCACGCCCATCTGCTTGGCTGCGAACAGGAACAGGTCCGGTGCCGGCTTGCCGTTCGCCACCTGCGAGGACGAGAAGATATTCGGCGCGAAGCGTTCATAGAGTCCCGTGCTTCCGAGACTCACTTGCATGCGCGGATGCGTACCGCTCGAGGCAACGCAGACACGTTGCGTCACGACATCGAGGACGTCGTGGATGCCGCGGATCGCTTCGAGGTCGGCTTCGAAGGCGCGAAACAGCTCGTCCTGGAGATCGCCGTGATAGGCCTCGGGCAGCTTGCGGCCGAGCTCACTTTCGATCTCGAGATTGGCCTGTTTTGTCGAGCGGCCGAGGAAGCGTGCGGACACCTGCTCCGACGTGATCGGATAGCCGTGCCGGGTCAGCACATCCGCATGCGCGCGACAGGAGATCAACTCGCTGTCCACGAGGACGCCGTCGCAATCGAAAATGATGAGATCTATTGGCACGAGACCTAGGACGTCGGTTTGTCGTCGTCGAGCGGGACGCAATAGAGCTCGAGCCTGTGATCGACCAGCTTGTAGCCGAGCTTGCGGGCGATCTCCGCCTGCAGCTTCTCGATCTCTTCGGAGGTGAACTCGATCACTTTGCCGTCGCGCAGGTTGATGAGATGGTCGTGATGGCTGTCGCGCATCGTCTCGTAGCGCGCGCGGCCCTCGCGGAAATCGTGGCGCTCGATGATGCCGGCATCCTCGAACAGCTTGACGGTGCGATAGACGGTCGAGATCGAAATCTTGTCGTCGACGGCGACACAGCGCCGGTACAATTCCTCGACGTCGGGGTGATCGACCGCTTCCGCAAGGACGCGCGCGATCACGCGGCGCTGCTCGGTCATGCGCATGCCGGTGGCGGCACAGCGCGCCTCGATGCCGGTTGTCTTGGATGCCGAAGAAGGTTTGAGTCCGGTCATATCGTATCCGCCTGACGGGGCGCTTTCTGCCATCAATGTTACGACAAGTCACGTCGCATCAGAAGTGCGTTCAATTGTTCCCCGTTGGCCTGCTTATAGTAGCGTTCGCGGCGTCCGACCACCACGAATCCGGCCCGGTCATAGAGCCGTCGTGCGGGCTGGTTGTTCTCCTCGACCTCCAGAAAGATTGTGCGCACGCCACGCCCTGCGAGGTGACCGAGATGGGTCATCAGCAGCGCGCGGGAGAGGCCGCGGCCGCGGTAGGACGGATCGACCGCGACCGAGAGGATCTCGGCCTCGTCCGCGCCGATCCGCGACACCGCGAAGCCGATGATTTTGCGGCCGAGGCGCAAGCGGTGGACGAGCGTGTTGCGCTCGCTGAGCATGGTCTCGAACTCGCTCTCGCCCCAGCCATGCGCGAAAGAAGTGCCGTGAAGCTGCGCCAGCCGTGCCGCGTCGCGCGCCGACGCCGGCTCGACGGCGGCCGTGCCGCCGCGCCACCAATCCGAAAACCATCTCATCATGAGCTTGCGGCGTGTGCGAGCGGCGGCAATGCGGCCGGCTTTGCATCGGGCGCCTTCAAATAAAACGGCCGCGCCGGATTGGTGTCGGGATTGGCCGCGGCGCCGAGCCACGCGACCCAGCTGATGTCGGGTGCGGGCAGTGCGTCGACAGTAACAGGTTGTGGCGCATCCTTCGGCCAGCGCTCGGCAAGAATCCTGGCGGCATTGCCGACCAGATGCGGCGCGCCGAACTGCGAAGCTGCGAACGCCTCGTCGATGGGGGCGATGCCTGGCTGCACGAGCTGACTGCCGTCGCCGGCGACGATCTGGAAATAGACGTGGTCGTGCCGCGCATCGATCGCCGAGATCACGGGCGCCGAACCGCTCCGGCCAACGATGGGGGCCGCATACGCGGAGAGTGTCGTGAGGCCCACCGCCGGCCGCTTGGCTGCGAGCGCAAGACCGCGTGCTGCTGAAATGCCGACGCGCAAGCCGGTGAAGCTCCCGGGACCGACCGTCACAGCGATGCGGTCGAGCGCCGTGAACGCGAGACCGGCCGATTGCATGACGCGCGCGATCATCGGCATCAGCGCCTCGGCGTGGCCGCGCTTCATGAGCGATTGCTCCTGCGCAAGGAGCTCGCCGGCGTCGGTATCGAGCACGGCGGCCGCGCACGCCTCCAGCGCGGTATCGATGGCAAGGATCAGCATGAAAAAGCGAATGGTAGGTGGCGAATGGTGGGCAGTCTATCCGATCGGAATGCCATTCGCCATTCGCTACTCACCATCCGCCCACCGGTTACAAGAGCCGTCATTCCGGGATGGTGCGTTGGCACCAGACCCGGAAACTCGAGATTCCGGGTTCGGTCCTACGGACCGCCCCGAAATGGCGACGACGTCGTCACATCGGCCGGACTTCGACCACGTCAGGCACGAAGTGCTTCAGCAAATTCTGGATGCCGTGCTGGAGCGTTGCGGTTGATGACGGGCAGCCCGAGCAGGCGCCCTTCATGTTGAGATAGACGATCCCGTCCTTGAAACCGCGGAAGGTGATGTCGCCGCCGTCATTGGCGACCGCCGGCCGCACCCGCGTCTCGATCAAATCCTTGATCATGTCGACCGTCTCGGCGTCGGCCTCGTCGAAGAACTCGTCCTCGTCGTCGAGATCGACATCGCTCGCAGCCGCGCCGTCGGCGAGCAGCGGCGCGCCGGACATGTAGTGCTCCATGATGGCACCCAGGATCGCAGGCTTGAGCTGTTGCCATTCACCGTTCGCCTTGGTGACGGTGATGAAATCCGATCCATAGAACACGCCGGTAACGCCGGGCACTTCGAACAGCTTTTCCGCGAGCGGCGAACGGGTTGCGGCTTCGCGGCTCGCAAACTCCATCGGGTTGCCGTCGGAAACGACGCGGCCGGGAATGAACTTCAGCGTGGCGGGATTGGGGGTGGCTTCGGTTTGAATGAACATGGTTTTCTCCAGACGTCGCCGGTTCAAGGCCGGCGCGTGGCCTCTTCCCTAGCAGATGGCGACGGAGAACGCACGATCAAGGGGCGGTGAGGGAGTTTCGCCGCCATATCAACGGGTTAGGCGCCAGCTTACCCTCCCCTGGAGGGGGAGGGTAAGCCAGTGTCAGCGCCGGCGGATGAAGCCGACGATGTCCTTGGAGAGCTTCATGGTCTCCTCGGCGATGGCGCGAGCCCGGTCGGAACCATCGTTCAGGATGGCGTCGATGTGGCCGGGGTCCGCAACCAGGCGCTTCATCTCGCCGGCGATCGGTGCGAGCTTGCTGACGCACAGCTCGGCCAGCGCGTTCTTGAAGCTGGAGAACTGCCCGCCGCCGAACTCGCGGAGCACGTCGGCCTTGGAGCGATCGGAGAGGGCCGCGAAAATGCCGACGAGATTGTCCGCCTCGGGGCGCGCTTCCAGGCCCTTCTCTTCACTCGGCAACGGCTCCGGGTCGGTCTTCGCCTTGCGGATCTTCTGCGCGATAGTGTCGGCGTCGTCGGTCAGGTTGATGCGCGAATTGTCCGACGCATCCGACTTCGACATCTTCTTGGTACCGTCGCGCAAGCTCATCACGCGCGTCGCCGGGCCGGTGATGAAGGGTTCCGGCAGCGGGAAGAACAGGCCGTCATTGGTGCCCTGGGCGCGAATGGAATCGCCGAAATCATTGTTGAACTTCTGCGCGATGTCGCGCGAGAGCTCGAGATGCTGCTTTTGGTCCTCGCCCACGGGAACATGGGTGGCGCGGTAGAGCAGGATGTCGGCGGCCATCAACACGGGATAGTCGAACAGCCCGACCGAGGCGTTCTCGCGGTCCTTGCCGGCCTTCTCCTTGAACTGAGTCATGCGGCCGAGCCAGCCCATGCGCGCGACGCAGTTGAAGATCCAGGCAAGCTCGGCATGGCCGGAGACCTGGCTCTGGTTGAACACGATGTGCTTCTTCGGATCGATGCCGGCGGCGATGAACGCCGCGGTCACCTCGCGGGTGTTGCGCGCGAGCTCGACCGGTCCGCCCCAGACATCCAGGCCTTGGGTGATCGCGTGCATGTCGACGACGCAATAGATGCAGTTGTGGGTTTCCTGCATCTTCACGAAGTTGACGATCGCGCCGAGGTAGTTGCCGAGGTGCAGATTGCCCGTCGGCTGGACGCCCGAAAAAACCCGTTCAACGAATGGCATGGCACGCCTTCTCTTAGGTGGTCGGCCGTCGTTTCCAACAGCGGGGCTGCCCCGTCAAGGGCATTTCGCAGCGGGACCTATTCAGCCGGGCCGCTTCAGGGCGGCCGCCGCCTCGCGCCAGGAGGCCGCGCCGAGGATTTGCAGGAGCAGGCCGTAGACGGCGATCCCGGCCGCAATCTGAAGGCCCAGCACAATAAAGCGAATGAGGCCATGGGCCTCAGCCGGCATCAGACTTGTGGTCAGCCAGAGCAGGGCGCCCATGGCGGCTGCGGCAAGCACGATCCGCGGCAGCCGCTTGCGGGCTGATGTGTCCACCGAGAAGCCGAATTCGCTGGTGCCTTTCCGGAGCAGCGAGACGGCGCTGCTCCAGGCGCCGGCCGCGATGCTGGCGGCGATTCCGCTTGCGCCGAAGAAATGCCCGAGCAGGACGGCGAGGGCCATTGCGACCACAAGGCCCTTGGCCGTCGCCAGCAGCGGCGTCATCGTGTCGCTGCGTGCGAAAAAGGCCGGCGACAGCGCCTTGATCAGCACATGCGCCGGCAGGCCCAGCGCCAGCCACATCAACGCGTGTGCCGTTGCGGTGCTGTCCTCCGCGCCGAAGGCGCCATGTTCGAACAGCAGCCGCACGATTGGTTCTGCCAGAATGGCAAGGCCCAGCGTGGCCGGCAGCGCGAGCCCGGTCGCCAGCTCCAGCGCGCGCGATTCGGCATGCGCCACCGCGTCGCGATCGCCGCTGCCGACCGCACGGGTCAATTCCGGCACCAGCACCGTGCCCATGGCGACGCCGACAATGCCGAGCGGCAGCTCGATCAGGCGGTTGGCGAAATAGAGCCAGGACACGGCCGATGGCGTCGTGGAGGCGATGATCGCGCCTGATACCATCAGCCATTGCGGGCCAGAGCTTGCGATCATGCCGGGAATGGCCTTGGCGAAGAATCCGCGCATCTCCTTGTCGAAGCTTGCACGCAACGGCGTCGCCAGGCGCGCGCTTCGCTGCGAGCCCAGCATCACAAGTTGCAGCAGGCCGGCGATGCCGACGGTAGCAGCCAGCATCCATGCAGAAAGAGCCGCATCGGCGTGCCAAAGCAGCAGCACGGCGATGGCGGCAATCAGCGCGATGTTGAACAGCAGGGGCGAGAACGCCGTGAGTGCAAATCGCCCCTGCGCGTTCAATAGACCCATCAGCACTGTAACCGGGCCCGCAAAGGCGAGATAAGGCAGCATCAGCCGCGCATTCTCGACGGCGAGGTCGAGCGTGGCGCTGCCGACGAAACCCGGTGCGATGATCATGATGATCAGCGGCATCATGAGCGCAATGCCGATCGAGACCACGATCAGGGATGCGCTCACCGTGCCGAGCACCCGCCCCGCAAAGGCCGACGCCGCTTCCTCGCCATCGCGCTCACGGACGCGCAGCCAGGCCGGGATCAGGGCGGCATTGAGTGCCCCTTCGCTGAGCAGCCGCCGCACCATGTTGACGAGCTGGAAGGCGGCCAGAAACGCATCCGCGACAGTGCCGGTGCCGAGCAGCGCCGCGATCAGGGAATCGCGCGCAAAGCCCAGCAGCCGCGAGGCCAATGTTCCCGTGGAGACGGTCAGGAAGGAGCGGATCATCGGTTGTTATAATACCGTTGCTTGCTCGGGCCCGGCCGAACGTGATAGGCCGCCAGCTACATTTTCAGACCGACAGGAAGCGGATTTTCCGCAACTCCGCAATCCGGCAAACAGGATCAAAGTGAATGGCTGACGTGAAATATGACGTTCTCGGCATCGGCAATGCGTTGTTCGACGTGCTGGTCCGAACCGATGAGGGTTTTCTCGCGAAGCACGGCATGACCAAGGGCAGCATGTCGCTGATTGACGAGGCACGGGCCGCCGCCATTTACAATGACATGGGCCCGGCGACGGAAGTCTCAGGGGGGTCTGCCGCCAACACCATTGTCGGCATCGGCAGCCTGGGCGCGCGCGCCGCTTATGTCGGCAAGGTCAAGGACGACCAGATCGGCAAGCTCTACGTCCACGACATCCGCGCCGCCGGCGTTGCTTTCAACACACCGCCCGCGAAGGACGGTCCCGCCACCGGCTGCTCCTACATCCTGGTGACGGGCGACGGCGAGCGCACCATGAACACCTATCTCGGCGCGGCGCAGGATCTGTCGCCGGCCGACATCGATCCGGCCGAGATCGCCGCTGCCAAGATCGTCTATCTCGAAGGCTATCTCTGGGACCCGCCGGGCGCCAAGGAGGCCTTCCTCAAGGCCTCCAAGATCGCCCACGAGGCCGGCCGTAAGGTGGCGCTGACGCTGTCGGACTCCTTCTGCGTCGGCCGCTATCGCGACGAATTTCTGGGGCTGATGCGTAACGGCACCGCCGACATCGTGTTCGCCAACGAATCCGAATTGCACTCGCTGTACGAGACCTCCGACTTCGACACCGCGCTGAAGCTGCTGCGCAGCGACGTCAAGCTCGGCGTGGTCACCCGCAGCGAGAAGGGCTGCGTGGTGGTGACGCCGACCGACGCTGTCGCCGCGCCTGCCTCGCCGATCACGCAACTGGTCGATACCACCGGCGCCGGCGATCTGTTCGCCGCCGGTTTCCTCTATGGTCTCTCGCGCGATCTGTCGCACAAGCAGTGCGGTGAGCTCGGCGCGCTTGCGGCCGCCGAAGTGATCCAGCACATCGGCGCGCGTCCGCAAGTGTCGCTGAAGGAGCTGGCCCAGCAGCGCGGGCTGACGGTTTAGTCGTCGTCTCTCTCCCCGTCATTGCGAGCGAAGCGAAGCAATCCAGTCGTTCCGCGGAGGCAGTCTGGATTGCTTCGTCGCAAGAGCTCCTCGCAATGACGATGTGGCAACGGCGGTGCGCCCACCTCACGCCGTCTTCGCCGCCTTTAGCCCCAGTCGCTGCTCCACGGCATCCCGCATCACGAATTTCTGGATCTTGCCGGTCACGGTCATCGGGAATTCGTCGACGAACTCGACGTAGCGCGGGATCTTGTTGTGGGCGATCTGGCCGTCGCAGAAGCCGCGGACTTCTTCGGCGGTCAGCGTTTCGCCTGATCTCACGCGGATCCAGGCGCAGAGCTCTTCGCCATAGCGCGTATCGGCGACGCCAAAGATCTGCACGTCCTGGATCTTGGGATGGCGGTACAAGAATTCCTCGATCTCGCGCGGATAGAGGTTCTCGCCGCCGCGGATCACCAGATCCTTGATGCGCCCGACGATGTTGCAATAGCCCTCGTCGTCGATGGTGGCGAGGTCGCCGGTATGCATCCAGCCGGCGGCATCGAGCACGTCGCCGGTCTTTTCCTTCTCCTCCCAATAGCCCAGCATGACGCTGTAGCCGCGGGTGCAGAGCTCGCCACGCTCGCCGCGCTTGACGATCTTGCCTTCGAGATCGACGACCTTCACCTCGACATGCGGATGAATCCGCCCGACGGTGGAAACGCGCCGCTCCAGCGGGTCGTCCGTCGCGCTCTGGAAGCTGACCGGACTGGTCTCGGTCATGCCATAGGCGATTGTGACCTCGCGCATGTTCATCTCGGTGTTGACGCGCTTCATCACCTCAATCGGGCAGGGCGCGCCGGCCATGATGCCGGTGCGCAACGATTTCAGATTGAAATTCTTGAATTCAGGATGATCGAGCTCCGCGATGAACATGGTCGGCACGCCGTAGAGCGTCGTGCATTTCTCCTGCTCGATCGCACGCAACGTCGCCAGCGGATCAAACCCCTCGCCGGGATAGACCATGGTCGCACCCAGTGTGACGGAGGCGAGGTTGCCCATCACCATGCCGAAGCAGTGGTAGAGCGGGACGGGAATGCAGATGCGATCCGCTTCCGTCAGCCGCATCGCGCGCCCCGTGAAATAGCCGTTGTTGAGAATATTGTGGTGGGTCAACGTCACGCCCTTGGGCGAGCCCGTGGTGCCGCTGGTGAACTGGATATTGACGGGATCGTCGAACTGAAGCGCGGCGCCGAGAGCAGCAAGCTGCTCGCGATGCGCAGGCCCGCCCATGCGGGCGACGTCCTCGAACGGGATGGTCCCCGATGCTGAAGGGCCGCCAATCTGGATCACGATCCGCAGCGCCGGCAGCCGCGCTGCCTGGAGCTTCCCCGGCGCGGCGCTCGCCAGCTCCGGCAGCAGCGTGTTGAGCATCTCCATGTATTGGCTGGTCTTGAACGCCGTCGCGGTGACGATCGCAGCGCAGCCGACCTTCTTCAGGGCGAATTCAAGTTCGCTCAATCGATAGGCGGGATTGATCGTCACCAGGATCAAGCCGGCCTTGGCGGCGGCGAACTGGGTCAGCGTCCATTCCGGCCGGTTCAGCGACCAGATGCCGATCCGCTCACCGCGCTCGAGGCCAAGCGCGAGAAAGCCCGCGGCGAGCGCATCGACCCGTTCGGCGAAATCCTTCCAGGTCCATCGCACGCCGTGGCTCGGTGAGACCAGCGCCTCGCGGCCGCCCCAGCGCCGCACCGCGTGGTCGAGGCTGCGGCCGATGGTGTCGCCGAGCAGCGGCGCGTCCGAGATGCCGCACACATAACTGTCGGCTTTGCCTGCAAGATCGTTCGCCAAGGTCGTCTCCTCGAAATCATTGCCTCGTGCCCTGAAGCCGTTGGCGTTTGGGCACGAGGTTATCCGTTGCTGATGAGGCGCGCGACGCCGCGCGCCTCATACTAAGGGGTTACGCGGCCTTTTGCCCGCTTCCGGCATCGAGCCCGGCATAGACGCCGCGCTCGAAGCCGGCGAAGGCCTGCAGGCATTTCGCATCCGCGAACGGCAGCAGCTGCATCAGGATCACGCCGGTGACATCGCGCGCCGGGTCGATCCAGTAGTAGGTGTTGGCAAGGCCCGCCCAGGCGAGGCTGCCGGCGCTGCGGCCTTCCGCGGTCTTGGCGGTATTGATCATGAAGCTAAGGCCCCATTTCTTCGCCTGATCCGGATAGAGATCGACGTCGTTGGTGTAGGGCGGTGCTGCCGTCGTCATCTTGGTCATGTTGAGATCGCCCATCTGGTTCTGTCCCATCATGGCGACCGTCTCGGGTTTCAGCACCTGATTGCCGTTGCCGCGGCCCTTGTTCAGGATCATCTGGGTGAACTTGATGTAGTCGGCCGCGGTCGAATAGAGGCCGCCGCCACCCATGTGGAATTCCGGATTCTGCTCGAGCTCGAACGGCATCGCGGCAAGCTGGCCGTCCTCGCCGCGGGCGTGCATGCCGACGAGGCGCTTGCGCATGCCGTCGCTGATCTTGAAGCCGGTGTCGCTCATGCCGAGCGGCGCAAACAGATTGTCGCGCAGATAAGCATCGAGCCGCTTGCCGCTGACGGCTTCCACCGCCTTGCCGACGAAATCGATGTTGGTGCCGTATTCCCAGCGTGTGCCGGGATCGGTCATCACAGGTGTCTTCAGCGCGGCGTTCTGACAGGTGATGATTCCCGGCGTGCCGGTCTTTTCCATATAGCGCGCGAATTCGCCGTTCCACATATCGTAGCAGAAGCCTGCGGTGTGGGTCATGAGCTGGCGCAGCGTGATCGCACGCTTCGCCGGCCGCAGTTTTGGCTCGCCCTTGGTGTCAAAGCCTTCCAGCACTTGCGGGTTGGCGAGGTCGGGCAGCAGCGATCCCATCGGCGCATCGAGCGACAGCTTGCCTTGCTCGACCAGCTGCATCGCGCCCGCTGATGTCACCGCCTTCGTCATCGAGGCGATCCAGAACACGCTATCTGCTGTCATCGCATCGGGCTTGGACAGGTCGCGCTTGCCGAACGCGCCGTGATAAAGAATGTCGCTGCCGCTGGCGGCGATCGCAACAACGCCGGGAATGTCCTTGGCATCGCTCATCTTGCGCAGAATCTCGTCGATCTGGGCTTTGCTTTGCATCAGCGTTTCCTCCGGTTTGATTATTGTTGGAAGTGTTCGGATTGTCCTCCCGCAAGGCGCGCGCGGCAAGCGTGGCGATATGCACCCTGTGGTCGCGATGTCGTGACTTGACGCTCTGCGCTCCGCGCGGGACGACTGATCTGCAACACTTCTTCGCAATCTGCGGTGGATGGCCGCAACCGGCCGTGACCTTGGATAGGCTCAGGCAGTATGTTTCCGGTGTTTGAAGCACTTGAAACATTTTGTGCGTTGCGGCGTTCAGCTCGTGGCCCGATCGGCGGCTGACGTTGGTACTTGATACAAATTGGCGACCGCCATCGGTCGCGAGGGGACTTTAAAATGATTTCGACCTGGAGCGAATGGAAGCGCTATCCCCGTCCCGGACGCGGCGACAATCTGGAAGCGCCGATCTCGCCCGGCATTTACGAGGTGCGGATCGCCGGATCGGGCGCGCTCTATTCGTTCGGCGCGGTCGACAATCTGGCCCAGGCGCTGGCGCTGCTGCCGGTCGGCTCAAAGTCCTGGTTCGGCCGCCGCGATACCTCGGATGCGCCCGATCTCGAATACCGGACCTGCGCGACCTCCTCGAAGGCCAGCGCCAAGGCCGCGGCCGAACGCATGATCGGCCGGCGCGAGACCTATATGAGCGGCGCGGCTTGATCATCTCCGCAGTGTCGGTGCTGCACCTCTCCCACAGGGAGAGGTCGCGCCGCAGGCGCGGGTGAGGGGTTACGCTCTCGTGGGACCTGCGCCCCCTCACCCGATTTGCTGCGCAAATCGACCTCTCCCCGCTGGGGAGAGGTAAAGAGCTGGCCGCTTCCGAGTTTAGCTCCCGGCAGATGTGCGTTGCGGGACGGTGCATTGTGCGCCTGATGTCCCTATATTCCGGCCGATCCGATCGCCCCAAATGATCGTCCGAGGAGTAACGCCATGACCCCGACCGCCGCTGCACGCGCCCAGCTCGCCACCGCCACCCTGCGTGACCGGTTGAAGGACCCGTCGCTGCTGAAGGAGGCCTGCTACATCGACGGCGCCTGGGTCGGCACGCCGGTTTTTGCCGTGAACAATCCCGCGACCGGTGTCGAGATTGCAAAGGTCCCGCAGCTCGGCGCTGATGATACCACTAAAGCGGTCGAAGCCGCGCAGCGCGCGTTTCCAGCCTGGGCCAAGCACACCGCCAAGCAGCGCTCCAACATTTTGCGCAAATGGTTCGAGCTGATCATCGCCAACCGCGAGGACCTCGCGCTGATCCTGACCTCCGAACAGGGCAAGCCGCTGTCGGAAGCGCTTGGCGAGGTCGATATCGGCGCCGCCTATATCGAGTTCTTTGCGGAAGAAGCCCGCCGCGTCTATGGCGAGACCATTCCGACGCAGCGGCCGGATGCGCGGCTGCTCGCGATCAAGCAGCCGATCGGCGTCTGCGGTGCCATCACCCCGTGGAACTTCCCCAACTCGATGATCACGCGAAAGGTCTCGCCGGCGCTGGCCGCGGGCTGTACCGTGGTCCTCAAGCCCGCCAACGAGACGCCGCTTTCGGCCCTCGCGCTGGCCGTGCTCGCCGAGAAGGCCGGCATCCCCAAGGGCGTGCTCAACATCATCACTGGTGATGCGCCGCCGATTGGCAAGGTGTTGTGCGAGCATCCAGCGGTGCGCTTCGTCGGCTTCACCGGCTCGACCGCCGTCGGCAAGATCCTCTACCAGCAGGCCTCGGTCGGCGTGAAGCGGCTCGGCCTCGAGCTCGGCGGCAACGCGCCGTTCGTGGTGTTCGACGACGCCGACATCGACGCGGCGGTTGAAGGCGCGATCGTCTCGAAATACCGCAACATGGGCCAGACCTGCGTCTGCGCCAATCGCCTCTACGCCCAGGACAAGATCTACGACGAGTTCGTCAAGAAGCTGTCGGCGAAGGTCGCGGCGATGAAGATCGGCGACGGCACCGAGAGTGGAGTCACGCAAGGCCCGCTGATCAACATGAAGGCGGTCGACAAGGTCGAGCGTCACATCGCGGATGCCGTCAAGCGCGGCGCCAAAATCGTCACCGGCGGCAAACGCAGCGAGCTCGGACGCTCCTTCTTCGAGCCGACGGTGCTCGCTGATGTGAAGCCGGACTCGCTGGTCTCCCAGGAGGAGACTTTTGGTCCGCTCGCGCCGGTGATCCGCTTCAAGGACGAAGCCGACGTCATCGCGATGTGCAACGCCTCTCCGTTCGGCCTCGCCTCGTACTTCTACTCCCGCGATATCGGTCGCGTTTGGCGCGTCGCCGAAGCGCTGGAGTCGGGCATGGTGGGCGTCAACACCGGCCTGATCACGACAGAGGTCGCGCCCTTCGGTGGCGTCAAGGAAAGCGGCCTCGGCCGCGAAGGCTCACGGCACGGCATGGAAGAATATGTCGAGATCAAATACGTGATGATGGCGGGGGTGTGAGGCCTCGCATGAGTCCCTCCACGTCATTGCGAGCGACTTGTCCGCTGTAGCTCGAAGAGCGTAGGCGGAAGCGAAGCAATCCAGAAACTTTCCACTGAGACAGTCTGGATTGCTTCGCCGCAAGAGCTCCTCGCAATGACGGAGCGAGAGTATATAGCCGAGCTAAATCTTCAGCTCTTCGCCCGTCACCCGCCGATATGCTTCCAGGTACCGCTTGCTCGTTGCATCCACCACACTCGCCGGCAGTGGTGGCGGCGGCGCGTCGCCGTTCCAGCGGCCGGCGCGGCGCTCGGCGTCGAGATAATCGCGCAAGGGCTGCTTGTCGAAACTCGCCTGCGACTGGCCGGGCTTGTAGGCATCGACCGCCCAGAAGCGCGATGAGTCCGGCGTCATGACTTCGTCGATCAGGATGATGCGGCCGTTCTTGTCGCGGCCGAACTCGAACTTGGTATCGGCGATGATGATGCCCTGCTCGCGCGCCAGCTCCTCGCCGAGCGTGTAGATCGCGCGCGTCATGCTTTCGAGCGTGTAGGCCACCTCGTCGCCGACGACCTCGCGCATCTTCGCGATGGTGATGTTCTCGTCATGACCGGTCTCGGCCTTGGTCGCGGGGCTGAAGATTGAAGGCTCGAGCTTCTCGCTCTCGACGAGGCCGGGTTTCAGCTTCTCGCCCGCCAGCGTGCCGCTCGCCGCATATTCCTTCCAGGCCGAGCCGGAGAGATAGCCGCGGATCACGCATTCGATCGGAAACACGGTAGTGCGGCGGGACAGCATGGCGCGGCCGAGGATCTCGGCACGATGCGGCTTCAACGCCGGTACGGCCGCGATGATCTCGTCGGTGTCGGCGCTGATCATATGATGCGGCACGATGCCTTCGAGCTTGTTGAACCAGTACGCGCTGATCTGGGTCAGCACCGCGCCCTTCATCGGGATGGTCTCGCCCATCACGACGTCGAAGGCGCTGATGCGGTCGGTGGTGAGGAGCAGCAGGCGGTCGTCGTCGACGGCGTAGATATCGCGCACCTTGCCACGGCCGATCTTGGTCAGGGGCAGGTCGCTGGAGAGCATGGTGGTCATCGCAAGGCTTTCGTAGATTTGGCCTTCAGGAAATAAGTCCGGCCGCGCCTGATGGTGCGGCCGGGCACCGGATTAGCCTATTCCGGTAGCGGAATGAACTCATGTTCCTGCGGAACTGCGGCGAAGCGACCGGTTTTCCAGTCCTGCTTGGCCTGCTCGATCCGCTCCTTGCTGGACGAGACGAAATTCCACCAGATGTGGCGCGGGCCTTCCAATGCATCGCCGCCGAGAAACATCATTCGCGTCGCCTTGAGCGCCTTCACTGTGATGCGGTCGCCGGGGCGGAAGATCAGCAGCCGGGGCCCTTCATAGCGCTCATTGGCGATCTCGACCTCGCCGTCGACGACATAGATCGCGCGCTCCTCGTGATCGGGGTCGAGCGGTACTGTCGCGCCGGCGGTGGCCGTGACCTCGGTGTAGAACCAGGGCGAGACCATCTTCACCGGCGAGGCGATGCCGAAGGCGGATCCGGCGATCACCCGCGCGGTAAAATCGCGCTCGGAGATCATCGGCAGATCGCCCGCCGCATAATGCTGGAACGAGGGCTCGATCTCCTCGGAGCCTTCAGGCAGCGCGATCCAGCTTTGCAGGCCGAGCATCTTCTGCCCCGAGGCGCGCTGCACATCCGGCGTGCGCTCGGAATGGGCGATGCCGCGCCCGGCGGTCATGAGATTCATTGCGCCGGGCGCGATCTCCTGCACATTGCCTTCGCTGTCGCGATGCATGATGGAGCCGTCGAACAGATAGGTCACGGTGGCAAGGCCGATATGCGGATGCGGCCGCACGTCCATGCCCTTGCCGGAGACGAACTGCACGGGGCCGAAATGATCGAAGAAGATGAAGGGCCCGACCATCTGCCGCTTGCCATGCGGCAGCGCCCGCCGCACCTCGAATCCGTCGCCGAGATCGCGGGTGCGCGGCACGATGACGAGATCGAGCGCATCGCATGTTTTGGGATCGCCGAGCACGGGATCGTTATCAGGCATCCAGCTCATGACGGGCTCCTTTTGACTTTCTTGCGCTTAATCGTAGCAGAATTTCGTATAGCCGTCGCGACAAAGCCTGCGTCGGACTTCGCGGGCAATAGCTCCACATCCTCTGCTGTCATGCCCCGGCTTGAGCCGGGCGATGACAGCGGTGGATGCCGCTCCAGCAGTGGTGCGCGGATGGTCCTTGAAAAAAGGCGCCCAACAAACGATGTTCGACCGACCGCAACCGCGACTGATCGCAGCGTCCAATGACCCTTGCCACCCTCGACCTCGCCTTTCGCGCCGCCAGCGTCGCGCTGCTGCTGATGCTGGCGGCGTCGCTGCTGCATGATTATCGCAATGTGCTGGCTGCCCGCCTTGGTGCGGCCTTTGTGCTCGGCTCGGTCGCGCATGCGGTGAGCTATTCGCTGGACGTCACGTCGCGGGTTCCGCTCTGGCATGCACCGCTGATCGCGTTGTCGACCGGCACCATCGTGGTGTTCTGGTTGTTTACGCGCGCCCTGTTCGACGACGAGTTTCGCCTGCGCTGGTGGCACGGTTTGATCTGGGCGCTGGTGATGGCCTACAGCTTCGCGGGCTGCGTCTGGATTGCCCCCAGCGGCCATGTGCGGTTCTCGGTGACGATGGTCAATCTGATCGTGCTCGGTTTCATCGCGCTTGCGGTCGGGCAGATGATCGCCTCCTGGCCGGCCGACCTGGTCGAACGCCGCCGCCGCGTTCGCGTCTTCATCGTCTGCGCGATCGCGCTCTATGGCGGGCTGAACGCGGTGCTCCAGATTGCCGCCGCCGGCGACCACGTCGGTGCTGTCGCCGAAACCATCAATGCCGGCGCGCTGACCTGCACCGTCGCTGCGATCGTCTATGCTATGATGCGCGTTGACGGGGCGGATCTGTTTCCGGCAGCAGTGGAGGCGGCGCCACCAATTGTTTTCAGTCAGCCTGCGGCCGATGACGCCGCCGATCAAAAGCTCATCGACGCCCTGATGCGGCTGATGGCTGACGAGCGGATCTATCGCCAGGAGAACATCACCATCGGCGTGCTGGCGGGCCGGCTGAAGATCCCGGAATACCGGCTGCGCCGGCTGATCAACCAACGGCTCGGCTATCGCAACTTCAATGTGTTCCTGAACAACCACCGCATCGAGGAAGCCAAGGCGGCGCTGGCCGATCCCACCCAGGCCGAGGTTCCCGTCATCACCATCGCGATGGACGCCGGCTTCCAGTCCCTCGGCCCGTTCAACCGCGCCTTCAAGTCGGTGACGGGCGTGACACCGACGGAGTACCGGCGGCTCAAGGCCGACGCGGCCTAGATTTAAAGCCTTTGAATTTACATAAGAATTCCGAAATCAATCAGCCCCGATCAGTTTCGGCGAGGCCGATTTCCAAATCCGGCGAGCGTGGTTCGCCCGCATCCGGCCTGCTCTTCGCATTCGCCCCATAGCCGGAGAAAGCCCGTGACCCGCCGCCGCAAGATCCTCCTCCTCACCACCGCCATTGCCTGTGCCGGCCTCGCGCTCGGCGCGGCGCGGGCCCGCGATGTGCCGAAGGTTGCCACCGGCTTCATCGCCCACACGCTCTGCTCGGAATTTTTCGTCTCCGGCCTCGATGTCAGGCGCGACCTCACGGACACCACCGGCGCGATGCCGGGCACGGATCTGCTGACCTGGGCGATGGATCTTCAGGTCGATCGCACGCGCAAGGATGTCACGGTGTCCCTGTTCGGCATCGGCCGCAGCCATGCTGTCTATCGCGAGGGGCTCGGCTGCACACTCGAGCACGGGCAGGGGATTGCCAATGTCGCATTGCCGTCCGACGACAAGCAGCCTGCCTTGTTGCCCGAGATCGCTGGTCCGGGACTTGTCGCCCCGCAAAGCGAGGGCCTGGCAGCCGCGCTCGACCGCGCCTTCACTGAGCCCGCGCAGCCGCCTTATCGCCGCACCCGCGCGATCGTCGTCATGAAGGCCGGCCGCATCATCGCCGAGCGCTACGCCGACGGCGTCGGGCCGGAGACGCAACTGCTCGGCTTCTCCATGACGAAGTCGGTGATGTCGGCGCTGACGGGCATCCTCGTGCGCCAGGGCAAGCTGAAGCTCGCCGGGCCCGCGCCTGTCGCCGCCTGGCAAAGTCCTGACGATCCGCGCCATGCCATCACCGTCGATCAGTTGTTGCGTCACACCGCCGGCATTGCGCTCGGAAGCTCGTTGGAGGCCAAGCTTGGCTCCGTGCTCGAACCGGTCAACACCATGAAATATGCCGAGGACGATATGGCGAGCTTTGCCGAGCGCGCGCCGCTCGCGACAGCGCCGGGGACGGCGTGGAACTATCACGACGGCAACTACCTCATCCTCGCGCAGTTGATCCGCAACGCCGCCGGCGGCAAGCCCGCCGATGCGCTCGCCTTCGCGCGCCACGAATTGTTCGCGCCGCTCGGCATGCATCACGTCACGCTGCAGCTCGACGCTTCGGGCACGATCGAGGGCTCCGGCGAGATGATGGCGTCCGCGCGCGACTGGGCGCGGTTCGGCCAGCTTTATCTCGATGACGGCGTCGTCGGCGGCAAGCGTATCCTGCCGGAGGGCTGGGTGAACTACTCGGCGTCCGCCACGCCAAATGCCTGGGTCGGCATCGGCGCGGGCTTCTGGACCAACCAGGGCGACAGCTTTGGCGCAAATTTTCGCATCAAGCACGGCTGGCCGCGCGATGCCTTCTTCGCCAAGGGCACGATCGGGCAGTACGCGATCATCATTCCATCGGAACGTCTGGTGATCGTGCGAATGGGCCGCTCGCAGAATTGGCCGCCTGAAGTGGATGGCGTGTTCGATCTCGTGCGCGATGTCGTGGCTGTCACGCGCGAGCAGGGGAAGTTGGCGGGTGCGAATTAGGCCGCTACTGCCGTCCCAGCTCCGTCGCCGTCGCCACGCGATCGAACCGCTCCAGCGTCATGATCGCATCGGCGAACTTGTCGGCCCGTGCATTGAGCACGGGCCGCGCCAGCGTCAGAAACTTCTGCTGCATCGCCTGTGCATCCGGGAATGAATTCGGCTCGCCGGACGGATCGGCATAGAGCCGCTCATGCACGCCATCTTCAGTCGTGATGCTGACGCGGGCGCCGAAGGGATGGGTGCGGCCGACCTCTAACCGGTCATCCTGCACCACGTCGAACTTGTCGGCGAGTGCGTCGATCGCGGCATCGCCCAGCCTGGCGTAGTCGTCCCAGCCGAATGAGCCTTGATCAAGCGCGAGCGCGCCGGTGAAGAACATCGAGAATTGGCCGCCGACGATCGAGGTCGGATGCCGTTTGGTGGCGGCATCGCCGGTCAGTGTGATGCCGTTGCGATGCAGGCCGATCTCGACGCGCTTGACCTGGTCGGGCGTCAGATTGTGCTCGCGCCGCATCGCGATCAGCGCGTCGATCGCGGCATGAGTGTAGCGGCAGCTCGGATAGGGTTTCACGCCGATCTTCATGGTCTCGTAGGTCCTGCCGAGCCCGGCGACCGCCTTGTCGGGATGCGCATCGTCGGTGTAGCCGGCGAGCAGGCCGTGCTTGCCTTCGACCGATTCCGTCGCGCCGACGAAATCGTTGCGCGCCAGCGTCGCGGCGATCACGCCGTTCATCGCGGCGGCGCCGACCTGGTAGCGCTTGTTCCAGGCGCCGTTCATCAAGAATTGCAGCGAGCCCGCGGCCTGGCTGCCGGCGACGCCGAAGGCGGCGATGATCTGTTGCTCGGAGAGCCCGAACAGTTTCGCCGCCGCAGCTGCCGCGCCATAGGTGCCGGCGGTCGCGGTCGGGTGGAAGCCGCGCGCATAATGCGAGGTCGGGTCGAGCGCGTTTCCGAGCCTGCAGCAGACTTCGTAGCCCGCGACGATCGCGGTCAGCACGTCGCGCCCCGAGGCACCGACCATCTCGCCGACGGCGAAGGCGGCCGGAACCACCGGCGCGCTCGGATGCAGCGAGGAGTCCGCATGCGTATCGTCGAAATCGAGGGAATGACCGAGGGCGCCGTTCAGCAGCGCCGCCACGGCCGGGGTCCAGGTCTTGCTGTCGCCGAACACGGTGGAATCGCCCTTGGTGTCGAGCGACAGCGCTTCCAGCATCTTCAGCAGCGACGGGGTGGATTCGGCCTCGCGCCGCGCCCGGATGGCGCTGCCCAGAAAGTCCAGCGTCAGCACCTTGGCGCGATCCAGCACCTCCGCCGGAATATCGGCGAATTTCAGCTTGGCGACATAGGCGGCGAGCGTTGCGGTTTCGTGGGCCATCGTGTTTCCTCGTTTTGGCCGGCAAGTTAGGCGGGCTGATTTTGCCTTTCAAGCGGCCTTGGGGCCGCGGGCATCAGCTATGCTTTTGGCTGGCGCGATGGGATCGGACCGGGACTTCAGATGATGATTTCAGCAAGAGAGCTGTTCGACCGCGTCTGGTCGCGCAGGACGCAATTGGGGCTGGCGGTCCGGGTCACCGTCGCGGCCACCGGCGCCTATGCGCTCGCCACCGCGCTGCATCTGTTGTTGCCGCTCTGGGCCGTGCTGACGTCGATCATCGTGACCCAGATGAGCGTCGGCCGCTCGCTGAAGGCGACGCGCGACTACATGCTCGGCACCATCGGCGGCGCGATCTATGGCGGCGCGATCGCCATCCTGATTCCGTATTCCAGTGAACTCGGCCTGCTGGGCTTGCTGATGCTGGCCGTGGCGCCGCTTTCCTTTCTCGCAGCGCTCTATCCGAATCTGAGCTCCGCGACGGTGACGGCGGTGATCGTGCTGGTGCTGCCGTCGATGCATCATGCCGATCCCATGGCTTCGGCGATCGACCGCGTCTGCGAGGTTTCGGTCGGCGCGGTGACGGGGCTGCTCGTCTCCTTCCTGGTGCTGCCCTCGCGCGCGGTACGGCAGATTCGCGCCAGTGCGGCGAAACTGCTGGAGCTGATTGCGGAGGCCTTCAACGAACTGCTCGCCGGCCTCACGCGCGGCCGCGACAACGATGCGCTGCATCGGATTCAGGACGGCATCGGCACCGCCATGGTCGGTATGAACACCATCGGCGCCGAGGCCGAGCGCGAGCGTTCGGCGCGGTTGTCGAGCGGTCCGGACACCGGCCCCTTGTTGCGCACGATCCTGCGGCTGCGCCACGACGTCGTGATGATCGGCCGCGCCACCGTGGTGCCGCTGCCGGCCGAGGTGCAGGTGAGGCTTGCAGGTCCCCTGGCAGAGGTGAGCACGGCGATCCTGCGCTTCCTGAAGTCGGCAGCCGAAGCCCTGCGCGAGGGTGCCGGCGCGCCGCCGATCCACCCGGTTCACGTCGCGCTTGCGCATTATTCCGAGGCGGTGGCGGCGGTGCGCCAGGACGGATTGATCCGCGGCCACACGAGCGACACCGCCGAGCGCTTCTTCGCGCTCGGCTTCTCGCTGGAGCAGATGCACCAGAATCTCTGCGACCTCGACCGCGTCGTCGGCGAATGGTCGGAGGCGGCGGCGGATGGACCGGTGAAGGTCGCGGAGTGAGTTACCTCTTCGCGAGCCCCTTGCTCTGCAAGCGCCAGAGCAGCAGGTCGATGCGGTCCTGCCCGAAGAACGGCTCGTTCTCGAACACGAAGGTCGGCACGCCCCAATGGCCTGACGCCGCGTGATCCTTTTCATTCTCCGTGATCACCTGCTCGTAGCGATCGGGATCGGCGCCGATCGCCGCATCCATCGCGGCGAGATCGAACCCGGCCTTCTCCGCGGCGCGCGGGAGGTGATCGCCCTCGTTCCAGCCCGCGACCGAGCCATCCCACAGCACGCGCGCGATCGCATCCGTGAACGCGAGTGCCCGGCCTTCGAGCTGCGCCATCGCACCCAACCGGGTCAGCCGGTGGATGTAGGGCTGCTCGGCCGCGACATCGAACGTCGTCTTGTCCTGCACGACCGGGTCGGGCCGCGGAAAGCGAAACGGAATGCCCTCGTGCTGCGCCACGCGCGTGCTGTCCAGCACCACATAGCGGATGAAGTTCGGGCTGGCCTTCTTGAAGAAGCCGGGTATGCGCACCGCGATCGGATAGACCGGCCGCAGGTTCACCGCGAGGTCGTACTCTTCGACCAGCTTCAGCGTCTTCGGCAGCGCCAGATAGCTGAACGGGCTGCGAAAGGAAAAGAACAGATCGACGGACAGCGTCATCGCGCCGGCTCCGCGATGTCTCCCATCATGCTGCGGGCCACGAGCTTGTGGAACGGTACGATCAGCGCGAGGTAGGTGCGCCCGAGCAGGTTGTTGGTCCGCACCAGGGTGGTCAACGTCACCTGCCGGTCCGCCGCATCGCCGGCGACGTCGACCACGACGCGGAAATCGAGATGGTAGTCGTCAAAGCCGGCGATCAGACGCTCCGGCGTTTCGCTCAGCACGGGAAACAGGCCGATCATGCCGTGCGGAGCCGGAGCGCCCTCGCCCGACGTCTTCAGTCCAAGGGGTTTCACCAGGATGTTGCGCAAGCGGGTCAGCACATCGACCCAGCGCGGCCCGTGCACCACCATTCTTGTGCAGGCCTCGCGGGCGCTCAATGGCCTCGCGCCGACCTCGACACGAAAGGCATCGATGAACTGGGCGCCTGAGAGCAAGGCGCCGGCATCGACCTCGGGGGTGATTTCGCGAACGGATCCTGTCATCCCGCGATTTTGCGCGTCAGCATCCGGAATCGCAAGATCAAGAGTCCGGCATAGACGAACGATCCGACCGACAGCCCGGTCCAGACCCCGACCGCGCCGAGATCGGCGTGGAAGGCGAGCATCCAGGCGATCGGAAAGCCGACGCACCAATAGCCAATGGCTGCGAACACCAGCGTCATCCTGGTGTCATTGATGCCGCGCAGGGCGCCGCCCATGATGGTCTGGAGCGCATCGGCGATGAAGAAGGTCGCGCCGACCAGGAGAAGTCTCGCAGTGAGCTCGATCGTCGGCGCGCTGGCCGCGTCGCTGCCGAAGAACAGCCGCCCCAGCTCATAGCGCCCAAGGATAATGGCGACGGTCAGGGCCGAGACAAATGCAATCCCGAGCACCGCGGCGACGAGGCCCGCGCGCCGCACGCCGGCCGGGTCGTCGCGGCCGAAGGCGTGACCGACCCGCACCGTCGCGGCCATGCCGATGCCGAGCGGGACCATGAACAGCACGGCGGTGACCTGGAGCGCGATCTGGTGCGCGGCGAGCGCGGTGGTCGAGATCAGGCCCATCAACAGCGCAGCCGAAGAGAACAGACCGTATTCCAGCAACAGCGAGAACGAGATCGGCGCGCCGATCGCGATCAGCTGGCGCATCAACGGCCAGTCGATCCGCCAGAGACGCGTGAGCGGATGGTAGTCGGCGAACGGCTTGCGCCATGCCGCAACGGCAAGCGCGGCGATAAAGGTGCCGAGATTGACCAGCGTGGTCCCAAGCCCCGCGCCGAACAGGCCGAGCTCCGGCAAGCCGAACAGGCCATGGATCAGGCAATAGACCAGCGCGAAATTCGCAGGGATCGCCGCCAGCGTAATCCATAGCGGCGGCTGCGGCCGGTTCACCGCGCTCATCATGCTGCGGATCGCGATGAAGCCGAGCGCGGGCGCGATGCCCCAGGCAAGGCCATTCAGATAGCGCTGCGCAAGCGCGGCCGAATGCGGCGCCTGTCCGAGCGCGATCAGGATGTGCTCGCCATACAGCGGCGAAGCCATCATCGGCAGCGAGATCAGCAGCGCGACCCACAGGCCGACGCGCAGGGAGAGGCGGACGCGCCTGACGTCGCCGGCCCCGAACGCCTGGGCTGCCAGCGGCGACACCGCGGCCATCAGGCCGAGCCCGAAGGTGAAGCTGACGAAATAGACGGTGTGCGCAAGTGCCGCAGCCGCGACCGAATCTTCGCCGAGCCGCCCGATCAGCGCGAGATCGCTCGTGATCATCGCGATCTGCCCGAGCTGTGTCAGCATCATCGGCACAGCGAGCCGCAGCGTCTCGACGAATTCCTGCGTGAGATGGCTTTGCACGCCTGTTTGCGGCGGCTGTTGTGGTTGGACGGTGTCGAGCATGGCCGCGTCAATAGCACAGCCGCACGTCGAAAACATGGCTCCGGTGAGGGACTCGATCCGCTAGCTCGGAATCGTAGGGTGGGCAAAGGCGCACTTGCGCCGTGCCCACGACCTATCAATGACTTCAAAAGAGATGGTGGGCACGCTGCGCTTTGCCCACCCTACGATACTGTTGTCGGGGAGAGCTCTCCCACACCCAGGTGAAGACTCACCCCTTCCGCTCCGGCACGCGCCGGATCTTCGCGCCCAGCGCGTTCAGCCGCTCGTCGATGCGCTCATAGCCGCGCTCGATCTGGTCGGCGTTGTTGATGGTGGAGGTACCCTCGCCACAGATGGCGGCGAGCAGCATCGCCATGCCGGCGCGGATGTCGGGCGAGCTCAGCGTCGCGCCGTGCAGCCGGCTGGGGCCGGCGATGATCGCGCGATGCGGATCGCACAGCACGATGCGCGCACCCATCCCGATCAGCTTGTCGACGAAGAACATCCTGGACTCGAACATCTTCTCGAACATCAGGATCACGCCTTCGCATTGCGTGGCGGTGACGATCGCGATCGACATCAAATCGGCCGGGAAGGCCGGCCAGGGCTGGTCTTCCAGCTTCGGCACGTGGCCGCCGAAATCGTCCTGGATCTTCAGCGTCTGGTTCGACGGCACGATCAGGTCGTCGCCCTCGACGCGACAGACGATGCCGAGCCGCTCAAAGCCCATGCGGATCGAGCGCAGATGCTCGACACCCGCACGCACGATCCGCAGCGGCGAGCGCGTCACGGCGGCAAGCCCGATCAGCGAGCCGACCTCGATATGGTCCGGCTGGATCCGATAAGTCGCAGAACCCAGCGTCGCCGGACCATGGATCACCATGGTGTTGGTGCCGATGCCCTCGATCTTCGCACCGAGCGCGACCAGGAAATTGGCGAGATCCTGCACATGCGGCTCGGAGGCCGCGTTGCGCAAATAGGTGACGCCGTCAGCCGCGACGGCGGCAACCAGCGCGTTCTCGGTCGCGGTCACGCTCGGCTCGTCCAGGAACACGTCGGCGCCGGTGAGCTTGGGGCAGCGGAATTCCAGCCGGTCGGTCGCGGTGACTTTGGCCCCGAGCTGCTCCAGCGCCAGCACATGGGTGTCGAGCCGCCGCCGGCCGATGACGTCGCCGCCCGGCGGCGGCAGCATCACCTCGCCGCAGCGCGCGAGCAGGGGGCCTGCCAGCAGGATCGAGGCGCGGATGCGGACGCAGAGCTCGGGATCGAGATCGGCGGCGCGGATGCTCTTGGCATGGATGTGAAGCGTGTTGCGCTCGGTCCATTCCGCGGATGCGCCGACCGAGCGGACCAGCTCGACCAGCGTCTCGGTGTCGCGGATCCGCGGCACGTTCTCCAGCGTCACCGGATGCTCGGTGAGCAGGGCGGCGGCGATGATCGGCAGCGCCGAATTCTTGTTGCCGGCCGGCTCGATCGAGCCTGAGAGCCGGTGACCGCCCTCGACGATATACTGAATGGGCGCCACGTGGATCTCTCCGTCCTGTTGCGGTGGGGCGGGCTGCTTTGGAGGCGGAAACTATAGGGAATTGAGCGCGGTAGCAATTGTGCAGGCCAGCTCCGAATTCGTTATTCGCCCCTCATGGTGAGGAGCGCGGAACGCGCGTCTCGGACCATGAAAGGCCCGGCTTTCCCCGCGGCCATCCTTCGAGACGCCCGTCGCGGGCTCCTCAGGATGAGGACCTGAGCTTGAGGCGGCCGCGTCAACTGCGGAGCAAATTGATCACGCCGCCCTCGCCTTTGACTTCGAAATACATGAGATCGATGTAGATCGCAGCTGCGAGAACCAGCGCTCGCTCATCTTCTGTCAGACTGCGTTCCAGATATTCCACCAGGAAATTGTCGCGATCGGTGAACAGTTCCGAGCCGAGGCCAGACCATTTTTTCGCAACCCGCGCTCGCTCCTGCCCGCCGCGCATGAATGGAAAGGTCCAGACGCGCCAGAATGGCGAGCTGACTTCGAGCACCACTCTGCCCTGCGCATCGTGCACGTGGAAGCTCTTGGTGAGAATCGAAAACTGACGCTCGATGGTTCCCATGAGGCGGCCGTCGCGCGAACGCAGCTCCAGGCACTGAAAGAACCAGCGGAAAGGATGGATCCCGCGCATGACTGGCTGTCGCGCGCTGTCGAAAAAATGCACCTCGAAGGAGCGCCAATGCCCGAATGCCTGCCGCCCCAGGAAGCCGAGAAGTCCCTTTTGCTGTTCAGCCGCATAGAGCAGATCGCGGCCATTTTCATCGCGAATGCGGTACTTGTTGCGGGTTTCGAAACCGAAGAGTTCGGCCATTTCGAAGACCTGCTGCACGTACATTCGGCTCTGTCCAGCTAACGTCGGCAACATTCGTTCGAACCTCTTCCAGGATTTGCCTTCAAGCCATCGCGCCGGCTCTCACTGCGGCTCCGGCGCTCTCGTCCCGCGTGCTGAGTGAAATTCGCGTCGGCAACGCCGCAGTCGTCCGATGGACCTACGCCATTTTGTCGCGATTGGCGGGGGTGAGGTTCAGGGGGGCGGGGGCTTGCTTCACCTCTCCCCAACGGGGAGAGGTCGGATTGCTTTGGCGCGTAATTGCCCGCCTGAGAATCCGGGTGAGGGAGCGCGGCATCCAGTGACGCCAGAATCCCTCACCCGGATCGCATCTGTCGATGCGCTCCTTTCCCTACGGGAGAGGTGATCTGTGCCCGGAGCTCACACCGAGCGTCACAGGCGACAAAGCCTCAGATATCGATCGTCGCGCTGAGCGAATGTTCCTGGATGAAGTCGCGGCGCGGCTCGACCACGTCGCCCATCAGCTTGGTGAAGATGTCGTCGGCCTCGTCGACCTCCTTGACCTTCACCTGCAGCAGCGAGCGCGCATTGACATCCAGCGTCGTTTCCCAGAGCTGCTCTGGGTTCATCTCGCCCAGACCTTTGTAGCGCTGCAGCGTGACGCCCTTGCGGCCGGCGTCGGTGACCGCTTCGAACAGGTCGACCGGACCGTAGACCATGTGCTCGATGTCCTTGCGCCGCAGCCTGCCGGGGCGGGCATAAACGTCCTGGAGCTTCACGGTGTATTCGTCGAGCTTGCGGGCCTCGGCCGACCCCAAGAAAGCGTCGTCGATGAAGGCGGCTTCCTTGACGCCGCGCACCGTGCGCTCGAACTGGAAACCATGGCCTTCCACGTATTGGCCGAGCCAGCCGCGTTCGACCTCTTCGGACTGATTGTCGAGGCGGCCGGCGATGTATTGCGCCGCCGCGGCAGCCTTCTCGGGATCGCCGTAAATCGCCTTGTTCAGCACGCCGGTGATCGCGGCCTGCTCGATCACCTTGCGGTTGTAGCGGCTGTGCAGGTTGCGCAGAATGCTGCGAACCACGCGGGCGTCATCGACCAGCGAACGCAGGTCGCGGCCGGTGCGGTCGCCGCCGGCACCGGGGACGAACACGCAATCATCGAGACCTGTGTCGATCAGATAGTCTTCCAGCGCCCGCTCGTCCTTCAGGTACTGCTCGGACTTGCCGCGTGAAACCTTATAGAGCGGCGGCTGGGCGATGTAGAGATAGCCGCCGTCGATGATGTCGCGCATCTGGCGATAGAAGAAGGTCAGTAGCAGCGTACGGATGTGAGCGCCGTCGACGTCGGCGTCCGTCATCACGATGATCTTGTGATAGCGCAGCTTCTCGACCGAGAACTCGTCGCCGATGCTCGTTCCGAGCGCGGTGATCAGCGTGCCGATCTGCTCGCTGCCCAGCATCTTGTCGGGACGAACGCGCTCGACGTTGAGGATCTTGCCGCGCAGCGGCAGCACGGCCTGGAATTCGCGGTTGCGGCCCTGCTTGGCGCTGCCGCCTGCCGAGTCACCCTCGACGATGAAGAGTTCTGATTTGGCCGGATCCTTTTCCTGGCAGTCGGCGAGCTTGCCGGGCAGCGAGGACACCGAGAGCGGGCTCTTGCGCGTCAGCTCGCGCGCCTTGCGCGCAGCCTCGCGGGCGGCGGCGGCCTGGATCACCTTGCCGACGATCATCTTGGCCTCGGACGGGTGCTCCTCGAACCAGGCCTGGAGCGCCTCGTTGAGGACGTTCTCGACCACGGGGCGCACTTCCGAGGACACCAGCTTGTCCTTGGTCTGCGACGAAAACTTCGGGTCCGGCACCTTCACCGACAGCACGGCGGTGAGGCCTTCGCGGCAGTCGTCGCCGGTCAGCGCGATCTTTTCCTTCTTCGCATTGGCCTCGGCATAGCCGTTGACCTGACGCGTCAGCGCGCCGCGGAAACCGGCCAGATGGGTGCCGCCGTCACGCTGCGGGATGTTGTTGGTGAAGCACAGCACGTTCTCATGGTAGCTGTCGTTCCACCACAAAGCGGCCTCGACGCCGATGCCGTTGGCTTCTGCACGCACCATGATCGGCGCCGGCACCAGGGCCTTCTTGTTGCGGTCGAGATATTTGACGAACTCCTCGACACCGCCGGAATAGTACATCTCCTCGCGCTTCTCGACTGCGTGACGCATGTCTGACAGTGCGATGTTGACGCCGGAATTGAGGAAGGCGAGCTCGCGCAGGCGGTGCTCGAGCGTCGCGAAATCATACTCGATGTTCTTGAAGGTCTCGCCCGAGGCCAGGAACGTGACCTCGGTGCCGCGCTTGCCCGGCGCATCGCCGACCACCTTGAGCGGTGCGACCGCATCGCCATGGGCGAACTCGATGTAGTGTTCCTTGTCGTCGCGCCAGATGCGCAAGCCCAGCTTGCTCGACAGCGCGTTGACGACGGAGACGCCGACGCCGTGCAGACCGCCGGAGACCTTGTAGGAATTCTGGTCGAACTTACCGCCGGCGTGCAGCTGGGTCATGATGACCTCGGCCGCCGAGATGCCTTCACCCTTGTGGATGTCGACGGGAATGCCGCGGCCGTCGTCGCGCACGGTGACGGAATTGTCGGCATTGAGCACGACGTCGACGCGCGTGGCGTGGCCCGCCAGCGCTTCGTCGATCGCGTTGTCGACGACTTCGTAGACCATGTGGTGCAGGCCCGAGCCGTCATCGGTGTCGCCGATATACATGCCGGGGCGCTTGCGAACGGCATCGAGCCCCTTGAGCACGCGGATCGATTCCGCGCCGTATTCGCTCGCGGTGGAGGGCTCGTTTTCGGCAGCTTGCTGCCGAGCAGGTTCTGTCATGAGAGGCCTTCGAGATGTCGCCCGAATCAGCCGCGCAAAAGGCGCTGATTAAGGAGCTATTTGTGCCATGAAAGAGGGTTTGCGCCTAGCGCAAAGTATCTCCCGGCAACCCTTTGATCAGATAGGATTTTTGGGCCTGATTTCAAGGCGTACGAAGGCCGATTCCGGGGGGCTCGAAAAGCCCGATTCGAGGGGCTGTTTTCGAGCCTCAAAGGCGTGGATTTTGCGGGGGTGCAGACGCTCGTTCCGCGGTGTCGTGGTGCCCTGGAACAGGCCAGGGGTTCAGTAGATCTGGGACGGCTTCTTGTCGTCGCTGAGGTCCCAGGTCTCGCCTGCCGCCAGGGTGACGGTATCGGCGCGCAGCAGAAGGCCAAACGCGCGCAGCTCGTAGGGATAGCTGCCTGGCGGCAGATCCAGCGCTTGTGGATGATTTTCGCCACCAGCGATCTCAATGGTTTGATCGTTGATGACAAGCGAAGCCACGTTTGGCCTGAGATAGCCGAATATCAGCCGCGCTTGTCCAGATATCGGCAGGAAGTTGGCCTTGGCCGCGGTCTCTGTATTCCGCTGCACCAGGTCAACCGTGGTTTCGCCCTTGGCGCGGTCGAGCGTCAGCATGCCCGGCCCCTTCGGGGAGGCGAAGACGAGCAGGGCGCGATCGGCGGCGACCATCGTGCCACCAGGTTTTTCCTGCCAGCCGCGCTTTCCGAGCTCTGCGCGGTAGAAGGCGAGCACGTCGCTGAGCTCCGCGGGCACCTGGGCTTTGAGCTCGATCCGGAGCGGGACTTCGATGCCGGACGCGTGCGTGGTGCTGAAACTTGAGTGACTGGCTCGCGTCGGCACGGGCATGTCGGCGTGCGCATCTGCTGCGGTCAGCGGCTCCCGCGAGCAGCTGGCAAGCAGAATAAGGCCGCACAGCAACAGCCGCCATGGTGCCGGGACCTTCGTCCCGCGCCTCAACCTCGTCATGCCCACTCTCCAGGGACGTTGCGGTTGTGATTTTCGCGCCGGCGCGGCTGCGACATAGTCGCCGCCGTCTCCAGACAACTAGTCGCCCCACGAACCTGACGGGTTCAACCCGGCCGTTACAGGCGAAGGCGGCGGGATCAATACATCTGCAGCGGCAGCACCTCGCCGGTCGGGCCCACCATCAGGCCCCAGGCATCGCCGGCGACGAGTTCGATCGTGGCGTTCCAGCCGGGCTGCCCTGCGACCTTCAGCGCGTATTGATACTTGCCCGGCGGCAGATCGAGCATCGGCCCTTTCGGCGATTGAGGGCCACCGGCGCCGGCCGCGACCTTGACGGTCTGCTTGTTGATGGTGAGCACGGCTTCCTGGTTACCCATATTGCCAAGCAGCAGCTTGGCCTGACCTGGCCTCGGCATGATGTCCGCCTTGGTCGCGGCATCCGGGTTCTTCTGCACGAGGTTGACCGAGGTCTCGCCGTTGGCGCGGCCGAGCTTCAACGTCGCCGGCCCCTGCGGCGAGGCGAAGGCGAGCTGGACACGATCGGCGGTCGTGATCGCGCCTTCCGGCTTCTCCTGCCAGCCGAGCTTTTTCAGCTCGCTGCGATAGAAGACGAGCACATCGCCGAGCTCTGCCGGAACGCTGGCCTCGAGCTCGCGGCGGAACGGCACCTCGATGCCCGGCAGTTTTGCCGTGCCAAGCGAGGTCGATGTGTGCTGCTTCGGCACCGGCAGCGCAGAGTCCGGATCTGCTTCCAGCGGGGCGGAGGCTTTGGCTGGCGCGCCTGCGGAATCGTTGCTCGCCGCTTGGCTGGTGGCGGCAGGCTTGGCGGCAGCCATTCTCAGGCCGGATCCGTTGGCGCTGACATTCACCTTCGGGCCCATCTGCATCAAGGTCATTGAGATCGACTTGCCGGCCTTGGAAAATTCCAGCACCGCCATGTTGGGCTGGTTGATGACGGAGGGCTGCTCCTTCCAGCCAGCGGGCTTCATTGAGGCGCGGTAGAACGCGGCCAGCGCCTTCACACTCGAGGTCGAGTTGAATTCGAGCCGGCCGTCGCCGAACTCCACCTCCTGCGCGTTCTCGGGCACCGGCAGCGGCGTGTTGCTGCCTGCGAGCGCCTGCAACGGCGCATCCGACAGCGTGGCGGCCTGCGCCTTGCGCCTGATAGCGTCGTCGGCGAGGACCTGCTTCGTCATCGCCTCGGCATCCCTCATGAATTGGTCGTCTGCGTCCTTCTTCGCCTTGGCGCGGGCGGCGAGCACGCTCTCCTTCACCTGCGCGGTCAGATGAACCATCGTGAAATCGTATTTGCGGCCGAGATGCAGCACGCCGTTTTCCTCCGGCGAGGAGAATTTCAGCGCGACCTCGTCGCCTGGCGCAAGAGGTGCATTTCCCTCTTCCGTCCAGCCCCGCGCTGCAAATTCGCGATGGTAGAAGGCTTCTACGGCGGGCAGGTCGGCAAGGGCTGCAACGATCAGTTCGCGCGTTGATGTTCGGGCGTTGCCTCGGCCCGAGGACGATTTGTATGGCTTCGGCTCCGGTAGGCCGGCCGTATCGCCGGCCTCGAGATCGGTGGGCAGCGCGAACGGTGCGATCCTGATGTCGACATTGGTGCGTCCGTCGTCACGGCGGGTCAGGGTCAGCATCACCGGCTTCTGCTTGTAGAACTGCGTCGAGTCGCCATCGGGATGGTCGTAGTACGCGCGCACGCCGTTCGGGACTGATGCGCTCAGGTCCGCATTCGGCCAGCTTCCAGCCGTCTCGGGCGTCAGCTTGCGCCAGCCGATCGCAGCCATTTCCTTCGCGTAGAAAGCCTGTGCGGCCTCGAGCGTGGCCGGCGCGATGCAGCCGAGATAGGGTCGGGTCTCGTCGAACACGAGATCGACAGCGCCCTCGGGGAAGGGGACGTTCGAATAGATGCGGTTCGGGGAGTAGGTGACTGCGGATTGGTCGGGTCGGCCGAGCCCCTGCGTGAAGGAAACGGACAGTCCCTGGCCTCCCTTCTTGAAAGCGAGGCTGGTGTTGGTCTCGTCGAGCGGGCGGACATAGGGCACCCAGCCCTCGGTGATGAGCATCTTCTTCACGGCAGCCGATGTCACCGCGACCACGGTCGGCACGACATATTGCACCCGGGAAGGGTCGGGACGCGAGGTGTCCTCGATTGCGCCGGGCAGCATCGGCACCGTGTGAGGGTCGATATAGCCGGCGTCGAATTGCGCGGCGCGTGCGGCGCTCGCCATCAGCAGAAGGCTGCAGGCCAGCAGCAGCCCACGTGCCGGGGCTCGCGTCCCGCGTTTGATCATCGACATCGGCAAAGCTCCTGGATTTCGCGAGAATTGGCGCGGCCCAGTCAGCTAGTCGCGGCGGGAACCTGACAGGTTCAACAGCGGTATCCGGCGGCGCCGAGCTCAATAGAGCTGGAGCGGCGACCACAGGTCGCCTTCTGGGCCGACCGTGACCTCCCAGGCATCGCCGGCCGCGAGCTCGATCGTCGTGTCGCGGTCCGCTCCGCCGTCGATCTTCAAGGCGTAGGCGTATTTGCCCGGCGGCATGTTGAACAACGGCGCCTCGGGACGTTCCTTGCCGGCGCGGGCAGGAAGCATGACGATGTGGTTGTCGAGCGTCACCACGGCTTCCTTGTCGCCGAGATTGGTGAACATCAGCGCCGCGCGGCCGGGCCTCGGCATCACATGCGCCATGGTCGCGGCCTCCTTGTTTCGCTGCACCAGGTTGACCGAGGTGCTCGCGCCCTTGCGGTCGAGCGCCAGCGCCGCCGGCCCCAGCGCCGTCGTGTAGGTGAGCCGGACGTGATCGCTGGCGATGACCGCGCCATCGTGCTGCTCCTTCCAGCCCAGCTTGCCGAGCTCGGTGCGGTAGAAGGCGAGCACGTCGCCGAGCTCGGCGGGAATGCGTGCCGTGAGCCTGGTCCGCAGCGGCGCGTCGATGCCAAGCATTTTCGTGGTGCCGATCTCGCGATAGCTGGCCCGGGTCGGCGCGGGCAGCACGGCGTCGGGATCCGGCGTGAGCGCGGACGAGAACAGATGCGGCGTCCATCCGCTCGCGCTTGCCGCGGCCACGCCGCTTGCGAGCAGAGCGAGGCCGCACACGAACAGCCGCCATCGTGCCGGGACTTTCGTCCCGCGCCTTACCGTCGTCATGGTCTTTCTCTCCAGGGATATCGCGCGTGTCGATCGCGCGATTGCAACGGCTGCGACACCGCCTGCGCGGCCTCACAGTCCTAGTCGCGATCCGAATAAGCCGGGTTCAACAAAACGGGCTAGCGCCGGGCGGAAACGCGTCCGCTCTCGACGTCAAAGACTTCGCCGCCCGCGCCGATCTCGGCAAACGCGGCCGGGTCCGCGCCGGTCAGCCAGACCTGCGCGCCGAGCTTGCGCAGCTCGTCGAACAGCGCGGCGCGCCTGTTGGGATCGAGATGGGCGACGACCTCGTCGAGCAGCAGCAGCGGCACGATGGCGGTCATCTCGGCCACCAGCGTCGCATGCGCCAGCACGAGGCCGATCAGCAGCGCCTTCTGTTCGCCGGTGGAGGCATCGCGCGCCGGCATGCTCTTCGGTGCGTAGATGACCTGCAGATCGGTCAAATGCGGGCCGTCGGTGGTGCGGCCGGCGATGGCGTCGCGCGGGCGGTTGTCGCGCAGGATCTGGCGGTAGCGGTCCTCGACCGAGGTCGCCGTTTCGGTCAGCAGCGCGTTCTCCATCCAGCCGTCGAGCGCGATTTGAGCGGAGGGAAACGCCGATTGCCGTGCGCGCGTGTTCAGCATGCCGGTGAGGCGTGCCGCGGTCTGGCCGCGCGTTGCGGCGACCGCGACCGCAAGCTCGGCGGTCTCGCGCTCGATCGCGTCACACCAATGGTCGTCGTAATTGCGCGTCTCGAGCAGGCGGTTGCGCGAACGCAGCGAGCGTTCCAGCGCGTTGATGCGGCTGGAATGCTCGCTGTCGATCGCCAGCACCAGGCGGTCGAAGAAGCGCCGCCGCTCGGACGCCGCGCCCATGAACAGCCCGTCCATCGCCGGCGTGAGCCAGACCATGCGGATATGATCGCCGAAGGCGGTCGCCGAATTCACCGGCTCGCGGTCGATGCGGACGCGCCGGTTCACCGCGGCATCTGCACGCGGCGGGTCAATACCGGTGCCGAGCGTAGCCAGCCCCAATGCGCCCTCGACCTGCGCGGACACCGCCCAGGAGCCGTCGCCCTGGTTGTCGGCGACATCCTCCAGCGTGGCGCGTCGCAGGCCGCGTCCGGGCGACAGGAATGAGATCGCCTCGATGCAATTGGTCTTGCCCGCTCCGTTTGGCCCGACCAGCGCCACCATGTCAGCCGCCGTCTCGAGCCCCGCCGCCCGATAGTTCCGAAAATGCGTCAGCGTCAGGCGATGGATGCGGGAGGGGGTCATGTTAGCTCGTCATTGCCGTCACCCACGTTCTCAGGCTCTCAAGACGTGGATGGCCGGGACATCTCGCGAAGACGCGCTTCGCGCTTTGGCCCGGCCATGACGAATGTAGTCAATGTGTGGCGTGAAGGTAGGCCTCACACCCGCATCGGCATCAGGACGTACAGCGCGCTCTTGTCGTCCTTGTCCTGCACCAGCGTCGGCGAGCCGGGGTCGGCGAGGCGGAGCACTGCGACGTCGCCTTCGATCTGGGCGGCGATGTCGAGCAGGTAGCGGGAGTTGAAGCCGATATCGAGCGCGTCGGAGGCATATTCGACCTCGAGCTCTTCGGTGGCGCTCCCCGAATCCGGATTGGTCACCGACAGCACCAGCTTGCCGGGCGAGAGCGACAATTTCACCGCGCGGCCGCGCTCGCTGGAGATCGTCGAGACACGGTCGACCGCGTTCTCAAAGTCCTTCTTGTCGACCACGAGCTCCTTGTCGTTGCCCTGCGGGATGACGCGGCCGTAGTCGGGGAAGGTGCCGTCGATCAGTTTCGAGGTCAGCACGACGTTGCCGATGGTGAAGCGGATCTTGGCCTGCGACAGCTCGATCGTCATCTCGGCCTCGGTGTCCTCGATCAGGCGCTGCACCTCGCCGACGGTCTTGCGCGGCACAATCACGCCCGGCATGCCCTCGGCGCCCTTGGGCTGCACCAAGTCGAGCTGGGCGAGGCGGTGGCCGTCAGTGGCAACGCCGCGCAAGGTGGCGGCCTTCGCGGTGCCGGCGGCATGCAGATAGATGCCGTTGAGATAATAGCGCGTCTCCTCGGTCGAGATCGCGAACTGTGTGCGGTCGATCAGCCGCTTGACGTCCTTGGCGGCGAGATTGAACGAATGCGAGAGGTCGCCGGCGGCAAGGTCCGGGAAGTCATTCTCGGGGAGGGTTTGCAGCGTGAAGCGCGAGCGGCCGGCGCGGATCGCCAGCACCGCGCGGTCGCCGTCGGCCTCCAGCACGATCTGCGAGCCGTCGGGCAGCTTGCGCACGATGTCGTAGAACATGTGCGCCGGCACGGTGGTCGAGCCGGCGGTTGCGGTTTCCGCCGGCAGCGTCTCGGTCACCTCGAGGTCGAGGTCGGTCGCCTTCAGCGACAATTTCGCGTTCTCGGCGCGCACCAGCACGTTGCCCAGGATCGGAATCGTGTTGCGGCGCTCGACCACGCGGTGGACATGGCCCAGCGATTTCAGGAGTTGCGCGCGTTCGACCGTAACCTTCATTGCACTACTCGCCCGATCCCCGAGAAAACTAAAGCGTTGGAGAAGCCGGGCGGCAGGACGCGCACCACGGCACCGAAGATCCCTGAAAGCCGGATCGTTCAGCCGATATGACCAAAGCCGTCAGGGTCGCGCAAGGTGGCGCGGAAAGCCATCCGTTTCAAGGGATTGGGGAGCAGTTCCCCGACATTTACAGGCAGAAATGAAGGCGGCCGTCCGGGCAAACGAAACCCGCCGCCCGGGCATGCCCGGGTCGGCGGGAGGTGGGGGGAGGAAAGCTTTAGGCGTTTATTCCTTGGGCGTTTATTCCTGCAGCTGGCGCTTGAGCGACTCGACCTCCTCGGACAGCGCATTGTCCTTGGACACCAGAGCCTCGATCTTGCGCACGGCGTGCAGCACCGTGGTGTGGTCGCGGCCACCGAAGCGGCGTCCGATCTCGGGCAGGGAGCGCAGGGTCAGCGTCTTGGCGAGGTACATCGCCACCTGGCGCGGACGCACCACATTGGCGGTCCGGCGCGAAGACAGCAGGTCGGAGCGGCTGACATTATACTGCCGTGCCACCACGCGCTGGATGTCCTCGATCTTGATCCGCTTCGGCTCCGAGGGGCGGATCAGGTCGCGCACCTCGCGCTCGGCCATCTCCAGCGTCACCGGCTGGTTATTGAGTTTCGAGTGAGCAAGAAGCCGGTTGATCGCGCCCTCGAGGTCGCGGCCGTTGTGGGTGATGGCGCGCGCCAGATAATGCAGCACCTCTTCCGGTACGTCGAAAGTCGCATGATGGGTGCGGGCAGCTGCGACGCGCGACTTGAGAATGCCATGCCGCAGCTCCTCACCGAGCGAGCCCATTTCGACCACGAGACCGCCGGCGAGGCGCGAGCGGACGCGATCGTCCAGGCTTTCCAGATCGGACGGCGGACGGTCGGCCGCGATCACGACCTGACGGCCGGCATCGATCAGCGCGTTCAGCGTGTGACAGAACTCGGCCTGCGTCGACTTGCCCTGCAGGAACTGGAGATCGTCGATGACGAGCACGTCGATGCCGCGCAGCGCTTCCTTGAAGGCCAGCGCCGTCTGCGTCTTCAGCGCGGCGACGAAGCCGTACATGAATTTCTCGGCGGTGAGATAGAGCACCTTGCGCTCATTGCCCGAATTGCCCGCCCAGGTCACAGCCTGGAGCAGATGCGTCTTGCCGAGGCCGACGCCGGCATGGATGTAGAGCGGGTTGAACATCACAGGGTCGCCGCGGCGGCCTTCTGCGACCTGACGCGCGGCGGCATGGGCCAGCGTGTTGGAGCGGCCGACGACGAAGCTCGCAAAGGTCAGGCGCGGATCGAGCGGCGAGCCGCCGAGCGCGTCATGGTTGGCGGAAACCGGCGCGGTCGCGGTCGAGCGCAGCTCCGGCGCAGGGGTGCGGCGGGCTTCGACCGGCGCAGGCGCTTCCTTCGGCTGCACCACGGGGCGCACAGCGGAACGGACGGTGAGATCGATGCGATGCACTTCCGGCATCTCCGCCTGCCAGCACGACAGCACGCGCTCGGCATAATGGGCCTGGATCCAGCTCTTCAGGAAGCGCGTCGGGACCGAGAGCCGCACGCTCTCGTCCTGCACGCCTTCGAGATCCATGCGCGCAAACCAGCTTGTATAGATGTCCTCGCCGACGTTCGAGCGCAACCTGCTCTTCACGCGTGACCAGCGATCCTGTTCCGATGTCGTCATCATTTGAAAACTTTTCTTGAGAGATAAGGTTGCGTGGTGGGCGCCATGCAGAGTTCCTGCCATGCACGGCGCGACCTCGAGCGAGTCCATCTTTTGGGCACAGCTCGACCGTTCGGCGGATAGCGCCGCGGTCAGATCAGCGATGTCGGAGATGGAGGGTTCGCGAGGTCAGCGCGTACTCGACGCCCCGTCACAGGGGGGCTGCGCACAGGACGGATTGGAAACGGCATCGTTGGAGGATGAAGCTAAAGTCAATACCGCGTTGAATCCGTAGGACATGATACCTCCCCGTCCTGCCGTGATTGCTCACGGCAAGGTCCTGCGTAAAAGAACCTCCGCGCTGTACTCAAGTCGCGGATGTCCTGCCCGTCTGCTCGTGTCGTCCGCTCGGCCACGCCATCATGCGTATCGGGGTAGTCTCAAGATGTCTCTCACATGTATCTTGCACATGCGCTTGGTGCGAGCGTGATCGCGAAGATCTCGCTTGGAGACGTCAAGACAAAGAGCTACCGTTCCCATATTGCTATGGGTTTTGATCCGACTATCGCTTGTTGAAGCGTCGCCTACGTGCACACCGCCGCCGATTTGCACGCTCGCCCCGTTTCTTAAACCGCGCTGGTCTCAAGATCGTGGGCGCCGCGAACGACTTAAGGAATACACTAAGCGGAAAGACTCGCAACGAAATTGATTCACACTTGAGGCATCAAAAAACTTGACCAGCGTTAACGCCGCGCACGAGTTGTTCACAGCCTTGAGACCAAGTTTTTGGATTCGTGCACAGATTCGAAAATCGCGCGTGTCATGTGACAACGACTCCGCCACCGCCAAAAAATTTTTACAAAATCGTCACGCACGCGACGTGCGAGCGAATTTTCCAAATGCTTGTCGCCGCTATGTCGATAAGTGATTAGCGAGACACCGTTTTTTGAGTCTCGTTTCACAGGGTAACCCGAGCAGAAAACAGGTTCCGGTGAAACTACGGTGTGCAGAACTTTGCTTCGCGCGAATTCAACTTAGGCCCGCGCCGCAGTGGTTTTTCGCACCGCACCGCAGCGCAAACCAAGGTTTCAGCTGTTGCAAAAACAACGGCAGGTAAAACTACGGACACAGCATAGCGAAGACGACGAGACTCTTCCAACGGAAGATGGCGCGCGTCAAAGACTGCAAGCGTGAAGAGACCGCAAGCGTGAATTGTGGCGGCCAACAAAAAGCCCGGCGTGAAAGCCGGGCTGATTGAGGCTTGCGATGTTGGCTTCAACAGATCGAACGAAGCGATCGGCTTCGCGCGACAAACCGACGTCGCGAGCTAGCGTCTCGAACTTACTTGGCGAGCTTGGCGATCTGCGCGGTGAGGCGCGAGACTTTGCGGCTGGCGTTGTTCTTGTGAATGATGTTGCGCTGGGCGGCGCGCATCAGCGCGGGCTCGGCGGCGGCCAGCGCCTTGGCGGCGGCGGCGCGGTCGCCGGTCTTGATGGCTTCTTCGACGTTACGCACGGCGCCGCGCATCTGGGTGCGGCGCGACTTGTTGACGGCGGTGCGGCGGGCGATCTTGCGCGTCGCTTTCTTGGCGGAGGTAGTGTTGGCCATGGTCTCAATGTCCTTTGCGGGTACCGGTCGCGTCTTGGTCGGGTAGCGCCGGCAGCTTGACCGCGGAATCGACGCTCGGATTTAGGGTGTTCGGTTGCTGGGCCGTTCCCGGAACATGAGCGATGAGCCTTGCGGCCATCTCTGAGGCCCCAAAAGAGCCTGCAACTGCTCAAAGAACAGCGGCGGCAGGATTGCGCCCGCCGCCAGTTGGCGCCCTTATAGAGGGGGTCTTTGGCACCGTCAACGCTTTAGGGGCTGGAAAAGCGGGCCCGAGGTGCCGCCAAGGAGGGCCGTAACGCCCTGATGAGGTTGAATTTCTGCCGTCTCTTGGCTATTGGCTGACGGCGTTTATAGGGGTCGTCCGATCGGGTGACCATATTGGGTGGGGCATGATCCGCGGCTTTTTCCGACTGATTGGCTTGCTGCTGCTGGCCGGCGGATTCTTCTTCATGGTCTATGACGGTGCCCGCTGGGTGGCCGACCAGACCCTCCGTTTCACCCGGTTCTGCCAGTTCTGGAATGACATCAACCAGGCCAGCCAGTCCGCCTTCCGGGCCTGGATCGAGGCCAAGGCGCCCTGGCTGTGGACCTCGGTGATCCGCCTGGTGCTGGACCAGCCGGTTTTCGCCGTCCTCGGCCTGCTCGGCATTTTGCTGATGATCCTGTTCCGCCCGCGCAAGCCGCTGATCGGCTATACCCGGGATTGATCTTTCAATTCCCGCCGGGATTGATCTTTCAATTCCCGCCGGGATTGAGCTTCAATTCCCGCCGGGACTGAGCAGCGAGCGGGCGGCGTAACAAGACTGCCGCTTCCTGCGTAGAGACCTATATTCCCACCTGATCGCGAGCCCGCCGCCAGAGCAACGAGTTCAGGCGCGCGCCAGCTCGTTTCTCGGAGATCCATCATGCTGTTCATGCGCAAGTCCACCGCATTGCCGAGCGCAGCTGACGCGCTGCCCGGTCGTGCGCAACCGATCCCCACCGCGAGCATCCATTTCGTCAACGGCAGCAAGTTGAAGCCGCCCTATCCTGCGGGCCTCGAGCAAGCCTTATTCGGGCTCGGCTGCTTCTGGGGCGCCGAGCGGAAATTCTGGGAGCTTGGCGAGGGCATCTACACCACTGCCGTCGGCTATGCAGGCGGTCACACGCCGAACCCGACTTATGAAGAGACCTGCTCTGGCCGCACCGGCCACACCGAAGTGGTGCTGGTCGTGTTCGATCCCGAGAAGATCTCCTACGAGAAGCTGCTGAAGACGTTCTGGGAGAACCACAACCCGACGCAGGGCATGCGCCAGGGCAACGATGTCGGCACACAATATCGGAGTGCGATCTATACCTCCTCCGATGCGCAGAAGCAGGCCGCAGACGAGTCGAAGGCGCTCTATCAGAAGGCGCTCAAGGCCAAGGGTCTCGGCGCCATCACCACCGAGATCGGGCCTGCCGGCGCGTTCTATTTTGCCGAGGACTATCATCAGCAATATCTGGCGAAGAACCCCGCCGGCTATTGCGGCCTGGGCGGCACCGGCGTGTCGTGCCCGATCGGTGTTGGTGTGAGCGCGTAAGGCATCCACCCGTCATTCCGGGGGCGCGCGCCAGCGCGAACCCGGAATCCAGAAATTGCAGCGCGAGATTCCGGGTTCGACGCTGACGCGTCGCCCCGGAATGACACCAAGCGGCTGGCGCCGAGGCCCCCCTCAACCCTTTGTTAACCATAACGGGTGCAAGACTGGAGCTGTCTCGGTTGTAGGGATGGTCCGGTGCGGGTTCTGCGCGCGTTTCGATGGTCGATCATGGCAGCGTCCGCCGCGCTGACCCTGGGCGGCTGCATGCAGACCACAGGCCCCGTCGCTTATGTGCAGCCCCGCCCCGATCTCGACACCATGGCCTATGGCCAGCCCTACAGCGCGCCGCCGCCGGTCGTCGTCGCCAATGGCGGTGGCGCCATCGATGCGCTCACCAATTCCTTTGCCTCGGGTCCCGCGCCCGTTCCGGTCGCCTATGCCGCGCCGATGGTGGCCGCCCCCGTCCGCTACGACGCTTCGTATCATCTCGATGCCGGCGACAAGCTGCGTGTCGTGGTCTACGGCCAGGAAGGTCTCACCAACAGTTACGCCATCGATGCCGGTGGCTCCATCACCATGCCGCTGATCGGATCGGTGCCGGCGCGTGGCCGCACCCCGGCGGGCCTTGCCGGAGAGATCGCTGCGCGCCTGCGCAACGGCTTTATCCGCGAACCGTCTGTCGCCGTGGAGATCGAGTCCTACCGCCCGTTCTTCATCCTCGGCGAAGTCGCAGCCCCCGGCCAATATCCTTACGTGCCCAACATGACGGTCGAGAGCGCGGTCGCGATCGCCGGCGGCTTCTCGCCGCGCGCCAAGCGCGACATGGTCACCGTGACCCACACCGAAGCCGGCGGCGCCATGCGCGCCGTCGTGCCGCTCGGCACGCCCGTCAGCCCCGGCGACACCGTGTTCGTCGGCGAGCGCTGGTTCTAGTCGCGCGCCTCGCGTCGTTCACCGCCTGAAATCAAGCCGCCCGTTCGGAAAGCATCCGTCGATCCTGTTGGTGTCAACCACCAGCCCGATCCATGGCCTGACGATCGCGGGATTGGTCAGGTTGATGTATTTCCCGATCAGCCCATTGCCGCTCTCGCTGATAGCATCGATCAGCCCGTGCCGTCGGCCATTGTCCCAATCGAACCGCAGATAGATCCGCTCGCGCACGATGCGCACCTCTGCGCGCCCCTGTTTCCAAAGCTCCGGTGTATCGCCCGATATGGTCGGGTCAGCACCGCCGTTCCAGCGGCTCGCCCAGGCGCCTTCGAGTGGATCGGAAGGTGCGGGAATGGAGGCCCATTGCGCCGCGTTGACGTCCGCGGCATCGCCGGCAAGCGCAACTGATATCGCGTAGTGCATGACTTCAGCGTCGCCGGGCGCAGGCACATCCATGGTGCCGAACGGGTTGCGAATGACGATATTGGTGTTGGCCTGTTGCATGACGCTCTCCCGGCGTGACCTGGCTTGATCAGCCAGCTCTATCGCCGGGCGGCGTGGTGCAGCCACCCGATTTCCGCTCTCTCCTCTCGTCATTCCGGGGCGCGACGAAGTCGCGGGCCCGGAATCCATCGCGCCACCGACTCCGAGGCCTGATGGATTCCGGGCCTGCACCGCTTCGCGGCGCATCCCGGAATGACGGAGGAGAGAGTTACGCGCGCTACTTCGTCAGATGCTTCGCGAAAAAGGCCATGCTGCGCGGCCAGGCGATCTCGGAGCTGGCCTTGTCGTAGCTCGGCCGCTCGTCGCAATGGAAGCCGTGCTGGGCGCCGGGATAGATGAAGACCTCGACGTCAGGCCGCTTTGCCTTGACGGTCTCGACGTCGGTGAGAGGAATGCCGGCATCCTTCTCGCCGAAATGCAATTGCGTCGGCACCTTCGGCGTCTCGTCGGCAAAGCGCACGACGGCGCCGCCATAATAGCCGATCGCGGCCTTCAGGCCCGTCAGTCGCGTCGCCGCGACAAAGGCGACGCTGCCGCCGAGGCAAAAGCCGATGATGCCGACCGGGCCGACACCCTTTACCGCATCGATCGCGGCTTGCGTGTCTCGCAGCATCGCCGCCCAATCCGGATTGGCGACGAACTTGCGAGCTTCCGCGATCTCATCGGGCGTGTAGCCCGACTGGAAGCCTGGCGACGTCCGGTCGAAGATCGACGGCGCGATCGCGACATAGCCCTCGCCTGCGAGGCGGTCGCAGACCGAGCGGATGTGATGATTGACGCCAAAAATCTCCTGGATCACCACCACCGCGCCCTTCGGCGCGCTGGTCGGATCGGCGCGATAGGCGCCAAGCTGGAAATTGTCCGACGCCGTCAGTTTGATGTCTTGTCCCACGCGGGTTGTCCTTCTTGGTTGATCGTTGATGCGGGGTTCGCAGTTATCAGTCACTCCCACATCCAGTTGTCGCCGTAGTCCTCTTTCCATCCTGCCAGCCGTCCATGACGGAATTGCAGGAACAGGCGGTGACGGGACGGCACCAGTCCGCTGCCACCGAGATCGCGAAGAGCGAGATAGATCTCGTTGCCGGGCCGTCCCTTGACGTATTGCAGGGGCTGGCCGAGCGCATGCGCGGTTTGGTCCGCGTCCATCCCGAACGCCAGGGGCATGTTGTTCGACAAGGTGTCGACGAAGGGACGGCGCAACGGCACCGTGCCGAACGGCTCCGCCTGCGCCGACGCCGCCATTGAGAGAAGCGCCGCGCCCGCAGCCAAGATTGCCCGCTTCATGGTCGTGAATCCTCGTCTCGCCGCCTATGCCGGCAAGTTCTTCAGGAAAGGCACCACGGCGTCAACAAAAGCCTTGGGCTGGTCGATGTTGACGGCGTGTCCGGCCGCGGGGATCACGACCTTTTGTGCGCCGGGGATCTTGGCCGCCATGTAATCCGACGCCGCCAGGAACGGCGTGTCGTCGGCGCCGACCACGATCAGCGACGGCACCTTTATATCAGGCAGCAGCTCCATCACCGCGGCATCGCGCTGGGTCAGCATACCGCGCGCGGCGAGCGCCAGCCCCTTGGCGTTGCGGTGGCTGGCGGTGGCGCGCTCGCGGGTCGCCGCCTTCAGCACAGCGAGACCTTCCTGGTCGAGCTTGTCGGCAGTGGCGAGCGCCCGCGCATTCCAGGCCTCGCGTGCGTCGTCTTTTTTGAAGCCGGGCCCGGTGTCGATGATCAGCAGTGCGCGCGTGCGTGCGGGATGGGCGCGATAGAACGCGAGCGACATGTATCCGCCGAGCGACAGCCCGCCGATGATGGCGCGCTCGGCGCCGACGGCATCGAGGATCGCCGCCATGTCGCCGACCGTCAGCGCTTCGCTGTAGGCTTTGGGATCATCGGGATAGTCGGACTGGCCGTGACCGCGCATGTCCCACAGCACGAGCTTGTGGTCTTTCGCCAGCGCGTCGACCTGCTCTTGCCACATCGCAGACGTCGAGGAATAGCCATGGGTGAGCAACAGCGGCGGCCCGTCGCCATGAACCTCGTAGTAGATGCCGACGCCGTCCCGATCGATCCTTGGCATTGCTTCCGCCTCTTCTTTCTATTGTCGAGAACTGTCGCCGCGAGGTCAGCGTTGGCTGACCTCACATCCTAGCCTGTGCGGTTACTCGGAGGAAACCGTCGCGATTGCGATGGATGCATTCCTCGCCGCGCCATCTTGTTGTGTCCAGTCGCTAACGTCAGCGCCGTTGTCGCAACGCACAACACGTGATTTCCGAGTTTGTCTCGATCGGTTCCAAATTGCATTTGCCTCTGTGCGCGAACACGATCATTCTTGCGCACAAGGCGGAGGCCAGCCCGGTGGGCGTCCGTCACTCAAGTCGCCGCCGTAAGCGGCTTCATGCACCGGCAGGGGAAGACGCCTATGCCAACGCTCACGATCAACGGGCGGAGTATGTCCGTGGATGCGGCAAACGACACGCCGCTCCTTTGGGCCATCCGCGAACAATTGCAGATGACCGGCACGAAATTCGGCTGCGGTGCCGGCCTGTGCGGTGCCTGCACCGTGCACGTCAACGGCGAAGCCGTACGCTCGTGCCAGACCATGGTCGGCGATGTCGCCGGCAAGAAGATCACCACCATCGAAGGTCTTTCCGCCAAGGGCGATCATCCCTTGCAGAAGGCATGGATCGCCGAGCAGGTGCCGCAATGCGGTTACTGCCAGTCGGGGCAGATCATGCAGGCGGCTTCGCTGCTGGCGAAGAATTCCAATCCGACCAAGGAAGAGGTCGTGGCGCATATGGACGGCAATCTCTGCCGTTGCATGACCTATTCGCGGATCCAGAAGGCGATCATGCGCGCCGCCACCGAGATGCGTACTGCATCCGCCGCCGGCAACGAGCGGAGGCCCACATGAACAAGCACGTGAAGAACGTCACACCTGAGACCACTGATTTCAGCCGCCGCTCCTTCCTGGTCGGCACGGCCGCAACCGGCCTCGTGCTCGGCTACGCCGGCGTGCCCGGTGTTGGCGAGGCGCTTGCTGCCGCGCCTGCTAATTTCGAGCCGAGCGTCTGGTACTCGATCTCGCCGGAGGGTCTCGTCACCGTGACCTGCGGCAAGGCCGACATGGGCCAACACATCGCCTCCACCATGGCGCAGATCGTCTGCGAAGAGCTGGGCGCGAAATGGAGCGACATGCGGGTCAACCTCGCCTCCAACGATCCGAAGTTCAACGATCCGGTCCTCGGTGCGCAGATCACCGGCGGCAGCTGGTCGACCATGATGAACTTCGAAGCGATGAGCCGGGCGGGTGCCGCCGGGCGCATGGCGCTGACAGAAGGCGCTGCCGCCGCCATGGGCCTGCCGCCCTACTTCAAGGACGAGCTGGTCGTGCGCGACTCCATGGTCACGCATCCGAAGTCCAAGAAGTCGATGAGCTTCGCCGACATCGTCAAGAGCGGCAAGGCAACGAAGACCTTCACGCCCGACGAGCTGAAGGCGATCAAGCTGAAGACGCCTGATCAATACACCATGATCGGCGTGTCGGTGCCGCAGATCGACATCCCCTCCAAGACCAACGGCACGGCCAAATACGGCATCGACGTGATGATTCCGGGTATGGCCTATGGCGCGGTGGTTACCCCGCCGGTGCGCTACGGCGCCACGGTGAAATCGGTCGACGACAGCGACGCAAAGAAGGTGCCGGGCTTCATCAAGGCCGTCACCCTCGACGACAAGACCCAGACGACAACGGGCTGGGTGGTCGCGGTCGCGAGCACCTACGCCAACGCCAAGAAGGCCGCGGCGGCGCTGAAGATCGCCTACGACGGCGGGCCGAATGCGAAGCTGTCGAGCCAGTCGTTGCTTGACGAAGCCAAGCGGCTTCAGGGGCTCGACGATTCCGGTCAGTTCTTCGTCAAGGACGGCGACGTGTCAGCCGCGCTGGGCTCGGCGGCCAAGGTGCTGGAGGCGGAATACACCACCAGCATCAACATCCACGCGCCGATGGAGCCGATGAACGCCACCGCGGAGTTCAAGGGCGACATCCTGCACATCTATTCCGGAAACCAGTTCGCGACGCGCTCCGGCGCGATTGCGGCGGGCGCTGCCGGGATCGATCCGAAGTTCGTGGTGATGCACCAGATGTGGCTCGGCGGCGGCTTCGGCCGCAGGCTCGACGCCGACATGATGGTGCCGGCGGTGCAGGCGGCGAAGGCCGTGGGCAAGCCGGTGAAGGTGATCTACACGCGCGAGAACGACATGACGATGGATTTCTCGCGTCCGCTCACCTACCAAAAAGTAAAGGCCGGCGTGGACGGCGACGGCAAGCTCGTCGCGCTCAGCCACGACGTGGTCTCGGCCTGGCCGACCCAGCGCTGGGGCATCCCCGACTTCCTGTCGCCCTCGGTCGACAAGAAGGGCCCGCTCGACGCGTTCACGGTGAACGGTTCGGACTTCTTCTACACGGTGCCGAACCATAACGTGCGCGCGATCAAAAACGAGATGGCGCACAACGCCACCCCGTCGGGCCAGCTCCGCTCGGTGGCGCCGGGTTGGACCTTCTGGGCGGTCGAAAGCATGATCGACGAGATCGCGGCGGCGACCGGCAAGGATCCGGCGCAATTCCGCATCTCGCTGCTCGACGGCGCCGGCAAGAACGACGGCGGCGCGCAGCGGCTGCGCAACACGCTGCTCGCCGCGATGGGCCTCGCCGGCTACGGCACCAAGAAGCTGCCGAAGGGTGAAGGCATGGGCGTTGCCTGCGTGTCGTCGCAGGAACGTGCGACCGCAAGCTGGACCGCTTGCGTCGCGCATGTTGCGGTGGCGCCCTCGGGCGAGGTGACCGTGAAGAAGCTCACGGTCGCAACCGACGTCGGCACGCAGGTGCATCCCGACAACATCCGCGCCCAGGTCGAGGGCGCGGCACTGTGGGGCCTGTCACTTGCGATGCACGAGAAGGCGACGCTGAAGGACGGTGGCATCGAGCAGACCAATTTCGATAGCTACAGGCCCTTGCGCATGAGCCAGATGCCGGAGGTCGCGGTCGCCGTGATCGCCAATGGCGAGAAGGCCACTGGTGTCGGCGAGCCCGCGGTGACGGTCGTGGCGCCTGCCATCGGCAACGCCATCTTCAATGCCTCCGGCGCCCGCGTCCGGGCGCTGCCGATCACGGCGGAAGCCGTGAAGGGGGCGATGAAGGCGTAGGCTGCTGCTTGCAGTTGTGAGCTGAGATGATCCGCCGGAGGGGCACCTCCGGCGGATTTTTCTTTGCCAAAAAGCCAGTGTTTTCAATGGCCGTTCTACGGTGCATGGGGTTGTTTTCGCCCTGGGTGGGAACCCGATCCGTAAAATTGCGTGCAATTTTGGCAGGTTCCGTTGAGCACGCCTCTTAAGAGCCGGAGAACCTGATCCGGCTTAGGCTGATGCCAAATACACTCCCGTGCTTTTGGGGAAGCCATGAACGCGCCAGCCAAATCCGCCAACAAACGCCGGCTTCTGCTTGCCTCCGACCGGAGCGATGCGAGCACCGAGCTCGCCAGCATCCTGAAGGCGGTTGGTGAGGTCTCGACGGTGACCACGCAGGAGATTCCCGAGCAGCCCTCGCGCGATCTCTCCGGCCTCGTCGTCGACATCAACCTCCGTTCGCCCGAAAGCGTGCAGCGCGTGCGCAACAAGCTGCGCGGCGAGGCCTACCGTTCGATGCCGCGGCTGTTCGTGCTGGCCGATGCGCTGCATCACGGCACCATGCAGGCCTGGGCGCTCGGCGCCACCGACACCATCTCGCGGCCGCTGCAGGCCGAGGCGATCCTGCAGCGCATCCGCGCCGCCTTCCCGGACACAGCCGTCTATGACGCGACCGATCGCGGCAAGACGCTCAACCGCGGCGTCGAGGCGGCGCACGCGGTGCTGAAGAAGATGTTCGAGAAGCTGCCGCTCGGCATTCCCTTGACCTTCGACGACATCATCGCCGCCGAGAACAAGATCCTGAAGGCGATCAAGCATTCCTCACTGCGCGAGTGGCTCACCACCGTCGGCTGCCACCATGTCGGCAGCTACAGGCACTGCCTGTTCGTCACCGGCTTTGCGGTGTCCTTCGCCCAGCATCTCGGCATGCGCGAGGACGACCAGCGTCGCCTGACACGCGCGGCGCTGCTGCACGATGTCGGCAAGGCCTTCGTTCCGTCCGCGCTGCTCGACAAGGCGGGCAAGCTCACCGACGAGGAAATGGCCGAAGTCCGCCAGCATCCCCGCCGCGGCTATGACGCGCTCGCGGCGCAAGGCGGCTTCCCACCGGAGATGCTTGACGTCGTGCTGCATCACCACGAATTCCTCGACGGAAGCGGATATCCGAATGGCCTGTCGTCGAACCAGATCAGCGATATCGTGCGCCTGACGACGATCGTCGACATCTATGCAGCGCTCGTCGAGAAGCGCGCCTACCGCATGCCCTTCACCCACTCCCGCGCCTTCACGATGATGGAAGGCATGGGCGGCAAGCTCGACCAGCAACTGCTGCAGGCGTTCCGCCCGGTGGCGCTGGGATCGTTCTGACAATTTAGTCCGTCATTCCGGGGCGATGCGTAGCATCGAACCCGCAATCTCGAGGTTCCGGGTTCGGTGCCTTTGCACCGCCCCGGAACGACTGAGGCTACTCCACCATCTTCCGCAGCTCCGCCTTCGCCACCTTCTCCAGGGTCGAGCGCGGCATGTCGTCGACGAGCCTGATCTCGCGCGGCACCTTGAAGTCGGCAAGGCCCTTGCGGCAGGCCGCCATCACGCGGTCCTGCAGATCAGGCGGCGCATCCGCGACGCCGCCATGCGGGATGATGAAGACGACGGGCACCTCATCCAGCATCGGATGCTTCTTCGCCACCACCGCGGCCTCGCGCACGCCCGATACAATTGCGATGACCTGCTCGATCTCGGAGGCCGCGACGTTCTCGCCGCCGACCTTCAGCATGTCCTTGGCGCGGTCGCCGAACTTGATGAAGCCGTTGTCCAGCCGCGTGACGCGATCGCCGGTGAGGAAGAAGCCGTGCTCGTCAAAGCTCTCGCGTGTCGCCTTCTCGTTGTGAAGATATTCGGCGAACAGCGACAGGCCCGGGATTCCCTTGATCGCGAGATTGCCGGTGTCGCCGACCGCGGTCCGCCGGCCGTCATCGTCGGTGACGCGGATCTGATACTCGGGCGCGGCACGGCCGATCGACATCGGGATGTTTGGCTGATCGACCTCGCCGATGATGCCGTGGGTGATGGTCTCGGTCATGCCCCACCAGCCGATGATCTTGACGCCGAATGCGGCAAACGGCGGGGGCTCGTTCACCGCCGTGCCCCACAGGCGGAATTTGTGATCCCGCGGGATCTCCTGCTCGAGCAGCGCCTTCATGCAGAACGGAATGGTCGAGGTCCAGGTCGAGCCGAGCTCGCCCGCAACGTTCCAGAACCGGCTTGCGGAGAAGCGCGGCTGGATCACGCAGGTCGCCCCGACCCACAGCGTCGCCAGCATGGAATAGGCCAACGCATTGGTGTGGAACAGCGGCAGATAGGTCTGGTGCACGTCGCTTGCGTGAAGGTCCTCATGCGCAGCATTGATCTTGGCGCCCCACAGCGCGTTGGCGTGGGTCCACAGCACGGCCTTCGGCCGCGAGGTCGTGCCTGACGTGTACTGCACGCTGCATGGCGCGAGCGGATCGGTCTCGCGCTTCGGCCGATCGGCGCTGTCCGCGAAAAGTGACTTGAAACTGTCGCCGCGCGAGACGACCTGTGCCGGCGCGGCGCCCGCATCGTGCGAAATCACCGCCATCCAGCTGAGGTTGCGGCAGTTCTGCGCGACGACTTCCGCATAGGCCGGCTGCGTGATCGCGGCGACCGCACCGCAATGATTGGAGAAATACTCCATCTCCGCCGGCGCCGAACGCGTGTTGGTGGTGACGGCGATGGCCCCGAGTTCAACGCAGGCAAACCAGGCCAGCAGCGCTTCGATGCAATTGTCCAGGTGAATGAGCACGTACTCGCCCGGCTTTACGCCCCGCTTCGCGAGCCCCGCGGCGAGTGCGCCGACCCGCTCGTGAAACTCGCCATAGCTCCAGTGTCGCGCCGGCGCATCGAACGGCGCCCAGATCAGGAACGGGTGGTCACGCCGCACTTCGGCGCGCATCCTCAGCAGCCAGGGTACGTCGAGCCCGTCGAACGGGCCCACGATACCGGCTGCGGTTTGTTGGATAGCCATGTGTCCTCCCGTGCGGCCTGCATCCTGATGGCGGCCGCTTATGGATTATTGCGTCTTCCTGCCATTGGACGGCGCGGGGCGCAAATGGAGGCGTCAATCCTCGTACGACGAAATTTCGATCAGGCTGCCATCCGGATCCCGGCAATAGACCGAGCGCAGCGTGCCGCGGGCGCCCTGCCTTGGAACGGGGCCTTCCTCGATTGCGACGCCGTGGGCCTTTAGATGCGCCACCACCTCGTCGGGCGTTGAGGAGGTGAGAAAGCATAGGTCCTCGCTGCCGGCAGTCTGGTGGTCGGCCGTGAACCACTCCACCTTGTCGGCGTCACGCGGCCGCACGTTGATCTTCTGCTGGCCAAATTGAAGCGAGGTCCGCGGCGCTTTGCCGCCACCGGGGTCGAATACCTTGACTTCCATCCCGAGGATCTTGCGATACCACTCGGCGGTCGCAGCGACGTCGACAACGTTGATGACGAGGTGATCGAGGGCCTGAACCTTCACCGGCATGCCTTATCCTTTCGTCACCGAGGACCTTGCGGACTTTCCGCAGCAGATGGGCTTTGTTACAACGCCGCCGACGCAGCTTTCAAGATATCAGGCTTCAAGAACAACACTGGGAGAACCCTTGAGATGATCACTCGCCGTACCGCGTTGGGCCTGCTCGCCGCGACTCCGCTTGCAGCCAGCCCGCTGTCGAAGGCTCTTGCAGCGGATTATCCGTCCCGACCGGTGAAGTTCGTGGTGGGTTATCCGCCCGGCGGCGCCACCGACATTTTGGCGCGGCTGATCGGCCAGCGCCTGTCGGAGCGGCTCGGCCAGCAATTCGTGGTCGAGAACAAGCCGGGTGCCGGCAACAATATCGGAACCGAATCCGTCGTGAACGCCGAACCCGACGGCTACACGGTGCTGCTGGTCAATCCGGCGAATTACATCAACGCGACGCTCTACGCCAATCTCAAATTCAACTTCATTCGTGACATCGCGCCGATCGCCGCGTTCCAGCGCGTGCCGAACGTGATGACCGTCAACAAGGATGTGCCGGCCAAAACCGTTGCCGAGTTCATCGAGTATGTGAAGGCTAATCCCGGCAAGGTGAACATGGCTTCGTCAGGCAATGGCACCTCGGTGCATCTGTCGGGCGAGATGTTCATGGCGATGACCGGCTGCAAGATGCAGCACGTGCCCTATCGCGGCGCCGCGCCCGCGATCACCGACATGCTCGGCGGCCAGGTGCAGGTGATCTTCGACAACATGCCCTCGATCATCCAGCATATCCGCTCCGGCTCGCTGCGTGCGCTCGGCGTGACCACGGCGCAGCGCTCGCCGCAACTGCCTGATGTGCCTGCGATCGGCGAGACCGTGAAGGACTACGAGGCGAGCGCGCTGTTCGGCATGGGCGCACCGAAGAACATGCCCAAGGACCTGATCGCCAAGCTCAACAACGAGGTCAACACGCTCATGAAGGAGCCCGAGATGACCAAGCGCCTGGTCGAGCTCGGCGGCGATCCGCTGGTGGAGACGCCAGAGGCGTTCGGCAAGGACATCGAGGCCGAGACCGCCAAGTGGAAAAAGGTCGTCGAGTTCGCCGGCCTCAAGGTCGAGTAGCAGTCTCGTGATCGACACCACGAATGAAGCCCCGCCGAAAGGCGGGGCTTTTTTCTTGCGTGGTTCCCGATTGACAGGAGGGCCTCCGCGCCTATACTAAACCTTATGGTTAAGTATAAAGACGAGGCACTCGATCGCACCTTTGCGGCGCTGTCCGATCCGACGCGGCGGGCGTTGCTGGCGCGGCTTGTCGAGAACGAAAATCTGTCGGTAAGCGAGCTGGCGGCGCCGTTTCCGGTCTCGCTGCCGGCGATCATGAAGCATCTCGACGTGCTCACCGACGCGGGCCTGATCGTGCGCGAAAAGACCGGGCGCACCGTGTCCTGCCGGCTCACCGCGCAGCCGATGGAGCAGGCGATGAACTGGCTCAATCGCTACGCACAGTTCTGGTCCGAGAGCTTCGACCGACTTGCCGCCTTTGTGGAGGACAAACCATGGTCAACGCAGTCGCCAATGCAGCCGAACGGGCAGATGAAGGTCCAAGCCTCACGCTCACGCGCCGGCTCCGCGCGCGGCCGGAAAAAGTCTTCGCCGCCTGGACGCAAGCCGAACAACTAGTTCAATGGTTCGGGCCGCCGAACATGAAGCCGGCGACGCTGAACGCCGAGCTCGACGTTCGCGCCGGCGGTCGCTACCGCATCTCGTTCACCCGCGACGACGGTGAATATTTCGAAGCCGGGGGGATCTATCGCGAGGTCGTGCCGCATGAGCGGCTGGTTTTCACCTGGGCCTGGCACTCGACGCCGGAGCGCGAATCGCTGGTGACGATCACGTTGAAGCCCGACAACATCGGCACGTTGATGATCTTCCATCATGCCCAGTTCTTCGACGAGACCGCGCGCGACAACCACCAGCGCGGCTGGAGTTCATTCTTTAATAAGCTCGATAGCTTCGTCGCCTGATCCCTGTCAGAGGAGGATATTATGCAGCAACATCAGATCGTCTCGCGCGAGCAATGGGTCGCAGCCCGCAAAGCCCATCTGACGCATGAGAAGGAATTTTCGCAGGCCCGCGAACGTCTGGCCGAGGAGCGCCGGGCCTTGCCCTGGGTGAAGGTCGACAAGAGTTATGTATTCGACGGGCCGAACGGCAAGGTGACGCTTGGCGATCTCTTCAAGGGGCGTCCGCAGCTCGTGGTCCAGCACGTGATGTTTGCGCCGGATTGGGAAGCCGCTTGCAAGAGCTGTTCGTTCTGGGTGGATGGCTTCGAGCGCATGGTGCCGCATTTGGTGGCGCGCGACACCACCATGGTCGCTATCTCGCTGGCACCTAGCGCAAAACTCGAGGCCTTCAAGAAGCGCATGGGCTGGACCTTCGACTGGGTCTCATCAGGCAACAGCGACTTCAATTACGATTACGAGGTCTCGTTCACGCGCGAGCAGATCGACCAGGGCGTGCCGAAATACAATTTCGGCACCACGCCGTTCTATGGCCCGGAGCTACCCGGCATCAGCGTGTTCTTTCGCAACGAGGCCGGCGAGATCTTTCACACCTATTCCTGCTTTGCCCGCGGCCTCGACATGATGAACGCGGCTTACCAATATCTCGACCTCACTCCGCTCGGGCGTCACGAGGAAGGCCTGCCCTATCCGATGGACTGGGTGCGTTTGCGCGACCAGTATGAGCCGCAGGCGAAAGGCGCGTGCTGTCACGGGTGAGGGCGATATTCGGTCTACACCAAAGGTGTCATCGCCCGGCTCGACCGGGCGATCTAGTACACCGAGACGGGAGTGACTGAAATCGAGAAGCCGCGGCGTACTGGATTCCCCGCTTTCGCGGGGAATGACAGCGAAGGGCGGCGTGGCGGTGTGCTTCAATCCGTCCTAGCTACTTCTTCGCGTCGGCCTCTTCCGCACCTTTGCACGAGATCAACATCGTGTAAGCCCGCGCGTTGCCGGCGATCTCGGGGGTCTTGAGCTCGCCCTTCGGTTCGGCCGTCTGGTACGGCACCACCGAATTATCGAGGAAGTCGCGCAGCGCGCCGGTCTTGATGGCGAAGTTGATGTTCTCAGGAATATCGCCGGTCAGCGCTGCAATGCGCAATCCGGGGATCTTCCCGGTGACAACGCCCACGATCTGGCCGCTGGTGTCGAACAACGGGCCGCCGCTGTTGCCGGGCTGCACCGGAGCGCTGATTTGCAGGAAACGCGTGTCGTTGCGCATGCCGCTGAGCGAGCCCACGATCCCGGTCGTCACGGTGAAGTCCGACGTCAGCAGGCCATGATAGGGAAAGCCGATGGCCACGACGGAATCGCCGGAGTGGAAGGAGCGATCGCGAATCCGGGCAAAGTCCTTGAATGTCGCCGTTGACGTGGGCTGCAACAAAGCCAGATCGTTGTTCGCATCGGCAGACACGACGCGCAACACCATCGCGGCTTCACCGGTGAGATTGCCCTTGAGCTCTGTGCAACCGTCGATCACGTGGTTGTTGGTGACGATGTGCCCGCTGGCGCTCACCACAAAGCCGGTGCCAAAGCCGCCGCTAGTCCTGGTCCCTTTGCCCGATTTGCTGGCTGGCGGCTGACCTTGCTTCTCTGCCGTGGCTGCCGGCTTCGCCGCGCCTTTGGTGAAGTCACCGGCCTTGTCGAGCCCATCGGCTTTCACCCTGGTCACGCAATTGGCCAATGCGGCGATCACCGGCCCGGTCGACCTTAGGTCGAAGTTCAGAACAACGTGGCCGGCCGTCGCCACCATCAAGCTCGCCTTCTGAAATGTACGCACGACGTTGAGCGGCATGACGGCCGTGAGCATGTCGGGCCGGTACGCCGTGGCGAACAGCCTGGCTTGGTCCTTACCGTCAAAGGTCACGTCGATTGCGGCGTTCTCGCCCTTGTTGAAGTGATAGCTGGGACTTGCAAAGGCGAGCGACCATATGCCGGCGGCATTCTGGCTCACGACGAGGATGACGCCGTTCGCGTAAGGCGCCGTCGCGGCACAATGGGAGAAGGCGCCCGTCTCGTCGTTGCTGAAGGCGCCGCCGACCCAGCCGCCGACATTGGCGGTGCCAAATGGTCCCTTCGCGTGCGCTGTCCCAACAAGACACACCTGCAGCAGAGCTGCAGCGACGAACGACCTTAACCTCATGACTTCCCCCAGGGCACCTTGGCGGCATCTTAGCTGGGCCGACGGCCGAGACGCAACCGGCAGTTGTCCGCGGGCGCCACGCCCCGGGCGGTCGACTTCCGGCTTGCCTTTACTTTGTAACGCGGTATACTTTGCAATACAAAGTGACTGGGCAAGCCGGTCCGTGAGCGTGGGTGGAGCGGAGTTTTGGCATTGCCGATGCGCGATCTCGACAAGGCACTGGCCGACATCGTGGCGATCCGCAGCCAGATTGCGGCCGGTACGGCGTTCCGCGGTTACGGCCCGGCGACGATGGCTGCGACCGGCGCCGTCGCGCTTGTCACCGCCATCCTGCAATTCTGGTTGATCGGCGATCCCACGAGCGAGCCGCTCGGCTTCTTTCTCGGCTGGTTCGCGGCGGCGACGCTGTCCGGCCTGATGATCTGGACCGAGATGCGTGCGCGTTCGCGTCGTCATCATTCCGGCCTCGCCGACGCGATGATTCATCAGGCGATCGAGCAGTTCCTGCCCGCGGGCGTCGCCGGCGTCCTGCTTGCGGTCGTGATGTGGAAGTTCGCTTCCGAGGCGCTGTGGCTGCTGCCGGGGCTGTGGCAGATCCTGGTGTCGCTCGGCATTTTCGCCTCCGTTCGCTCGCTGCCGCGCAGCGTGGCGTTCGCCGGAGCCTGGTACTTCATGTCCGGCTTCGCCGTGGTCGTGCTGGCGAGCCGGACTCACATGTTGTCGCCATGGACGATGGGGCTGCCTTTCGTGATCGGCCAGTCGGTGATGGCGGCCATTCTGTATTTCGCGTCCGGAGACAATGATGTCGAAGACTGACAGCGCGCCTTTTTCTTACGAAGGCCTCGACCGTGTGATCCACGAGAAGGCGAGACTCGGGCTGCTGACGTCGCTGATGGCTCACCCGAAGGGACTTGCGTTCGCCGATCTGAAGCAGCTCTGCGGTCTCACCGACGGCAATCTCAGCCGGCACCTCGCCGTGCTCCAGGACGCCGGCCTCGTCGAGGTGACCAAGGGTTATGAAGGCAATCGCCCGCACACGACCTGCCGTCTGACCAAGAGCGGCCGCCGGCGCTTCCTCGATTATCTCGCCGTGCTCGAACGCCTCGTGCGCGACGCCGCCAAGGCCGCCGGCCGCGAGGCGCCACCGCTCGGCCGTCTCGGCATTCTCCCGACCTGATCGTCCCCCTTTTTTGACTGGAGACTTTGCGATGCAAAGTGACGTCACGTCCCACAACGAGAAGCTTCATGTCGGCATCATCATGGACGGCAACGGGCGATGGGCGACCCGGCGCGGCCTGTCGCGCGTCCGCGGCCACGAGGCCGGCGTCGAGACGATCCGCCGCATCGTCGAGGCCGCGCCCAAGCAGGGCATCGGCACGCTGACGCTCTATGCGTTCTCGACCGACAATTGGCGCCGGCCCAAGGCCGAGGTCGCAGCACTGATGACGCTGCTGCGCTTCTATCTCGCCATTGAAGTGCAGAGCCTGGTGAAAAACGGCGTGCGGCTCAACGTGATCGGCCGTCGCGATCGCCTGCCTGATGGTATCGCCAGCGCCATCGCGCGCGCTGAGGACGCCACCGCAAACGGCAGCACGCTGCATCTGCGGATCGCGGTCGACTATTCGGCGCGCGAGGCCATCCTCAACGCCGCGGCCAAGGCGGCCGCGCTGACCAGCCTCACTCGCGAAGCCTTCTCGCAACTCGTCACCGGCGAGGCCGGCTTGCGCGACGTCGATCTCATCATCCGCACCTCTGGCGAAAAGCGGTTGTCGGACTTCCTGCTCTGGGAGGGCGCCTATGCCGAGCTGCATTTCACAGAGCGGATGTGGCCCGAATTCGACGCGGGCGATCTCGCCGCGGCGTTGGCCTCCTTCCACGGCCGCGAACGCCGCTTCGGTGGCCTCCAGGCCATCATGCCCGAGGAGGTGCCGTCGCTCTCGCGGGCGTAAGGCTGGCTAGGTCGCATGACAGCGGCCCGTGTGTGACGCCTGGCACAGGGCAACGGCAGTTCGTTTCCGACCGCAAGATTGGCGGTCGTGTCCAAGCGGCAGGAGCGCGGCCTCGGTTAAGTGTTCGGTCATTGCAACCTGCCGAGGCCTCGCGCATGTCACAGCTATTTTCAGATACCGTTGTCGGGTCGAACCAAACGAAGGGCACTGTCTGCATCAGAGCCGCCAATGCGTGTGACGTGGAAAGTCTCTCGATCTATTTCACGGGTCTTTCCACGACAAGCCGTAACAAGCGCTTCATGGGCGCGCGAGCCGACGTCGCATTGCTTGCGGCTGAATGCGTCGCCAAGGTCAGCCATCCCGATCACTTCACCCTGCTCGCCGAACTCAGGCAGGAGGAGGGCCAGAGCACGATCATCGGCGAAACGCGATACGCCTACGATGCGGCTGCGCGGTACGGTGATTTCGCCATCTCCGTTGCCGACGTGTTTCAGCGCAAAGGCGTCGGCCTGCAAATGATGAATGCGATGGAACGGCATGCGAGCGATCGCGGTCACGAGGTGATTGCGGCGGAGACTGCGCGGGCGAACGCCGAGATGCGCGGCCTCGCAAAAAAGGCCGGCTTCGAAGATACCGGGCTCGGCGACTGGCAGTCGGTCCACCTCGCCAAGCGCCTGGCGCGATAGCCTTCCGCGCGTTGCCGGGTGGCACGGATCGTGCTCTAGTATCGCCTGACATCCCCAGCAATGGGAGCTTTTGGCGATGCGCGCAGTTCTGGATCATTGCACCGGCGGCACCGAGCGGCAGGTTCCGGCCGGCACGACTGTCATCAGCGAGGGCGGCGCCAGCAGCGGTCACCTTTACGTCTTGATGCAGGGCAGGCTCGATGTGCTCAAGAGCGACATGGTGGTCGCCACCATCGCCGAGCCCGGCGCGGTGTTCGGCGAGATGTCCGTGCTGCTCGGGTTGCCACATACGGCAACGGTGCGCGCCAGCTCGGATTCGGTGATTTACGAGTTCGAAGATGCAGCGTCGTTCCTCGTCCAGCGGCCGGAGGTGGCGCTGATGCTCGCGCGCACGCTGGCGCAGCGGCTCAACGTCGCCAACACTTATCTCGCCGATCTCAAGCGGCAATATGCCGGCCACGGCACGCATCTCGCCATGGTCGGTGAGGTGCTCCAGAGCATGATCAACCTGCCGCCGCTCGAGGTCTCGCCAGGCTCGGATCGGCAATCCGACCCAAGGATGTGAGCCAGTCCGGCGGCTCCTCGATGTAAGACGCGGGCCGTTTCAGCGGCGCGTCGAGATCGATCCATTGCGTCTCACCTGCCGCCAGCCAGAACGCCTTGTCGGCATCGAGATCCAGCACGATATGCGTCGGCGGTCGTCCCGGTTGTTTTCCTGCGTTGAACACCCAGGTCTGGCCCAGCCGATCGAACCAGGAGCCGTCCCTGATGAAGGGCGATTGATGCACATGGCCGGAAATGACCATCGATGGCTGATACTGCATGACCCACTGCACCAACTCGACATCACCGAAGAAGCGCTTGCCGCCCCAGCTTGTCGGCGAATTGGCCGGCGGCGCGTGATGCGCCCAGATCCAGCGTCGTGGATGGTTGAGCGAGGCGTCGCGCAGCTGGTCGGCGATGCGCTGCTTGACCAGCGGCCCGTCCCACCATGGGCACACCGTGAAGAGCGTGTCGCCGATGGTCAGATTGTCGCCGTCGCAAGCGATGCCAAGTTCGCGCACCTCAGAGATCCAGCGCGAGATCTTCTCGCCCTCCGCATTGCGCTCGTCGAGATCGTGATTGCCGGAGCAAAGGATCACGCGGGTCTGCGCCGCGATCAGTGCGAGGTACTTCTTCACCACCACGATCTGCGCGCGGAAATCCACCATCGAGCCGATGTCCAGCGCATCGCCCGCGAAGATCACCAGATCGAATTGCGGCGCGGCGCTGACCAGCCAGTCGAGCTGCGGCAGCGAGTAGTGCAGATCGGCCACGACCAGGCAGCGCATTGAGAGTCCGTCGGTAAGAGAATGAAAATATCCGCGAATTCCAAAATCTTGTGAAGCAAGAAGTAGACCAGCATCGCTGTCGCCGATCCAGGCAAGCAGGAAGCATGCTGCGGCGGCCGGCGGCGCGCAAGCGCAGGTCCGGTTTGCGGGTCTGGACCCGATCGCGGAATTCTGCTGTCGTAGCGTGCCTTCAACCCCGGGTGATCGCATGCCCTCCTTCAAGTCCATTCGCGCCCGCGCCGAGAAGCGCAAAGGTGGGCCCAAGGCGCTCGAAAAGCTGATGCCCGACAAGCCGGACTTGAAGCGTCTGGCAAAACTCGGCGACGACCGCATCCTTGCCGAGATGACGAAGCGAGTGTTTTGCGCCGGCTTTGCCTGGAGCGTGATCGACGCGAAATGGGACGGCTTTGAAGACGCCTTTCTGCGCTTCCAGCCGGCCAAGCTCAGCTTTCAGCCGGAAGATTTTTGGGAAGGCCTGCTGCGTGATGCGCGGATCGTGCGCAACGGCGCCAAGATCATGTCGGTGCGCGACAATGCCGCTTTCGTCCAGGAGATTGCCAAGGAGCACGGCAGCTTCGGCAAGTTTCTGGCCAAATGGCCGCCGTCCAACGAGATCGGCTTGCTCGATCTCCTGGCCAAGCGCGGCAGCCGGTTAGGCGGCAACACCGGCCAGATGCTGCTGCGCTTCGTCGGCTGGGACGGTTTCGTCACATCGAAGGACGTGGTCGCCTGCCTGCGTGATGCCGGCCTCGACATCGCCGAAGAGGTCAAGTCCAAGGGCGATCTCGCCAAGGTGCAGGCGCAGTTCAATGCCTGGGCGGAGGAGACGGGCCTGCCCTACACCCATCTGTCGCGCATCTGCGCGCTTTCGGTCGGCGAGAATAGAAGCGAGTAGCAGGCGGTTGGCGTCCTGCCGCCTCGAACCGTGGACACCGTGTGGCGATCCCGCGCCATTGGTGCGGCAGATGCAACGCGCGATCACGAAATGCATCGTGCAGGAACATTTGTGCGCAGCACCCGTTCGGAAGCTTGAGCCAGGCGATACACGGGAACACGCGCTCCGGCCAAAACCTGGTTCAAGCCACGAAACTCGAACGATAGAACGGAGCAGCTCATGAAGCTCACGTCCGAACAGGTGAAGCAGACCATCAACCAGCTCGGCGCCCAGGTGCTGCCCGACGAGCATCCCGCCATGCCCCAGCTCAACAGCATGTTCGGCGAACACACGTTCTTCGTCGACGAGATGGGCTTGAAGGTCCTCGAGCCGACGCCGTCGCTCAATGCGGAACGACAGACAGGTGAAGTCGTCAGCCTCGCCGACTGGAGCGATGCCGATCTGACGCGGCTGATGGCGCACGAGCCCGAGCCGACCGGCGTGATCGTCGTGTTCGAGCATGTGAGGCACTGACACGGGACACACAAGCAGCCACCCTTCGCGGTGCCGAAGGGTGGTTGGAGACGGGTGGTCGGATCAGGCGTATGATTTATCGCTGATAGATCCGGTCGCCGTCATCACGACGTCGGACAGGACGCTGCCGGGACGGGCGGCGTCGACCCGCTCGTGATGGTCGGGACGAAGTTCGTCTGGCGCGGGTACAGATAGTAGCTGTCGCTGAGCATGACGGTGCCGCTGATCGTGTAGCCGAGATTCGGCGTGTAGGCATAAGTTGCCTCACCGAGGATGAGCCCGCTGTTGGTCGGCACTCCGGTCAGGGATGTCGGCAGGTTGACGGTGGTCCCGGCGGTTCTTGCGGTGCCGTTAAGCGACTGGCTCCAGATCACTTTGGCCGTAACGTGGTCGCCGGTCGGCTGCACCTCCGTGAGGGTCACGACCGCCTTGGTGATGTCGTACGGGGAGAGGACTTTCGACGAGGCGCTGAGAATGCCGGTGACATCGCTGGTGGTCACGCACTTATTCTGCGACAGGATGTCGGCAATGGTGTGTACCGTGGCCGTGACCTTGACGTTGATCGAGAGGGCGTTGCCGAGTTCGACGCCGCCCATGCACAGCAGCAGCATGAACGGCAGCACGATGGCAAACTCGATGGCTGCCACGGCATCTTCGTTGGCTCGAAACCGCCTCAGGCGCACGGGCAAGCGGGTCATTGATAGGGCTCATTCTGGAAAGCGGCGGTCGCCGTGATCTGACGATTGCCGTTCGGCAGGTTTGCCAGGGTGAAGCCGAGCGGCCCCCCGAAGACCGGCCATTGGTAGATTACCTCCAGGACGACCTTGTCTGAAGGACCGCCCGGACTGTAGGGCCAGTTGTTGGAGACAGTGCCGTCGGCATTGAACGTCAATGTCGGTGAAGCCGCGCTCATCGCCGACCAGCTGCTCCCGGACTGGAGGCTGATCATCAGATTGCTGCAGTTGAAGATGATGCGGACCTGCGAGCAGACCAGGGTCGAAAACTGCGTCTGCGTCATCCCGGCCGTCTGCACTTGTCCGGTCATGACCTGCCGGGCGGACTGCTGCACGACCTGCTGAAGCAATTGCTGGCCGAAGAAAACCAGGAAGATCTGGATAATTCCGACCAGCAACGCGATGAATATCGGCGCGACCAAGGCGAACTCGACGGCGTTCGCGCCGTTCTCGTCGTTGCGGAACGCCGCGAGCGTCTTGTGAAGGCGTCGCTTTCCGGATACCGCTCGCAGCTCGGGCATGACGCTCGCTCAGTTGGTCAGGTGAGGGGCCGTTTCCACGACCAACAGGAACAATTGCCTGAGCGCCGCGGAAATGTCGCCGCCCGACTGTACGTCGTAGAACAAGCCGGGCGATGCGCAGGATTTCAGGTTCTGCGCGATCTGTCCGGCTGACGAGGAAGGATTATTGAATGTCGCGATATAGGAATTGTACCAGCCATTGCTCGTGAGCGGCAGGTACTCGGTATAGAGCACCGCGATACGAATTCCCCGGTTCTTGATCGTCGTGCAGTTCGTGGTGTTGACCGGTTGCTGACACCGAAAATTGGAGCCGGTGGCAATCGGCGTTCCGCTACAGGACGAGCTCATCGATACGATCTTGTCGTCAACGCCGTCGGTCACGAGGAACACCACTTCCTGAGGCGTGTCTCCGGTCTGGTTGGATCCCCCGCCGGGTGCGGGCATGATCGCATTGACGCTTGAGAGCGCGTTCTCGATGTCGGTGCCATAGTCGGTGCTGATGGCGCATCCCGAGACCACGCAGTTCTGATGGTCGACGGTGACAAGCGAAATATTGTTGGCGGCCTGGGTCGCGGCCGTCGACAAGTCGGAGGATGGCAGCCCCGACGGCGCATAGATCGTGTTGAAGCCGTAGTCGAACGTGTAGATCGCGGCCTTGTAGGTGTTGTTCTGCGTCGCCTCGGTCTGTTGCGCCGTGGTCATCAGGCTTGCGGTCGCCTGGGCCACGAGGTCGATACGCAGCGTGATGTTCTTGGTGCGTGCGATGCTGAGGTTGTCCTTGGTCGACGCGTTCGCGCCGGAGTCCTTCTCGGGATGCGACTCGTGACAGGCGAACGCGCAGCTCCTCGAGCCGGAGGGCTGGCTAGCGGTCGCGGTGATCATGTTGGTAATATCGGTCGACGTCGCTGCGATGCCCATCGACGGCGAGTCGTCCAGCAGAAGATAGAAGTTGATGTTGGGCGCGCCCGAAGCGCTGGCCGTCGCTGAGCCCTTGATCGGCCACACGGGGGCGCCGAGCAGGGTCGGGAAGGCGTTGCTGGAGTTTGCGGTGTAAGTGACGGTCGCGGTGCGCACCAGGCCGGTATTGCCGACATTGACCGTCAGCGCGGGACTCCCTGACAGGCCGCCGGCGATCGCGTTTGCCGTCGCATTGAAGATGTTCGTGGCGGTCGTCTGCGCGACCGTCGTGCTCTGCGCCATCATCGACGGCGTCACCGCCGCGATCGCGGCGGCATCGGCTGCGGCGTCCAGCTGCGATTGCCGGCGCTGGGCCTGCGTGTAATCGAGCGTCATGCCCAGTAGATAGACGGTCGGGAACAGCAGGATCGCGAATATGACGGCAACGTTGGCCTTGCGATCCCTGATAAAACGACAAAGCGAGGCGCGCAGCATGACCTTCATCCTAATCGCCGTTAACCACGGCACAGGCAATTCCCCGTCAGTTCAGGTATCGCTTGCCGGAAGCGGGCGGATCGAAAAGCCTCCGCCTGTCTCTCGGCAGGGGGAACTTTGAAGGCTGGCTGTTTAAGTAATACTTACTTGCACCGCGCGAACATGGAGTGCCCGATGTCGCCAATGTCAGATTGAAGCGACGCAATTAACCGGCCGTAAAGACGTCACCGCAAAACGGCGGTATTGAAGGCCGGGGGCCGCGGATGCCTGCGGCCTTGTCGGCCATTGGCGTATCACGGCCGAAAGGCCAGACGCTGAAATCAGCGGAACGGAACGTCGTGAGATCAAGTCCCGCGCGGGTGTTGCAGTCGGAATAAATGCGCCGCCGCGATGTTTTGACTGAGTTGGCGTCAGCCAGAACGGCACGGGATGACCTTTAGCGGCTCAGCCGGCGAGATCGAAGGCACGAGGCATTTTGCCTCACGTCGCGCCGTGCTTGGCTGGGCGGCATCCGCCGCTATGCTGACATTCTCGCGGCCGGTATTGGCTCAGGATCCGCCGAAAGCTCCGGGGGAGGTGGATCTACTGGCGTCGATGGTCCAGAAGCTTGGAGAGCCGGAGCACGCAAGCAGGATCAGCCCCGAGGAGGCCGCGCGCTATGCGGATCGCGTGCCGCAGGCCTTGATCCGCTTCTGGCGCGAGCATGGGCGTGGGGCCTATTTTGACGGATTGTACTGGCTCTGCGATCCCGCGCCGTTCGACGCCGTGCTCGACCTCATCTTCAGGAATGATGACGAGTTCAACCCGTCGGATATGACGGTGATTGCCTATACGGCATTTGGTTATCTGAAAGTATGGCACCGGCGTCGGCGCCAGATGAGTGTTTCACTCCTGCTCTCCTCAGTGTTCAACCCGCCAGCGAGTTCGTGGCACGACCGTGTCACAGGTCAGCCGTTCTCCGAGGACTACAGCGTGTCCGCTTTTGCGAGCACCAGGAAATCGGAATCTGATCGGGACGACCTCGAACTCCTTGCCGCTGCCGCCGCCCGGTGCGGCGCCCTCGAACCGGGCGAGGTCTACGGCCTCTTTCCTGCGCTGCAACTGGGCGGGGCCTACGCGGTCGAGAATCTCAAACGCGTGAGAGCTGCCGAGCATTTTCAGATCCTTGCGCAAATCGATCGTTTCAAGCTGACGCGTCTGACGCCACCCGATCCGCCGGGCTATCCCTATGGCCACGTCGAGTTCGTGCGCTACATCGGACAACGGGACAAGCTGTAGGCGCCCGCCGGGCGGCAGAAGCCCCGTTCGCGCGCATTCTGGCTACCGCATCTGGCGCAAGGCGGCGGGTTCTGGAGTAGACGGTCTTCCACCGAGATGGCGCACCCGACACGATTCGAACGTGTGACCTTTGCCTTCGGAGGGCAACGCTCTATCCAGCTGAGCTACGGGTGCAGCGAGGCCTCATTTAGCCTAATGGCGAGGGGCGGGCAACCGGTCCACCGCGGCAATATCAGCGCTTTAGGCCGATTTGCGTGGAGCGGCGGCAGGAACTTGACCGCTAACTGGCCCATTATCGCTGCCGAGAGCCGCAAATTCGGCCAGCACCCGCTCGGAGCAGACCACACGGTTGCGGCCGAGTCGCTTGGCGGCATAGAGGGCTTGATCGGCCGCACCGAGCAGGCCGTTGGGGGCGTCATCGGCCTCGCCGGGGATATGGCAGGCGACGCCGACACTGAGGGTCACATGGTCGCCGGCGCCATGGGCGCCATGGGCGATCTGCAAGGCCATCACGGCCCGGCGAATCTCCTCGGCGATGGCGCAGGCATCGTCGCGGCTCATTTCCGGCAGGATCAGCGCAAATTCCTCGCCACCGTACCGGCCGGCGAGGTCGAGCGGACGCACCGCGTGGCGGCTGACCACGCGCGCGATCGCGCGCAGGCACTCGTCGCCGGTCTGGTGGCCGTGCTCGTCATTGAACAGCTTGAAATGATCGACGTCGACGAACAGCAGCGCCAGCGGCTTCTGCGTCCGCTGCGCGCGCGCCCATTCGCTCATCAGCATCTGGTCGAACGAGCGACGGTTCGACAGGCCCGTCAGCCCGTCCTTGGTGGCGAGCTCCTTCAGCGCCATTTCGGCGCGCTTCTGGTCGGTGAGGTCGCGCAGCGTCTCCACCACGGCGATCAGATTGCCCGCCTCGTCATGGATCGGACCGGCGTCGATCGCGAGATAGAGCTGGCTACCGAGCTTCGGCATCACGCACCAGTTTTCCGCGGAAAAGCCAAGCCCGTTATGGCCGCGCGCGGCATATTCCGAATAGAACTCCGGCAGCTGCTCGGGCTGGTCGAGCGCAACCAGATCGGCAAGGCAAGGGCGCTTGGCCTCGTAGAAGGCCTGCCAATGCTTGTTGGTGCCGATCACCTCGGAGGCGGCAACGCCGGTCAGCCGTTCGCAGGCCTTGTTCCAGATCACGACGCGTCGTTTCGGATCGATCACGAAGGTCGGCACCACCAGATGCTGCATCAGCCGCACTGCGTAGGAATCGGCGACATCGACGGTCTTCGCGGGAGTATTGCCGAGCTTTGCCATCTCAGGCCACCGCCGCTACAGGAATGGCATCGCCAGGGCCGAACAGCTCGCGGACCTCGGCCGCCGGCTTCGGTCTGCTGAACAAATAGCCCTGCATCTCCGTGCAGCCGAGGGCACGCAGCATCTCACGCTGGGCCTCGGTCTCGACGCCTTCGGCGACCGTGGTCATGTCGCTGGCGGAGGCGATGTTCACCACCGCCTGCACGATAACAGGCGCGCCGCCGGCGTCGGCGATGTCGGCGACGAAGCAGCGGTCGATCTTGATCTTGTCGAACGGGAATCGCTTCAGATAGCTTAGCGAGGAATAGCCCGTGCCGAAATCGTCGAGCGCGATGCGCACGCCGATCGAGCGGAGCTGATGAAGGATCGAGAGCGCCGCCTCGTCGTCGCGGATCAGCACAGCCTCGGTGATCTCGAGCTCCAGCCGGCGCGGCTCCAGCCCGGAGGCGGCAAGTGCGCCGGCAATCCGCAGCGCCAGCGTATCGCATTTGAGCTGCACGGGCGAGACGTTGACGGCGAGGCGGATATGGGCGGGCCAGGTCGCGGCCTCGTTGCAGGCCGTGCGCAGCACCCAGTCGCCCAGCTCGTTGATCAGGCCGGTATCCTCGGCGATCGGAATGAATTCGGCGGGCGAGACCATGCCGCGTTCGGGATGGCGCCAACGCAGCAGCGCCTCGCAGCCGGAGACCTTGCCCGAGTGCAGATTGACCAGCGGCTGGTAGTGGATCTCGAAGCCGCCATTGACCAGCGCCTGCCGCAGATCCTGCTCCAGCGAGAGGCGGGCCTTGGCGCTCGCATCCATCTCCGGCACGAAGAAGCGATAAGTGCGCCGCCCTTCCGCCTTGGCGCCATACATCGCAAGGTCCGCGTTCTTGATGAGCTGGTCGAGATCGGCACCGTCCTGCGGCGCCAGCGCGATGCCGATGCTGGCGTCCGTGGAGAGCTGGTGGCCGAGGCAATGATAGGGGCGGCGGATCGCTTCGTGGATCTCAGTCACGAAGGCCAGTACGTCGGTAGAGGATTCGATACCCGTCTGGATCACGGCGAACTCGTCGCCCCCGAGTCGCGCGATCAGATCGCCTGGCCTCAGACAGGCGCGGATGCGGCCCGCGATCGCCATCAACAGCTCGTCGCCGACATGGTGGCCGAGCGAATCGTTGATGCCCTTGAATTCGTCGACGTCGATATAGAGCAGCGCGAACTGGGCGCCGCCGGCGACCTTCTCCAGCTCGCGCTCGATCTGCTCGCGGAACAGCGCGCGGTTGGGCAAGCCGGTCAGCGCGTCATAATGCGCCATATGCGCGATCTTCTCGGCGGCGTTGCGCTGTTCGGTGACATCCTCGATGACGTTGATGATGTAGCGCGGGTCACCGGCCTTGTCGCAGATGCCGATGCGCTTCGAAATGGTATGGCGCTGGCCGTCGGTCGGAGTTTTCCAGCTCTGCTCTCTTTGCAGCAGCCGTTCCGGTGATTGCAGCACGGCGTCATCGTCGCGCGTGACGACGTCGGCGTCCGCTTCGGGCAAAATATCGGCCGCCGTCTTGCCGACGATCGTCTTGCCGCCTTCCCCGAAAATGTCCTCGGCTATCCGGTTGACCAAGAGGTAGCGCCGCGTGTGGGCGTCTTTCACCGTGATCTGCGAGGGAATGTGGTCGATGATCTCGCGGAGAAAGGTGTAGTTGCGGTCGCGCTCCTGCTCCAGATTGCGACGCTCGGTGATCTCCTCGATCGTGGCAACCCATCCGCCTTGCGCGAGCGGCGTGTTGATGACCTGGAAAGCGCGCCCGTTGGGCAATTGATGCTGTTTGGTGGCGACCTTGCCTTCGGCGACGCCCCTGAAGACCTCGGCGCAGAACTCTTCGACGTTGCCGCTGAACGCGTTGCGCTCCTTGCGGTGGTACATCGCCTGGTGGATGTGGCAGCCGGGCTTGATGACGTCGTGGGAGAGACCGAACATGTCGGCATAGCGGCGATTGCAGGTGACGATATAGCCGTCAGCGTCGTACAGGATCAGCCCTTGCGACATGTTGTTGAGGGCGGTGTCGAGCCGCAGCCGTTCCGCTTCCAGCCGCTTCTGAGCCTCGCGGTTCTGCCTGATGATCTGGCGGATGATCATGAACAGGATCAGCGCGATCACCGCCGCCGACAGCGTCGCGGTGGTGACCATGAAGCCGGTCTGCTGTCGCCAGTCGGCCAGCGCGGACGACATCGTGTTGGTGGCGACGATGACAAGCGGAAAATGGGTCAGCGATGCCGCGGAGCCGAGTTTATCGGTGCCGTCGACCGGGCTCTTGACGCGAAGTGTGTGCTGACCGCCGAAGGTCAGCACCTTCTGCATCAGAGGCGCGCTCTTGTAGCTTCTGCCGATCATCGATTCGACGTTGGGGTAGCGCGCCAGCATCACGCCTTCGCGGTCGAACAGCGAGATGGCGGCGCCCTCGGCCAGCGCGACCGAGGCGAAATAGCGTTGATAGCTGTCGGGATCGATCCGCCTCACCAGCGCGCCGACGAAAGTGCCGTCCGGCAGGCTCAGCCGCCGCGCCACGACCGTCGTCCATTTGCCGATCAGAAAGCTGCGCACGGATTCCAGCAGCACCGGCTCCGACATCGGATTGGTCTTGAAGGTCTGGAAGTAGGCGCGCGAGGAGATGTTGATCTTGGGCAGCGGCTGCGCACGTGACCAGGAGATGATCTCTCCGTCAGCGTCGTAGATCGCGATGTCGCCGAGATAGGAGACGGCGCCAATCTTGCTCCGCAGCATCCTGTTCGCTTCGGGTCCGGACATGCGCTCGCGGAACATCTGCGGCGACGTGATCTCAGGCAGGTGCATCTGCCCGATCAAATCGGCCGCGACGACGTCGGAATCTTCAAACTGCTGATCGAAGTGCCGCGCAATCAGCTGCACGGTGTTTTCCAGCTCGCGCTCGCGGTTGGCCAGCGTGCGCTCGCGAAACTCGCCGACGGCCATCGCGGTCACGGCGAAGATGCCGGCGACCAGCAGCATGCCTGAGAGTGTCAACCACAGCACGGGGCCGCGCCGCATGGCGGCGTCCCAGCCGCCTTTCGCGGCCCGGAACATTGCAGCTGCCATCCCTGACAAAAACTGGCGCATCCCTCTCCCCTGGAAGAGCAGAAATACCATCGACAGATGGCGCAATGCTTAGGAAAGCCGGTTACCCATGGCTTAAACCGGTTGCGGATTTCTACGGATATCCAGCAGAGGCGAACCGCTTGGCGTTGCCCCGGTTGCGCCGCGTCTGCGAAGGACGCTGCGCCGCATCGTTACCGGAAGCCTAATGCGAGGCGCCCGCATTCTTCTCGCCACGGCCGTTACGCAGCCGTCCGACCACGCCGGTCGGGAAGAAATACACGCTGGCAATGAAGAGCAGCCCGAGCCAGAGCAGCCAGCGGTCCGGGTGCAGCAGCCCCGGCAGCAGTGGCAGGCCGGCTTCGCCCGCGGCCTTGGAGGCGACGCCCATGAGGGATTGCAGATAATTCTGGGCGAGGATGAAGATCGTGGCGCCGATGATCGCGCCGTAGATCGTGCCCATGCCGCCGATCACCACCATCAGGAGAATGTCCAGCATGATGGAGAAACTGAGCGAGGTGTCCGGGCCGGCATAACGCAGCCACAGCGCGTTCAGGATGCCGGCGCTGGCGGCGACGAGGGCCGCAAGGCAGTTGGCGTAGGTCAGATGGAACACGGTGCGGAAGCCCAGCGCCTCGGCGCGGAATCGGTTCTCGCGGATCGCCTGCAGCACGCGGCCGAACGGGGAGTTCACCACGCGCAGCAAAGCGAGGATCATCAGGGCCGAGATCGCGAACACCAGATAGAAGGTCAGGATGCGGCCGTTGACCTCGAAGCCGAACAGGTTTTTGGAGATCAGCACCGTGCCGGGGCGCAGCAGCTCCGGCAGCTGGAAGCTGCGCCCGTCCTCACCGCCCGTGAGCCATGACAATTGCGAGGCCAGGACCTGGAAGGCGGAGGCGACAGCGAGTGTGATCATCGCAAAGAAAATCGCGGCCACCCGCAACGAGAACAGGCCGATCGCAAGCGCAAGCAGCGCGGCCAGCGGCAGTCCGACGACTATGCCGGTTGCAACCGCAGCCCAGTTCGGACCCATGCCATACAGCGCGATCGCGATCGCGTAGCTGCCGATGCCGTAGAACATGGTGTGCGCGAACGACACCGTGCCGGTGTAGCCGAGCAGCAAATCGTAGGACGCCACCAAGGCGGCAAAGACGCAGATCTTGGCCGCAACGTTCAGTGCCTTTGCACCCGGAAACAGGAACGGCGTCGCCGCCAGCGCCAGGATGATGACGACGAGAATGAGCGTGAGCACGCGGCTCCGCGGCGGATCGCCCGAGAGAAGCATCATCGGCTGGTCACCGCATAGAGGCCGCGCGGCCGCCACATCAGAACGGCGACCATCAGCAGGATGTTGGAGACGAGGGCGAGTTTTGGCACCAGGAAGCCGCCGTAGTTGGCGACCATCGCCACCAGGAGCGCGCCGATGAAGCAGCCGCCGATCGAGCCGAGGCCGCCGATGATGACGACGACGAAAATCAGGACGGTGAGCTCGTCGCTCATCGAGGCATGGACCTGCTCGCGATAGAGCGCCCACATCACGCCGCCGAGGCCGGCGAGCGCCGATCCCGTCATGAACACGCCGAGGAACAGGCGGCGGATGCGATAGCCGAGCGCCTCGACCATCTCGCGGTTCTCGACGCCGGCACGGATCAGGAGCCCGAGCTTGGTGCGGTTGAGCACGAGCTGGATCGCGATGAAGACGGCCAGGCCAATCAGCATCGCCAGCACGCGGTATTTGGCGATCGCAACGTCGCCGAGGATGAAGGAGCCGCGCAAAGAGGCCGGCAGCGGCATCGGAATGATCTGCGGTCCCCACAGCGCATAAAGCGTCTGCTCGGCAACGATGAGGCCGCCCGTCGTCATCAGGATCTGCTTCAGATGCTGACCGTACACAGGAAGGATCAACACGCGCTCGACGACCAGGCCGAGCGCACCTGATACCGCCATCGACAGCAGCGCCGCCGGGGCCAGCACTGCGAGGTTGACCCAGAGCGAATCCGCCTGCACGGAGGCAGCGAACGGCGCGAACACAAGGGTTGCGACATAGGCGCCGACCGCGATGAAGGCGCCATGGCCGAAATTGAGCACGTCCATCAGGCCGAACACCAGCGTCAGGCCCGAGGCCATGATGAAGATCATCATGCCCATGGCGAGGCTTGCCGCCGTCAGCGTCAGCCAGGTCGAGGGCGAGCCGACCAGCGGAATCATGATCAGCGCGAGCGCGATCGGCAGCAGGATCGGCGCAAGGTCGCGCTTCGGCTTCGGCAGCGGATCCGACGCGGCAAGGTCTGTCACTGATGTGCCTCCAGGCTCAGGCCGAGCAACCGTTCCTGCAGCGGCACGTCGGCGGCCAGCGCCGCCATCTCACCGCGATGGACGATGGTGCCGTTGTCCATCACCAGCACGCTGTCGCCGAGTTCGCGGGCTGCAAAGAAATTCTGCTCGACGAGGAGAATGGTCGCGCCCTTGCGCTTGATCTCCTTCAGGCATTCGATCAGCGCCATCACGATGGCGGGCGCCAGACCCTTGGTCGGCTCGTCGATCAAGAGCAGCTTGCGCGGCTCGATGATGGCGCGCGCGATCGACAACATCTGCTTCTGTCCGCCCGAGAGGCTCCCGGCGCGCGACAGCCAGAACCGGCGCAGCGCCGGGAAGAAGCCGAATATCCACTCCAGCTGTCTGTCGTCCATCGCCGCATCGCGAGCCGCCAGAACGAGATTGTCCTTCACCGTGAGATCGGAGAACACCGCCATGCTCTCGGGCACATAGCCGACGCCGAGCCGCGCGATGTCGGGCGTGGCGAGGCGCTCGATGCGTTCGCCACTGAGCGTAATCTCGCCGGAGGAGGCCTGCCACAGGCCCATGATAGTGCGCAGCGTCGTGGTCTTGCCGGCGCCATTGCGGCCGAGCAGCATCGTGACCTGCCCTTGCGGGACGGCGAGGTCGATGCCCTGGAGGATGTGGTAGCGGCTGATATGGGTGTGCACGCCGGAGAGTTTCAGGAGGTCGGTCATGCGGCACTCCCTGCAGCGTTCTTGGGAGCAACGCCGAGATAGGCTTTCTGCACGATTGGCGAGGCGATCACCTCGGCCGGTAGGCCGTCGGCGACGAGCTGGCCGTTATGCAGCACGATGATGCGGTCGGCGAGCGAACGCACCACGTCCATCTTGTGCTCGACCAGCAGGATGATCTTGCTCTTGTCCTGCTTGAGCTGCGCGATCAGGTTCAGCACGACGGGCACCTCGTCGATGCTCATGCCGGCCGTCGGCTCATCGAACATGAATACCTTCGGCTCCAGTGCAATCATCAGCGCGACTTCGAGCTTGCGCTGGTCGCCATGCGACAGCACGGTTGCGGCGACGCTGCGGCGATTGCCGAGCGCGACCTGGTCGAGGATGGCGTCAGCGCGTGCGATCAGATCGCGGCGGACCATCCAGGGCCGCAGCATGTCGTAATGGGTGCCGTTGGTTGCCTGCACCGCGAGGCGGACGTTCTCTTCGACCGTCAGGTTCGGAAAAAGATTGGTGAGCTGGAAGGCGCGCCCCAGTCCCGCACGGGTCCGCAGCGGTGCGGAGTGATGGGTGATGTCGGCACCGTCGAACAGGATGCTGCCGCTGGAGGCGCGCAGCTGGCCCGAGATGAGGTTGAAATAGGTGGTCTTGCCGGCACCGTTCGGCCCGACGATGGCGGTGAGCTCGCCCGGGCGGAACGTGCAGCTGACGTTGTTGACGGCGACATGCCCGCCGAAGCGGATGGTGAGGTCGCGGGTTTCGAGAGAGAGGGACATTGAAGCCAAATTCGTCGCCGGTTGTGACACCTCTCCCGCAAGCGGGAGAGGTGAAGCAAGAAAGCTCAGCGCTTGTTCTTGATCGGAACGTCCATGTCCTCGATCTTCAGCTCGCGCACCGGCTCGAGCACGGCCCAGGCGACGTTCGGATCGACCTTGACCTTGAAGTGATACATGCTCTGCAGCGCCTGATGGTCTTCCTTGCGGAACACCATCTTGCCCTTCGGCGTGTCGAACTCCATGCCTTCCATCGCCGTGATCAGCTTCTCGGTGTCGGTCGACTTCGCCTTGGTGACGGCAGTCACGACCGACATCGCGGCGGTAAAGCCGCCCGCGGTGAAGAAATCCGGCGGCGAGTTGAAGCGCTTCTGGTGCTCGGCGACCAGCCAGTCGTTCACCGGGTTCTTCGGGATGTCGTAGTAATAATAGGTCGCGCCTTCCATGCCGGGCAGGCTCTTATAGGCGGCGAGCGCCGGCAGGATGTTGCCGCCGGTGGAGAGCTCGATGCCGTAGCGCTTCGGATCCATGTCCTGGAGCTTTGCCAGCGGATTGCCGGCGCCGGCCCAGATCACCCAGATCACCTTGCGGCCAGGCTTATCCTTCAGCGCATCGAACAGGCGCTGGCCGACGGCGGTGAAGTCGGTGGTGCTGGTCGGAGCATATTCTTCAGCTCCGAGCGTCGCGCCGGTCTTGGCCAGCGCTTCCTTGAAGGCGGCGACGCCGTCGCGGCCGAAGGCGTAGTCCTGCGCCAGCGTCGCGACAGTGACGCCTTGCTTGCCGATCGCGACCGCGTTCGAGATCGCGTCCTGCGACGAATTGCGCGCGGTGCGGAAGATGTAGCGGTTCCATTTCTCGCCGGTAATCTGATCCGCGACCGCGGGCTCGACGATCAGAATCTTCTTGTTCTCTTCCGCAACGGGGAGAATGGCGAGCGCGGCGGCCGAGGAGGTGGTGCCGATTGCGATATCCGCCTTGTCATCCTGATAGGCTTCGGCGAGCGCGGCCTTCGAGAGGTCCGGCTTGCCCTGGTCGTCCTTGGTGATGATGACGATCTTGCGGCCGTCGAGCGTCATGGTGCCCTTGGTGGCGTATTCGAAGCCCATCTGCAGGCCGGTCTCGGTCTGCTTGGCATAGGCTTCGAGCGGGCCGGTCTTGCCGTAGATCAGCGCGACCTTGAGGTCGTCGGCGTGCGCGGAGGCGACCGCGGCGAGACTGAGAATAGTTGTTGTTATGATGAGTGATCGACGCACGATGGTCCCTCCTGACTTAATGTGTTGGGCAATAGCGATTTGCATAGCCTGATGGACATTGCAATTCGACGTTACGGCTGAGGCTGCTCTGCATTATTTTTAGCCTTGTCGTGCCGCGAGCCGCGTGCCGCCATTCGCGCCGCCGGCCTCGATCTGCCAGTCCGTCCGCGCCTCTTCGGCACTCTCGAAGATGTGCGGCGCGACGCCGCGCTTTTCGAGCGCTTCGCCGAGCTTGATGCGCAGGAAGCCCGAAGTCGTGTAGCGCGACACGCCGGTATAGAAGCGATCGACCAGGCTGCGCACCATGGCCGAGTAATCGTCCAGCAGCTCCGGCAGAATCGAGAAGTTGTCATAATTGACGATGGCGTAGACCTTGCGGCCGAGCGGCGCGAGCCTGGCTTCGACGATGCGCGCGATCGCGTCGATATCGGCCTTGCTGCGTAGCGGATAGCGCTCCAGGTTGATGAAGAACAGGTTCTGCTGCTCGTCCAGCGCAAAGCGCTGGTCGAGCGGAATGGTGAGCAGCCGCTCGCGCAGATCCATGGGACCGTCGCGGAAGATGCGCGCATCCATCAGGGTTGGCTCGCGCGGGATCAGCGGCTTGAAGTCCATCAGGCGCAGGATGTCGCGTTCGATGTCGATGCCGGGTGCGACCTCGGTGAGCTCAAGTCCGTCGGGCCTCAGCGCGAAGACGCAGCGCTCGGTGACATAGAGCACGCGTTGCCCGCGCGTCGCGGCGAAGGGGCCGCTGAACGTCACGTGCTCGACGTGATCGACGAATTTGCGGGATTTCGCTTCCTCGACGACGGCGAGCTTGCCGTCGTTGACCGCGATGCGTTGCCTGCCGGCGGCAAAAGTGCCGACGAACACGACCTCCTTGGCATTCTGGCTGATGTTGATGAAGCCGCCGGCGCCGGCCAGCTTCGGCCCGAACTTGCTGACGTTGAGATTGCCGGTGCGATCGACCTGCGCAAGCCCGAGGAAGGCGACGTCCAGCCCGCCGCCATCATAGAAGTCGAACTGATAGGGCTGGTCGATCACCGCTTGGGTATTGATCGCCGCGCCGAAATCGATGCCGCTTGCGGGGATGCCGCCGATCACGCCGGGCTCCGCAGTCAGCGTGATCAAGTCGATGATGCGCTCTTCATTGGCGACGGAGGCTATGCCCTCGGGCATGCCGATGCCGAGATTGACGACGCTGTTGGCCTTCAGCTCGAAGGCCGCGCGGCGGGCGATCATCTTGCGCTCGCTCATCGGCATCTCGGGCAGCGAGGTCGTGCGCACCTTGATCTCGCTCGAGAAGGCGGGATTGTATTGCGTGCCAAACGTCTGCCAGTGATGTTCGGGCTTGGCCACGACCACGCAATCGACCAGCACGCCGGGGATCTTGACCTGACGCGGATTGAGGCTGCCGCTCTCGGCGACGCGTTCCACTTGGGCGATGACGATGCCGCCAGAATTGTGCGCGGCCATGGCAATCGCCAGCGCTTCCAGTGTCAGCGCCTCCTTCTCCATGGTGAGGTTGCCGTCGGGATCGCCGGTGGTGGCGCGGATGATCCCGATATTGATCGGGAACGTCCGATACAGCAGGCATTCCTCGCCGCGCAGCGTGATCAGCTCCACCATGTCCTCGGTGGTGCGCGCATTCAGCTTGCCGCCGCCATGCCTGGGGTCGACGAAAGTGCCGATGCCGACGCGGGTGATGTGAGCCGGGCGATGCGCGGCGATGTCGCGAAACAGGTGCGTGATCACGCCCTGCGGCAGATTATAAGCCTCGATCTGGTTTGCGATCGCGAGCTGCTGGAGCTTTGGCGCAAGGCCCCAGTGCCCGCCGATGACACGGCGGACCAGGCCCTCATGCGCGAAGTGGTTGAGGCCGCGATGCTTGCCGTCGCCCTGGCCCGCGGCATAGACCAGCGTGAGGTTGCGCGGCTTGCCTTGCGTGTAGGGCGCATCGTCCTCGTTCGCCAGATAAAGCTCCTCCAGCGCGATCGCGATCTCCTCGGCAAAGCCGATGCCGACGAAGCCGCCGGTGGCGACCGTGTCGCCGTCACGGATCAGCATGACGGCTTCAGCGGCCGTGACGATCTTGCCCTTCTCGGAATTGGGCAGGTAAGCCAAGGCAGGATGCTGGCTCATCGCATTCCCTCCCATGTTTTTTGCGGATCCTATGGTCCGCTCTTCTTGCTTTGTTTGATCTGCATCACGGGAGCGGCGCGCCGCTCCCGTGCCGTAAGCATTCAGGGCTAGCCGACCTTGCGCGTTTCAGTGGCGAAATAGACCGAGACCACCGTGATGATCGCGAGCGCGACCATGTAGAGCGAGATTGGCCAGGTCGCCGGCGCGTAAGCCGTCATCAGCCCGGTCGCGATCAGCGGTGACAGCGCGCCAGCGAAGATCGAGGCGAGGTTGTAGCCGAGCGAGACGCCGCTGTAGCGCACCTTGGTGCCGAATAGCTCCGACAGGAAGCTAGCCTGCGGCCCGTACATTGCGGCATGCCCGATCGCGAGGCCGAGCGCGATCGCGATCCAGGCAAGGTGCGGGTTCTTGGTCGCCAGCAGCATGAACAGCGGGAACGACATCAGTGCCGAGAACACCGCGCCGAAAATATAGATCGGCCGGCGCCCAACCTTGTCGGAGAGCGCACCGAACGCCGGAATGGTGAAGGTCTCGATGGCGGCCGCGATCAGCACGCCGTTCAGCATGTCCTGCTTGTTCATGCCGAGCGATTGCGTCGCATAGGCGAGCACGAAAGTGGCGTAGATGTAGAAGAAGCCGTTCTCCGCGAAGCGCGCGCCCATCGCCAGCAGGATGTTCTTGGGATACATCCTGATCGCCTCGAGGATCGGCATCTTCACTTCCTGCTTGGTGTCCTTCACCTTCTGGAATTCCGGCGATTCCGCGATGGTGAAGCGGATCCAGAGGCCGACCAGCACCAGCGCGATCGAGAACAGGAACGGGATGCGCCAGCCCCAGGCATAGAGCTGCGCGTCTGATAGCGTCGAGGACACCACCGTGAACACCAGCGTGCCGAGCACGAGGCCGAGCGGCGCGCCGAGTTGTGGCCAGCTGCCGTAAAAGCCCTTCTTGTCCGCAGGCGCATGCTCGACCGCCATCAGCACCGCGCCGCCCCATTCGCCGCCAAGACCAAAACCCTGAACCAGACGGCAGGTGACGAGCAGCACCGCGGCCCAGACGCCGGCGGTCTCATAGGTCGGAAGGAATCCAATCGCCGCGGTGGCCGCACCCATGATCAGCAGGGTGAGATAGAGCATGGTTTTGCGGCCGATCTTGTCGCCGTAGTGACCGAACACGACCCCGCCGAGCGGACGCGCGATGAAGCCGAGCGCATAGGTCGCGAACGCCAGCAGCGTGCCGATCATCGGATCGAAGGTCGGAAAGAACAGCTTGTTGAAGATCAGCGCCGCGGCGGTGCCGTAGAGGAAGAAGTCGTACCATTCGATGGCCGTGCCGATCAGGCTCGCAGTAGCGACCGTGACGTGCGACGGCTGTCTGGTCTGAAGCTGACGGACTGAGATCGCTTCACTCATCTGGCGTCCTCCCTGGTTGCAAATGCGCATGTGCAGCATGCGTCATTGTGCAAAGCGAAGAGCAAGGTCCGCGCCAGATGCTGTCGCTTTACGCAAAATGGCGGAAAGTCCAGCAGATTCAGTGCAAGCGTCGGGAAAGAGGCGCAACGCGCCGTGTCCGGAATCCGAGACTCCGGACACGCGCTGTCTCGAATCTCAGATCGAGGCGGCGCCCGAGGCGAGGCCGAACTTCGCGAGCTTCTTGTAGAAGGTCGCGCGCGAGATCTGGAGCATCTTGGCTGCTTCCGAGATCTGGCCGTTGCTGGCGGCAAGCGCCTGTTCCAGCGTGTGCTTCTCGAACTCGGCTTCGGCTTCCGCATAGGGCAGGACGAGACCGGTCGGCCGCATTGGTGCCGCTTGTATCATCTCCGCGCTCACGGGGAGAATGCGATCGAAATCGTCGCTGGTGAGGCGTCCCGAATCGCTCAGGATCAACGCGCGTTCCAGGATGTTGCGCAGCTCGCGGACATTGCCGGGCCAGCCGTACCGCGCCAGCGCAGTCAGACCGCTCGGCGTGATCCTGGCATTGAGATAGTCGCCGGATGCGCTGATGTCTTCCAGCAGCCGGCCGCAGATCTCCGGCAAGTCGTCCAGGCAATGACGCAGCGGCGGCAGCACGATCGAGAGCACGTTGAGCCGGTAGTAGAGATCGGCCCGGAATGTCCCCTCGCTGACCCGCTTGTGCAGGTCGACATTGGTGGCAGCAATTACGCGCACATCGACCTTGGTGACCTTGTCGGAGCCGAGCGGTTCGATCTCCCGCTCCTGCAGAACGCGCAGCAGCTTGGCCTGCAATTGCAGCGGCATCTCGCCGATCTCGTCGAGAAACAGCGTACCGCCGTCGGCGACCCGGAATTTGCCGTCGCGGCCCTTGCGGTCCGCACCGGTGTAGGCGCCCGGCGCCGCCCCGAAGAACTCCGATTCGATCAGCGTATCCGGGATCGCCGCGACGTTGACGCTCACGAAAGGCTTTTCGGCGCGCGCGGACGCATTGTGGATTGCCTGCGCCAGCATTTCCTTGCCGGTGCCGGTCTCGCCCGTGAGCAGGACGGTGACGCTTTGGCGCGCTGCACGGCCTGCGAGCTTCTTGGCCTGCGCGATGCCTGCGGTGCTGCCGACATAGTCCTCGAAGGTGAAGCGTGCGGCGCGCGCGTGCGACAATTGTCGTCGCGCCAGCCGCAGGTCGTTCTCGAGCTGGGCGACGCGACCGAGCAGCGGCTTCAGGCCTTCGAGGCGATCGTAGAGCACGAAGCCGATTGCACCGATGATGTTGCCCTTCTCGTCCTCGATCGGCATGCGGGTGACGACGAGCTGCTCTCCCCCAAGCTCCATGATGTCGAGGATGATCGGCTCGCCCGTCTCCACGACCCTGCGCATCAGGCTGTTGGGGATGACCTCCTCGATCGGACGGCCAAGCGCCTCGGATTCATGTGAGAGGCCGATCGCGGTCACGTATTTCTCATTGACATAGACCACGCGCCCGCTGCGATCGATCGCGATGGCGCCCTCGCACAGATGCTCCAGCCGCTCGAACAGCGTCTCCATCGCGCGGGCGCGGATATAGGCGGGGTCACTGACGACGGAAGAGGGACCAGACATGGCGTACCTCGGGGAGGTCTGCCTGTGTATTACCAAAAAGGCTGTAATTTCAAAGAGCGAAAACGGGGTCTAGCCAGCTCGCAAAGTCTGTCCACCGTCACCCTGAGGTGGCCGCTTCTTCAGCGGCCTCGAAGGGCGACGGCCCGGCTGGCAGTTCGGCCTTACATCCTTCGAGGCTCCCCATGCGCCGCGTTGCGCCGCACGGCTCGTACCTCAGGATGACGGATCAGTCTTGCGCCCCTACCGCCGATACCCGCTCGCCCGCGAATAGCCCTGGCGGTTCTGCTGCATCGGGCGGGCGGAGACGCTGCCGCGCGATTCGCTGGACGCGGGGGTGGCGAGCTTCAGCTCCTCCAGGAAGATGGGCCGCGCGAAATAATAGCCCTGCGCGTAGCGGATCTTGGTCGCGGCCTGGAGATAGGCGAGCTCCTCATAGGATTCGATGCCTTCGGCAATGACCGTCATGCCGAGCGCTTCGCTCAAGGATTCGATCGCGCGCAAAATGCCCTGGCTGCGCGGCCGCTTATGGATGTCGGTGATGAAGGAGCGGTCGATCTTGATCTCGTCGGCGGTGATGTCGGCGAGCGCCGACAGCGACGAATAGCCGGTGCCGAAATCGTCGATGGAGATGCCGACGCCGAGCTTGCGGAACATCGGCAGGATCTCGGCCTGGAAGTGGTTCTTGGCGACGAAGGCATCTTCCGTCACCTCGATCATGAATCGCCGGGGAAAGCCGGTGTCATCGAGCGCCTGGGCGAAATTGCGCATGAATTCGGGGTTGCCGGCCTGCTTGGCGGCGACGTTGATGCTGATGGTCGCTTCCGCGCCAAAGGTCTCGTTGATCAGGTCGATCGACTTGACGATCTCGGCGAGCACGAGATGAGTGAGCTCGTCGATCAGACCGAGCTCGCCGGCGAGATTGATGAAGGAGCCCGGTGCCTGGATGACGCCCTCGTCGTCGCGCAGGCGCACCAGCGCTTCGATGCCCTTCACGGCTTGCGTGCGGATGTCGACCTTGGACTGGAAGGCGCAGCAGAAGCGTTTCTCGAGGATGGCCATCCGCAGCGACTGCTCGATCTTCATCCGCGCCAGCGCCTCGCGCTCCATGCCGGTATCGAAGAAGGCGGCGGATCCCTTGCCGTTGTTCTTGATGCGGTACATCGCGATGTCGGCGTTCTGGCGCAGCGTCTCGAAGCTGCTTCCATGGTCGGGATACAGGCTGATACCGACCGAGGTCGAGGCGAACACTTCCGAATTGTCGATGAAGAAGGGAGCCGTCAGCCGCTCCAATGTCGAGGTCATGAATTCGGCGACTTCCTCCTGGCTCCGGATAGGCGAGAGCAGCAGCAGGAATTCGTCGCCGGAGATGCGCGACAGCATATCGGACTCGCGCAAGTCGCGCCCGAGCCGTTTCGAAAGCTCGACCAGCAGCGCGTCGCCGACGGCGTGGCCGTAATAGTCGTTGATGTGCTTGAAATTGTCGACGTCGAGAAAGGCCAGCGCGAAGCGCTCGCCGCTGCGATCGCGGCCGAGCAGGCTGTTGGCGCGATGCTCGATGACGCGCCGCGAGGGCAGTCCGGTCAACTCGTCGAAATAGGCCGAGCGAAACAGCTGGTCCTCGAAATTTTTCTGCTCGGTGATGTCGGCGGACGCCGAGATCAAGAGTTCGCGGCCGGCGAGCTGCACCGGTCGGTGGGTGGTCAACAACACCTGGCGCGCAGGACCGTCCTGAAGCGCTTCTTCGGAGACGACAGGCTGCCCGGCCCGGAGCGCGCGCTCACAGGCCTCGCGACGCTGCGCGAGATCCGGCGACGGACGGCTGCCGTCCATGCCGAGCTGGGCGGCGGCGACATCGTTAACCAGGAGAAGCTTGCCTTGCGCGTCCTGCACGGTGAGGCCGGCAGGCAGCATTCTAACGATTTCCTTGAGAAATCCGAGTTCGGCTTCGCTGGCGCCGTTATGTGTATTGTCGTTCATAGAAGTCATGAATCTTGTTGTTTCAGCGCCTTTGCAATGAGCGCGATCATGCGCAGTTCCCTCTTAGGTTTGGTTAAGGAGTCCGCTGAAATACGGGGGTGTTCCGGGGAGAAACGTCGTGCCGCGAGGCGCGCCGTCGATCGTCATTAACAGAACGTCAACGGCACTTGCGAAAGCGCGGGCGAAGCGCGCGCTTGTCTTTCGTTTGCGGCGAGGTGAGAGGCGTCACGAGCGCTGATTGAATCCGATGTGAGCTCCGGGGGCGGTCCACCTCTCCCCGCCGGGGAGAGGTGACCAGCTCTATTCGCTCCTGGGAATGCGACACTGCATGATGCAGTGCAGCCCAGTCTTCAAATATGAGATCTCGGTCTTGCCGTCGAAGGCTGACAGCGCGGACTTCAAGAGCTTGGTACCGAAGCCCGGCGTGGAGATTTCGCCAACGGTCGGCCCCTCGGTTTCGTCCCACGTGATGGTCAGACGATCGTCATTGAGGGTCCATGACACCTGCAACAATCCGCGCGGTGCGGAGAACGCGCCGTATTTGCCGGCGTTGGTGGCAAGCTCGTGAAACATCAATGACAGTGTCACCGCGAGCTTCGGCGGCAGGAACAGCCGCTCTCCGTTGAGGGTGAAGCGGACATGGCCGTACGGGCCGAGCTCGGAGATCAGGAGATCGCGGATGTCGCAACCGCCCTTGTCGATCCGCGAGATCAGATCGTCGGTCGCGGCCAGCGAACGCAGCCGCGGGTCGATCCGGGCCCAGACCTGCGGCTGGTCGTGCAGCACCTGATGCAGCACGGCGTGCACGGTCGACAGCTTGTTCTTCAGCCGGTGCTGCAGCTCGTCGACCAGCAGCTTGCGATACTCTTCCTCTTCGATCAGCCGCCTGGAGATCCGGCGCTGCTCGGCAAGCATCGTTCGATAGTGCTCGACGCCCCAGATGGTCAGGGCGCAGACGCCCCAATAGAGCGTCAACAGCGCGAAGCGCGCACGATCGGCAGACACATCGTCGAAATTCAGGACGACACCGAGCACGCCGCCGACCAGCGCGGTCACGATACCGACCCGAAATCCTCCGAAGGCCGCTGCAAAGAACACGGCGGGGAAGTACGGCGTGAAATAGACGTCGGGGCGCACATGCGCGAGTCCCCAGCGCGCCAAAGTCGAAAGCAGCAGGCAGGCCAGCGCGAACGCAAGGCTCAGGCCCAGCGACGGCGTCGCCACGCCCCGCCAGCCCTTGCGGAATTCGTCGATTAGCTTCCCCATGCGCGGCCCGGTTGCGATCTCCGTCCGAAAATCGAGAGGCGGGCCACGATGTTACGCATCTCGGATGCGCAAGCAAAGCTTGCCTTGTCGCTATCAGGCTGGAACAGCGATGGTTGCGGCGCTTGATGTCGCAGCGATGTCATCGATCGGTGTCCGCCATTTGGCATCAAATCATTCGAAAACAGGCCCATTCCAGGGCCTGGCTTGACGGCGTGGTTACGGTGATCACGGGTGCGACGAGCGGGATCGGATTAAGTACCGCGCAAGTCTTGGTTGCCGAAGGTGCCAAAATTGTGATCGCGGGCCGGCGTCTACCGGAGAGCGAGGCGGTGCTGTGCGTAAGGCGTTTGATCGGGGAGTGTAGCGGCGCGCGAGGTGCCGTCGGGTGGGCAAAGGCGCGCCCCTCGCGCGCCGTGCCCACCAACTTCCTCTCATTGAGAAATGGTGGGCTCGGCGCTCTGTGCCTTTGCCCACGCTACGAGAGCGGCGGCTACACCGCCTTCATCCTCACCCTCAATCCATCCCGCGGCTTCGGAATCGGCCACATCTGCCACTCCGGCTTGTAGCCAGGCTCCAGCGACACCTCGATGTTCTGCAGGAAGTGCCGCGCGAAGCATTTCGCCTGCATGTAGGCGAAATGCAGGCCGAGGCACATATGGGCGCCGCCGCCGAACGGAATCCAGGCGAAGCGATGGCGATTGCGCTGGGCCTCCTCGGTAAAGCGCAAGGGATCGAAGCGATCAGGCTCCGGCCAGATATCCTTCATGTGGTGCGTGTAGAGTGGATTGACGCCGACAGCGGTTCCGGCGGGAATCGCATAGCCCTTGAAGGTGAAATCGCGCATCGCGCGCCGCGGCATCGAGGGCACCGGCGGCTTGATCCGCAGCGCTTCCTTGAAGGCCATTTCCGACAGCGGCATTTTTTCGAGATCATCGAAGCTGCTGGCTGCATCCGGCGCGAGCCCCAGCGCGAGAACTTCGCTGCGCAGCCGGCTCTGCCAGTCGGGATTGGCGGCGAGCTCACCGATGAAAGACGTCAGCGACGAGGTCAGCGTGTCGTGCGCGGCCATCATCAGGAAGCTCATATGGTCGATGATGTCCTGGTCGGACAGCAGCGCGCCATCCTCATGGGTGGCGCGGCAGAGATGCGAGAACAGATCATCGCCGCCGTGATTGCCACGTCGCAGCGGAATCTGCTCGCGGAAATAGGCGATGATGCGCTTGCGCCCCCTCACGCCTGCCGCCATCTGCGTGCCGGGAAGGGGACGGCGGATCGGGGCGACCGCAGCCGCCACCATGTCGACGAAGGCGCGGTTGATCTCGTCGACCTCCGGTCCGATGTCGGCGCCGAGAAAGGACGTCGCGGCGAGATCGAGCGTGAGCTGCTTCATCGCCGGATAAAGCCGCATCTCGCCCGGCTTGGCCTTCCATTGCGCGACGCGCGCGGAGATGCCGCGGTCGAGATCGCTGAGATAGGACTTCATCGGCCCGGACTTGAACGCGACCGACAACGCCTTGCGATGCAGCCTGTGCTCGTCGAAATCGAGCAGCATCAGCCCGCGCGGAAACAACAGGCCAAGCACGTTGTTCCAGCCATGGGTCGAGGAGAACAGCTTTTGCTGGTCGAACAGCACGAGCTCGTTGGCCTCGGGGCCGAGCAGCACGATGTTGGTCTCGCCGAAAATATGGGTGCGGTAGACCGGGCCGTATTTCGCGCCGTTTCGCTCGATATGCCCCTTGGGATCGGCGAGGACCTGAAACGTCTTGCCGATGACCGGCCAGCCTTCGTCGCCGGGGATGTGCGTCAGCTCATTGCGTTTCGGCGCGGTGTACTGAAGCGCGGATGTGGCCACATTCTGCATCGACATGACGATTGCTCCGGATGGCTGACCCCGACGACATAGCACAAAACCGGCACGATGACGTGGGTGTCGTCACATACTCCGCGGGTCGTCCCGGCCTTCCGGGACGACCACTGGATAGTCTTGCGCGCCTACCGCTTCGCCGCTTCCTTCTGCAAATCCGGCGCGTTGACGGCGGGAATCGCGACCCGGCCGGGGCCGGTGACCTTCAATGCCTCGGCGGCCTTCTCGTTCTGCATGATCTTGGCCATCACGGCCTGACCGGCGCGCTCGAAAATCGCGCGGTTCTCGATCACGAATTTTTGCGACCTGCGCAGGCCGTCGATATAGCCGTTGATTTCCGGCACGACATAGCGCGCCACCATGTCCCAGCTCCGGCGCGTGGCTTCCGGATTGGCCCAATCGTGCACGAAGCCGATGATGGCACCGACGCCGCCTGATACCTCCATCACGTTCTTGATGGTTTTGACGAGATCGTCGGGCGTGCCGATGGTGGACGCGGCACCTTCGACGAAGGCGGTCTTGTCCACGGCCTCGTCAGGCGAGGAGAAGGCGGTGAGGCCCGGCCGCTGCAGCGTGCCGACATTATATTCGTTGTGCCAGCGCATCAGCCCGGCGCCGGCCTCCTTGCGGGCCTGTTCGCGGCTTTCGGCGATGTGGAAGGTCAGCAGCACGCGCCAGTCGGCGCGGTCGACCTTCGTGCCGTGCTTCTTGGCGGCATCCTCGGCGAATTGCCATTGCTGCTGCAGCGACATCAGCCCCTGCGTCGTCATCGAGCCCAGCGAGATGATGCCGATGCCATATTTGCCGGCGAGGGTCATGCCCGACGGCGAGATCTGCGAGGCGACGACAAACGGCATCTCCTCCTGCAACGGCAGAAGCTGGAGCGCGGCGTCGTTCATGGTGAACCACTCGGTCTTGGCGGTGACACGCTCGCCATTGAAGAGGCGACGGATCACGTCGATCGCCTCATCCTGGCGATCGCGCTGCGTCATCGGGTCGATGCCGAGCGTATGTGCGTCCGAGGCCAGAGCGCCGGGGCCGGAGCCGAAGATGGCGCGGCCGCCGGTCATGTGGTCGAGCTGCACCATGCGCTGGGCGACGTTGAAGGGGTGGTGATAGGGCAGCGAGATCACGCCGGTGCCGAGCCTGATCCGCTTGGTGCGCTCGCCGGCCGCGGCCAGGAACATCTCGGGCGAGGCGATCATCTCCCAGCCGGAGGAATGGTGCTCGCCGCACCAGAACTCGTCATAGCCGAGCGCGTCGAGCTGCTCGACCAGATCGAGATCGCGCCGAAACTGGAGCATCGGATGCTCCCCGATCGGGTGATGCGGGGCAAGAAAGGCTCCAAACTTCAAGCGCGCCATGGCGTTCTCTCCGGCTGAGTTTTTTGTGTGTTGGTGGCGAGAGGCTACGTGTCCGACGGCACGAACGCAATCACGCGATGTCCCGCGCAGCGGAATGCAGGCATGCGCTCATCATCTCCCTCTCCCCGCTTGCGGGGAGAAGGCAAGGGGCCCGCAAATCTGACCTCCGAGGTAATGGCGGAGAGACCTGAGGGCTGAAATCATCAGTCCGGCAGTTCGAAGGGGCCCGCGCCGATGCATCAAACCGTCACAAAGCCCGTCGATTCGACCCGGCGCTGGTGGGTGCTGGCGATTGTCGTCGCCGCGCAATTCATGTTCGGCGTCGACGCCTTCATCGTGAACGTCGCCATCCCCACCATCGCGGTCGATCTGCACGCGAGCCCGGCGCAGATCGAATCCGTCATCGCGATCTATCTGATCGCCTATGCGACGCTGGTCGTCACCGGCGGCCGGCTTGGCGATATCCACGGCACCAGGAAGGTGTTTCTCGTCGGCGTGCTCGGCTTCACCGCGACGTCGCTGTGGTGCGGGCTCGCACATTCAGGCATGGAGCTGATCATCGCCCGGCTGGCGCAGGGTGCCACCGCAGCGCTGATGGTGCCGCAGGTGCTGGCGACCCTGCATCTGATGTTCACGGACGAGTCGCGCAGCCGCGCCTTCGCCATCTATGGCATCGTGCTCGGGCTCGCGGGTGCCGCCGGCTTTCTGCTTGGTGGTCTGCTGGTCACGATCGACCTTGCCCATACCGGCTGGCGTTCGGTGTTCTTCGTCAACGTGCCTTGCGGCCTCGTCATCGCCGCGGCTGCCTGGCTGATCATGCCGACGGTGCCGCGGCGAGCGGGCACAAGGCTCGACATCAAGGGCAGCGTGGTGTTGTTCGCAGGGCTGTTGTGCCTGATCGGCCCGCTGCTGTTCGGCCACGATGTCGGCTGGGCGCCGTGGTTGTGGGCGGTGATGGCAGGCGGCGGCGTGATCCTCTTTGCATTCGTCAAGCTCGAACACGCGGTCGCGCGCGCCGGCATGCCGCTGATCGATCTGACGCTGCTGGCGGATGCCGCGTTCCTGCGCGGGCTTGGCGCCGCCTTCTTTTTCTTTGCCGCCAATCTCTCGTTCTATCTGGTGATGACGCTGTTCATGCAGCGCGGCCTGAAGATCCCGCCGCTCGCGGCCGGCCTCGCCTTCATTCCGCTCGCGCTGGCCTTCGTCGTCGCCTCGCGCCATAGCGGCGCGCGGGCAAGGCATCGGGGTACCAGGGTTTTGCTCGAAGGCTGCGCGTTGCAGATCGCGGGCCTCGCCGCGCTTGCGCTTGTCGTAGACGCGCTCGACGCGCCGACGCCGATCGCGCTCGCGCTGATCATGCTCATCTTCGGCTACGGCCAGGGCCTGGTGATGGCGCCGCTGTCGGGCGCCGTGCTCTCGACCGTCAAGCCTGTCGCGGCGGGCTCGGCGTCGGGCATATACGGCACGACAGCGCAGATCGGAAATGCGGCCGGAGTGGCCGCGATCGGCGCGGTGTTCTTCGCAATCGAATCGTTGCAATCAGCGCGCGCAGGTTTTCTCGTCTCGCTCGCGCTGTTTGTGACATTAATCATGATGTCAGCCGCATTCCTGACGTGGATGCGCCGCGCATCTGCACGAAGTTGAGGCATTGGGGTTAATACATGCGGTTTTTCGCGGGATTTGGCGTGATTCCGCAGGGATCGGCAGCACACGGCCTTTTCATTTTGCACTGCAGCAACTATCTGGTCTGGGTAAACGTTGAAAGTCGCCCACCAGGAATTTGCCGTGTCGCTAGCCCGAAATGTCGATCTGTTGAGACGTTTGCCAAGGATGGACGGTCTGCGCCTGCCCGACTTCGGCGCAAGCGCTGACTCGTCCAGCCCGCTGCAGGAGGTCACCGGCTTTGGCGACAATCCCGGCGCCTTGCGCATGTTCGCCTTCGTGCCGGCGCAGTTGCAGAAGCCGCGCGCGCTCGTCGTCGTGCTGCACGGCTGCGGCCAGACGGCAGCGGCTTACGACCTCGGTGCGGGCTGGTCGACGCTCGCGCGTCACTATGGCTTTGCGCTCGTCATGCCCGAGCAGCAGCGCATCAACAATGGCAACACCTGCTTCAACTGGTTCAACCCTGACGACACCGCGCGCGACTCTGGCGAGGCGCGTTCGATCCGCGAGATGATCGCGCATATGGTCGGGGCGCATCGCGTCGATCCCAGGCGCATCTACATCACCGGTCTTTCCGCCGGCGGCGGCATGACCTCGGTGATGCTTGCGACCTATCCGGAGGTGTTCGCGGCCGGCGCGATCATCGCGGGTCTTCCCTACGGCATCGCGTCGAACTTGCGCGAAGCGCTCGACGGTATGTTTCACTCGCCTGAGCGGCCCGAGCGCGAGCTCGGCGATTTCGTGCGGCGGGCGTCCAACCATCGCGGATCCTGGCCGAAAGTGTCGGTGTGGCACGGCAGCGCCGACCGCACCGTCAATCCCGGCAACGCCAACGAGATCGTCAAGCAGTGGCTCGATCTGCACGACCTGCCGATGATCCCGATGGCCGAGACCGTCGTCGACGGCTATCCGCGTCAGGCCTGGTGGAACAGGGACGGCGAAACGCTGGTCGAGTCCTACGCCATCACAGGCATGGCGCACGGCACGCCGCTCGGGCTTGCCGACAACGATCAGCGCTACGGCGTCGAAGGCGCGTTCCTGATCGAGGCCGGCATTTCCTCGTCTTATCACATCGCAAAATTCTTCGGCCTCACCGGCTGGATTCAGGAGGCGAAGAAGGATGAGGCGAAGCCCGTCGCTCCGGCAAAGGCAGCCCCCGTGCGTTCGCCGGCGCCGCATCTCGCCCGCACGATCCGTGTGAAGGTGGCCGAGGAGAAGGCCGAGCCGAAGCGCGAGCAGGCTAGCCGCTTCGATCTCGGCCAGGTCATCACCCGCGCCATGACGGCGGCGGGATTGATGAAGTAGCGCGCGGCGCGCTCACATCTCGCCGGTGATGAACGGATTGGTCATCCGCTCCTGGCCGATGCTCGAGCCGGCGCCGTGGCCGCAGATGAAGCCGACGTCGTCGCCGAGCGGCAGCAGCTTCGTCATGATCGAGTTGATCAGCGTGGCGTGGCTGCCGCCGGGCAAATCGGTGCGCCCGACCGAGCCGGCGAACAAGACGTCGCCGACATGGGCAAAGCGCAAATCCCCGTTGAAGAACACCACGCTGCCCGGTGAGTGACCGGGGCAGTGCAGGATGTCGAACGTCAAGTCGCCGATCGATACGCTGTCGCCTTCGTCGAGCCAGCGGTCTGGCTCGAAATTGCGCACATCAGTCATGCCGAAGCGCGCGCCGCTCTCGACCACGTTGTCGAGCAGATATTTGTCCGCGACATGCGGGCCCTCGATCGGCACTTTCAGTGCATCGCGCAAGTCGGCCGCGCCGCCGACATGGTCGATATGGCCGTGGGTCAGCCAGATCTTCTCCACGGTGACGCCGGTCTGCTTGATCGCGTCCAGGATCTTCGGCACGTCCCCGCCGGGATCGATCACCACGGCCTTCTTGGAAGGCTCGTCCCAGATGATGGTGCAGTTCTGCTCGAACAGCGTCACGGGCACGATGATCGCGCCGGCTTTGGCTTGTTGGGTGTCGGTTTGCTCGCTCATGGCCTCACAATGCCGATTTTTGCTGCGCCGCCAAGCAAAATAGTCGTGGTCGGCCTGCGGAACAGGCTGATGTCACACGGTCGTCCCAATTGGTGTGGCTGTTTGAACCGGGGGCGTTGCTTCCGCGTTCTCTCGCGCGAAGCAGATTTCCAGGCGGATGTCCGAGATGGCACAGGGCGGCGACTTTTGGTGGCGCGACGGCATCTTCTATCAGATCTATCCGCGCTCCTTTCAGGACTCGGACGGTGACGGCGTCGGCGATCTCGCCGGCATTTTGCGACGACTGCCTTATGTGAAATCGCTCGGCGTCGATGCGATCTGGCTGTCGCCGATCTTCCCCTCGCCGATGGCCGATTTCGGCTACGACATCTCCGACTATACGGGTATTGATCCGCTGTTCGGCACCATGACGGATTTCGACGCGCTGCTCGCCGCCGCGCACGACAACGGATTGAAGCTGATCCTCGATCTCGTCCCGAACCACACCTCCGACCAGCATCCCTGGTTCGTCGAGAGCCGCGCCTCGCGCGATAACCCCAGGCGCGACTGGTACATCTGGCGCGATCCGGCGCCCGATGGCGGCGTCCCGAACAACTGGCTGTCCGAGTTCGGCGGCAGCGCGTGGCAATTCGACGAGGCCACCGGCCAATATTACTACCACGCCTTCCTCGCCCAGCAGCCGGACCTCAACTGGCGCAACCCCGATGTCCGCGCGGCGATGTACGACGTGATGCGGTTCTGGCTCGAGAAAGGCGTCGACGGCTTTCGCGTCGACGTGATCTGGCACCTGATCAAGGATGCCGCGTTTCGCGACAACCCGCCGAACCCGCGCTATGTCGAGGGCCGGCCGCCGAACGAGAAGATCCTGACGCAATACTCCACCGACCAGCCGGAGGTGTTCGACGTCATCGCCGAGATGCGGCGCGTCACCGATGCCTATTCCGCGCGCGTCTTGATCGGCGAGGTCTATCTGCCGCTGCACCGCCTGATGGCCTATTACGGCAACGATCTCACCGGCGCGCAAATGCCGTTCAATTTCGCGTTGCTCTCGACCTTCTGGAGCGCGCGCTCGATCGAGAAGATCATCGAGGATTACGAGAAGGCGCTGCCCACAGGCGCCTGGCCGAACTGGGTGCTCGGCAATCACGATCGCCCGCGCGTTGCGAGCCGTGTCGGTCCCGAGCAGGCCCGCATCGCCGCCATGCTGCTGCTGACACTGCGCGGCACGCCGACGCTCTATTACGGCGACGAGATCGGCATGCATCAGCTCGCGATCGCGCCGGAGGACGTTCGCGATCCCTTCGAGAAGAACGTGCCCGGCATCGGCGTCGGTCGCGACGGCTGCCGTACGCCGATGCAATGGGATTCGTCGCAGTTCGGCGGCTTCTCGGACGTCAGACCATGGTTGCCGCTGCCCGACGACCATATCCATGAGAACGTCGTCAATCTCGAAGCCGACGCGCGCTCGATCCTCAGCCTGTGCAAGCGTCTGATCGCGCTGCGGAAGAGTTCGCCCGCGCTTGTCGCCGGCGACTATCATCCGATCGCCGCGCAAGGCGACCTGCTGATCTATCGCCGTGAGGCCGAGGGCAGGGCGCTCATCGTGGTGCTCAATCTCGGCCCCGAGCCGATTGCGGTGACCACCAGTTCGATCCGCTTTGGCAGCGAGATATTGCTGTCGACGTTCCTGGATCGCGAGGGGGAGAGGCTTGAGGGCGTGCTGGATCTGCGTGGCAATGAGGGCGTCGTGGTGGCGCCGCCTCATACCTAGCCGTCGTCCTGGAACAGCGAAGCGCAGATCCAGGATCCATTACCCCAGGGATGAGTTTGGCGAAGGCCGGTGGTTACTAGCTCGGGCGACGACGAACCCTTGGGGTGATGGGTCCTGGCTTTCGCCAGGACGACGCTGTGACACTATCCCGGATGCTTGTTCCCAGCGTTGCTCTCGTCGATATCGCTCCGTTTCAACAGATAGTCCAGCCCGCCAACGCGATACCAGCGATAGCCATACGGCTCCAGCACGACGCGGTGCTGGCCGCGCTTGTCGGCGTGGCTGTGGTCTTCCGCCAGCAAATTGATCAGGTGCTCACCGGCATCGCCGGGCAGTCCCGCCGAGAACGTGGTCTCCCGCGGCTTCTCATCCAGATTGTGCACGAACAGCACGGAATTGTTGCGCCAGTCGTAACGCATGATGAAGACGGCGGGATCGCGCGTCGCGATGATGGCGAAATCGCCCCAGCCGATCTCCGGCACTTCCTTGCGCATGCGCACGATACGCTCGGTCCAGTTCAGCATCGAATTCGGATCGCGCCGCTGTTTTGCGACATTGAGGTGCTCGAAGCCGTAGGGCCCCTTATCGATGACGGGGCTCGCCGGCTTGCTGCTCTTGGTGAAGCCGCCCTGCGGCTCGGTCGACCATTGCATCGGTGTGCGCGCGCAATTGCGCTCCGGCAGCGAGAGATCGTCGCCCATGGCGATCTCGTCGCCGTAGCGGATCACAGGCGTTCCCGGCAGTGTGCACATCAGGCTGTAGGCGAGCTCGAGCCGCCGTCGGTCGCCGCCCAGCATCGGCGCGAGCCGGCGGCGGATGCCACGGTCGTAGAGCTGCATGTCCTTGTCCGGACCAAAGCGCTTGAAGACCAGGTCGCGTTGCGCCTTGGTCAACCGGCCGAGATCGAGCTCGTCGTGATTGCGCAGGAACAGGCCCCATTGCGCCGCGGCCGGCCGCGGCTTGGTCGCCTTCAGCGCCTTCGCCAGCGGACGCGAATCGCCGGACGCTAGCGCATAGAACAGGTTCTGGTTGGCCTGGAAGTTGAACATCATGTGCATGCGGTCGCCATCGCGGCCGAAATAGTCCATGTCGGTTTCCGGCTTCACGTTGGCTTCGGCGAGGATGATGGCGTCGCCCTGCCGCCATTGCAGGAATTCGCGGAAGGTGCGCAGCATGTCGTATTGCTCGACGGGCTTCCTGACCTTCGCGCCCTTGGTGGCGATCACGAAGGGCACGGCGTCCATGCGGAAGCCGGAGACGCCGAGCTGGATCCAGAAGCCCATGATCTTCAAAATCTCGGCCTGCACATCCGGATTCGAGGTGTTGAGATCGGGCTGGAAATCGTAGAAGCGATGGAAGAACCAGGCGCCGGCTTCCTTGTCGCGGGTCCATGTCGACTTCTGGACACCGGGAAACACCATACCGGTGTTGGCGTTGGCCGGCTTCTTGTCGGACCACACATACCAGTCTCGGTAGGGCGAGTTCTTGTCGCGCCTCGCTTCCTTGAACCATTGATGCTGGTCCGAGGTGTGGTTGACGACGAGGTCGATGATGACTCGGATGCCGCGCTGCTTGCAGCCATGGGTGAACTCGACGAAATCGCCGAGCGTGCCGTAACGGGAATCGACGCTGTAATAGTCGGCGACATCGTAACCATCGTCGCGGCCGGGCGAGGTCTGGAACGGCATCAGCCAGATCGTGGTGATGCCGAGCCCGTGCAGATAATCGAGCCGGCGCAGCAGGCCCTTGAAGTCGCCGATGCCGTCGCCGTTGGCATCCATATAGGTGCCGACCGACAGGCAATAGATCACGCCGTTTTTGTACCAGAGATCGTCGATCATGCGCGCGCAGCCTCATTCGCTCCGTCCGCAACTGTCGGCGGCTGCGTGATAAGCGATTTGAGCTGGCCTGGTTCCCACGCTGGAGGTGTCGTCCTGGACAAGCGAAGCGCAGATCCAGGACCCATCATCCCAGACGCAGTTTGGCGAAGACTCGTAATTGCAGCCGGCGTGCTGCACCCCCCGGGGGTAACGGGTCCTGGCTTTCGCCAGGACGACAACGGAGGAATCGGCTAATCTGCCCCACATGGACAGCCCCGCCCGCAACATTGCCCTTGTTCCACCGCCTGACCGCCGTCAGTCGGAGACAGCGCTCGCGATCGCGCGTGGCACGGCGCGGCTGTTACGTTCGCTCGGCTTTTCCTGCATCAGCGAATTGCCGCTGCCGTCGGGCCGGCGCGCCGATCTGGTGGCGCTGAACGAGCGCGGCGAGATCTGGATTGTCGAGATCAAATCGTCGGTCGAGGATCTGCGCGCCGATCAGAAATGGCACGAATACCGCGCTCATTGCGACCGGCTGTTCTTTGCCTTCACGCAGGATCTGCCTTGCGAGATCTTTCCGCAGGACACCGGCCTGATCATCGCCGATGCCTATGGCGCGCACATGCATTGCGAAGCGCCCGAGCACAAAATCGCCGCCGCCACGCGCAAGCAGATGACGGTGCGGTTTGGCATGGCGGCAGGCTTGCGCATCAACCGCCTGCTCGATCCGCAGGGGCACGCGGATTTTTGGGAGTAGCGGCGTCCCAATAAGGGTGCCGTAGGGTGGCCAAAGCGAAAGCGTGCCCACCCAATTCATCGATGAAATTCAGAGAGAAGCGGTGGGCACGGCGCTGTGCGCCTTTGCCCACCCTACGGCAACATTACCTCGGCGCGCGCTTGGCCAGGATCCGCTGCAAGGTGCGGCGGTGCATGTTGAGGCGGCGCGCCGTTTCCGAGACGTTGCGATTGCACATCTCGTAGATGCGCTGGATGTGCTCCCAGCGCACGCGGTCTGCCGACATCGGGTTCGCCGGCAGCTCGGATTTTTCAGCGCTGGTCGAGAGCAGCGCGGCGACGACGTCGTCGGCATCCGCGGGCTTCGAGAGATAATCGATCGCGCCCATCTTCACCGCGGTGACGGCGGTGGCGATGTTGCCATAGCCGGTCAATACGATGGCGCGGGCTTCGGGACGCTTCTTCTTCAGCGCGGAGACGACGTCGAGACCGTTGCCGTCCCCGAGCCTGAGATCAACCACAGCGAAGGCCGGAGCGGACTTGCCGATTTGTGCAAGACCATCCGAGACCGTGTCACATGACGTCACCGCAAAGCCGCGTGTCTCCATGGCGCGCGACAGGCGCTCCAGGAACGGCTTGTCGTCCTCAACGATGAGAAGCGAGCGGTCGGTCTGTTCATTCAGTTCGGCGATGGCGTTCAAGGTTTTGTCCTCTCTCCTGCACATCTACATATGGCGTCGCAATCAGGCGGTGCCAAGGCCGCCAATAGTCGATCGGGCCTCGCATGCGACGCAAGGTCGCGGCCTATCCTATTGTTTCCTCGAAGCTCTCGATAGCCTCAAAACGCTCGCGCGGCCACGCAATCTGCACCACCGCGCCGTGTTCCGGAAAGGTCCGGTTGGTAAACGAGACCTTGGCGCCGGTGCGTTCGAGCAGCGTGCGGGCGATGAACACGCCAAGCCCGAGGCCGCCGCCGGAATCCTGGGCGCGCCGCCGCGACAGATAGGGTTCGCCGATGCGGTTCATGAGATCGGGCGGAATGCCCGGGCCGTCGTCGGAGATCACGATCTCGATCGTGTCGTTGTTCCACCAGGCATTCACTTCCACCGCGGAGTTGGCGAAATCGACCGCGTTCTCGATGATGTTGCCGACGCCGTAGAGCACCGCCGGATTGCGCGATCCGACCGGCTCGGCTGTTGCGGCCACGGCAATCCGCACCTTGATGTCGACGCCGAAATCGCGATGCGGCGCCACCACTTCCTCGATCAGCTCGGACAGTTTCATGCGGTCGAACGGCGCGCCGGTGGAGGAGAGCTGGGTGATCTTGCTCAGGATGTCGCGGCAACGCTGCGTCTGCTCGCGCAGGGTCTTCAGGTCGGCGGCAAACACTGGATCCTTCACCGTCTTCTGCAACTCGCGCGAGATCAGGAAGATGGTCGCCAGCGGCGTGCCGAGCTCGTGCGCTGCGGCGGCGGCCAATCCGTCGAGCTGGGTCAGATGCTGCTCGCGCGTCAGCACCAGCTCGGTCGCGGCGAGCGCGTCCGCCAGCTTGCGCGCTTCTTCGGTCACCTGAAACGAGTAGAGGCTGGTGACGCCGATCGCGAGCACGATCGAAAGCCAGACGCCGACGAGATAAATCGGCGGCAGCACCACCGGATCTTCCGAGTCCCACGGCAGCGGGAAATGAACGAAGAACAGGATCGAGGCGCAGGCGACGGCGAGGATGCCGAGGCCAAAGGTCAGCCGGGCCGGCAAGGCGGTGGCCGAAATCAGGACAGGCGCGAGGAACAGGAACGAGAACGGGTTCTGCAATCCGCCGGTGAAGAACAACAGCCCGGCCAGTTCCACGATGTTGAGCGCCAGCAGCGCGGCTGCGTGGATCGGCTCCAGCCGCTGCATCGGATTGACCGCAGTCTGGAGTACCAGATTGAGCATGGCCGACAGGCCGATGATGCTGACGCAGGGAACAATGGCGACATCGAACTCGAGCCCCTGCGCCACGATGAAGATCGCAGCTAACTGGCCCAGCACCGCAAGCCAGCGCAGCCGCAGGATGGTGTCCAGGCGGATATGTCGTTGCGACGGGCGGAAGTCGGAAGCGGCGGTCTCGGTCATGACAGGCCAATCTAGCGGTGCGCGTGTCCTATCACAAACACGCTGGCCCACGATTCCAACGAGTTACAAGTCCAATGCGTTACAAGCCTTCGAGTTACAAGTCTTGCGCTCCACCGCGCAATGGCGGAGAACGCCTCCAGCATGACTGAGAACTCCAAGGCTTCAAGCTGGCCGACTGTCGCGGAGGGCATTTCGTCCGCGGCCATCGAGGTCGATCGTCTCGTCAAGGTCTACAAGCAGACCCGCGCGGTCGACGGTATCTCCTTTTCGCTTCCCCGCGGCAGCATCACCGGGCTGCTCGGCGGCAACGGCGCCGGCAAGACCACCACCATCGCCATGATCATGGGGCTGGTGCTGCCGACCTCCGGCCGTGTCCGCGTGCTCGGTCATCGAATGCCGGAAGAGAGTGCCGAGGTGCTGGGGCGGATGAATTTCGAAAGCCCCTATGTCGACATGCCGATGCGGCTGACGGTGCGGCAGAACCTCACGATTTTCGGCAAGCTCTATGCAGTCAGGCACCTTGCTGACCGCATCGCAAAACTGGCCGACGATCTCGATCTCAACGATTTCATCGACCGCGCCAACGGCAAGCTCTCGGCCGGGCAGAAGACCCGTGTTGCGCTGGCGAAGGCGCTGATCAACCAGCCCGAGTTGTTGCTGCTGGACGAGCCGACCGCCTCGCTCGATCCTGATACGGCCGACTGGGTGCGGAGCCATCTGGAGCGCTATCGGAAGGATAACAACGCCACCATCCTGCTTGCGTCGCACAACATGCTCGAGGTCGAGCGGCTCTGCGACCGCGTCATCATCATGAAGCGCGGCCGCGTCGAGGACGACGACACGCCCGACGCCATCATGGCCCGCTACAACCGCACCACGCTGGAAGAGGTGTTCCTGGACGTCGCGCGCGGCCGGGTCAATGGTGCGCAGGAGGCAGCGCGATGAGCGAGCTCGCCCTGCACCGCGGCATCTCCGTGCAACGCATCGGCGCGATGATCCTGCGCTACTGGTATTTGTTGATGTCGTCCTGGCCGCGGCTGCTCGAGCTGTTGTACTGGCCGGCGCTCCAGATCATAACCTGGGGCTTCCTTCAGCTCTACATCGCCCAGAACGCCAATTTCTTTGCGCGCGCCGGCGGCACGCTGATCGGCGCTGTCATTCTCTGGGACATCCTGTTCCGCGGCCAGCTCGGTTTCTCCATCTCCTTTCTGGAGGAGATGTGGGCGCGCAACCTCGGCAACCTCATGATGAGCCCGCTGAAGCCGATCGAGTTTCTGCTCTCGCTGATGGCGATGAGCCTGATCCGGCTTGCGATTGGCGTCATCCCGATGACGCTGCTCGCGATCGCGTTCTTTCACTTCAATGTCTACAGCCTCGGCCTGCCGCTGATCGCCTTCTTCTGCAACCTGATCTTCACCAGCTGGTCGGTCGGCATCTTTGTGTCGGGGCTGGTGCTGCGGAACGGCCTTGGCGCCGAGAGCATCGTTTGGACCTTGATGTTCGGGATCATGCCGCTCGCCTGCGTCTATTATCCGGTCAGTGTCTTGCCGCACTGGCTGCAAGCCATCGCCTGGTCGCTGCCGCCGACTTACGTGTTCGAGGGGATGCGCGCACTCCTGATCGAGAGCACCTTCCGAACCGATTTGATGCTGGAAGCGTTAGCCATCAACGCTGGGCTCCTGCTGGCTTCTTTTGGGGCATTCCTTGCCCTTTTGCGCAGCGCCAGAAAGCACGGCTCGCTGCTCTCGGGTGGCGAATAACGTCACTTTCTCGTGGATTCAGGCTGGTTTGGCCGGTCTGGCCACGTAGATGTACGGAACCATGCATTGACGCAATATTACGCATTCGGCAGTATGCTGCGATGCGAAGAGGAATTTGATCATGCCTATTGGTGAGTTTGGCGGCGCGCCGCCCCTGGCGGCAGAAGGCAGCCCGGTCCTGACCACGCCGATGTACTGGATGTACGAGATGGCCCACGCCTCTCTCAATCCGGCGCGCGCAGTCACCGATGCGACAAAGCTGCTGTTTCAGAATCCGCTGAATCCCTGGGCGCGTACCGAAGTCGGCAAGTCGGTCGCCGCGGCCTGCGAATTGTTCGAGCGCACCACGCGCCGCTACGGCAAGCCGGAATGGGGCCTCAACGACACCGAGGTCAACGGCATCCGTGTCCCTGTCGAGGTCCGCTCGGTCTGGGAAAAGCCGTTCTGCAGCCTGCTTTACTTCGATCGCAAATTCGCGCGCCCGCTGCGCAGCCCGCAGCCGCGTGTGCTGATCGTGGCGCCGATGTCCGGCCACTACGCGACGCTGCTGCGCGGCACAGTCGAGGCCTTGCTGCCGGCGCATGAGGTCTACATCACCGATTGGGCCGATGCGCGCATGGTGCCGCTCAGCGAAGGCCGTTTCGACCTCGACGATTACATCGACTACGTCATCGAGATGCTGCATGTGCTTGGTGGCAACACCCATGTGATGGCGGTGTGCCAGCCTTCCGTGCCTGTCGTCGCCGCGGTCTCGATCATGGAAGCGCGGCGCGATCCATTCGTGCCGACTTCGATGACGCTGATGGGCGGTCCGATCGACACGCGCCGCAATCCGACCGCCGTGAACAATCTGGCACAGGAGCGCGGCATCGACTGGTTCCGCAACCACGTCATCACCAAGGTGCCATTCCCGCATCCGGGCATGATGCGCGACGTCTATCCGGGCTTTCTCCAGCTCAACGGGTTCATCAGCATGAACCTCGACCGCCACATGGACGCCCACAAGCAGCTCTTCGCCCATCTGGTGAAAGGCGACGGCGACCTCGTCGACAAGCATCGCGAGTTCTATGACGAATATCTCGCGGTGATGGACCTCTCGGCCGAGTATTACCTGCAAACGGTCGACACCGTGTTCGTGAAGCATTCGCTGCCGAAGGGCGAGATGACCCATCGTGGAACGCGCGTCGATCCCTCCAAGGTGACGCGCGTTGCGTTGATGACGGTCGAAGGCGAGAACGACGACATTTCGGGTCTCGGCCAGACCGAAGCAACACACGCATTGTGCAGCTCGATCCCGGATCATCGCCGCGTTCATTACGTCCAGAAGGGCGTTGGACATTACGGCGTGTTCAACGGCTCGCGCTTCAAGTCGGAAATCGTGCCGCGTATCCACGATTTCATGGTCTCGGCTGCGAATCCGAGCTCGTTGCAGGCGCTTGCAGCCGAATAATCCCGGATTTCGGCTTTCCCGTCGAAATTTCGGGCTCTCCCAGACCTTCCGGGAGGGCCTGGTTCCCGTCAGATTCGAGGTATTTAGGTAGCGTTATAGGAGTGAGTCTGCCCTCACCCCTTGGGGGTGTCGCATGCGTCCAACGGGGGCGAAAAAAGCGGGTTCCAACCCCAGTCTGTAGGGTCTCCCGGACGTCAGACCCCTGTATATTGGGCAAATGATTTGTTTTTGCGCCGAGCGCTTTCCCTGGCGGCGGTTATGGCAGAATCCGGGCGATCTCCTGCTCCCCGGACTGACAGACATGGCCACACGCGCACTCCTTTATCGGCGGCCCCACGAACCGAAGACCCTTGTCATCAGCCATGGATCGCAATTCTTTGCGATTCGGCTGCGCAGACACCGGCGGGCGCGTCGTTACACGCTTCGAATCCATCCGAGTGATCGTGAAGCCATCCTCACGATGCCGCCGCGCGGCACGCTCGCCGAAGCCAAGGACTTCGCGCAGCGTCATGGCGCGTGGATCGCGGCACGTCTCGGTCGTCTGCCGAAGGCTGCGCCGTTCCAGCCTGGCACAGTGATACCGCTCCGCGGCGTTCCCCATCGCATCGTGCATCGCGCAGGCAGCCGCGGCACGGTGTGGGCAGAAATTCGCGACAGCGGTGAACGCATTCTCTGTGTCGCCGGTGGCCATGAGCATGTCGATCGCCGCGTCAACGACTTCCTCAAGCGCGAGGCGCGCAAGGATCTGCAGCGTTCGGCGGAGATCCACGCCGCCGAGCTCGGCGTCAAGGTGAAGCGGCTGTCGATCCGCGATCAGTCCAGCCGCTGGGGCTCCTGCACCTCGGCCGGCTCGCTGTCATTCTCCTGGCGCCTGATCCTCGCGCCGCCCTATGTGCTGGACTATCTCGCCGCGCATGAAGTGGCCCATCTCGTCGAGATGAACCATTCGGCGAAGTTCTGGCGCGTCTGCGGCAAGATCTGCCCGTCCATGGAGCGCGCCAAGAAGTGGCTCGACACCTGCGGCAACGACCTGCACCGGTACGGGGTCGAGGATTAGGCTGCGCAACTAGCATCTTGGAATGTGTCATCGCCCGCCTTGTGCGCATTTGCGCACTGGAGCGGGCGATCGCATTTTTGCCCCATCGCATCAGCCCCTTCGACCGATCCACCTCGCATCACGCCGCGACACGCCGGCTACTGTGCATGGGGTTGTTTCGCGGTCTTGGTTTTGCGGCTACCGATTTCCGCCAAACAGCCGGTCCATCAGCCAGCCGTCAAGCCCTGCAGCCGGCTCCGGCCGCACATTGGCGCGCGTCGGCGGCGGGGCGCGATAGCCGCCATTGCTGACCGGCGCAGGTGAAGCTCCGGGTGCCGCCTGGGTCGGCGGCGATATCTGCGATGAGATCTGCACCAGGTTCGACGGCCCCCAATTGCCTTGCAGGTTCGGCAGGGCCGCGACCTGCACGCCCTCGTGCGCGGCGCGCATGAAGCGGGTCCAGACCTCCACGGGCAGGCCGCCGCCGGTCGCCTTCTTGGTCGGCGAGTTGTCGTCGTTGCCGAGCCAGACGCCGGTGACGAGGTTCGACGTGTAGCCGATGAACCAGGCGTCGCGATAATCCTGGCTGGTGCCGGTCTTGCCGGCCGCCTGCCAGCCGGGGATATCGGCCTTCTTCGCGGTGCCCGAGATCAACGTCTCCCGCATCATGCTGTTCATCATGCCGACATAGCGCGGCTCGACCACCTGGTTGTGCTCGTCGGGCTGGCGCATGTAGAGCAGCTTGCCGTCGAGCGTCTTGATCCGCGTCACCACATGCGGCGTGGCCGCGAAACCGCCATTGGCGAACGGCGCATAGGCGCCGACCAGCTCGACGACGGAGACTTCCGAGGTGCCAAGCGCGATCGAGGCGTTGGGCTCGAGTTTGGAGGAGATGCCGAGCCGGTGCGCGGTGCGCACCACGTTCTTCGGTCCGACCTCGAGGCCGAGGCGGATGGCGACGGTGTTGAGCGACATCGCCAGCGCCTGCGTCAGCGTCACCGGGCCGAAATACTCATGGGTGTAGTTCTCGGGCTTCCACCCTTTGACCTCGATCGGCGCGTCCTGGCGGATGGTGTCGGGCGTCAGCCCCTGCTCCATCGCCGTCAGATAGACGAACGGCTTGAAGGACGAGCCCGGCTGGCGTTTTGCGGTCACCGCGCGGTTGAACTGGCTCTCGGAATAGTTCCGACCGCCGACCATTGCGCGCACCGCGCCGTCAGGCGTCATCGCCACCAGCGCGCCCTGGCTGACATTGAACTTCACGCTCTTGGCCGCGAGCTCGTCGATGATGGCGGCTTCCGCCAGCGCCTGGAGCTTCGGATCGATCGTGGTCTCGACCTTGATGCTGTCGTCGATCTGCCCGACGAGATCATCCAGCACCTCGCCGATCCAGTCGGCGACGTAGTTCACGGTGCCGGCGCCGACCGGCTTCACATTGTAGGAGGGGTGGCCGATCGAGGCCTGCGCCTGGGCTTCGGTGATGAACTTGGCATCCGCCATCGCGGCCAGCACGACCTGCGCGCGCGCTTCCGCGCCTTCCGGATTGCGGTTGGGCGCAAGCCGCGAGGGCGATTTGACCAGGCCCGCCAGCATCGCGGCTTCCGCGATCGTCACGTTCTTGGCCGGCTTGCCGAAATATTTCTGCGCGGCGGCCTCGACGCCGTAGGCGCCGGAGCCGAAATAGACCCGGTTGAGATAGAGCTCCAGGATCTCGTTCTTGGAATGCTTGCGCTCCAGCCAGATCGCGAGCTCCGCCTCCTGCAGCTTGCGCGCCATGGTGCGTTCCTGGGTCAGGAACAGGTTCTTGGCGAGCTGCTGCGTCAGCGTCGAGCCGCCCTGCGACACGCCGTGATGGAGCAGATTGGTGACGAGCGCGCGCAGGATGCCGACGGGATCGATGCCGAAATGCGAATAGAAGCGGCGGTCCTCGATCGCGATGAATGCCTTCGGCAAGTACGGCGGCAGATCCTTCAGCGACACGTTGGCGCCGGCCATCTCGCCGCGCTGCGCCAGCAGAGTGCCGTCGATGCCCACGATCTGGATCGTTGGCGGGCGTTTTGGAATCTCCAGCGACTGGATCGGTGGCAGATGGGCGCCGACCCAGATCACGACGCCGATCACGGCGATGACGCCCCACAGGCTGAGTACGGCGCCCCAATAGACGAGGCGGCCGAGGCCGGCGCTGATGGATGATCGCGACCGGCGCTTGGCGCCGCTGCTCTTGGCCGGGGCCTTGCGCTCGCGCGGGGGCTCGTCGTCGGAGGGTTCGGCCTTGCGCTTGCTGGCCGATTTCTTCGGCTTGTGGTCGCCGCCGCCGGGAATGCGATCCGCCGCCGTCAGGCGCAGATCGGCGAGCGCCGCGGGCAAGCCGAACAACGGCTCCTTCCGCCCACCCTTTTTCTTTGCCGACCCCATACGCAAAACGCCCGGTCACCCCGCCCCGCCGCACGCTAGCGGTCGCTGTTTAAGGCCCGGTTACCCTGAGGTTAACGCGTGATTAGGAGGTGCGGCATTCGCCCGCCGCAGTTCCGCTTCCAGCGCGCGGGCAGTAGGATCGAACGCATAAGAAGAGGAAACGGCTATGGGCCACATCGATCCGACCAAGGAGATCTTCGCGCAATTCCGGGACAACGACCGCCCCGGCCCGATCCACATGCTCAATCTGGTGCGCTTACGCAAAGAGGCCGCCTACCCCGACGGCCGCAAGGCCAGCGGCGCTGAGGCCTATGCGGCCTATGGTCGCGAAAGCGGCCCGGTGTTCGAGCGCCTCGGCGGCCGCATCGTCTGGCAAGGCCGGTTCGAGCTGATGCTGATCGGCCCGCAGGACGAACGCTGGGATCATTGCTTCATCGCGGAATACCCGAGCGTCGCCGCCTTCGTCGAGATGATCCGGGACCCCGTCTATCGCGAAGCGGTGAAGCACCGGCAGGCGGCGGTGGAGGATTCGCGCCTGATCCGCCACGCGGTGCTGCCGGTGGGGAAGAATTTTGGCGAGATACCGGAATAGACGCTCGCAAAGAAAATCGGCGGCCCTTGGGCCGCCGATCGCATTCCAAAGTTCGATCACTAGCCCGCCGGGCCCGCGTCCTCGAGGATCGGGCCAAACAGCTCCCAACGCTCGCCGTTGAACTTCATCATCTGAAGCTGCTTGTTGACGCGATAGTCGGTCGGCGATGTGTTGGCAACGATGCCCGGCAGCGAGAGGTCGAGCTGCACGTCCTTCAGGCTGGTGGCAACCTTCATGACGTTCTCGCGGGTCAGGTTGTCACCGCACTTCTGAAGCACGTAGATCATCAATTGCGAGGTTGAGTATCCGTAGCTGTTGAAGCTCGAGTCCTTGTCGCCTTCGGGATAGTACTTCGCCATGAACTCGAAATACTTCTTCATGCCGGGGTCGTCCTTCCAGGTCGGGTCCAGCGGATCCTTGCCGTAGTTGACGCTGATCACCCCCTTGGACGCCTCGAGCCCTGCGGGCTTCATCACCGCACCGACCGAAGTGGCGTTGATGTCGAGGATCTGCACCGGGTGCCAGCCGAGCTCGGCGATCTTCTTGATCGCCTGCGCGGCCTGTTTCGGCGTCGTCGCGCTGAAGAACAGGTCGGCACCGGCGTCCTTGATCTTGAGGATCTGCGAATCGACCGTGGGATCGGAAACCTCGTAGGACGTTTCCGCGACGATCATGCCAGCCGCCTTGTCGCCGAGGCCGGCCTTGATGCCGTTCAGATAGTCCTTACCGAGATCGTCGTTCTGATAGAGGATGCCGATCTTGGCGTTCGGATGGTTCTTGATGATGTATTGGCCGTAGATGCGGCCCTCGACGAAGTAGTTCGGATTGAAGCCCATCGTCCACGGGAAGTTCTTCGGGTCGGTGAACTTGGAGGCGCCGGTGGCCGCGAAAAGTTGTGGCACCTTCTTGGAGTTGAGATATTTCTGCACCGCCGCGTTCGAGGGGGTGCCGAGAAGCTGGAACGTGAGCAGCACCTCGTCGCTCTCGACGAGCTTGCGCACCTGCTCGACCGCCTTCGGCGGCGAATAGGCGTCGTCGTACTGGATCAGGTTGATCTTGCGGCCGTTCACGCCGCCCTGATCATTTATCATCTTCATATAGGCGGCCTGCGTCTTGCCGATCGTGGCATAGGCCGAGGCCGGTCCGCTGAACGGATTGGTCTGGCCGATCTTGATTTCGGTGTCGCTGGCGCCGGGATCATATTTCTTCTGGGCATTGGCCGCAGAGGCCGAGAGCGCAAGGGTGAGCGCCGTCGCCGTGACCAGATGCAAAAGTCCGTTCCTCATTCGCAATTTCCTCGGTTTGTTATTTGCAGATGGTCTTGCCGGACGGCACTGCCGCGCACCCGACGCCATCGCTGGGCGCGAGTGTGAAGGAACCGTTGTTGCAACGCAAGGCGGGGGGCGCTGGCAGTTCGTAGGGTGGGTTAGCCATGCGGGGCGTAAACCACCCTACGCCGTTAACTAACCTGCCGGACCCGAGTCCTCGATGATGGGTCCGAACAGCTCCCAGCGTTCGCCGTTGAACTTCATCATCTGCATCTGCTTGTTGACCCGGTAGTCGTTCGGCCCGGTGTTGATCTTGATGCCGGGTAGCGCGAAGCTCGGGGTGAAGTCCTTGATGTTGGCGACCTGCTTCATGACGTTCTCGCGCGTCAGGTCGTCACCGCATTGCTTCAAGACCTGCACCAGCAGCTCGGCCACCGAATACCCATAGGTATTGACCGTGTTGAGCTTGTCACCCTCCGGAAAATACTTGTCCATGAAGGCGAAGAAGGCCTTCACGCCGGGATCGTCCTTCCACTGGGGATCGCCGGGCTCCTTGCCGTACTGCGTCGAGATGATGCCCTTGGAGATATCGAGGCCGGCCGGCTTCAATGTCGCCGAGATCGGGCTCGCATTGATGTCGAGGATGTGCACCGGCGTCCAGCCGAGGTCGGCAAGCTTCTTGATCGCCTGCGCCGCGAACTTTGGCGTGGACGCGTCATAGAACAGATCGGCGCCCATCGACTTCAGCTTCACCACCTGCGAGTCCACCGTCGGGTCGGTGACCTCGTAGGAGACCTCGCCGACGATCATGCCGGCGGCCTTGTCGCCGAGCCCGCTCTTGAGGCCAGCGAGATAGTCGCGGCCCATGTCGTCGTTCTGGTAGAGCACGCCGATCTTGGCGTTCGGGTGTTCCTTGAGAATGTATTTCGCGTAGATCCGCCCTTCGGAGATGTAGTTGGGATTATAGGCGATGGTCCAGGGATAGTTCTGCGGATCGTTGAAGCGCGCCGCCCCGGTGGAGGCGAGCAGCTGCGGGACCTTCTTGCCGTTGAGATATTTTTGCACGGCGGCGTTGGCGGCCGTGCCGATGATCTGGAAGGTGAACAGCACTTCGTCGCCTTCGACGAGCTTGCGCACCTGCTCGACGGTCTTCGGCGGCGAATAGGCATCGTCATACTGGATCAGGTTGATCTTGCGGCCGTTGATGCCGCCCTGGTCGTTGATCATCTTGAAGTAGGCCGCCTGGGTCTTGCCGATATTGGCGTAGACGGAGTAGGCGCCGGAGAACGGCACGGTCTGGCCGATCTTGATCTCGGTGTCGCTCGCGCCGGTGTCGTATTTTTTCTGGGCGAGGGCCTGGTTGGCGGAGAACGCGAAGGCGAGCGCCGCCGTGGCAGCTATCAAGGCTCTGCGAGTGCTCATGTTGGGTTGTTCCTCCTGACGGAATTTTCCGGCCGACGGTCTTTTCCCGTTGCTTGCAACGGTCGCCATCGCTGCTGGCGAGTGTGGAGGAACGGCGGACGCCGCGCAAGGATCGCGGCGTCGCGCTGAAGCGTCTCAGGCTAGGCCAGAGTCTTTCGCCGGCAGCGTCTTACGCCAGGAACAACGCAACCAGCGCGATCGCGGCCGGCAGCGCCTGCACGATCAGGATGCGCGTGCTGACGGTGGCCGCGCCATAAGCGCCGGCCACGATCACGCAGAGCAGGAAGAACACCTTGATCTCGAACGCGAAGGCCGGATTGCCATGCAGCAGCCCCCAGATCAGGCCGGCGGCGAGGAAGCCGTTGTAGAGCCCCTGATTGGCCGCCAGCACTTTCGTGATCTCGGCCTTCTCAGGCGTGTTGCGGAATGTCTTCAAGCCGAGCGGCTTGTCCCAGAGAAACATTTCCAGGATCAGGAAATAGGCGTGCAGTGCGGCGACCAGCGCCACCAGGACATTGGCGACAAGAATCAAGTTGAGCTCCCCCAAAAGCGTCAGCTTTCGGGTGGACGTTAGCACGGCCGGCATGGCAAGTGCGATGCCGTGTTTCGATGCAATGGTGCCGCCATGCCCGCGCGATCAACCAGGACTCTTGAACGCTTCGGTCTCGATCGGCTGGCGACGCCGATCGGGACCGCGCTGCTCGTCACCGACGCCGAAGGCCAGTTACGCGCGCTCGATTGGGACGATTACGAGCATCGGATGCGCGAGTTGTTGCGCCTGCATTACGGCGCGGTGGAGCTCTGCGATCAGTTAGCGCCGACGGCGATGAAGACCGCGCTGTCGGCATATTTCGAGGGCGATCTCGATCAGCTCTCGCGTGTCGCATGGCGCATCGCCGGCACGCCGTTCCAGCAAAAGGTCTGGACCGCGCTGGCGCAAATCCCGGCAGGCACGACGATGAGCTATGGCGCGATGGCCGCAAGGATCGACATGCCCAGGGCCATCCGCGCCGTCGGCCATGCCAACGGCTCCAACCCGATCAGCGTGGTGCTGCCGTGCCACCGCCTGATCGGTGCAGACGGTTCGCTGGTGAAGTACGGCGGCGGGCTGGAGCGGAAGAGGTGGCTGCTCAGGCATGAGGGCGTGGAGGTTTGAAGCCTCGGTCGTTCCGGGGCGCCCATAGGGCGAACCCGGAACTTCGAGATTCTCAGGTGCGCAATTGCGCACCATAGTTCGATGCCGCGCATCGCCCCGGAATGACGGAAGAAGATCACGCCGCCGGCTGAACCGCCTTGTCGCCGGCCATCACATGGGTCAGCGCGCTCTTGATCGCGGACTGCCGCGTCGGCGCGTTGATCTGCGCGCCGAGGAGATCGGTGACGTAGAACACGTCGCGGGCGCGCTCGCCGAAGGTTGCGACATGGGCCGAGGCGATGTTGAGGTTGAGCTTCGAGATCGCGGTGGTCAGCTCGTAGAGCAGGCCGGGGCGGTCGAGGCCGGAGACCTCGATCACGGTGTAGCGGTCGGACCATTGGTTGTTGATGGTCACTTCCGGCTCGATCACGAACGGCCTTGCCTTGCTGCGCACGGTGCGCCGCGCCACCACCTCGGGCAGGCGCAGCTTGCCTTCAAGCACGTCCTCGATCATCTCGCCGATGCGGGTGGCTCTGCGGCCTTCGTCCTCGTCACGATCGTATTCACGCGAGATCGAGATGGTGTCGAGCGCGCGGCCGTCGGTCGTGGTGTAGATCTGGGCGTCGACGATGTTGGCGCCGGCCGAAGCACAGGCGCCCGCGATGATCGAGAGCAGCCAGGGATGGTCGGCGGCGAAGATCGTGAGTTCGGTGACGCCGCGCACCTCGTCGAAGCCGACATTGATCGCGAGCTTGTGGCCGGCCTGTTCGCTCGATCGCACGAAGCGTGCGTGGCGAATTTTTCGCGGCAGCTCGACCTTGAGCCAGTAGGCCGGATAGTGCCGGCCGACATAGGCGTCCAGCTCGTCGGCCGGCCATTCGGCGAAGGCGTGACGGAATTCGGCGTAGGCGGCCGTGAGGCGCTTGCCGCGGTCGACCTCCGAGAAGCCGCCGGTCAGCACCGGCTCGGTCTCGTAATACAGCGAGCGCAATAGCTGCGCCTTCCAGCCGTTCCACACGCCCGGACCGACGCCGCGAATGTCGGCAGTGGTCAGGATCGTCAGAAGCTTCATCTGCTCGACCGATTGCACGACGGCGGCAAAGTTCTCGATGGTCTTGCGATCGGAGAGATCGCGCGACTGCGCGACCGTCGACATCGTCAGATGTTCCTCGATCAGCCAGGCCACGAGCTCGGTGTCGGACGCGCTGAAGCCGAGCCGCGGGCACAGCCGCCGCGCCACCTTGGCCCCTGCGATGGAGTGGTCTTCCGGCCGACCCTTGGCGATGTCGTGCAACAGCGTCGTGATGTAGATCACCGCACGGTGCTCGGGACGGATTTTGCGCATCAAATCGCTGGCGAGAGTGAATTCCTCGATGCCGCCGCGCTCGATGTCCTGGAGGAAGCCGACGCAGCGGATCAGGTGCTCGTCCACGGTGTAGTGATGATACATGTTGAACTGCATCATCGAGACGATCTTGCCGAAGGCGCGGATGAAGTGGCCGAGCACGCCTGTTTCGTTCATCCGCCGCAGCACGATCTCGGCGTTGTCGGAGGTGAGAATCTCCATGAACAGCCGGTTGGCCTCGGGATTCTCGCGCATCTGCGCGTTGATCAGGCCGAGCGAGCGCGTCACGTCGCGCATCGCGTCCGGATGGAAGGCGAGGTTGTTCTTCTGCGCCAGGCGGAAGATGCGGATCAAATTGACCGGATCGTGCTTGAAAACGTCGGGCGCGGCGACGTTGATGCGGTTGTTGTCGACGATGAAATCGTCGCTCTCGGGCACGCGCCGCTTCGCTGGCGTCGGGCGCAGCCGCGCCATCATCCGGCTCAGCACCGGGGCGGGCTTGGCCTGCTGGTCCTCGAGCTTGGCGCAGAGGATGGCGGTGAGATTGCCGACTTCCTTGGCGACCAGGAAGTAGTGCTTCATGAAGCGCTCGACGTCCTGCATGCCGGGATGCGAGGTGTAGCCGAGCCTGACAGCGATCTCGCGCTGGAGGTCGAAGGACAGCCGCTCCTCCGGCCGCCCGCAGTAGAAATGCAGATTGCAGCGCACCGACCAGAGGAAGTCGGCGCAACGGCGGAAGCTGCGATATTCCTGCGCGTCGAACACGCCGCGTTCGACGAGCTCGTCGGTGTCGCGGACGCGATAGACGTATTTGGCGATCCAGAACAGCGTGTGCAGGTCGCGCAAGGCGCCCTTGCCGTCCTTGACGTTGGGCTCGACCAGATAGCGCGACTGGCCGCCGCGGCGATGGCGCTCTTCGCGCTCGGCGAGCTTGGCGGTGACGAATTCGGAGGCGGTGCCCTGCACCACTTCCTTGTCGAAGCGCGCGACAAGCTCGTCATAGAGCGGCTGGTCGCCGGTGAGGAAGCGCGTCTCCAGAATGGCGGTGCGGATGGTCATGTCGCCACGCGCCTGCCGGATCGACTCGTCGACCGAGCGCGTGGCGTGACCGACCTTCAGACCCATATCCCAGAGGCAATAGAGGATGGCCTCAGCCACCTGCTCGCCCCAGGCGGTCTGCTTGTAGGGGAGGATGAACAAGAGATCGATGTCGGACTCGGGCGCCATCAGGCCGCGGCCGTAGCCGCCGGTCGCAACCACCGCCATGCGTTCGGCGCCGCTCGGGATCGGTGAACGATAGAGATGGCGGGTCGCGGCCGAGTAGAGAATGCGGATGATCTCGTCCTGCACGTGGCACAAGCGCTCGGCGCAGCGGCGGCCGTGGCGGTCCTTCAGCAGGATCGCCTGCGCGGCGGCCCGCGCGGCGATGAGTTCCGCCTTGAGCAATTGAGCAACTGCGGTGCGGAACGTGTCCTCACGCCCCTGATGCTTCTCGGCAAGCGCATCGACCGCGGCGGTGATCCGCGCAGTGTCGAAACGATCATCCACCTGTGGCTTATGCTCGGTCGCAACGCTATCCATGTCTCACCGGATATAAGAGGCGGCAGGCGCTGTCATCAGCCATTCGCCAGCAATAGTCGTTCCATGCTGGAAATCGCCGGCTGGAAGCAAAATTGTTCTCAGGCCACGCGCTTTCAAGGGCGGGATTTTCTCGTTGACCTCTAGGCATAACTCATTGAAAAACAATGAAGTTTTTGAGGAGGCTGGGCATGGCTGACATCACACGACGTATTCTGCTGGCGGGAGCCATTGCGCTCGCCATAGCCCCCGCGGCGCGGGCGGCCGATCCGCTGAAGGAAATCCGCATCGACTGGGCGACTTACAATCCGGTGTCGCTGGTCCTGAAGCAGAAGGGGCTCCTGGAGAAGGAGTTCGCCAAGGACGGCATCACCATCACCTGGGTGCAGTCGGCGGGCTCCAACAAGGCGCTCGAATTCCTCAACGCCGGCTCGATCGATTTCGGCTCGACCGCCGGCTCGGCGGCGCTGGTCGCGCGCATCAACGGCAATCCGATCAAGTCGATTTACGTCTACTCACGCCCTGAGTGGACCGCGCTTGTCACGGGCAAGGATTCCAAGATCGCTGATGTCGCTGATCTCAAGGGTAGGCGCGTCGCGGTGACGCGCGGCACCGATCCGCACATCTTCCTGGTGCGTGCGCTGCTGGGCGCGGGGCTCACCGAGAAGGACATCACGCCGGTGCTGCTGCAGCATGCCGACGGCAAGACCGCGCTGATCCGTGGCGACGTCGATGCCTGGGCCGGTCTCGATCCGATGATGGCGCAGGCCGAGATCGAGGAGGGCGCGAAGCTGTTCTATCGCAAGGCCGACGCCAACACCTGGGGCATCCTCAATGTGCGCGAGCAGTTCTTGAAGGACTATCCCGACGTCGCCCGCCGCGTGCTCGCAACCTACGAAGAGGCGCGGAAATATTCGCTCGCCAACTACGATGATCTGAAGAAGACCTTCATTGCGGTGACAAAACTGCCCGAGGCCGTCGTCGACAAGCAGCTCAAGGAGCGCACCGAGCTCACCCACAGCCGTATCGGCGTGCCCCAGCGCGAGTCGATTCTCGCCGCCGGCCTCGCGCTGCAACAGGCCGGCGTCGTCGATGCCAAAGTCGACGTGAAGGCGACGCTGGATGCGCTGATCGACGACCAGGTCCCGCTGCCGGCGAATTAGTAAGAGGCAGACCGGCGCCACACACACTGCGTCGTCCCGGGCTCGCGCCGCGCGCGCCCCGGGGACGACAGCGGAGAGCGCGGCAAGAGTCATGTTGCAATCCCTCGCCAGACGCGTTTCCTACCGGGCATGATCTCCGACGCACCAGTGCTGCAACAATCATCGGAACCAGCCGAGAGCGCCGGCGCGGCCTCGCGGTTGTCGCGCCATGCGCGGCCGGTGCTGGGGCTGCTGCTGCCGGTGATCCTCGCGCTCGGCTGGGAGCTGGTGGTCTGGTCCGGCTGGTCCAATGGCCGCCTGGTGCCGCCGCCCTCGCGCGTCTTCGCCACCATCGCTGATCTCGCCCGCTCCGGCGAGCTGCTCCGCCACATCGCCGCGACGTTGTGGCGGGTCGGGCTCGGCTTCGCCTTCGGCGTCGTCGCTGGCACGGTGCTTGGCGCCCTCTCGGGCTATTGGTCGCTGGCGCGGCGGCTTCTTGATCCCACTGTACAAGCGTTGCGCGCGATCCCGTCGCTCGCCTGGGTGCCCCTGTTCATCCTCTGGCTCGGCATTTTCGAGACATCGAAGATCGCGCTGATCGCGGTCGGCGTGTTCTTCCCGGTCTATCTCGGCGTGATGGGCGCGATCCTCTCGGTCGATCGCAAGATCGTCGAGGTCGGCCGCACCTTCCGCCTCTCAGGCTTCGCGATGATCCGCCGCATCCTGCTGCCCGCCGTGCTGCCGGCCTATGTCGTATCCTTGCGCGTTGGCCTTGGTCTCGGCTGGATGTTCGTGGTCGCCGCCGAATTGATCGGCGCCTCCGAAGGCCTCGGCTATCTCCTGCTCGACGGCCAGCAGCTCGGCAAGCCGGCGCAAATCCTCGCCGCCATCGTGATCTTCGCCATTCTCGGCAAGCTGACGGACTGGCTGATCGAGGTCGCCGCGGCACCGTTCCTGCGCTGGCAGGACGCCTTCGGCCGCGCGAAGGGAGCTTGAGGCGATGCTGGCGCTCGACCGGGTCAGCAAGACCTATCCCAACGGCGTCGAGGCGCTGGCGCGCTTTTCCGCCGAGATCAGGCAGGGCGAGATCATCGCAATCATCGGGGGTTCCGGCTGCGGCAAATCCACATTGCTCCGCGCCATCGCGGGTCTTGACCGCGCCAGTTCCGGCACGGTGACGCTCGACAGCGAGGCGATCGCCTCGCCGCACGCCAAGATTGGCATCATCTTTCAGGAGCCGCGGCTGCTGCCCTGGCTCAGCGTTGCCGACAATATCGGCTTCGGTATCGCCGAGTTGCCGGCGGCCGAGCGGCGCGACAAGGTGGCGCGAGCGCTGGCACGCGTTGGCCTCGCCGACAAGGCGCAGGCCTGGCCGCGCGAGCTCTCGGGCGGACAGGCGCAGCGGGTCGCGATTGCGCGTGCGCTGGTGCCGCAACCCGAAGTGCTCCTGCTCGACGAGCCGTTCTCCGCGCTCGATGCCTTCACCCGTCGGGACCTGCAGGATCATCTGCTCGACCTCTGGGCCGACACGCGGCCGACCTTGATCCTCGTCACACATGACGTCGACGAGGCCGTCGTGCTGGCCGATCGCGTGCTGGTGATGCGGCCGCGGCCCGGTCGGCTGTTCGACCAGATCGAGATCAATCTGACCCGTCCGCGCGACCGCAATTCGCCGCTGTTCGAGAATTTCAAGCGAAGTGTGCTGACGTCACTCGACCGTTCGCTCGACCGCAACGTGCCCGACCGTGACGCAACCCAGGGTCCCGGTCAGGCCATGTGGTGGTGACATTTTCGCCCCGAGCCGGTACATCGAGAGACAATTTTCCCGGGAGAGAACAAGATGGATGCCGCAGAGCTGCGCCAGATGCAGGCCCCGATCAAGGAACGCTACAAGTCCGATCCCAAGACCGCGATGATCACGCTGAAGGCCAAGGGCTCGACCGAGAGCGAAGGCATCGCCTGCAAGGTTGAGACCGGCCGCGCCATCGCGACGGCTGGCCTGCATCCGGCCACCGGCGGTTCAGGGCTCGAGCTCTGCTCCGGTGACATGCTGCTGGAAGCGCTCGTTGCCTGCGCCGGTGTCACACTGAAGTCGGTTGCGACCGCGATCGAAGTGCCGCTCAGAAGCGGCAATGTCTACGCCGAGGGCGATCTCGATTTCCGCGGCACACTCGGCATCGACAAGGAGACCCCGGTCGGCTTCGCCGAGATACGCCTCCGCTTCGAGGTCGACACGCCGGCACCGCAAGACAAGCTCGATCTCCTGCTCAAGCTCACCGAGCGCTATTGCGTGGTCTATCAGACCATCAAGAACGGCCCGAAGGTTTCGGTGTCGATGCAGCGGGTGTGAGGCGCAGGTCGTAACCGCAGCAATTGGTGTCGTTCCGGGGCTCGCGCTTCGCGCGCCCCGGAATGACAGACAAAATGTCCCTCGACCTCCACTTCATCGTCTTCCTCCTCCTGCGCATGGCGATCGCGGCGGCGTTCGTCGTGTCGGCGTCTGTCATCACCGAGCGCTCGGGGCCGGCGATCGGAGCGCTGGTTGCGACGCTGCCGGTTTCCGCCGGCCCCTCCTACGTCTTCCTCGCGATCGACCATGACGCCGCCTTCATCGCGCAGGGCGCGTTGTCGAGCTTGCCGGTCAACGCCGCAACGATCTTCATGGGCCTCACTTATGTCGTGCTGGCGCAGCGGCACAGCATGGCGGTGAGCTGCGGCAGCGCGTTCGCGGTCTGGATCGCGATCGCATCGGTCATCCGCATGTTCGACTGGACACTCACCGCGGGCCTCACCGCGAACTTCATCGCGTTCGGCATCTGCATTCCGCTGCTCTCAGGCTATCGCCACGTGAAGATGCCGCTGGTGACGCGCCGCTGGTACGACATCCCGATGCGGGCCGCGCTGGTCGCGACTCTCGTCGCCATCGTCGTCTCGACGTCGAATTGGGTCGGCCCTCGCATCAGCGGCATCATTGCGCTGTTCCCCGTGGTGTTCTCCAGCATGATGGTGATCCTGCATCCCCGCATTGGCGGCCCGCCGACCGCCGCCGTGCTCGCCAATTCCGCGTGGGGCCTGCTCGGTTTCGGCATGGCGATCGCGGTCATGCACGTTGCAGTGGAGAAATTTGGATCGGGGGTTGGCCTTTTCCTGGCGCTTGCAACCTGCGTGACGTGGAACCTGACGCTGTGGTGGAATGGGCGTAGAGCGCGACGCATTGGAACGTAAGCGTTGCGTACGGATATTTTGCGGTGATCCGCCTCGTACTTCTCCGGTGTTCGGCCGCCGGTTTTCGACAGCGTCGTTAATTTAATCTTTGCGCCTTGCCCGTAAATGTACTCGTCGGTTGTTGAGGTGGCCCACGTTGAATGCGGGCCTGCAGTTTCGAAATCCAAGTGGCGAGCGAGCCGAAAATTTTCGAGCGTGAGGGCAACGGTGCCTGCGTCATGCAAAACCATTTCTCATCGAGGAGATATTTGAATGTTCGGTCGCAAGTCCCATTCTGATGCCCAGGCGCGGCTCGATGCCATCGGCCGTTCCCAGGCGATGATCGAATTCAATCTTGATGGGACGATCATCACGGCCAACAAGAATTTCCTCGATGCCCTTGGCTATCGGCTCGACGAAATCCAGGGCAAACATCACTCCATGTTCGTGCCGGCCGACCAGCGCGAAACCGCTGAGTACAAGGCGTTCTGGGCCGCACTGAATCGTGGCGAGTATCAGGCGCGCGAGTTCAAGCGAATCGCGAAGGACGGCCACGAGATCTGGATCGAAGCATCCTACAATCCGGTGCTCGACGGCAACGGCAAGGCGGTGATGGTCGCCAAGATTGCGACCGACATCACCGAGAAGAAGATCCGGAGCATGACGGACGCTTCGAAGATCGCCGCCAGCAGTCGTGCCCAGGCGGTGATCGAGTTCAAGCTCGACGGAACTATTGTCGCCGCCAACGAGAATTTCTGCAATGCGCTCGGCTATTCGCTGGCCGAGATCCAGGGCAAGCATCACAGCATGTTCGTGGCGCCCGCCGAGCGCGATGGCGCGGCCTATCGCGAATTCTGGGCGAAGCTCAATCGCGGTGAGTACCAGGCCGGCGAGTTCAAGCGTATCGGCAAGGGTGGCCGAGAGGTCTGGATTCTCGCCTCTTACAACCCGCTGCTCGACGAGAGCGGCAAGCCGTTCGGCGTGGTCAAATACGCAACAGACGTCACCGCGGAAAAGCTGAAGAACGCCGACCGCGCCGGCCAGCTCGAAGCCATCGACAAGGCGCAGGCCGTGATCGAGTTCAACATGGACGGCACGATCATCACAGCGAACTCGAACTTCCTCGCAGCCCTCGGCTATTCGCTGGCCGAGATCAAGGGCAAGCATCACAGCATGTTCGTCGAGCCCGGTGAGCGCGACGGCGCCGCCTATCGCGAATTCTGGGCCGCGCTCAACCGCGGTCAGTACCAGGCAGGGGAATACAAGCGCATCGGCAAGGGCGGCAAGGAAGTCTACATCCAGGCCTCCTACAACCCGATCTTCGATCTCAACGGCAGGCCCTACAAGGTCGTGAAATACGCCACCGATGTCACGAAGCAGGTGCTGGTACGCATGGGCAACGAACGCGTTCGCGGCATGATGGAATCGGTCGCCGCCGGATCAGAGGAGCTGAATGCCTCGGTGCGGGAGATCTCGGAGGCCATGACAAAGTCGCGCGAGACGGCGATGAGCGCGGTGGATCAGGTCGCTACCGCCGACGCGCAGGCCCAGCGCCTCACCGAAGCCGCGCAGGCAATGAGCGGCATCGTCGAGCTCATCAACAACATCACCGGGCAGATCAACCTGCTCGCGCTCAACGCCACGATCGAATCGGCGCGCGCTGGCGAAGCCGGTCGCGGCTTCGCCGTGGTCGCCTCGGAGGTCAAGAGCCTCGCCAACCAGGCCAAGCAGGCCACGGACAAGATTGGCGCGGAGATCGGCAGCCTCAACGGCATCTCCGGCGACGTCGTCACCGCTCTGGCTTCGATCAAGACGGCCATCAACAACGTCAGCGAATATGTCACGTCGACGGCCGCCGCAATCGAGGAGCAGAGCACGGTCACGAACGAAATGTCGACCAGCATGCAGCGCGCCGCCGCGGAAGCTGCGGCGATCGCGGCGAGGGCGTAAACGGCATCGTCACTGCTTCGGCAGCTTGGCCTTCAGCGCATACAGCGCATCCAACGCCTCGCGCGGCGACATCTCGTCGGGGTGGAGCGCCTTCACGGCGTCCATCAGCAGTTCAGCCTCGGTCGGCGGTGCGGCTTCCGCGGCGGCGCGCGAGGGGACGGCGAACAACGGCAGATCGTCGGCGAGCGCACGGGCGGTCTGGCCGCGGTCTTGCGCTTCCAGCTTTGCCAGCACCGATTTGGCACGCGTAATGACGGCGGGCGGCAGGCCTGCGAGCTTGGCGACCTGGATGCCGTAGGAGCGATCGGCCGAGCCCGGCAGCACCTCGTGCAGGAACACGACATTGCCCTGCCATTCCTTCACCCGCACCGTCGCATTGAACATGCGCGGCAGCTTGGCCGAGAGCGCGGTCAGCTCGTGATAATGCGTCGCGAACAGCGTGCGGCAGCGGTTGCTCTCGTGCAGATGCTCGATCGCGGCCCAGGCGATCGAGAGACCGTCGAAGGTCGCGGTGCCGCGGCCGATCTCATCTAAGATCACAAGCGCGCGCTCGCCGGCCTGGTTCAGGATCGCCGCCGTCTCCACCATCTCCACCATGAAGGTCGAGCGGCCGCGGGCGAGATCGTCGGCGGCGCCGACGCGCGAGAACAGACGGTCGACGATGCCGATCCGCGCGCGCGTCGCCGGCACGAAACTGCCGATTTGAGCAAGAAGCGCAATCAGCGCGTTCTGGCGCAGGAAGGTCGACTTACCCGCCATGTTCGGGCCGGTCAGCAGCCAGAGCTGGCCGGATTTTTGCGCCGGGCTCGGCGAGAGATCGCAGGCGTTCGCAATGAACGGCTCGCCGTTGCGCTTCAAGGCTTGCTCGACCACGGGATGGCGGCCGGCCTCGATCGCAAAGCCGAGCGAGCCATCGACCTCGGGTCGCACATAGTTCTCGTCGACCGCGAGCTTGGCCAGCGACGTCGCGACATCGAGCAGCGCAAAGCCTTGCGCGGCCGCACGCAGATCGTCGCTGATTTCGATCGCCCTGGCGCAGAGCCGCTCGAAGATCTCGAGCTCGAGGCCGAGCGCGCGGTCGCCGGCATTGGCGATCTTTGCTTCGATCTCGCCGAGCTCCGACGTCGTGAACCGCACCTGGCCCGCCAGCGTCTGGCGATGGATGAAGGTCGCATTCAGCGGCGCCGACATCAGCTTGTCGCCGTGCTGCGCGGTGACCTCGACGAAATAGCCGAGCACATTGTTGTGGCGGATCTTGAGCGCCTTGACGGAGGTCACGTCGGCGTAGCGCGCCTGCATCGAGGCCACGACCAGGCGCGAAGCGTCGCGTAGGTTTCGCGCTTCGTCGAGCGCCGGCTCATAGCCGGCACGAACGAAGCCGCCATCGCGCTTGATCAGCGGCAATTGCTCGTCGAGCGCGCGCGCGAATTCGGCGGCGAGCTCGCGCGAGGGACGCTTCAGCGCCGCCATCACTGCCGTGATCTCCTGCGGCGGCTGGTCGAGCTCGCCAAGCCGCGCCAAAACCTGGTCTGCGGCGATGATGCCGTCGCGCAAGCCCGCAAGGTCGCGCGGTCCGCCGCGGCCGACGGAGAGGCGGGCCAGCGCGCGCGACATGTCGGGCGCGCCGCGCAAGATGCTGCGGATGTCCTCGCGCGTCGCCGAATCCGCGACGAAGGCACTGACGGCATCGAGCCGCCGCGCGATCGCCGGCGCGTCGGTCAAGGGCGCGGCCAGCCGCTGCGCCAGCAGGCGCGAGCCGGCCGAGGTGACCGTGCAGTCGATGGCATCGAGCAGCGAGCCGCGGCGTTCGCCGGCGAGCGTCCGCGTCAGCTCGAGATTGGCGCGGGTGGCGGGATCGATCGCCATGGTCGCGCCGGAGGCTTCGCGCGCGGGCGGCGACAGCGGCGGATGCTTGCCGACCTGGGTGCGGTCGACATAGGTGACGGCGGCGGCAGCAGCGGTGGCTTCCAGCCGCGACAGCTGCGCCAGCCCGTCCATGGTCGCGACGGCAAAGTAGTCGCAAAGGCGTTTCTCGGCGGTGGCGCCGTCGAAGACATCGCGGGTCACCGGCGTCACCGCCGGCAGCTCGCGCAAGGTCTGCCCGAGTTCGTTATCGCCATAAAGCGCGTCGGTGACGATGGCCTCGTTCGGGTTGATGCGTGCCAGCGTCGCGGCGAGCTCGCCGCCCGAGACTTCCGTCACCGTGAATTCGGCGGTCGAGATGTCGATCCAGGCAAGCCCGAAACGGTCGCCGCCGGCGGACGAGCGCGCCCGCGCGATCGCCAGCAAATAATTGTTCGCGCGCGCATCGAGCAGCGTGTCTTCCGTCAGCGTGCCCGGCGTCACCAGCCGCACCACGCCGCGGCGCACGACGCTCTTGTTGCCGCGCGCTTTCGCCGCCGCGGGATCCTCGGTCTGCTCGCACACGGCGACCCGGTGGCCGGCGCTGATCAGGCGGTGCAGATAATCCTCGGAGCGCTCGACCGGCACGCCGCACATCGGGATATCGTTGCCCTGATGCTTGCCGCGCTTGGTCAACACGATGCCGAGCGTCCTGGAGGCGATCTCGGCGTCCTCGAAGAACAGCTCGTAGAAATCGCCCATCCGGTAGAACAGCAGCAAGCCCTGATGCGCCGCCTTGATCTCCAGATACTGTTCCATCATCGGCGTCACGCGCGCGGCGGCTTCCGCTGGCGCCGCGGGTGCTTCGTCGGGGGGCGGGACGGGGATGGGCTGTTGTAGGGTCATGGGCGGCGCAACCTACAAAATTTCGCCTCCTGCTCCTATCGCTTTGGCCCGACAGCAGGGGTTTTCCACGTTGTCCGCACCGCGGCATGCGCCGGCGGCGTGCTGGTCCCACGGAACACGCAAGCAACCGTCAATTGACCTGCCGCGGGCGCCCTCCTAAAACTCCGCCGACATTGAAGAATTTCCGCCAAACCGCGGCATTCAGGGAGAACAACGATGCGTGACGTCTTTATCTGCGATGCCGTGCGGACCCCGATCGGCCGTTTCGGCGGCTCGCTGGCCAAGGTGCGTGCCGACGACCTCGCCGCCGCTCCCATCAAGGCGCTGATGGCCAAGCACCCCAATCTCGACTGGGCGCAGGTGGACGAAGTCTTCTTTGGCTGCGCCAACCAGGCCGGCGAGGACAACCGCAACGTCGCGCGCATGGCGCTGCTGCTGGCGGGGCTCCCCGACTCGGTTCCCGGCCAGACCCTGAACCGGCTCTGCGCCTCCGGCCTCGATGCGGTCGGTGCGGCCGGCCGTGCCATCCGCTCCGGCGAGATCGAGCTTGCCATTGCCGGCGGCGTCGAATCCATGACCCGCGCGCCCTTCGTGATGGGCAAGGCGCAGGAAGCGTTCTCGCGTTCGGCCGAGATCTTCGACACCACCATCGGCTGGCGCTTCATCAACCCGCTGCTCAAGGCGCAGTATGGCGTCGACGCGATGCCGGAGACCGGCGAGAACGTCGCCGAGGAATTCCAGGTCTCGCGCGCCGACCAGGATGCCTTCGCCATCCGCTCGCAGCAGCGCGCCGGCAAAGCGATCGCCGCCGGCTATTTTGCGGAAGAAATCACGCCCATCACCATTCCTGGCGGCAAAGCCGGTCCGATCACGGTCGACAAGGACGAGCATCCGCGTCCCGAGACCACGCTGGAAGGTTTGGCAAAACTGAAGCCGATCGTGCGCAACCCCGGCACGGTGACCGCCGGCAATGCCTCCGGCGTCAATGACGGCGCCGCCGCGATGATCCTTGCGTCCGAAGCCGCTGTGAAGAAGCACGGCCTGACGCCCCGCGCGCGCATCCTCGGCCTTGCCTCGGCCGGCGTGCCGCCGCGCATCATGGGCATCGGCCCGGTGCCGGCGACCCGCAGGCTGATGGAGCGGCTCGGCAAGAAGATCACCGATTTCGACCTGATCGAGCTGAACGAGGCTTTCGCCTCGCAGGGCATCGCCTGCATGCGCCAGCTCGGCGTCGCCGACGATGCCGACTACGTCAATCCGCATGGCGGCGCCATCGCGCTCGGCCATCCCCTCGGCATGAGCGGCGCGCGCCTCGCGCTCACCGCCGTGCACGGCATGGAAAAGCGCGGCGGCAAGCTCGCGCTCGCCACCATGTGCGTCGGCGTCGGCCAGGGCGTGGCCGTCGCGATCGAGAAGGTGAACTAAGACTCTGTCCTCTCCCTCTCCCCGCAAGCGGGGAGAGGCGAAGAGTCCTCGGGAGATGAGAGGATCGTTCCATGATCATCGAGCGCGAGCAGGACGTCACGGCCGCGGCACTGGCGGTGATGGAGCGAACGTCCGATCCGCGGATGCGGCAGATCATGGTCTCGCTGGTCAAGCATCTGCACGGCTTTGTCCGTGACGTGCGCTTGACCGAGAAGGAATTTCGCGACGCGACCGCAATCATCGCCGAACTCGGCAAGCTGACCACCGACACGCATAACGAAGTCGTGCTGATGGCGGGCTCGCTCGGGGTCTCGCCGCTGGTCTGCCTGCTCAATAATGGCGATCAAGGCAATACGGAAACCGATCAGTCGCTGCTCGGGCCGTTCTGGCGGCTGAACTCGCCACGGGTGGAGAATGGCGGATCGATCGTCCGCTCCGGGACTCCGGGCGCGCCGCTGTTCGTCAATGGCCGTGTCGTCGACAAGGACGGTCGCCCCGTCGCCGGCGCGGAAGTCGATGTCTGGCACGCCTCGCCGGTTGGGCTGTACGAGAACCAGGACCCCGAGCAAGCCGACATGAACCTGCGCGGCAAGTTCACGACAGATGCAGACGGGCGCTTCGCCTTTCGCTCGGTGATGATGACAGGCTATCCCATTCCGACCAATGGCGTGGTCGGTCGCCTTCTGGAAGCGCAGAGCCGGCATCCCTATCGTCCGGCGCATCTGCATGCCCTGATCTTCAAGCCCGGCTTCAAGGTGCTGATCTCGCAGGTCTACGATCCCAGCGATCCCCATATCGACAGCGACGTGCAGTTCGGCGTGACACAAGCGTTGATCGGCAAGTTCGTGCGCCACGAGGCGCCGCATCCGACCGCGCGTGACGTTTCGACCCCCTGGTATTCGCTCGATCACACCTACCGGCTCGAGGCCGGGGAGGCCGTGCTGCCGCGTGCGCCGATCAAATAGGGCGCTCGTGCCGAATGCCGGGCGCGAAAGGGGTGCGAAAGCCGCTTCCCTAGATTAGTTATATTCTATAATGATTGGCGCAAATTTGGTCCGGCCGAACCGAAATGGCCGGGGAGGAGTTCGCCAATGACGTTCATTTATCCCACAGACAGCAACACGGCGCATCCGCTGCCGCTGTCGCCCGAGTACAAGAGCTCGATCAAGCGCGCGCCGAACAAGCCGTTGATCCCGATGCGCCACACGCTGTCGGAACTGACCGGCCCGGTCTACGGCCACGAGACCGTGCGCGAAGGCGACAACGATCTCACCACCCAGCACAAGGGCGAGCCGCTCGGCGAGCGCATCATCGTGCATGGTCATGTCCGCGACGAGGATGGCCGCGGCGTGCCCAACACGCTGGTCGAGATCTGGCAGGCCAATGCCTGCGGCCGCTACGTCCATGTCCGCGATCAGCATCCGGCGCCGCTCGATCCCAATTTCACCGGCGCGGGCCGCACCGCGAGCGATGCCGCCGGCTACTATCGCTTCGTCAGCATCAAGCCCGGCGCTTACCCCTGGGGCAATCATCACAATGCCTGGCGCCCCGCGCACATTCATCTTTCGGTGTTCGGTCATTCCTTCGTCAGCCGCCTGGTGACGCAGATGTATTTTCCGGGAGATCCGCTGTTCCCGTTCGATCCGATCTTCAATTCGGTGCCGGATGAGAAGGCGCGGATGCGCATGGTCTCGTCGTTTGACCTCGAGAATACCAAGCCCGAATGGGCGCTGTGCTACCGCTTCGACATCGTGCTGCGCGGCAAGAACGCCACCCCCATGGAGAACCACTAACGTGCAGGATTCTGTGAAGCCCGATGGGATCACGCCGTCGCAGACCGTCGGCCCGTTCTTCAAATACGGCCTGACGCCGACAGGCGATTACGCCTGGAACGACGCCTTCACCAATTCGACGCTGACGCCTGACGTCTCCGGCGATCGCGTCCGCATCGAGGGCCGCGTGCTCGACGGCGACGGTGCCACCGTGCCCGACGCCATGCTGGAGATCTGGCAGGCGGATGCGCAGGGGCGCTACGCCGATCCGCAGGACAAGCGCGCGCTGCCGAACGCCAGCTTCCGCGGCTTCGCCCGCTGCGGCACCGACAAGGACGGCAATTATTCCTTCGACACCATCAAGCCGGGCACGGTGCCCGATGCCGACGGCAAGCCGCAGGCACCACATCTCGTCCTGGCGGTGTTCGCGCGCGGCATGCTGCGGCATCTCTATACCCGCATCTATTTCGGCGACGAGGCCGGCAATACAGCCGATCCCGTGCTGGCGCTGGTTCCAGCCGACCGCCGCGCCACGCTGATTGCGGTGCGTGACGCGGGCAAGGCGGTCTACAAGCTCGACCTGCGCCTGCAGGGCGACAACGAGACGGTGTTCTTCGACGTGTGAAGCCAAGCGCATGCCGGCGACATCAGGTCGCCGGCAGACGTCAAAGGATCGATTGCCGTATCGCATTCCCCGTATTTTCCCGGGGTGATCGCGACGCAATTTCCGCGCGAAGAAAGTCCGTGTTTACCGCAATCCTTTAGGCTTCGCGTTGATTTGGCGCTGGCTATCGGATTGTTTCATGAAAATTCGTCTTTCGCTGTCTTCAGCAATCATTGCATTTGGCATTGTTCTGGCCATCGGCTTCACGGCGGTCGTCTCCACCAGCCTCTATGCGCTACGCGAGCTCAAGGTCGGTGGTCCGCTCTACTCCGACATCAAGCTCGGCAACGATTTGATCGCCGACATCCTGCCGCCGCCGGAATATGTCATCGAGGCCTATCTCGAAGCCACGCTCGCCATGCGTGAGCCGGACCAACTGGCAGCCCATGGCGAACGTCTGGTCCAGCTCCGCAAGGATTATGACGAGCGCAAGGCCTATTGGACCGCGTCCAGCCTCGCGGCCGACCTGAAGACGGCCCTGGTGTCCAAGTCCGACGCCGAGGTGCAGAAATTCTGGAAGCTGTTGTCCGATCAGCTCCTGCCGGCGCTCAAGGCCAAGGACGCGGCTGCGTCCGAACGCGCCTATGCGCAGCTCAAAGCCGCCTACACCGCGCATCGCGCCGTCATCGACAGCATCGTCGACAGCGCCAACAAGCAGAACGCCGACATGGAGAAGCTGGCCGCCGAGCGCGACAGCGCGATGCTCTATATTCTGCTTGGCGTCTCCGCGGCCGTGCTCGCCTTCATTGCCGCCGGTCTGCTCGGCGTCGCGTTCGGCGTGGTGCGTCCGATCGTGCGCATGACGGACACGATGCAGAAGCTTGCGACCGGAGATCTCGCCGCCGACATCCCTTTCGCGCAACGTCAGGACGAGGTCGGCTCGATGGCCGGCGCACTCCAGGTGTTCAAGCAGGGAGCGATCGAGAATTCGCGCCTGCGCGAGGAGCAATTGCAGAAGGAACAGGAAGCGGCGCTGGCCAAGCGCAGTGCCCTGCACCAGATGGCCGAGACCGTCGAGCGCGAGACCGGCCGTTCCGTCGATACCGCGAGCTCTGCGACGCAGGGCGTGGAGCGGGCTGCCGTGAGCCTGTCCGAGATCGCGCGATCCCTGTCTTCGGAATCGCAGGCGGTCGCCGCCGCCTCCACCCAGGCCCTCGGCAGTTCGCAGACCGTTTCGGCCGCCGCCGAAGAGCTGAGTGCCTCGATCCGGGAGATCGCAACGCAGGTCGGACGCACCTCGACTGTCACCAAGTCGGCGGTCGCAGGCCGCGAGCAGGCGCGCTCGACCATCCAGGCGCTGGCGGGCGCAGTGAAAAAGATCGCCGAGGTCTCCGACCTGATCGGCGGCATCGCCGGCCAGACCAATCTGCTCGCGCTCAACGCCACGATCGAGGCGGCGCGTGCCGGCGAGGCAGGCCGCGGTTTTGCGGTCGTCGCGGCCGAAGTGAAATCCCTGTCCGACCAGACTGCGAAATCCACCGAGGAGATCGGGCGCCTGATCGCGGAGATCCAGACCTCGACGCAGGCCGCGGTCGATGCCGTCGAGACCATGGGTGGCCACATCGTCGAGATCGACGGCGTGGCGACCTCGGTCGCCGCCGCGATGGAAGAGCAGGATGCCGCGACGCGAGAGATCGCCCGTTCGATCTCCGAATCGGCGTCTGCCGCGAAGGAGGTCTCTGCCAAGATCGCCAATGTCAGCCGCGACGCCGCGTCCGTGAACGACCGCGCCACGGAGGTCAGGCAGGCCATCGCGGGCATGGCGGCCAATCTGGAATCGCTGCGATCGGTTGTGGTCCGCACCGTGCGAGACTCGACCGCAGCGGCTTAACGTCCGACACCAACTCGGCCGCTGGCGCGTGGGGGCGTGATCGTGCAGTATGGCACGGGGCAGGGGCATCAGGGCTATGACACCTCCACAACTGCCGGCGGTCGCTGAACCCGGTTACCTCACGGCCGCATTGCGCAAGGCCGGCGCGCTGGACGCCGGCGCCGTGCGCGAGGTGACGGTGCTGCATGAGCGCGACACCGTGGTGTCGCACATCGCCCGGATCGGCCTGCGCTATGTCGGCGAATCAGCCGGCGCGCCGCAATCCCTGATCCTGAAGACGCCACATGCCGATTTTGCCAAGACGCTCGCCGATGGCGGCCGGCATGAGGTGGCCTTCTACACCAAGCTCGCACCGAACATGCCGCGAGGGCTGGTGCCGCGCTGCTTCGACGGACGTTTCGACGAGCTGGGCGAGACCTGGCATCTCCTGCTCGAAGATCTCACCGACAGCCACGAGATCGTGACCCAATGGCCGCTGCCGCCGTCGCGCGAGCAGACATTCGCGATCGTCGCTACGCTTGCACACTGGCATGCGGCCTGGTGGGACCATCCCGATCTCGGCCACACCATTGGCACCTGGGCGAGCCCGGACGACAGCGCGCAGCATTTGGAGACCTTTGCCGGTCATTACGACCGTTTCGCCGATATGCTCGGCGATCGCCTCAGTGAGGAGCGCCGGCTCCTTTATCGTCGCCTGATCGATCAGTCGGCCCGGCTATCCGACCGTTACCATTCGCGTCGTAACCTCAGCATCACCCACGGCGACGCCCACACCTGGAATTTCTTCCTGCCGCGCGCCGGCGTCGCTGACACCGTGCGCATCTTCGATTTCGACCTGTGGGGCGTCAATGTCCCGACCAACGACCTCGCCTACATGATGGCGCTGCATTGGTTTCCGGAGCGCCGGCAGGCCCTGGAGCGTCCGCTCCTCAATCTCTATCACGAGACACTGCTCGCAAGCGGCATCACCGGCTACACGCGCGGCGCGCTCGATCGTGACTACCGCCTGTCGGTGCTCTGGCACATCACCAAGCCGGTCTGGCAATGGGCCATCAACATCCCGCCAGGGATCTGGTGGCATCATCTGGAGCGGATCATGATGGCGGTCGAGGATCTGGGGTGTGAGGAGTTGTTGTAGGGAGCGCGCTACGCACTCGCTGTCGTCGCCCGGCTTGACCGGGCGACCCAGTATTCCAGAGACGTCTGTGGGATGCGGAAAAGCCGCGGCGTACCGGATGCCCCGGTTCCGGCTCCGCCAAGGCTACGCCGAGGCCCACACGGGCGCTCGGCACGCCGAAGCTTCAGCGAAGGCGGCAGGCCGGGGCATGACAGATGCTCCTACTCCATCACCGCATGTTCCGGCCCGGCCGCCTGCTTGCGCAGCGTGGCCTTGGTTGAGCCGATCATCAGCGCCAGCGGGATGGTGCAGAGGATGAAGACCATCACCAGCATATAGTCGTGCGAAAAGGCGATGATCTGCGCCTGCACGCTGACCATGCGGTCGGCCATGGCGCGGCCGGCGTCGGTGGAGAGGTTGATCAGGCCGCGCACGTCGGGCATCTGGAGCGCGTGGTTGAACGGGTTGATATGCTCCGAGAGGATCGCATAGGTCCTGCGCGTGCCCTGCGTCAGCTGCGCGATGACGATGGAGATGCCGACCGAGCTTGCGACGTTGCGCAAGAGCGTCAGCATCGAGGTGCCGTCGGTGCGCAAATGGTTCGGCAGCGTCAGGAACGACACCGTCGAGAGCGGCACGAAGACGAGGCCGAAGCCGAAGCCCTGCATCACGCTGACGATGACGATCTCCGGCACCTGGGTCTGGTCGGTCCAGCCGGTCATCTGGAACAGCGAGGCCGCCGTCAGCGTCAGGCCGCAGATGATCAGCGTGCGCGCCTCGATGTACTTCATGATGCGGCCGACCATCATCATGGCGAAGAAGGTGCCGAAGCCGCGGCTCGCCAAGAGACCGCCGGCGGTCATGATGGGATAGCCGATGACGTTTTGGAGGTACGGCGAGGCCAGCGCCATGGTCGAATACAGCACCAGGCCCATCACCGTCATGAAGATGCAGCCAGTGAGGAAGTTGCGGTCCTTGAACAGCGCGAACTGGATGAACGGACGCGAGGTCGTGAAGGAGTGGGCGAAGAAGTAATAGAACGCGACGCCCGAGATGACGAACTCGGTCACGATCTCGACCGATTCGAACCAGTCGAGCTGCTCGCCGCGGTCGAGCGCGAGCTGAAGCGCGCCGATCGCGATCGCCAGCGCGCCGAAGCCGAACCAGTCGAATTTAAGGCCGAGGTCCTTCTTGGTCTCATCCATGAAGACCATCAGTCCGAACACGGTGATTGCACCGAACGGCAGATTGACGAAGAACACCCAGTGCCAGGAATAGGTTTCGGTCAACCAGGCACCGAGCGACGGGCCCATGATCGGCCCCATCATCACGCCCATGCCCCAGATCGACATCGCCTTGGCGCGTTCCTGGAGCGTGTAATAGTCGAGCATGACCGACTGCGACAGCGGCACCAGTGCGGCGCCAAACACGCCCTGCAGCAGGCGGAACAGCACCATCTGGTTGATGTCCTGTGCAAGGCCGCAGAGCACGGAAGCAAAGGTGAAGCCAGCAGCGCAGATGATGAAGATGCGCTTGCGGCCGAAGCGGTTCGAGATCCAGCCCACCGGTGCCGTCATGATCGCGGCGGCGACGATGTAGGAGGTCAGCACCCAGTTGATCTGGTCCTGCGAGGCCGACAGCGTGCCCTGCATGTAGGGCAGGGCGACGTTGGCAATGGTGGTGTCCAGCGCCTGCATGATGGTCGCCGTCATGGCGCAGATCGTCACCATGTTCCGGCGCAGGCCGGGGACCATCAGGGCGGGATTGGACTCCGCCATCGGATCAGTCCTTGTCCTGGTCTTTATCTTGGCTTGCGGTCGCCGACAGGCCAAGCAGGCCGGCGAGCGAGCGCTGATGACCGGTGTCGATGGTGGCATAGACGCTCATGCCGGCCTTCAGCTTCTTCACGTATTTGTCGCTCTCGTCGAAATAGATCCTGACAGGCACGCGCTGCACCACCTTGACGAAATTGCCGGTGGCGTTCTGCGGCGGCAGGATCGCGAATTGCGCGCCGGTGCCGGGCGACAGCGAGCCGATCTTGCCCTTGAAGACGTGGTTCGGGAACGCGTCGACCTCGAGCGTGACGGGCTGTCCCTCGGTGACGTAGGTGAGGTCGCTCTCCTTCGGGTTGGCATCGACCCAGGGATGGGCGATGTCGACGATGGAGAACACCGCCGTTCCGGCGGCGACATAGCGGCCAAGCTGGATCTGCTCGACCTGGGTCGCGATGCCATCCATCGGCGCGCGCAGCACGGTGTGATCGAGATTGCGCTGGGCGTCTTCGAGCTTGGCCTTGGCCTGGACGTAAGGCGGGAATTCTTCCAGCGGCAGTTTGGGATTGCCGAGCAATTGCGTCTTGGCGTTGGAGAGCTGCTGCTTGATGAACTGCGCCTGCGCGCCTGCGGTGACCATCGCGTTCGAGGCGTTGTCGAGGTCGAGCTGGGAGCCGAAGCTGTTCTTCACCAGCGCCTGCTTGCGTTCGACATCGCGCTTTTTCAGGTCGACGCCCTGCTGGGCGAGATCGAGCATGTCGCCGTAGATCTTGATGTTGGCGATGAGATTGTCATAGGTCGTCTGCGCCTGGGCGAGTTGCGCCTTGGCTTCTTCAGCTGCGAGGCGGAACGGCACGGGATCGATCTCGAACAGCTCGTCGCCCTTCTTGACCGACTGTCCCTCCTTCACGACGACCTTCTGGATCTTGCCGGAGATGTCGGGCGTCACCAGCACTTTCTGGGCGCCGACATAGGCGTCGTCGGTGCCGACGTAGCGGCCGCCATTGAGATAGAAGGTCAGGCCGGCGATGACGGCCACGATCGGCAGCACCACCATCAGCAGGAAGCGGCGATAGCGGCGCAAGCCCGCGACGAAGCGGCGGCGCGGGTCGGTGCCGGCCTTCTTGGTCGGCTTGCCGCTGTCGATCTTTTGCTCCGGCTGGAATTTGAGAACCTGATCAGCCATAGCGCTGCTCCTTACGTGCTTGTTCCGCGCCAGAGGTCTGAATCGCAGTTCGCACGTTTTCTTTGATGGTTTCGAGTTGGGTGAGGAGGCGGTGGGCGTCCGCCGGGCTGATGCCGTCGAGCGCGTTCGCCGTGAGCTCCGATTTCAGGCCGCTCATCTTGCCGAGCAGTGCACGGCCGGCCTTCTTGAGATAGAGGCGCTTGACGCGGCGGTCGCTGGCGTCGCTGCGGCGCTCGATCCAGTCGCTGTCGCAGAGCTTGTCGATCAGCCGCGTCAGCGTGATCGGCTGCATCTCCAGCAGCTCGGCGAGTTCCGACTGCTTCATGCCCTCGCTGCGCTCGACCTTGGCCAAGACAGCCCATTGCGCGCGGGTGATGCCGAAGCGCGAGGCCTCCTTGTCGGCATAGACGCGCAACAGCCGGTACAGCTCGCCGAGCGTGAACAGGAAATTCTGGTCGACAGACGACCCGCGGGTCATGAGCTTGGTCTCCAATAAGCTTGAATATAATAAGCAAGCTTATGATTATTTCATGGCGGGTTAACGCGGTGCTGTCCCGCAGCAAAAGCATGGCTGACCGCCGCTGCGCCGGTCGTGCTTTGGGTTCCCCGGCCGAAATGCTAGAAGCGGGCCGAATGACCCTCGCAAAGCCCACCTTTCCGACGCCCGACCATGATCACGGACGCTGCACCGCGGATGCGCTGGCGCATGCGGAAGCTGTTTGCGAGCAGCGCGCGCAGAAATTCACGCCGATCCGCCGCCTGGTGCTGGGGGCCTTGCTCTCCAGCCATCGCCCGCTCGGCGCCTATGAAGTGATCGACGAGCTCGCCAAGTCCATGCCGCGACCGGCGCCGATCACGGTCTATCGTGCTCTCGATTTCCTGATGGCGAACGGCCTCGTGCACCGCATCGAGAGCCGCAACGCCTATCTCGCCTGCGCCGCGCACGATCATGACGCGACCTCGGCGGTGGCGTTCCTGATCTGCGAGCGCTGCGGTCTGGTCGGCGAGATCCCGTCAGGGTCGTTCGCCAGGGAGCTCAACGCCGCGGCGCGCGCGTCAGGCTTTGCACCAAAACTGTCTGTGGTGGAGATCGCGGGCGTCTGCACCCATTGTCAGAAAACGTCCTAAAGCAACAACGGCGCAAAGCCGGATTCCAGGAAGACATGTCCTCACCTCAAGCCATCCCGTCCGCCGGCCGCCCTCTCAGTGCCGGCGCCATCGCCCTGATGCTGATGCTGTGCCTGACCTGGGGCTTCAACCAGATCGCGGTGAAGCTCGTCATCCCCGACATCCCGCCGATGTTGCAGGCGACCATCCGCTCGATGGGGGCGCTGCCGGTGCTGTTCATCATCGGCAGCTTGCGCGGAGTAAGGTTCTTCGAGCGCGACGGCACACTCGCGGCAGGTCTGTTTGCCGGCTTGATGTTCGGCGTCGAATTCGTGCTGATCTATGAAGGTCTGCGCTTCACGCCGGCTTCGCGCGCGGTCGTGTTCCTCTACACCGCGCCGTTCTTTGTCGCGCTCGGTTCGTATCAGGTGCTGGGGGAGCGGCTGATGGGCTCGCAATGGTTGGGGCTGGCCTTGAGCTTTGCCGGCGTCGCGCTCGCGATCGGCGTGCCGCAGCCGGATGTCGACGCCAAAGTGCTGCTCGGCGATCTCATGATCGTCGGCGGTGGCGCGCTTTGGGCCGCGACCACGCTGGTCGTCAAGGCGACGCGGCTGCGCTTTGCCCCGCCGGAGAAGGCGCTCGGCTACCAGGTCGCGATGTCGATCCCGATTCTGGGGCTCGCCGCCTATCTGTTCGGGGAGACCATCCCCCACACCCCGAGCCCGCTCTCGATCGGGCTGATGGTGTTCCAGGCGGTCTGGGTGGTGGGAACCACGTTCACGCTTTGGTTCGCGCTGGTGAAGACCTATTCGGCCAGCAAATTGTCGGCTTTTACCTTCATCACCCCTTTGTTTGGCGTGGTGGGTAGCTATTTCATCATGCACGACACCCTGAGTCTGGCCTTTGGGGCGGCAGCCATCCTTGTAATCGCTGGACTTTTCCTGGTTAACCGTCCCAGCCAATCCGCTGCGGCGCCAGCTGATGCATTGCTGAATGTCACCAAAACCTGATATTTGGACCCCATGAACAAGCTCGAAAACCCCCTCGATTCCGACCTCGCGGGCCCCGCGCCCCGGCACAAGACCACCCAGGTGAAGGTGGGCAACGTCGCCGTCGGCGGCGGCGCGCCGATCGTCGTGCAGTCGATGACCAACACCGACACCGCCGACATCGACGGCACCATCGCCCAGGTCGCAGCGCTCGCGCGCGCCGGCTCCGAAATGGTCCGCATCACCGTGGACCGCGAGGAGGCCGCTGCCGCCGTCCCGCACATCCGCGATGGTCTCGCCAAGCGCGGCATCACCACGCCGCTGATCGGCGACTTCCATTATATCGGCCACAAGCTGCTCGCGGCCTATCCGGCCTGCGCCGAGGCGCTGGCGAAGTATCGCATCAATCCCGGCAATGTCGGCTTCAAGGACAAGCGCGACACGCAGTTCGCCGACATCATCGAGATCGCCAACAAGAACAACAAGCCGGTCCGCATCGGCGCCAATTGGGGCTCGCTCGACCAGGAGCTCTTGACCAAGCTGATGGACGAGAACGCCGCCTCCGCCAATCCGCGCGACGTGCGCGCGGTGACGCGCGAGGCGATGGTGCAGTCGGCGCTGCTCTCGGCCGCGCGGGCCGAAGAGCTCGGCATGCCCAAGGATCGCATCATCCTCTCCGCCAAGGTTTCGGCGGTGCAGGACCTGATCGCGGTCTATCAGGATCTCGCCAGCCGGTCCGACTACGCCATCCATCTCGGCCTCACCGAAGCCGGTATGGGCTCGAAGGGCATCGTGGCCTCGTCCGCCGCGCTCGGCATCCTCTTGCAGCAGGGCATCGGCGACACCATCCGCATCTCGCTGACGCCGGAGCCTGGCGGCGACCGCACCCGCGAGGTGCAGGTGGGCCAGGAACTGCTCCAGACCATGGGCTTCCGCACCTTCGTGCCGCTGGTCGCCGCGTGCCCCGGCTGCGGCCGCACCACCTCGACCACGTTCCAGGAGCTGGCACGCTCGATCCAGGACTTCATCCGCGACGAGATGCCGAGCTGGAAGAGCAAATATCCCGGCGTCGAGGAGCTCAACGTCGCGGTGATGGGCTGCATCGTCAACGGCCCCGGCGAATCCAAGCACGCCAATATCGGCATCTCCTTGCCCGGCACCGGCGAAGCCCCGGCCGCGCCCGTCTTCGTCGACGGCAAGAAGTTCCGCACGCTGCGCGGTCCGACCATCTCCGCCGACTTCAAGGCGCTGGTGATCGACTATATCGACCAGCGCTACGGCCAGGGCGCCAAGGCGCCGGCGGCGGAGTGATTCCACTCCGCTAGATGTGACCCGCGTTTAGCCCGGATTGCGCTTCGCTCCATCCGGGCTACGATGCCTCCCAATCAACAATGATTGGGAGCAACACCCATGAGCTCACTCGCCGGCAAGCAAGGTCCGCGTTACCGCCACACGGCTGACGACGGCGCGCCGTACGAGACCATCGCGGTCGAAAAGCTCACCCCCATCATCGGTGCGGAAATCTCCGGCGTCGATATCGGCAAGCTGGTCGAAGGCGACAGCGGCTCCAACCAGCAGATGGACGAGATCCATCGCGCGCTTGCCGAAAACCTCGTCATCTTTTTCCGCGACCAGGCCATCACGCCGAAACAGCATCTCGCCTTCGGCCGCAAGTTCGGCGAGCTGCATTTTCATCCCGCAGCCCCGCACGAGGATGAAGACCCGGCGCTGATGAAGATCTACGCCGATAAGAACTCGCCCCGCGCCAACGGCGAGGGCTGGCACTCCGACGTCTCCTGCGACCTCGAGCCGCCGATGGGCTCGATCCTCTACATCAAGCAGTGCCCGCCGCGCGGCGGCGACACGCTGTTCGCCAACATGTATGCCGCCTATGAGGCGTTGTCCGATCGCATGAGGGCCTATCTCGACGGCCTCACCGCGCTGCACGACGGCGAGCCGATCTATCGCGGCCTTTACGCGAACTATGGCGTCGCCGATCGCCCGTCCTATCCGAACGCCGAGCATCCGGTGGTGCGCACGCATCCGGTCACCGGCAGGAAGGCGCTTTACGTCAACCGCGGCTTCACCAGGCACATCAACGGCATTCCGCGCGACGAGAGCGATGCGATGCTCGCCTATCTCTACCAGCACGCCGAGAACCCCCTGTTCCAGTGCCGCTTCCGCTGGACCGAGAACGCCATCGCCTTCTGGGACAATCGCTGCACCCAGCATCGCGCCATGTGGGACTACTGGCCGCATACGCGCTCGGGCACGCGCGTGACGGTGAAGGGGGAGCGGCCGGTGTGAAAATCTCGTGGCGCATCACCGCCGCTATTGCTGTTGCGCTGATCCCGCTTGTGGCCGTGCCGGCTGACCATGGCGAGGCGGCCGCGCGAGCGAAGATCAAGCCTGCAACGCCCGAGACATGCGATCCCCACAAATTCCGGCTCATTCTCGATGTCGGACACACCTCCGAATCGCAAGGCGCGACCAGCGCGCGCAACGACGTCGAATTCGGCTTCAACCTGCAGCTAACGAAGCTGATCGGAGAGCGCTTGAAGTCGGCCGGTTTCGCTGCAACCCGCGTGCTCGTGACCGACGGCAAGGCGCGTGCCAGCCTGCTCAAGCGCGTCGGCACGGCGAACGACGCGCATGCGGATTTTTTCCTGTCGGTCCACCACGATTCCGTGCCGGACAAGATGCTCGAGGAATGGGAATTCGACGGCGCCAAGAGCTATTTCAGCGACCGTTTCAGCGGCCATTCGCTGTTCGTGTCGGAGCGCAACCCGCATTTCTCCGCCAGCCTCGCCTTCGCCAAGCTGCTGGGACGGGAGTTGAAGGAGAAAGGCCTGCAATACGCCACCCAATACACCCTGCCGCTGATGGGGCATTACCGGCATCCGTTGCTCGACAAGGATGTCGGCGTCTACCGCTATGACGGGCTCGTCGTGCTGTCGCAGACCCGAAGCGCCGCGGTCTTGCTGGAGGCTGGTTCCATCATCAACCGCGACGAGGAGATGGCGATGAACTCGCCGGAGCGACGGGAGCTGATTGCAGCGGCGGTGACGAGGGCGATGCGGTCGTATTGCGAGAAGCGGTAGCGCGCGGGAATCTACAGTGGCGCGCCCCGATATTCCCGGTTCGCCAAGCTTGCCTCTTCCAGATCCAGATCGCGCTCGATCCTGCGCCGCGTCTCGTCGGTGATCTGCCCGTCGCGCAAGAGATCATGGATGAATTTGCGCTCGGCTTCGATCAGGTCGCGCGTGAGCGCTGTGCCGGCGGCGGAGACGTCGTGATGGGCGGGATCGAGCGAGTCAGGCAGCTGGTTGACGCGGATCTCGTGGCGGGCGCGCAACAGCCGCATCACCTCGTCCGACACCTCTTTCTCCTCGGTCAATGCATCCAGCGATTTCAGCGCGGCGTCGAGCGCCTGGCGCCGCGCCGAGATCTCGGCCTCGTGCTCGGCGACATGCTCGACGCGGCCGGCTTCGGCGATGCCGAGCCAGCGCACCACCGGCGGCAGCGTCAGGCCGACGCCGATCAGCGTGATGAAGATGACGCCGAAGGCGACGAACAGGATCAGGTCGCGATAGGGGAAGGCCTCGCCGCCGGGCAGCGTGAATGGCAGCGCCAGCGCGGCGGCCAGCGACACCGCGCCGCGCACGCCGGTGAAGGCGAGCGCGAACGGCCATTGCCAGGGCGGCGACGGGTCGCGCGCGCGCAGCGACTTGCTCAGCATCCGCGGCAGATAGGTCGCGGGGTAGAGCCAGGCAAAGCGCGCCAGAACGATGATGGCCATGACCACCGCGGTCGCGATCATGATGTCGTCGAGCGGGAACGCCTTCGACTTTTCATAGAGCGCGCGCATCTGAAAGCCGGTGAGCAGGAACAGCAGGCCCTCGATCAGGTAGATGATGAGGTCCCAGAAGAAGATGCCCTGCAGGCGCGTCGACGCCGAAATCAGCAACGGTCCGTTCCAGCTGACATAAAGGCCGCAGGCCACGGTGGCGATCACGCCGGAGCCGCCGACATGCTCCGGCAGCCAATAGGAGACGTAAGGCGTGATCAGCGACAGCGTCAGCTCGACCCGCGGCTCGCACGACCATTTGCGGAACCGTAGCGAAAGCCAGCCGACGCCGATGCCGAAGGCAATCTCGCCGGCAACAATCAGGACAAATTCGCCCGCCGCCATCGGCAGCGAGAATTGCCCGACCATGATCGCGGCGAGCGCGAAGCGGTACAGGATCAGCGCGGTGGCGTCGTTGGCGAGCCCCTCGCCCTCGAGGATGACAAGCAGCCGGCGCGGCATGTTGAGGCGCCGGGCGATCGCGAGCGGCGCCACCACGTCGGGCGGCGCAACGATGGCGCCCAGCAGGAAGCCGATGCTCCAGGGCAGGCCGATCACGTAATGGGTGGCGGCTGCAACAAGCGCCGCAGTGAAGATCACCGCCCCGACCGCGAGCAGCACAATGGGGCGCAGATTGGTCCTGAACTCGCGCCAGCTCATCGCCACGCTCGCCGAGTAGATCAGCGGCGGCAGCACCATCAGCAGCACCAGTTCCGGCGGCAGTTCCACCGGCGGCATGCCCGGCACGAAAGCAAGCCCGACGCCCGACAGCATCAACAGGATGGCAGGCGCCAGGTTGAAGCGCCGTGCCACCAGCGCGGTGCCGGCCAGCACCGCGAGCAGGATGAGAAAGGTCTGGAATTTCGCTGCGATCATGACCTGTCTTGGCCGGAAGCGGCCAGCAGGTCAATGCAGGGTGGTCTACGCTAGTCGTTCGGCCACTCTGCGCCCGATGCTGGCGAACACCGCCTCGAGCTGGGCCGCATTTGGTGTGCCGCCCTGGGTGTAGGCCGCGATCAGGATCGGCGCATCGCCTTTCGGCCAGGCGACGGCGATATCGCCCGATGCGTCCTTGCCATTGTTGCCGGTCTTGTCGCCGATCTTCCAGGCTGCCGGCAGGCCGCCGCGCAGGCGGTTCGCGCCGGTCTTGCAACCGACCAGCCACTCGGTGAGCTGGGCGCGTGAAGCGGGCGACAGTGCCTCGCCCGTGACCAGCCGTTTGAGATTGCCCGCCATCGCCGCCGGCGTCGTGGTGTCCCTGACATCGCCGGGCGGCGAGCGGTTGAGCTCGGGCTCGTTGTGGTCGAGCCGCGAGGTGGTGTCGCCGATCGAGCGCCAGAAAGCCGTGAGCGCGGCTGGTCCGCCGATGCGCGCGAGCAGCAGATTGGCGCAGGTGTTGTCGCTGAGCTCGACGGCCGCCTTGCACATGTCGGCGACCGACATCGCGCCGGCCGAGAGGTTCTGTTTTGCGACCGGTGCGTAGTCCAGGAGATCGGCCTTGCCGTAAGGGATCACGGTGGCGAGCTTCTCCTCGCCGCGATCGACCCGCGCCAGCACGCAGGCGGCGAGCGAGGCCTTGAATGTCGAGCACATCACGAAGCGCTCGTCTGCCCGCCAGGCGAGCTTGGCGCCGGTCGCGAGGTTCTCCGCATAGACCCCGATCTTTCCGCCGCTCTCGCGCTCATAGGATTCGAGTTCGGGCGGCGCGTCGGCGGCAAAGGCGGGCGCAGCGGCCATCCAGCACAGCGAGGCGAGCAGGGAACGGCGATCGAGAAGCATGTGAGACTTTCGGGGCAGGTGGGGAGAGGAGCGACTTAGCGTATGTGCTATCCGCGCCGTCATTGCGAGCGTAGCGAAGCAATCCAGAGCGTCTCCGCGGAGGGATTCTGGATTGCTTCGCTACGCTCGCAATGACGTGTGGCGAGAGTTGGGCTCGTAATGACGGCGGCTTCTATCCGACGGCCGGCGAACGCCTCACTCCTTCAGATCATACCTGTACGATTTCGATACGATCTGCCAGCCGTCGGCGAGCTTCATCGCCACCAGATAGTCCGTGAAGAACCGTGGCGGCAGCTGGCATTTGACCTTGATGAAGGCGGTCTTGTCGTCCGAGCGGTCGATGGTGATGATGAAGTCCTCGCGCGGCTTGCCTTCCGCCTTGGCGGAGGGGCGCTTGCGCACCCAGGCGAGCCAATCAGGCACGGTCAGGATCTTCAGCTCGCCCTTTTCCACCCAGCGCAGATCGGCTGAGGGGTGGAAGACATCGCCGAGCTTGTCGGCATCCCCCTCGTAAAGCGCGTCGAAATAGGATTGCACGACCGTTTCGACGCTCGACCGATTTGGGCTCATGGGTCATCCCCTTGAATGATGGTTGGGCACGAATTTAGTCGTACACGTCAAATTGCGCTATGGCTGTCTTCTGCCATTTGCACGAGGGCGCCATCGTGACGGGATCGCAATATCGGAACGCTCGGATCCTTGCTGGCGAATGCTATTGCCGCGCGGTGCGCTACGAGGTGGCGGATGCGTTCTCCTACGCGCTGATTTGTCACTGCTCGAACTGCCGCCGCACCACCGGTTCCGCCTTCAAGCCGTTCGCCGGCATCGAATACGGCCAGCTCCGCCTGGTCAGGGGCGAGGACATCAGGATCATCTACGGCGACGACACCACCCATGACGCGCACTGCGCCCGCTGCGGCTCGTTGCTTTATTCTCGCGTCCGCGAAGGAAAATGGGCCCATGTCGCCATGGGAACCCTGGTCGATACCCCCTCGATCCGTCCGAGTGCCCATATTTTCGTGGGCTCCAAGGCGCCGTGGCACGAGATCACGGACAATCTGCCGCAGTATCGGGGGCACGTCGGGGATGGCTAAAGCGTTTTCGAGCGAAGTGGATACCGGCTTATGCGGATATGGCGGCGAACCGCCAACGCACTGGCGCGACTAACGAAAGGGGCGCCTCGGCCGGTTGCTCGCGCCGGCTTGGTGACCTCCATCACAAGCGCAGGCGGCGGATCTTGCTAAGTCTGTCTCGGGGGTGTGAGCTACCCCGAATTTTTTGGAAGTGGTGTCATGCGCAATTTGTTCAGGCTTTGCCCATTGCTCCTTGCCGCCGTGCTGCTGTTCGGCGCCGATCCTGCCTTTGCCGGAAAGCGTGTCGCGCTGGTGCTGGCCAACTCGGCCTATCAGAACGCGCCCTCGCTCGCCAATCCCGTCAACGACGGTGCGGTGATGGCCAAGACGCTGAAGGATGCCGGCTTCGATGTCGTCGATTCCCGCCACGACCTGACTGCGCTCGATACGCGGCGCGTGCTGCGCGACTTCGCCGATGCGACCCGTAATGCCGACATCGCCGTGGTCTACTATGCCGGCCATGGCATCGAGGTCGACGGCTCCAACTATCTGATTCCTGTCGATGCCAAGCTTGAGCGCGACACCGACGTCTATGACGAGGCGCTCTCGCTCGATCGCGTGCTGGTCGCGGTCGAGCCGGCGAAGCAGCTTCGTTTGGTGATCCTCGATGCCTGCCGCGACAATCCGTTTGGCAAGACCATGAAGCGCACCCTGGCCTCGCGCGGCATCGGCCGAGGTCTGGCCCAGGTCGAGCCGGCCAGCACCAACACGCTGATCGCCTATTCGGCCAAGGCCGGCTTCACCGCACAGGATGGCGACGGTGCCAACAGCCCCTTCACCATCGCCTTGTCGAAGCATCTGACGACGCCGGGCCTCGACGTCCGCCGCGCCTTCGGCTTCGTGCGCGACGATGTGCTCAAGGCGACCGGCAACAAGCAGGAGCCGTTCGTCTACGGCTCGCTCGGCGGCGAGGACGTGCCGCTGGTGCCGGTCAAGGCCGCGCCGGCAGCCGCATCCGCGCCCGCGATCAATCCGCAGGCCGACATGCGCCGCGACTATGAGCTTGCGCTCCAGGTCGGTAACAAGCCGGCATGGGAGGCCTTCCTGGCCCAGCACCCGGACGGCTTCTACGCGAACCTTGCCAAGCTTCAGATCGACAAGATCCAGGCCGAGCAGGTTCATGCTGCCGCAATCGAGAAGGCGAAGCAGGCCGAGGCCGAGCGTGACCGTCTCGCCGCGATTGGCGCGCAGACGGACGCGCAAGCCAAGGCGGCGGCTGACGCGAAGGCGGCCGAGCAGGCCCAGCTCGTTGCGCAGAAGGCGAAGGAGCAGGCGCAGCAGCAGGCCGCGGCCGCCGAGCAGCAGCGCGTCAATCTCGCCGCCGCGACGCCGGGCGCTGCGCCGGCGAGCACCGCAGGCCCTGCCGGGACCAATGTCGCTTCGCTGACGCCTGCCGATCTCAGCCGCTCGGTGCAGACCGAACTCGGCCGCGTCGGCTGTTTCTCCGGACAGGCTGACGGCGTCTGGAATCCGTCCTCGCAGCGGTCGCTGTCGCAGTTCAACCGCTATGCCGGCACCAAGCTCGACGTGAAGGTGGCGAGCACCGATGCGCTCGATACGGTCAAGTCAAAGCAGTCGCGCGTCTGCCCGCTGGTCTGCGATCACGGCTTCAAGGCCGATGGCGAGAAATGCACCAAGATCGTCTGCGACGATGGCTATGTGCTGAATGACGACAATCAATGCGAGAAGCAGCGCGCCGCCAAGCCGGGCAAACCTGCAACTGACAAGCCTGCAACCGCAAAGCGCGACGACAGCGATGATCGTCCCGCACGGCAGCGTCGTCAGTCCGGCGGTGCCGGCGGCGTCGCTGCGGCTGGCGCCGGTCGCGCTACGGGCGGTGGCGGTCAGATCTTTTGCAACGATCTGCTCTGCCGTCCGGTCAGGCCCGGCTGCCATCTCGTCTATCGCGGCGGCGGCGGCCCTCACAATGATGCCAATGCCGAGGTCTGTAACTGATCTGCCGCAAGACGTTCGTGACGGCTAAAGCGCGATGCGATTGGGATGAATCGATGCGCGCCAAGAACTCGAGTCAGCTCTCCCGCAGGGAGAGGTCGGATCGCATCGTAAGATGCGATCCGGGTGAGGGGTTACAGTCTCACTGTGCGCCGCGGCCCCTCACCCGGATTGCACAGGCGCGCAATTGCGCGCCTGTGCAATCCGACCTCTCCCCGTTGGGGAGAGGTGAAACACGGGACCGCCGACCAAACCTAATTTCATCGCGCTTTAGTTCGCGATCGCGCTCGCTGCGATGTTCACCGTCAGCGCCAGCAGGGCCGTGTTGTAGATGAAAGACACGATGCCATGCGCCGTGGCGGTGCGCCGGATGGTCTTGTCGGTGATGCCGACGTCGGAGACCTGCGCAGTCATGCCGATCACGAACGAGAAATAGACGAAGTCCCAATAGTCGGCGTGGTCTTCCTTGTCGCCGCTCGGAAACTGCAATCCGCCCACCGGAGCGCGATAATAGTCATGCGCGTAGTGCAGCGCGAAGGTGGTGTGTACGGCCGCCCAGGACAGCACAATCGTGGTGATTGCGATGGTCAGCTCTGTGGCGCCGCGATGGACGCCGAGCTCGGCGACGATCGCAGCGATGCTCGCGAACGCGCCGATCGCCGTCACCAGCAGGATGACGAAGCGGCCGTCGTCCTGCATCGCGGCGCCGCGGCGGATGTGCTGGTGGTCGTTGCACAGCATCATCGTGTAGACCAGCACGAGATAGACCGCGATCAGCGCATCCCAGCCGAACAGCAGCCGCGTCACCAGCCGGTACGAACCGGGAATGAGCAGGCAGACGAGGACGCCGACGGCAAGCGAGATGAAGGTCCGCGGTCGCGCGTAGATCAGCCGCATCGGCCGCGACATCTGCCGGAAGCGGGCGAGGACGGGATCTTCTTTGTCAGTGGCCATGATCGGTGATGGCTCTCTCGCTACCGCCGCAGCGGCGGTCTGCTCCCTCGCCCCGCTTGCGGGGAGAGGCGAAGATCGTCAGTTCTTCCGCTCGGCGACGAAGTGCGCGGCGGCTTGCAGCACGGTGGCGCGGTCGCCGAAGATCGAGATGGCGCTGTCGGCGCGGGCCAGCAGATCGCGCACGCGCTGCTTGGCGCCGTCGATGCCGAGCTGGGTCACGAAGGTGGTCTTGCCGAGCGCGGCATCGGCGCCGGCCGGCTTGCCGAGCGCGGCCGCATCGCCTTCGACGTCGAGCAGATCGTCGGCGATCTGGAAGGCTTCACCGAGTGCGCGGCCGTAATCGTCGAGCGCCTGATATTCCTGCACCGAAGCCTGGCCGAGCAGCGCGCCGGCGATGCAGCCATAGCGGAGCAGCGCGCCGGTCTTCATCTGCTGAATACGGGCGACGTCGATCGGCTCGTTGCCGCCAAAGCGGCCTTCGCCGGCGAGGTCGAGAATCTGGCCGCCGACCATGCCGCCGATGCCCGCGCAACGCGCCAGCGCGCGCGTCAGCAGCAGTCGCACATTGGCGTCGCGATGCACCTCGTCGCGGGTGATGATGTCGAAGGCGATCGTCAGCAAGCCGTCGCCGGCGAGGATCGCGGTCGCGTCATCGGTCTGCTTGTGCAGGGTGGGCCGGCCGCGGCGCAGGTCCGAATTGTCCATCGCCGGCAGATCGTCATGGATCAGCGAATAGCAATGGATGCATTCCAGCGCTGCGCCCACGAGCAACGCGGCCTCGCGGGGAACGCCGAACACGGCCGCACTTTCGACCACCAGGAACGGCCGCAGGCGCTTGCCGCCGTTGAGGCTCGAATAGCGCATGGCGTCCATCAGCCGCTTGGGGCGGGCGATCTCATCGTGCAGGATGTCGTCCGACAGCAAACGCCCGAGCAAGGCTTCGGTGTCATCAGCGGTCTTGTCCAGACGCTTGGCGAAATCGGACGGGGACGTGCCGGTCATCAAGAAAGGCTCCAGAACTAAAAATTCGGCGGACAATCCTTTATGCGCCCGTTCCAGTCAATCGTTTGGAAGGCCTAAAAAGTGCTGGAAAAGGCCCGAATTATCACAGACTTAATGCCGGGATCCGTGACCGCGTTTCATTTCCCGCCGGAAAGGCCGAATTGCGCATCGTCAAAATCCTGCTGGTAGCGCTCGCGATCGTGGCTCTCGCGCCCTATGTGGTCGCGCCGTTCTACCGCACCGGTCACCCGGTTTCGACGCTGATGGCCTGGCGCTCGCTGACGGGCGCGCCGATGCATCGCGAATGGATCGATCTGGCCGAGATGTCGCCTTACCTGCCGCGCTCGGTGGTGGCGGCCGAGGATGCCCATTTCTGCAAGCATCACGGCATCGATTGGGGCGCGCTGCGCGAGGCGATCAACGATGCGCAGGAGGACGGCACCGCCTTCCGCGGCGCCTCCACGATCACCCAGCAGGTGGCGAAAAACCTGTTCCTCTGGCAGGGGCGGGATTTCGTCCGCAAGGCGCTGGAGTTTCCGCTGGCGCTCTGGATCGATTTCGTCCTGCCCAAGCACCGGATCCTGGAAATTTACCTGAACATCGCCGAGCTCGGGCCCCAGGGCCAGTTCGGGGCGGAGACCGGCAGCGCCTATGCTTTCGGCAAGTCGGCCGCAAACCTCTCCCCCCGGGAGGCGGCCCTTCTGGCCTCGATCCTGCCGAATCCGGTCAAACGCAGCGCCAGGGCCCCGGGGCCGGGCGTCAGGCGGCTGGCCGGGACCTATGTGGCCAGGGCGCAGGCGTCTTCGCTTTTGACCTGCTGGCGGGAAAATCGCTGATTTCGGGCCCTTTTCGGGCGTATTTTCCGCTCCTGAACCCTAGCTTTACGGCCAGCCTTCCTCTATAAGCCCGGCCTTGATCGGCATTCAGCTCGCCTCGTATTGCGGGTGCTGAGCCGTCCCCTCGCGGACGATGCCCGGATGAACACCAATCCCTAGAGGATATTGAAATGGCCGTTCCGAGACGTAAAACTTCGCCGTCGCGCCGTGGCATGCGCCGCTCGGCAGACGCCATCAAGAAGCCGACCTATGTGGAAGACAAGGACTCCGGTGAGCTCCGTCGTCCGCACCATCTCGACCTCAAGACCGGCATGTACAAGGGCCGTCAGGTCCTGAAGAAGAAAGAGTCCTAAGGACTCTTCTCAGGCAGGGTTATCCTCAATCAGGATGACGTGACCCGCCTGATTTCGGCCGAACCATGAGATATGACAGTGACGGCGGCGGAGCGGATGCTTCGCCGCCGCGTTGTCCTGCCCGGACATCTTGATCGAGAAGGCGCATTGCCGATGGTCGGTTTCCCGCTGCTTCTGATTCCGCTTGCGGTCTACAACATCATCGCCTTCCTGATGCCCAGCGTGTCCTTCTCGGACGTGCTGTTCAAAGTGCCGATGATCACGGGCGTGGCCTGGCCGGTCACGCTGTCCGATCTGCTGCTGGCGCTCGGCGTGCTGCTGCTGCTACTCGAAGTGGTCAAGGGCGCGCGGCCCGGCGCGAAATTCCTCATGGATCATCTGCTGTCGCTGATCATCTTCGGCGCCGCCGCGGCCGAATTCGTGATGTGGCCGAAATTCGGCAACTCGACCTTTTTTCTTCTGGTGCTGCTTTCGATGGCCGATTTCCTCGGCGGTATAGCGCAACGCACACGCCGCCGCATTGCCTATGTTGCCACGGAGACGGTGACAGTGCCGCGCAAGGCCAAGCGTCAGGCCGAGGCGCCGCCGCCAGCATCAACGTTCGAGCCGAAGCTCGATCCCGCGCCGGCACCGCGGCCTGAGCCACCCGCACCCTCGGCGCAATCGGTGGCCGAATCCGTCTTGATGGATCATCCCGCGCCGAAGCCTGTGATCGCGCCATCGCCGGAAATACCCTCACCGCATTTGCAGCCGGGCAACGGCACGCCGTCCTCGCCCGAAGAACCGCGCTGAGCGGCGCTACGCCACCTGACGCGTTCGTGAGCTGACGCTGGGAAGCAGGAGCTTGCTGCCATAGGCCGTGCGGGCGTCCTCGGACGAACCGCGGCGCAGCCGGCTTGCTTGGGGCAGGTGCTCGGCATTGGCGATCAGCTGGGTGACAAAACTCGGATCGGGGCGCGTCAGCTTCACCTTGCGGACAAGCTGTAAAACCGGCGTGAGTGGGACCAGCGCGGTACTCGCTTCCCGCGTTGTTTCTTCGATCTGATCCCAATTCACCATCGCAACACCGCTGATCCGGTTGAACTGGCCCGTTTTGGGACGCAGGCGCCGGTGCATATGATGGTCTCGCAAGGGCTATGCCGGCCGAGCCTATTCCGTTCCGTTGGCGTCGGAAACGTGGTTTCCAAATTGTTTATGAACTTTGCCTAGGGTCGGAGACGAATCTGGCCGTATCCTGTGCCGGCTCAGGACTCCCCGCTGTCCCGAAACGAGGCGCTTTTGACCCCCGCATTGCCGCAAGCCTCCGAAATCCTCGCCGCCCTCGGCCAGGCCGTGTTCGTCTGGGATCTCGCCAGCGACGCGATCGTCTGGGGTGAGCAGGTCGGCGCCATCTTCCCCGGCATTCCCGCCGAGCGGCTTGCGACCGGCGCCGAGTTCGCCAAGCTGATCGAGCCTGCGCAAGGCTTGCGGACCGCCGCGCTGGCGCAAACGTCCGCCGTGCACGGCGCCGACGGCACGCCCTACCGGGTCGAATATGGCGTGCGCATGAGCGCTTCCGATCCGGTGGTCTGGATCGAGGAGACCGGCCGCTGGTTCGCCGGCGCCGACGGTCGCCCGACGCGCGCGATCGGCTCCGTCCGTATCAACAACGAGCGGCATGCCCGCGACGAGGAATTGGCGAGGCTTGCCCGGCTCGATCCACTGACGGGCGAGCTCAACCGTTCGCATCTGATCGCGGCGCTGGCCGAAGCAATCGAGGAGACGAGCCGTTTCCGCTCGACCGCAGCCTTCATGCTGGTCGGTATCGATCATCTTGCCCGCGTCAACGACGCCTTCGGCTTCGATGTGGCCGATGCCGTGATTCTCGATGTCGCCCGGCGGATCCGCACGCGCCTGCGCGGCGGCGACGTGCTCGGCCGCTTCTCGGGCAACAAGTTCGGCCTGATCCTGAAGAACTGCACCGTCGACGACATGAACGTCGCCGCCGAGCGCTTCCTCGTCGGCGTCCGCGACGAGGTGGTGCCGACCAAGTCCGGCCCGGTCTCGGTCACCGTCTCGATCGGCGCCGTCAGCCTGCCGCGCTATGCCCGCAACACCGACGAGGCGATCAATCGCGCCCATGAGACGCTCGACGCCGCCAAGCGTCGCCGCGCCGGTGCGTTCGCGGCCTGGCGCCCGGATGCGACCCGCGATGCGCAGCGCCGCGTCAACATCCGCGTCACCGATGAGATCGTCACCGCGCTGAACGAGCGCCGCATCAAGCTCGCTTACGAGCCGGTCGTGTCGGCCGCCACGCGCGAGGGCGCATTCCACGAATGCCTGGTGCGGATGGACCAGGGCGACGGCCAGGTGCTGCTCGCACCCGACATCGTGCCGGTCGCCGAGCGGCTCGGCCTGATCCGCCTGGTCGACCACCGCGTGCTCGAGCTCGTGGTCGCCGAGCTTGCGGCCGCGCCCGATGTCAGGCTCAGCCTGAACATCTCGCCCGATACCACGATGGATCCCGACTGGTGGGCCGGAATCGAATCGCTGATGCGCGCGCATCCCGGCGTTGCCGAGCGGCTGATCGTGGAGATCACCGAGACGGTTGCGATCCAGGATATCGACGACGTCCGCGCCTTCGTCAGCCGGCTCAAGAATTTCGGCAGCCGCATCGCCATCGACGATTTCGGCGCCGGCTACACCTCGTTCCGCAACTTACGCAAGCTCGGCGTGGATATCGTGAAGATCGATGGCGCCTTCGTGCAGAACATCATCCATTCCGCCGACGACCGCGCCTTCGTGCAGACCCTGATCGACCTTGCCCGCCGCCTCGACATCAAGACCGTGGCCGAATGGGTGCAGGACGAGGAGGCCGCCGCCATGTTGCGCGACTGGGGTTGCGATTACATCCAGGGCCGCCTGATCGGCCTCGCCTCAGCCGACCGTCCCTGGAGCGCGCCGCCGGACAGCGCGCTGCCCGCGGCCAGCTGAGGTCTCGCAGGGTCGGCAAAGGCGCCCTTGCGCCGTGCCCACGATCTCAGAGATTTTCTCCTGTGAAATCAACACCCGTTCTACTGTGCATGGGGTTGTTTTCGCGAAGGTTCGCGAGGGAGGGGGCTCACGCCACGCGGCGAACCGCGTTCAGCGTCTCGATGGTCAGCGCCACCTCGGCCGCCGGGCACGGCTTGCCGAAATAATAGCCCTGCACCGCGGTGCAGCCGCATTCGCGGACGAAGTCGAGCTGTTCGATCGTCTCGACGCCTTCCGCCGTGGTCTCGACACCGAGCACGGAGCCGAGGCTCGCGATGGTGCGGACGATGGCGACGCTCTCCGGGCTTTCGCCGAGCGTGCCGACGAAGGAGCGGTCGATCTTGATGCGGTCGAACGGAAACTTGCGCAAATAGCTGAGCGAGGAATAGCCGACACCGAAATCATCCAGGCTGACGCGTACGCCGAGCGCGCGGAGCTGGTGCAGCATCTCGATCGTGGCTTCGCTGTCGTCGAGCAGCGCCGTCTCGGTGACCTCGAGCTCCAGTCGCTGCGGCGGCAGGCCGGCTTCCGCAAGCGCGCTCGTCACCATCGACACCAATCCGCGCGAGTGGAATTGCACGGGGGAGAGGTTCACCGCGACCGTGACGTCAGGCCATGAGGCGGCTGTGGCGCAGGCGGTGCGCAGCACCCATTCGCCGATCGGAACGATCAGGCCGTTCTCCTCGGCGATCGGAATGAACTCAGCCGGCGAGATGAAGCCGCGCGAGGGATGTTTCCAGCGCAGCAGCGCCTCGAAGCCGGTGAGCTCGGTGGTGTCGAGCCGCACCTGCGGCTGGAACACCAGGTGGAATTGGTTGCCCTCCAGCGCGCCGCGCAGATCGTGCTCGAGCGCGTGCCGGCTGCGCGCCTCTTCCTCCATCCGGGGTTCGAACAGCTGAAAGGCGCCGCGTCCCTTGGCCTTGGCCTGGTACAGCGCGAGATCGGCGCATTTCATCAGCTCGTCGGCATCGAGGCCGTGATCGGGCGCAATCGCGATGCCGACGGAGGCGCCGACATGGATCGACTGGCTTTCCAGTGGCGGCGGGTGGCCGATGATCTCGACCAGACGCCGTGCCAGCCGCTCCGCCGATTGCGGCTGCGGCCCGCGCTGGAGTACGGCGAACTCGTCGCCGCCGAGGCGGGCGACGGTGTCGTGCTCGCCGACATTCTCCTTCAGCCGCGCCGCGACCCAGCGCAGCAGCCGGTCGCCGGCGGCGTGGCCAAGCCGGTCGTTGACGGTCTTGAAATTGTCGAGGTCGAAGCACAGCACCGCCATGGACCCGCCGGCGATCGCGACCTGGTTCAGCCCTTCGCCCATCTTCTCGCGGAACAGCGTGCGGTTCGGCAGATCCGTCAGGGAGTCGTGCCGTGCCATGTGCGCGACGCGCGCCTGGGCCTTGTGGCGCTCGGTGACGTCCTCATAGGTGACGACCCAGCCACCGTGCTCCATCCGCTTGTGGTTGAGCTTGATGATGCGGCCGTCGCTCAGATGGCGGTGCAGCGTGTGCTCGCCCTCGCGCAGCCGCTCGACATAGTCGGCGTAGAGCTTGGCGGCGGTCGTGTTCGGATGGATGCCGAGATCGCAGCTGTGCTCCATGATCTCGCGCATCGAGATGCCCGGCTTCACGATGTCGGGCGACAGGCCGTACATCTCGATATAGCGGCGGTTGCAGACGATCACGTGCAGGCTCGCATCGAGCATGCACAGGCCCTGGCTCATGTTGTTCAGCGCGGCGTCGAAGCGACGATATTGCTCGCTGAGTTCCTCGACCGCGTGTTCGCGCTCGGTGATGTCCTCATAGGTGGCGACGAAGCCGCCCTCGGGCAACGCGCAATAGCGCACCGAGATGATCGTGTCGTTGGTCATGCGCCGGCGCATCGGCGAGGAATCGTTGTTTTCGATCCGGGCGCGCGCGGCCTCCAGGATCTGCTGCGGGCTGTATTCGGATGCGAAGGCGCCGTTCGCGATCGACCGTTCGATCAGCTCGGAGAGATGCGTGCCCGGCTTGCTCTCCTCCGGCGACAACCGGTAGATCTTCTGATAGGTGGAGTTGCAGACGCGCAGGCGCATGTCGCTGTCGTAGAATGCGAGCCCATGCGCCATGTTCTCGAGCGCGGCATCGAGCATGAGGTTTTGCTGTTTCAGCATCTCCTCATATTGCAGCCGCTCGTTAACATCCTCATGCAGCGTCACCCAACCGCCGTCGGGCATGAACCGCGACACGGCCTGTATCTTCCGGCCGTCGTGGCGCGTGACCAAGACGGTCTTTGGGTTGCGGGTCAGGACATCGTTGATCCGTGCATCGCGGAATTCGTCTCCCGACATGCCCGTTCGGTTTCCGCGCGCGAGCCAAAGGTCGATCGCCTCGGTGTGCGTGATACCTGGTTTCAGGACGTTGGGGTCGAGGTCGTAGAGTTGCAGGAAACGTTCGTTGCAGACGACGAGGCGGCTATCGGCGTCAAACATGATGAGGCCGTGAGACATGTTCGCGAGCGCGTGCTCGCTGCGCTCGGTCTGAAGGCGCAACTCGGCTTCGAGGCGGGCGAGGCGGCTGACATCGTCGCAGATCGTCATCCAGCCGCCGCCGGGGAGCGGCTTCAGTTCGAGCGTGATGACAAGGCCGCTTGCCAGCGTCTGCCGGGTCTGGAACGGCTCGCCAGCCGCGATCAAGGCGATCCGCGAAGCATAGAGCGCGTCGAGCTCATCCGCCGGGATATTGCCGCGCGCCACGCTGTGGGCGAGGACATCGCGGTAACTCGTTCCGAGCCGGACGATGTCGGGCGACATGTCGAACAGCTCGATATACCGGCGATTGACCAGCAAGATCCGGTTGTCGGCATCGTAGACGCAGACGCCCTGTTCCATGCCGTCGAGCGCAAGCTGGCTCAGCGACAGCAGGCCCTGTTGGCCTTGCTCGCGGCGTGCACCGAGCTCGTTGTCGCGGGTCGAAATCATGGGATCAGCGGGATCTCGGTGGCAATAGACTTAACGCAACGTAATTCAGCCTCTGACCGTAACGAAGAGGCGGGAAAATTCCCTTAAGCGCCGTAGTTTACGGAGGGTGACTACTGATGCAGAGAGTGAGGATCTCAGACCGCACGACAAATCGTGGTGTCGCAAGCGCGTAGTGCGCCTACGGCCCGTACAGCACGAGTTCCGTGTCGGTGAGATCGGCCAGCCGCGGGCGATGCGGGCCCTTGAAATATTTGCGGCCACGGCGCTCGGTATAAATACCGACGAGGCCGGGGATGGGCTCGTTGGAATCGACGATCACCGAGACCTTGCCGAGCCGCAGCAGCAGCCGGCCGATGCGGCCGGCGCAGGCTGCGTATTCGGCGGCGCTGCGGCAATAGATCAGCTGCATCACCGGCGGTGCGATGAAACCGCGGCGGATGCGCACCGGTTGCAGGATGAATGGGAACACGCCCTTCGGCGTGCGGCAGACCAAGCTGAGGCAATTGTAGCGCGCATGCCGTGTCAACAGCTCGGTCTCGGTTTCGGAGAGCCCCTCGATCGCCTTGGTATGCTGGGAGATGACCTCGATCTTGCTCCAGCGCGGCGCGCGCGACAGTGCGGGCACCGAGATGAAGATGCCGCGGCAATAGGCGCGAAAGCCCTGCGTCTCGACGATCGGCCAGGTCCACGGCGCCGGGCTGATGTTGAGATAGGTGACGTGCTTGTGCCGCTGCGCGATCTTCGTCAGCAGCGGCGCGTAATTGCGATAGGCCGGCTCGACATACCAGCTCGACAGGTTGCAATGGATGGCGGTCTCATCGCCATCCTTGCGCGCGGTGTAGATCAGCAGCAGCACGCCGACCGGTTCGCCGTCATTGTCGAGCATGTAGCCGAAGCGCGGATAGCCGTCCGGCACCGGCCGGAAGGCCTGCCGGCGCAGGCCCTGGATCCAGTAATTGCGCGAGCGGCCGACGAAGCCGCGCGTCAGCAAGTCCGCGATGCCTTCGACATCGGACTCGGTGATTTCGCGACATCGGACCTTGGTATGGATCACGCTCGTCTTGCCCGTAGAAATGATCAGCCTCTTGCCTTATCGCCAGCCTTCGCCGTGAGCATTCGCCGCGATTTCCGGCTGCAGGCCCAGCATCTCCCGCACCTTGGCGGGCCAGGCGGAAAGATCGGTGCCGTGGGTGTGAAACATGGCGACGGCCAGGCGATCCATGCCGAAGGCGACGCAGCCGGTGTGGGCGGGCTCGCCATTGGCGTCCTGGATCCCCCAGGTCGTGCCGAAATGTTCGCGGTGATAGTTGAAGCTCATGCAGGCAGTCGGCTGCTCTTCCGACCGCAGCGGGATCAGGAGCTCGAACTTGAGCTGCTGCTGCTTCTGGCTCACAGCCTTCATCTGGCCGACGCGGCCGAAGAAGGGATCGCTGGCATAGTCGACACGGAAGGAGAGGCCGAGATCGGTCGCGATCTTCTGCGCGCGCACCATCCAGCGCTCGCGAAAATCGGCGACATCATCGGGCGTGCCGATGCAGACATATTCGCGCATCCGGAACGATTGCAGCCGATCGAGATGCTTTGACGGCTCGCGGCGGAAGCAATCGGCTGCGACGTCGAAGCGCAGGCCACCCTTCGGCAGCTGGCCGCGGCTCGCCGCGATCGGGTAGACGGGATAGCAAGCGGCGGGCGACAGCACGAGGTCCGCGGGCGAGAGCGACGAAGTCCAATCGCCGCCGGTATCGAAGCGGCTCACCGCAGCGTTGATCTCGCGTTCGGTGCCGTGCAGGCCGCAGACGCAACCGAGCAGGTTCGGAAAGCTCTTGAGGTAGCCGGACTTTTCCAGCTGGGCGCGGCTCATCACCGGCGGAAAGCGCATCACCTCGGTGCCGGCTTCGCGATGGCTGGTGATCAGCGCGGCGAGCTTCTCGACGATGCCCTCATAGAGCGCAGTGCGCGCATAGACGCCGTCCGAGCCCATGCGGTGGAACAGCTTGTCGGCGAGATGATCGAGCGGATCGACGATCTGAGGCGCGGTCTCGGGCGAATCGGGGAGGACGGCAATGTTCATGGGATGGTGTCCTGCTATCTGAAAATTGTTCTTGTTGATTTAGTCGCGAAGGCTTGTCGGAATGCCGCTCATCAAGGTAGCGGTGGCGGCGTTGGCCAGGATACGGTCGTTGTTGATCATGATCGGCGACGACAGCACGTCGCGCAGATGGCGGCCCATGGTGAACTCGCCGTCGTTGCGGTAGCCGGCGAGGCCCGCAGTGCGCATCGCATGCATCACGGTCTCGACCGCGAGCTCGGAGGCCTGCACCTTCAACAACGTGATCGAAGACTGGAAGTCGAGTGAGCTGAGCGCGCGCTCGTCATGCTCGGCGCGAGCAAAAGCGTCGAGGTTGGCAGCGATCAAGGCCCGCAGCTTGGCCAGAGACATCTTTGCAGCGGTGAAGTGCGCTGCGGCCGGCGGCATTTGGCCACCGGAGTTGCGAGCGGCCTTGCGGACGAAGGCCTGCGCACGCGTGACCGAGGCGGCTGCAATGCCGGCCCAGGTTGACGACCAGCACAAATGCGCAAACGGCGTCATGGTCTGTGCGTGAATCTTGTCATAAGCTTCCGGGAAGACGCGATCGGCGGGGCAGTCGACCTTGAGCTCGAAACCGGTCGAGCAGGTGCCGCGCATGCCCAGCGTTTCCCAGCCCTGCGTCTGCTTCAGCGAATAATCGTCCTTGGCTAACGCCAGCAGCACCTGGTCGGAGGCGGCGGCCTCGGTGGCACGGCGGGCGATGGTGACGAGGCCGTCGGCCTGAGCGCCGTAGGAGATCACGGTGGCGTCGCGTACCAGCGAGACGGTGTCGCCGGCGTGGTCGACCGCGGCCGCGCTGGCGCGAATGTTGCCGCCGTTCTGGCCTTCGGTGGTGGAAGAGGCGAGCAGCCACTGGTCGCGGGCGACCCGGCGCATCATGGTTTCCATCCAGGGGATACCGTGGCCGTGCCTGATGATGCAGGCGACCTTGGTCTGATGCATGGCGTAGATCATCGCAGTCGAGGCGCAGGCGCGCCCGAGCGTGTAGCAGATGTCGGTGACGTCGTGGATCGAGGCGCCGAAGCCGCCGAACTCGACCGGGATCATGACGCCGAGCAGCCTTTGCTCACGCGCGGCTTCGAAAGCCTTGTGGGGGAAGCTGGCGTCGCGATCGACGCCGTCGGCCTCAGCCGCGGCCACGCTGGCGGTGCGCGCCGCGCGCTCGATCAAGGAGGGGCCGTGCTCGAGAGGGCTCGGCTGCGCTTCATCGAAAGTCTGGACTGCTTCACGCACGTTCATACTCGTCCGCCTCCGCTTCGTCGTTCGGGATCGCCGGCATCATTCGCGATGCCGTTGAAGGAGATCCCCCGACCATCTTTGCTTGTGAGACGAGGCTACGGATTTAATTCAAATTCGTCGATGAAATAGAGGGTAAACGAACTGCAATTCGGGACGAACAGTTAAGGTCCGGTTGTTTGCAACGTCTGATTTTCGATGATCACGTTAGGGTTCTGGAAGAAGGGCGAATTCCAGACAATCTGAGTCATCGTTTACTAAGAAACGCGAAGTAATGGTCACGCCCATTGTGAGATCGGCCCGTCGCGCCCATCGTACCGGGCGACGGCTCGATCGATTTTGGACAGACGGGAATTTTAACCATGCAGGCCTTCGACACCGACGTGCGTAACCGCATTATCAAGCTGGTGAAGGGCATTCTCGAGCAGAACTCGCTCAGCGCTGACGTCACGCCGTCGACGAAGCTCGTCGATGCCGGCCTGACCTCGATGGATATGGTCAATCTGATGCTGGGCGTCGAAGCGGAGTTCGATTTCACCATTCCGCAGACCGAGATCACGCCGGAGAACTTCCAGTCCGTCGAGACACTGGAACGCATGGTCGCGGCGCAGTTGCAGCCCGCAAACGCGGCTTGATCATACCCCGGGGTCGTCTGGCGTTTGCCACGACGACACCGAGTGAGGGGCAAGCGCCTCACGACACCGGCATCCGCCTCCCCACTACCCCCCGTTCCAAATCCGCCGCAAAACTGGCATAGCTTAACCATGTCGCACGTGGCGGACAGGGGTGAGCAGGCATGACGCAGGCGGTATTGGGCATCATCGGCGGCTCCGGCATCTACGATCTGCCGGGTCTCGAGGGCGCGCACGAAGAGGTGATCAGGAGTCCCTGGGGAGAGCAGTCGGCTCCGGTGCGGCGCGGGACCATCGCCGGCCTGCCGATCGTATTTCTTCCGCGGCACGACAAGGGTCACCGTCTCTCGCCTTCCGACATTAACTACCGCGCCAACATCGACGTGTTGAAGCGCGCCGGTGTCACCGATCTGATCTCACTCTCGGCGTGCGGTTCCTTCAAGGAGGAGATGCCGCCCGGCACCTTCGTTCTGGTCGACCAGTTTGTCGACCGTACCCACAAGCGCGAGAGCTCGTTCTTCGGCAAGGGTTGCGTTGCGCATGTCTCGATGGCGCATCCGGTATCGCCGCGGCTGCGGATTCATCTCGCCGCGGCGGCCGAGGCCGAGGGCATCGCGGTCGCGCGCGGCGGCACTTATGTCTGCATGGAGGGGCCGCAATTCTCCACTTATGCGGAGAGCATGACTTACAAGACGCTGGGCTATTCCGTGATCGGCATGACCAACATGCCTGAAGCAAAGCTCGCTCGCGAGGCCGAGATTTGTTACGCGACCGTGGCGATGGTGACGGATTTCGATTGCTGGCATCCCGATCACGACGCCGTCACCGTGCAGGACATCATCCGCGTGCTGACGTCCAACGCCGACAAGGCCAAGGCGCTGGTGGCGCGGCTGGCCAAGGAGTTTCCGCGCGAGCATGAGCCGTGTCCAATCGGATCGGACCGCGCGCTCGACACCGCGCTGATCACCGCGCCCGAGGCACGCGATCCCGAGCTTTTGAAGAAGCTCGATGCGGTGGCCGGGCGCATCCTGCGCGGTTAAGACGCAAGAATAACGAAAGGGCAGAACGCCATGAAGGTCGACGGCAAGCATTTCCGCAGTATCTGGCGTGAGCGCGACGGCTGGTCGGTCGGTGCAATCGATCAGCGGCGGTTGCCGCATGAGTTCGTCGTTGCGCGCTTAGTATCGTGCGAGGACGCGGCGGTCGCGATCAGCGACATGTTGGTGCGCGGCGCGCCGCTGATCGGCGCTACCGCCGCTTACGGCATGGCGTTGGCGATGCGCGAGGACGCCTCCGACGCGGGCTTGAAACGGGCCTATGAGACGCTAGTCGTGGCACGACCGACAGCGATCAACCTGAAATGGGCGCTGGACGAGATGCGCGCGACGCTCGCGCCGATCGATCCGCTCGAACGTGCGGAAGCGGCCTATGCGCGCGCCGATGAGATCGTCGAACAGGACGTCGAGATCAATCGTGGCATCGCCGGCAACGGCCTGAAGCTGATCGAAGCGATCGTGGCCAAGAAGAAGCCGGGCGAGACCGTCAACGTGCTGACCCATTGCAATGCCGGTTGGCTTGCCACCGTCGACTGGGGCACGGCGACCGCGCCGATCTATCTCGCGCATGAGCGCGGCATCAAGATCCATGTCTGGGTCGACGAGACCCGCCCGCGCAACCAGGGCGCCTCGCTGACGGCGTGGGAGCTCGGCCATCACGGCGTTCCGCACACCGTAATTCCCGACAACACCGGCGGCCATCTGATGCAGCACGGCATGGTCGATCTCGCTATCGTCGGCACCGACCGCGTCGCTGCCAATGGCGACGTCTGCAACAAGATCGGCACCTATCTGAAGGCGCTCGCGGCGCAAGACAACAACGTTCCGTTCTATGTCGCGCTGCCGTCACCGACGATCGATTTTGCGGTCGACGACGGCATCAGGGACATTCCGATCGAGCAGCGCAGTGGCACGGAGGTCACCGACATGACCGGCCGTACCGCCGACGGTCGGCTGGAGACCGTGCGCATCGTGCCAGAAGGATCGCCTGTCGCGAACTACGCCTTCGACGTGACCCCGGCGCGGCTCGTGACGGGCCTGATCACCGAGCGTGGCGTGTTGAGGCCCGATCGCGCCTCGCTGGCGGCGGCATTTCCGGAACGCATCGCCGTCGCCGCAGAGTAGGCACTATTCAGGCGATGTCTCGCCGCACCCGTCATTGCGAGCGCAGCGAAGCAATCCAGAATCTTTCCGCGGAGATAGTCTGGATTGCTTCGCTGCGCTCGCAATGACGAGGTTGATAGACTACCCGAGCTTCATCCCCGTCGCGGCCTCGAGCTCCGCGATCGCCTGCGCGCCACTAGCCACCTTGATCGTGGTCATGCCCATCTCGCGCGCGGGCTTCAGGTTGACGCCGAGATCGTCGAGATAGACGCATCTCTTTGGGTCGACCTTCAGCGTCTCGACCATCAGCTGGTAGATGCGCGGATCAGGCTTGCGCAGTCCGATCTTGGCGGATTCGATGACATGATCGAACAGCACCATCACCTCCGCGACGTAGAGCGAACGCCCGGTCATGCTGCCGATGGCATTGGCCGGAAGGTTGTTGGTGATGCAGCCGGTCTTGAACTTGGCCTTGATGGACTTTAGCGCCTTGACCATCTCGGGGCGCAGATCGCCCTGGAGCAGCGGCAGCACGTCGCGGCCGCGCACTTCGGCGCCGAGCGCCCGTGATTCTGCGGCAAACAATTGATCGAATGTCTCGATGTCGACCTCGGCGCGCTCGAACTTGGCCCAGGCATTTTCCAAATGGTTGGCGGCGTTGGTGCGCCGGATAATGTCGGCGGGCAGTCCACGCTCCGTCTCGAACCGCGAAAACGCCTCGAATGGCGAGCTCGTCAGCACGCCGCCAAAATCAAAGATCACCGCCTCGATCGCCACTATCCTGCCCTCGTCAATTGCTTTCCAAGACGGCTAGCATGCGCTATCGGCAAGGACCAGTCCTGCCGATGTCAGAGCCTGTTCCATGAAGAAGCTTGCCACTCTCGCCATAGCCACGCTGCTGCTTACGACGCCAGCTCATGCGATCGTCGGCGGCGGCACACCGCAGACGGACGGCGTTGCGCGCGCGGTCGTCACCATCGTCGGCTCGCGCGGTAATTTTTGTACCGGCACCTTGATCGCCCCTCAGCTTGTGCTGACGGTCGCGCACTGCGTGCAGCCCGGCGCGGATTACAAGATCGTCGAACGTGGCGCGGACGGTCAGCCGCAACTGCTGAACGTGCGGACCGTTGCAATCCATCCGAGCTTCAACATGCAGGCGATGTTGGCGCATCGCGCCACCGCCGACGTGGCATTGCTACAGCTGGAAATTCCACTCAAGGGAAAATCGACGGTGCCGGTCGGCATGCCGAATATTCCAATACAGGTCGGCAGCCGCTTCACCATCGCCGGTATCGGCGTCACCGTGCGCGGCGATGGCAAGAGCGGCGGCACGATTCGCGTCGCCGGCCTTGTTGTTACCGGCCAGCCCGGCACGTTCCAGATCCGTCTGGTCGATCCCGTAACCAACGGTGTTCGCGACGGAATCGGCGCCTGCACCGGCGATTCCGGTGGTCCCATGTTCGAGGACAAGCCGAACGGTGCCGTGCTCGTCGGCGTCATCAGCTGGTCGACAGGGCCGAATAATGCCGCGGGCTGCGGCGGATTGACCGGCGTCACGCCGCTGACGCTCTATCGCGACTGGATCCTGCAGACAGCGCGGAGCTGGGGCGCGGCGTTGTAGTTTGATCGCGACTTGATCTATGTCATTTTGCAAGGGAAGCGCGATGGGCGACGATGCCCATCGCTGAGGAAACGCGTCGCCGATCAAGGGCGGCCAGAAAAAGACAAGGCATAGAAGCAACAATGAATGTCGCTGTTCGCAATCACGCCACGACCAAGCAGGCCTCAGAACATTTCGACGTGCTGATCGTCGGCGCCGGCATCTCCGGCATCGGCAGCGCCTATCACATCGAAAAGCAGTTGCCTGGCACGAGCTACGTCATCCTGGAAACGCAGGCGACGTTCGGCGGCACCTGGTCTACGCATCGTTATCCCGGCATTCGCTCGGACAGCGATCTCCACACCTTCGGCTACAGCTTCAAGCCCTGGGTCGGGCCGCCGATCGCGACCGCCGATGAAATCCTCGCCTATATGAACGAGGTGATCGACGACAACGATATCGCCCGCCACATCCGCTACGGGCACAAGATCATCTCGGCGAGCTGGTCGAGCGAGCAGAATCTCTGGACCATCGAGGCGGCGACGACCGACACCGGCGAGACGAAGTTCTTCACCGCCAACTTCCTCTGGATGTGCCAGGGCTATTATCGCCATTCGGAAGGCTACACGCCGGAATGGAAGGGTATGGACCGCTTCAAGGGCCGCATCGTCCATCCGCAGACCTGGCCTGACGATATCGACCTTAAAGATAAGAAGGTCGTCGTGATCGGTTCTGGCGCGACGGCTGCGACGCTGGTGCCGAACATCGCGGACGAATGCGCGCATGTCACCATGCTGCAGCGCTCGCCGACCTATTTCCGCCTGGGGCGCAACGCGATCGAGATCGCCGAGGAGCTGCGTCGGCTCCAGATCGATGAAGCCTGGATCCACGAGATCGTCCGCCGCAAGATCCTGTTCGAGCAGGATGCGTTCACAAAGCTCTGCCTGGCGAAGCCCGAGCAGGTGAAGAAGGAGCTGATCGGCCAGATCAGCGCGGTGCTCGGTCCGGACTACGACGTCGAGACGCATTTCACACCGAGCTACCGCCCGTGGCGGCAGCGCATTGCCTTCGTGCCCGATGCCGATTTGTTCAAGGGCATCGCCAGCGGCAAGGCCTCGGTAGTGACCGACGAGATCGAGTGCTTCGTTGAGAACGGCATCCAGCTCAAGTCCGGGAAGCTGCTCGAGGCTGACGTCATCGTCACTGCGACGGGCTTCAATCTCTCCGCGCTCGGCGACATCGCCTTCGAGATCGACGGCAAGCCGCTCGCCTTCGGCGATACCGTCACCTATCGCGGCATGATGTTCACAGGCGTGCCTAACATGGTCTGGGTGTTCGGCTATTTCCGCGCGAGCTGGACCTTGCGCGTCGATCTCGTCGCCGATTTCGTTTGCCGCCTGCTCGGTCACATGAAGGCGAAGGGGGCGAAGAAGGTCGAGGTCAAGCTGCGGCCCGAAGATCACAACATGCCGATCCTGCCTTGGATTGATCCTGAGAATTTCAATCCCGGCTACATCATGCGCAACATGAACCTGCTGCCCAAGCGCGGCGACAAGCCGGAATGGCAGCATAGCCAGGATTACTGGACCGAGAAGGACGAGATCCCGAAGACGGATCTGGATGACAAGGCGTTTGTGTATGGGTGACGAGAGACGTGTGGAGCGATAGCGCTCGCTCCACACTCCACTGTCGTCCCGGCGAAAGCCGGGACCCATAATCCCAGGGAGTAGTTTGGCGAAGATTCGTGGTCCGGTACGGCTACCGCTCAAACCGAGAATCACGCGGTGCGGGTCCCGGCCTTCGCCGGGATGACACATGTTGTCAGGCGATAGCGTTCCAACTCAATCTCACCACGGCTACGAATTCCTCCGCGTCGCATTCGTCGCGATCGCCGCGGCTGCCGTCCGGTTCTCCACGCCCAGCTTGGCGTAAATCTGCTCCAGATGCTTGTCGACGGTACGCGGGCTCAATCCCAAAATTTGCGCGATGTCGCGGTTGGTCTTGCCCTTGCTGAGCCAGGCCAGCACCTCACCCTCGCGCGTGGTGAGGCCGAGCTCGCTCGAAAACTCTGGCGGCAGCGCAGTGCCGGCTTCCTTGGACAGCCGCAGCAGAAACTCGTTCGGCGCCGTCTCGCCCATGTAGTAGAAGCGGAGCTGCGGATTGTCGGGCAGGGACGCGGCCTGCGACTTCGCGCTGCCCTTGCCTTTCGCCTGTTCCAGCCATTGCAGCAGCGACGGCGGCAGGACGAAGTCATCGGTCTGCACGCCGTGGTGGTCGGCCAGCAGCTTTTGCGCCTGCGGCGTTGCCCAGAGAATGTGGCCCTGGCGGTTGACCGCGAACAGGAAGCGGCCGGACACGTCGAGCGCGGCGCGCGCGCTCTGGGTCAGGCGCGCATTGCCGAGATGGACGCGGATGCGCGCCAGCATCTCCTCGATCACGATCGGTTTGGTCACGTAGTCGACGCCGCCGGCTTCCAGTCCGCGCACGATGTGCTCGGTTTCGGCAAGGCCGGTCATGAAGATCACGGGGACATTGGCAAGGCCGGCGTCGCGCTTGAGCCGCCGGCAGGTCTCAAACCCGTCCATGCCGGGCATCACGGCGTCGAGCAGCACGATGTCGGGCGTGATCTGGTCGACGATGCGCATCGCGCTGGCGCCGTCGAGCGCCACCATCACCGTCATCCCGGCGCCGTCGAGCGCATCGGTCAGCAGCCTCAGCGTCTCCGGCGAGTCGTCGACAACGAGCGCGACGTCGCGCTTTTTCGGCTCAATGCTCATAAGCATGCAGGGTTTTCAATGTTGTCATGTATTGGTCGAGGTCGAAGCGATCGACCAGTGATCTCATTTCAGCGACGAAGTCGGCATGCTCCGGGTGCTCGCTGCCGATCTCGTCCAGCTTGAGCTGGATAGCTTTGACGTAGCCGATCTGGCCGAGCCCGATCAGCGCCTCGATGTGCCTGACCGGCGGCCGCGAGCCGCTCTCCGGCCGCCACAGCGGTACGACGGTCTCATCGGAGCCGTATTGCCATTCGATCCTGAGCAACTGCCGGATGGTCTCCAGCAATCGCGGAATGTCGATCGGCTTCATCAGATAGCCATCGTGGAACGGCTGTGCGAGCGGTGCGCCGTGCGCCTCCAGCGCGCTTGCCGACACCATCAGGATGCGGGCCTGGTGATGGCCTGCTGCGCGCAGCTGTTCCGCCACCGTCCAGCCGTCCATGGCAGGCATGGAGATGTCGAGCAGGAACAGGTCGGGCCGGCAATGCTGCGCCAGCGCGAGGCAGCCGGGACCGTCGGCGGCGCTCAGCAGGATGAAGCCGAGCGGCGTCAGCACCTCGCGCAGGAGATCGCGATGAACAGGATCGTCGTCGGTGATGAGGATGGTCTTGCGCGCGCCGTGATAGCCCGAGACCGGCGCCTCCACCGGCGCAATGCGCCTGGGATTGGTGACCTCCGACAGCAGCATCTTCACCTTGAACGTGCTGCCGCGGCCGACGGTGCTGGCGACCTTGATGTCGCCGCCCATCACGCCGGCGAGCAGCCGGCTGATGGTGAGACCCAGTCCGGTGCCGGTCTGCGGCTGCGAGACGCCCAGCGCGCCACGCTCGAACGGCGCGAAGATGCGTTCGAGATCGTCGCCCTGGATACCGGGACCGGTATCGATCACCTCGAATTCGGCGACCGGGCTGCGGTAGTGCACGACGAACTGGACGCTGCCGGTCTGGGTGAATTTGATGGCGTTGGAGAGGAGGTTGATCAGCACCTGGCGCAGCCGCTTCTCGTCAGCATAGACCACTGTCGGCAGTGTCGCCGGACGCCGGAACAGGAAGTCGATGCCCTTGGCGCCGGCCTGGAGACGAAACATGCCGACGAGCTGATCGAGGAATTCGCTCAAGCGGACTTCGTCGCGGGAAAGGTAAAGTCTGCCGGCCTCGATCTTGGAAATATCCAGAATGCCGTCGATCAGGCCGGAGAGATGGTCGGCGCTGCGGCGGACCACGCGGACCTGGTCGCGCGGCTTGGTATTCAGTGTCGCGTCCTGCTCGAGGAGTTGCGCATAGCCGCTGATCGCGTTCAGCGGCGAGCGCAACTCGTGGCTCAGTCCCACCACATACCGGCTCTTGGCGAGGTTGGCGGATTCGGCGACCTCCTTGGCGCGCTGGAGCTCGGCGTCGGTGCGCTTGTGCGCGTCGATTTCCTGGATGAGGAGCGCGGTCTGCCGCCGCGTCTCGGCCTCCGCCGCGCGGCGGCTCTGCTGCGCCAGCACGAACAGCCAGGCGACCACGCCGATGATGATGCTGAGCGAGAAGAACACCTTCCACAACACGTTGGAGACGAGTGCGTTCTCGCCATGCACGCTCGCCGACGTCTGGAGATAGATCAGCCCGAGCACCAGTGCGACGAGGCCGGCGGAGACCACGAACACGCCGATATAGTGGCCGAACTGGGAGTTGATGCGCTGATAGATCGGCTGCGGCAGGATCTTGCTGAGCGCCTCGGAGAACTGCACCTGCGCGCGTCCGTGCGGCTTGCAGAGATCGTGGCAGCGGGCATCGAGCGAGCAGCACAGCGAGCAGATCGGGCCAGCATAGGCCGGACATGAGGTGGTATCCTCAGGCTCAAAGCTGTGCTCGCAAATACAGCACTGGATCGCCTCGATATTGGCCCAGCTCCGTTTCGGCTTGCGCGCGATGTAGAATTTTCCGTCCGTCAGCCAGGCGATCACGGGCGCGGTGACGAAGGCCACCGTCAGCGCGACGAAGGCAGCGAGCGCCTTCATGGTCGGGCCGAACAGGCCGTAGAACGCCGCGATCGAGACGATGATCGCGAGCGTCATCGCGCCGACGCCGACAGGATTGATGTCGTAGAGATGCGCGCGCTTGAACTCCATCTGCGGCGGACGCAGGCCAAGCGGCTTGTTGATGACGAGATCCGACACCAGCGCGCCGACCCAGGCAATCGCAACGTTGGAGTAGAGCGCGAGCGTCTGCTCCAGCGCCTTGTAGACGCCGATCTCCATCAGCAGAAGCGCGACCATCACGTTGAACACCAGCCAGACCACGCGTCCGGGATGGCTGTGCGTCAGCCGTGAGAAGAAGTTCGACCAGGCGATCGAGCCGGCATAGGCATTGGTGACGTTGATCTTGATCTGCGACAGCACCACGAAGAAGCCGGTCAGCGCCAGTGCAAGGTCCGGATCTGAGAGGACGTAGCGAAATGCCACGAGATACATATGCGCGGGCTCGGCGGCCTCCTCGGGCGGCACGCCGTGGCTGAGCGCAAAGAAGGCGAGGAACGAGCCCGCAAGCAGTTTCAGCGCGCCGAGCACGATCCAGCCAGGCCCCGCGCTCATCAACGCGATCCACCACGACGCCTTGGAGGTACGACGGTCGCGCGGCAGAAATCGCAGGAAGTCGACCTGCTCGCCGATCTGCGCCACCAGCGAGAATACGACGGAAGACGCAACGCCGAACAGCAACAGATCGAAATGGCCGCCGAGATCGCCATGCTCGCCGGCGAATTTGTGCCATTCAGTGAAAGAATGCGGGCTCGCCCAGGCGATCGCGGCAAAGGGCAGGATGTGCAACACGACCCAGAGCGGCTGCGTCCAGAGCTGGAAGCGGCTGATCAGCGTGATGCCGTAGGTCACCAGCGGGATGATCGCAATGGCGCTGATGAGGTAGCCGATCGGGCGGGGGATCCCGAGGCACATCTCCAGCGCGGTGGCCAGGATCACGGCCTCGATGGCAAAGAAGATGAAGGTGAAGGAGGCGTAGATCAGCGAGGTGACGGTCGAGCCGATATAGCCGAAGCCGGCGCCGCGCGTGAGCAGGTCAATGTCGATGCCGCATTTGGCGGCATAATAGGCAATCGGAACGCCGCAGCAGAAGATGATGACGGAGACGACGAGAATTGCAGATGCGGCGTTGGTCACGCCGTAGTTGAGGGTTATGGTGCCGCCGATCGCCTCCAGCACCAGGAAGGAAATCGCGCCGATGGCGGTGTTGGCAACGCGCGCGGCGGACCAGCGTCGCGCGCTCTTGGCGGTGAAGCGCAGCGCGTAGTCTTCCAGCGTCTGGTTGGCGACCCATTGATTGTACTGGCGCCTGACGCGGTCTATTCGCTGCCGCCCTGCCACTTAACTCCACTCCCGAACCCGCCGGATCCCTCGCAAATCCCGTACCAGAAGCCTACGTCGGCATTTTGCGGTGCAATATACGCGATCTTGCGTATCCTTGCGGTGCACAAATTCGAGCCATCCTCACGACACCAATCGCGTGTCCTCGAACAAACAGTGGGGTGCTCATGTCAGACGAAACCAACAAGGGCTTGTTGTCGCCGCTCCGGCGCAAACTATTGATGGGAATGGCGGCCGTCCCGGCCATCACGATGCTGCCGCGGACGTCGTTTGCGCAGGCCCCGGCGACTTCGGCGGTCAACACCACCGGTCTCGCGGTTACCGATACTGAGGTCACGGTCGGCATCCTACATTCGGCTACCGGCACGATGGCGATTTCCGAAACCGGCTCGATCGAGGCCGAAAAGCTCGCCATCGAGCAGATCAACGCCGCCGGCGGCGTTCTGGGGCGCAAGATCAAGTTCATCCAGGAAGACGGCGCCAGCGACTGGCCGACCTTCGCGGAGAAGGCGAAGAAGCTGCTCGTCAACGACAAGGTCGCGGCGATCATGGGCTGTTGGACCTCGGCCTCGCGCAAGGCGGTGCTGCCGGTGGTCGAGCAGTACAACGGCATGCTCTACTATCCGACCTTCTATGAAGGTCTCGAGCAGTCCAAGAACGTAATCTACACCGGCCAGGAAGCGACCCAGCAGATCCTCGCCGGCCTGAACTGGATCGCCAAGGAAAAGGGCGCGAAGACCTTCTTCTTCATCGGTTCCGACTACATCTGGCCGCGCACATCGAACAAGATCGCGCGCAAGCACGTCGAGAACGTGCTCAAGGGCAAGGTCGTCGGCGAGGAGTACTATCCGCTCGGCAACACCCAGTTCAACTCGGTCATCAACAAGATCAAGCTGACCAAGCCCGACGTGATCTTCACCGACGTCGTCGGCGGCTCCAACGTCGCGTTCTACAAGCAGCTCAAGGCAGCCGGCATCGACCTCGCCAAGCAGGCGCTGCTGACGATCTCGGTGACCGAAGACGAAATCGACGGCATCGGCGGCGAGAACATCGCTGGCGCTTACGCCTGCATGAAGTACTTCCAGTCGCTCGACAATCCGAACAACAAGGCCTTCGTGCCCGCGTTCAAGAAGATGTGGGGCGAAAAGACCGTGATCGGAGACGTCACCCAGGCTGCCTATCTCGGCCCCTGGCTGTGGAAGTTGACGGTCGAGAAGGCCGGCTCCTTCGACGTCGACAAGATCGCGGCGGCTTCACCCGGCGTCGAGTTCAAGGGCGCGCCGGAAGGCTATGTGCGCATCCACGAGAATCATCACCTCTGGTCGAAAACCCGCGTGGGCCGCGCCAAGCTCGATGGCCAGTTTGAGCTGATTTACGAGACCGCCGATCTCGTCGAGCCGGATCCGTTCCCCAAGGGCTACCAATAAGAGAGCTACCAGTAACAAGCGCGGCGACCGCCGCAGTTTCCCTCGAACTCAAGCCGCTCCCTGGCGTGGATTGCAAGTCCATGCCCAAGACCCCCGCGTCGCGAATTTGCTCGCGACGCGGGACCCTAGTCCCTGACGGAGGACATCGATGTTCGGCGACTACTCGCTTGGTGATCTTGGCTCCATCTTCGTCATGCAGGGCTTTGCAGGGCTGATCCTGTTCTCTGTCTACGTGCTGATGGCGCTCGGTCTTGCGATCATCTTCGGCCAGATGGGCGTCATCAACATGGCCCATGGCGAGTTCATGATCCTGGGGGCCTACGTCACCTGGATGACCTCCAATCTGTTCCAGACCTACATGCCTGGTCTGTTCGGCGGCTATTTCTTCCTCGCCATGATCCTCGCCTTCCTCGCCTCAGGCGCGCTGGGAATGCTGGTGGAATGGGTGCTGATACGACATCTCTACAAGCGGCCGCTCGACACGCTGCTGGCGACCTGGGGCCTCAGCCTGATGCTGCAGCAGGCCTATCGCTCCGTATTCGGCGCGCGCGAGGTCGGCGTCGAGCTGCCGCAATGGATGCTCGGCTCGCTGCAGGTGACCTCCAGCATCGAAGTCCCCATCAACGGCGTCTTCGTGATGTGCCTGACGGTGCTGATCACCATCGCCGTCGCCTATGTCATGTACAAGTCGCGCTGGGGCCGCCAGGTGCGCGCCGTGGTGCAGAACCGCATCATGGCCGGCGCGGTCGGCATCAACACCGAAAAGGTCGACCGCTACACCTTCGGTCTCGGTTGCGGCATCGCCGGCGTCGCCGGCAGCGCCTTCACGATGATCGGCTCGACCGGACCGACCTCGGGCCAGCTCTACATCGTCGACACATTCCTGGTGGTCGTGTTCGGCGGCGCCGCGAGCCTGGTCGGTACCATTGCCTCGGCCTTCTCGATCTCGCAGACGCAATCCACCCTCGAGTTCTTCATGTCGGGCTCGATGGCCAAGGTGCTGACGCTGCTCGCCGTTGTCGGAATCCTGATGCTGCGGCCGCAGGGGCTGTTCGCCCTCAAGGTCCGCAAGTGAGAATGTGGGGCTGATGCAATGACCGACAACAGGTTCTTCAATCGATCTGAGCTGATCGGAATTCTGGTGCTCGCGGTGTTCCTGGTCGTGGTGCTGCCGCTCACGCTCGACGTCTTCAGGCTCAACCTGGTCGCAAAGTATCTGACCTACGCCTTCGTCGCGCTCGGTCTCGTCATCTGCTGGGGCTATGGCGGCATCCTGAGCCTCGGCCAGGGCGTCTTCTTCGGCCTCGGCGGCTACTGCATGGCGATGTTCCTCAAGCTCGAAGCATCGAGCGTGGAGAACACCAAGATCCAGTCGACGCCGGGCATCCCTGATTTCATGGACTGGAATCAGATCACGGCGCTGCCGCTGTTCTGGAAGCCCTTTCACAGCCTCACCTTGACCATCGCCGCCATCATTCTGGTGCCCGGCATTTTTGCCCTGATCATCGGCACCGCGATGTTCAAGCGCCGCGTCGGCGGCACATACTTCGCGATCATCACCCAGGCGGTCGCGGCCATCCTCACCATCCTGATCGTGGGCCAGCAGGGCTACACCGGCGGCATCAACGGCATGACCGACCTGCGCACGCTGAAGGGTTGGGACATCAGGCCCGACCACGCCAAGATCGTACTGTATTTCTTCGAGGTCGGTTGCCTGTTCGTCTGCATCATGATCGCGCAGTTCGTCCGGCACTCCAAGCTCGGACGCATCCTGGTCGCGATGCGCGAGAAGGAGGACCGCGTCAGATTCTCCGGCTACAGCGTCGCGAACTTCAAGATCTTCGCCTTCTGCATCGCCGCCGTCTTCGCCGCGATCGGCGGCGCCATGTTCGCCCTCAATGTCGGCTTCATGTCGCCGTCCTTCGTCGGCATCGTGCCCTCGATCGAAATGGTGATCTACACCGCTGTCGGTGGCCGGTTGTCGATCCTGGGTGCGATCTACGGCACGCTGCTGGTCAATTTCGCCAAGACCAGCCTGTCGGAAACCTTCCCCGAATTGTGGCTGTTCGGTCTCGGCGGCCTGTTCATCGCCGTGGTGCTCGCCTTCCCGAATGGCCTTGCCGGGATCTGGGGCGACTATGTGCAGCCGCGCATCGATCGTCTGATCGCCTCGCGCAAACCGAAACCTGAGGGCTGGACCGACAGCTCGGTCGCCGACAGCGCCCCCGCGGAGTGAGGAGATAGATCATGCTCGTCGGTCATCACGATGCCGATGCCACGCTGGCAGTGAGGAGATAGATCATGCTCGTCGGTCATCAGCCCAAGGAATTCCTGCTCGCGGTCGAGGCCCTCACCGTGTCGTTCGACGGCTTCAAGGCGGTCAACGATCTCTCTTTCTACGTCGACGAAAACGAGATCCGCGTCATCATCGGCCCCAACGGTGCCGGCAAGACCACCGTGCTCGATCTGATCTGCGGCAAGACCAAAGCGACCTCAGGCTCGATCCAGTTCCGCGGCAAGGAGCTGACGCGGATGAAGGAGAACGAGATCGTCAAGACCGGGGTGGGGCGCAAATTCCAGAACCCGTCAATTTACGACGATCTCACCGTGTTCGAGAATCTGGAGATCTCCTATCCGCGCGGACGTTCGGTGTTCGGCGCACTGACCTTCACCCGCGACGCCGCCGTGCGCGACCGCGTGCACGAAGTTGCGGAAATGATCTTCCTGAAGGACAAGCTGAACAAGAGCGCCGATCTGCTCAGCCACGGCCAGAAGCAGTGGCTCGAGATCGGCATGCTGCTGATCCAGGATCCGGATCTGCTGATGCTGGACGAGCCGGTGGCCGGCATGAGCGTGTCCGAGCGCGCCAAGACGGCCGAGCTGCTCAATCGCATCATCAAGAACCGATCGGTGCTGGTGATCGAGCACGACATGAAGTTCGTCGAGGACATCGCGCACAAGGTCACCGTGCTGCACCAGGGCCAGATCCTCTCGGAGGGGACGATGGAGAAAGTGCAGAACGATCCCAAGGTCATCGAAGTCTATCTCGGCCATTAAGGAGGCGTGACGATGCTGGCAATTTCCGATCTTCACGTCGCCTACGGCCAGAGCGAGGTGCTGCATGGGCTCAACGTCAAGGTCGCGCCCAACGAGATCGTTGCGATCATGGGCCGCAACGGCATGGGCAAGACCACGCTGATGAAGTCGCTGATGGGCATCCTGCCGGCCAAGAGCGGCTCAGTGACAATGGACGGCGCCGAGCTTGGGGGCCTGCCGAGCTACGAGCGCGTCGCCAAGGGCCTCGCCTATGTGCCGCAGGGCCGCATGATCTTCTCCACCATGACGGTGAAGGAGAACATCGAGACCGGTCTCGTGGTCTCCGGCGGCTCCGAGGTGCCGAGCGACATCTATGAGCTGTTTCCGGTGCTGCTGGAGATGGAGGGTCGCCGCGGCGGCAATCTCTCGGGCGGACAACAGCAGCAGCTTGCGATCGCCCGCGCGCTCGCCACCAAGCCGAAGGTGCTGCTGCTGGACGAGCCGACCGAGGGCATCCAGCCGTCGATCATCAAGGACATGGCGCGGACGCTCAAGCGCATCCGCGACGAGAAGGGCCTGTCGATCGTCGTGTCCGAGCAGGTCCTGAGCTTCGCGCTTGATATCGCCGACCGCGTGCTGGTGATCGAGAACGGCGCGATTGTCCGTGACGATCCGCGCGACAGCGTCGATGCCGCGCAGGTCTCGAAATATCTGTCCGTCTAACCAACCGTAGCAAAGGGGAGCATCTCGATGCCAGAGACACTGATCAAGGTCGATCTCACCAAGTCGGCTTACGAAAATGACATGGTGCACAATCGCTGGCACCCCGATATCCCGATCGTGGCCTGGGTCAATCCCGGCGACGACTTCATCATCGAGACCTATGACTGGACCGGCGGCTTCATCAAGAACAACGATTCCGCTGACGACGTGCGCGACATCGATCTGTCGATCGTGCACTTCCTCTCCGGCCCGATCGGCGTCAAGGGCGCCGAGCCCGGCGATCTCCTTGTGGTGGACCTGCTCGATGTCGGTCCGATGAAGGAGAGCCTCTGGGGCTTCAACGGCTTCTTCTCCAAGCAGAATGGCGGCGGTTTCCTCACGGATCATTTTCCGCTGGCGCAGAAGTCGATCTGGGACATCAAGGGGCTCTATACTTCGTCGCGCCATGTGCCCGGCGTCAATTTCGCAGGCCTGATCCATCCCGGCCTGATCGGCTGTCTGCCCGATCCGAAGATGCTGGAGACCTGGAACAAGCGCGAGGCCGAGTTGATCTCGACCAACCCGACCCGCGTGCCCGGTCTCGCCAATCCGCCGTTCGCCACGACCGCTCACGGCGGACGTGCCAAGGGCGATGTGAAAGCCAAGATCGGAGCGGAGGGCGCGCGCACGGTGCCGCCGCGCGAGCATGGCGGCAATTGCGACATCAAGGATCTCTCGCGCGGTTCGAAGATCTACTTCCCGGTCTATGTGCCCGGTGCGGGTCTGTCGATGGGCGATTTGCATTTCAGCCAAGGCGACGGCGAGATCACCTTCTGCGGCGCCATCGAGATGGCCGGCTGGCTGCATCTGAAGGTCGAGGTGATCAAGGACGGAATGTCGAAATACGGCATCAAGAATCCGATCTTCAAGCCGTCACCGATCACGCCGAACTACAAGGACTATCTGATCTTCGAAGGTATCTCGGTCGACGAGGCTGGCAAGCAGCATTATCTCGACGTCCACATCGCTTATCGCCAGGCCTGCCTGAACGCGATCGAGTATCTCAAGAAGTTCGGCTACTCCGGTGCGCAGGCCTATTCGATCCTCGGCACCGCGCCGTGTCAGGGCCACATCTCCGGCGTGGTCGACGTGCCCAATGCTTGCGCCACGCTATGGCTGCCGACCGAGATCTTCGACTTCGACGTGATGCCGTCGGCGGCCGGGCCCATCAAGCATATCACCGGCGATATCCAGATGCCGATCTCGCCGGACAAGTAACCGGTGCGCTCCCTCTCCCCGTTCTTACGGGGAGAGGGTTGGGGTGAAGGGGCTGTCTCCGCACGACGGAACGCAAAGGGGCACAAGATGCCGGTCTATGAATATCTCTGTGACGATTGCGGGCCATTTAGGGATCTCCGCCCGATGGCAGAGTGCGACGATCCGCAAAGCTGTCCGCATTGCGAGACGATGGCGCCACGCGTTATCCTGACCGCGCCGAATTTCTTCTGCATGCCGGCGGACAAGCGCAAAGCGCATGCCGTCAACGAACGCAGCTCGCACGCGCCGCAGACGCTGGCGCAATACAAAACCTCGCACGGTCCCGGTTGCGGTTGCTGCTCATCAGGCAAGACCGTGAAGGACAAGAGCGGGACGGACCGGAAGAAGCCCGCGCGGCTGATGACCCAGAGCAAGAGCGGCGCCAAGGGGTTTCCGACGGCGCGGCCCTGGATGATCAGCCACTAACGCATGATCCGGAAAAGCGTGCAGCGGTTTTCCGGCAAGATCATGCGCAAATAACGCACGCGACGACCTCAAACCAACAAAAAGACAGGAGCGCCCAACATGCTTCACGGCGATATTTCCAGCAGCAACGACACTGTCGGCGTCGCAGTCGTCAATTACAAGATGCCTCGCCTGCACACCAAGGCCGAAGTGCTCGACAACGCCCGCAAGATCGCCGACATGATCGTCGGCATGAAGGTCGGTCTGCCCGGCATGGATCTTGTGATCTTCCCGGAATATTCGACCCAAGGCATCATGTACGATTCCAAGGAGATGTACGAGACGGCGTCCGTGGTGCCGGGCGAGGAGACCGAGATCTTCGCGGAAGCCTGTCGCAAGGCGAAGGTGTGGGGCGTGTTCTCGCTGACCGGCGAGCGCCACGAGGAGCATCCGCACAAGGCGCCCTACAACACGCTTATCCTCATGAACGACAAGGGTGAGATCGTGCAGAAGTACCGCAAGATTATGCCCTGGGTGCCGATCGAGGGCTGGTATCCCGGCAATTGTACCTATGTCTCCGAAGGTCCGAAGGGCCTCAAGGTCAGCCTGATCATTTGCGACGACGGCAATTATCCGGAGATCTGGCGCGACTGCGCCATGAAGGGCGCGGAGCTGATCGTGCGCTGCCAGGGCTACATGTATCCGGCCAAGGAGCAGCAGGTGATGATCTCCAAGGCCATGGCCTGGGCCAACAATGTCTATGTCGCGGTCGCCAACGCCGCAGGCTTTGACGGCGTCTACTCATACTTCGGCCATTCCGCGATCATCGGCTTCGATGGCCGCACACTCGGCGAGTGCGGTGAAGAGGATTACGGCATCCAATACGCCCAGCTTTCGAAAAACCTGATCCGCGATGCGCGCCGCAATGGCCAGTCGCAGAACCATCTCTACAAGCTGGTCCACCGCGGCTACACCGGCATGATCAACTCCGGCGACAGCCCGCGCGGCGTCGCGGCCTGCCCCTATGATTTCTACAAGAACTGGATTGCCGATCCCGAAGGCACGCGGGACATGGTCGAGGCCATGACCCGCGCGACGCCAGGCACCGCCGAATGCCCCATCGACGGCATCCCGAATGAGGCCGCGGCGAGCAATTACTAGGGACCGCGGGCTGCGGCGACAAGTCGTGTCGACAGCCGTCAACATCCGGGCTGCGCCGCTCAAGCAGACTCTTTGCGCGGGATTCGATCGAGCTTCCGAAAACCGTGGCGCGGTTGCAACACAACCGTCAGATTCCGCCTCGGTTGTGCGCCAAACCGACGCATTTGGTCTGGCCGTAGTATTGCGGAACCTCCCCATGGCCTACGTTTCCCCGCGGAAATGTTGTTGCTGGGGAGTGCGACGTGAGGGGCGCGGGGGTATCGGGGCGGCAGGGTCGGCTGCGCCGGGTCGGCGCTAGGTCGTCCATTGGCGCATCGGTAATCTTGGCGCTCGCGTTCAGCCTCTTCGCGTCGACGACATCGGCGCGGGCGGACTGCGCGCCTGACCCGGCGGCCAGCGGTCAGACGGTCACCTGTAGCGGCACCGATACCAACGGCTTTGCAGCCGGCGGCGGTGTCACCAATCTGACCGTGAATGTGCTGGCTGGCGCGACCGTGCACGATAACAGTACGGCGTCGATCAACGTCAACGATACCAACGTTGTAACCAACAACGGAACGGTATTGGCGGGCTCGAGCCTCACCGGCATCAACGGCGGCAATTTCAACACCGTGACCAACAACAGCATCATCACGACGGTGCTAGACAACAGTCTCGGCGTCTCGATGCTGGATAACAACACTATCGCCAACAACGGAACGATCGCCGCCACGGGTAACGGTGGCTCGGCGATCTGGATCCAGGACAACAACGTCGTCACCAACAGCAGCTCGCTGTCAGTCGGAGCCCGAGCCTCGGGTATTTTCGCGGGCGTAAACAACACGATCACCAATGCGGCCAGCGGCACGATCACCGGCCTCAACAATGCGTTCGGTATTTTCGTCCTTGGCGGCTCGACCGTGACCAATGCCGGCACGGTCACGGTCGGCGCATCGAGCGGACTTTCCGGCGCCATTTTCGCGATCAGTGACGGTAACACGGTCATCAATACCGCTACCGGCAGTATTTCCGTCGGTCAGCGCGCCGTGGGCATCTTCGCGCAGGGCAATACCGAAACCGTCAGCAATGCCGGCAGCATTACCGCTGCGCGTTTTGGCGCAGGCATTGTCGCTCTCGGTGACGATGCGAAGGTGACCAACAGCGGAACGATCACGACCGCCGCCGACTCGGCTGGCATGTCCGTGCAGGGCAGTCGTATGCTCATCACTCAAAGCGGGGTGATCAATGTCGGCGTCGGGGGCGTTGGCATTACTCTTTCCGTCGTGTCCTCCAGCATGACCAACACTGGTCGGATTACGGGAAGCGACGGCTCCCAAGGCATCGTGCTGTTTGGCGACGGCAGCATCTTCACTAACCGCGGCGTCATCTCGGTTGGTGCGTCGGGCACTGGCATCATAGTGTTCATGTCGGGCAATCCAATTGTTAACACCGGCACTATCTCCGTTGGAGACGCGGGTGTGGGCATCAGCGTGACAAGCGGGGGAAGCGTCTTCAACTCGGGAACGATCAATGCCGCGACTGGCTTCGCGGCAATCGAATTCTGCGGCTGCCAGCCGAACACACTCACCCTCGGCCCCGGCAGCGTCATAAACGGCCTGGCGCTCGCCGCCGGCACTGACACATTTCAGCTCGGTGGCACCGGCAAGGATACGTTCAACCTCGACCTGATTGGTGCCGGCCTCCAGTACGACGGCTTTTCGACCTTCAACAAGGTCGACGGCTCGACCTGGACGTTGACCGGCACCGGCAATCAGGACTGGAACGTACTCGGCGGCACGCTGATGCTCGCCGGCACCATCAACGGCAATGTGAGCATTGCGGCCGGTGGTACGTTCGGTGGTGTCGGCACGGTCAGCACGATCAGCGTCAATGGCGGCACGCTGGCGCCGGGCAATCCGACTGGGACGCTCTCGGTGTCCGGCGATCTCACGTTCACGTCGGCCTCGCGCTACATGGTGCAAGCCTCCGGCACGAGCAATGGCATCGCGGTCGTGACCGGAACGGCGATGCTCGGCGGCGCAACGGTCGTCGTCGTGCCGACCGGCTCGATCGCGAAGCATTACACGATCCTGAACGCAGGCACGCTGTCCGACGCATTCAATCCGGTCGTTGCGGGCCTGTCGTCGAACCTGCATGCGACGCTGAGCAACGACCCCCACAACGTCTTCCTGGATCTCTCGCTGAGCTACGGCTCGGGCCTTAACGTCAATCAACAGGCCGTCGCCAATGTCCTGACGCACTACTTCGACAGCACCGGCAGCCTTCCCCTGGCGCTGGCGAATCTCTCACCGACGGATCTGACGCAGGCCTCCGGCGAGTCAGGGACGGGTTCTCAGCAAACCACGTTCAATGCGATGAACCAGTTCATCGGCCTGTTGACCGATGTCTTCAGCGCCGGCCGCAGCGGCACACCTGGCGCGACACCGTATGCCAACGAGACGAGCGCGACTGCTTATGCCGCGGCCGGCAAGCGTCCGAGTGATGCCTTTGCCTCGATTTACCGCAAGGCGCCGCCGCCGACTTTCCAGCAACGCTGGGATGTCTGGGCGGCCGGCTTCGGCGGCTCGCAGACCACTGATGGTCGTGTCGCACTCGGCTCCAACAACACCAACAGCAATCTCTACGGCACCGCGGTCGGCTTTGATTATCGCTTCTCACCCTCGACGGTTGCGGGCTTCGCGCTCGCCGGCGGTGGCACCGGCTTTGGTGTCAACGGGCTCGGCTGGGGCCGCTCGGATCTGTTCCAGGCCGGTGCCTTCGTTCGCCACAATGCCGGGCCCGCTTACATCACGGCCGCACTCGCCTATGGCTGGCAGGATGTGACGACCAACCGCATCGTCACCGCTGCCGGCACCGACCAGTTGCGCGCGCAGTTCAATGCTAACGCCGTTTCGGGCCGCATCGAGGGCGGCTATCGACAGGCAACGCCGTGGATTGGGCTCACGCCCTATGCTGCACTCCAGGCCACGATGTTCAGCCTGCCGAGCTATCAGGAATTCGCCGTGGTCGGCAACAACACGTTTGCGCTCAACTACGCCGCCAAGGACGTGACCAGCACACGCACCGAGCTCGGCCTGCGCGCAGACAAATCCTTTGCGACTGCCGCAGCCGTGGTGACGCTGCGCGGCCGCGCCGCCTGGGCACATGATTTCAATCCGGATCGCACGGTCGGTGCGGTGTTCCAGACGCTGCCGGGTTCGGCCTTCGTCGTGAACGGCGCCGCGCAGGCTCGCGACTCCGCGCTGACGACGGCGTCGGTGCAAATGAGCTGGATGAACGGCTGGTCCGCGTCGGCAGCCTTCGAGGGCGAGTTTTCGAACGTCACGCGCTCCTATGCCGGCAAGGGCGTCGTGCGCTACACTTGGTGAGGTCCTATCGCTTCGGCTGCGTCGGCTTGCGCGGTGGGCGCGGGGCGACGGCGGGAGCAGGCGTTCCGCTCATCTTGTTGGCGGCTTCGCTGACATCGAGCAGCGAGCGACGGGTGTCTTCGAGGAAGCTTGCCGATTTCTTCTTCATGGTGTCGGCGAGCTCGTGCAGCCCCTTCACCTTTTCGAACAGCTCGTCGGCCTTGCCGTCGACGAAACCCGGCACGGCGCCCTCGATCTTCGAAACCGCCTTGTCGAAGCCTGCAAATGCATTGTCGACCTTGAGCATCACGGCGTCGATCTCCTCGCCCTTGTCGCTGAGATCGGCGGTGTAGTTTTCGAACGTACGCAAGCCGTCCTTGATCGCGGGCGCGTTGCTGACGATCGTGCGGTCGACGCTGTGCAGCGTGTCGACGATGGATTCAGCATCGCTGAGATCGGCGGTCAGCACGGGGATGCCGTCCGAGTCCAGCGGCACCGGTGGCGCAGACGGCGCGCCGCCGATCAGCGAGACCGCGGCAACGCCGGTGAGGCCCTGGAACTCGATGCCGGCCACAGTGTCCTTGCGGATCGGCGCGGTGTTGTCGAGCGACACCAGCGCCACGACCTTGCGCGGGCTCTGCAGCTGGATCGACAGGATCTGGCCGGCGGGTACGCCGTCGAAATTGACCGGCCCGCCGCGGCGCAGGCCGCTCGCGGAACCGCCTTCGAAGACGACGCGCAATTGGCTGCGGCTCTGGCTGGCGCGCCATTTCTGCACGCCGAGCAGACCGCCGAACGCGACGGCGATCACCGTCAACGTCGCCGTTCCGATCACAAGATTGCTCGCGCGTGCCATACGGGTGCGATGTTACGACCAAAGCGGGAAAGTTGGAAGGAGCCCGAACGGCCGCAATGCTAACGCGGGCGGGTTAACGACTTGTCCGCCCTGGCTCGAATGGCGAAGGCGGAAGCGTCACACCCGCCGTTTCGCGCGACATCAATGTCCAGCCGCGCGTTTGGCCGCGGCGTTGTTCAATACGATCAGCGCGTCGACAGCCACGCCCGTTTTGGCATTGATCAGGAACGGGTTGACGTCGATCGAGGCGATCCGGTCGCCGGCATCCGCGATCAGATTGGACAGGCCGACCAGCGCCTTGACGGCCGAGGTCTCGTGCAACGCCGGCTTGCCGCGATAGCCGCGCATCTTGATGCCGGCTTTGGTCCGGCCGATCAAAAGCCGCGCCTCGGCCTCGTCGAGCGGTGCGCCGGCGAGCGCCACGTCCTTCATCAGCTCGATATCGATGCCGCCGGTGCCGAACAGCACGACGGGCCCCATCTCGGCATCGAGCGAGGCGCCGACCACGAGCTCGAGGTCGGCCTTGACCTGCTGCGCGATCAGGATGCCGTCGAGCTTTGGCTTGCCTTTCAGCTTGTTCACCCGCGCGGTGATGTCGGCAAACGCCTTCTTCACCTCGGCTGCGCTGTTGAGGTTCAGCACCACGCCGCCGATATCGGATTTGTGCAGGATCTCGGCGCTGACGACCTTGGCGACAACCGGAAATCCGATCTGCTTGGCGATGTCAGCGGCTTCCGCGGCCGTCTGTGCGATTCCCTCCTTCGAGATCGGGATGCCATAGGCCTTCAGCAGCTTCTTTGAAGCGACCTCGTCGAGCGCGGCGCCGCGCGCGGACTTCAACGCCTTCTCCAGCACGGCGCGTGCTGCCGGCTTGGAGCTCGAGACGATGTCGGGCACTTCTTTCCGCAAGCTGGCATAGGCGAGCAGCGATTTGATCGCGGTCACCGCACGGTCCATGCCCTGCATCACCGCCAGATGCGGCAACGATTTGCGCAAGCCCTTGGTGAACTCCGTAAAGCCGATCGACATCGCGCTGATATAGATCACGGGCTTTGCGGCCCGGCTCGCCATCTCGTTGACGATGCGCAAGTTCCGCTCGCGCTGCTCGTGCGGTGCCTTTGGAAACTCGGCGTCGATGATGACGATGTCGATATCAGGATCGTCGATCATCAGCTTGATCGACTTCATGTAGACGGAGGGATCAACGACCGCGGCAAAGCCGGCGTCGAGCGGATTGCCCACGATCGAACCAGGTCCAAGCATCTTGCCCAGCTCGCTGCTGACATGCGGGCTCAACGGTGCGAAGTTCAGGCCTTGTGCATAGAAGGCATCGATCAGCATGCCCCGCTTGCCGCCTGACAGCGTCACCGCGGCGAGCCGGTTGCCCTTGGGCACGGCGGCGTGAACGAAGCATTCGGTGGTCTCGATCAACTCGTCGAGCCCGGCGACGCGGATCACGCCTTCGCGGGTTGCAATCGCGTCGAATGTCTCGATCGAGCCCGCGAGTGCGCCGGTATGTGCCATCGCGGCGGCGCGGCCACCCTCCGACGATCCGAGCTTGAGCGCGATCACCGGCTTGCTGGCGGCACGCGCGGCCTTGCAGGCGTCGCGAAACGCCTTGGTGTTGCGTACGCCCTCGAGATAGACCACGATCACCTTGACGCTCGGATCTTCGGCGAAATAGCGCATCAAGTCCGGCGTCTCGAGCCCGGTTTCGTTCCCTGTCGTCACCATATAGCCGACACCGACGCCGCGATCTTCCAGCGCTTGCCTGATCGCCATGACGATGGCGCCCGATTGCCCGGCGATCGCCACCGCGCCTTGTTCCATGGTGACGATACGGTCGTCGATATTGGTGAAGAGCTTTTCTGCGGCGCTTAAATTGCCGAGGCAGTTCGGGCCGGTCACGGCCAATCCCGTCTCGCGCACCGCCTGTTGCAGCTCAGTGGCGAGCTTCTGGCTCTCCTCATCCTGCAATTCGCTGAAACCCGAGGTCACGATGGTCGCGGACCGCGCGCCGGCAGCGGCAGCGTCGCGGATCACCTGCACGGCAAAGCGACCGGGCACCAGCACAAGGACGTGGTCGGGCTTTTCGGGCAGGCTGGCAAAATCCTTGTAGCAGGGTACGCCCCAGATGCTCTCGCGCTTGGCGTTGACAGGATAGAGCCCGCCCTCGAAACCATATTTGACCAGATTGTTCCAGATGCGCTCGGCGTAATTGCCGGGCTTGTCGGTCGCACCCACCAGCACGATGTTGTGTGGATGGAGCATGGCGTGGATGCCCTTGACGACGTCGCTGGCATCGGGCGGTGGCGACCATGGGCGGGCAGGGACCGACGCGGCTGAGACCTGAGCTTCCATGGTGTGACCTCACCTGTTGTTCTTCTTGATAGCGCGTCGCCCGATCGTATGGTGAGTTGACTGGAGTGGCAACCGGCGGCGCTGCATGCCGCCAGACGGAATGCGCAGCGGATCGCGCGCAGCCGTGCCGTCCTCAGTAGCGCAGCACGCCCAATTTGTAGCTGTAGTGATAGGCAATCTGCCGCAGCAGATAAGGTGCAATGGCGCGCCTTATCTGCATCTGCGTCGGATCAAATCCGAGGACGCGACGCCGCAGGATGCCCATTTCCCTGACGCCGATCGCGTAGGTTGCCGCCGTCTTCTGTGCGTCATGGATCCGGAAGCAGGAAAGAAACCGCGGCAGGCGTACGAACTTGAAACCGGCCGCCTGTGCCCGCAGGATGAAGTCCCAGTCCATCGCGAAATGGAAGTTTTCGTCAATTGGACCGATCTTGTCCCACACGCGCTTGCGCCAGAACATCGTCTCCTGCGGAATGTAGTCGGCATATTGTAGCGTCTTGCCATCGTGGCGAGGCAGCACCGCGCGTCCAACCTCAAGTCCATCACGATCGATGAAGATGCGGTTGCCATAGACGATGTCGACATCGGGATGCGACATGAAATAGTTGACGACATGAGCGAGCGTCCCGGGCAGCAGCATGTCGTCGCTATTGAGATAGGCCATGATCTCGCAGTCGACGCCGGCAAAACCGAGATTGATCGCGTTGGATTGGCCTTTGTCCGGCTCGCTCTTCCAGCTGATGCTGTTGCCGCGGCTCTTCAGGAGATCAATCGTGCCGTCGATCGAGGCGCCATCCTGCACGTGATAATAGAGGTTCGGGTAGGCTTGGCCCACGATGCTGTCGATCGTGGCGCCGATATACTCCGCATGGTTGTAGCTCGGAGTGACCATTGCGATCCGCGGCGCGTTCGCAGGGATCGCAGGCGAGGACTTGAACGCGTTCAGGTTGAGTAAACGCGGTAGGTATTGTTCGAAGGTCCACATTGGCGGACGCCGCCAGAGGCCGCGGAGTGAGGCCCGTCTCTGACCGGCGGCAACGAGACCCAGGTTCCGCTCCAGCAACGCGACGCGGTTTTCGAGCTGTTCCAGTCGCTGGTCGAGCCGCTGCCTGAACTCTTCGTCCATCTACCCCGTCTTCCCGCCCGGCTCCGCCGTAAAGATCCGCAGGCCTTCTTATAGGTCTACGGACGGCCGCGCCAGTTCAGCGGCTCATGACGTCGTAAGGACATCGGTACGGTTTGCGAGCGCGAAATCAATCCCAAGCCTTGGGCTTGCGAACGGCTATTCACGATCGCGCATCAAGGTCGCATGCAGCAGGTAACGCTCGGGGCCGGAGGTGACGGCGTCGAAAGGCCAGCAAGTCGCAAGGACAAGCTCCGAACCTTGAGTCTCGGGATCGATGCCCGATGCGTCGAAATGGACGACCGTCGAGGAATCCGCACGATAGCGAAAGCGCTTGCCGTCACTGCGTGTGACATCGATCACATCGCCGATGGCGACATTCCGCAGGAAGCGGAAATGCGTATCGCGATGTGCCGCATAGACGGCAATCCCGCGCTCGCCGGCGTCAACCGTCCGGTGGATGTGGCCGGGTCCAAAGGCAAGCGCCTGGCCGCTTGTGCCTTCCAGTACGATCGCGCTGGCGCCGATCCGCTTCACCTCGATCCGCGCCACCGGCCAGGTGTCGGCCCAAGACCATGGCTTGACCGGTTGGCCGGTTGCAATGCCCCGGTCGAACGCACGCTCCAGCAGCACCTGCGCGAGCCACGCCTTGGCGTGGATGTAGGCGCCGTCACCGAACAGGATCGTTCCGACCAGCGCCAGGACTAGAGGCGAGATGAGGCGGGGCATGGTTTCCACCAATGACGGGAAGAAAAAAGGCGCGCGCGACCGTTGGTTCGGGACGGGCAGCCGCGCGCGCCAAGCAAGAGGAGTTCGGGGTGCTCCTCTCTCAAGCGGCGTCAGTGAGCAAGGTCCGACGCCGGTTGAACACGAACAGGATCAGGGCGAGCACGATCAGGATCAGGCCTGCGATCATCTTCAGTTCAGCAGAGGTCGCAGTCTTGGGCAGGCGGATCGTATCCGCGGTGACAGGTGCTGGCCGCCTTGCCGCGGGCTGGCTCGCATCGGCGCGGCGCTCGCGCAGCTGTGCCGGTGTCTGCTGCGGCCGTTCGCCGAATACCTTCGCGAAATCCCAGCCCGCCGGCAGGTTGATCGGAAGCTCGGTGAGCTTGAGCGGCGCGCCTTCGGGACGGCTCGGCGTCTTGTCGACAGCGATGAGACTGGTCAGCCGCGTGACAATCTGGTGGTCGAGCGCCAGTGCAAGGACCGTCTTGTCCGTGTCCTCCGGGGTCATCTCGTGCAGCGTCCGCGCCACTTCCGCATCGCTGATCTTGCGCCTGGCCCAAAGCTTCGACAGACCTTTGCCTTCAGCGGCACTCTTCAACGGCAGCGTCACCGACCACGGGCGATCGCCGACATGACCCTTGATCTCAAGTGAGCCCGCGAGTCTGTCGAGCTTCGCGGCAAGCACCAGTGGCTCGTCGCGATAGACGTCCGGAATGATTGCCGGCGTGACGTCGGCCTTGATGTCAGCTTTGGCATCGGAAAACTTCACGGTGAGACCGGTCACGGCCGGGTTCTCCAGCTTGGCAAGCAGGCCGCGCATACGTTCCTCGACCTGATCGACGGAGCCGATATGGGTGAAGGCGCCGCGGCCGAGCTCGGAGGCGCGCGTCATCAGATAGGTGTTGGGCGCGGAGCCGATGCCGACCATGAAAATGCGCGAGCGGCCGCGCATCGCCGTGATGGTCTCGAACAATTGCTGCTCGTTGCCGATCGCGCCGTCGGTGAGGAATACGACCTGGCGGACCATGTTGGTGTCGGCAAGCTTGTCCGTCAGTGCCGCGCGCATCGCCGGCACCATCTCGGTGCCGCCGCGGGCCTGCAATGCGCTGACGAAAGAGGTCGCTTCACCGACATGCGCGGCGTCGGCCGGCACCGAGGTCGAGAACAGCACGTCCATGGTGTCATCGAAGCGGATCACGTTGAAGCGATCGTTCGGCTGTAGGCGGCCGAGGGCATAAAGCAGACTCGCCTTGGCCTGCTCGATCGAGGTGCCACCCATCGAACCGGAATTGTCGATCACGAACACCACTTCGCGCGGCAACGGCTTCTGGGCGGTCTGTTCGGCGGCCGGCGGTGTGACGAAGGCCAGCAGGTAGTCGGCATCGCCGACATGCTCGCGGAACAGCCCGACTGACGGTGCCTTTTCAGCGGCTGGCTTCCAGGTGAGCTCGAAGTCGCGGTCGGCCGGGACGGTGCCGTCAGCAAGCGTGACGACGCGCGTCATGTTGTCCGGGCTTTCGATCTTCACGTTGTGAAAATGGCTCTTCACCTCGCCGAGGGCGAAGCCGGCCTTCAAATGCACTGTGATGCTGGTCGGATTGACCGGCGCGCTTCTCGCCGGATCAAGGGCCGGCGACGAGATGCGCTCACGGTCGGGCACCGGGTCTGAATGGGTCGCGCCCCAGCCGGAGCCGTCATTGCGGAAATCGACGCTCTGCACGATCGGCGCCGGATTGTAGCGGGGTCCGACCACGAGCGGAACGCGCAACGAATATTCGTTGCCGGCCTGATGCACGGGCTGCTGATATTCGATCTGCACCAGCACGGTTTCGCCGGGTCCGATATTGGCGACCGAGTTGGTGAAGATGTTGGGCCTCTCCTGCTCGGTGAGCGCGGCCTTCTGCCCGGAGCGGCGCGCCTGCTCGTAGATCACGCGGGCCTGCTGCCGCTCCCTAATGTCGCCGATAATGACGCGGTCGCCGACCACCATCTTCAGCGTGTCGACGGCGCCATCAGCGCCCAGTGGATAGACATAGGTCGCCTCGGCCCAGTCCTTGGTCGGGTTGCGGAAGGCCTGGGTGACGCGCGTACGCAGTGTCGGGCCCGAGACCGTGATGTCGACGTCGATCCCGAGCCGGATAGCTTCGGTCGTGGCTCCGTTCTCCTTCAGGAGCAGGGTGCCGGATTTGGCATCGCCGGGCTGAAGCAGGCTGGCCTGCTCCGTCGTCGCCGACCAGGAGGTCTCGAAGCTCACCAGCAGGGCCACGAAACTGACCAGGAGCACGGCAATGCTTTGCGCCAGAAGGAACAGCCCGACCTTGATCAGCCTGCCGAGCCAAGGGTGTTCGTCAGGGTGTTCGTCACTGTCGACCGTGTCGTAATTGTCCATTTGACCTGCTCCCGAAGCATGTTTGATGACGCCAAGCATCGGTCGGGAGGGCCTGATTTCGCGAGCAGAATGATCGGTAATGTTCCGCCGCGGCCGGTCGGGGCCAGCCGCCAGTTTGGCGGCGATGTCCGGTTTTGTGCTGACTTGTCCGCCCTGCTAGACTGGCCTCCGTGGAGCAGAGTTAACGATGCAGACGCAAGACAAGCTCTCTGACAAGCAGCTTTCGGACGAGCAAAGCCGTGAGGTCGCGGAGATGATCCGCGAGGAAATCGCCAGGCGCCGGATCTCGCGGCAGGCGCTGGCCGAGCAGGCCAAGCTCAGCCTGTCGACGCTGGAGAAGGCGCTCGGCGGCCGGCGCCCGTTCACGCTGGCGACCACGGTCCGGCTGGAGCAGGCACTGGGCGTGTCCTTGCGCAAGAGCACCTCTACGCCGGCGCCTGCGGCTGGCAACGACGTCGCACCCGACGGCCTCGGCTCCTATTCGCATCGCGCGGTGACCTGGCTCGAGGGCGTCTACATCACCCTGCGGCCGTCCTTTGGCGACAAGGATGCGATTTTCGCCTATCGCACCGAAATCGTCTGGGAGCCGAAAGTGTCCTCGCTGGTCTTCCGCGAGGGCGAGCGAACCGATGCTGCCTACGAGCACACCGGCGAGGTTGCAGTGCCGCATCAATCCGGTTTCATCTATCTCGTCATCAACAAGCACGGGCAGCATCGCGTCATCACGGTCTCGCGGCCGACCGTAACAGGTGCGATGTACGGCATCATTTCGACGCTGCGGGCCGGTGCCGGCGCACAGCTGATGCCGGTCGCGGCGCCGATCGCCTATGTCCCGATTGCCAATGTCAAGGAGCCGACGCTCGGACGGATCATGCCCGATCATGCCAATCATGCGCTGTATCTGAGCCACCTGCGCCGCACGGTGGAGGAGCCATTTGCGCTCTTCCTGTCGGTCTAGCCGGTCCTTCGAACGAAATGGTCCGGTATTTGCCGTGCATCCGTCTATAAGGCGATCATGCTGGACGTGACCACAATATCCGACGGCGCATGCCCTCTGTTCTCGATCATCATCCCGCTCGAATTTCACCGCGGGCAGTGGGAGCAGTCCTGGCTTGGCTGGACGTCGCAGACGGCGGACAGGTCTCTCTACGAGATCATTCTCGTCGTGCCACCGGACTTCACCGGGCACGCGGAGCTGAAAGCACTTGCCGCAGGCCAGGCCCGCCTCGAATTCGCGGATTCCGTGCACGATATCGGGCTCTGCGCGGCCGGCGCGGCCAGGGCTCGCGGCCGCTATTTATTCTTCACGGAATCGCATTGCTGGCCCGAACCCGATGTGATCGCGCTCTGCATCCGCGCGATCGATGATCATCCCGACTGGGCCGGATTTTCCTGCCGTTCGGTCCCGGTCTGCCACAATCGCCTGTCCGAGGCGGAGGCTGCGATGTACCAGGCCGACATCGAATTCGGCATGAAGCAGCATCCCTGGCGCAAGGTGCTCGACCAGTGCTTCGTGACGCAGCATGACGTCTACCGGGAATGCGGCGGCCTGCGCGAAGAGCTCGGTCATTTCGCCGAATGGGTGCTCGCCGCCGGATACCATGCGCGAGGATACGCCATCGGCTATCTCGAGGAAGCCCGCTTCCACCACTATTATATCGGCCGGATCGGCGAGCTGAAGACGTTCACGCTCGATTTCGTCCAGGGCGAGAGCCGGTTTCTCAGCGAGGATCGGCACGATCCGGGCAGCGATCTGCTCGAAGCCCCCTTTGAATGGAAAGACCGGGACAATTTCGATCGTCCGCTTGCGTTCAATGCATTGAACGCGATGGTGCGTTACAGCCTGCCGCGTCTGAGTTGGAAATGGCCCGACGAGGAACTGCGCGCACTGTGGCGCTGGAGCGGGCCGGCGCTGTTCGGCGATCGCCGTGTGCGCGTCGCGGCTTTCTTAGCCGCCGCGTATGCGCGCCTGGTGCTGACCGCGCTGACAGCGGTCGGCTCGCGCGATGCCATTGCGCGCTGGATGAAGCGTTACATCGCTTCGCTGATCCACCTTCAGCGGCTCGTGTGTATCAGTCGTGTTCGCGGACATACCAGATCGGCGAAGAAACTGCTTGGCGATCAGGTCCTCGCGCAGCTCGGATTTCACGAGCTGGAATCAGCTGCCGGCCATGCGTTTCGCTGGAGCGAGCCGCAGGCAGCCGTTCGAATCAAGGGCGCGCCGGGACGCAACACGGTCTGCGTCCGAAGTCCCGCCCTGCGCGAGCCGCTCGACAAGATCGGGGTGCAATTCTATCTCGATGGCGCACCTCTCGATCGTGCCGCGATCGAGAGCAGCCTTGATCGTTACATGTTGAGTCTGGACCTGCCGCAAACCGGCATTGCCATCCTGGCTTGGGCCTGCCCCGAGTTCAGAGGTATCGGCGATGTGCGTCGTCTCGGCCTGCCTGTCGTTGACATCGAGGTTAATCCAGGCGCGCGCGGCAGTGCTCAAGAAGATAGCGGCCTCTCGGCCGCTATCTCGCACACGACGGTCGCTTCCGACCGAGACTAAAGCGCGATGAGATTGGGTTGAATCGTCATCGCGCTTTAGCCCTTTGTTTGAGCATGATCGTTTCGGAAAACCGCTTCACCCTTTTCCGGATCATGCTCTAGCCGCCGACCTCCGCGCTGATGATGTCGCCGAACAGCTCCCACTGACCACTCTTGAACCGCCACATCTTCAGCTGTTCGATCGGCGCAAAATCGTTGGCCGACGTGTTGATCTTGATCCCTGGGATCAGCGTATCCGGGACAAAGTCTTTCAGGCTCGCGGCCTGCTTCATCACATTCTCGCGGGTGAGATTGTCGCCGGCCTGTTTCAGCACCTGCACCATGGTCTGCGCCGCTGCGTAGCCGTACACCAGGTTGGTGTCCGAGATGTTGGCGCCGGGCATGTATTTATCGATGAAGGCCAGGAATTTCTTCATGCCTTCGTTATCTTTCCACTGAGGATCGGACGCATCCATCAGATAGCCGGCCGAGAGCACGCCTTCGGAAGCCTCGAAGCCCGCCGGCTTCATCACCGCGCCGATCGACACCGAGACGTCGGTCATCAGGTGCATCGGCTTCCAGCTGAGCTCGGCCATCTTCTTAATGGCCTGGGCAGCAAATTTGGGAGTCGAGATGTTGACGAAGACGTCGGCGCCGGTGTCCTTGAGCTTGACGATATGGGCGTCGATCGAGGGCTCCGAGGTCTCATAGCTCTCTTCCGCCACGATCAGCTTCGAGGCCTTTTCGCCGAACACGTCCTTGATGCCGGCAAGGTAATCTTTGCCGAAATCGTCGTTGGCATAGAAGATCGCAACCTTCGCGTCCGGCTTCTCCTTCAGAATGTACTTGGCGAAGATCCGCGCCTCGACCCTGTAGCTGGGCTGGAAGCCCATCGTCCAGGGAAAGTTGTGCGGGTCGTTCCACTTGCTGGCGCCGGTGGCGAGGAACAGCTGCGGCACCTTCTTGGAGTTTTGATATTTCTGGACGGCGGTCTGGGTCGGCGTGCCCAGCGCGTTGAACACCAGGAAGACCTCATCGCTCTCGATCAGCTTGCGGATCTGCTCCACCGTCTTCGGCGGGGAATAGCCGTCATCGTAGGAGATGAAGTTGATCTTGCGGCCGTTGATGCCGCCCTGGTCGTTGATCATCTTGAAATAGGCTTCCTCGGTCTTGCCGATCACGCCGTAGGCGGATGCAGGTCCAGAATAGGCCTCGACATTGCCGATCTTGATCTCGGTGTCGGTGACGCCGGTGTCGTACGCCTTCTGGGCGAAAGCGCCCTGGGTCGAGAGCAGCGTCAATGCGGTGGCTGCGGCGAGCATTGAGAGTTTCTTGTTCATGAAAATTCCTTGGTGTTTCTTTGGCGATTTTTCTGGGTTGGAGCAGGCACGTCGAAAAAGCAAAAGCGCCCGCGAGGGGCGCTTTGGTCAGGCGCTGGCGACTTTCTTGTCGACCTCGGAGGCCGCCGAGAATTCCTTGCGCAGGGTCGGCTTGTGAATCTTGCCGGTGGCGTTGCGTGGCAGCGCGTCGACGAAACGGACTTGGCGCGGGCATTTGAAACGCGCGAGATTAGCGGCGCAATGCGCGAAGACGTCGGCCTCCGTTAGCTGTTGGCCTTGCTTCACGGCAACGATCGCAAGGCCCACTTCGCCCCATTGCGGATCGGGAATGCCGATGACACCCGCCTCGGCAATCGCAGCGAGCTGATGCAGAACGTTCTCCACCTCGGCCGGATAGACGTTTTCGCCACCGGAGATATACATGTCCTTCCAGCGGTCGACGATGTAGTAGAAGCCTTCCTCATCGACGCGCGTCGCATCGCCGGTGTGCAGCCAGCCGTCGGTGAACGACGTCTTGTTCGCCTCCGGCCTGTTCCAGTAGCCCGGCGTGATGTTCGGCCCCTTGACCCAGAGCTCACCGAGCTCGCCGACATCGGCATCGCTGCCGTCGGGGCGGACGATGCGCACTTCCGTGTGCAGCACCGGCTTGCCGGCAGAGCCGGCCTTGCGTGCCGCGTCCTCGCGGTCGAGCACCAGCACGGCCGGCGAGGTCTCGGTCATGCCGTAGCCCTGCTGGAGCGCGACACCACGTGCTTCCCAGGCCTTCAGCAGCGGCATCGGTACCGGTGAGCCGCCGACGCCGCAGGCCATCAATCGGGAGAGGTCAGTCGTCGCGAAGGCTGGATGCTGCGCCATGAACTGGTAGATCGCGGGCACGCCGAAGAACGCGTTGATGCCGCGTGCGGGATCGTCGATCAGGCCGAGCGCAGCGGCGGGATCGAACGCGCGCATGATCATCACGGTGCCGCCGGCATGCAGCACGGGATTGGTATAACAATTCAGTCCCCCGGTGTGGAACATCGGCAGCACGGTGAGCGCCACCGAGGACAGCCCGATGCAGGCGGGGCCGCCAAGATTGATGCAATTCCAGAAGGTCATGCCATGCGTGATGGTCGCACCCTTAGGATGGCCCGTTGTGCCCGACGTGTACATGATGGTCGAGATATCATCGAGCGTGACCTCCTCCGTGCGATCGAGCGGCTTTGCGGCGGCGATGCCGGCTTCGTAGGCTCCACCGGCGCCGAGCGGCAGGCTGGTCGCGACGTTGCAGAGCTTTGCCACGGTGAGTGCTGTCTCGGCCAGTTCGGTGTCGTAGATCATCACGTCAGGCGCGCAATCGCCGGCGATGAACTGAAGCTCGGGAACGGTGAGGCGGATGTTCAGCGGCACGAGGACGGCGCCGAGGCGTCCGCAGGCGAACTGCACGTCCAGGATATCGGTGGTGTTCGGCGCCAGCACGGCGACGCGGTCGCCGCGCGAGACCTTCAGCGAGTGACGCAAGAACGAAGCCAGGCGCGAGATGCGACCGTCGAACTCCGAATAGGTGAAGCGGCGCTCACTCGCCAGGTCGATGGCCGCGACCTTGTTAGGTGCGCGGCGGGCATGATGAGCGATCCAGTCGTAGTAACGAACGGCCAACTCTCTCTCCCTTGGCGATCTCGTGCCGCCCGAACCTTATTGCTGTGCACCATGCCCGGCATGGCCCCGGGAGGCCAGCCGGAGTTTGTGCAGCAGTCTTTTTTTGATTTGGAGTTGGCCTGCGAGGGGTGAAAATCGTCTTGCGTTGAGTTGCTAGATCACGGCTGCTCCGAGCCGTCTCGGCGAAGCCAGCCACTCCGCGCAAGTGAGCTGCCAATGTTCCAGCCATGGTGGAACGGCAGGAGTGGTCGAAAGCGAAAACGCAATGAAGAGCCCGTTCTATACCGCCGAGCACGACGCTTTCCGCGAAATGATGCGCCGCTTCGTCGACAAGGAGATCACCCCGTTCGCGCATGAATGGGACGAAGCCGGCGAATTTCCCCGCGCGCTTTATCGCAAGGCGGCCGAGATCGGCCTGCTGGGGCTCGGATTTCCCGAGGAATATGGCGGGATCGCCGCCGACCAGTTCATGAAGATCGTGGCGAGCCAGGAGCTGGCGCGGGCAGGCGCCGGCGGCGTCAGCGCCAGCCTGATGAGCCACACCATCGGCTCGCCGCCGATCGCCCGCGCGGCGCGGCCGGAGGTCAAGGCACGCGTGCTGCCGCAGGTGCTGGCAGGGGAGAAGATTTCCGCGCTCGCGATCACCGAGCCGGGCGGTGGGTCCGATGTCGCGAACCTCCGAACCAGGGCGCTGCGCGACGGCAATCACTACGTCGTGAGCGGCGAGAAGACCTTCATCACCTCGGGCATACGCGCCGATTATCTGACCCTTGCAGTGCGTACCGGCGGCGAGGGCGCCGGCGGTGTCAGCCTGCTCCTGATCGAGGGCGACACGCCGGGCCTGTCGCGGACAAAGCTCAAGAAGATGGGCTGGTGGGCCTCCGACACCGCGACGCTGCATTTCGATGACTGCCGCGTGCCGGCCGAGAACCTGATCGGCGAGGAAGGGCAGGGCTTCAAGATCATCATGCAGAACTTCAACAGTGAGCGGATGGGCATGGCAGCGGGCTGCACCGCGTTCGCGCGCGTCTGTCTCGATGAAGCCGTCGCCTATGCCAAGGAACGCAAGACGTTTGGCAAGCCGCTCGCGCAGCACCAGGTCATCAGGCACAAGATCGTCGACATGGCGCAGAGGGTCGCGGCCTCTCAGGCGATGCTGGAAATGCTGGCCTGGCGGCTCGGGCAGGGCGAGAGCCCGGTGGCTGAAATCTGCATGATGAAGAACCAGGCGACCCAGACCATGGCGTTCTGCGCGTCGGAAGCCGTGCAGATCTTTGGCGGCGCCGGCTTCATGCGCGGCATCAAGGCCGAGCGCATCTATCGCGAGGTCAAGGTCAACGCCATCGGCGGCGGCACTGAGGAGATCATGAAGGATCTTGCCAGCCGGCAGATGGGGTTATGATTCTCACCGTCATTCCGGGGCGACGCGACGCGTCGAACCCGGAATCTCGATATTGTAGGACTCATCTCTGGATTCCGGGTTCGCGCGTTGCGCGCCCCGGAATGACAAAAGGGACAAAATGCTATTTACCGCCGACCACGACGACATCCGCCGCTCGCTGCAGAAATTCATCGCCAACGAGATCAATCCTCACGTCGATGACTGGGAGAAGGCCGACATCTTCCCGGCGCATGAGCTGTTCAAGAAGATGGGCAGCCTCGGCTTCCTTGGACTGAACAAGCCGGTCGAGTTCGGCGGCTCCGGCCTCGATTACTCCTATGCGCTGATGATGGCGGAGGAGCTTGGCGCGATCACCTGCGGCGGCGTGCCGATGGCGATCGGGGTGCAGACCGACATGGCGACGCCGGCGCTGGCACGGTTCGGCTCGGACGAGGTGCGGCGCGAATTCCTCAGCCCCTCGATCTCAGGCGACTATGTCGCCTGCATCGGCGTCTCCGAACCCGGCGCAGGCTCGGACGTCGCCTCGATCAAGACCAGCGCGCGCTCTGACGGCGACGACTATCTCATCACCGGTGGCAAGCTGTGGATCACCAACGGCACCCAGGCCGACTGGATCTGCCTGCTCGCCAACACCGGCGACGGCCCCGTTCACCGGAACAAATCGCTGATCTGCGTGCCCATGAAGAGCAAGGGCGTCACGGTCGCCCGCAAGCTCGACAAGATGGGCATGCGTTCGTCCGACACCGCGCAGATCTTCTTCGACAATGTCCGCGTGCCGAAGCGCAACCGCATCGGCGAGGAAAACAAGGGCTTTACCTACCAGATGATCCAGTTCCAGGAGGAGCGGCTCTGGGGCGCGGCGGCCTGCCTCAAAGCGCATGAATACATCATCAACGAGACCATCGAATACACCCGCAACCGCAAGGCGTTTGGGAAGTCGATCCTCGACAACCAGGTCGTGCACTTCAAGCTTGCGGAGATGCAGACCGAGGTCGAGCTGCTGCGTGCGCTGATCTATCGCGCCGCGGAGCAGCTTGTCGCCGGCGAGGATGTCACGCGGCTTGCGACCATGGCCAAGCTGAAGGCCGGCCGTCTCGGCCGCGAGCTCACCGACGCCTGCTTGCAATATTGGGGCGGAATGGGCTTTACCAACGAGACGCCGGTCAGCCGCGCCTACCGCGACAGCCGCCTGACCTCGATCGGCGGCGGCGCCGACGAGGTCATGCTGATGGTCCTGTGCAAGATGATGGGGACGCTGCCCGGCAGCAAAGGGAATGCTTCATGATCACGCTCTATCATTGCGACGCCGCGCGCTCGTTCCGTCCGCTCTGGATGCTGGAGGAGATGGGGCTGCCGTATGAATTGAAGATGCTGCCGTTCCCTCCGCGGGTCTTCGCCAAGGAATATCTCGCGCTCAATCCGCTCGGCACGATTCCCTTCATGGTCGACGGCGAGACCAAGATGACGGAGTCATCCGGCATCTGCCACTATCTCGGCGTCAAATATGGCCCGACGCCGCTGATGGTCGGCCCGGAGGATCCCACCTATGGCGCCTTCCTGAACTGGATGTATTTCAGCGACGCGACGTTAACCTTCCCGCAAACGCTGGTGCTCCGCTACACCCAGCTCGAGCCGGAGGAGCGCCGCAATCCGCAGGTCGCCACCGACTACGCAAAGTGGTTCCTGGGGCGGCTGCGCGCCGTCGAGGCCGCGACCGCCAATACTGATGCCTTGTGCGCGGGCCGCTTTACCGCCGCTGACATTGTCATCGGTTACGCACTTCGCCTTGCCGACAATATTGGCCTTGCCAAGGATTTCGGGCCGAATGTCGCAGCTTATTGGGCTCGCCTGCAGCAGCGCGACGGCTTCAAGCGCGCGGTTGCTGCGGAGCAGAAGGCCGGCACCGAACAGAATGTTGCGTCGCGCTTAAGGGCGTAAACATTCCGCAGGATGGACTGCGGTCTCATCGCGGTTCCGGGTGCGACTGATCGTCGTCCCGGAATGGTAATCTTTTGCACGCGATGACAGCGCTACCTCGTCGTGACAGGGCCCAAATTTCCGCTAAGGTGAACTCCGTCCGCAGTGGCCATAGAGCCGCGCGAGGAGGACCCCCATGGAAGATAAAGGTCGCGAATCCGACCATTTGATGCTGATCACGCCGGAGCGGGTCTTCTACGCCGGCTTGCTCGGCAGGCCCCGCAAGCGAACCCCAGGTTGCTGCCACGTCTATGTCGCGGTGAAAGGCAGCCTGCATATGACCATCGACGATGTGCTCGCCACGGCTGAGCTGTTCGTCACGCTACCAAACCAGCGGCACTCCATCGCCAGCGACTATCGCACTGCAATCAGCGTGACTCTCGAACCGGAAAGCATGCCCGACGGCGTGATCGAGGCCTTGGCCGAGCGCCTGACCGGCCCGGACAGGGCTATCTATGCCCGCAAGATCCTCGCTGCTTACGCGCTGCTGCGCCAGCGTCGCTATAACGACATCACCACCGCCGAATTCGACGAGATGTGTTTTGGCGAAGCGCTGCCGCGCCGCGCGCTTGACCCGCGGGTCATGCGTGCGGTCGCCCGCATCGGGCGCTTTTCGGGCGAGCCGGTGACGGCAGATACATGCGCGGCGGAAGCAGGTCTCTCCGCCTCGCGCTTCCTGCATCTGTTTAAGGAGGAGACCGGCATCTCGTTCCGCTCGTTCCGCGCCTGGAAGCGCGCTCGGCACCTGCTGCACTTCGCCAACCAGGACCTCAACCTCGCCCACCTCGCGCAGGACATCGGCTATCCCGACTCCACGCATTTCAGCCACTCGATCCGCCGCTTCTACGGCTTGAAGCCACGCGCGATCTTCGTCGGGTCGCGGGATCTTGCGATCTATCGCAGCACCGAGACGGTGCGGGAGCTCGCGGAGGCGAGCTAGCGCCGGTGTCGTAGGGTGGGCAAAGGCGCTCTTGCGCCGTGCCCACCACCTCTCGGCAATTTGGCAAAGATCGTGGGCACGCTTCGCTTTGTCCACCCTACGATAGCTCGTCTTTAGCTAGCTTCTCCGCGCAAGAAGCCGCATGCCGCGCATCACATGATCGCAGCGTTGAAATCAACGTTACGAGACATCTGTGGCATGAGCGACAAGGCCGTCATCACCTGCGCCCTGAACGGCGTGCTCACCGACCCCAAGCAGCACAATGTGCCGGTGACGCCCGAGCAGATGGCGCGCGAGGCCAAGGCTGCGTTCGATGCGGGCGCGTCCATCATGCACATCCATCTGCGCCAGCAGGCGCCGAACAAGGGGCATCTGCCGTCCTGGGACGTCAGCGTCAGCAGGGAGATCCAGCAGGCGATCCGCGAGGCCTGCCCCGGCGTCATCATCAACCACACCTCCGGCGTGTCAGGGCCCAACTATTCCGGCGCGCTCGACTGCATTCGCGAGACCAGGCCGGAGATCGCCGCCTGCAATGCAGGTTCGCTGAATTACCTGAAGGTCAAGGCCGACAACACCTGGGCCTGGCCGCCGATGATGTTCGACAACGCGGTCGAGAAGGTGAAGGACTATCTCGACGTCATGAACGCGGTCGGCACCATCCCCGAGTTCGAATGTTTCGACGTCGGCATCGTCCGTTGCGTTGGCATGTACCACCAGGTCGGCATGTACAAAGGGCCGCTCGAATACAACTTCGTGATGGGCGTCGCCTCCGGCATGCCTGCCGATCCCGAACTGCTGCCGATCCTGCTCAAGCTGAAGCGCCCCGAGGCGCACTGGCAGGTCACGGCCATCGGCCGCGAAGAAATCTGGCCGCTGCACCAGCGCTGCGCCGAGCTCGGGGGCCACTTGCGCACCGGCCTGGAGGACGCCTTCTATCTCGCCGACGGCAAAAAGGTCACGTCGAACGGCCAGCTGATCGAAGCCATCGCCACCTGCGCCCGCCGCGCCGGCCGCGACATCGCGAGCCCGGCCGAAGCGCGGAAGATCTTTGGGACGAGCAGGTAATTGTAGCCTCAGCCGTCACTGCGAGCGAAGCGAAGCAATCCAGACTGCCTCCGCAGATACATTCCTGGATTGCTTCGTCGCTTCGCTCCTCGCAATGACGGGTAGGATAGAATCATGTCCATTCTCGAAAATACCATTTCCCCAGGCAACGCCGGCTACCACGCCAACCGCGACGGCATGCTTGGCCTGATCGACCGCATGCGGGCGCTGGAAGAGCGTACGCGTGCAGCGTCGGCCGGAGCGAAAGATCGGTTCCACAAGCGGGGCCAGCTGCTGCCGCGCGAGCGCGTCGCGCTGGTGCTCGATCCCGGCACGCCCTTCATCGAGCTGTCGACGCTCGCCGGGTACATGTTCGACGTGCCGGACGCGAGCAAGAGCGTGCCTGGCGGTGGCGTCATCGCCGGCATCGGCTTTGTCTCGGGTATCCGCTGCATGGTCAGCGCCAGCGATTCCGGCATCGATGCCGGCGCGCTGCAGCCCTACGGCCTCGACAAGACGCTGCGGGTCCAGGAGCTCGCGCTGGAAAACAAGCTGCCTTACGTCCAGCTGGTCGAAAGCGCCGGCGCCAATCTCTTGCGCTACCGCGTCGAGGATTTTGTCCGCGGCGGCAACATCTTTCGTAATCTCGCGCGCCTTTCGGCGGCCGGCCTGCCCGTCGTCACCGTGACGCACGGCTCGTCCACAGCCGGCGGCGCCTACCAGACCGGCTTGTCCGATTACATCGTCATGGTGCGCGGCCGCACCCGTGCCTTCCTTGCGGGGCCGCCGCTGCTGAAGGCCGCGACCGGCGAGATCGCGACCGAGGAAGAGCTCGGCGGCGCCGAGATGCACACGCAAATCTCCGGTCTTGGCGACTATCTCGCCGAGGACGATCGCGACGCATTGCGCATCGCGCGCGAGATCATGGCCGCGCTGGAATGGGAGCGGCCGGGCAGGGCGGCTGCACAATTCAAGCCGCCGCGCTACGACCAGGACGATCTGCTCGGCATCATGCCGATGGACCACAAGCGTCCGGTCGACATGAAGCAGGTGATCGCGCGCATCATCGATGATTCCGATTTCACCGAGATGGCGCCGAATTACGGCCCGGCCACCGTCTGCGGCCATGCTCGCATCGAGGGCCAGGCGATCGGCATCATCACCAACAACGGCCCGCTCGATCCTGCCGGCGCCAACAAGGCGACGCATTTCATCCAGGCGTGCTGCCAGACCCGCACGCCGATCCTCTATCTCAACAACACCACCGGCTATATGGTCGGCAAGGCCTATGAAGAGGCCGGCATGATCAAGCACGGCTCGAAGATGATCCAGGCGGTGACGTCTGCGACGGTGCCGCAGATCACCATCTATTGCGGCGCCTCGTTCGGTGCCGGCAATTACGGCATGTGCGGCCGCGGTTTCCATCCGCGCTTCTGCTTCTCCTGGCCGAACGCCAAGACCGCGGTGATGGGCGGCGAGCAGGCTGCCGAGACCATGGCGATCGTGACGGAAGCCGCCGCCGCGCGACGTGGCAAGCCGGTCGAGAAGGAAAAGCTTGACGCCATGAAGGCGCAAATCGTCGGCGTGTTCGACGGCCAGATGGACGTATTCTCAACCAGCGCCCGCGTGCTCGACGACGGCGTGATCGATCCGCGCGACACCCGCGCGGTGCTGTCCGAAGTGCTCGCGATCTGTCGCGAGGGCGATGCACGCATGCCGCAGCGCATGCAGTTTTCAGTGGCCCGCCCATGAGGAACGGATCAGTGCAGCACCGGCCGTTCTTCAAGGTCTTGATCGCCAATCGTGGCGAGATCGCATTGCGCGTCATGCGCAGCGCGCGGCAGCTCGGTCTTGGTGTCGTCGCGGTGTATTCGGACGCGGATCGCGATGCGCTCCACGTCAAGCAGGCCGATCAGGCCGTGCGGATCGGCGAGGCCTTGCCGGCGCAATCCTACCTCAACATCCCCGCGATCATCGAAGCTGCCAAAGCGAGCGGCGCGGATGCCGTGCATCCCGGCTACGGCTTCCTTGCCGAGAACGAGGATTTTGCGCAAGCCTGCAGGGATGCCGGTCTCATCTTCATCGGCCCGTCGCCACAGGCGATCGAGGCGATGGGCAACAAGGCCGGCGCCAAGGAGATCATGAAAAAGGCCGGCGTGCCAATCGTGCCCGGCTACCAAGGCGCCGACCAGGGCGACGAAGTTATGCTTTCGGAGGCCAGAAAGATCGGCTTCCCCGTGATGATCAAGGCCGTCGCCGGCGGCGGCGGTCGCGGCATGCGGCTTGTCGTCGACGCAGCGTCGTTTCCGGATGCGCTGCGTAGCGCGCGGTCGGAAGCGAAGGCGGCTTTCGGTGATCCCACGGTCATCCTCGAGCGCGCGATTCAAAATCCCCGGCACATCGAGATCCAGGTGTTCGGCGACAGCCATGGCAACGCCATCCATCTCGGCGAACGCGATTGTTCGGTGCAGCGGCGACACCAGAAGCTGATCGAGGAGGCGCCGTCGCCAGCGGTGACACCGGAGCTGCGTGCGAAGATGGGCGAGGTCGCGGTCGCTGCCGTCAAGGCGCTGCGCTACGAGGGCGCCGGCACGCTGGAATTTCTGCTCGATACCAGCGGCGAATTCTATTTCATGGAGATGAACACGCGCCTCCAGGTCGAGCATCCCGTCACCGAGGCGATCACCGGTCTCGATCTCGTCGAGCTGCAATTGCGTGTCGCGCGCGGCGAAGCCTTGCCGGTGAAGCAGCAGGACATCAAATTCTCAGGTCACGCGATCGAGGTGCGGCTTTGCTCGGAAGATGCCGCGCGGGATTTCATGCCGCAATCCGGCCGTATGGCGCGCTGGCAGGTGCCTGATGGCATCCGCGTCGAGCATGCGCTGCAATCGGGGGCGGAGATCCCGCCGTTCTACGATTCCATGATTGCCAAGCTAGTCAGCCATGGTGCGACGCGCGAGGAGGCAAGGGGGCGGCTGATCGTCGGGCTGGAGCAGCTCACGGCGCTTGGCGTGACGACCAATCAGGCGTTCCTGATCTCGTGCCTGCGTCATCCCGGCTTTGCCAAAGGCGAGGCGACGACGGCTTTCATCGGTGCGCATCGCGACGAGCTGCTGGCGCCGCGTCCGGACGCTGCATTCAATGCGGCGCTGGCCGGCCTGTTGCTCTACGTCACCAATCCGCGCGCGCCGGCATGGCGAGCTGGCCGCAGCCTATCGGCGACGTTTCCTCTGCCCGCGATGATCGAGATCGCCGGTCACGCGCATGAGCTCGAGGTCACCCGCGAGCGCGATGGCAACTACATCGTCGCCACGGGGGCACGGCGGGACAGATTCGAGATCGCGCAGCTCGATTCGGAAATGATCCGCTTCCGTCATGATGGCGTGATGGACGGCGCAAAATTCCTGCGTGAGGGCGACCGATTTTACGTCCAGCATCGGGGCATCCCGGTCTCGGTGAATGATCTGACGCTCGCTGCGCCCAAAGCTGCAGCAAGCAACGGCGGCGACGGCAAGGTCCGCGCCGCCATGAACGGCCGCGTTGTCGCCGTGCTGGTCAAGCCGGGCGATCGCGTCACATCAGGTCAGCCGGTGCTGACGCTGGAAGCGATGAAGATGGAGCACGTCCATAAGGCCGGCATCGACGGTGTCGTCGCTGCGATCGACGTCGCCGAGGGCGAGCAGGTGACGACGGGCCGGATCGTTGCGGAGATCGGGGCACCATAGCGCGGCGAACGCAGTCTCGTTGGGTGGGCAAAGGCGCAAAGTGCCGTGCCGGCTTCGCTCTTCGAGCACGGCGGAAAGTCGCTTTGCCCATCCTGCGGGACCGCCTCCGTCTCGATCAGAGTGTAAATAATCTCAATAAGATAAAGCCGTATCAGGTTCGCGCGCGAATCCTATTGAACAATGTTCAATTTTGGTCTAGTAGTATTGAACTATGTTCAATTCGGAGGCCTGCATGCTGCGCCCAAGTGACCAAGCCCAAGCGACCGAGGCCCCGCTGCTGTCGATGCCTGGTCGGCTCCTGCCGACTGTCCGCGAAAAATATCTGCTCGCGGCGCTCTCTGTGCTCGGACTTGCGGCTTTCCTCGCCCCCGCGCTGCCGGCCGCCGGCTGGCACATCCCGCATTTCGTCGACACGCGCGCCTGGCTGGGTGTGCCCAACGCCGGCGACGTCCTGAGTAATCTCGCCTTCCTCGCGATGGGTGTCTGGGGCACGGAGCGGCTGCGCGGCAGCAATGACGCCCCCGTGGGTGCAAGCTGGTTCTTCGTGGGACTGATCCTCACATGCGTGGGTTCGGGCTTCTATCACCTCGACCCCGACATGCCGCAACGGCTCGTGGCCGATCGTCTCGGCATGGCGGTGGCGTTCGCTGGCTTTCTCGGCATTGCGGCCAGCGAGCGCATCGGCGTGCGCGCAGGCGAGGCCGTGCTGGTGCTGATGATGGTTGCCGGCCTGCCCGCGGCCTGGGTCGCGCGCGAGAACCTCACGCCATGGGTGGTCGTGCAGTACGGCGGCATGGCGCTGGCTGTGGGACTGGCGTTGACGCGGCCGCGGCCCGGCGCGATCGGCGTGCCGCTCGGCGGCGTGATTGTCTTCTATGTCCTGGCCAAGCTTTTCGAGCTGGGCGATGTGACCATATTCGAAGCGACCGGGCACCTTGTCTCGGGTCACACGCTCAAGCATCTGGCTGCTGCGTTGGCGGCCTGGCCGGTGATCCGGGCGTTGCGGCCTACTGGCTTCGGCCTGTCCCGTCATTGAGCAAGCACGCCACCTGGTGCCCATCACCCGCCTCCATCAGCACCGGACGCTCCGTCTTGCAACGCTCCATCGCAAACCGGCAGCGGGTGTGAAACGCGCAGCCGGGCGGCGGATTGACGGGACTAGGCACGTCGCCGTCCACCAGCGGCGCGAGCTTCTTCGCCAACGGATTGGCGATCGGCACCGAGGCGAGCAGCGCCTGCGTGTAAGGATGGCGGGGGTTACGGAACAGCTCATCCTTGTCGGCGATCTCGACGATGCGGCCGAGATACATCACCGCGACGCGATGGCTGATATGGGCGACTACGGCGAGATCGTGGGCGATGAAGAGATAGGAGAAGCCGTGCTGCTTCTGCAGGTCGATCAAGAGATTGATCACCTGCGCCTGGATCGATACGTCGAGCGCTGACACCGGCTCGTCGCAGACGATCAGGCGCGGCCCCAGCGCCAGCGCGCGCGCGATGCAGATGCGCTGGCGCTGACCGCCGGAGAATTGATGCGGGAAGTTGCGCATCTGGTCGGGCCGAAGGCCGACCTGCTCGAACAGCTTTGCAACGCGCGCCTCTAGTGCCTGGCCGGTCGCGAGCCCGTGGACCGCAATCGGCTCGCCGACGATATCGCCCGCGGTCATGCGCGGATTGAGCGAGGCGAACGGATCCTGGAATACGATCTGCATGGCGCGGCGATGCGGCCGCAGCGCCGTCTTGGACAGATGGGTAATGTCTTCGCCGTCGAGCCGGATCTGGCCTGACGTCGGCTCGATCAGCCGAAGCACGCTGCGCGCCACCGTCGACTTGCCACAGCCGGATTCGCCGACAAGGCCGAGCGTCTCGCCCGCACCAACGGAGAACGAGACGCCGTCGACCGAATGCACGGTGCCGACCTGCCGGCGCAGCACGCCGGCGCGCACCGGATAATATTTCTTGAGGTCGGTGACCTCGAGTAGAACCTCGCTCATGCCACCTCCGCCACGTCAGCTGCGCGCCAGCAGGCGGCGAGGTGGCCGCCGCCCCAATCGGCCAGCGGCGGATATTCGGCTTCGCAGCGCTTCACCGCGAGCTTGCAGCGTGGCGCGAAAGCGCAGCCTGCGGGTAGCCGCACCAGCGAGGGCACGGTCCCCGGAATTTCGTTCAGTCGCTCCTGCGCCGCGGCGCCGGACGCCGGCACAGCCGGGATCGAGGCCATCAGCCCGCGCGTGTAGGGATGCTTCGGCGCAGCGAACAGCGCCTCGACACTGGCTTCCTCGACTTTCCGTCCCGCATACATCACGATCACGCGCTGCGCGGTTTGCGCGACGACGCCGAGATCGTGCGTGATCAGCACGAGACCGGTACCAAGCTCTTTCTGCAGATCGAGGATCAGGGCCAGGATTTGCGCCTGGATGGTGACGTCGAGCGCGGTGGTCGGCTCGTCCGCGATCAGCAACGCCGGCCGGCATGCCAGCGCCATCGCGATCATCGCGCGCTGACGCATGCCGCCGGAGAGTTGATGCGGATATTCGCGCGCGCGCCGCGCCGGCTCGGGGATGCGCACCAGGTGCAGCATCTCGACCGCAATGTTACGCGCCTCCTTGGTCGACAAGTTCCGATGCAGCCGCACAGCTTCGACGATCTGATCGCCGATGCGGATGACAGGATTGAGCGATGTCATCGGCTCCTGGAAGATCATGGAGATGCGATTGCCGCGGATCTTGCGCATCGCCGCTTCGTCCAGCGCCAGCAGATCGGTGCCTTCGAGCATGATCGAGCCACCAACGATACGACCGGGCGGATCGGACACCAGCCGCATCAGGGACAGCGCGGTGACGCTCTTGCCGCAGCCGGATTCGCCGACGATGGCCAGCGTCTCACCGCGCTTCACGGTGAAGGAGACATCGTCGACGGCTTTGAAGAGGCCAGAATTGGTGAAGAACACGGTCTTCAGGTTCTTCACGTCAAGCACGAGATCGGAGGTATCAGCCATCAGCCGCGCTGCCGGGGATCGAGGATGTCGCGCAGGGCGTCGCCGAACAGGTTTGCACCGAATACGGCGAGGCTGATGGCGATGCCCGGGAAGATCACCAGCCACGGTGCGGTGCGGACATATTCGGCGGCGGACTCCGAGAGCATGCGGCCCCATGACGGATAAGGCTCGGGGATACCGAGGCCGAGGAAGGAGAGCGAGGCCTCGGTGAGGATCGTCGAGCCGAGCTGAGCGGTGGCGAGCACGATCAACGGTGCCAGCGTGTTCGGCAGCACGTGGCGCAGCGCGATGCGCACCTCGCTCATGCCGATCGATTTCGCGGCTTCCACGAATGGCTGCTCGCGCAGCGCCAGCGTGTTGGCGCGGGTGACGCGCGACACGGTCGGGATCAGCGGAATGGCAATCGCGAGAATGACATTCGGCAGCGACGGGCCGAGGGCGGCCGTCATGATCAGGGCCAGCACCAGCAGCGGTAGCGCCTGCAAGATGTCTGAGACGCGCTGGAAGATGAGATCGACCCAGCCAGAGAGATAGCCGGAGGTCAGCCCGACGATCACGCCGATCGTGCCGCCGAGCGCGGTCGAGCCGATCCCGACCGCGAGCGAGATCCGCGCGCCGTGGATGATGCGGCTGAAGACATCGCGGCCGAAGGAATCCGTGCCCATCCAGTGGGCAAGACTCGGGCGCGCCAGCGCGTGCGCGGCATCGACCGTCAGGGGATCGTAACGCGCGATGAAATCGGCAAAGATCGCGGTGAGCACGAACACCGCCATGATGGTCAGTCCGGCCGCGCCCAGCACGTGCCGCTGCGCCAGGAACAGCACGCGCCGCCAGCCGCCGGTCGCATGGGCGCCGGCCCGCCTCAGTTCAACGTCGAAGTCGATCGCGGCCAAGCTGATCTCCTAATCCGTGTACCGGATGCGTGGGTCGAACACCGCGTACAGCATGTCGACGATGAAATTCGCGCTCACCACCACGACGGCAATCAGCATCACGAGGTTCTGCACGATCGGATAATCGCGCCAGCGGATCGCCTCGACCAGGAAGCGGGCGACGCCCGGGATATTGAACACGGTCTCGGTGACAATGAGGCCGCCGATCAGGAACGCCGCCTCGATGCCGATCACGGTGATGACCGGCAGAATCGCGTTCTTCAGCGCATGGTGATAGTTCACCGCGGCGTCGGAGGCACCCTTGGCGCGGGCGGTGCGGATATAGTCCTGCCGCAGCACCTCAAGCATCGAGGATCGCGTGATCCGCATGGTCAGCGCTGAACTGCGGAAACCGACCACCATCGCAGGGATACAATAGGTTGCGAATGCCTCGCCAAGACTCTGCGGATTGGGATTGAAGATCGGCATCTGCCCAAACATGGCGACAGACGCGGTCAGAACCAGCAGGCCAAGCCAGAACGAGGGCAGCGACAATCCGCTCAGGCTCACCACGCGCAAGGCGTAGTCGATCCGTGAGCCCTGCTTGACCGCGCTGATGACGCCGAGCGGAATGCCGATCGAAGCCGAGAACAGCAATGCGAGGCCGGCGAGCCGCGCGGTGATCGGGATTCGCGGCAGGATCTCCTGCAGCGCCGGCTTCTCCGAGACATAGGAGTAACCGAGATCGCCATGCAGCAAGCCGCCGATCCAGTGCAGATATTGCACCACCAGCGGCTGGTCGATGCCGAGCTGCTTCTCGAGATCGACCTTGTCGGCGGGATCGACATAGCCGGCCGCGGCGAACAGGATGTCGACGATGTTGCCGGGAACGATGCGCAACAGGAAGAAGATGACGATCGAGATCCCAAACAGGGTCACGAGCATCAGCAACAGGCGCCGCACCAGATAGGCAAACATCCCGTGCTCTCCTGTCGAGCCGCTAGTCTTCAGCCTGTCGCACTATTTGTCGAGCCAAACGTCCTCGTAGCGAAATCCGTTATAGGAGCTGTTCGACATGATCGTGATCCCCTTGACGTAAGGCTGCCAGCAGGTGCCGGCCCGTGCGTGGAAGATGATCGGGCGGGCGACGTCCTCCTGCAGCTTCTTGTCGATGTCCCAGACCAGTTGCTTGCGCTTGTTCGTGTCGATCTCCTGCGACTGCACGTCGAACAGCTTCTCGATCTCCTTGTTGCAGTAATTGGTGTAGTTCCGCTCCGAACCGCAGGAATAGTTCTCGTAGAAGGACTGGTCCGGATCGTCGACGGAATTGCCGGTCAAATTGAGGCCGAGCATGTAGTCCTTGCGCGCGACCTTCGGGAACCAGTTCGCAGTCTCGACGACATCGAGTTCGCCGTCGATATAGATGCTCTTGAGCTGGTCGATCAGGATCACCGCAGGATCGCGATATTCCGCGAGATTGCGTGTCGAAACCTTTACGGCGAGATGCTTGTCGGGGCCGTAACCGGCCCTCTGCATCAGCTTCTTCGCTTCCTCGCGGTTCGCGTTCACGTCCGGACCGTAACCCGGAATGGTCTGGAGCTTGTCCTTGGGCATGCCCCAGATGCCTTGCGGCGGCGGCAGCATGGTGCCGCCGACGTCGGCCTGACCCTCGAACAGGATATCGACGAAGGCCTTCCGATCGAGTGCCAGCGACATCGCGCGGCGGATATCGATGTTGTCGAACGGCGCCGAGCTCGAATTGACGATGATGTTGGTCGAGACGTTGGTCGGCTCGACGACGCAGACCGCGTTCGGCGCCTGCGACTTGATGTCCTTGAGCAGCGGGATGGTGATATGCGTCGGGAAAGTCATGTCGAACTTGCCGGCGACGAAGGCGAGAATCGCCGTCGAGCGGTTCGGGATGATCGTGTATTCGATGCCGTCGAGATAGGGCAGGCCCTTCTTCCAGTAGTCCGGATTCCGCGTCAGCTTGATCGATTCATTGGCCTTGAACTCGACGAATTTGTACGGCCCGGTCCCGATCGGATGGGTGCGCATGTCCGCCGGCGAGACATGGCAGGGATAGATCGGCGTATAGCCGGAGGCGAGCATCGCCAGCAGCGAGGGCTGCGGCCGCTTCAGGTTGAAGGAGATCTCGAAGTCGCCGTTTGGCGTGACGTCGTCGACCTCGCTGTACCAGGCCTTGCGCGGATTCTGCCGAAGCTTCTGCTGCGACTTGCCCATGAGCAGATCGAATGTGCATTTGACGTCGGCCGACGTGAACGGCTTGCCGTCATGCCATTTGACGCCCTGGCGGAGCTTGAACGTCAGTTTCTTGTTGTCACTGCTCCAGGACCAGCTCTCGGCCAGCTCAGGCCTGAGTGTATCAGGACTGTTCTGCGCAATGTGCTGATCGTAGATGACGAGATTGTTGAACACGCCCATGAAGGGCACGTTGACCGAATAGGTCGCGCCCTCGAGGATCGACGCATTCGCCGGGCTGTCGCGGTGATACATCCGCAGGATTCCGCCCTGCTTGGGCTCGCCGGCGAATGTCGTGGTCGAAAACGCCAGCAAAGACAACGCCGCCGTCGCGGCGAGCGCCCACACGCTCCGCATCCTCGGTCCTCCCTGGACATTAGTCTCTTGGGCCGCTTTTGGCCTGTTTGACCGGACGATAGCCGAGCCGTGTGGAGGGAGGCAACCGGCAAGGGCTCGTACTGTCTTGGTAATTCGGATGACGAAAAGCCGCGGGGTGATTCTCTCACATTGTGAGAGTGCAGGTGCGAACGCACGGTTCCCGTGCAGATGTTGGAGGTCGCATCAACAAACTCCGCCGGAAAGCCAGGACCCGCTACCCCAGGGAGATGTTTGGCGAAGATTGGTCGTTTGGTACTGCTACCTTCTGCAAATCGACATATCACGGGTATGGGTCCTGGCTTTCGCCGGGACGACATCGGGGCCTCACACGATCCTTGACGTCTTGTTGCCCCAGTACCGGTCCCTCAGCAGACGCTTGTACAGTTTTCCCGTCGGCAGCCGCGGCAATTCCTTCTCGAAATCCACCGAGCGCGGCACTTTCTGCCGCGACAGCGATTTTGCGCAAAAGGCGATCAGCTCTTCGGCGAGCGCCTCGCCGGGCATTACGCCCGGCATCGGCTGCACCACGGCCTTCACCTCCTCGCCGAGATCGGCATTGGGCACGCCGAACACTGCGGCATCCGCGACCTTCGGATGGGTGATCAGCAAATTCTCGCATTCCTGTGGATAGATGTTCACGCCGCCGGAGATGATCATGAAGGTGGCGCGGTCGGTGAGATAGAGGAACCGGTCCTCGTCGACATAGCCGACGTCGCCGACCGTGCTCATGCTGCCGTCGGCCGAGCGCGCCTCCTTCGTCTTCTCCGGGTCGTTGAAATATTCGAACGGCGAGCCCGTCTTGAACCAGACCTGGCCGGGCGTGCCGGTCGGGCACGGCTGCATGTTCTCGTCGAGAATATGGAGATCGCCGAGCAGCACCTTGCCGACGGTGCCGCGATGGCTAAGCCATTCCTCGCTGTTGCAGGCGGTAAAGCCGAGGCCTTCGGTGGCGCCGTAATATTCGTGGATGATCGGGCCCCACCATTTGATGATGTCGTCCTTCACCAATGCGGGGCAGGGCGCGGCGGCATGGATCGCGATCTCGAGCGAGGATAGATCGTAGCGCTTGCGCACCTCTTCCGGCAGCTTCAGCATCCGCGAGAACATCGTCGGCACCAGCTGGGTGTGGGTGATGCCCCATTGTTGCACCAGCTGGAGGTAACGTTCAGGGTCGAAATGCTCCATGATGATCACGGTGCCGCCCATGCGGATCGTGAGATTCACGGCGGCCTGCGGCGCGGAGTGGTAGAGCGGCGCCGGCGACAGATAGACCATGCCCTCGCGGTAGTGCCAGAGCTTGGTGAGGAAATCGAACAGCGGCAGATTGTGCTTTGGAGGCTCCTCCGGGAGTGGCCGCAAGATTCCTTTTGGGCGTCCCGTCGTGCCGGAGGAATACAGCATCGCAGTGCCGAGCCATTCATCCGCGATCGGCGTCTTCGGCAGATCCGCGTTGACGTCGGCAAGGCCCACAATGCGATCGCTCTCGCCGGGGCCGTCGGCGACGATGCAGAGCTTGACGTCGGGGCAAGCCTGGATCGCCTCGCGCGCGATGTCGAGCTTCGCCACTGATGTGATCAGGATCTTCGACTGGCTGTTGACGAGGAGATAAGCGAGTTCGCCCGGCGTCAGGAAGGAGTTGATGCAGGTGTAGTACAGGCCGGACCGCTCGCCCGCGGCGCAGGCTTCGAGATACCGGGAGTTGTTCTCCATGAAGATCGAGTAGTGATCGAGCCGCTTCAGGCCATGCTTACGAAACAGATGCGCCAGGCGATTGCTGCGCGCATCGAGTTCGCGATAGGTGACCGCCTCGCCGGTCGCCGCCATGATGAAGGCGGGTTGCAGCGGGCGCAGGCGGGCATGCAGACCTGGGTACATCAGTCCTCCGGCTTGAAGATCATGCGGCGAGATCGAGGATTTCGCGAATCTGCGCCGGGCTCTCGATCTTGCGCGGATTGCGCGGGATCCAGTTCGTGCGCATGGCCTGTTCGGCGATGACGTCGAAATGCTCCGGCGAGACGCGGACATCGGCAAGGCGACGCGGCATGCCCAGCGAGCGGATGAAGGCATCGAGCACGTCGGCGGCGTTATGGCCGGGGAAGCCCATCGCGGCGGCGACGATCATCTGCTGCTCGGCATTGGCGCTCGCATTCCAGCGCATCACCGCCGGCAGCATGACGCAGGAGGTGTGGCCGTGGGGCACGTCGAAGGCCGCGCCCAAGACATAGCCGATGCCGTGGCTCGCGCCCATCGGCACACCGGCCGCGAGCGCGCCCATCGACAGCCAGGTGCCGATCTGCGCGTCCATCCGCGCGTCCAGATCTCGGGGGTCGGCCTTCACCCGCGGCAGCGCGTCGGCGAGCATGGCAAGGCCCTTCACCGACTGTGCGTCGGCATAGGGATGCGTCTCGTGCGAGCAGATCGCCTCGACGCAGTGATCGATGGCGCGGATGCCGGTGGAGAGAAACAGCCATTCCGGCGTGTGCACGGTGATGGCAGGGTCGAGGATGGTTGCGCGCGGCACCGCCAGCGGATGCCGCAGCATCTGCTTCACATGCGTGATGCGGTCGGTCACGCCGGCGATCGATGAAAACTCGCCGCCTGCAATCGTGGTCGGCACGCTGATCTGCCGCACGGTCGGTGCGGTCATCTCGGGCGCGATGCCCTTGTGCACACGGATGCGGTCGATGCCGGCGATATCGTCGATGCCATTGGCAAGGCAAAGCTGCACCGCCTTGGCGCCGTCGGTGATCGAGCCGCCGCCCACGGTGACGATCAGGTCAGCGTCGACCGCGCGCGCGGCATTGGTGGCCGCGACCACCGCCTCGCGCGGCGTGTGCGCCGGCATCGCATCGAACAGCCCGGCGCAGCGCGCACCGAGCGCCTTTACGATCTCAGTGATTTCGTCGGTCTCTCGGTTCAGCGTCCCCGAGACCATCAGGAAGGCGCGGCGGGTTCCCAGCCGGTCCATCTGCGCGACGATGGCCTCCGCCGCCGGATGGCCAAACACGACCTCCTCGATCGCACCATAAACGACACGTCCCTGATGCACGCCTGTCCTCCCCGGACAATTCGTCTTGTTTTGTAAGGGGTAGTCTAGCCAAGCCGGCCGCCTCAGTCATGTGCGAAGACGCTGGCGCTTCTTCTCCCTCTCCGCAGGCGGGAATAGGCGAAGAGAGCGCGTGTCAACTCGCCATCAGGCCAGGGCATCCTGCCGAGCATTGTGCGCGAGGTAGTCTTGAAGATTTCATCATCGCCACCCATCTTGTGGCGCCCGCGGGTAGAGGACTACCCTGCATTTTCCGCGGCTTTCATGCGAGGACCTGGGATGAGTGGACCGGACGGAAGCGAGCAATTTGTCAAAACGCACGATTTCGTTCAGCTCCGGCCTTATGCGCTAGCCGGTCTTCTTGCTGCGGCCGTCGCCCTCAGCGGTTGCGGACAACCGACCTCGCAAGCGGCCGCGCCGCCGCCTCCGCCCGTGACCGTTGCCCAGCCGGTCAAGCGCACCGTCACCGATTGGGACGAATACACCGGTCGCTTCGAGGCGGTCGAGGAGGTGCAGGTGCGCCCCCGCGTCGGCGGCTTCGTCAACTCGGTCGAGTTCCAGGATGGCGCGATCGTGCATCAGGGCGATCTGCTTTACGTCATCGACCCGCGGCCGTTCGAGGCGGTGGCCGAGCAGGCCGACGGCCAGCTATCCGACGCCCGCGCCAAGGTAGAACTTGCCAAGCGCGAGCTCGACCGCGGCCTGAATCTGGTGCAGACCAGCGCGGTCTCCGAGCAGGTCGTCGACCAGCGCCGCCAAGCCTTGCAGGCCGCGCACGCTGCCGAGACCCAGGCCGAGGGCGCGCTGAAGGCCGCCCGGCTCAACATCGAGTTCACCCATGTCACCGCGCCACTCACCGGCCGCGTCAGCCGCCATCTGGTCAGCCCCGGCAACCTCGTGCAGGGCAGCGACACCGGCACCTCGACGCTGCTGACCTCGATCGTCTCGCTCGACCCGATCTACATCTATTTCGACATGGATGAGACGACCTTCATCAAATACAGCAAGCTCTGGTTCGAGGGAAAACGCCCAAGTTCGCGCGACACCGCAAACCCCGTGCAGGTGACGCTCGCGGGCGAGACCAAGCCGTCGCATGATGGCGCCATCAACTTCCTCGACAACCGCCTCGATGTTTCCACCGGCACATTGCGCAGCCGCGCCGTGGTCAAGAACACTGACCTCTCGATCCTGCCCGGCCAGTTCGGTCGCGTCCGCCTGATCGGCAGCGCGCCGTACGAAGCGCTGCTGATCCCGGATACCGCAATCGCCACCGACCAGTCGCGCAAGATCGTCTTCGTGGTGAAGTCCGACGATACCGTCGAAGCGCGGCCCGTCGTGCTCGGACCGCTCGATGACGGCCTGCGCGTCATCCGCGAGGGGTTGAACGCGGATGACCGCGTCATTGTCAACGGCATCCAGCGCGCGCGTGTCGGCGCCAAGGTCGCCCCATCTCCTGCTCAAGCGCCGGCAGGTGGCAAGACCGGTGCGAAGGCTGGTGACAAGTCATGAATCTTGGCCGTCTGTCCATCAACCAGCCCATCCTGGCGATGGTGCTGTCGATCGTGCTCCTGATCGTCGGCACGCTCGCTTATTCGACGCTGCCGATCTCCGAATATCCGCAAGTGGTGCCACCGACCGTCGTCGTCACCACGCAATATCCCGGCGCCTCGGCGCAAACCGTGTCCGACACCGTCGCTGCTCCGATCGAGCAGCAGATTAACGGCGTCGAGGACATGCTGTATCTCTACAGCCAGGCCACCTCGAACGGCCAGCTCACCATCACCGTCACCTTCAAGCTTGGCACCGATCTCGACAAGGCGCAGGTGCTGGTTCAAAACCGGGTAGCGATCGCGCAGCCGCAGCTTCCGGATGAAGTGCAGCGCAACGGTGTCGTCACCCGCAAGAACTCGCCCGACATCCTGATGGTCGTGTTCATGCTGTCGCCGGACGACACGTTCGACCAGCTCTATATTTCCAACTATGCACTGCTGCAGGTCCGCGACCAGTTGCTCCGCATCGACGGTGTCGGCGACATCCAGATGTTTGGCGCGCGCGACTATTCGATGCGGCTGTGGCTCGACCCTGATCGTATCGCCAATCTTGGCCTGACCTCGACCGAGGTGCTGGCCGCGATCCGCGCCCAGAACGTGCAGATTGCCGGCGGCCAGATCGCCGAGCCGCCGATTGCCGACCGCGCCTTCCAGCCAAACCTCGTCTTCACCGGGCGGCTGAAAGACCAGAAACAGTTCGAGGACATCCTGATCAAGGCCGGCTCGGACGGCCGCACGGTGCGCCTGCGCGACGTCGCTCGCATCGAGCTCGGTGCGCTCGCTTATTCGACCAACAGCTTCCTGCTGCGTAAATCCGCGGTCGCCATGCTGGTGACGCAGCGGCCGGGATCGAATGCGCTCGCGACGGCCAAGAACATCTCCGACACGATGGCGAAGCTCAAGCAGGGCTTTCCGAAGGGCCTCGACTTCAACATCGGCTACAACCCGACCGAATTCATCGCGCAGTCCGTCCACGAGCTGATCAAGACCATCTACGAAGCCATGCTGCTCGTGGTGGTCGTCGTGCTGGTGTTCCTGCAGGGATGGCGGCCGGCGATCATCCCGATCATCGCCATTCCGGTGTCGCTGGTCGGCACCTTTGCAGTGATGGCGGCGCTCGGCTTCTCCATCAACAATCTGACGCTGTTCGGGCTCGTGCTTGCGGTCGGCATCGTGGTCGACGACGCCATCGTCGTGGTCGAGAATGTCGAGCGGCATCTCGAGCACGGGCTCAGCCGGCGCGACGCGGCGCTGAAGACGATGGAGGAGGTCGGCGGCGCGCTGGTCTCGATCGCCCTGGTGCTCTGCGCGGTGTTCGTGCCGACGGCGTTCCTCGGCGGCATCTCCGGGCAATTCTTCCAGCAATTCGCGGTGACCATCGCGGTTGCGACCGCGATCTCCTGCTTCTGCTCGCTGACGCTGTCGCCGGCATTGGCTTCGCTGATCCTCACGCCCCACGCCGAGAAGCGGCCGCCTGCCGCGTGGAATCTGTTCGCGCGCGGATGGAATGCCTTCACCGGCGTCTTCAACCGCGTATTCGACCGGCTCTCGCACGGCTATGCCGGCCTCGCCAATTTCGTCATCCGGCACTCCGTGGTGATGATCCTGATCTATGTCGTGCTCATCGGCAGCGCAGGCTGGCTGATCGGGACGACGTCGCAGGGCTTCATCCCCGCGCAGGATCGCGGCTATGTCATCATCTCGGCGCAGCTGCCGGGTGCGGCATCGCTGGCGCGGACCACCGAGATTGTCCGAGAGATCGAGCGGATCTCGCTGGATACGCCAGGTATCGTCCGCGTCGCGGCCTTCGCCGGCTTCTCCGGCGCGACGCGCACGCAGGCCGGCAATGCGGCGGCGCTCTTCCCTGTTTTCGATGAGCCCGAGGTGCGGCTGAAGAAGGGCTTGACGGCGAATGCCATCACAGCCGAGCTGCGCAAGCGATTGGCTGCGATCCAGGGCGCCTTCATCATCGTGATTCCGCCGCCGGCCGTGCCCGGCATCGGCACCGGCGGTGGCTTCACCATCCGCATCCAGGATCGGCAGGGGCGTGGACCGGAGCTGCTGGCGTCCGCAACCGATGAACTCGTCGCCGCGGCGCGCAAATCGCCAGCGCTCCTTGCCCCCACGGTGTTCTCGCCGTTCTCCGCCAATACGCCGCAGCTGTTCGTCGACATCGACCGCACCAAGGCGCAGAAGCTTGGCGTGCCCATCGCCAACATCAACGACACGATCCAGACCTATTTCGGATCGACCTATGTCAACGACTTCAATCTGTTCGGCCGTACCTATCACGTCACCGCGCAGGCTGACTTCCCGTTCCGGAAGGAGCCCAGCGATCTCGCGCGCCTGCGCACGCGCAACGCCTCCGGCGACATGGTGATGCTCGGCAGCGTGGTCGACTTCAGGGATGTCTCGGGACCCGATCGCGTGGCGCGCTACAATCTCTATGCGGCGTCGGAGCTTCAGGGCGAGCCGGCGCCGGGCACGAGCTCGACCACCGCGCTCAATGCCATCAAGAAGCTCGCCGACGACACTTTGCCGAGCGGCTTCACCTTCGAGTGGACCGACCTGTCCTATCAGCAGATCAACGGCGGCAATGCCGGCCTCTATGTGTTCCCGATCTGCGTGCTGTTCGTCTATCTCGTGCTTGCCGCGCAATATGGCAGCTGGACACTGCCGTTCGCGGTGATCCTGATCGTGCCGATGTGCCTGCTCGCTGCCACGATCGGCGTGCGCATCATGGGCCAGGACGTCAACATCCTCACCCAGATCGGCTTCGTCGTGCTGGTGGGGTTGGCGGCGAAAAACGCGATCCTGATCGTCGAGTTCGCGCGCGACATCGAGAAGGAGGGCAAGCCGCGGCTGGAGGCCGTGATCGAGGCCTGCCGCCTGCGCCTGCGGCCGATCCTGATGACATCCTTCGCATTCATCCTCGGCGTGTTGCCGCTGGTGATCTCGTCCGGCTCAGGTTCCGAAATGCGCCAGGCCGTCGGCGTTGCCGTGTTCTTCGGCATGATCGGCGTCACCCTGTTCGGGCTGCTGTTCACTCCGATCTTCTATGTCGTGGTGCGGAACCTGGCCGAGGGCCGGAACGAGAAGGGGGCGGTCTCGTCATCTTGACCACCAACGTATCCAAAATCTCGACGTCGTCCCGGCCTTCGCCGGGACGACAGTTTTTGCTTGGCGCCCCTGCCAACGATCAGCACGAAACCCATGGGCACGCCCCCCGTTCTTCACTAATATCCGCGCGATTTCAAAACAGAACACTGCTGGGAGATAACGAATGAAATCAGGACTTTTGGCCGCTGTCGCAACCTCGGCCCTTTTGCTGGCCGCGCCGGCTTTCGCGCAAGGCGTCAAGATCGGCATCCTCAACGATCAGTCCGGCGTTTATGCCGATTACGGCGGCAAGTACTCCGTCGAAGCAGCGAAGATGGCGATCGAGGATTTTGGCGGCGAGGTGCTCGGCCAGAAGATCGAGATGGTCACCGCCGATCACCAGAACAAGCCTGACCTCGCCACATCCATCGCGCGCCGCTGGTACGACGCCGAGAACGTCGACATGATCACCGAGCTGACGACCTCGTCGGTCGCGCTCGCAGTGCAGGAGCTGTCGAAGGAAAAGAAGAAGATCGACATCGTGGTCGGCGCGGCGACATCGGCCATAACAGGCGCTTCATGCGTGCCCTACGGCTTCCACTGGGCCTTCGATACCCACGCGCTTGCGGTCGGCACCGGCGGCGCGCTGACCAAGGCCGGCGGCGACACCTGGTTCTTCCTCACCGCTGATTACGCGTTCGGCTATGCGCTGGAGAAGGACACCAGCGAGATCGTCACGGCCAGCGGCGGCAAGGTGCTGGGCTCGGTCCGCGTGCCTCTCAACTCGTCGGACTTCTCGTCCTTCCTGCTGCAGGCGCAGAGTTCGAAGGCGAAGATCGTCGGCCTCGCCAATGCCGGTCAGGATACCACCAACTCGATCAAGCAGGCGGCTGAATTCGGCATCGTGCAGGGTGGCCAGAAACTTGCCGGCCTGCTGATGACGCTCGCCGAGGTGAACGGTCTTGGCTTGCAGGCGGCGCAGGGCCTGGTCCTGACCGAAGGCTTCTATTGGGATCATGATGATGCCTCGCGTGCCTTCTCCGAGCGTTTCTTCAAGCGCACCGGCCGGATGCCGAGCATGATCCATGCCGGCACCTATTCGGCGACGCTGAGCTATCTGAAGGCAGTGAAAGCCGCCGGCACCAAGGACACCGACGCGGTCGCCAAGAAGCTGAAGGAATTGCCGGTCGATGACGCCTTCGCCAAGGGCAAGGTGCTCGCCAACGGCCGCATGGTCCACGACATGTATCTGTTCGAGGTCAAGAAGCCCTCGGAATCGAAGAAGCCGTGGGACTATTACAAGCAGCTCGCCGTCGTCCCCGGCGACCAGGCGTTTTCGACAGCCAAGGACAGCGGCTGCCCTCTGACGAAGTGAGGGGTTGAGCTAGCGCTACAAGCCCCAATGTCGTCCCGGATCGGCGCGCGCCTAGGGGCGCGCTTGTCCGGGACGACGGCTGAGATTGAGGCGCGATCTTGCCTCACACCACCCTCAACACCACGACCCACAACGCCCCCGCCCACAGCGCGATCGCCGCGGTCGCCTGGATCGCAAATCCCGGGCCGCGCTTGGCGGCGGCTTGCGAATAGCCGATGAAATACACGATGCGGCCGATGATCCAGACCGCGCCGATTGCGGCTGCAATGGCATCGCTGATGTAGATCGCGAACAGCCACAGCGACGGCAGGAAGATCGGCATCCATTCCAGCGTATTCATCTGGATGCGGAAGGCGCGCTCAAAATCCGGATGGCCCGACATCGCCGGCACCTTCACGCCGGTCCTGGTCCGGGACCGCGAGACGTTGATGCAGGTGAAGAAATAAAACGCAAGCGCAAGCAGCGTGACGAGGGCGGTGAAATGATACATCGCAAGATCCCTTCAAACAGGTCGCGCTTCAATAGCCGGTCAGCTCGAGATAGCCAACGCCGTCATGCGTGCCGGTAAAGCTGATCGGTCCTTCCCAGTAAGAGAAGCCGGTCCCCATCCACGCCTTCGGATTGAGCGGCTTGCAGGAAATCGAGAACGAGTGCGACGGGATCGCGATCTGCCATTCCACCGGCAGCTTGCGGCCCGCCACGTCCGCCGTCGCCTTTGGCGTCATCTGGATGTCGCCTCCCGCAATCATCTGCGTCTCGCCGGCGGCGCTGATCCAGTTGCCGAACGGGTAATCCTTGCCGTCCTTCTGGCGCAGCCGGTACAGCATCAGCTTGTCGCCGGAGACGAGATGCAGCGACAGCCAGTCCCAGCCGGTCTGATCAGTGTCGAGCGGCTGGCTGCTCCATTCGCGGTCCATCCAGGCCTGGCCTGAGACCTCGATCGGCTTGTCGTCGATCGTGAGCGTGCCGCGCGCGCGGTAGAACGGCTGGCTGTAATAATAGGACGCCTGCCCGCGCTCGGATTTGCGGCTGTAGCCGCCGTCACCCTGCAGCACGACCGGACGATCGGTCTCCAGTGTCAGCGCGTAGCTGAAGTCGGTGCCCGAGGCTTTCAGAGTCACCGGCGACAAGGTCCGGTCGTCGGTGCGCTCGGACCCCTTCATCTCCCAATCATCGATCCACGAAGCAAACGGTTTTGCCTCGACGCCCGCCTGTCCGATGCCGCCGCGAGAAAACAGCTCGCTGAATCGATGCGTGTCGGCGCGCGTCACCGCGGCATGTGCCATCCAGATCTGCTGATTGGCCCAGCCTTCTCCTTGCGGTCCCGGCTTTGCAGCCTGGCGGAACAGCGTCCATTGCAGCCCGCATGCCGCGCCACTGACGTCGACGAGATTTGCGGTCAGATACCACCACTCGATGCGAAAGTCCGGATGCGGCCCGTGATCGGCAGGGAACGTGAACGTCTTTCCGGGCGTGACCTTTGCGAAGCCGTCGGCGGTCTCGCCGAGCCCGGCATAGCCTTGCGCGGCGGCGCGGCGCGCGAGAGCAAGGGCTGCGATACCGGCAGCGAACGCGCGCCGCGAGAGTTTGTCAGCGCTCATTGGCAAACACCTTGACGAGACTCGCCGGCTGCATCCGCGCCAGCCGCAACACCGGCAGCAGCGCGGCCAGCAGCGAGGCGACAAGCGCGACCGCGACCAACTCGATCAATTGCAGCGGAAACACATGGAACGGCAGCCGCCAGCCGAACGCCTTCACATTGACGATCGCGATCAGGCACCACGCCACCAGCAACCCAAGCGGCACCGCGAGCAGCGACGTGAACAGCGCGACCGACAGCGTCTTGGTCAGCTCGATCGCGGCGAGGCGCGGCCGGGTGATGCCGATCGCCCAGAGCGGCGCGAGCTGTGGCAGGCGCGAGTTTGCCAGCGTCAGCAGGCTGGTGAGGAGCGCGATGCCGGCGACGCCGAGCGTGAAGGCATTGAGCGCGGAGGTCACCGCAAAGGTGCGGTTGAAGATGCGGATCGATTCCGCCTTCACCGTGGCCTGGTCGGCCACCGCGCGGTCGTCGAGCGCGAACTGCTTCTGCAAGGCCGCGATCAGGCCGGGAATCTTGTCACGCGGGACAATCAGCCCGATCCGTGTCTGCGGCGTCTGCGGAAACTGCCGGATCAGCGCCGCGACGTTGACGGCAAGCTGCCCTTTGGGATTGCCGTAATCGGCATAGATGCCGACGATGTCGAGCTCCCAGGTTCCGCCTGGCGCTGGCACCTCGATGACGTCGCCAACGCGGATATTGAGGCGGCGGCTCAGCTGCTCGCTGATGAAGGCGGCATTGCCCGGGACCAACTGGGTCCAGGCGCGCGGCGCGGTCTCCAGCAGCGGCCAGCGCTCGCGATAGAGCGCGTGATCGGGCAGGCCGAGCAACTCCACCGGTTGGCCCTGAACCTGCGTCTCCGCGCGGCCGCCCGACAGGATCGCCTGTACCTCGCTGCGGTCCTTCAGCCAGTTGCGGATCGCGATGCTCTGCGCGTTGTCGGCAGCGCTGATGTAGACGTCGGCGGCGAGCCGTCCGTCGAGCCAGCCGACAAAGGTGCGGCTGAAGGTTTCTACCATGGTCGAGACGCCGACATTGACTGCCAGCGCGAGCAGCAGAGCCATCAGCGCCAGCGAGAGTCCCGAGAGCTGCTGCCGGCTGTCCGCCCAGAACCACAGCGCCAGCGGCCCGCGCGCAAGCCGCTGGCCGGCAAGCAGGAGGATCTCGAGGAGGGCCGGAAGGATCAGCGCCGCGCCGAGCATCAGCGCAGCCAGCAGGGCGAAGCCGGCGATCAAGGACTGTCCGTAATAGAGCAGCAGCAGCGCGACCGCGAACACGGCGCAGGCAGCGAAGCTTTGCAGGATCAGCCAGCGGCGCTGTCGCTGCTGCCAGGCCCGCGGCTGCGCGGTCGCCAGCACCGGCATCCTGATCGCCTTGATGAGGCTGGTCGCAGCCGCCACGATCGCGCCTAGAACGCTGATGCCGATGCCGGCGAGCCACCACTCGGGCCGCAGCGTCAGCTGCCCCGGAATCTGCGCACCATAGAGTCCGCGCAGCGACGCCGCGACGTCTGGTAGCAGCGCTGCTGCGATGACATAACCGCAGACGAGCCCGATCAGCCCCGCGACCAGCGCCAGCGCCACCAGCTCGACGACCAGGACGGAGTTGACCAGCCGTGCCGAGGCGCCGCAAGCGCGCAAGGTCCGCAGCATCGGCAGCCGCTGCTCGAAGGCGAGGCCGACGGCGGAATTGACGATGAACAGACCGACGAAGAACGACAGCAGGCCGAAGGCGGTGAGGTTGAGGTGGAAACTGTCGGTGAGTCGCTCCAGCTCCGTCTCCGCGGTCGGCTCTTTCAGCTTCAACTCCTCGCCGACGACGCTTTGCAGCGGTGCCGGCTTGCCTCTCGCCCTGCCGATCAGCAGACGCGAGACCTGATCCGGCTTGTTGAGGAGCCGCTGCGCCACGCCGATATCGACCACCAGCACATCAGGCACCAGCTGCGGCTGCACATGCAGCGGCGGCAGCTTTGCGCCGCTGCTGATCGACGGCGTCGTTCCTTCGCTCTCGTGCAAATCGCTCAGCGTCTCCCGCGCCACTAGCGTCTGTCCGGGCGCGGCGACGAAGCTGCTGAGGTCCGCGGCTCCGAGGCGCGGCGCATTGCCGACGTCAACTGGCAGCGTCACCGGCTCGATGCCAAGCAGCCGGATCGAGCGTCCGTTGATCTGGACCCGGCCTTCCAGCACCGGCGAGACCGGCCAGCCCGCGCGGCGAAGCTTTATGAAAAGCTCTTGCGGGAAGGTCGCCGTATTGGGCGAGATCAGCGTCGCCGTGCGCACGCCGCCAAACGTCGCCGCCGCACGGTCATAGGCCGTGCGGGCTTGCTGGTTGATCGCCTGCACGCCGCTCCACAGCGCGGTCGCAGCGATCAGCCCGATCAGCAGCGTTGCGAACTGCATCCTGTGCCGGCGCCAATGGCTCAGCAGCACCGCCAGCACCCAGAGCGCGCGCCTCATGCGATCCGTCCCGCATGGAGGACGATGTGGCGGTCGAGCGTGCCGGCCAGATGCAGGCTGTGCGTCACCATCAGGAAGCCGCAGCCGGTGCGCGCGACGAGGTCGCGCGTCAGCGCCAGCACGTCGTCGGCGGTGGCTTCATCCAGATTGCCGGTCGGCTCGTCCGCGAGCAGCAGCGACGGTTTTGTCGCCAGCGCCCGGCCGATTGCGACCCGCTGCTGCTGGCCGCCTGATAATTGCTCGGGATAACGCTTGAGCAGGCCGCCGAGGCCGAGCCGCTCGACCAGCTCCTTGGTCCAGGGCGCGTCGTGCCGACCGGCGATGCGGGCCTGGAAAGCGAGATTGTCGGCGACCGACAGGCTTGGGATCAAGTTGAACTGCTGAAACACGAGACCGATCCGGTCGCGCCGCAACTCGGCGCGGCCGGCGTCGGCAAGCTCAGTGATCTCGGTGTCCTCCAGGCGGATCGAGCCGCCATCGGCGGCATCCAGCCCTGCGATCAAATGCAGCAGCGTACTCTTGCCGCTGCCGGATTCGCCCGTGAGCGCGACGCGTTCGCCGGCTTTGAGGTCGAGGTCGACGCCGCGCAGCACATGCACGGGCTCGCCGGCCGAGGTGAAGGTTTTGGAGAGGTTTCGGATACTCAGCAAGGTCTGTTCGCCGGACGGAATTAACTCCGTGCTGCGTAGCACACTTGCCGCGGAAATGCCGGGGTTGCGTTGCCGTTCAAGCCGTTGTTAGCTCCCAAGACGGCCAAATCAAAAGTGCCGACAAGAAGACATACGGGGAGAATGATGAGCGCTCAGGGAACGCCGTCCGCGGCAGCCAGGATGGCAGGGACGTCCAAGCAAACGTCCACGGCGACGCCGAAGGGCGCCTGGACCATTGTTTTTCTCCTTTTTCTCCTGATGGTGGTGAACTTCGCGGACAAGATCGTCGTCGGCCTCGCCGGCGTGCCGATCATGACCGACTTGAAGCTCGAGCCTGCGCAATTCGGCCTGCTCGGCTCCTCGTTCTTCTTCCTGTTCTCGATCTCGGCCATCGTGGTCGGCTTCCTCGTCAACAAGGTGGCGACGCGCTATGTGTTGCTGACGCTCGCCGTGGTCTGGGCGCTGGCGCAGTTTCCGATGGTCGGCACCGTCAGCTTCAGCACGCTCTTGATCTGCCGCATCGTGCTCGGTGCGGGCGAAGGTCCGGCGGCTTCGGTCGCGACGCACGCAATCTACAAATGGTTCCCCGACGAGAAGCGCACGCTGCCGACCGCGGTCCTGACACAGGGCTCGGCCTTCGGGGTCATCCTGGCCGTGCCGGCGCTGAACTGGGTCATCGTCAATCACTCCTGGCACTATGCCTTCGGGGCGCTCGGCGTGGTCGGCCTGATCTGGGTCTGCGCCTGGCTGGCGCTGGGCAAGGAAGGCCCGCTCGAGGACACGCAGGCGCTCGCCGTCAGTGAGCCGAAAATTCCCTACATCCGCCTTCTGACCTCGCGCACCTTCCTCGGCTGCGTGATCGCAACCTTCGGCGCCTATTGGGCGCTGTCGCTCGGACTCACGTGGTTTACGTCCTTCATCGTCAAGGGACTTGGCTTTTCGCAGAGCGACGCCGGCTGGATCTCGATCCTGCCCTGGGTGTTCGGCGCCACCATCGTGATTCTGACCGGCTGGATCTCGCAGGTGATGATGGTGCGCGGCTACACCACGCGCATGTCGCGTGGCGTGCTGGGCTCGGTGCCGCTGATCATCGGCGGCCTCATTCTCACAACGATGCCTCACATGCAGGGTGCGGGCTTGCAGATCGCGCTCTTGGTGGTCGGTTCCGGTCTCTGCGGCGCGATCTATGTCGTCTGCCCGCCGATGCTCGGCGAGTTTACCCCGGCCTCGCAGCGCGGCGCGATCCTCGCGATCTACGGCGCACTCTATACGCTCTCGGGCATCATCGCGCCCTACGTGATGGGCAAGGTGATCGAGCGCGCCGGCAGCATGATCGACGGCTACATGACCGGATTTACCATCAACGCCGTGATCATGATCGGCTCCGGTGTGGTCGGGCTGCTGCTGCTCTGGCCGAACTCGGAAAAGGCGAGGCTGACGCGTGGTGCGGCGGTGCAGACGGCGCCGCTGAAGCGCGCAGTGTCGCCGACGTAGGTCTTCCAAAGCCTGCCACGAAACAAGTGTCGTCCCGGCGAAGGCCGGGACCCATACCCCCAGGGAGCAGTTTGGCGAAGACTCGGAGTGGGAGCCCTGCGCTCCAACTCCTTTTCGTGGTTATGGGTCCCGGCCTTCGCCGGGACGACGCCTACATTGCGGAAACATCGCGCTCAACATGCGCCCGCTTACTGCATCCCCTGCGCACCCCGAATCAGCTTCCCCGGCCTTCGCCCCGTCGCCTCGCCCTGCCGCCGCGTCACCACGCCCGAGACGATCGTGGCCTCATAGCCGTCGACATCCTGCAGCAGCCTGCGACCACCGACCGGCAGGTCGTAATGCACCTTGGGTGGATGCAGATGCAGGCGGTCGTAATCGATCACGTTGACGTCGGCCTTGCAGCCCGGCGCGATCAATCCGCGATCGGTCAGCCCCACCGACAACGCCGTCTTGCGCGACTGCGCTGCGACCACGAAGGGGATCGACAGCTTCTCGCCGCGCTTGCGGTCACGCGTCCAGTGCGTCAGCAGATAAGTCGGGAAGCTGGCATCGCAGATGATGCCGCAATGGGCGCCGCCGTCGGAAAGGCCGGGCACCGATTGCGGATCGATCAGCATCTCGCGCGTCGCGTCGAGATTGCCGTCGGAATAATTGAGGAACGGCACGTAGAGCATGCCGCGGCCCTCGTCCGACAGCATCGCATCATAAGCGAGCTCCTCCGGCTGGCGGTCCTGCTTGCGCGCCTGCGGCCCCAGCGCATTCTCCGGCGGCTGCTCGTAGTCGGGGGGATCGCCCAGCAGGAACATCTTGTCGTAGTTCGGGCGGAAGAACAGCGGATCGTCAGTCGCAGTCGCGCTCTCGCTCAGGATCGCCTTGCGCACATCGGCTTGGCGCAACCGCGCCAGCCGTTCCTTCAGAGGCAAATGCGCGATCGCCTTGTAGCTGGGATGGGTCTGGAACGGATTGCGTGACAGCTCGAGCCCGAGCAGCAGACCGACCGGGCGCGCCGCGATCTGCGCGGTGATGGACAGCCCGCGCTTCGCCGCCGCATTGATCTCGTCCAGCGTCTGGCGCCAGCGGTTGGGTGATCTGTCATTCTGCGTGATCGAGAACGAGATCGGGCACTTTGTGCTGTCGGCCACCCGCAGCATCATCGGCAGGTCTTCATGGATGGTGGAAAGATCGAGCACGAATTGCAGCACGCTGCGGCCCTGGCTGTGCATCGCGCCGGCAATCGCGGTGAGCTCGTCCTCGCCCGCTTTCAGCGTTGGCGTGAAATCGCCGGTCGAGGTGCGGTGGTTGAGCGTGCGCGAGGTCGAGAAGCCGAGCGCGCCGGATCGTACCGCTTCGCCCGCAAGCTTGGCCATCGCCGCATTGTCTTCCGCCGTCGAGGGATCGCGGCGGGCGCCGCGCTCGCCCATGACATAGACCCGCAATGCCGCATGCGGCAGCTGCGCGCCGACATCGATGTCGAAATCGCGCTTGGACAGCCAGTCCATGTAATCAGGGAAGCTCTCCCAGGCCCAGGGAATGCCGGCGCTCAGCACCGGCTCGGGAATGTCCTCGACGCCTTCCATCAGCTGGATCAGGCGGGTGTGATCGGCGGGCTTGCACGGTGCGAAGCCGACGCCGCAATTGCCCATGATCGCGGTGGTGACGCCGTTCTGCGACGACGGCGTGATGTCCTGGCTCCAGGTGACCTGCCCGTCGTAATGGGTGTGCACGTCGACGAAGCCCGGCGTCACCAGCTTTCCGCGCGCGTCGATTTCTTCTTTGCCCTTGGCCGCGACCTTGCCCACCTCGCTGATCTTGCCACCGGTGATGGCGACGTCAGCCTCGAACAGCTCGCCGCCGTGGCCGTCCGCGACGGTGCCGCCACGGATCACGAGATCAGGGGTGCTCATGGTGTTTCGTCCCGGTTTGTTTTGCTTCTTGTCGTCCCGGCCTTCGCCGGGACGACGGTAAAACTTCTCGCTAAGCCTTGGCTCGCGTCTTCCGCTCGGTGAACGGCGACAGCATCACGGTAGCGACCATGAAGATCACTGACGCCCCGAACACCCAGTGCGGCGCGCTTTGGTCCATGATCCAGCCGAACAGCAGCGGTGAGACGATGCCGCCGAGATTGAAGCCGGTGGAGACGATGCCGAACGCGCGGCCCGCGGCACCGGGAGGCGCGGCGTTGCGCACCAGCATGTCCCGCGACGGCGCGATCACGCCCGAGAGGAAGCCCGCGGTTGCCATCGTGGCAGTCAGGGCCCAGGCCGGCAACGTCACCAGCGCGATCAGCAGCACGATGGCGGCATTCGCGGCAAAGCAGGCGGCGGCGACATAGCCGTGGCGCTCGGTGTGGTCGGCGAGGAAGCCGCCCGCGAGCACGCCCGCGGCGCTTGAGCCGAGGAACGCGGTCAGCGCCACATTGGCCACGGAATAGGTTGCGCCGTAGCCGCTCATCAGCGCCACCACGCCGAAATTGTTGATGCCGGCCACCGACAGGCTCAGCAGCATGAACAGCGCGGTCAGCGTGATCAGCGCCGGCGTGATGACGGCCTGCTTCGGTGCATCGGCGTTTCCAGGCTTGGCCTTGTGCGCGCCGGCATCGGGAATGCTCATCATCACCAGCAGCAGCGCCACCAGCACGCCGATCGCGCCCGAGGCGAGCAGCGCACCGACGCCGCCGGACACCGTGATCAGTGCGGCGACGATCGCCGGAGCGACGGCGCCGCCGAAATAGCCGGCAAAGGTGTGGACCGAAAACGCGCGGCCCATCCGCGCCTCGTCCATGTGCTCGGCGAGAATCGCGTAATCGGCCGGATGATAGACGCTATTGGCGAGCCCGAGCAGCACGGCGCAGGCGATCAGCGAGGCGTAGCTCAGATGTAGCCCGAGCAAAACAAGCGCGAGGCCGCCGAGCGTCAGTCCGCCGAGCAAAATCTTGCGCGCACCAAAATGGTCGACGAGATAGCCGGTCGGTGCCTGCGTCAGACCGGAGACCACGGCCGACACGGTCAACGCGAAGCCGAGCTCGACATAGCCGACGCCGAGTTGAACTTTCAGGAATGGAAACAGCATCGGCAGGACCAGCAGATGAAAATGGCTGACCCAGTGCGCGATCGAGATCCCGGTCAGCGTGCGCAGCGCGCTGTCCGCCTTGCCTTGTTGCGGTGCGGCGAGAACATCGACCATTGCGGTTCCGTTTGACTCCCTGAGGGCGTGCAAACTATCGGGGTGTCCGGCTATTTGTCCATGATCGCAGGCGCATGGCAGGTAGTGCGGGTGGGGTGTGAGGGACGCCGGTATCCACATCGTCGTCCCGGCCTAGTTGTCAGCGCCATCACGCCTTACAACGGCTCGTCGTCATTCCCATAGCGATCGCGCTTCGGCGTGGCGATGTCGCCGTCTTCGTAATCGTCGTCGGTGTCGCGTGGCGGCGGTGGCTTCTTGGCCTTGTCGGCTGCGGTTTTGGTCTTCGGCGGTTCGCTCGGTTTGGCTGAATTGGCCATGGCTGGTCCAGGATGGTGAAGCGTCATCCGCTTCTAGCCGAAGAATCTATGCGGTTGCTGACTTATCTCAAGGCAGTTGACGCTGCCGTCAGGCTTGCACCACCGGCCCACCCGCCTTCTTCCAGGCATCGATGCCGCCGGCGATATGAGCCGTGTTGGAGAGGCCGGCCTGCTTGGCGGCAGCAACAGCCATGGCCGAGCGCTCGCCGAAGGCGCAGAAAAACACGACGCGGCGGCCGGTCGCGGCCGCAACCTCGCGCAGCATGCCGCCGGGCTTGAGACTTTCCTCGATGCTTGGATAGGGCGTGTGAAGCGCGCCCTCGAGCATGCCGTGCTTGATCCGCTCGTTGGCCTCGCGCAGATCGACCAAGAGGATGTCGGGCCGATGCAGCGAACGGATCGCCTCGACGGCGCTGAGCGCACGGCCCTCTTTCTCCAGCTCCTCCTGATGCAGGCCGACGCGCATGTTGGCGGGCACCGCCACGTCCATCATCTTCGGATTGGGCAGCTTCAAATTGGCCATCAGCTCGATATATTCGTCGACCGAACGCACCTGGAGCCTGGGATTGTAGCGCCTCTCCTCGCCGATGGTGGAGACGGTGTCGCCCTTGTAGTCATGCGCAGGGAACACCATCGTCTCGTCAGGCAGCTTGAGCAGGCGATTGAATATTGAATCGTACTGTGCGCGCGACGAGCCATTCTGGAAATCGGTGCGGCCGGTGCCGCGAATCAAAAGCGTGTCGCCAGTGAAGACGCGGTCGCCCATGAGATAGGAATAGGAATCGTCGGTATGGCCCGGCGTGTACATCACGTCGAGCGAGAGGCCTTCGATCGTCACCTTGTCGCCGTCGGCAACGCGCATCGCCACCACGTCGGCCTTGGTCTGGTCGCCCATCACGGTCATGCAATGGGTGCGGTCGCGCAGCTCCCCGAGGCCGGTGACATGGTCGGCGTGCAGATGAGTGTCGACCGCCTTGACCAGCTTGAGATCGAGCTCGCGCAATAGCTGGCAGTAGCGATCGACCTTCTCCAGCACGGGATCGAGGATCAGCGCCTCGCCGCCGGGGCGGCTGGCCAGCAGATAGCTGTAGGTTCCCGAAACGCTGTCGAAGAGCTGGCGGAAGATCATGGCAGGACCCGGCGTGGAGTGATTTCGAGGATTCTACTACGCCGGAGGGTAGAAGGAGAAGTAATGTGCTGTTGAAATAAGAAAATTTAGAAGATTTTTATTACGACGCGATGGCCGCCCCACCCTCTGCTGCCTTCGCCCGCGAAGGCGGGCGATCCAGTATTCCAGAGGCGATGAGGGGTACGGAGAGGCCGCGGCGTACTAGATTCCCCGCCTACGCGGGGAATGACGCTGAGTGAGGCGCCGCGGAGAGCCCAAACTTGGGACGTCCCTACGGCCGCACCAGCGTGTACCCATTCTCCGCCAGAAACAGGATCTGCCCCACGCCCACCTGCACCGGCGTCGCTGCGGGAATGAACTCCGGCCGCCTGCCGGTCTCCCGCTCGATCGTGTCGACGGTGTTGAGGCAGATGTCGAAGCGCACGCCTTGCGCGATCAGGCTCTCGACCTGCTTGCGGCGCTCGCTGCCGGACAGCAGCAGATCGATGCCGGGGCCGAAGGTGACGACCTCGACCGCAATCTTGTCGGGATCGTAGGCCTTCAGCAGATTGTTGGCGACGCTCAGCACCAGCGCCTGCTTCTTCGCGTCGCTATCCGAGAGTTGCAGCACGATCTTGTGCTCGGCGAACGGCTTGTCCTGCAACGGCACCTGTTGTGCAAACGTTGCTGGCACCGCGGCCCAGGCGAGCAGCGCCAGCATGATCGTGCGGAAAATTTGCGCCCGCATCGTCGCTATCCCGCGATGCCCGGATTGCCGTCGACGCCTTTCAGCGTGACGCCGCTGCCCAGCCGCTCCTGAAACATCCGGCCCGAGCGCAGATGTTTTGCGACGACGTCCCACACCGCCGCGCCCTGCTGGCCGTTGACCGAGGCCCAGCCTGCGACCTTGTAGCGATGGCTGGCGCTGATCGCCCTGCCATTGTCGAGCTTCAGATCGGAGATGCGGCTGCCGATCGCGCTGGCCGGGCTGCAGGCATAGCTCAGCCCGCCGGCGCGCACCATGTCGCCGCCCTGCTGATGATAGGGATCGGCGTTGAAGAGATTGTCGCAGATGTCTTCCAGTACGTCCTTGATCTCCGCGCCCGTCATCTCCTGCACATAGGTTTCGGGATAGGTGATCGCGGTCTCCGCGAGCACGTCTTCCATCGTGATCGGCTGGCCTGATAACGCGGTGACGCCCCAGCGGAAGCCGGGCGATAGCGCGATCTCGGCATCGAGCTCGTTGCGCAGCGCGGTACAGATCAACTCGTCGACGGGGCCGGCGAAATTGTCGCGGCGATAGAGCAGCCGGTCCGGCGTTGCGATCTTCTCCGACCAGTCGGTGACGTATGGCGCGCGCAGCTTTCCGATCAGCTCGGCCATGGCAGGATCGGGCTTCAAGAGCTCGGAATAAACCGGCAGCAGATGATATCTGACGTCGCTTACCTTGCCCTTGTCGAGCGCGAGATCGAGCACGGCAAGAAATTTCCCGTTGGAGCCGGCATTGGTGACGAGTGTGGTGCCACCGGGATTCTTCACCGCGATCGGCTGCGGCACGGCATCGTGGGTGTGTCCGCCGAGAATGACGTCGATGCCGGTGACACGGCTTGCGAGCTTGAGGTCGACATCCATGCCGTTATGCGAGAGCAGAATGATTGCATCGACCTTATCGGTGCCGCGCAAGGCATCGACATGCGTCTGCAGCTCTTCCTCGCGGATGCCAAAGGTCCAGTCCGGCGTAAAGCGCTTGGGATGCGCGATCGGCACGTAAGGAAAAGCCTGGCCGATGATCGCAACGCGATGGCCACTGAGCTCCTTGATGATTGACGGCTTGAACACGCGCCCGCTGGCCTTGTCGAAGGCCGGGGCGTCGTTGAACGCGGCCTCCTCGGTCAGGAAGACATTCTGCGCCAGAAACTCGCCCTTGAAGTGCTCGAGATTGTCGCGCAGCGCTTGCTCGCCATAGGTGAACTCCCAATGCCCGGTCATCGCCTCGATGCCCAGCAGATTGGCAACCTCGACCATGTCGCGGCCGTGCATGACGTTGGCAAGGCCCGTGCCCTGCCAGAGATCACCGCCGTCCACCAGCATGGCGCGCCTCTCGCCGACATCGTTACGCAAGCGGTCGATCAGTGTCTTCAAATGAGCGAAGCCGCCGAGCTTGCCGAACCGGCCGGCGGATTTCTCGAACTCGACTGAGGTGAAGGCATAGGCATCCGCGCTGTCGGGCCGGATCCCAAAGTGCTCCAGGAACGCGCGGGCGACCAGGTGCGGCGGTCGCCCCGCCATCTCGCCAATACCGATGTTGATACTGGGCTCGCGGAAATAGACTGGATTGAGCTGCGCATGCGTGTCGGTGGTGTGCAGGATCCGCGCATTGCCGAAGCGCTCGATGTCGTAAATGCTGGCGGCCTCGGCACCACGCGCAAGCCGCGGCAGCACGACAGACGCGGCAGCAACGGCTGAGCCCCTCAGGAAATCGCGGCGGCGGATCGCCATCACACATTCTCCGCGCCGGTTATCGGCAGTTCTGCGAGTATGATCAGGAAAAGTGTGTAGCCGTTTTCCGACAAGATCATGCTCAAACAATAGCTGGGATCTAGCTTAGCGGATTTCCATCGCCTTCCAGGCCTCTTTTTCAGAGGTCGCCTGGAAGACCGAAGCCTTCGCCAGCGCTTCGGCCTCTTTGGCTGCAGCCACGGCGCCATCGTAATCGCCGCCGTCGCCCGCCTTTTTGGCGGTCGCCAGCGTCGAGACGGTCGTGGTCCACTGGTTGCGCATGCCGGCCGCCTCCTTGGACGCAGCCTCCGCGGCGGCGTAGGCCGCCTTGTACTCTGCTTCATTTGACGCGCGCGCCGATGGCGCGAGGCTCAATGCAAGCAACATGGTCAAGGTAAGTGTCCGCTTCATGGCCGCGCTCATGGTCGTGCCCCCGGGCCCGAAATCGGCAGGCCGTTGGCGACGTAGGACAGGAAGTATTCGACGTCGCGATATTCATCCGACTGCGGCTCCAGCGGGACCGCGCGGGTCTGGCTGTTGCAGGTCATGAAGCGGCGGCTGATCGTGCCCATGCCGCTCCACTCGGAGCGGTAGATGGGCATCGCATTGAGGATGCCGAGCGCCGGCGCCAGCACCTCGGCGCGGATGCGCTCGCCCGGGCTCTGCACATGGCAACTGGCGCAGGAGAAGTTCAGCTGACCGCGGCGGGTGTAGAAATAGCGCTTGCCGCTTTCGAACGCCTCCAACGCGCGCGGATCATCGGGAATCTTGATGTCCATCGGCTTGCCGCGCGAGGTGAAGGCCATGTACGCCGTCAGCGAGGCCATCTCGTCCTTGACGTAGGAGTAGGGCTGTTCGCCATTGGCCTCGCGGCAGCGGTTGAGCGCGAGCTCCAGCGTGACGACCTTGCCCTCCTTGGTGTCGAAATAAGGATAGTTCTGGCGAATGCCGAGGCCGCCGTTCGGGAAGCAGTCGGCATAGGTCTTGCCGTTCTTGAACGGCGTCGCAAACATCTCCTTGCCGGCGTCGAGCGCGAACTCGTAAGGCGGGAATTCTTCCTTCTCCAGCCATTGCCGTTTCATGCCCTCGTTCAGGGAATAAGGACCGTTGACGAAATCCTCGTGCTTCACGTTGGGAAACTTCTGGAAGTAGAAGTTCTGGAAAGCCTTGGCGTCAGCGACGGGATCGACCTTGTCGGCCGCAACAACTGAGGGAGCGGTGAGCGCGAACGCGACAAGCGCGGCGCTCAACGAGGAGAGCAGGAGGGCGAAGCCGGGCTTCATCACGCGATCTTCGCGGTGGTCTGGTCGGAACCGCCCTTGTTGTCGGTCCAGGAGATCGCGAGGTCGTCGCCCTTCTTGGCGCCCCTGAAGCTGAACTTGATGTAGGGATCCTTGGAAATCGCGGTGCCCCAATTGGCGACGAAGACGTCCTTGCCGTTACATGCGAACTTCACTTCCTGGATGTAGTGCGCCGGGATCAATTCCCCCTTGGGGTCCTTGACGAGGCCGGTGTCCATGGGGTGCTGGATCAACGTCTGCACCTCGGTGATATCGCCATTGGATGTTGCGCGGACGCGAATGCTGGATGCCATCTCCGATCTCCTTTAGCCGCCGCAGCCGCCGACAGTGACCTTTACTTCCTTGGTCGCGCTGTAGAGCTTGCCGTCGGCTTCCACGATCGCGGTCACATTGCTGGTCTTCGCCATCTTCAGGCGGTTGGCGACAGCGGGGATCGTTCCCTCGGGAAGCTTGTAGCTTGCCGCCAGCGCGTTCGGATTCTCGGCGACGAAGAACGAGATCGAGGTCACCTTGTCGAGCGTCGTCGTCACCGACATCGGCACCACGCCGCCGTTCTCGGCGATCTCGGGCGCGTCGAGCTTGATCTTGTCCGACGGTTCGGCGGTCCTGCCATAGAGCGCCTTGATCGCATCCGCTTCGTTCTTCAGCTTGAACGCCTCTTCCGGATATTTGTCGTTGGCCGCGGCACGCGCCGGCACGAACGGCAGATTGCCGAGGCCGATCAGCGCGACCGAGGCCGCGCCCTGCAGGATCAGGCGCCGCGTCGGATGAGTTCCAGTGGTCGTGGTCATCGAAGGTCTCCTGGGCCCGCCATTACAGCGTCTGCAGGAAATCAACGATCGCGTTGATCTCCCGCTCCGTCAGTATGCGGTTGCGGCCGAATGGCGGCATCATGGTCTGCGGATTACGTTTGGTCTCGTCGAACAGGATCGCGGCCAGCTCGTTGCGATCAGGGTATTTTGCCTTGAGATCCCTAAGCTCGGGACCGATCGTGCCGGGCAGATCGCCGCCCTTGATAACGTGGCAGGTCAGGCAATTGCCCTTGCCGCGGTCGAAGGCGAGCTTTTGGCCCTCGGCAATCGCGGACTGCGCCCACGCCGGGGGCGCGGCGAGGCCCGTGAGGGCGACCAGCGCGAGGAGCAGGGCGGGCTTGCGGGGAAAGGCGGTCAAAGCAACGTTCCGAGGCTTATGATGTCTGCAAAAGATAGTGTTCAAAAGCACAAAGGACATGCCCTGACAATCAAGACTATGCAGGCCGCAAAATGGCGTTAATATCTTCCGCATTGCAACTGAAGGGATAGTTCGTTCATCAAGCCGGCATTGTCCGGCGCTGTTTTGGGGGCGTTTTGCCGTCGGTGCGTTTTCGACTGATTTCTCATTTTCCGGGGACATGAATTGGCTGAATATGTCGTTGAATTTGGCAGGGATGGCGGGCGGGTCGAGTCTGACGGCCGTCTCGATGCACCGGCCTTCCATCGCAATCACGAGCCGCTCTGGGCAGCGCTCGAAAAGCACCTCGCTGGCCGGTCCGGCGACGTCGTCGAGGTCGGCAGTGGAACCGGCCAGCACGTGGTTTATTTTGCCCGCCACGCGCCTGATCTCGTCTGGTGGCCGAGCGACCTCAACCAGCGCCATGTGAAGAGCATCGAGGCTTGGCGCGTGCATTCGGGCCTGACAAACATCCGCAGCCCGTTGCGAATCGATCTGTCTGATTCCGGCTGGTGTCCGGAGATGAAGAGCGGGCAGGGGCCGAAGGATCTCGCGGCCGTGTTCTGCGCCAATGTCATTCACATTGCGCCTTGGACCGTGGCCGAGGGCCTGTTCGCGGGCGCGGTGCGCTACTTGCGGCCCGATGGCGAGCTGTTCCTCTACGGCCCGTTCAAGCGTGACGGCAAGCACACCGCGCTGAGCAACGCGGTGTTCGACACGTCGCTCCGCGAAGGCAATCCCGAATGGGGCGTCCGCGATATCGGCGATGTCGAGACCCTCGCGCGCAGTGCGGGCCTTCGTCTGATCGACACGATCGAGATGCCCGCGAACAATCTGACGCTGGTGTTTGCGCACGGGTAAAGCGCGAGGCCGTCAGGCCTCGCCATCTACCCAGCCGATCTTCTGCTTCAGGAACTGAAATCCCAGCACCTGGAAGCCTGCGCGCTCCTTGTTATCTTTGCCGTAGCCGTGGCCGCCGGCGGCCGGCTCATAGAACCAGGCCTCATAGCCCATCGCCTGGAGCTTTGCCGCCATCTTGCGCGCGTGGCCGGGATGGACGCGGTCGTCGCGCCGCGTCGTCGCAATCAGGATCGGCGGATAGGGCTGACCCGGCTGTGCGTTGTGGTAGGCCGAGTAGGTCTTCAGCCACTCCCACTCCTCCGCCTTGTCGGGGTCGCCATATTCGGCGATCCAGCTCGCGCCCGCGAGCAGCTTGGTGTAGCGGCGCATGTCGATCAGCGGGATGGTGCAGAACAGCGCACCGAAGCGCTCGGGGTAGCGCACCAGCATGTTGGTGATGAGGATCCCGCCGTTCGATCCGCCCTGCGCGGCGATGCGCTTCGGCGTGGTCACGCCGCGGCGGACCAGGTCGGCGGCAACGGCGGCGAAATCGTCATGCGACAGCTTCTTGCCGGCATAACGGCCGGCATCGTGCCAGCGCGTGCCGAACTCGCCGCCGCCGCGCAAATTTGCCTGCACCGTGGTGCCGCCGCGCTCCAGCCAGAGCTTGCCGAGCGACGAATTGTATTCCGGCTTCACCGCGAGACCGAAGCCACCATAGGCGCTCATATAGACCGGCGCATCGCCTGACCCGCCGGCGGGGCCAGTCTGCACATAGGGAATGCGCTCGCCGTCGACAGAGATCGCCTCGTGCTGCGTCACCACGAGGCCTTCGGCGTTGAAGATCTTCGGCGCCTGCTTCAGCACGACAGGGCTTTCGACGCCGCGCTCGATCAGCATCAATGACGGCGGCGTCAGCGGGTCCTGCACATTGGCGAGCAGGTCGCCATTGCTTTGGGATTCGTGGCGGTCGAGGCTCCAGACATCGACGACGCCGATATCGGGCAACCCTTGCAGCCGCTGTTTGCTCCAGTTTGATGGCGATGGCGTGCAGATCTCGAAGATTGGCCGCAGTTCGTCGAGGATCGAAAGCACGAGCTTGCCGCCGGTCCAGAAGAAGCCCTGCAACGCCCGCCGTGACCCCGGTTCGAACAACAACGTGAAGTCGCGGCTTCCTGCGAGGAATGCGGACAGCGACATGCCGAGCATCGCGTCGGCGGCGTACGTGTGTCCCGCGACCGACCAGGTCTGGCGTGGCTTGACCGAGAGCCAGTCGCCATGAACCTGCATCCAGATGTTGCTGGGCAGCTCGAGCTTCGTGGTTGCACCGGATGCGGTGCCGAGCAAGGTGCTGAAATTGAAGAAGTCCGACTGGTCGATGAACCAGACGCGCTGTGTTGCCGCGGTGTCGTCGACATAACTGTAGGCCCGCATATGGTCGGCGGTCGTCTCGAAGATCACGGCGGCCTGCTCGACGCTGGTCCCGCGCCGCCACAGCCGCACCGTTCTCGCGTAGCCGGAATTTGTCGCCATGCCCTCGCCGAGCGCGCTCGACAGCAGCAGCGTGTCGGCATCCGCCCAATCGACGCTGCTCTTGGCTTCCGGCAGGACGAAACCATCGGCGATGAATTGCTTCGTCGCGATATCGAACTCGCGCAAGGTGACGGCATCGCTGCCGCCGCGCGACAGGCTCAGGATGACGCGCGTGCTTCCGGCTCGCGTGGATGCCCCACCGAAAAGCCAGTCCGCGCCATCGGTCGCGGCGAGCTGATCGATATCGAGCATGATCTCCCAGGCCGGTTCGGCCTTGCGAAACTCCGCGAGCGTGGTGCGTCGCCACAGGCCGCGCGGGTTCGCGGCGTCCTTCCAGAGATTGTAGAGATAACCGTCGCGCCGGGTGACATAGGGGATGTTGTCCGATCGGTCGTAGATCGCCGCGAGGATGGCGGTGTCGCGATCGAACGCGGCGCCGCCGAATTCCTGCAAGGTCAGGCGATTCTGTTTCTCGACGAAATCGAGCGCGCGGGCGCCGTCGATCTCCTCCAGCCAGAGCCAGGGATCGTCATCGGGAGCGCCGAGCGTGGGCCTGTCGTCGACGGACATTTACGAAACTCCCAAGACATCGCCGCGGATAGGATTTGATCGAGCGCAAGCCGTCAAGAGCGTGGGCCGGTATCATTGGCCCAATTGCGTCAGAGGCATGGCCTGCGCCCGTTTGCGCCGGTTGCCCGGCCCCTTCGGCCCCTCCATAGTGCCGGGAATCAACAAGGCCCTCTGGGCGGAAATGCCGATGATTGACGTGACTGCCAGCAACGAGATCGCCGATGATGCCCGCGCGCGTGCCAATGTGGTGCGCCTTGCCGCCGCGCAGGCCCTGACCGGCGCCAACTCGGCGGTGATCTTCGCTACCGGCTCGATCGTCGGCGCCACGCTTGCACCCGACATGTCGCTCGCGACCGTGCCGCTGTCGATGTACGTCGTGGGCCTCGCCGCCGGCACGCTGCCGATAGGCGCGATCTCGCGCCGTTTCGGCCGCCGCGCGGCTTTCATCACCGGCACCGGCCTCGGCGCGCTCACCGGTCTCACCGGCTCGTTCGCGATCCTGCACGGCTCGTTCGCGCTGTTTTGTCTCGCGACCTTTCTCGGCGGCCTCTACGGCTCGGTGGCGCAATCCTATCGCTTCGCCGCGGCCGACGGCGCCAGCGCGGCTTATCGACCCAAGGCTGTCTCGTGGGTGATGGCGGGCGGCGTGTTCGCCGGCGTGCTCGGTCCGCAGCTGGTGCAATGGACCATGGACGTGTGGTCGCCCTATCTGTTCGCCTTCAGCTTCCTGGTGCAGGCCGCGGTCGCGCTTGTCGCGATGGGCATCGTTGCCGGCGTCGATATGCCGAAGCCCGCGCCGGCCGATCTGCATGGCGGACGGCCGCTGCTCACCATCGTGAGCCAGCCGCGCTTCATCGCGGCCGCACTCTGCGGCGTCATCGCCTACCCCATGATGAATCTGGTGATGACCTCGGCGCCGCTGGCCATGAAGATGTGCGGCCTCAGCCTGTCCGATTCCAATTTCGGCATTCAATGGCACATCGTCGCCATGTACGGTCCGAGCTTCTTCACCGGTGCGCTGATCGCCCGCTTCGGCGCGCCGAAGATCGTCGCCGTCGGATTGCTGCTGGAAGCCGGCGCCGCCAGCATCGGGCTATCGGGCATCACCGCGATGCATTTCTGGGCGACGCTGATCGTGCTCGGCGTCGGCTGGAATTTCTCCTTCGTCGGCGCCTCCGCCTTGGTGCTGGAGACACACCGGCCGCAGGAACGCAACAAGGTGCAGGCCTTCAACGATTTCCTGGTGTTCGGGATGATGGCGATCGGCTCGTTCTCCTCGGGCCAGCTGCTCGCGAATTATGGCTGGTCCGCGGTGAACATGGTGGTGTTTCCGCCAGTTGCGCTCGGCCTCGTCGCGCTCTCGCTGGCGTCCTGGGCCCGCCGCCGCAAGGCGCGGATCGAGGCGGCCATGGGCGAGTTCCCGGACGCGATCTGAGCGCATGATCCGGAAAAGTGTGCAGCGGTTTTCCGACAAGGTCATGCGCACTAGAATGGCAGGAGGCTGTCAGCAGCGTCGATACTTCGATCCAGGTCGAAGTGATTTTCTGCTTCCACATCGATACATGATGGTCGTCATGGACAGACAATCACAACGCGGGAATGCGAAGGAGAAGCGCGAATGCTCGACAATCCTCAACACCGCATGATCGATGAATCCTCGCTCCGCTACGAAGGCTGGCGCATCGTCGCGGTCTGCTTCCTGCTCGCAACCTTCGGCTGGGGCCTCGGCTTCTATGGCCAGAGCATCTATGTCGCCGAGGTGCAGCGCGCGCGGGGCTGGCCGACATCGCTGGTCTCGTCGGGCACAACGTTCTTCTATCTGTTCGGCGCGCTGCTGGTCGTCTTCGTCGGCGAGGCCGTGCGAAAATATGGCCCGCGCCTCTGCCTGATATCGGGCACGCTGGCGATGGCCGCCGCCGGCGTCGCGATCGGCGCGGTGCGCGAGCCATGGCAGCTTTATCTCGCGGACGCTGTGCTCGCCTTCGGCTGGGCCGGCACAAGTCTGGCCATGATCACCAACACGATCAGCCTCTGGTTCGACCACAAGCGCGGCATGGCGATCAGTCTCGCGCTGAACGGTGCCAGTTTTGGCGGCATCGTCGGCGTGCCACTGCTGGTGGTGATGATCAGCCATATCGGGTTTGCGAACGCCATGTTCGCGACGTCAGGCGCGATGCTGGTGCTGCTTGTGCCGGTCATTCTCGTCGTTGTCGGGCGGCCGCCGGATCTTCACGGTTGGAAGGCGGCAGCAAAGACAAAACCGCAATCCTCGACGCAGATCCGTAGTTGGGCGCTGCGCGATGTCGGCTTCCTCACGGTGACGGTCGCGTTCGCGCTGGTGCTGTTCGCGCAGGTCGGCTTCATCGTGCACCTGATCTCGTTCCTCGATCCCGTGATCGGTCGTGAGCGCGCGGCCGTGGCGGTCGCGGTGCTCACCGCGATGGCGGTGGTCGGCCGCGTCCTCTTCTCGATGGTGATCGACCGGCTCAACCAGCGGCTGGCATCCGCGCTGTCGTTCCTCAGTCAGGCGGCCGCACTGTGCGTCGTGATTAACATACACAATGACTATGTGCTGATCGCGGCCTGTGCGGCGTTCGGCTTCTCCGTCGGCAATCTCATCACGCTGCCGTCGCTGATCGTGCAGCAGGAATTCGACAGTGCCGCGTTCGGCGTGCTGATCAGCCTCAACACCGCGATCAACCAGGTGACCTATGCGTTCGGCCCCGGCGTCGTCGGCTTCTTGCGCGATTGGTCCGGCGGTTACGCGCTGCCGTTCTATCTTTGCATCGCGCTGGAGGTGGCGGCGGCGGCGCTGATCATGGTGCGCGGGAGGCCAAGAACAAGACTCCCGTAGGGTGGGCAAAGGCGCAAAGCGCCGTGCCCACGCATCTGTCTCTACGTCGCGAGAATGCGTGGGCACGCTTCGCTTTGCCCACCCTACGAGACAACAAATTCACCGCGGCATCACGCCTCGCGTTGTCGCAAGAGTGCTTCAACATCCAACCGCTTGGTAAACATCGCGAGCTTCCCATCCGGCCCTGTTGGCCACTGCTCCCGCGGCTTGTCCCAGTACAGCTCGACGCCGTTCTGATCAGGGTCGCGCAAATACAGCGCCTCGGACACGCCATGATCGCTGGCGCCATCCAGCGCGATGCCCGCCGTCAGAACCCGGTGCAGCGCATCCGCCAGCGCCGGACGCGTCGGATAGAGGATCGCGGTGTGAAACAGCCCTGTCGTGCCGGGCGGCGGCGGCGAGCCGCCCTTGCTCTCCCAGGTGTTGAGCCCGATGTGGTGATGATAGCCGCCAGCCGAGATGAAGGCCGCGCCCGAGCCCATGCGCTGCATCAGCTCGAAGCCGAGCACGCCGCAATAGAAGCCGAGCGCACGATCGAGATCGGCGACCTTGAGATGGACATGGCCGATGCGCGTGCCGGCGGCGACGGGTGATGTTTGCGACATGTGGCTGCTCCGTTGATGTACGTCAGATAGGCCCGGCTTCGGGGCAGCGCCATTGGCCTATCCCGAAACCCATCGTTTCCGAATACGAAACTATGTCAGTTCCGGCACCTCGCCCTCCGGCAGCTCGAACTCGAACGTGTTCAGCGTCATCGACACCATGGTGTAATAGCCGCACAGTCCGATCACCTCGACCACGCCGCGCTCGCTGAGCAGCTTCACCGCCTCATCGTAGAGCCCCTTCTCGACGCCGTGCCCCTCATGCAGCGACTTCGCGAGGTCGTAGATCATCTTCCCTTTGGGATCGTCGAATTCGGGCGTGCGGCGATCGCGGATCGCGTCGATGATCTCAGGCTTCATGCCGCCCGCCAGCGCGAGCCGCTTGTGCGCATACCATTCGTAATGCGCGCTCCAGTGCCGCGCCGTCACCAGGATCGCGATCTCCGAGAGTTTTGCCGGGAAGATGGTGTCGTAGCGGAGCACTTCGCCGAGCCGCGTGGCGTGACGGGCCATGTCGGGGCTGTTGAGCCAGGCCATCATCGGCGCCGGTGGCTTGCCGCGTTTGCCGGCAATCGACTCGTCATAGGTCTGCCGCTGGCTCTCGTTCATTTCGCCAGGCGAAAGAAGCTTTAGGCGCATTCGCGTTTCCTCTTTGTTTTCAAGCACCGTCGCGCTGCGACTATAGCCGACAACGGACTGCGGAAGTGGTTGAATTCCGCGAGGGCTTGGCCCAGAGTCGCGCCCAACAAGTTTTTTGATGATGGAAACGACCATGAGCGAGTCTGAAACCGCAGATCTTGCGAAATTCCGCAGCGAGACGCGCACCTGGCTGGAGGCGAACTGCCCGCCGGAGATGCGCAAGCCCGCGACGTCGGATGCCGACGTGTTCTGGGGCGGGCGTAATGCAAAATTCTCGTCCGAACCGCAGCGCATCTGGTTCGAGCGCATGCGCGACAAGGGCTGGACCGTGCCTGACTGGCCGAAGGAATATGGCGGTGGCGGCCTCAGCGCTGCCGAGCACAAGGTGCTGCGCTCCGAAATGGCGAGGATGGGCGCGCGCCCGCCGCTGTCGAGCTTCGGCATCTGGATGCTCGGGCCGGCGCTTTTGAAGTACGGCAACGAGGCGCAGAAGAAGGAGCATCTGCCAAAGATCGCGGCGGGGCTGATCCGCTGGTGCCAGGGCTATTCCGAGCCGAACGCGGGCTCCGATCTCGCCTCGCTGCAGACCCGCGCCGAAAGCGACGGTGACGATTTCGTCATCACGGGGTCGAAGATCTGGACCTCTTATGCCAATTACGCCGACTGGATCTTCTGTCTGGTGCGCACCGATCCCACGGCCAAGAAACACGACGGCATCAGCTTCATCCTGTTCGACATGACCTCGAAGGGCGTGACGACCAAGCCGATCCTCCTGATCTCCGGATATTCGCCGTTCTGCGAAACCTTCTTCGACGGCGTCCGCGTGCCGAAGTCGCACGTGGTCGGCACCGTCAATCGCGGCTGGGACGTCGCCAAATATCTGCTGCAGCATGAGCGCGCGATGATCTCAGGCATGGGCGAGCGCGGCGTCGGCCGTCCTCTCGGCCAGATCGCGGCTGATTCCGTTGGTGCCGATGCGCAAGGCAAGCTCGACGATGCGATGCTGCGTGGCCGGATCGCGACCTTCGATGTCGATGAAGCAGCGCTTGCCGCTTGCGCCGAGCGCGCGGTCGATCTCGCCAAGGCAGGCCAGGCGCATCCGGCGTTCTCGTCGGCGATGAAATATTACGGCACCGAGCTCAACAAGCGCCGCTACGAGATCCTGATGTCGGCCGGCGGCGTCGATGCGCTGGAATGGGAGAGCGAGCGTTCGCGCCAGGGCGCCCGCCCACGCGCCTGGCTCCGCACCAAGGCCAACTCGATCGAGGGCGGCACGACCGAAGTCATGCTCGGCATCGTCGCCAAGCGCATCCTGGATCTGCCGGGGGCGTGAGGCTTCTGTCATTCCGGGGCGCGACGAAGTCGCGAGCCCGGAATCCATTCCTCCACCGACTCTGCCGCCCGATGGATTCCGGGCCTGGCCCTTTGGGCCATCCCGGAATGACCAAGGCAAAATAGATTTCGAATCGGAAACACATCCATGGCCCTCGTCCTCACCGAAGAACAATCAATGCTCCGCGATTCCGCGCGCGGGCTGATCAGCGACAAGGCGCCGGTGTCGCACCTGCGCGCCTTGCGCGACAGCAAGGATCCCACCGGCTTCTCCAAGGAGCTGTGGCATTCCTTCGCCGAGATGGGCTTTGCCGGCCTGCTCGTGCCGGAAGAATTCGGCGGCAGCGGTCTTGGTTTCATGGAAGCCGGTGTCGTCATGGAGGAAATCGGCCGCACCTTGATGCCGTCGCCGTTCCTCGCCACCTCTGTGGTCGCAGCCTCCGCGCTGAATCGGGGCGGCAATGCCGCGCAGAAGGCGGAATATCTGCCAAAGATCTCCAATGGCTCGCTGCTCGCAACGCTCGCAATCGACGAGGGCGCCAAGCACCGCCCGCTCCAGACCGCCTTGCAGGCCGTGCGTGCCGGCAACGGTTTTAAACTTTCCGGCGCCAAGGCGCTGGTGGTCGACGGTCACGTTGCTGACCTGTTCATCGTCGCCGCGCGCACTTCCGGTTCCGCCGGCGAGCGCGATGGTCTGACCTTGTTCCTGGTCAACCCGAAGGCCAAGGGCGTGTCGATCGAGCGCACCATCATGGTGGACGCGCACAACGCGGCGCGGATCGAGCTTGCCAATGTCGAGGTCAACGCCGACAGCGTGCTTGGCGAGGTCGACCAGGGCGCCGCTTTGCTCGATAGTGTGCTCGATATCGGCCGCGGCGCGGTCGCCGCCGAGATGGTCGGCCTCAGCGACGAGGTCTTCAGCCGCACCGTCGAATACCTCAAGAACAGAAAGCAGTTCGGCAAGCTGATCGGCGAATTTCAGGCGCTGCAGCACCGCGCCGCCGAGCTCTATGTCGACATCGAGATCACCCGCGCCGCCACGATGAAGGCGCTGCAGGCGCTGGATGCCGACGTTGTGAAGGCCACTTCAAGCGTCGCGGTCGCCAAGGCACGCGCCGGCACCACCGCCACCCGCGCGGTGCAGGAAGGCGTGCAGATGCACGGCGGCATGGGCATGACCGACCAGTTCGACATCGGCTTCTTCATGAAGCGCGCACGCGTGTGCGAAGAGTTGTTCGGCGACGCCAACTACCACACCGAGCAGCTGGCGCGCGCGCGGGGGTATTGAGGCGAACTGAGGCGCGAGGAGCCCGCCTCATACGCGGTGTCGTCGCCCGGCAAGCCGGGCGATGACAGTTGAGAGTGTTGGGAGCGCTTACCTCAAGCCCGTCATTGCTTCGCTTCGCTCGCAATGACGGCGGAGAGAGCTGACCCTACCTCATCGGCGGTGCATACTGCACGCCGCCCGCATTCCACAGCTGGTTCATGCCGCGCGGGATCTTCAGCTGCGACTTCTCGCCGATATTGCGCTCGTACATCTCGCCGTAATTGCCGACATGGCGGATGATGCGCACGGCCCAGTCCTTGGTGAGGCCGAGTTGTTCGCCGTAATTGCCCTCGGTGCCGACCAGACGCATCACTTCCGGCTTCTTCGACTTCAGGGCCTCGTCGATGTTCTGCGAGGTGACGCCGAGCTCCTCGGCGTTGATCATCGCGTAGAGCGTCCACTTCACGATCATCATCCAGTCGTCGTCGCGCTGGCGCACGACGGGGGCGAGTGGCTCCTTGGAGATCATGTCGGGCAGGATCATGTGATCGCCGGGCTTGGACAGGTTCAGCCTGAGCGCATAGAGCTGCGAGACGTCGGCGGTGAGCGTATCGCACTTGCCGGTGTCGTAGGCCTTCACCACGTCTTCCAGCTTGTCGAACTTCATCAGCTCATACTTCATGTTGTTGGCTTTGAAGTAGTCGGCGAGGTTGAGCAGCGTGGTGGTGCCTGATTGCACGCAGACCTTGCTGTCGGCGAGGTCGAGCGAGGTCTCCTTGGTGCGCGAGCGCGGCACCATGAAGCCTTCGCCGTCGTAATAGGCGACAGCAGGGAAATAGAGATCGTATTCGAGCTCGCGCGACATGCTCCAGGTGGAGTTGCGCGAGAGGATGTCGACCTTGCGGCTCTGCAATTCCTTGAAGCGCTCGCTGGCGTCGAGCGGGATGAACTTCGCCTTGCCCGGATCGTCGAAGATCGCCGACGCCACCGCGCGGCAGAAATCGACGTCGAAGCCGGTCCAATTGCCCTTGTCGTCGGGGATCGAGAAGCCCGGCAGGCCCTTGTTGACGCCGCACAGCACTTCGCCGCGGCGTACGGTGCGCTTCAAGGTGCGGGTGTCGTAGAACTCGTAGGTGATGGCCAAGGCAGCGACCACCACGGCGACCGCGAGCCCGATCAGCAGGCCGCCTCGAAATGTGCGCATCATGTTGCTCTCTCGAAAAAATCGGGAAAAGGAATTCTGGAAGCGGCGGGACGCATGATCCCAAGGAAATTCCAAGGGATCATGCTCGGAGCAAGAACTTAGAGTTCGGGCTTCTGACGGATGACCACTTTGGTCCCGACAGGGACGCGATCGTAGAGATCGGCGACGTCGTTGTTGACCAGGCGGAAGCAGCCCGAGGACACCTTGGTGCCGATCGTGTCGGGACGGTTGGTACCGTGGATGCGATAGACCGTCGTGCCCAGATACATGGCACGGGCGCCGAGCGGGTTGCCGGGGCCGCCCGCCATGAAGCGCGGCAGGTAAGGCTGGCGCTGGATCATCTCCGGTGGCGGCGTCCAGTCCGGCCATTCCTTCTTATTGGTGATCTGCACCAGGCCCTGCCACTGGAAGCCGTCGCGGCCGACGCCGATGCCGTAGCGGATCGCGCGCCCACCAGGCTGGATCAGATAGAGGTGGCGCTCGGCAGTCGAGATGATGATGGTGCCCGGCGCTTCGGTGGTGCGGTAGTACACGACCTGCTTCTGCCATTCCGGATCGAGCTCGTAGCTGTCGTCGGCGATCAGGCCGGGCTCGTCGCCGCGGTCGGGCTGCTGGGCGAAAGCTTGTGGCACGGACAGGACCAGGCCCATCGCAGCCAACAACGCCCCGGTCAGGCGACGAAAATCCGTCATTTCAAGCTCTCCCCGCTGCCACAGCGCAAATCGTTAGGGTCCATCTGAACTCAGGGGCAGCTTCGTGGCAAGTTCAAGGCGCGCCCGGTTGGTATGTCACGAGAATGCTTTGGTTTTTTGACGAGGATCAACACCATGAACAGGGTGGGTTGGCGCGAAAAGCCGCATCGGCCACCTCGCCTGTCGGTTGAGGTGTCCTAAATCTGGTTAGCCTCCGGCCCGATCCCCAGCCGCCGCACGATCTCGGCGCCCACCGCGCGGGCCTCGTTGCGCGAACCGATCCGGGGGCTGCGAAACCGCCGTCCCGAGCGGAGGCGGATCCTCACAATGCAATGCTCGTCCTCGGAGCGGCCGCGGCGATCGACCGTGATCGCTTTCACGTCGTGCCCTTCGATTTGATCCACGCGCGGCTGGCCGTTGCCCCAGAGGCGTTCGACACGAATATCGCCCTCGCGGATGACCCAGAACGCGCCGGTGACCAGATTGGCGAATCGGTAGACGCCGAACGCCGCGATCAGACCGAGCGGCAGCAGCAAGTAGTCGATCCATTGGGGCGGCAGGCCACGCCAGAGCCTGTAGGCATAGGGTGCGACACTCAGCGCGACGACGATCAAGGCCGCAATCCTGAGGTCTCGCTGCGAAAATGGCTCGACGGGATCGCCAAGACGCATCTCGGAATTGCTGGCATCGAGCGGATTGACGGGGGCCTCGACATCAGGGACGTCGAACTGCGTCGCGATCCGCGCCACGGTGTCATGAACATGGGTGACGTCGGACAGGGGCGGGGAGGTCAGGCGTTCGCCCGAGGCCAGCGTGAAGGCGAGTTGGAAGCGGGCCTTTGCGGTCTTGCTGCCGGGAACCTGTAATCCCGTGATGTCGTCCTTCGCGACGATTCGCGTCTGGAGCTTTCCGAACGGACGCTGCCGTCCGATCAGGATCTCATCCGGCGTGATGATCCACACCACCGCCGGCGTCAGCATGACCACGCCAACGAAGGCGGCCCCTGCCAGCAGCGCGACCACCGAGATGACGATCTCGAGGGCATCGTGGGTGAACAGCCCGGGCGTGAAGCAGAGCGCAACGGCCGCCGCCGAGCCGGCCACGACCAGCCGCTGCGCGATCGAGGAGCCCTCGCGAAGGCGGATGTCGTTGCTGGTGGTCGCGTCGTTCATTGCGGCGGCTGATTGCGTCGCGCGCGAAACTCCACGGACGGGTCCGTGGAGTCAAGCGGCAACGGCAAAGCCGCCGCAGGTTGGCCTAGCTGCTGGCGTTCAGCAACTTCGCGACGGTACGGTCGATCTCGTCGTAGCGGCCTTCGCCTTCGTGTTGGAACACGATCTTGCCGGTCTGGTCGATCAAATATTGAGCCGGCCAATACTGGTTGCGGTAGGCATCCCAGGTCTTGGAGTCATTGTCCTGTGCCACCGGATAGGTGATGCCGTGGCGCTTCAGCGCGGCCTGCACGTTGGACGCCGAGCGCTCGAACGGGAATTCCGGCGTGTGCACGCCGACCACGACGAGGCCCTTATCCTTGTACTTGGCATAGAGCTCGGTGACGTGCGGCAGCGTGTTGACGCAGTTGACGCAGCCATATGTCCAGAAGTCGACCAGCACGACCTTGCCGCGCAGGTCAGAGATGTTCAGCGGCTTCGAGTTGAACCAGTTGCTGATGCCGGCGAAGTCGGGCGCGGTCACCGCTTGGCTCGCTGCGACCTTGACCGGCACTGCGGGCGTGGCCTCGTCGCAGATGCCGGGGATCACAGCGCCGGTGACGGCGAAGCCGATCAGGGCGGCGGAGACGGCGAGCAGCTTGAAAGTCATGTTCATGTTCTCCGTTCGAGAGGTGAGGGATCACAGGCCGATCTGGCCGGTGGGATAGAAGCCGGTGAGCCACGCCACGATCAGCGTGTCGTATTGGAAGTAGGCCGCGAGCGCGAAAGCGATCACGACCACGCCAAAGCCCTGCTGCAGGCGCGGCGAGATGCGCGCCAGGCTGCGCACGCGCGTGGTCGCGGCCTGTCCGCCATAGGCGATCGCCAGCATCGGGATCGCTGCGCCAATCGCATAGGCGACCAGCAGCGTGCCGGCCCAGGCCAGATTCTTCGACGTCGCGACCAGCGTCAGAATCGAGCCGAGCACGGGGCCGGCGCAGGGTGTCCAGACGAGGCCGAGCGTGGTGCCGAGAACGAGCCCCCCGAGTGCGCCCTCGCGCTGTGCGCCGCCCACTGCGCCGAGATTGAGCCAGCCATTGAGCCGGATCGAGAGCCATTCGAACGGCGCCGGCCACAGCATCAACAGGCCAAAGCCGAGCAGCAGCACCGCCGCCGCCTCGCGCAGCACATTCGGATCGAAATCGAACAGTTTCGTCAGCGCACCGAGCAGCAGCGCCACCGCGGAGAACGAAACGACGAAGCCGAGCGCGATCAGCGCGGGGCGCGCACGCGAGGAATGCCCGATCGAGGCGCCAAGCAGGATTGGCAGCATCGGCAGCGTGCACGGCGCGGCGATGGTGAGGATGCCGGCGAGGATGGCGAAGAGAAGCTCGAGCATGACAGGCCACTCGTGAAAGAGGTCACGAGGGCAGTTCGCGATGGAGGCGTGGATCGTTACGCGGTGTCACGCGCTCGTGACGGGGGAGGAGAGCAACGGTGTCGGCGACAGCGGCAGTGCGCTCCCTCCCCCACAAGGGGGGAGGGAATGATGGAGCATTGGCCGCCTCACTGAGGAGCAGCCACGAACATCGCAACTTGGCCTCCCAAATACAAAACGACCCGGAGGGGGGCATCCCGTCCGGGTCGCTGGAGGTCTTGGGAGGGTTTAACGAAACCGTATGTGATCTTTATAGGGACGAAGTTTTTCCGCCTGATGTTGTGCTTTGTTTCATTTGTTTCGTCGGCGGTAACGCTTTCGTGTCCCGGGAAGGGACCGGAAATCCGGTCCTATCCCATTGAAATCATTGGCTTTAGGCGGCGAAACGGTCGACACCGCAAGTCTTAAGCAAATCGGCGAGTTGCTTGCGGGCGTAGAACATCCGGGTCTTCACCGTGCTCTGAGGGATGCCGATGATCTGTCCGACCTCCTCCACCGACTTCTCGTGGTAGTAGACGAGGTTGATGATCTCGCGATGCGCGGGTGAGAGCTTCTGGACGCAGGCGCGCAGGATGGCGCTGGTGTCGCTGCGGTCGAGCGAGGTCTCCGGCGTGTCGCAATCGTCGGGGATCTGGCGCACGTCCTCCTGGTCGATGTCCTCGAAGCGGCGCTGGCGCATCGCGGTCAGCGCCTTGAAACGGGCGATCGAGAGCAACCAGGTCGAGACCTGCGAGCGGCCCTGGAACTGGCCGGCGGTCCGCCACACGTCCAGAAACACCTGGCTGACGAGATCTTCGGCGGTGGTGGCGTCACGCACGATACGCAGGATGAAGCGATAGACCCGCACATTGTGACGGCAATAGAGGATGTGCATGGACGTCCGGTTGCCGTCGGCAATGCTTTCGAGAAGCATGTCGTCCGAGGTCGCCTGGGCAGCGATGATGCTCTGGCTGGCTTGGGCGTTGATGGCGATGACGTTCGGCATTGACTTGGCTCCCCGGTGACGCCGCAACCGAGCGGCGTTTCCTTGGACCAAAGTGTTAATCAGCCATCGTTTCGGGACGTCTGCACGAAAAGGGGAAAATGGTTTCGTGCGCCGCTAAATTGTTTCGTCGAAGAAATTGCGACGAAACATTCGGACCAAAAAAGCGTGGAATTTCAAGGCTTGGAAAATACGGTACTGCGGAATGGGACTGGGAGGAACGAATTTCCGGGCCTTGCGTTTGGTCGCGTTACACCCATCGGCGTCGTCACGACGCAGGTCCGGCTCCAAGCACCGTGCTGTGGGGTGGGCAAAGACGCCCTTCGCGCCGTGCCCACGATCTTTTTGTAATACTGCGAGAATGGTGGGCACGCTCCGCTTTGCCCACCCTACGGCACCTGACGAGGCGCGGTCTACGCCTTCTCGCCCTGCGGCGAGAACAAATAGCCGCCGCCGCGGATGGTGCGGATCACGGCGGGCTTGGTCGGGTCGGGCTCGATCTTGCGGCGGATGCGCATGATGCGCAGATCGACGGCGCGGTCGAAGGCTTCGGCGTCGCGCGCATTGGCGAGCTCCAGCAGGCGCTCGCGCGACAGCACGCGCTTCGGATTGGCTGCGAAGACCTTGAGCAGCCCGAACTCGGACGCGGTCAGCGGATGCTCATTGCCCTCGTCGTCGCGCAGGGCCTGGGCTTCGAGATCGAGCCACTTTGTCCCAAAGCGTACCAATTGATCCTTGTCCGATTTCGCCGGCGCTGCGTCGCTGCCTGCTGATTTCGCCGGCGTGCTCCGCCGCAGCACCGAGCGGATGCGCGCCATCAATTCTCTGAGCTCGCAGGGCTTTGCGACGTAATCGTCGGCGCCGAGCTCGAGGCCGACGACGCGATCGATCGGGCTCGCGGTTGCCGTCAGCATGATGACAGGCACGTTGATGCGGCTCTTGAGGTCGCGGATGATCGAGAGGCCGTCTTCCTCGGGCATGTTGAGGTCGAGCACGACGAGATCGGGCATGCTGCCGTCGATCGCGGCGCGCAAGGATTTGCCGCCGTCGCAGAGCGTCACGGTGAAGCCGTGCATCTTGAGGTAATCGCCGACCATCTCCCGGGCCGGGGCCTCGTCGTCGACGATCATGATGTGCTGGCTTTGTGTCATGTCACTCAGATCTCGTACTCAAATCACGGCATTTCGGTCGCGGGCAGGGTGATGGTGAAGGTCGAGCCCTTGCCCGGGCCGTCGCTGTCGGCGGTTACCTCGCCGCCATGCATGTCGATAATACGCTTGACGATGGACAACCCAAGCCCCGTCGAGCTCTCACCCGCCGTCGGCTTTGCGGAGAGCCGCTGGAACCGGCCGAACAGGCGGCCGAGATCCTCCGGCGACAGGCCGGCGCCCTCGTCGCTGACGCGGATGATGGTGTCGTTGCCCTCATGGCTGACCGCGACGGTGATCTTGCCCGCGATCGGTGAGTATTTGATGGCGTTGCTGATCAGATTGTCGATCGCCTCGCGGATGCGGTCGGTGTCGCACATGGTGACGATGTTGGCGGGCGCGCTGACGCTGATCGCCTGCTGCTTGTTGACCGCGAGCGGCTGGTTGGCCTCGGCGACCTCCTTCACCAGCGCGGCGACGTCGACCGGCTCGCGGCGGATGGTGATGTCGAAGGCATCGGCCATCGCGTCAGAGATCAGATGATCGACCATCGTGGTCAGGCGCTTGGTGGCGTCGCGGATATGATCGACCTGGGCGACCACGCCTGACGACGAGGCGCCGGTCGAGATCAGCTCCTTCAACATCTCGGTGCGGCCGAGGATGACGCCGAGCGGGTTCTTGAGATCGTGCGCGACGGTGCCCAGGATCTCGTTCTTGAAGCCGTTGGCGCGCTGCAGCCGCAGCCATTGCGCCGAGAGCCGGCGGTTGGCCTGCATCAGGGCGCGGGTGCGCTGCGCGACGCGGTCTTCCAGCTGCGTATTGGCGTCCTGGAGCTGCTGATACAGGATGACGTTGTCGAAGGCGATCGAGAGCCGGCTCGAGAAGATCTCCACCAGCGAGCGGTCGGTCTCGGACAAATCGCGCTCGGACTGCAGCAGCACCACGACCTCGCGCCCCGAGCCGGTGCGCAGATAGATCACGCTGCGGTGGTCGGCGAATTCGTTCTTGCGGCGCTGGAAGGCGTCCTCGACCAGCTGGCGCAGATCGGGGTCGAGTGCCTTCGACGAGGTCGTGCCGATAAAGCGGCTGTAGCAGCCGCTGCCGGCGAGCACCGAGAGCTCGGCATCGACGCCGCCATTGTCGCGCAACACGAGGATGCCGGCGCAGTCGACATTGAGCAGCGAGGCGAGCTGGGTCAGCACGCCCTCGGCGAGCCGCTGCATCGACTTGAAGTCGTACAGCGTCGAGGCCGCATCGATGATGATCTCGAGCCCGCGCCGCGTCTGCACCATGCGCTCGAGCTGCTGGTAGGAGCGCAGCGCCGCGGTCAGCGAGGTGAACAGCTTGTCGGCGGTGAGCTCGGTCTTGGCCTTGTAGTCGTTGATGTCGTACTGCACGATCACGCGCCGCTCCGGCGCCTGGCCGGGCTGGCCGGTGCGCAGGATGATGCGCACGGTCTCGTTCTTGAGCACGTTGCGGATGTATTCGACGAGCTCCAGGCCCGCGACGTCGGTCTCCATGATGACGTCGAGCAGCACCGCGGCGATGTCGCTGTGCTCCGCCATCAGCTTGCGACCTTCCGCCGCGGAATGGGCGGAGAGAATCTCCAGACCCTGGCCGTTCAGGCTGTAGTCCGAGAGCGCAAAACGGGTGCCGTCATGCACGGCCGGATCGTCGTCGATGACGGCGATTTTCCATTTCCGGGCATCCGTATCCTCCGACGCGGTACCGGTGTCGTCGATCAGGTGGAGGACATCGTCCTGTTCGGCCATTGAGAAGTCCCGTCACTTTCTGTGCTTTGCGCGCCGCCCTTGGCGATCCGCGGCATGATAATCCGAAAAGTAGTGCCTTGTCCCAGCTTGGATTCCAGCATCATCCGCCCGCCGAGCTGCTGGGTGACAAGGTTATAGACGATATGCAAGCCCAGTCCCGTGCCACCTTCATTGCGCCGGGTGGTAAAGAATGGGTCAAAGGCCTGGCGCTGCACGTCCGGGGTCATCCCGGCTCCGTCATCGGCGAAGATGATCTCGATATCCTCGGTGCCGCGCGGCCGGGCCGAGATCGCGATGGTGCCGGCACGCCCGTCGGCGAAGGCGTGGTTGGCCGCGTTGAGGAACAGATTGGTCAGGATCTGGCCATAGGAGCCGGGATAGCCGTCGAGCAGCAGCCCCTCGGGCACGTCGACCTGGAGCGTGATCGGCGAGCGCTTCAGCACCGGCCGCAAGCTCGCGATGATCTGGTCGGTCGCTTCGCTGAGTGAGAACTGCCGCCGCTCGGCATGGGAGCGGTCGACCGCGACCTGCTTGAACGACTGAATCAGCTCGCCGGCGCGGGTGAGGTTGGCGACGAGCTGCTGCGAGGCGTCGCGCGAGGATTGCACGAATTCCTCGAGCTGCGAGCGGCGCAGGCCGCCGTCACCCTTTAGCTGCGCCTCGAAAATCTCGGTGCGCCTCGCAAAGCTCGACGCCACCGTCAGGCTGATGCCGATCGGGTTGTTGACCTCGTGCGCGACGCCGGCGACGAGGCCGCCGAGCGCCGCGAGCCGTTCGGCGTCGATCAGATTCTGCTGCGCGGCGTTGAGCTCCAGCAGGGCGCTTTCGGCCTTTTCCTTGGACGCGCGCAGCTCGTCCTCGGTCTGGCGCTTGGCGATCGCGTTCTCGCGGAACACCTCCACCGCGCGCGCCATGGCGCCGACCTCGTCGCGCGCGCGCGTGCCCTGCACCTCGCGGCCGAGATCGCCGAGCGTGATCGCGCGCATCGCGGTCATGATCTGTTGCAGCGGCAGCCGGATCGACAGCGCGATCAGCACGCCGGCGGTAAGGATGATGCCGAGGAAGATCACCGCGATCGACAGCACCCGCCGCGAAATATCCGCCAGCGTGCGGTCGAACGTCTCCTGCGCCTTCTGCTCGCGCTGGCGCATCTTGGTCGAGAGATCGTCGATGGCGCCGATCGCCTCGGCCTGGCTGGCGTCGATGGTGTTGCGCAGCAGCTCGGTGCGGTTCGTCAGCTGCTCGGAGAGTTTGGCAAAGCCCTCGCGCAGCGCCGTGGTGCGGATTGCGAGCTTTTGCAGCGCCATCTTCTGCAAATCGTTGTCGGCGAGATCGATCATCACGGGAATGGTCTTCTCGATCGTCTCGGTGTGGCGGCGCGCGTCGTCAGCCGCATCGACCGATTGCGACAGATAGTAGGAATTGGCCGCAACCAGCATCGCGGTGAAGGCCTCGCGCGACTTGCCGAGCGAAGGCCAGATCAGCGCGTCGCGATGGCCGGTGGCGCCCTCGATGATGGAGTAGAGGCCGGCCATGTCCTTGGCGGGGCCCTGCACCTGCTCCTCATAGGTCTTGGCGATGGTGGCCTGAACGCTGCGCAGCTCGCCGAAGCCGTTGAGGAAGCGGTCGGTGGTGCGCTCCAGCTCCTCGACCGACCCTGACAGCATCGGGTCCTTGGCGGCGCGGTCGGTCAGCGTGCCCAGCACGGCCTCGCGCAGCAGCAGGATCTCGGCGAACAGGTCCGGGCTCGGCTGGTTGATGTAGCGGTGGATCAGGTTCTGCAGCCGCCCGGTCTCGCTCTCGAGCAGGGCCAGGATGCGGTCGGATTCGCGCACCTGCCGCACGTCGTCCCAGGCTGAGCTCAGCACCTGCGCGCCGTTCCAGATCATCGCCACCAGCACGATCACCACGGCGGAGTTCAGCGCCGCGATCGAGAGGATGCGCCAGCGGATCGGCACCGCCCGCAGCACGCCGACGAGGCGCGCGCGCAGCCGCCCGATCGGGCCGGCCGGCCGTTCTGCGCTCTCGCTGGTGCCGGGCGCGATCAAGTGGCGTCACTCCACCTTGCGAATGCGTTCGATCAGCGCGGCCGCAGCGGGATCCTGCGCGGCCTTGGCGTAAATCGGCGCCATCGCATCCTCGAACGGCTTGCGGTCGATATCCCTGGTCACGACGATGCCGGCGGCCTCCGCCTTGCGCTGCGACTGCTCCTCGAGGTCGCGCCATTTCTCGCGCATGTAGAGGCTAGAGCGCGCCGCGGCTTCCCTGAAGATGGTCTGGTCCTCGGCCGACAGGCTCTTCCAGGCCTTCAGCGAGATCACCAGCACCTCCGGGCTCATCGTGTGCTCGGTGAGGGTGTAGTAACCGGCGTGCTTGTAATGGTCTGTGGTCACGAAGGATGGCCAGTTGTTTTCGGCGCCGTCGATCAGATGGGTCGAGAGCCCCGTCAGGACCTGCCCATAGGGCAGCTCGACCGGCTCGGCGCCGAGCGCGCGGATCATGTCGCTCATCAACTCCGACTGCTGCACCCGGATCCGCAACCCCTTGAGGTCGGCGATGCTCTTGACCGGGCGAACGCTGTTGTAGATCGAGCGGGCCCCGGAATCGTAGAAGGCGAGCCCGACGAAGCCGTAGGGCTCGAAGCTGCCCAGGATTTCCTTGCCGATCGGCCCGTCCAGCACCTTCTGCATGTGCTCGATGGACCGGAACAGGAACGGCATGGCGAGCACGTTCATCGCCGGGACGAAATTGCCGATCAGGGCCACATTGGTCCGGTTGAGGTCGATCGCGCCGGCGCGGGTCTGCTCGATCGTCTCCTTCTCCTCGCCGAGCTGGCGGGAGTGAAACACCTTGATTTCGTGCCGGCCGCCGGTGCGCTCGGAGATCAGCGCGCCCATGTAGCGCAGCGCCTGGACGGTTGGGTAATCCTCGGCCTGGGTGTCGGCGGCGCGGAATTCGCGCGCAGCTGCGCTCGTCGCGCCGATGGCGAGCAGAAGCGCGACGAAAATCACCCCGGTCCGTGAGAGTTCGGCACGGTTTAACACTGGCACACTCAACCCCTCGGAGATGGAGTCTATGACGGGACCAAAAGGTTCAACGCAATCTACCAGATGGTAAAGGGAAGGCCATCCCGCCCGGGGGGCGGCGGATTGTGCGGTGCCGCCGCCGTCATTCCCGGTTGAAACCGCTTCTCGCGCGCCTTAAGCAGGGTGCGGTCGCCTTTTGCCGCGTCATACGGGAAGAGCCATCGTGACTTCAGCATTGCGCCTCTTGCAGGTCGCCGCCGCCACCTTGGCCCTTGCCTTGAGCTGCGAGGCGCGCGCCACCACCGACATCGCGCTGTGGCACGCCATGTCGGGCGAGCTTGGCAAGCAGCTCGAGAAGCTCACCTCGGACTTCAACGCCTCGCAGTCGGACTATCGCATCGTGCCTGCCTACAAGGGCAATTACACCGAGACGGTGACGGCCGCGATCTTTGCCTTCCGCTCGCGCAGCCAGCCTGCGATCGTGCAGGTCAACGAGGTCGCCACCGCGACCATGACCGCCGCCAAGGGCGCCATCTATCCCGTCTACAGCATGATGCGCGACATGGGCGAGCCGTTCTCGCTGAACGACTACCTTCCGGCGGTCTCCGGCTATTACACCGATGCCACGGGCAACCTGCTGTCCTTCCCGTTCAACTCGTCGACGCCCATCCTCTATTACAACAAGACCATGTTTCGCGACGCCGGCCTCGACCCGGAGACGCCGCCGAAGACCTGGCCCGAGCTTGGGCTGGCGGCAAAACGGCTGCGCGACCGCGGCGCCGTGTGCGGCTTCACCACGTCGTGGCCGTCCTGGATCCACATCGAGAATTTTTCGGCGTTTCACAATCTGCCGGTGGCCACGCGCGGGAATGGCTTTGCTGGCCTTGATGCGGAATTGACCATCAACAATCCGGTCGTGGTCAAGCACATCGCCCAGCTCGTTGAATGGCAAAAGACAAAGCTGTTCGACTATGGCGGCCGCGGGCAGGCGGCCGAGCCGCGTTTCCAGAACGGCGAATGCGGCATCTTCATCGGCTCGTCGGCGACGCGCGCCGACATCAAGGCGAATTCGAAATTCGAGATCGGCTACGGTATGATGCCGTACTGGCCGGATGTGAAGGGCGCACCGCAGAATTCCATCATCGGGGGCGCCACGCTGTGGGTGCTGCGTGACCGGCCGCGCCAGGAATACAAGGGCGTGGCGCGGTTCTTCGCCTATCTGTCGCAGCCCGGCGTGCAAGCCGCCTGGCACCAGAACACGGGCTATTTGCCTGTGACCCGCGCCGCCTTCGAGCTGACGCGCGCGCAAGGCTTCTATGAGCGCAATCCGGGCTCGGCGATCTCGTTCGAGGAGATCACGCTGCATCCGCCGACGGAGAATTCGAAGGGCATAAGGCTCGGCTCCTTCAACCTGATCCGCGGCACCATCGAGGAAGAGCTCGAGCGGGCATTTGCCGGCCAGAAAAGCGCGCAAGGTGCGCTCGATGCCGCGGTCGAACGCGGCAACAAGCTGCTGCGCCAGTTCGAGCGCGCCAGCCCCGAGCGATAGCGGTCGGCCTGCGCGCGGGGCGTGGGTCCGTTCACCGGCCAAGTCCCATCCGTCGCCACACAACCTGAAATATGTGCGCGAGTTCACACACACCGCGCCATGCACCTGCAATAATCGCAGACGGCCTGTCACCCAAGCTGGTGGCAACGCTTGTCGCCGCCGATCGGCGGCGATGAAACTTGTAGCTGTTTCGCCCTTTCATTTTTCAGAAAATCGCATTGGAGGCTATCAATGCCCTGCTCATGCTTCATCATCCCGAATGATGTTCTGACCAAGCTCTCCCAGGACAAGAAGCTCTCGGCTTCGGTCCGCAAGCGGATGGTCGACACGGTCCAGATCAGTCATGAACTGCGCGAATTGCGCAACCAGGCTGCGAGATTCACCAGCGTCGCTGCGACGCGTGCCGATGGGTTGGTCACGCTTGCCGCGGCACCATCAGTCACGGTCTACGACTGCAAGCACACGCAGACGCTGCCGGGCACCCCGATTCCGAAGCCGAAGACGTCGGCGGACGGATCCGTCAAGCGCAGCTTCAACCAGACCAGCAAGGTGGCAAAGTTCTACGAGCAGGTCTTCAACCGGAACTCGATCGACGATCATGGCATGACCATGATGTCGTCGGTTCATTTCGGCCAGAGCTACAACAACGCGATGTGGAACGGGTCGCAAATGCTCTATGGCGACGGTGACGGCAGCATCTTCGTCGATTTCACCAGAGGCAACGACGTCATCGGTCATGAGCTGACCCATGGTGTGACCCAGCATAGTCTGCAGCTGGCCTATAGCGGCGATGCCGGCGGCCTGAACGAGAGCATCTCGGATTGCTTCGGCTCGATGTTCCGGCAGTGGGAAGCCAACCAGAACGTCAAGAAGGCGGACTGGCTGATCGGGCGCGACATCATGGGGCCGGGTTCGAAGAAGAAAGGTTTCACCTGCCTGCGCGACATGGCCGATCCCGCAGCCAAGCACTGCCTGGCGCCGCAACCGACCAAGTACTCCCAGATCACGCCGGGCATGGATCCGCACTATTCGAGCGGGCCGCCCAATCTGGCTTTCTGCACGGCTTGCGTGACGCTGGGCGGTAATAGTTGGGGCCCGATCGGGCAAGTGTGGTATCGTTCGCTCACGGGGTTCGGCCCGACGCCGAACATGACGATGAAGGCATTTGCCGCCCGGACCCGTCAGGTGGCGCACACAATGTATCCGAGTACGGCTGCCGTCTCCGCCGCCGTCAACGCCGGGTGGACGAAGGTGGGGCTGTAATCGCTGCAGCACGCCGCGAAAGGATGAGAGCGTGGATCGTTTGAAGATCGAGCGCGTAGGTGGGGTCGCCGGCTTCGGCGGCCCTCACCTCAAGAGCCGGGGTGAATTGGCATTGTCGGATCTGTCGCCCGCCGATCAGAAGACGGTGGAGTCGCTCTTTGCCGATCCAAAGAAAGTTCCCGCCTCGCATCCAGGACAGGCTGACGCGTTCAGTTACCGGATCACCCGCGGTTCCCAGACGATCGAAGTGCCCGAACATGCGGTCCCCTCGACCATCAAGAGCAGCGTCAAGGATGTGCTGGAGTAGGGTCAGGCCGAGCCGGGGACTCTGATGGAAGAGACATTGTCGCCGGATGCGGCCGGCGCTTGGGGGCCGTCGGCTTCGACGAACCTTGCGGCCTATCGTGCCTTGCGTGCCGACCGGTCACGATGGCTGCCGATCGCGCTCGATATCGCTCGCAGCCACGGCATCGATGCCGGCGCGCCGCATGTGTTCTCGACCGGCACCAATCTTGTGGTTGGCCTCGGCGATCGCCTGATCCTGAAAATCTTCCCGCCGCTGCTGCAGGCGCAATTCGTCTCCGAACGCGGCTCGCTGATGCAGCTCGCGGGCCGGCTTCATTTGCCGATCCCCGAGATCGTCGCTGAGGGGGAGCGCGACGGCTGGCCCTATCTGATCATCACGCGGCTATCTGGCACGCTCGGATCGGAGGTCTGGCCATCCTTGCCGGAAGCGCAGAAAGAGCGCGTGCTGCGCCAGATCGGCGAGACCATCGCCGCCGTCCAGCGCGCGCCGCTCGGCCCGCTCGCAGGGCTCGAGCCGCGCTGGGATGTTTTCATGCGCGCGCAGATGCAGGGCTGCCGTATGAGGCACACGCGTCTTGGCCTCGCGCCGAAATTTCTTGCTGGCCTCGACGATCTCCTGCGCGACGCGGCGACGCTGATCCCGATGGACGCGCCGCCGGTCATCTTGATCGGCGAATACATTCCGGAAAATTTTCTGCTCGCCAGCCGCGACGATCAATGGTCGCTCGCCGGCCTGTTCGATTTCGGCGACGTGCGCGCGGGATGGCGCGACTACGATCTGCTCGGCCCCAGCGCCTTCATGTCGGCGGGCCGGCCGGGCAGGGTGTGCAGCCTGCTCGAAGGCTTTGGCTACGCGAAGCCTGATTTCGCGCTGAAGCGCCGCCTGATGGCATTGATGCTGCTGCACCACGCCAGCGACCTCAACAGCCACATCTGCATCGAGGGCTGGCAGGACAAGGTGAGCGATCTGGTCGAATTGCAGGAGCTGATCTGGGCGGAGTGATTATTTGGCTCCGTCCCTCTCCATCATTCCGGGGCGCCGCGAAGCGGCGAGCCCGGAATCCATTCTTCGGCATGTTCTGCGGCCCGATGGATTCCGGGCTCGATGCTGCGCATCGCCCCGGAATGACAGGCGTTGCCTATTGGGCGTGCCGGCCTCAAACTTGGCCTATTAAATAAGCAAATGTTTCTCTTTGCATGCAATGCTTGGAGCTTGAGCTTCGATCCCTCGTCCGTGTATTCGATAATAAACAAGTAATATCAAATATTTATTCTTGATTTGGCTTCCCCATAACCTTGGCATGAACCTTGCGAATCCGGTTCCAACCAGAAACTTCTGAGTTGGAGCACCCGCCATGAAGCGCCGCGATTTCCTCAAATCCGTCTCCGGATTGGCCGCTGGCGCGGCGCTTCCGGCCGCGCCCCAAATCATCTCCTCGGCCTATGCCGATGCCCGCTCCGAGACGCTGCTGATCGTCTCGGAAGGCGGTCCCAACAATCTCGACATCCATGGCGTCGGCACCAACGTGCCCGGCTATGAGGTGTCGTGGAATTGCTACGACCGCCTGATCAGCCACGAGATGAAGAGCGGTCCCGGCGGCGTGCCCTATTACGACCGCGACAAGTTCAAGGGCGAGCTCGCCGAGGAGTTCAAGATCGACGACATGTCGGTCACCTTCAAGCTGCGCAAGAACGCCAAATTCCACGATGGCGCGCCTGTCACGGCGAAGGACGTGAAGTGGTCGCTCGATCGCGCCGTCAGCGTCGGCGGCTTCCCGACCTTCCAGATGAGCGCGGGCTCGCTCACCAAGCCGGAGCAGTTCGTCGTCATCGACGACTACACCGTGCGTGTCGACTTCCTGAAGAAGGACAGGCTGACCGTTCCCGATCTCGCCGTCATCGTGCCCTGCATCGTCAACTCCGAACTGGTGAAGAAGAATGCCAGCGAGAAAGACCCCTGGGGCCTCGAGTTCACGAAGCAGCAGACCGCGGGCTCCGGCGCCTACAAGGTGACGAAGTGGACCGCCGGCACCGAAGTGATCATGGAGCGCAATGACGATTGGGTCTGCGGTCCGTTGCCGAAGATCAAGCGCGTGATCTGGCGCATGGTGCCGCAGGCCGGCAACCGCCGTGCGCTGCTGGAGCGCGGTGACGCCGACATCTCCTACGAGCTTCCGAACAAGGATTTTCAGGAGATGAAGGCCAACGGCAAGCTCAACGTCGTCTCGCTGCCGTTCTCCAACGGCATCCAGTATATCGGCATGAATGTCACCAAGCCGCCCTTCGACAATCCGAAGGTGCGCCAGGCCGTCGCCTACGCGCTGCCCTATCAGAAGATCATGGACGCCGTGATGTTCGGGCTCGCCAACCCCATGTTCGGCGCGCCGAAGGACAAGCCGACCGAAGTCGCCTGGCCGCAGCCGCACAAATACAACACCGACATCGAGAAGGCGAAGGCGCTGATGGCGGAAGCGGGCGTCGCCGGCGGCTTCGAGACCACGATCTCGTTTGACCTGAATTTTGCCGGCGTCAACGAGCCGCTCTGCGTGCTGGTGCAGGAGAGCCTCGCGCAGATCGGCATCAAGACCACCATCAACAAGGTGCCGGGTGCCAACTGGCGCACCGAGTTGAACAAGAAGGAGATGCCGCTCTTCACCAACGTGTTCTCGGGCTGGCTCGATTACCCCGAGTACTTCTTCTACTGGTGCTATCACGGCAACAATTCCGTCTTCAACACCATGAGCTACAAGTCGGCGGAGATGGACAAGCTGATCGACGGCGCGCGCACCGCCGCCGCGGCCGGTGACACCGCAACCTACGATGCCGACGTGAAGGGATTCGTCGATCTCGCCTTCACCGACATCCCGCGCATCCCGCTGTATCAGCCTTTCGTCAACGTCGCGATGCAGAAGAACATCTCGGGCTATCAGTACTGGTTCCACCGCAGGCTCGATTACCGCGCGATGGCGAAGGGGTGAGCCGTCATGCTCACCATGATCGGCAAGCGCCTGATGTTCGCGATTCCCTCGCTGATCGGCGTCGTCATCGTCACCTTCCTGCTGACGCGCGCGCTGCCCGGTGATCCCGCCGCGTATTTCGCCGGTCCCGCCGCGACCAAGGAGGCGGTCGAGCAGATCCGCAAGAAGCTCGGCCTCGACAAGCCGCTGATCGAGCAGTTCTTCCGCTACACCAACGATCTCGCCCATGGCGATTTCGGCAATTCGCTCACCACGGGACAGCCGGTCGCGACCGAGATCCGCAATCGCCTGCCGGCCTCCGCCGAGCTCACACTGCTCGGCCTCATCGTCTCCATCGTCATCGCCATTCCGCTCGGTGTGCTGGCGGCAACGCGGCCGGGCTCGTGGATCGACCATCTCTGTCGCATCACGACGACAGCGGGCGTGTCGCTACCCGTGTTCTTCACCGGCCTGATGCTGGTCTATCTCTTCTACTTCCAGCTCGGCTGGTCGCCCGCGCCGCTCGGCCGGCTCGACGTCTTCTACAGCGCGCCGCCGACGGTGACCGGGTTCTATCTGATCGACACGCTGATCGCGCGTGACTTCGAAGCGTTCCGCTCGGCGTTGAGCCAGCTCATCCTGCCGGCGACGACGCTTGCGATCTTCTCCCTGGCGCCGATCGCGCGCATGACCCGCGCCTCGATGCTGGCGGTGCTCGCCTCTGAGTTCGTCCGCACCGCGCGCGCCAGCGGACTGTCGCCGACGACCGTCATCGTCACCTACGCTTTCCGGAATGCGATGCTGCCCGTGATCACCACGCTCAGCATGGTGTTCTCGTTCCTGCTGGGCGCCAACGTGCTGGTCGAAAAAGTCTTCGCCTGGCCCGGCATCGGCTCCTACGCCGTGGAAGCGTTGATCTCCTCGGACTTCGCGCCGGTGCAGGGTTTCGTCCTCACCATGGCGGTGATGTACGTGCTGCTCAATCTCGTGATCGACATCCTCTACGGCGTGATCGATCCGCGCGTGCGGTTGGAGGGCTGAACCATGAGCTCTGTTGCGCCTGCTGTTGAGCCTGTTGGCCCCGCACGCACCTCGGGGCTGTCTGCGATCCTCGAACAGACTCGCTATGTGCTGGGCGAGAACAAGGTCACGGGCTTCGCTTTCGCTCTGCTGATCCTGATCCTGATCGCGGCGATCTTCGGTCCTTATGTCGTGCCCCACGATCCGCTCGCCTCCGACACTGCCACGGCGCTGAAGCCGCCGTCGGCCGCGCACTGGTTCGGCACCGATCAGCTCGGTCGCGACATCTTCAGCCGCGTCGTGGTAGCGACGCGGCTCGATACGTTCATCGCGGTCGCTTCCGTCGTGCTGGTGTTCCTGATGGGCGGCCTCGCCGGCATCGCGGCCGGTTATTTCGGCGGCTGGACCGACCGCATCGTCGGCCGCATCGCCGACACCATCATGGCCTTTCCGCTGTTCGTGCTGGCGATGGGCATCGTCGCCGCCCTCGGCAACACTGTACAGAACATCATCCTGGCCACGGCCATCGTGAACTTCCCGCTCTATGCTCGTGTCGCGCGCGCCGAAGCCAATGTCCGCCGCAACGCCGGCTTCGTGCAGGCCGCGCGGCTATCAGGCAACGGCGAATTCCGCATCCTGCTGGTGCATATCCTGCCGAACATCATGCCGATCATGATCGTGCAGATGTCGCTGACCATGGGCTACGCCATCCTGAATGCCGCGGGTCTTTCCTTCATCGGGCTTGGCGTTCGCCCGCCGACGGCCGAATGGGGCATCATGGTCGCCGAAGGGGCGGGCTTCATGGTCTCGGGCGAGTGGTGGATCGCGCTATTCCCCGGCCTCGCGCTGATGATCGCCGTGTTCTGCTTCAACCTGCTCGGCGACGGCCTCCGCGACATCGTCGACCCGCAGCGGAGGACGTGATGGTCTGGAAGAAATTCTCCAATGATTCCGGTGCCACTTCTACTGTGCATGGGGTTGTTTTCGACCTCTTGAGCGACGGGAGGCATTCGTGACCGCCCAGCCGCTGCTCGACGTCCAGGATCTCACGGTCGAATTCACCACCCGCCGCGGCATCGTCAAGGCCGTGCAGCACGTCAACATCTCCGTCGCCAAGGGCGAGACGCTCGCCATCGTCGGCGAGTCCGGCTCCGGCAAGTCCGTGACTTCCTATGCGGTGATGCGCATCCTCGACCGGGCGGGGCGGATCGCCGAGGGCTCGGTGATGTTCTCCGGCATCGACGTCAAGGCCGCGAGCGAAGACCAGATGCGCGACCTGCGCGGCCGCGAAGTCTCGATGATCTTCCAGAACCCGCGCGCCGCGCTGAACCCGATCCGCAAGGTGGGTGACCAGATCGAGGACGTGCTGCGCACCCATGTTCAGCAGGCCCAGGTTGCCGATCATGGCGAGAAGGCGATCGAGGCGCTGGAGCAGGTCAAGATTGTCCGCCCGCGCGAGCGCTATCATGCCTATCCGTTCGAGCTCTCAGGCGGCATGTGCCAGCGCGTCGTCATCGCGCTTGCGCTCGCCTGCAATCCGCAGCTGCTGATCGCGGACGAACCGACCACCGGCCTCGACGTCACCACGCAAAAGGCGGTGATGGATCTCATCGTCGAGCTGACCAAGCGCCGCGCGATGTCGACCATCCTGATCACCCACGACCTCGGTCTCGCCGCCGCCTATTGCGACCGTGTCGTGGTGATGGAAAAGGGCCGCGTGGTTGAGACCGCCAAGGCCGCCGATATCTTCGCGAACCCGCAGCACCCCTACACCAAGAAGCTGATGCGCGCGACGCCGCGGCTCGGCGTGAGCTTGCGCGATCTGCTGCCGGAGGAGGAGGGCGCCTTAGCCGCCGCGCCCGCGGAGGCCGCTCCGGCGCCGACTGCAAGTGCGGAGAAGCAGCCCCTTCTGCTCATCGAAAAGCTGGTCAAGGAATATCCCCGCCAGGGCGCCACGGCCACGCTTGGCAAATTGTTCGGCCGCAAGCCGCCCGTCGAGCCGGACGTGTTCCGCGCCGTCGACGGCATCAGCTTCTCGATCGGCCATGGCGAGAGCGTGGGCCTCGTCGGCGAATCCGGCTGCGGCAAATCGACCACGTCGATGATGGTGATGCGCCTGCTCGACCAGACCTCCGGCCTGATCCAGTTCGACGGCGAGGACATCGGCGGCATTCAGCCTGCCGCCTTTGCCCGGCTGCCGCAACGAAGCCGCATCCAGATGGTGTTCCAGGATCCGACCGACAGCCTCAACCCGCGCTTCACCGCGGTGCGCGCCATCGCCGATCCGATCATGCAGCTTGGCGACGTCAAGGGCCGCGATGCCCTCCGCGCCCGCTGCGAGGAACTGGCCACCATGGTCGGCCTGCCGCATAATCTGCTGGATCGTTTCCCGCACCAGCTTTCCGGCGGCCAGAAGGCCCGCGTCGGCATCGCCCGCGCCATCGCGCTGCATCCCAAGCTGGTGATCCTGGACGAGCCGACCGCGGCGCTCGACGTCTCGGTGCAGGCGGTCGTCCTGAACCTGCTTCAGGACCTCAAGGCGCGGCTAGGTATGAGCTATCTGTTCGTGTCGCATGATTTGAATGTAGTGCGCTTGTTGTGCGATCGTGTCATTGTGATGCGGACGGGGCGGATCGTCGAGGAAGGAGCTTCCGAGAAGGTCTTGAGCGATCCGCAGGACGACTACACCAAGGAGCTGCTGACGGCGATCCCGCATCCGCCGTTGCAGGTCCACTAAGAGTGCACTGAAATCAGCTTGAGAGAGTGATGGCCGAGCCGCTGGACGACTATATCGACGCCGTATCGAAAGCGCTGGCGCTGCCGGTCGAGGAGGCCTGGCGGCCTGCGGTGCGCGCCAATCTCGAGGTGTCGCTGCGGCTTGGCCGCCTGGTCGACGAATTCGCGCTGCCGGACGAGACCGAGCCGGCGCCAATCTTCACCGCCTGATGCTGCCATGACCTCCAAGCCAGAAATGACGGCCTCGGAAATCGCGGGCGCGGTTACGAGCCGGAAGGTGTCGGCCCTCGACGCCACCGAAGCGGCGCTTGCGCGCATCAAGCAGCGCGACACCATCCTCAACGCCTTCACCAACGTCACAGCCGATCGCGCCCGCGCCAAGGCACGCGCCATCGATGCCGATATCGCCGCTGGCAAGGCCGTCGGCCCGCTCGCCGGCGTGCCCTTTGCTGTGAAGAACCTTTTTGACGTTGCCGGGCTTCCGACCCGTGCCGGCTCGAAGATCAATCGCGACCTCGCACCCGCAAAGCGTGACGCGACCCTGATCGAGCGCATGGAGGCCGCCGGCGCCGTCCTCGTCGGCGCGCTCAACATGGGCGAATACGCCTATGACTTCACCGGCGAGAACATCCACGACGGTCCCTCGCGCAACCCGCATGACGCCACGCGGATGAGCGGCGGCTCCTCCGGTGGTTCCGGTAGCGCCGTTGGCGGCGCGCTGGTGCCCATTGCTTTGGGCTCCGACACCAACGGCTCGATCCGCGTGCCGTCGTCCTTCTGCGGCATCTTTGGCCTGAAGCCGACCTATGGCCGGCTGTCGCGAGCGCGCTCGTTCCCGTTCGTCGCGAGCCTTGATCATCTCGGCCCGTTCGCACGCTCGGTCACCGATCTCGCGCTCGCCTATGACGCGATGCAGGGCTCGGATGCCGACGATGGCGCTTGCACGACGCGCGGGCTGGAGCCGACCCTGCCGCTGATCGCCAATCCGGTGTCGGATCTGCGCATCGCGATCGCCGGCGGTCACTTCCAGAAGAACGTCTTTCCGGAAGCCGTCGAAGCCGTCAGCCGCGTTGCCAGGGCGCTGGGCGCGACTGACGTCGTGGACGTGCCCGAAGCCTCGCGCGCTCGCGCGGCAGCTTACGTCATCACCACCACCGAAGGTGCCTCGCTGCATCTCGATCGCTTGCGCAAGCGCCCGAACGATTTCGATCCGGCCGTGCGTGACCGGCTGATCGCCGGCGCGATGGTGCCGGCGGCGCTGGTCGACCGCGCGCAAAAATTCCGCCGCTGGTATCGCGCGCAGTTCGCCGAGATCTTCAAGTCGGTCGATGTGCTGCTCGCACCGGCGACGCCCTGCACGGCGCCAAAGCTCGGCCAGATCAATTTCAATCTCGACGGCGTCGAGCTGCCGGTGCGAGCCAATATCGGCATCCACACCCAGCCGATTTCCTTCATCGGCTTGCCGGTGGTTGCCGTGCCGGTGCCGCTCGAGCCGCTGCCGATCGGCGTGCAGATCATCTGCGCACCTTGGCGCGAGGACATCGCGCTGCGCGTCGCGTACGCATTGGAAAAGATGGGCGTGGCCGCCGCGCCAGCCCCAAGGGGACTTTAAGAGGTTTTTGAGATGGAGATCGATCTCCCCGACGTGATCGCGGAAGTCAAAGCCGCATTCGAGCGCTATGAGCAGGCCCTCGTCAGCAACGACGTCGCCGTGCTCGGCGAGCTGTTCCGCAACGATCCCCGTACACTGCGCTACGGCATCGGCGAGAACCTCTACGGCTACGAGGCGATCGCAGGCTTCCGCGCCGGCCGCTCGCCGGTCGGTCTCAACCGCCGCAGGGCGAAGACCGTCATCTCCAGCTATGGTCGCGACACGGCGGTTGCTTCCACCTTGTTCTATCGCGACACGGCTCCCGGCAAGGTCGGCCGCCAGATGCAGACCTGGATTCGCTTCCCGGAGGGCTGGCGCGTCGTCGCTGCCCATGTCAGCATCATCGACGAGTCGAAAGAGACCTGACCGTATGACGCTTGACGATTTTCCGCCCGGGACACTGCCGGCCGAACCGATGGTGCCGCGCGTCGACCGTGCCTCGCCGTCGGTGCAGAAGGTCACGCGCGCGGAGGAGCTGCGTCTCCAACTCGCCGACGAGATCGTGCGGGGAACTCTGGCCCCTGGCGCGCCACTGGACGAGACTGACATCGCGCGGCGCTTCAGCGTCTCGCGGACGCCGGTGCGCGAAGCGCTGCGTCAATTGGTCACGAGCGGCCTGGTCGAGGCGCGGCCCCATCGTGGTGCCGTGGTCGCGCAGCCGTCGATCGAGCGGCTCAAGAGCATGTTCGAGGCGATGGCGGAGCTTGAGGCATTGTGTGCCGGCCTTGCGGCCGAGCGCATGTCGGCCGCCGAGCGTCACGGTTTGGAGGCCATTCACGAAGAGCTGCGCGTTCTCAGCTACGCCGGCAATCCCGATCGCTTCCACGAGGTCAATGAGCGCTTCCACAACGCGATCTATGCGGGATCGCAGAACGGCTACATCGCCGAGATCACGCTGGCGACGCGCGTGCGCGTGCAGCCGTTCCGTCGCGCCCAGTTCCGCAATCTCGGCCGTCTCGCCAAGTCACAAGCCGAGCACGACCGCGTCGTCGTCGCCATCATGCGCGGTGACAAGCAGGGCGCCGCCGCCGCGATGCGCGCCCATATCGAACTGGTGCGCGGGGAGTATGAGATTTACGCGGTGTCGGTGTAGGGCGCCGCCTACGTCTTGGCGGCTTCCGCCATGAACTTTCGCCAGCCGCCATACGCCGTGATATCGCGCGCCTCGCCCAGCACCTCCGGCTCGACGAGAAACCCTTTCACGCTACGACCATCCGTTAGCCTGATCGTCCCGATCGCCATCGGCGCAGGAATCGCATTCACGAACTTGCCGAACGCAGACGACGACAACGTCCAGATTTCGAGCTCAATCGACGCGCCCTTGCCCGCCTCGACGCGCAACATGCCGGGCTTCGGCGGTGCGGTCGGAATCGCATAGAGCTTGTAGTCCGGTGCGGTCTTGGTCACCTCGATCAGCTTCGCATTCAGTGCCTTCAATTCCCCGTTCAGCGCCATGCCGGAGAGGTGTGCGCCGACGACGGCAATCGGAATCTCGTCGCTACTGTTCGTGGGAAGGGCCGCAAGCGGTGCCTGCGCCACGCCCTTCGCGCCAACGGTCAGTTTCGTATCTGCATGGAAGACGCGGCCGATGCTCGCGAGCATCCCATCGCGTCCTGCCGGCGCCAGCAGCGTGATGCCGAACGGAATGCCGTCCGCGCGCATCGATGCCGGCACAGCGAGGCCGCAGAGATCGAGCAGGTTGACGAAATTGGTGTAGGTGCCGAGCCGGCTGTTGAGCTCGATCGGATTGGCCAGCACCTGCGCGGTCGTATAGGCCGTCGGCGCCGTCGGTAGCACCAGCGCGTCGATGTTGGCAAACGTGCGCTCGGCGATCTTGCGCAGTCCCTGGAGACGATAAAGCGCCGAGAAGGTCTCGGCTGCCGTCAGCCGCGCGCCGGCCGCGGTGATCTCGCGCGTCACCGGATGAATCGAATCGGGCGCGGATGCCAGCAGATTCTTGATCACGAGATAGCGCTCTGCGACCCACGGGCCCTCATAGAGCAACCGGGCGGTCTCGTAGAACGGCTCGAGGTCGAATTCAACCAGCGTTGCCCCAAGTGCGGTCCAGCGCTTCAGCGCATCGGCGTAAGCGGCTTCCGATTTCTTGTCGCCAAAGAAGATCAGCTGCCCGTTGCGCGGCACGCCGAGGCGCAGCTTGGTCGGGAAGGCGGTGATTGGCTCAAATGGCCGGTCGCGCGAGAACGGATCGGCCTGGTCGGGGCCGGCCATCACCGAGAGCGCGAGCGCCGCATCATCCACCGTCAGTGCGAACACCGAGATGCAGTCGAGCGTGCGGCAGGCTGGCACCAGGCCCGCGGTCGAGATCATGCCGAGGCTCGGCTTCAGCCCGACAATGTTGTTGAGCATCGCTGGCACGCGGCCGCTGCCGGCCGTGTCGGTGCCGAGCGACAGCGGCACGAGCCCTGCGCCGACGGCCGTCGCCGAGCCCGAGCTCGAGCCGCCGGGGATTAGATCCTCGCGGATCGAATTCTTCGGGATGCCATAGGGCGAACGCACGCCGACGAGGCCGGTGGCGAACTGATCGAGATTGGTCTTGCCGATGATGATGGCACCGGCCGCACGCAGCCGCTCCACCGCGGTCGAGTCGTGCGTCGGCGTGTAGGAGAAAGCCGGGCAGGCTGCCGTGGTCGGAAAGCCCAAGGCGTCAATGTTGTCCTTCACCGCGACGGGAATGCCATAGAGCGGCAAGCTGGCGGCATCGGCGCGCGCCGCAAGCTTTTCGGTTTCGGCAAGCGCGTCCTTTTCGTCGCGCAGGCTGATGAAGATGGCGGGATCGTTGTGCTCGCGGATGCGCTGATAGGTCCGGGCCACCGTCTGCGCCGGCGTGAGCGTGCCCGCGCGATGTGCGGCCACAATCGCGGCGATCGTTTCAGGCTGCTCAGCCCCCAGTTCAGCCCCCATGGCGTCAAAACTCCGGCAACATGTCTTCACCCGGAATGAAGCAAGCGATGTGCCATTGTGTACAGAATCCGGGCAGGCCCGACGCTTCGGATACTATCGCGAGATCAGTAGGTTGTGGGATGTTTTGCCGATCGGTGGGGTCGCGGCCCCAAAGCCCCGGAACGGGCATCTGCCCAAATCGTGGGCAGTTGTGTCAGGTGAAGCCGGCAAGGATCTGAAGCAGCCGCTCCCGGTTAGCCTTGCCGATCTTCTCCTCGATATGCCGTTCGTGCTCGGCGGCGAGGCGCTTGAATCCTGCCAGCGCTGTCTCGCCCTGCGCGGTCAGGTGCAGCGCGTGCGATCGCCGGTCCGATTTCGATTTGACCCGCTTCAGCAGCTTCCGCTCTTCAAGGCTATCGAGCAGATGCACCAGCCGGGCGCGCTCGATGCCGAGGCGTTTTGCCACCGCCATCTGCGAGAGCCCCGGATTGGCGCCGATCACAGTCAGCACCGAATATTGCGTCGGCCGGATATCGACCTCTCGAAGCGTCTTGATGAAGTCCTGAAAGATCCAGATCTGGAAGCGCCGCACCGCGTAGCCGGCGTGGCCGATCAGCCCATCGAGGCCGATCTCGTCCGCGTCGATCCGCCGCGCCGCGCCGTTGCCGGTGCGTTTGCGAGGGGACGTCTGGGCTGCGCTGGCTGTCACGTGGGATCTCCTGCCGCGCGACCATAGCGGCTGGAGGCCACGAGCGGAAGATTGTTGTTGACGACAACAATCGTCCTGCCCAACATTATGATCAAAAGCGGCCCGAAACGAGGCTGCGACCGATCCCTGACGCGGGTGAGGAGGAAACCATGACGGCGGCCATTCGCGGTGACGCTTCGAGCCTGTTCGCAACGCCCAAGACCGTCGCCGAGCATCGCGCCGACGGCAGCATCGTGCTGCGCTCGCCAGAGCCCCTGTGCGATTGTGCGCGCTGTATCGGCGACTGGCTGGAGCATTTTGCGCGGGAGACGCCAGACAAAATCTTCCTCGCGGAGCGAGACAGCGCCGATACGCCGTGGGCCACCATGACCTACGCGGGCGCCTTGCGGCGGGTACGCGCGGCAGCGTCGTGGATTCTGGAGCAGGGGCTCAGCGCGCGGCGTCCCGTCGTCATTCTGTCCGACAACAGCATCGATCACGCGCTGCTCGCGCTTGCCGCCCAGCATGTCGGCGTGCCCTCGGCCGCGATCTCGCCGGCCTATTCGCTGATGTCGAGGGATTTCGACAAGCTGAAAAGCATGATCGCGCTGCTTGAGCCCGGCGCGATCTATGTTTCCGCCACAAAGCCGTTTGCCGCGGCGCTCGCAGCGATCAAGCCGCTGCACACAGCGCAGATCATCAGTGGCGTCACTGACGACGCCGATGCGCTTGCCTTCCGTGCCATCGCGGCAACGTCCGAGTCTCCCGACGTTGCAAAGGCCTTTGCCGCCGTGACGCCTGATACGATCGCAAAATTCCTGTTCACCTCGGGCTCAACAGGCACGCCGAAGGCCGTCATCAACACCCAGCGCATGCTGACCTCGAGCCAGCAGGCGAAGGCACAAACCTGGACCTTTCTCGAACAAGGCGATGATCTTGTCATCCTCGACTGGCTGCCCTGGAGCCACACGTTCGGCGCCAACCACAATTTCAATCTCGTGCTGCGCAATGGCGGCTCGCTCTATATCGACGGTGGCAAGCCCGCGCCCGGCCTCTTTTCAACATCGCTGGCCAATTTGAAAAGCGTGATGCCGACGGTCTATTTCAACGTGCCGCGCGGCTTCGATATGCTGATCGCGGCGCTGCGTGGCGACGAGGAACTGCGCCGGCGTTTCTTTGGCGAGGTGAAGTTCGCCTTCTATGCCGGTGCGGCCTTGCCGCAGAATCTCTGGGACGCGCTCGAGCAACTCTCCGTCGAGACCGGTGGCCGCGCACTACCGATGGTCTCGGCGTGGGGCTCGACGGAAACGTCGCCGCTGGCGACCGACTGTCATTTCCTCGCGGAGCGTTCCGGCAATATCGGCGTGCCGATTCCCGGCACCGAATTGAAGCTCGTGACCTCCGGCGACAAGCTGGAGGTGCGGGTGCGTGGCCCCAACGTCACGCCTGGCTATTGGAAAGCGCCGGAGCTGACGAAGCAAGCGTTTGACGAAGAGGGATTTTATCTCATCGGCGACGCCGTGAAGCTCGCGGATGCGAAACGGCCCGAACGTGGCTTGTTCTTTGATGGCCGTGTCGCTGAGGATTTCAAGCTCAACTCGGGCACCTGGGTCAGCGTCGGCACGTTGCGCGTCGCTGGTATCGCCGCCCTGGCGCCGCTTGCGCAGGACATCGTGGTCAGCGGCCATGGCGGCGACGAAGTACGGTTCCTGGTGTTCCCCAATATCGTTGCCTGTCGCGCTCAGGCCGGTTTGCCGGAGGCGGCGGGCGTGGGTGATGTGCTGGCGCACGAGAAGGTCAGGACGGCCATCGCGCAAGGCCTGGCAAAGCTGAAGCAGCAGGGCGCCCATTCCTCCGGTCACGCCACCCGTGCGCTGCTGCTCGCCGAGCCGCCGTCGGTCGATGGCGGCGAAATCACCGACAAGGGCTACATAAATCAACGTGCCGTGCTTACGCGGCGCGCCGACGCTTTGGCGCGGTTGAACGACGATGCGTCGGCCGAGTGGATCGGTTGCGGCTAGACTAACGGAGCCGAATACCGATTGGCCGCGTGCTGCGGCTTGGCGTCCCCCCCTATGCGGATGATGCTTCAAATCGCCGGCACATGCCGCGGTGCGGCGGCACTTGCCAAAATAAGAAATGGAAGTAATGATTATAATATATAACTAAATAGGGAGGTCCGCATGAGGACTGGCTTGATATCGACCGCCGCGCTGGCCGCGCTTCTGGGATCGACCGCCTTGGCTCGCGCCGACGGCGAGGCCTGCTCGCCGGTCACCACCGCGTCGCTCGGCATCTCCAGCATCGAGATAACCGGGTCCAAAACGCAGGACGCCGCTAACGGTCTCCCCAAGCATTGTATTTTGACGGGGCTTGCCAACCGGCGCACGGGAGTCGACGGGAAGCAGTATGCCATCGGGTTCGAATTGCGATTGCCGGCCGAGTGGAACGGCCGCTTCCTGCATCAGGTCAATGGCGGCAATGACGGCGTGGTCGTGCCCGCTCTTGGCAGCCTGCCCGAGGGCTTAGCCTCCGGTGGCACAGTGCCACTGGCGCGCGGTTTTGCCGTGCTGTCGTCGGACAGTGGTCATTCCGGCTCGGACCCCGCGAACAAGTCGCTGGGCCTGACTGCCGGCGCGGCGTTCGGCCTCGATCCGCAGGCGCGGCGCGACTATGGTTATGCCGCCGACATGACGCTGTCGCCGGTCGCAAAGCAAATCATTGCCCTTCACTACGGACGCAAGCCGGATCGCTCCTATATGGCGGGATGCTCGAACGGCGGGCGTCACACCATGGTCGCGGCGTCGCGCATGCCGGAAAATTACGACGGCTTCCTCGTCGGCAATCCTGGGTTCGATCTGCCGCGCGCTGCGATCCAGCACGCCTGGGACGTGCAGGCCTTCCTGAAAGCTGATCCCGATCTGCGCAAGTCCATCACCAAGGAGGACGCCCAGCTCGTTTCCTCGCGCATTACGGAGGCCTGCGATACGCTTGACGGCGTCAAGGATGGGCTGACGGCCAATCTCGCTGCCTGTCAGAAGGCGTTCGATTTCAAGAGTCTGGCCTGTGCTCCGGGGCAGAACAGCGCTTGCTTGTCCGAAGCCAAGGTCGACGCCCTGAAGATGAGCCTCGCCGGACCGAAGAATTCCAAAGGTGAGCCTCTCTATTCCGACTGGCCCCTCGATGGCGGCATCGGCACCGGCAATTGGCGCACCTGGAAGGTCGAGAGCCCCATCGCGCCCTGGAACAATTACCCGATCATCGCCACCATGGGCGCAGCGTCACTGAACTACATCTTCTCGACACCCCCGGTCGTGGTCGAGGGCAGCAACGAGAAGCTGGTCGAGGCACTGAAGGCCTATGATTTCGACAAGGACGCGCCCAGGATTTTCGCCAAGGACGCCACCTTCACGGAATCGGCCATGGACTTCATGACGCCGCCCGACATCGATGATCCAAAGCTCGCATCGCTCCAGAAGTCCGGCGGCAAGATGCTGATCTATCATGGCCAGGCCGATCCGGTATTCTCTGTGAACGACACCATCCGCTGGTACGACCGGCTGAACAAGAACCTGCAGGGGCATGCCGACAGCGTCGCGCGCCTGTTCACGATTCCCGGCGAAACGCATTGCGGTGGCGGTGTCACCCTCGACAAGTTCGATGCACTGACCGCGTTGACCGACTGGGTGGAAAAGGGCAAGGCACCCGAGCGCGTCATTGCGTCCGCCAACCCCGCTAACAAGGAAGTCCCTGCGTCCTGGAGTCCAGGCCGCACGCGGCCGCTGTGCCCCTATCCGAGCTACGCCGCGTATTCCGGGCAGGGCGACAGCGAGGACGCGGCGAATTTCGTCTGCAAGACGCCGTAGCTCGTCGGGTGTCGGCAACCTCGAGGTTCAAAATAAGGGAGGCTCGGCGGATGCGGGGGAAAGGTCAGATTGCATCGAAGATGCAATCTCTCCTCACCCCTTCGCGGCCATCACTTTGGCTGCATCCGAAATCCCTCGTGCCATCGAGACGAATTCGCTCGGCATCATCACCAGCGTCATGGTGTTCTGCTCGGCGCCGACTTCGGTGATCATCTGCATGCGGCGGAGTTCGAGGCCGGCGGGGTTCTGCATGATCACTTCGGCGGCCTGGCGCAGCTGCTCGGCGGCGTCGAGTTCGGCCTCGGCCTTGATCAGGCGTGCGCGCTTCTCGCGCAGGGCTTCGGCCTCCTGAGCCAAGGCGCGCTGCATGCTTGGCGGAATCTCCACGCTCTTCATCTGCACCAGCTCGACCTTGACCCCCCAAGGTTCGGTGGTGGCGTCGATCGCCCTTTGCATGACGTCGGCGATGGTATCTTGTGCCTTGAGGATCTCGTCCAGCGTGTGCTGTCCGAGTACGGCGCGCAGGGTCGTCAGCGAGACCTGTACGACGGCGTTGGAAACGGCCTTCACCTCGATCACGGCGCGCTCGGGATCGACGATGCGATACCAGACCACAGCGTCAACCTTGATCGGAACGTTGTCGCGCGTGATGCCTTCCTGCTGTTCGACGTTGGCGGTAATGGTGCGCAGGTCGAGCTTGTCCTGCCATTCGATCACGGGCCACACCAGATAGAGGCCTGGCCCGGCGGTGCGGTTGAACCTGCCGAGCCGGAATACGACGCTGCGTTCGTATTGATTGGCGACGCGAATGCTCATCAGCAGAAGGATCAGCGCCGCGAAGCCGGCGATCAACAGGAACGAAAGAGGCGCGAAAAAATCGACGACGGACATGGCCGACTCCAACATGGATCCAATGCGCCGCGGATTAAATAGCGGCCATCGTCGGGTTCAAGCTGGGCGGTCGATGATCGCAGGCAATATATTTTTTGGTCGAGGGACTTGACGTTTAGCCCACCACCTTGCTGCTGCCCTGCGTGATCAGCCGCGCCGCGCGCTGGTCTCGCGCGTAGATCCACAGCCAGCTCAGCGCGACGCTGAGGCGGTGGCGGAGGCCGATCAGGAAGTAGATGTGGGCGATGCCCCAGATCCACCATGCGATGGTACCGCGCAGTTTGACCTTGCCGAAATCGATCACCGCGAGCCGCTTGCCGATCTGCGCGAGGCTGCCGGCGTGCTTGTAGCGGAACGGGGTGGTCGGCGCGCCCTGCAGTCGCGCCTTGATGGTTGCGGCGACATGTTTGCCCTGCTGCTTCGCCGCAGGTGCGATGCCGGGCACGGGCTTGCCGTTCCAGGCGTTGATGTTGACGGTGTCGCCGATCGCGAAGATTTCGGGATGGCCGGGAATGGTGAGATCGTCGGCGATTTGCACGCGTCCGGCGCGATCGCTCGGTGCGCCCAGCCATTCGGCCGCGGGCGAAGCGCGTACGCCGGCGGCCCAGATTCGTGTCTTGGCCTCGAGCAGCTTGCCGCCGAAGACCACGCCATCACGGTTGATCTCGGTCACGGCCTGCCCGAGCACGACCTCGACGCCGATCTTTTCCAGCGAGGCCTGCGCGTAAGCCGAGAGATCGTCGGGAAAGCCCGCCAGCACGCGCGGGCCCGCCTCGATCAGCACGACGCGCGCCTTGTGGGTGTCGATGTTGCGGAAATCTGCCGGCAGTGTGTGATGTGCCATCTCGGCGATGGTGCCGGCGAGCTCGACGCCGGTCGGGCCGGCGCCGACGATCACGAAGGTCAATCGCGCCGCGCGCTTCGCGGGATCAGTCTCCCGCTCGGCGCGCTCGAACGCCACCAGGATGTGACGGCGCAGTGTGGTCGCGTCTTCCAGCGTCTTCAGTCCCGGCGCCCATGTCTCCCACTCGTCATGGCCGAAATAGGCGTGGCGCGCGCCGGTGGCGAGCACCAGCGTGTCGTAAGGCACCTCGCTGCCATCGTCGATCTGCACGCATCGCCTGTCGGCATCGACGCCGCTCACTGTGGCAAACAGCGTCGTCACCTCGCGGCGGTCGCGCATGAGATGACGGATCGGCCAGGCGATCTCGCTGGTCGCAAGCGAGGCGGTCGCGACCTGGTAAAGCAGCGGTTGAAACAGATGGTGGTTGCGGCGGTCGATCAGCGTGATCTCCACCGGCGCGCCGGCAAGCCGGTAAGTCGTCTCCAGCCCGCCGAAGCCGGCGCCGACGATGACGACACGATGGGGATTTGCGGCCATGATACACCCTCTGATCTCGCTGCTTCACTCACTTATTTAAGTGCGGATTGGGTGCCGTGGTCCAATAGCCGTCCTCAATGATGGAATAGGCTTGGCGTATCGATATTCCCGCGAAAAAGCGCCGCAGGCTCCGGACCGGCCTCGGCCGAAGTGAGTAGAATTATATTTCTTGCCATCTCCGTTTAGGGCGAAATATGGTGCAGGACGAGCCGCTGGGCCATTGGCGGCGCGACAGATTTTGCGTTCAATAGAGGCAGACCCGGGGCGGCGATCACCCCGTTTCCGGGGGCCAATAATTGGGAGGGGAGTGAGTTATGAGGACGGCATACTGGCTGGCGGGCGCAGCGGCGCTGGTGCTGGCAAATCCGGCATTCGCCGGCGACACCATCAAGATCGGTTTCGTCTCGACCTTCAGCGGCCCGACCGCCGTGATCGGCAACGACATGCGCAACTCGTTCGAGCTCGCGCTCGACCATCTCGGACGCAAGATGGGCGGCAAGCCGGTCGAGGTGATCTACGAGGACGATGGCCAGAAGCCTGATGTCGGCAAGCAGAAGACCGAGAAGCTGGTGCAGTCCGACAAGGTCGATTTCCTGGCCGGCTACATCTGGTCGAACGTGCTGCTCGCCTCGCTCAAGACCGCGGTGGACTCGCAGACCTTCCTGATCTCCGCCAATGCCGGCCCGTCGCAGCTCGCGGGCGAGCTGTGTAGCCCTTACGTGTTCTCGACCTCCTGGCAGAACGACCAGACGCCGGCCGCCATGGGCCTTTACATGAACGCGAACGCCGTCAAGAGCGTATTCCTGATCGGCCCGAACTACGCCGCGGGCAAGGATATGCTCGCGGGCCTGAAGAGCACCTTCAAGGGCGAGGTCAAGGGCGAGGAATACACGGTCTGGCCGAGCCAGCTCGACTTCTCCGCCGAGCTGGCGAAAGCTCGCGCCTCCGGCGCCGAATCGATCTTCGTGTTCTATCCCGGTGCGGCCGGCGCGCAGTTCCTCAATCAATATGTCCAGGCCGGCATGAAGAGCACCATGCCGCTCTACACCGCCTTCACCGTCGACGAGACGACGTTGCCGTTGCAGAAGGAGAATGCGTTCGGGGTGCCCGGCGCGCAGGAGTGGGTGAACGATCTGCCGAACGAGCAGAACAAGAAGTTCGTGGCCGACTACCGCGCAAAATATCCGAGCGCCCGGCCGAGCTATTACGGCGCGCAGGCCTATGACGCGGCGCAGCTCATCAACAGCGCGGTGGTCGCCGTCGGCGGCGACACGACCAAGAAGGACGCGATGAAGGCCGAGATGGAGAAGGCCAACTTCAAGTCGCTGCGCGGCGCGTTCAAATACGGCAACAACCACATCCCGATCCAGAACTTCTATCTGCAGGACGTGGTGAAGGGCGCCGGCGGCGAGCTCTCGCTGAAGACCGTCGCCACCATCGTCACCAACGATCAGGACCGCTTCCACGACAAGTGCCCGATGAAGTAAGGGCTTAGTTTCCCCCTCTCCCCGCGTGCGGGGAGAGGAGCCCGCGAGGGGAGAGGGTCATCACACCCGCGGCATGCTCGCGGGCCGCATCTCGCGCGCTTGCGCGGCGAGCCTGATGCCGGCATTGGGCGCGCCAAATCCCTGATAGCTCCGCCGCTCGACGATCTCGAAGAAGAAGCGCTCGTCGAAAATGTGGGTGTAGACCTGGAAGAATTCGCCGTCGCCCTCGCGGTCGTAGAGGATGTGGTTGGCGCGGAGCTTGGCCATGACATCGGGCGCGAGGTCGTATTTAGCTTCGATGTCGTCGTAGTAATTGTCAGGGATATCGAGGAAGCCGGCGCCGCGGGCGCGCATCGCGGCGACGGTCGCAAAGATGTCCTCGCACGCAAAGGCGACATGCTGCACGCCCGAGCCGAAAAACTCCGAGATGAAGCGGGCCGGCAGTGTGCGATTGGCCGAGGAGCCGTTGACGACGAAACGCAGGCTCTGGTCGCCATTGATGAGAGCCTGGCTCTGCACGAGGCCTCTGGGGTCGGCGATCTCCATCTGCGGCAGCCGCTTCAGGTCGAGGATGCCGGTGTAGAACAGCAGCCACGACAGCATCTCGTCATAAGGCATCGACTGCGCGATGTGATCGACCGCGATCAACGCATCCGCGCTTGCGTTGCTCGCGACGGGCTCGAAATCCGTGTCCCAGTTCTTGCCGGCCTGGTCGAGGAAGTACAGAAGGCTGCCGCCGACGCCGTGGATCGCGGGGATCTCCAGCTCGCCCGGCCCCACCGGTTGATAGAAGGTGCGCGCCTTCAGCGTCTCGGCCCGCTGCATGGCAAGGCCGGCATTGTCGATGTCGAGCGCGATGGCGCAGACGCCGGGACCATGGGTGACATAGTGCGAATGCGCAAAGCCGCCGGTCTCGGAGTTGATCACGAGCTCGACCTTGCCTTGCGACCAGCGCTCCACCGCCTTGCTGCGGTGCTTGCCCGTCTTGCGGAAGCCGAGCTGCGAGAACAATTGCGCGAGCTCGCCGGCCTTGGCCTCGTTGACGGCGAATTCGATGAAACCGGTGCCGCTGCTCTTGGGCTTAGGGGCCAGGGGCTCGCCGACGAGCTTTGGCCAGTCCGGGGCGAGGTGGTCCTGCAACAGGATCAGCGAGCGCAGGCCGTCGACCGCCGTCTGCGCCGCGGAGCCGGCGCGGAACTGGTCGTTGAAGATCTCCAGCGACCATGGCCCGGAATAACCGGTCGCCGCGATCGCCTGCATGAACTCGCCGACCGGCAGATCGCCCTGGCCGGGGAAGGAGCGGAAGTGCCGGCTCCACGATAGGATGTCGAGCTCGAGCTTGGGCGCGTCGGCGAGCTGCACCAGGAAGATCTTGTCGCCGGGGATCGAGGCCATGGCGCGAACCGGGAACCCCGGCGCCAGCGCGTGAAAAGAGTCGAGGATGACGCCGATCGCGGGATGATCGGCGCGCCGCACGATCTCCCAGGCGTCGCGATAGTCGTTGACGTGCCGGCCCCAGGCCAGCGCCTCATAGCCGACGCGCAGGCCCCGCTTGGCAGCGCGGTCGCCGAGCTCGCGAAAATCGTCGGCCGCGCGGTCGATGCCGCCGAGCGAGTGAGGGGACACGTTGGAGCAGATCAGCAAGAGATCAGTGCCGAGCTCCTGCATCAGATCGAACTTGCGCTCGGCGCGGGCAAAATTGCGCGCGCGCTGCGGCTCCGGCATGCCCTCGAAATCACGGAACGGCTGGAACGCGCAGATCTCGAGATTGAGGTCCTTGCAGAGCTTTGCGATCTCGCGCGGCTTTGAACCGAACGACAGCAGGTCGTTCTCAAAAATCTCCACCGCCTCGAAGCCTGCGGATGCGATGGCACGCAGCTTTTCGTCGAGGGCGCCAGAGAGGGAGACCGTTGCGATCGAGCGCTTGTTCATGCTGCCTGCTCCATGATGTGGCCCGGCGATATTTTCTGGCCCGTGCGCGCGGCCTCGCTGACGGCCTCGACGACCGCGAGCGTCCCCATCGCATCCTCCGCCGAGATCAGCGGCTGTTCGCGCCCCGCGATCACCGCGCAGAAATGCCGGAGCTGCTCGGCCAGCGGATCGACAGCCGCCGGCGCGATGCTCTCGCGCGCCAGCGGCGCGTACCAGCCAGACTGTTGCGCGTAGGACCAGAGTTCCATGTTCGGCACGGACAACGAGCCCACGGTGCCGGAGAAGATGTAACAGGGCTGGTCTTGCTTGGGATACGCGGGGTTCTCGCCGGAGGTGAGCTCCCAGCTCCACGGTGCCGGCGTTGCGTCCGACACGGCTACTGTTCCGAGCGCACCGCATTCGAAGCGTAGCAGCAATGCGGCGGTATCCTCGACGGCAAAGCCGCGAGCCTTGTTCGAGGTCAGTGCCTGCACCTCGGCGATCTCGCCGCAGATAAAGCGGAGATTGTCGATGTCGTGGATGAGGTTGATCAGCAGCGGGCCGCCGCCGTGCTCGCGCCGCCACGCGACATCAAAATAATCGTCGGGTTTCTTCAGCAACCACAGCCCGACCACGGCCGTGAGCTGGCCGAGCTTGCCTGATGTCACTGCCTCGCGCGCGGCCTTGATGATCGGATTGTGCCGGCGATGATGGCCGACCAGCATCGGCACGCCGGTCCGCCTGACCGCGGCGCACAGGCGCCGCGCGGCTGCGACGGTATCAGTCACCGGCTTCTCGATCAGCGCGGGTACGCGGGCCTCAGCGCAATCGAGCGCCATCTGGAAATGCAGTGCGTTCGGGGAGGCGATAATCAAACCGTCTGGCTTCTCGTCCGCAAGCAAAGCGCGATGATCTGCGTGCCAGGGCGTCTTGCGTGCTTGCGCAAACTCTTTCGCGTTGGGGGAGGGGTCAGCGATGCCGGCCAGCACGCAATCCGGCGAAGCGTCGATCAGTTCGACATGGCGGCGGCCGATCAGGCCGGCGCCGGCCACCGCGATGCGCATTTTCGCGCTCATGCCGCGCTCTCCTCCATGGCGCCGCCGAGGAAGAGCTGGCCGATGCGGGGATCGTTCAGAATGCGCTCCGCTTTGTCGACCATACGAGTCTGGCCGAGCTCGAGCACGATGCCGATGTCAGAAATCTCCAGCGCCGAGCGCGCGTTCTGCTCGATCATCAGGATAGTGACGCCGCGGTCACGCAAGGATTTGAGGATGTCGAAGGTCTGCTGCACCATCAGCGGCGACAGCCCGATCGAGGGCTCGTCGATCAGCACCAGCTTCGGCTCGAGCAGCAGCGAGCGGGCGATTTCGAGCTGTTTCTGCTCGCCGCCGGACAAGGTCGAGGCCTGCTGGGTCGATTTGCGCCGCAGCGCCGGAAACAGGTCGAGCGCGGCCTCGATTCGTGTCGGCAGGTCGATGCCCTTCGCCGCGACCCCGCCGAGCTCGATGTTGTGACGTACCGAAAGCTCGGGAAAGATGTTGCGGCCCTGCGGCACGTAGCAGATGCCGGCATTGAGCAGCGCGCGCTGGCTCAAGTTTGTGACGTCGCGGCCGGCAAAGCTGATCTTGCCCTCGCGGAGCTTCAAGAGACCGAAGATCGCCTTGAACACGGTGGACTTGCCGGCGCCGTTGGGGCCAATGATCGTGGTGATCGTCGCGGACGGCACCGAGAAGGTGGTGCCGTTCAGAATCGTCATCTTGCCGTAGCCGCCGAAGAGATTGTGAACCGAGAGGATCGGGTCGCTCATGGCTCGCGCTCCCTAATGTCCGAGATAGGCTTCGATCACGGCCGGGTTCTTCCGAACCTCGTCGGGCCGTCCCATCGCCAGCACCTTGCCTTCCGCCATCACCATCACGCGCGAGCACAGCGACATCACGAATTCCATGTTGTGCTCGATCACGACGAAGGTGGCATTCTTCTCGCGGTTGATCGCGACCAGCCGTTCCTTCAGGTCGGACAGCATGGTCGGATTGACGCCGCCGGCAGGCTCGTCGAGCAGCACCAGGCGTGGGCCGCCCATAAAGGCCATGGCGGCATCGAGCAGCTTTTGCTGGCCGTAGGAGAGGCCGCCGGCGGGTTCAGCCGCGAGATGATCGAGCTTGAAGAATCCGATCATCTGGTTGGCGGCGTCGGTCAATCCGGCATCGGAGCGGCCGACCAGGCGCGAGGCCATGTTGCCCTGATGCTCCTGACCCGCGAGGATCAGATTCTCGCGAACCGAAAGCTTTGGAAACACCTGCAGAAGCTGGAAGGTGCGACTGACGCCGAGTTTGTTCAGCTCGGAAGGGCGCAAGCCCGTGACGACCTTGCCGTCGAGCCTGACCTCACCGCCTGATGGCGTGAGCTGGCCGAGGATGCAGTTGAACAAGGTCGACTTGCCGCAGCCGTTCGGGCCGATCAGGCCGAGGATCTCGCCCTCGCGCACGTCGAAGGAGACGTCGTCGACCGCGGTGATGCCGCCGAAGCTCTTCTTGATATTGGTGACCTCGAGCACCGCACTCATTGCGCCGTCTCCAGGCGGGATTTGGCGACGGCGCGCAGTGCGGAGGCCGCCTTGGTGCGCCGTGCGGCCATATGGCGGTCGAGGATTCCCAGGATGCCTGTCGGCGACCAGATCAGCAGCCCCATCACCGCGATCGCGTAGAGCATCAGATAATAGCCTTCGGTGAAGCGCAGCCATTCCGGCAGCAGCACCGCGATCATCGCGCCAAGGAACGGGCCGAAATAGAAGCCGGCGCCGCCGACGATCACCATCATCAAGAGATCGAGCGAGAGCGACAGGTTGAAGGGAACGGGATCGATATATTGCGTCAACGGCGCATAGAGCGCGCCGGCGACGCCGCCGAGCGCCGAGCCGATCGCGAACGCCATCAGCGTGTAGCGGCGGGTATCGATGCCGAGTGATTGCGCGCGCAGGGGATTTTCGCGCAGTGCCATGAAGGCGCGTCCCCAGGGCGAGCGGATCAGCCACCACACCGCCAGCGAGACGATCGCAAGCGAGCCGAGACAGATATAGTAGAACGGCAGCGGTTTGTTGGTCGCAATGCCGAAAAAGTGCGGCCGCGGGATGCCGGAGATGCCGTAGATACCGCCGGTCAGCCAGCTCTCGTTGCGGAACACAAGGAAGGCGAGGGTGGAGAAGGCGAGCGTCACGAACGCGAGGTAATGGTGTTGCACGCGTAGCGCGGGATAGCCGAGCACCCAGCCGACTGCGAAGCTCAAGGCGATCGCGACTGCAATTGCCGCCGGCAGCGGCCAACCGTGGGTCGTCATGATCGCGGCGGCATAGGCGCCGATGCCGACGAAGGCGCCCTGCGCCAGCGACACCTGGCCGGCATAGCCGAGCGTGAGATTGAGCCCCATAGCGGCGATGGTCATCACCGCCCATTGGCTCAGGATGAACAGACCGTAGCGGTTGAAGTTCATGGGGATGACGATCAGGCCGGCGATGACGGCGAGGCCGAGCGCGATCTTCAGGGGTTTGGCATAGCCGCTCATACCGTGCGCTCCTCGGCGCGGCCGAGCAGGCCCTGCGGCCGGAACAGGATCACGGCGATGAGGAAGATCATCGGCACGGCGGCTCGATACTGCGTCGAGACATAGGCGGCCGCGAGATTGTCGAGCACGCCGATCAACAGGCCGCCGGCGATCGCGCCGCGGACCTGGTTGAAGCCGCCGACGATCGCGGCGATGAAGGCGGCCTGGCCCAGCACTTCACCGGAGGAGAACTTGGCGAGATAGATCGGCGTGATCAGCAGCGACGCCAGCGCGACCAGGAAGGCGTTGATCAGGAACGTCAGCAAGATCATGCGCTCGACAGGCACGCCGATGATGCGCGCGACCGTGGGGTTCTGCGCCGCCGCCTGCATCTGGTGACCGAGCGAGGTGCGGTTGAGCAGGGTGGTCAGCCCGAATACAGCCAGGATCGCGACGACCAGCACGCCGATGCTTTGCAGCGAGACGGCGTGGCCGAGGACGGAGATGTCGCCGGTCGGCACGATCGACGGAAACGGCGAGGCCTCGGCGCTGAAGAATTGCTTCACGGCTTCCTTGATGCCGATGGCCAGCGCCATGGTCGCGATCGCCAGCGGCAGCACGCCGTGGCGCATCATCGGGTCGACCAGCAGCATCTTGAAGGCGAGACCAAGCAGGATCATCGACAAGAGAATGCCGAGGATGATCGCGAGCCAGAACGGCGCGCCGACATGCATCGCCGCTAGCATCAAAAACGCCGGCAGCATCACGAACTCGCCTTGCGCAAAATTGATGGTTTGCGAGGTCTGCCACAGCAGCGTGAAGCCGACCGCGACCAGCGCGTAGATCGCGCCAGTGGCGAGGCCCGCGACCAGGAGATCGAACAGATTGGACATTTTCCCCTCTCGCCGCCTTATCTTCTCCCTCTCCCCGCATCCGCCTTCGCTAAAGCTCCGGCGAGACAGGCGCGGGGAGAGGTGAAGAACGCCTCACTTCAGCTTCGGCAATACCTGCTTCACTACCTGCTTGCCGTCGACCACCTCGACCAGGAAGCTTTGCCGATCGATGTCGCCATTCTGGTCGAAGGTGACGTCCATCAGAATGCCGGGCTCCTCAGAGGCCTTGATCGTCAGGCCGTGCAGCGTGTCGGCGAACGCCTTGGGGTCGACCTTGCCCATCTTCTCGGTGGTGGCCTTCACCATGTAGACGGCGAGGTAGCCCTTCAGGCCGTTATGATCAGGGACGTAATTGTACTTCTTCGAGAAGCGGTCGCGGAAACCCTTGATCAGCTCGACCGGCGCATCCGTGGTGAGGCCGACATGGCCGCGCGCGCCGTTGGCGGCATCGCCGGCGAGCTCGATCACCTTCTGGCCGATCAGCGTGGTCTCGCCCATCAGCGGCGCAGTGACGCCCTGGCGCTTCAGCTCCTTCAGGATGCGCGCGCTCTCTTCTTCGTTCAAATAGACAAACACGGCATCGGGATTGGCGGCCTTGATCTTGCCGACGTCGGCGGCGAAATCGGCCTGGCCCGCTTCAGTGGAGAGATCGGCGACGACCTTGGAGCCGAGACGCTCCAGCTCCTTGGTGACGACGTCGCGTCCGCCACGGCCGAAGTCGTTGTTGACCCAGACCACCGCGACCGACTTCGCCTTCATGTCGTCGTGGATGTACTTTGCGACCTTCGGCATCGAGGATTGCTGGCCGAACGAGGTGCGGAACAGGAATTTGTTGCCGGCCTGCGTCAACTCGGCGGCTTCGCCGCCCATGATCTGGGTGATGCCGGCTTCGGCGGCGAGCGGCGCGGTGACCTTCACCGAGCCGGAATAGCCGGGGCCGAGCAACACATAAGGCTCGGCGTCGAGCGCCTTCTGCACCTGCGCGCGCGCCACGCCCGGGTTCGATTGCGAGTCGGCGTGGGTGACCTCAAGCTTGCGGCCGAGAATGCCGCCCTTGGCATTGATCTCCTCGATCGCGAGGTCGATGCCGTTTTTCCAGTTGGTGCCGACGGTTGCGCCGCCGCCCGACAGCTCGGCGACGTCGGCGAGCTTGATCGTCTGTGCGAAGGCGCCCGTGGTCGTGATGGCAGTGAGCAGTGCGCCCACCAGTAGCGTTGATTTCATCGTCCTCTCCTCCCGTTTCAATTTTGCAAGCGGCCTTGTGTCCGGCCGCTTCGCCTCAAGCTGCCTGATAGGCGGCGCTGCGCGCTGCCATCACGGCGTCAAAAGCCTCTCCCATGACTTCAGTCGATGGGGCAAGGCCCGTGAACAATTCGAAGGCGTCGGCGGCCTGGTAGATCGCAAGCTCCCGCCCGGTCATGATCCGCGCGCCCTTCTCTCGCGCAGCGGCAAGCAACGGCGTGATCAGCGGCGAGTAAACGGCGTCGGCGACCCACAGGTTTTCGCGCAGCAGCGCCGGGGGGACCGGCGTGTCCCGGTTCGGCAGCATGCCGACCGGCGTGCCGTTGACGAGGCCGGTTGCGCCATGAAGCGCGTCCTCGACGCTTCGGGCGACCCGTGCGCCGCCGTGGTTGGCCAGCAGCGCGGCAAGCTTCTCGGCACGCGCCGGCTCGCTGTCGAAGATGCGCAGGTCAGTCACCTTCAGGCTCGCCAGTGCGAAGGCGATGGCCTTGCCGACACCGCCAGTGCCGATCACGGCCACTGCATTTCCGGCAGGCGCCAGCAGCGGCTTGACCGCGCGCGCAAAGCCTGTGGTGTCGGTGTTGTGGCCGATCAGTCTGTTATTCCTGACCACGACGGTGTTGACCGCGGCCATGGTCGCTGCCGTCGATGCCAGCTCATCAAGCAGCGGCACCACGGCTTCCTTGTAGGGGAAGGTGACGTTGACGCCGGCAAAGCCGAGCCGGCGCACGCCCTCGAGCATCATTCTCAACCCGGTCGCGTCCGCGCCGGCGACCTCGATGAGCTGGTAGTGGCCCCGCAGGCCCAGCGCCTCGGCGGCGCGCTCATGCATGGCAGGGGAGGCGGAATGAGCGATCGGCGCGCCGATCAGGCCGGTCAGGAGTTTTTTGGAGGCAGCGGGGCCGCGGCTAGACATGATCCACTATCGTCTCTTGATCGTCCCTCGATGGTCCTTGGGGCGCGCGTTGATGTTAGGCCATTAGCGGGGAAATCCGCGCAATTCCAAGAGGGACGATAGCCATTCCTCTGCCTAACACAATTACCCTTTCGTCCCGCAAACCTAACATAATGTTATTTCTTCCGCGTCCGCCCGGGCACGGCCTTGCCGTTGCCGCGGGACGGCTCGACCGCGCGCATCTCGGCACGCAGGGATTCGATGAAATATTCGACATGGAGCGACAGCGGCGCGCCGCGCTTCACCGCGATATAGGTGTCGAACCGCGTCGGCTCGGCGATCTTGATCAGCTCGATGCCGGGATAGCCGCCATGAGCCACCGTGAACTGATCGATGATGGCGATGCCGAGCCCTGCCTTCACCAGCGCGCAGACCGTGGTACCGAAGCGCGCGCGGATGGTGATGTTGTAGTCGAGCTTATGGCGCGCAAACATCTCGGCCATGATCCGGCCGTAGGGATCGTTGGGATCGATGCCGATCAGCGGATAGCGCGTCATCTCGGCCGCCGAGACCTGCTTGCGGCCGGCGAGCTCGTGGCCGGGCGGCACGATGCAATAGAGCTCGCCCGAGGCGAGCGGCAGGAAGTCGAGACCGGAATGCTCTAATCGGTAGCTCATCGCCACGCATTCGCCGCGGCCGAGCAGCAGATAGTCGATGGCTTCCTCGATCTTGAGGATGTTGATGTCGATGCCGAGATCCGGATAGCGGCGCCGGACACGCTCGATGGCGCGCGGCACCATCACCTGCGAGATGCTCGGCACCGAGCCGATACGCAGTTCCGACAAGCCGCCGCGGCCGATCTTGGAGATGATCTCGGAGAGGTCGTCGACCTTCTTGTAGACGCCGTTGATCTGCTCGAAGATGTTCTCGGCTTCCGGGGTCGGGAAGTAGCGGCCGTTCTGGCGCTGGAAGAAGCGGATGCCGAGCGAGCGCTCGGTATATTTGACCAGCCGGCTGATCCCCGGTGCCGATACGTTCAGCAGCTTGGCCGCGCCACCAATGGTGCCCGTCACCATCACGGCACGGATCACTTCAACCTGGCGCAGTGTCATCATGATCTTGGTATCCGAAAGACGATCGCGGCGGCGATCATCTCACGAGCGATGCAAGGTCATCCAGCGTCAAATACCTGGCGATGTGGATGGCGACGCGCCGGCTTTGTCCTCCCGGGAGGGGGGAGCTCATTCATGACGATACGAGCGGATCAGTTTCGCTGCCGGAATGTCCTGAAATCAGCGCGCTCAAATCGAAGGGCGTCGTCGCGCGATCCGTTGCGTCGGCGTCGTTTGCTGCAGCTGCGTCCTAGCTTGCCGGTCCCTCCGGCGACACGCTGCCGGGACGTTCCGCGCGTTCGCTCCGCAGCACGTCGCGGGCGAACTCGATGATCTTCTGCTTGTTCGCCGTATCGCGGACGGCGAAAAACACGCGGTTCAGTTCCAGGCCGAGCACGCTGTTGAGGGCGATGTTCTCGTCTTCCATCGTGGCTTTCCCGCTCTAGACGCCTGAGGTGTAACTGGAGGTCACTTCCTCCACAAGTAGATTAAATCTTCGATGCCGATGCCACCCCGGGGAATTACGGGCGCGAGTGAATTGAGGCAGTCCCCCAAGACGTGTTATACGGATGCGCGAGCGTCAGGGAACGCATCGATGACCGCCGTTGACTATGGCCGCGAGGCGCTGGACTTCATCGAAGGGCTGGGAGCCTATGACAGGGTCCCGGATGCCATGGACGCGCTCGAAACGGCGTTCGGTCGCTTCGGCTTCGAGACCATAATCGTGACCGGATTGCCGAATCCTGATCAGCGGTTCGCGCAGATGGTGCTCGCCAAGCGCTGGCCGGCGGGCTGGTTCAGTCTCTACACGCAAAACAATTACGATCGCGTCGATCCTGTGGTGCGCCTGTGCCGGCAATCGCTCAACCCATTCGAGTGGTCGGAAGCGCCGTATGATGCCGAGATCGAGCCGAATGCGGCAGAGGTGATGAATCGCGCCACCGATTTCCGGATGTCACGCGGCTTCATCGTTCCCATCCACGGGCTCACCGGCTACGAGGCCGCGGTGTCGCTCGGCGGCGTCCATCTCGATCTCAATCCGCGCAGCAAGCCGGCTCTGCATCTGATGGCGATGTACGGCTTCGACCACATTCGCCGTCTGCTCGATCCTGCACCGAGTCGCTCGGCGCGCCTGACCCCGCGTGAGCGCGAGGTGATCGCCTGGGCGTCGCAGGGCAAGTCCGCGTGGGAGATCGGTGAGATCCTCAACATCACGCAGCGCACCGCCGAGGAACATCTTGCAACCGCTGCGCGCAAGCTCGGAGCTGTCAACCGCACGCATGCGGTTGCACTCGCGATTCGCCACAAGATTATCAATCCGTAAGCAACGTACTGGGAAATTTCCCAATATCGACTCCGCGCCTTTTCGCGGAGGCTACCCCCATTGAGGCTGGATGGGGGTTTTCATGATTCACGCAATTTCCGCCGTCAATCGCCACCTATATGAAGACGTACTCGAGCAGCATTTCCGGCTGCGCCACGATATATTCGTCGAGGAACGGCACTGGGAGACACTTCGCAGGCCCGACGGTCGCGAGATCGATTCCTATGACAACGAGGACACCGTTTATCTGCTCGCATTGGAGGAGCGCCGCGTCGTCGGCGGTCACCGGCTTTATCCGACCACCAAGCCCTCGATGATGAGCGAGGTGTTTCCGCATCTGGCCGCCGTGCGCGGCTGGCCCGAGGATCCGCTGGTCTGGGAGTGGTCGCGCTATTTCGTCGTTCGCGATCGCCGCGATGGCGCGCTCAACCTGCAACTGATGGCGGCGGTGCAGGAGTTCTGTCTCGATCAGGGAATCGCGCGCGTCAGCGCGATCATGGAGACCTGGTGGCTGCCGCGTTTCCACGAGGCCGGCTTCGTCGTGACGCCGCTCGGCCTGCCCGCGCTGGTGGAGAATGCCTGGACCATGGCGGCGACCATCGACATTCGCCAGGAGACGGTCGATGCCCTGCATGATCGCATCGGCATGGCCTCGATCGTCCATCAGGACGGACCGCGTCTCGATTGCATCGCCCATGCCAACAATTGCGGCCGCACTGCCGCGCAACGAAAGAGCGCCTGAGATGTCGAATATGATGCGAGATAGCCAAATCATGGCGCAAACCAAGGACGAGAATCTCGGCTACATGTCCGACATGGCGCTCGAGCTGGCGCAGATGGCCGAAGATTCGGGGTTGGCGACGCTGGCCTACCTGTTTCGGATGGCGGCGCTGGAGGCCTCGACGGCCAATAGCGAGCTCAACGTGCCGGACGATTTCTCCCGCCAGGTCACGTCGCACTAGACGCCACCCCTCGTTCCGACCTCTCACGCCCTCTCCCCGGAAACGGGGGGAGGGCTATCGTTTGGGTGCGGCAGGCTGTCCTATCCTGCGCGGCGTTGCTGGACCGATGGAAGGTCGCATGCACCGGCATGCAACAAAGTGCATGTCTGGTGCGGAATCGCTCTTGCCTCGGAACGATACTGCCATTACCCATTTTTCTGCCTTGTAGAGGCAGGGGGAGCTCTTTCACTGATGGCGACTGTGTTCGAACATCGGCGCGCGTCCGCGTGCGCCTGAAAGAGTCTTGATGCTGCTCGTCGTCGAACAGTTCCTGAACGGATTGCAGTTCGGCCTGCTGCTGTTTCTGCTTGCCGCCGGCCTGACGCTGGTGTTCGGGATCATGGATCTCGTCAACCTCGCGCACGGCTCGCTCTACATGATGGGCGCCTATTTCGCTGCGACCTTCGCGGCGTGGACCGGCAGCTTCCTGCTCGGCGCGCTGCTGGCGCTCGGTGCGACGCTGGTGCTCGGCATCGTACTGGAAATGAGCGCGCTGCGACATCTCTACGGGCGCGACCATCTCGACCATGTGCTCGCGACCTTCGGCCTCATCCTGTTCTTCAACGAAGCCGTGCGCTTGATCTGGGGACCGGCGGGCCTTGCGCTGCCGCTGCCGGCCTGGCTCACGGTGCCGGTGCCGATCCTGCCCGGCATTCACTATCCGGCCTACCGCCTCGCCATCATCATCGTCGCGCTGCTGGTGGCGCTGCTGCTCTATCTCGGCGTGATGCGCACCCGCATCGGCATGCTGATCCGCGCCGGCGCCTCCAACCGCGAGATGATCGGTGCGCTCGGCATCAACATCAAGCTGCTCTACACGCTGGTGTTCGGCCTGGGCGCCGCACTCGCCGGCCTCGCAGGCCTGATGCAGGCGCCGATCCTCACCGTGCAGATCGGCATGGGCGAGAACATCCTGATCCTCGCCTTCGTCATCATCGTGATCGGCGGCATCGGTTCGATCCGCGGCGCATTCCTGGCCGCGATCTTCGTCGGCATGATCGATACGCTCGGCCGTGCCTTCCTGCCCAATCTGCTGCGGCAGGTGCTGAGCGGCGCCGCTGCCTCCACCGCCGCGCCTGCGCTGTCATCCATGCTGATCTATCTCCTGATGGCGATCGTGCTGGTGGTGCGGCCGGAGGGGCTGTTTCCGGCCAACCGTCGATGAAGGGTTTGAGCGTGAGCAAGGCCGTCACGGCCCTGATGCTGGCGGGCCTCGTGCTGCTGCCGCTCTATTCCTCCCTGTCCGGCAACATCTTCATCCTGACGCTGTTCACGCGCATCGTCATCCTGGCGCTTGCGGCCGCGAGCCTAAACCTGATCATGGGTTTTGGCGGCATGATGAGCTTCGGTCACGCCGCCTATCTCGGCATCGGCGGCTATGCGGTCGGCATGCTCGCGCAGGAAGGCGTGGGAAGCGGCTTCGCCCAATTCCCGGTCGCGCTTGCGGCGTCCGCGATCTACGCGCTGGTGATCGGCGCGCTGTCTTTGCGTACCCGCGGCGTCTATTTCATCATGATCACGCTGGCTTTCGCGCAGATGGCCTATTACGTCGCCTCGGGCCTCGCGCGCTATGGCGGCGATGACGGCCTCACCGTTTACAAGCGCAGCGATTTCTCCGGTCTGATCAACCTGTCGAACCGCACGCAGTTCTATTATCTCTGTCTCGCCTGCCTGTTCGGCGTGATCTTCCTGATCTGGCGCATCGTCAATTCGCGCTTCGGCCTCGTCGTGCAGGGCCTGCGCTCCAACGAGCAGCGCATGCAGGCGATTGGCTTCCCGGCAAAACGCTATCAGCTCGTCTGCTTCGTCATCTCAGGCACGATGTGCGGTCTCGCCGGCGCGCTGCTCGCCAACAACACAGATTTCGTCAGTCCTGCCGTGATGTACTGGACCCGTTCCGGCGACCTCATGGTGATGGTGATTCTGGGGGGCATGGGCACGCTGTTCGGCCCCGTCATGGGTGCGGTGGTCTATCTGCTGCTGGAAGAGTTCCTGTCGCAGATCACTGAATATTGGGCGCTGATCATGGGCCCGCTGCTGCTGTTGATCGTGCTGTTCGGCCGCGGCGGCATCATGGGCCTGCTCGGGAGGATCGGCCGTGGCTGAACCGCTGCTCCGCGTCGAAAAGCTGGTGCGCCGCTTCGGCGGTATCGTCGCGACCGATCACGTCTCGCTCGATGTCGCGGCGGGCGAGCTGCACGCCATCATCGGCCCGAACGGCGCCGGCAAGACCACGCTGATCAGCCAGCTCACTGGGCATCTCGCGCCGCATTCCGGCAGCGTCTCGCTTGGAGGGCGCGATATCACTTACTTGCCGGCCTATCGCCGCTGCGCGCTGGGCCTCGCACGCTCGTTCCAGATCACTTCGCTCCTGCTCGACTTCACCGCTGCCGACAATGTCGCGCTGGCGGCGCAGGCGCACGCCGGCACCTCGTTCCGCTTCTTCGCCAATGCCCGCAAGGAGAAGGGCTTGCGCGACGCCGCGTACGCCGCGCTCGACCGCGTCGGCCTTGCCCACCGCGCCGACGTCCAGGTGTCGAAGCTGAGTCATGGCGAGCGGCGCCAGATCGAGCTTGCCGTCGCGCTCGCGAGCAAACCGAAATTGCTGTTGCTCGACGAGCCCATGGCCGGTCTCGGCGTCACCGAATCTCAGGGCATGGTCAAACTGCTCCAGGAGCTGCGCAAAGAGGTCTCGATCGTGCTGGTCGAGCACGACATGCCCGCGGTGTTCGCGCTCGCGGACCGCATCTCGGTGCTGGTCTATGGCCGCGTCATCGCCTCCGGCGATCCCGACGTGATCCGTGCCAATGAAGACGTCAAGCGCGCCTATCTCGGCGACCAGCATGTGGTGACGCATCATGGCTGACACGCTGCTCGACGTCGAAGGCATCGAGACTTGCTACGGCCTCAGCCAGGTGCTGTTCGGCCTGTCGCTGTCGATCAAGCCGGGCGAGATGGTATCGCTGATGGGCCGCAACGGCATGGGCAAGACCACAACGATCCGTTCCATCATGGGCCTGACGCCGGCACGATCGGGCGCGATCCGCTTTGCGGGCACTGACGTGCGGACGCAGCCGTCCTATCGGATCGCGAAGCTTGGCGTCGGGTTGGTCCCCGAAGGACGCCAGATCTTCCCCAACCTCACCGTCCGCGAAAATCTTGTCGCGGCCGCGGCCGATCGCTTTGGCAGCGCCAATCCCTGGACGCTCGCCGCGATCTATGTGCTGTTCCCGCGGCTCGCCGAGCGCGCCGCCAACATGGGCAACCAGCTTTCCGGCGGTGAGCAGCAGATGCTGGCCATCGGCCGTGCGTTGATGACCAACCCAAAGCTCCTGATCCTGGACGAAGCGACCGAGGGTCTTGCGCCATTGATCCGTGACGAGATCTGGAATTGCCTGTCGATGCTGAAGAGCCGGGGCCAGTCGATCCTGGTCGTCGACAAGAACGTCGACCATCTCGCCCGCATATGCGACCGCCATTACATCATCGAACGCGGCAAGACGGTCTGGTCCGGGACGTCGGACGAGCTGATGGCCGAGCCGGACCTGCAGCACAAGTACTTGGGAATTTAGTTGCGGGTGACGCGCGCGGTCTCGCGTCATATTCACTGGCGTCCCGGCCTAGTGCGCAATTGCGCACGGGGGGCCGGGACCCATACCGCGGAATCTATCGAGTGCGCGCGGATCTGCGCTTCGCTTGTCCAGGACGATGAAGCAACTCAATTCGAGCTATCGATCAAGTTCTCCAGCAGCCGCTTCAACTCGCTCGTCGATTTGTCGCCGTAGCTCTCCAGGATGTGCTCCTCCTGGTCCACCGCGAGTGAGTTGAGCTTCTTGCACAGCACCTTGCCGCGGTCGGAGATGAACATCAGCACCTTGCGGCGGTCGTTGGGGTCCTGCAGGCGATAGACCAGCGTGTCGGAGACCATGCGGTCGATCATCTTGGTCAGCGTCGGATGGTTGAGCAGCACCGCGTCGGCAAGCTCGCCCATCGAGTGGCCGTCGCCGTCCGACAGCACTTTCAGGATGCGCCACTGCTCGACGGGAACTCCCTCCTTGCTGAGGCGCAGTTCCAGCTGCCGGTTGATCTCCCGGTTGGCTTGCGCGAGCAGGTAGGCGAGGTGTTCGGTGATGGGAGCGTTCGATTTTGCCACGGCTAAGACTTCGTCTTGACCCAAATGAGTGAATGTCTTGCAATCAATGCTGCATCTATATGCACTTCAATTGTTGAATATTCAATATTTTCAAAATAGGATCATTGCCCAACAAAAGGGCGGAAGCCGCGGCCGCCTGCTCAATGTGCTTTCAGGTCTGGTGCCAGACAGGAGTTGGCGTGCGCGCGACGGTAAACTTCCCGGCTCACGGCGGTCCGGCGTTGCCGCCGTCTTTGCTGTTCAGGAATCTGTCGTCATCGGCGGCTGATGGCGCGCTGTCGCCGCGCGATCACGCCCTCTTCAAGCGGCGCGGCACCAACAGGCTGCGTGTCGGCGGCTTCATCTGCTGCACGGGATCCCCGGGCGTCTGGGGTCCCTGCGCGACCAATTCCGCGCAGCTCGCCGTTGCCGAGATCAACAAGCGCGGCGGCATCCTCGGTCGCGAGATCGAGTTTTCCGTCTACGATGCCGGCGGTCCGCTGGACGAGGTGCTGAACCGCGCCGAGCAGGCGATCGCCTTCGACGAGCTCGATCTCATCGTCGGCCTGCACACCAGTGCGGTCCGCGTCGCCTTGCGCGATATCACCACAAGGCATCGCATCCCCTATATCTACACACCGGTCTACGAAGGCGGCGAGCGCACGCCGGGCGTGATGGCGATCGGCGAGACGCCGCGCTGGCAGAGCCGGCCGTCGATCCACTGGCTCGCTGACGTCAAGAAGGCGAAGCGCTGGTACCTGATCGGCAGCGATTACGTCTGGCCCTGGCAGTCGCACCGCGCGGTGAAGAACTACATCAAGGAAACCGGCGGCCACGTCGTCGGCGAGGAGTTCGTCCCGCTCGGCGAGGACAATCACGAGCCGCATCTGGCGCGCATCCGCGCCGCGCGGCCGGACGTGGTGCTGATCTCGCTGATCGGCACCGACAGCAGCGCCTTCAACCGTGCCTTCGGCGAATGCGGCCTGGGGGCCACCACGCTGCGGCTCGCCGGCGCCATGGACGATACCGTGCTGCTCGGCATCGGCGCCGACAACAGCGAGAACATGTTCTGCGCCTCCGGCTATTTCACCGGCACCGGCGCGCGCGCCAATGACGACTTCCAGGGCCGCTATCGCGCGATGTTCGGCCCGAACGCGCCGCCGATCGGCTCGGTCGGTCAGTCCGGTTACGAAGGCATGCGCTTTCTCGAAGCGGTCGCCAACAAGGCGGGCTCATTGGCGATGGGCCCGATGCTCAAAGCCGGCCGCAACATCGTCTACAGCGGCGCGCGCGGAACGGTCACCGTTCGCGACGGGCGCGCGCGGATGCCGATGCATCTCGCCGAGGCCGATGGTCTCGATTTCAAGCTGATCAAGCCGATCTGACCGGCGCGCGACAATTCGCAGGGCGCCTGAGCGCAAAATAATACTTGAGAAGGAAAATATTTCCGTTTTGAATGTTTCCGCGAGGCCGATGGTGCGTCGCGCCGGGGCGGCCACGCCCATCTTCGTTTCAAGAAACTTCAGGAGAGCGCCGTGACAGTTGTCCTTCCCACGCCAGCCCAGCTTCGCAGCGTCGCCGAGCAGTGCGGCCTTTCACTGACCGACGACGACGTCGCCTCGTTCCGCGGTCTGATGCAGGGCTCGATCGAGGCCTACAATCTCGTCGCCGCGATGCCCGACGAGGTGCCCGAGGTGAAATACCCGCGCACGCCGGGCTACCGGCCCTCAGCAGAGGAGAACCCTCGCAATGCCTGGTATCGCAAATCGACGGTGAAGGGTGCGGCCAGCGGCAAGCTCAAGGGCAAGACGGTGGCCTTGAAGGACAACATCATGCTGGCCGGCGTGCCCATGACCAATGGCTCGTCGACCCTGGAAGGCTATATGCCCGATTTCGACGCCACCATTGTCACGCGCATGCTGGATGCCGGCGCCGAGATCGTCGGCAAAACGCATTGCGAGCACTTCTGCCTGTCCGGCGGCAGCCACACCGGCTCCTACGGCCCGGTGCATAATCCGCACAAGATGGGCTACTCCGCCGGCGGCTCGTCGTCGGGCTCGGGCGTCGTGGTTGCGCTCGGCGAGGTCGACATGGCGATCGGCGGCGATCAGGGTGGCTCGATCCGCATGCCGTCCTCGTTCTGCGGCATCTACGGCATGAAGCCGACCTGGGGCCTCGTGCCCTACACCGGGATCATGCCGATCGAGATCTATGTCGATCATACCGGCCCGATGACCGCGACGGTCGCCGACAATGCGCTGCTGCTCGAAGTGCTCGCCGGCGACGACGGCTACGATCCGCGCATCAAGGCACCGAAGGTCGAGGAGTACACCAAAGCGCTCGGCCAGGGCGTCAAGGGCATGAAGATCGGTATCGTCAAGGAAGGCTTCGAGCAGCCGGGCGCAGAGGCCGTGGTGAATGAAAGTGTTCGCGAGGCGGCGAAACGCTTTAAGGATCTTGGCGCCAGCGTGGAGACGGTGTCGATCCCGATGCATCTCCTGGGCGGCGCAATCTGGACACCCATCGGCACAGAAGGTCTGACGCAGACCATGATGTTCGGCGATGGCTACGGGCTCAGCCGCGGCGATCTCTATTCGACCTCGCTGATGGATTTCCATCGCGGCTGGCGCCGCCAGGCCGATTCGCTGTCCGAGACCACCAAGCTGTTCATGATGCTCGGTACCTACATCAACAATAATTTCGGCCCACGCTTCTACGGCAAGGCGCTCAATATCTCGCGGCGGCTGACCGCGGCCTACGACAAGGCGCTCGGTGATTATGACCTGCTGCTGATGCCGACCACGCCGATGAACGCGACCAAGCTGCCGGAGCCCAATGCCAGCCGTGAGGACTACGTCGCCCGCGCGCTGGAGATGATCTCCAACACCGCGCCGTTCGACATCACCCACCATCCCGCAATGTCGCTGCCCTGCGGCATGGTCGACGGATTGCCGGTCGGCCTGATGCTGGTCGGCCGCATGTTCGAGGAATCCACCATCTACCGCGCCGCGCATGCCTTCGAGCAGGTCGGCGACTGGAAGAAGATGTGAGGGGCGCGCTGGTGCAGGCGGGGTGGATCGCATCCTATGGCTAACGCGTTCGTCGCGGCGTTCGAAATCCTGAGCTTTGGCGCGATCATCGTCCTGATCGTGCTGGGGCTCGGGATCATCGCCAGCATGATGGGCATCTTCAACTTCGCGCAGGGCGAGTTCGTCCTGCTCGGGGCCTACATCACCTATCTCGCCTATGCCAAGGGCCTGCCGATCTGGGCCGGCATGGTTGCCGCGCCCTTCCTGGTCGGCGCGCTCGGCTTCGTGCTGGAGGCGCTGATCATCCGCCGCTTCTATGCCGCGCCGATCGTGGCGATGCTCGGCACCTACGCGCTCGGACTGATCATCCGCGAATCCGTGCGCGGGCTGATCGGCGGCTTCTATCTCACGGTGCCCGAGCCGATCGGCGGCTCGATCGACATCGGCACCATGCACATCTCGGCGTGGCGCTTCACCATCATCGTCATCACGCTCCTGGTGATGGTCGGCTGCTATCTGCTGCTGTCGCGCACCAGCTTCGGCCTGCGCATGCGGGCCACGCTGGAGAATCCGTCGCTGGCGCGTGCGTCAGGCATTTCCACGCCGCTGATGTACGGCGCCACCTTCGCCTTTGGGTCGGCGCTCGCCGGCCTTGCCGGCGCGCTGATCGTGCCGGTGTTCAGCCTCTACGCCGATCTCGGCATCCGCTTCCTGATTCAGGGCTTTGTCGCCGTCATGGTCGGCGGTGTCGGGTCCTTCATTGGCCCGGTCGCCGGTGCCGGCGTCATCGGCACGCTTAGCGCCGCGCTGCCGTGGATCATGGCGCCCGTGGTCGCCGATGTCCTCGTCTTCGTTCTCGCCATTGCTTTCATCAAATTCCGCCCGCAGGGCCTCATCGCTGGAAAAGGGGTTTAGTCATATGTTCGATCGTCAACTCTCGCGTCGCCGCTTCCTGTCCAATTTTGCCTTCGCCTCCGGTGCCGTCGCGACCGGCGTCGGCAGCTGGGTGATCCCGGCGCCCTGGGCCAATGCGGCCGAAGCTCCCATCAAGGTCGGCATCGCGACCGACCTCACCGGCCCGATCGCCTACGCCGGCAATGCCGACGCCAACGTCGCCAAGATGGTGATCAAGGACATCAACACCGCGGGCGGCCTGCTCGGCCGTCCGCTCGAGCTCTACATCGAGGACACCGCGTCGAATGAATCGGTCGCGGTCGGCAACGTGCGGAAACTGATCCAGCGCGACAAGGTCGACATGGTGCTGGGCGGCATCACCTCGTCGATGCGCAATGCGATCAAGGACCCCATCGTGGCGCGCGGCAAGACGCTCTACATCTACCCGCAGCTCTACGAAGGCAAGGAGTGCACGCCCTTTCTATTCTGCACCGGCCCGACGCCGGCGCAGCAATGCGACGAGTTCATTCCCTGGCTGATCAAGAACGGCGGCAAGAAGTTCGCGCTGCCGAGCGCCAACTATGTCTGGCCGCACACGCTCAACGTCTATGCTCGCAAGGTGATCGAATCCAACGGCGGCGAGGTCGTGTTCGAGGAATACTATCCGCTCGACCAGATCGACTTCTCCTCGACCGTCAACCGCATTATCTCCAACAAGGTTGACGTCGTCTTCAACACCGTCATCCCGCCGGGTGTCGGCCCGTTCTTCAAGCAGCTTTATGAAGCGGGCTTCCTCAAGAATGGCGGTCGTCTTGCCTGCGTCTACTATGACGAGAACACGCTGAACATCAATCAGGCCAACGAGATCGAGGGCCTTGCGAGCTGCCTCGACTATTTCAAGGTGCTGACCAAGGAGAACCCGTTCGACGCCAAGATCCAGGCGGCCTACGAGAAGGATTTCCCGGGCAACTTCCTGTTCGCCGCCGGAAGCGCGGCGACCGGCACCTATCGTGGCCTGAAGCTGTGGGAAGCTGCGGTGAAGGAGGCCGGCAAGATTGACCGCGAATCGGTCGCCGCCGCGCTCGATCACGCCAAGATCGCCGAAGGTCCGGGCGGGCCGGCCGAGATGGTGCCGGGCAAGCGGCACTGCAAGATGAAGATGTACACCGCGGTCGCCAAGGGCGGGAATTACGAGATCGTCGGACGCAGCGATGGTCTCGTCGATCCCAAGGAATGCTAAGCTCGTATGTCGAAGTCGATGAGCGCAGTGAAACAGGCGATCCCCGCCGAGCTCGGCGGGGAGACGGATGTCGCAATGACTGAACGCGTAGCGACCGCCCAGGCTGTCGCCGGTCGAAAAGTCCTGCCGGTCGTGGAGGGCGTGGTGCTCGTCGCCGCGCTGCTCGCGCCGCTGGTGCTGCAGGATTACCTCACGGTGTTCGCGACGCGCGTGGTCATCCTGGCGCTGTTCGCGCTGTCGTTTGACCTGGTCTGGGGCTATGCCGGCATCATGAGCTTCGGCCAGGCCCTGTTCTTCGGTTCGGCTGGGTATGGCGTCGCGCTGCTCGCGCGCGACCTCGACATCACCAACATCTTCCTGGTGCTGCCGGCAGGCACGCTGATCGGCCTCACCTTCGCGCTGCTGCTCGGCGGCTTTCTGCTGCTGGGCCGGCATCCCTCCAGCGTGATCTTCGTGTCACTCGGCACTCTCACGGGCTCCTACGCCGCCGACCGGCTCGCGCGCGGCTGGTATTATCTCGGCGGCCAGAACGGCATCCCCTCGATTTCATCGATGACGCTTGGTGGCTACGAATTCTCTGAAGGCCCGGCGTTCTATTACCTCGTTCTCGGCATCCTCATCGTCGTCTATCTGCTCTGCCGCTTCCTGGTGCGCTCGCAGTTTGGCCTGGCGCTCGCGGGCTTGCGCGAGAACGAGCAGCGCATCGCTTTCTTCGGCTACAAGGCGCAGCACCTCAAGGCAATCATCTTCGCGATCGGCGGCGCCATCGCCGGACTTGCCGGCAGCCTCTATGCCTTCCACGAAGGCTTTGTCTGGCCCAATATGGTCGGTGTCGTCGTCTCGACGCAGGTCGTGCTTTACGTGCTGTTCGGCGGCTCCGGCACGCTGATCGGCGCCGTCATCGGCACCGTCATCGTCGAGGGCGTCAGCTTCTGGCTATCGGATAATTATCGCGACATCTGGCCGATCATTCTGGGTGTGTTGTTGCTGCTGGTGATCCTGTTCCGGCCGCTCGGGCTGATCAGCTTTGTGCTGGGCGAGCGCGAGCGGGTCGGCAGCTTCAGTGCCAAGCGGAAGGAGAAGCGAAATGCCGCTCCTTGAAGCCGCGGGCATCTCAAAGATCTTCGGCAAGCTCACTGCGCTCGACGGCGCCGCGCTCACCGTCGACGAGAACGAGTTTCATGGCCTGATCGGCCCGAACGGCTCCGGCAAGAGCACGCTGATGAAGTGCATCGCCGGCGCGGAAGTCCCGACGCAGGGCAAGGTGAGCTTCGTCAACACCGACATCACCGCGTTCACGCCGACCGAGCGTGCGCGCGCCGGCATGAGCCTGAAATTCCAGATCACCTCAGTCCTGCCGTCGCTGACGCTGTACGACAACATCCTGCTCGCGCTGCAGGCGCAGTCCTCGCTGCTCGATCTCGTGTTCTCGCGCACGCGCGGCGCGCTGCATGATCAGGTCATGACCATGCTGACGCAATTCCGCCTTGCCGACCGCGCCTTCGACGCGGCGGCCGCGCTGTCGCACGGCCAGCAGCAATGGCTCGAGATCGCGATGGCGCTCGCGGGCAAGCCGAAACTTCTGCTGCTCGACGAGCCGACCGGCGGCATGAGCCTGGAGGAGCGCCGCGTCACCGGCGAATTGCTGCAGCCGATCAAAAAACATTGCTCGCTCGTCATCGTCGAGCACGACCTCGACTTCATCCGCGACATCTGTGATCGGTTGACCGTGCTCGACCAGGGCAAGGTGCTGGCTTCAGGCACCGTGCCGGAGATCCAGGCCAACACATCCGTCCAGGAGATTTATCTGCGCCGTGCCTGAATTTTTGGACATCAAGCATCTCGACGCCGGCTATGGCCGCAGCCAGGTCCTGTTCGACGTCAACCTCGGCATTCCCTGGCGCGGCGGCGTCGCCGTGCTCGGTCGCAACGGCGCGGGCAAGACCACGCTGATGAAGACCATCGTCGGCGAGCTGCCGGCGTGGAAGGGCGAGATCGGCTTCGACGGCCGCGACATCAGCCGCCGCCGGCCGGAGGAGCGCGTCCGCGCCGGCATCGGCTATGTGCCGCAGGAGCACTCGGTGTTCGCGCGCCTGTCGGTGCGCGACAATCTCGCGGTCGGCTCGCTCTTCAACAAGGATGTCAGCGCGGTCGACCGCGTGCTGGCGATCTTTCCGAAGCTCGGCCAGCGCCTCGACCAACCCGCCGGCACGCTCTCCGGCGGCGAGCGCAAGATGCTCGCCATCGGCCGCGCCATGTTAGGGGATCCAAAGCTGCTGCTGCTGGACGAGCCGACCGAGGGCGTCTGGATCGGCGTGATCGAGGAGATCACCGAGCGCCTGATCGAGCTCGCCAAGAGCATCGCCGTCATCATCGTCGAGCAGCATCTCGACCTCGCGCTGCGCGTCGCCGACTACGCCTACGTGCTGGATCGCGGAAGAGTCGCGCTGCAAGGCGCAGCGGGCGAGGTGCGGGGCGATCCGGAGCTGATGCGGTACCTGGCACCGTAGGGTTGGGCGAGGCGCGCCGCTCTCGCCCAGAACTCAGTACGCCGCGGCTTATCGGTTCAAAAACTGCTGTCTCTGGAATACTGGATCGCCCGCTTTCGCGGGCGATGACGGCGGAGTTCGTTTCGAGAGCGAAGCCGCCCTTATTTCAACGCGCCAAAGCGGCTGTCGAACGAGTTGGACGACACCACGGGTGCAGCGCCGGCCATCTGGCCGCTGTCACCATCGTTCACCGACGGCTTCAGCGCGGGCCGCGTTGCGGCGACCTTGGTCTCCGCGGGCTTTGCCGGCTCGGCGGGCTTGGCGGCAACGGCCGGCTTATCCTTTGGGGTATCGCGATGGACGAGATGGGTCACCGCGGCCTTCAGCTTGGAGGCCGTGCTCGGCGCTGCGGGGGCCGGGGTCACGGAGGCGGTCGCTTGCGGCGGCGGCGTGGTCGCCGTGGTGTCGGCGGTGCTGAAGCCCATCTTGCGGCCGATATTGGAGAAGAAGCCGCCGGATTTTTCGGCAGGCTGAACCGAGGCGACGCGTGTGTTGGTCGCGGGCGCGCTGACGGCGACGACCGGCTCTTCCTGCGGCGCGGAGGCGGCCGGCTCGAGGTTCGGCTTCGGCGGGTTGACGGTGCCGGGGATTGTGCCCGGCGCCTTCGACATCGCCAGCATCTGCAGCGTATTGCCTTCGGCGCCTTCCGACAGGCCGGTCGAGCCTTCCGGAATCTTGGCTGCGAAGACCTTGTTCATGCCGCCGTCGATGCCGGTGTTCATGCGCGCCACCGGCGTGCCCTTGGCGACGAGCTTGCTGTACTCGGCCTCGTCGCGCTGCTCCTTCTCGCGCACGGCGCTGGCGATGTCTTCGGGGATCACGTAGGCCGGGCACTTGGCGGAGGCATCGAACACGGGATCGCGCTTGGCGTCGGGCGCCTTGGCCGCGTCGAACACGTACTTCTTCTCGCAGAAGTCGACCTTCGGCTCCTGCCGCGTCACCTCGAAATGATCATAGCCCTCCTTGATCATCTTCCAGAAGGCCATGTTCGGATTGTTGCGGTGCTTGGCCATGTTCACCGGCGTCATCCTGAAAGGATAGGCCTGGAACTGGAACGCCTTCTGGCCGCCGAAGAATGACTCGCGCCCGAGCGAATAGATTTCGGCGATCTGCTCGTCCGTCATGGCGTAGCAGCCGCGTGACGAACAATCGCCATGCACCATCAACTGCGAGCCGGTGCGCCCCAAGGCGCGGTCGAACGCGTTGGGGAAGCCGGTGTTGAACGAGAGGTAATAGGCCGACTGCGGATTCATCTGGCTTGGATTGATCGAGTAGAATCCTTCCGGCGCCTGGCGGTCGCCTTCCCGCACCTTCGGTCCGAGATCGCCCGACCAGCGGCAGATCGGATAGGTCTTGAGCAGCGCAAACTGGCCTGATCGGGTCTGCTTCCAGATCTCGAGCTCGGCTTCCTGTTTGAACAGGCGGATCAGGATCGGCGAATTCAGATCCATATCTTTCTCGCCCATCGCGGCGATGAGCTTGGGCGAGACCGGCTGATTGGCCTTGGCGTTGGTCGCCAGCGACACCTGATCGGTATCGCAGCCGGCGAGCACGATGCTGACGGCAAGCGCAACCGAAGCCAAGAGCGCGCGAGCAAGCGAACGAGAATTCAAGATGGACCCCACAACGTGCCGGGCGGAAGCGCGAACCCCGATTTGTGGAGCTTGGCCTGACCGGACAGCCGGACTTTTTCAGACCAAACCCCAGCGCTTATGCCCTGAAGCCATTGATTAAAATTCTAACCTCCGCCCCTTGAGGTCGCAACCCGACCGGGGATCACGAGCCCGTTGGCGCGGCGGCGTGGTCAACAGAGACTTAAACTGGGCCGGAACTTGGACTTTGCAGTCGAACCGGTACTGAGATCGCCGATTTGGGCAAAAAAAGGGTTAATGCGGGGTTACCGGGCCACCAAACCGTCATTCCGGGGCGCCCGAAGGGCGAACCCGGAATCTCGAGATTCCGGGTTCGATGCTGCGCATCGCCCCGGAATGACGATGAATCAGCCCAGTTTCCGGCCGATATCGAGGAATTTCTGCCGGCGCTGCTTGCGGATGGCCTCGCCGTCCATGCCGCGGAGCTCGTCGAAGGCCTTGGCGATGGCGTCTCCGGTGGTGGCGATCATGGCGGCGGGGTCGCGATGGGCGCCGCCGACCGGCTCCTTCAGGATGCTGTCGATCACCCCGAAGCGCAGCATGTCCTGGGCGGTGATCTTCATGTTGTTGGCGGCTTCCTGCGCCTTGGAGCCGTCGCGCCAGAGGATCGAGGAGGCGGCTTCCGGCGAGATCACGCTGTAGATCGCGTGCTCAAGCATCAAGACCTTGTTGGCGGTGGTGATGGCGATGGCGCCGCCCGACATGCCTTCGCCGGTGATGATGGCAACGTTCGGCACTGTCAGCGCCATGCAGGCATCGGTCGAGCGTGCGATCGCTTCAGCCTGGCCGCGCTCTTCGGCGCCGATGCCGGGATAGGCGCCGGCGGAATCGGCCAGCGACAGCACCGGCAGGCCGAACCGCTCGGCCATCTCCATCAGCCGCACGCATTTTCGATAGCCCTCGGGGCGCGCCATGCCGAAATTGTGCTTGATGCGGCTCTCGGTGGAATCGCCCTTTTCCTGGCCCATCACGCAGATGGCTTCGCCGCGGAAGCGGCCGAAGCCCGCGACCAGTGCCTCGTCCTCGCCGAACTTGCGGTCGCCGGCGAGCGGGGTGAATTCGGTGATCAGGCCCTTGATGAAGTCGTTGAAATGCGGCCGCTGCGGATGCCGCGCCACCAGCGTCTTCTGCCAGGGCGTCAGGTTTTGATAGAGGTCGGCCAGCGCCTGCGCGGCCTTGTCCTCGATCCGGCCGATCTCCTCGGCGATGTCGGTGCCGGAGGCAGCGAGCGTCCTGAGCTCATCGACCTTGGAGTCGAGCTCGGCGACGGGCTTTTCGAAGTCGAGATAGCTGCGCATCTGGTCTGGCATCGTTTCAATATAGGGGGACGGGACGACGAGGCGAAGCGAGGCTGGCTTCAGGAAAAGAAGTTTAGCTTCTTCAAGGGGTTGACCTGTGCGCTCTCGGGAGCGCGCCAAATCAAGGATAAGGCCACGGCTCTTTCTGCGGAGATGTGGCCGAAGTCAAGGCGGATTAGCCCTCCGCGGAGCGGTGGCGGCTACTTCTCCGCCAGCGGATGCAGGTCGCGCACCAGGCTCTTCAGCCGTTCCTCGACCACGTGGGTGTAGATCTGGGTGGTCGAGATGTCGGTATGGCCAAGCAGGGTCTGCACGATGCGCAAGTCGGCGCCGTTGTGCAGCAGGTGGCTCGCGAACGCGTGCCGCAGCACGTGCGGAGAGACCAGCCGTGCTTGCAGTCCCGAAGCGACCGCGAGCTCCTTGAGGTCGCGGGCGAAATGCTGCCGCGTCAGATGCCCGCTCTCGCCGAAGGAGGGAAACAGCCATTTCGTAGCGGCGAGGCTGCCCTTCTTCTCGCCCTTGGAGGCTTCCGTCGCACCGAGATAATCCGCCATCGCCTGCCGCGAGGCCTCGTTGAGCGGCACCAACCGTTCCTTGTCGCCCTTGCCGCGCACCACGATCATGCGGGCGTCGCGCTTGGCCGCCGTGCGTGGCAGCGACACCAGCTCGGAGACGCGCAGGCCCGTGGCGTAGAGCACCTCGAGCAGACAATAGAGCCGCAACGCCCGCAGCCGCTGCGAGGGCGAAGCGTCCGCCGCCTCGCTCATCTCCTTGGCGCGGCGGAGCATGCGGTCGACATCCGAGATCGACAGCACCTTCGGCAGGCCGCGGCCGCGCTTGGGGCCAGACAGGATCGCCGCGGGATCTTCGGTTCGGATGCGCTCGTTCAGCAGGAAGCGGAACAGGTGCCGCATCGCCGACAGCCGCCGCGCGACGCTGGAGGATTTGAAGCCGCGCGCATCGAGGTCGCCAAGATAATCGCGCAACGTCTGCGTCTCGGCGTCCACAAAGCTGTGGCCAGCTCGGGTCAGAAACTCGGAAAAATCGGTGAGGTCGCGCCTGTAAGCATCGAGCGTGTTGGGCCCGGCACCCTGTTCCGCCGCGAGCATGTCGAGGAACAGGCCGGTGAGCTTGGCGTCGGAGGGCTTGGCGGAGGATTTGCGCATGCCCTTCAGGCTAGCTCCTATTTCTTGAGAAACTTATCCGGCGGGATCGTCACCGTCATTTCCCGCGGCTTCGGATTGACGAAGTTGGCCAGCGCGAACACCACGCCATAGACGATGCCGGCGATCACGGCGACGACCGTCAGGAAGCGGAACAGGCTGGGCATCGGGCAAGGTCTCGATACGGGTCTTGAACGGGCAAATTAACCAATGAAATCATCCAACATGTTCGCCGGGTCATAGCAAGAGTCCTCTGGCGAGGGCCCCGAGGGGGTCGTATAGGTGGCCGGGATGCCGCCTTTGGCGGCAGTTTGAGCGAGATCCAATCGAGCCAATAATGTCCGACGCCGAGTTGCCAGTACAAGCGAGCCCTGAGGCCGACATCCTGTCGGCACTGGGCGGGCGTTCGATCGTGCTGGTCGGCATGATGGGCGTCGGCAAATCGACCATCGGTCGCCGCCTGGCGGCGCGGCTCAAGCTCACTTTTGTCGATGCGGATACCGAGATCGAGGCGGCGGCCGGCATGACCATACCGGAGATTTTCGAGCGCCACGGCGAGCAGCATTTCCGCGACGGCGAAGCGCGGGTGATCGCGCGCCTGCTGGAGGGCGGGCCGCTGGTGCTGGCGACCGGCGGCGGCGCCTTCATGCGCGAGGAGACGCGGAGCCGCATCGCGGCGAAGGCGATCTCGATCTGGCTCAGGGCGGACCATGACGTCATCATGCGGCGGGTGCGCCGCCGCGCGGACCGTCCGCTGCTGCAGACCCCCGATCCCGAAGGCACCGTGACGCGCCTGCTCACCGAGCGCGAGCCTGTTTACGGCAAGGCCGACCTCACCATCGCCTCGCGTGAGGTGCCGCATGACAAGATCGTCGAGGAATGCATCGAGACGCTGCACGCGTATCTCTGTGGTCCACCATCAGCCGATATCGCGAGTGCCGTTCGATGACCGCGCCTTTGAAACATTCCGATCCCGTCAATGTCGACGTCGCGCTCGGCGATCGCGCCTATGACATCGTCATCGGCCGCGGCGTGCTGTCTTCGCTCGGTGAGCGGGTCGCGGCTTTGCGTCCCGGTGTGCGCACGGCCATCGTCACCGACCGCACTGTCGCAAAATACTGGCTCGAGCCCACGGAAGCCTCGCTCGCCGCCGCCGGCATTCCGACCTCGCACGTCATCGTCGAGGAAGGCGAGATCTCCAAGACCTATGCCGGCCTGGAAAAAGTCAGCGAAGCCCTGATCGCCGCCAAGATCGAGCGCAACGATCTCGTCATCGCGCTCGGCGGCGGCGTCGTCGGCGATCTCGCCGGCTTTGCCGCTGCGATCCTGCGCCGTGGCGTCGATTTCGTGCAGGTGCCGACCTCGCTGCTGGCGCAGGTCGATTCCTCCGTCGGCGGCAAGACCGGCATCAACTCGCCGCAGGGCAAGAATTTGCTCGGCGCCTTCCACCAGCCGGTGCTTGTCATCGCCGACACGGCCGTGCTCGACACGCTGTCGCCGCGGCAATTCCGCGCCGGCTATGCCGAGGTCGCAAAATACGGCGTGCTCGGCGACGAGGCCTTCTTCACCTGGCTGGAGAAGAATCACGCTGACATCTTCAAGGGCGGCTCCGCGCGCGAGCATGCGATCGCGACCTCCTGCCGCGCCAAGGCCGGCGTCGTTTCGCGTGACGAGCGCGAGACCGGCGAGCGCGCGCTGCTCAATCTCGGTCACACTTTCGGCCACGCGCTGGAGGCCGCGACGGGTTTTTCCGACCGCCTGTTCCACGGCGAGGGCGTTGCGATCGGCATGACGCTGGCGGCGCAGTTCTCGACCAGGCTCGGCATGATCGGCGAGGCTGATGCGGCCCGCGTCGAACGCCACCTGATCGAAGCCGGCTTGCCGACGCGCTTGCAGGACATCGCCGGCTTTGCGCAGGAGGGGCTCGCCGATGCCGACGCGCTGATGGCGCTGATGGCGCAGGACAAGAAGGTCAAGCGCGGCAGGCTCACCTTCATCCTGCTGCAGGCCGTCGGGCGCGCCGTCATTGCCAAGGACGTCGAGCCGACCCCGGTGCGCGACTTCCTGAAGGACAAGCTCGCGCAAAAGGCTTGATGCGCGGCGGAACGATCAAAGCGTTTTCGAGCGAAGTGGATACCGGTTCGCGTCAAGAAAACGCGTCAAAAGAAGAGCTTTGAGAGTCTCATGGATTGGCTCGGCTTCACCATCGTCATCATCTGCCTGCTGGTCTCGGGCTTCTTTGCCGCGAGCGAGACCGCGCTGACCGGCGCCTCGCGCGCCAGCATGCTGCGGCTCTCCAAGCAGGGCAATCGCGACGCCGACGTGGTCTCGCGGCTGCTCGACATGCGCGAGCGCCTGATCGGCGCGCTGCTGCTCGGCAACAACATCGCCAATATCACCGCATCGGCGCTGGCGACCTCCATCTTCACCGCCTGGTTCGGCGATGTCGGCGTGCTCTATGCCACCGGCGTGATGACGGCGCTGGTCGTGATCTTCGCCGAAGTGCTGCCCAAGACCATCGCCATCAATGCGCCGGACCGCATGGCGCTCGCGGTCGCGCGCCCGATGCGGCTGACGATGTATGTGCTGGGTCCGTTGCTGCGGGTCGTCGAAATCATCGTGCGCATGTTGATGCGCGGCTTCGGCCTCGCCGGCGAGCATCAGGCGATCCTGTCGCCGACCGAGCGCCTGCGCGGTGCGGTCGACCTGTTGCATCACGAGGGCAAGGTCGAGAAGCAGGACCGCGACATGCTCGGCGGCCTGCTGGATTTGCGCGAGCTCCAGGTCTCCGACGTCATGATCCATCGCACCGAGATGATGATGATCAACGCCGATCTGCCGCCGGAGGAGCTGGTGCGTGAGGTGCTGGCGACCGAATACACCCGCATCCCGCTCTGGCGCGAGAAGCCGGAAAACATCATCGGCGTGCTCCACGCCAAGGATCTCCTGCGCGCGATCCGCGCCTCCGACGGCGACACTTCGCGCATCGACGTCTCCACCATCGCGCTGCCGCCCTGGTTCGTGCCGGAGATGCGCCCCGTGTCCGAGCAGCTCAAGGCATTCCGCCGCCGCAAGACCCATTTCGCGCTCGTCGTCGACGAATATGGCGAAGTCGAAGGTCTCGTGACGCTGGAAGACATTCTGGAAGAGATCGTCGGCGACATCTCAGACGAGCACGACGTCGTCGTCGCCGGCGTGCGCGCCCAGCCGGACGGCTCCGTCGTGGTCGACGGATCGGTGCCGATCCGTGACCTCAACCGTGCCATGGACTGGCGCCTGCCGGATGGCGAGGCAACCACGGTCGCAGGCCTCGTCATTCACGAGGCGCGCTCGATCCCCGACCGTGGCCAGAGTTTTACGTTCCACGGCTTCCGCTTCCGCGTGCTCCGCCGCGAACGCAACCGCATCACCGCGCTCCGTATTTCACCGGTCCCGCGCGAGGCCGAGATGGAAGAGGCAAAGCCGAGACGGGCGGGGACGTCGTTCTGATGCATGGTCGGTGTCATCGCCCGCGAAAGCGGGCGATCCAGTACGCCGCGGCAGCTCGATTCTAGCCGCGCCGTCTCGGAGTACTGGATGCCCCGCTTTCGCGGGGCATGACAGCGGTTAGCCTTCCCCCGGCGCCTGCGCGTGGATCGCCAGCGCATGCACGCCGCCGGAAAGTTCCGCAGCCAGCGCCGCATTTATCATGCGATGACGGTCGACCCGGCTCTTCCCTTTGAAGGCTCCAGACACAATATAAACGCGAAAGTGCGTCTCGCCGCTCGGCCGATGGCCGGCATGGCCCTCATGCAAATGTGACTCGTCGACGACTTGCAGGCTTTCCGGCGTGAAAGCTTCCTGCAACTTGTTGCTGATAATGTCGCTCATAGCCATGTGTGTGTGCCATTCAGGTGCAGAGACGCACTCCGTTATTTGCCGGGTTCGCAGCTAATTGCAATGTCAAGACTTGAAGGTTTTTGCATTGCGTAGTCAAAGTCAGCCATGCCGATCGATTCATCAAAGTTCTTCGACTCCATCCGCGTGAAGCCGCGGGGCAAGCAGGCCGAAGTGAAGCCGCGGGACACCGCGGTCGGTTGCGAGTGGGCCGGGTGTCAGAACAAGGGCGCGCACCGCGCGCCGAAGGGCCGTGATAACCAGCGCGAGTACTGGCACTTCTGCCTGGACCACGTCCGCGAGTACAATCAGAACTACAATTTCTTCTCCGGCATGAATGCCGACGCCGTCGCGCGCTATCAGAAGGATGCGCTGACCGGCCATCGCCCGACCTGGAAGATGGGCGCCAATGGCGGCAAGAAGGGCGCGGAAGCCGAGATCGATATGGCGTCCGATCCGTTCAGCATGTTCAGCGAGATCAACGGCCGCGCCAACTGGCGCAAGGGGCCGGAGGCCGAGCCGAAGGCCGAAACGCGCAAGGTCATGAATGCCGAGCGCAAGGCGCTCCAGGTCATGGGCCTCGGCCCGAATTCCAAGCTCGCCGACGTCAAGGCCAAGTACAAGGCCCTGGTCAAGCAGCACCACCCCGACGCCAATGGCGGCGACCGCTCCACCGAGGATCGCCTGATCGAGATCATCAAGGCGTATAATTATCTCAAGACGGTGGTGCGGGAGGCCTGAGCCTCCCGGCATTCTCTGGCGTCGTCCCGGCTTTCGCCCCATGGAATCTACGATTTCGGAATGCTGAGCACCATCGCGTCTCAGCCATCCGTCATCACGCCACAAACGCCTCCGGCATTGCCCCCACATAAGACGAGCTCGGCCGGATCAACCGTCCCGTCCGCTGCTGCTCGCGTGCATGGGCGGTCCACCCTGCCGCGCGCGCCACCGCGAAGATCGGCGTGAAGGCCTGCCGCGGGATTGCCAGCGCATCGAGCAGGATCGCGGTGAAGAACTCCACATTGGTCTCCAGAGGCCGCTCCGGGTTCTTCTTGCGCAGCGCTGCGCGGATATAGGCTTCGACCTCGCCGGCAAACGGCAGATCGGTGCCGTTGGAGGCGAGCGCCTCGACCGCGGTCTTTAGCACATCCGCGCGCGGATCTCGCACGCGATAGACACGGTGACCGAAACCCATCATCCGCTCGCCGCGCGCCAGCGCGGCATCGACCCAGGGCTGGATGCGCTCGCGCGTGCCGATCGCATCCAGCATTTCCAGCACCGGCTCCGGTGCGCCGCCGTGCAGCGGACCGGTCAGCGCGCAGTAGCCGGCGGTGACGGCCGCGAACAGATTGGCTTGCGTTGAGGCCACGACGCGCGCGGTAAAGGTCGAGGCGTTCATGCCGTGGTCGCTGGCGGTGACGAGATAAGCATCCAGCGCAGTCACCTCGCGAGCCGCGGGCGAGCGTCCATGCAGCATGCGCAGCGTGTCGGCGGCGTGGCTGACGGTCGGATCAGGCGCGATCGGCTCCAATCCCTTGGCGCGCCGGACCAGCGCGCCCGCGATCACCGGGAAGGCGCCGACGATGGTCGCCTCGTGCTCGAGCCCGTGCTCGGCGCGCAAGCCGGCGACCGCCGCACGAAAACCGTCGATGATGCCCATGCCGCGCGTTGCCGGCAGCAATTCGTCCAGCCGCGCGAATGCCCGCTCGCGCGCCGCACCGAGGCTCGCCCGGACATTGGCTTCGGTGAGGGTGGTTTTGCTCGCGCCGTTCCAGAGCCGGGCGGTGACGCCCTCGAAGCTCGAGACGGCGGCGAGGCGGCCGACATGCTCGCCGGCGATGATCAACTCACCGCGCTCGCCGTCGACGTGGCTCAGCACGGTTTCGGCCGCGGGGACGCCGTCCAGACCGATCTGGCTTTTGGTGAGGTGGATGTTCATGGACCAAATCTCCCTTTTTGCACTGCACCAGGAGAAAATCGGCCCTCTCGACAGATTGATCAATCTTGATTACATAAATCAATATGAATATTTCCGAGGAGCTCTACCTCTCTGCCCGGGAAGCCGCCGCCGAGCTCGCGATCTCACCGGCCACCCTCTACGCCTATGTCAGCCGCGGCCTGATCCGCTCCGAGCCGACGCCGGACTCGCGCAAGAACCGCTATCGCGCCGAGGACGTGCGCGCCCTGAAGGAGCGCCGGGTGCCATCGCCGGAGCCGCGCGGCCTGCGCAGCTTCGACGCGGACCTGCCTGTCATGGACACGGAGATCTCGACCATCACGGAGGAGGGCGCGATCTATCGCGGTGTGAACTGCATCGATCTCGCCGAGAACGACACGCTGGAGCACACCGCAACGCTGCTCTGGGATGTCTCCGACGTCGATCCCTTCGCTCCTGACAATCAGCCAAAGATCTCCGACGAGATGCGCGCGATCGCGCAAGCCGCGCGCCGCGCCGCGCCGATCGACCGCGCCATTGCCGTGCTCGCGCTCGCGACCGGCGCCGATTCCCGTGCCTTCACCCGCGCACCCGATGGCCGCGCGCTGGTCGGCGCGCGCATCGTTCGGCTCCTTGTTGCCACGATGCTGAATTCCGAGCCGTCATCCGATCCGCTGCATCAGCAGATCGCGCGCGCCTGGGCGCCCGACAACAAGCACGCGCCTGATTTGATCCGCCGCGCGCTGGTGCTGCTCGCCGACCACGAATTGAACGCGTCGACCTTCACCGCGCGTTGCGCAGCCTCGACCGGACTCAATCTCTACGATGCCGTGATCGCCGGTCTCGCTGCGCTGAAAGGCCCGAAGCACGGCGGCGCCGGCGTGCTGGCCTCGCAACTCGTCAAGACGCTGGTCGACCGCGATGTCGAGCCGATGGTGCGCGAGCGCGTGGCGCTCGGCGAGCGCTTTCCGGGCTTCGGCCACGGCGTCTACAAGCGCGGCGATCCCCGCGCGCAATCGCTGCTGAACGCGCTGGCCCGCGCCGGCGCGCCCCGCAAATTCACCAAAGAGGTGCCGGAGCGGATCGCGGAGGCGACCGGCGAGTTCGTCAACATCGACTATGTGCTGGCTGTGCTCGTCCACGCGCTGCGCTTGCCTGCAGGCAGCGAGCTAGCATTGTTCGCGATGGCCCGCAGCGTCGGCTGGATCGCCCATTCCAGCGAGCAATTGCAGTTCGGCAAGTTGATCAGGCCGCGGGCGAGGTATGTGGGACCGGCGCCGGGGCGGCGGACGACAAATCCAGGGGCCGTCGTCCCGGACCAGCGAGCAAAGCGAGCGCCCATTCAGGACCCATAGTCCCAGGGTGGTTTGGCGAAGGCTCGGGATTGCCAATTTCGCCACACCATTCCCGGGAGCAATGAAGCCTGGTCTTCGCCACGACGACGGATGTGGGCGCCTTACCCCCGCGCCTTCGCTGCCGCCACGCCGCCACCGTGCCTTCTCCGGATGGTCCAGATCGCCAATCCCACCACGATCGCAACACCGATCACGCTGAACATCCAGATGTGCTTGCCGATATGCTCATGGTGCGGCAGCCCGGCATATTCATGCAGGGCCGACACCGCCAGTACACCCGGCAGCACATGGGCGGGCGCCCAGACCAGGATCGCCGGGATATTGACCGCGTAGAATTTCGCCGGCGTCATCCCGAGCGCACCGGCTGTGATGGGTACGAAGGCGCGGATCGGCGGCACGAAGCGGGCGAAGAACACCGCCCAGGTGCCGAAGCGATGGAAGAAGGTCTCGCTCTCCTCGACCACACGCGGATATCTGGTCAGCGGCCAGGTGTTGAGGATCCCGCGCTGCTGCCGGTGCCCGATCCAGTAGGCCGAACCGTCGCCGATCACGGCGCCGACGGCCGCCGCGAGCAGCACCCATTGCAGTTTCAACTCGCCGCCCGGGATGAGGGCGCTCAGAGCCAGGATGATGGTCGAGCCCGGGATGACCGATCCCACCACCGGGACAGCTTCGAGAAGCGCCGCCAGGAACAGGGTCAGATAGGCCAGCCACGCGTGGACTGAGACGAAGGATATCAGCGGATCAAGGAAAGAAGTCACGAGGTCTCTGTAGCGGGCTGGAGCATTCGGGTTCAGACCCTTACACAAGTAAGCAGAGGCGACGAAAGTGCCATTCGCTTGGGCAGGGCGCCTGCCCGGCGCGAAATTTGGGCGAGATTTGCATTGCAGCCTTCCAAAAATCGCGTTCCTTGCCTATCTAAATGAAAAGACAACGGAACTTTGATTGTGGGGCGGGCTTCTGCCGGCACGTTGTCTCTGATAGGTTCGCAGCCGCACCCAGCCGCAGCCAACGTGCAAATAACTGGTCTCGGGATCGCCCGGGACCTCGGAGGATTGATGACGACCGCCGCGATGTCCAAAGTTGAGGAAGTTTCCGGTTTGCCCGACATGAAGGTGTCGGTGCGCCAGGTGTTCGGGATCGACAGTGATCTCGAAGTGCCGGCCTATTCCGAAGTCGATCCTCACGTTCCTGAAGTCGATTCCGACTACCGTTTCGACCGCGCCACCACGCTTGCCATTCTCGCCGGCTTCGCTCGCAACCGCCGCGTGATGGTCACCGGCTATCACGGCACCGGCAAATCCACCCATATCGAGCAGGTCGCCGCCCGCCTGAACTGGCCCTGCGTGCGCGTCAACCTCGACAGCCACATCAGCCGTATCGATCTCGTCGGTAAGGACTCCATCGTGGTCCGTGACGGCAAGCAGGTCACCGAGTTCCGCGACGGCATCCTGCCCTGGGCGCTGCAGCACAACGTCGCGCTGGTGTTCGACGAATACGACGCCGGCCGCCCGGACGTGATGTTCGTGATCCAGCGCGTGCTCGAAGTCTCCGGCCGCCTGACGCTGCTCGACCAAAACAAGGTGATCAAGCCGCACCCGTCGTTCCGCCTGTTTGCGACCGCCAACACGGTCGGCCTCGGCGACACTTCGGGCCTCTATCACGGCACCCAGCAGATCAACCAGGGCCAGATGGACCGCTGGTCGATCGTCACCACGCTGAATTACCTTAGCCACGACGAGGAAGTGGAGATCGTGCTGGCGAAGGCCAAGCACTATCGCACCCAGGAGGGCCGCGACATCGTCAACAAGATGGTTCGCCTCGCGGATCTCACCCGCAACGCCTTCGCCAATGGCGATCTGTCGACGGTGATGAGCCCGCGCACAGTGATCACATGGGCTGAGAACGCCGATATCTTCGGCGATATCGGTTTCGCCTTCCGCGTGACCTTCCTCAACAAGTGCGACGAGCTCGAGCGTCCCCTGGTCGCCGAGTTCTACCAGCGCTGCTTCAACGCGGAACTGCCGGAATCGGCCGTCAACGTGGCGCTCAGCTGATATCTCTCGCGGCATGTCGTCCCGAAGGCCGGGACCCATACCGCGAGGTCTCTCGATGAAGCGATGCTGATAGTTTTCCCTGACGCACCAACCGTCGGTGGCTATGGGTCCCGGCCTTCGCCGGGACGACGGTGAGATCGAGATGAGCACGCCCTCCAACTCCAAATTCCGCAACACCAAGGAAGCGCCGACCGAGCCGTTCAAGCGTTCGGTCGCGTCCTGCCTGAAGGCGATCGCGAAGTCGCCCGAGCTCGACGTCTCCTTCGCGGCCGAGCGTCCGGGCCTTGCGCCGGGCAAGGCGCGGCTGCCGGAGCCGGCGCGCAAGATGACCAAGCGCGATGCTGCGATCGTGCGCGGCCACGCCGATTCCATCGCGCTCAAGATCGCCTGTCACGACGCCAAGCTGCATCGCAAGCTGATGCCTGGCAATCCGCAGGCACGCGGCGTGTTCGAGGCGGTGGAGCAGGCCAGGGTCGAGGCCATCGGTGCGCGCCGCATGGCGGGCGTTGCCAAGAATCTCACCGCGATGCTCGATGACCATTTCCATCGCGGCAAGTTCGACGAGATCACCGACCGTGCCGATGCACCGCTCGCCGATGCCTTGGCGATGCTGGTGCGCGAGCGCCTGACGGGCCTGGCGCCGCCCACGGCCGCAAAGAAGATGGTCGATCTCTGGCGTCCGATTCTCGAAGACAAGATCGGCAAGCGGCTCGACCGGCTCGATGGTGTGGTCGAGGACCAGACCAAGTTCGGCGATGCCGTGCATGATTTGCTGACCGCGCTCGAGCTCGGCGACGAGCGCAGCGCCGACAGTGAGGACAACGAAGACGACGACGAGAACCAGGACGGCGACAACGATCAGTCCGGCGCCGAGGGCTCGCCCGATTCCGACGCCGCGCAGGAGATGAGCGCCGACCAGGCGCAGGCCTCGTCCGAGGAGATGAGCGAGAGCGCGATGGAAAGCGCGCAGGCCTCTACATCAGATACCTTCGACGACGGCGAGCTTGGCGACGACGAGACGCCCGGCGAGGCGACGCGTCCGAACCAGCACGGCAAGAACGAGCCGCGCGGGCCGGAATATTACGCCTTCGCGCCGAAATTCGACGAGGTCATCGCCGCCGAGGACCTCTGCGACCATGACGAGCTGGAGCGCCTGCGCGCCTATCTCGACAAGCAGCTCGCGCATCTGCAGGGCATCGTCGCCCGCCTCGCCAACCGCCTCCAGAGGCGTTTGATGGCGCAGCAGAACCGCGCCTGGGAGTTCGACCTCGAAGAGGGCATCCTCGATCCCGCGCGCCTGTCGCGCGTGGTGACCGATCCCTATCATCCGCTGTCCTTCATGCACGAGAAGGAGGCGACGTTCCGCGACACGGTCGTGACGCTGCTGCTCGACAATTCCGGCTCGATGCGCGGACGCCCGATCACGGTCGCCGCCACCTGCGCCGACATCCTCGCGCGCACGCTGGAGCGTTGCGGCGTCAAGGTCGAGATTCTGGGCTTCACCACGCGCGCCTGGAAGGGCGGGCAATCGCGTGAAGCGTGGCTAGCCGCCGGCAAGCCGGCCAATCCCGGCCGTCTCAACGATCTCCGCCACATCATCTACAAATCCGCCGATGCCCCCTGGCGCCGTGCGCGCAAGAATCTCGGCCTGATGATGCGCGAGGGGCTGCTGAAGGAGAACATCGACGGCGAGGCGCTGGACTGGGCGCACAAGCGCCTGCTCGGCCGGCCCGAGCAGCGCAAGATCCTGATGATGATCTCGGACGGCGCGCCGGTCGACGATTCCACGCTGTCGGTCAATCCCGGCAATTATCTCGAGCGGCATCTGCGCCACATCATCGAGGAGATCGAGACCCGCTCTCCGGTCGAGCTGATCGCGATCGGCATCGGCCATGACGTGACGCGCTACTACCGCCGCGCGGTGACGATCGTGGACGCCGAAGAACTCGGCGGTGCCATCACCGAAAAGCTCGCCGAGCTCTTCAGCGAGACCAACACCGCGCCCACCCAGCCGGCCGGTCGCCCGCGACGCAAATTGCATTCGTGAGCACACATCGATCCCGCCGCAGCTTTATAGGCCACGCGGCGGCGGGATTTTCCACTCTCGCATCGTCCCGGCTCGTGCAGGCGCAGGCCGTGCCCAAGCCGGCGCAGCCCGAGCACGCCGTCGACGCGCCCGTCAGCATCGAAGTCAACGCGCGGCCGATTCCCAGTTTTGAACCGCGCGATCGCGCGCGCGTGCGCTTCGGTTCGTTGCAATATCGCAGCGGGCTCGTCTTGACCTCGCCGCATCGTGGCTTCGGCGGCCTCTCAGGCTTTCGCTTCCTCGATGACAAGGGCGAGCGCTTCCTCGCGCTCTCGGATCAAGGCACCTGGTTCACCGGCGCCGTCCGCTATGACGGCAGCAAGATGGCCGGGCTCGACGGCGTCGAGGCCGCGCCGATGCTCAACGCCGAGGGGCGGCCGATTACGGAGAAGCGGCTCTGGTACGACACCGAGTCGCTCGCGCGCGACGGCTCGCTCGTCTATGTCGGGCTGGAGCGCGTCAACCAGATCATGCGCTTCGACTTCGCCAAGGGCGGCACGCGCGCCCGCGGCGAGGTGATCGCCTCGCCGGCTGCGATCCGCAAGCTGCCGGTCAACAAGGGGCTCGAGGCTTTGGTGTTCGTGCCGAAAGGCCAACCACTTGCCGGCACGCTGATTGCGTTCTCCGAGCGCGGGCTGGATGCCGACGGCAACCTGGTCGCCTTCCTGATCGGCGGCCCGTCGCCCGGCCAGTTCGCCGTGCGCCGCACCGACAAGTTCGACATCAGCGACGCCGTGCTGCTGGCCTCCGGTGAGGTCCTGATCCTCGAGCGCAAATTCTCCTGGTTCACCGGCATCGACATCCGCATCCGCGCGATCCCCCTGAAATCGATCGCGCCGGGCGCGCTGGTCGACGGCGGCGAGCTGTTTCGCGCCGATCTCGGCGATGAGGTCGACAACATGGAAGGCATCGACGCTCACGTCACGGCCGATGGCGAGACCGTGCTGACCATGGTGTCGGACGACAATTTCTCCATGCTCCAGCGCACGCTGCTGCTGCAATTCACGCTGGTGGAGTAGGTTGAACGTCGGCGGCCCCTTCGCCGACATACAATCATGCCCCACCGCCGCGCCGTCATCGCCATGCTTCTCGCCCTAGCCGCATCGCCGGCTTTGGCGACATCAGAGCATCAATACGGCAAGAATGAATACGCCATCATCCTCGGCGGCAAGGCGCCGAACGGAAAGTTGTCCGTTGCCGCCCATGGCGGCGGCGAATCCGGCAGCGACGGTTTTCGCATCTACCTGATGGCGGAGCCGGCGCATCGCAAGCTGATGACGCTCGACGACATCAACGACGACAACATCCTCGACAGCGCGCCGGATGCCTTCCACGCGGCGTGGTCGGCGGATTCGCGCGACGTCGCGGTGTCGTTCCGCAGCGAGCGCCACATCGTCACGCTGAACATCTATTCGGTCGACGGCGCGCGCGCGAAGCTGCTCGACGGCCCTGACCTGTTCCGCGACGTCACCGGCCGCACAGTCGATCGCGTCAACGATGCCGACATGCGTACGTCAGTGCCTGATTTCACCTGGGCGGCCCCGCGCCGCTTCCATCTCACCGACTACCGCGTCTTCACGGCCGACGACACCGCGCTCGCCGACAAGCTCGGCCCGCTCGGCAAGGCCAGCAAGCGCGACGGCGGCGGCAACACGATCCAGTTTTCCGCGCAGGCGGACGGCGAGATCCTGCCCAACGGCAGGATCCGCATGGGCAAGCCGATTCCGGGAAAGTTCGAGGATTTGCCGTAGCGTGATGGGGCGGGCGTAGGCCGCGCCACAAACTCCGCCGTCGTCCCGGGGCGCGCAGCGAGCCCGGGACCCATACGCCGCAGCAGGAGTTTTGCGAAGACTCGGAGTGACCAGCCTTCGCCAAACCCAATCCTGTGGTTATGGATCCCGGGCTCACGCTTCGCGTGCCCCGGGATGACAGCGGGGTTCTTGGCACCGCCCCCGCAATGCATGGCCCCGCCACCCGCCATGCCGCCCGCGCATCTCGCAATTCGCGAAGGGGCCACTAAACTTCATGCAATCGCTTCCTTCCCTCTCGTATCCGGATCCTCCCGCATGAGCGCCCTGTTTTCCCCGATCAAGCTGCGCGGCCTGACCTTGAAGAACCGCCTGGTGGTGTCGCCGATGTGCCAATATTCGGCCGAAGACGGCGTTCCCACCGACTGGCATTTCACCCACATCAACAATCTCGCGCTGTCGGGCGCTGCGATGTTCTGCATCGAGGCGACCCATGTCGAGGCGATCGGCCGCATCACGCCGGGCTGTCTCGGCCTCTACAGCGATGCCTCCGAGGCTGCGCTGAAGCAGATCATCGCCTCGGTGCGCAAGCATTCGCACACGGCTGTCGCGATGCAGCTCGCCCATGCCGGCCGCAAGGCGTCGAGCGCGCGGCCCTGGGACGGCGGCCAGCTCATTCCGCCTGACCAAGGCGGCTGGCAGACCGTGGCGCCGTCGGCGATCCCGCACAAGGAGGGCGAGGCCGCGCCCGTCGCGCTCGATGCGAGCGGCCTGAAGCGCATCCGCGAGGCCTTCGTCGACAGCGCGAAGCGCGCGGAGCGCATCGGCATCGATGCGATCGAGCTGCATGGCGCGCACGGCTATCTCATGCATCAGTTCCTGTCGCCGATCTCGAACAAGCGCACCGACGAATATGGCGGTTCGCTCGAGAACCGCATGCGCTTCCCGCTCGAAATCTACGACGCCGTGCGCGCCGTGTTCCCGCACGACAAGCCCGTGGGCATGCGCGTGTCGTCGACCGATTGGGTCGAGGGCGGCTGGGATCTGGCGCAGACCATCGAATTCGCCAAAGCGTTGAAGGCGCGCGGCGTCGATTGGATCGATGCCTCCTCCGGCGGCGTCTCTGCCTTGCAGAAGATCACGCTCGGTCCCGGCTATCAGGTGCAATTCGCCGAGGCCATCAAGCGCGAGACCGGCTTGCCGACCATTGCGGTCGGCCTGATCACCGAAGCGAAGCACGCCGAGGAGATCGTGGCCTCAGGCAAAGCCGACATGGTCGCGCTCGCCCGCGGCATGCTTTACGACCCCCGCTGGGGCTGGCACGCCGCTGCCGAAGTCGGCGGCGAAGTCGAGGCCCCGCCGCAATATTGGCGCTCGCAGCCCTCGACGCAGAAGGCGCTGTTCGGCAAGACCACGTTCGGGGCGCGGTGATTTCCTCACGCATCCGTAACTCCCCTTAGCTTTCGCACCGGCCCAAACTGGCCTAACCTCCGCGCATCCTCACGGAGGTCCGCCATGCGTTTTCGTGTTCGCAAGACTGCCCATTTGTTCGAGCGATTGGGCCTCGCGATGGCTGGCGCTGCGTGCGGGCTGTTCGTCGGCGCCTATGTCGGATCGGCTATACCCGTGCTCACCACGCAGGGCTTCCTGCTGCTGATGATGCTGCTCGGCGTCGTCGGCTTCTATCTCGGCATCGACACGCCGCAGCTGCCGTTCGACGACGCCCACAGCCATATCGATGCCGCCGAGCTGTTGAGCTCCGCCGGCACGCTCTGCGCCACGCTCACGGCGCTGGTCTCGGTCGCCGTCATCGTGCTCCGCCTCGAGCCGCACGACGCGCTGACCTGGCTGGTGCTGTTGGGCTGGATCGGCGGCGTGACGATGCAGATCGTCGCAGGCGCAAAGGCCAGGATGCGGAAGGCGTGAGCGATTATTGTTGCGAGAGATCGTGCCACACGCACGCTGCGTTCCCTCCCCCACAAGGGGGGAGGGAACAGAGCAGCGTGCCCGGCGAGTAGATTGAACGATGTCAGCGCAACAGCGCCCTAAAACACCACGCCCACCCGCGTGCCGCGCTTCCAGGCGATGCGGCAGCGCTTCTTGGTGTTCACGTGCAGCAGCTCGAATCTGTCGGGGATCTTCACCTGTCCGCCGAGATCGACGCACGCCCCGCCGGGCGAATAGTCGATCAGCGTGCACGGGATCACCGGCGCGCGCGGGTCTGTGATGATCTTGGCCTGGCGGGACACCAGGCCGGCGGGCTTCACACGGGCAAACTTTCTCGGAAATTGTGGCACGTGTCCTCCTGCTCCGCTGTTCTTGCGGAGGTCTCGGGAACAATGATGCCGACGATGTGATGCGATCACGCTAAAGCGAGGACGAGAATTTTAATGAAAAGTAGCGGCGATGGGAGAATGCGGAGGTAGCGGGGTGGGGGAGGAGACAAGAGAGTCAGTGAGGTACTCCACTGCGGCCACAAATTCAGTTGTCGTCCCGGCCTAGTGCGCAATTGCGCACGGGGGCCGGGATCCATACCGCGTGATTTCTCGGTGACGTAAGGTCGAAGTACTAACGACGAATCTTCGCCAAACCACTCCCTTTGGTTATGGGTCCCTGTGTCTGGAAAGTCTGTCATGATGATGGTGGGCGGGAAGCCGTTGGGTCCTTGGCGCTTGACGCCGTGATCCGGCCCGGTCTCCCGCCCGTTCCATCTATCAACCTGAACAGTTGCACGAGGCTGCGCCAACAGACCTCGCATCACAGGGACAGGCACCGTGATCATACCCCTTCGTTGCGTCGGAATCGACGTCTCCAAACATCATCTCGATATCTTTGATGAGGCCATCGGTGCATCGGAACGCATCGACAACGCGACACAGGCCATCACACAGCTGGTGGCGCGTTGGCGATGCGATGCGCTGGTCGTCTTTGAGGCCACGGGGGTCTACGACCTCGAGCTTCGCGAGGCGCTACGTCAGGCCGGGGTTCGTTTTGCCCGGATCAATCCGGCTCGCGCCCGCGACTTTGCCCGCGCTAGCGGCCAGCTCGCCAAGACCGACCCAATCGACGCGCGGATGCTGGCAGCCTTTGCCCGTGCCATGAAGCCCGCCACCGAGCAGGCCACGACACCCGCCCGCAATGCGTTGGCAAGGCTGGCAAAACGGCGCGATCAACTGGTCAGCATGCGAGTTCAAGAGAAAAACCGCCGCAGTGAGGCCGAGGACTGCGCCATGGCTGAACGTATCGGCCGCCTCATCGAGGTTCTCGACGATGAGATTGCCAAGATCGAGGCCGAGATCAGTGCGCTCATCAAAGCAGAGCAGGAGATCGCCGAAGATGCGCAGTTGATGCGCTCGCTTCCCGGCATCGGTCCGGTGGCCTGCATGCAGCTCCTCGCGCAGATGCCCGAACTCGGGCATCTCGGCCCCAAGCAGGTTGCGGCACTGGCCGGCCTGGCGCCCTTCAACGTCGATAGCGGCGCCTACCGTGGCAAGCGCAAGATCGGCGGCGGTCGAAAGCGCATCCGAGACGCCCTCTACATGGCCGCTCTCAACGCGGTTCGCCGCGCCGACCCGTTCAAAGCCTTCTACGAACGACTGCGAAAGGCCGGCAAACCCGCGAAACTCGCCCTCATTGCTGTCGCCAGGAAACTCCTCACCGTCCTCAACGCAATGATGCGCGACCGAAAACCTTATAAGATCGCGCCGTCAACATAACAGTTGCCGGCCTTCGCCGGGACGACGGCGGAGGATGTAGCGCGAGCCTGCCTCCTCACGCCCTCCATCACCCCGTCACAACCGCCTCCGCCCCCGCCGCCAGATCCACCCCCGGCGGCACCGGCATCGGCACCGTCACATACGCCTTCGGCAAATTCACCGGCCGATAGCCAGGCTCCACGTCCATCCGCTTCAGCACGCTCTCATGCACATGCGCGCCCTCGGGGATCAGCCGCGGCTCGGCATCAGGGATGTAGAACCCCAACACCACCTTCCGCTCAGGCCACTCCCGGTACTTCGCGCTCTTCGGAAAATACTCCAGCACGCGCCAGGCCGAGCTCATCGAATCGTGCAAGCTCCCCGCCTTGCCGGTGACCGCGGGCGGGACATACTGGAACGGCGAGTTCTTGCGCTGGATGCCCCAGGCGAGCTGGTTCACGGTTCGCCTGTTGAAGTTCAGCCCGGCCTTCTCCGCCTCGTCGATCATCCACACCAGCGGATATTTCGACTCGCCGCTTTCCGTCTCCGGATAGCCGCCGCCGACGTCGCAATGCACGCCGGAGAACCACACCTGCAAAATGTCCTGCGCCACCTTCTTCTCGTCGGGCACGTAGCGGTTGCTCCAGTACTCCTGCGGCTCCTCATACGGCTTCAGGCGGAACATGCGCCGCCGCTCGTCGATCGCGATCGCCTGGCGGAAGATGTTGACGCTGGGATTGCGCCTGACGAAGGCGAGCTCCTCCAAGGTGAACACGAGGAAGAAGACGTCGCGCCGCGGCACGATCACGCTCGCCACCGTGTCCCACACGCCGATGAAGTGGATGGTCGGCCAGCGCGTCGAGGTGATGCGCGCGAACTGCGCGGCGAGGTCGAACTCGTCCTTCGGCAGCGGCCCCTGGTCGTCGACGACGATATCCTTGAGATCCTCGACGTCGTTGCCGCGCCCGGTGCCGGAATATTGCTTGTAGGCGACGAGGCCCGAGCCTGCGAGGTTCGCCTGCTCCGGCGAGATCAGTCCGACCTTGTGGATCAGCCCCGACAGCACGCGCACCGTGTAGGCGCCGCGCGAAAAGCCGAACAGATAGATGCGGTCGCCGGGCGCGTAATGCTCGATCAGGAAGCAATAGGCTGACAGCACGTTGTCATCGAGCCCGTAGCCGGTGGCGAGCCCCAGCACCAGATTGATGTTGGCCTTCCACCTGTTCCAGGTCGACGGCTCCGTCACCGTGCCGACGCCGGGATCGTAGAACACCATCTGCCGCGGCTGCGTCTTGTCGGTCTTGCGCAGGCAGCGATAGAGCTTCAGCACGTTGGAGATGTTTTCGGAGATCTCGTTGCCGGTGCCGTCGCAGCAGATGACGAGGTTTTTCGGCTCAAGCTTGTGATCGTGCTCCACAGGTCGGCCCCTCCAGGTGATGCTACCGGGGCGAGTATAGCGCAAATGCGCGACGACGAGGAGACGAGCGGGAGGAGATTGAGCCCGCGCTGTGACTGCGCGCACAACTGCGCTCCCTCCCCCCTTGCGTTGTGAGGTCGCTCCCCTACCGCGGGCGTCGTCCTGCCTGCCCTACTTCTTCTTCCCCGGTCCGAAATCCGGCTGCCATGCGACGTCCTTGCGGCTCGGCGCCGCGGCGATCACCTTGGCTTTCTCCTTCTTCGGCTTCTTGGTTTCGCGGTTGCCGCGTTGCTGTCCCTTGGCCATGGCATCAATCTCCTTTGCGGGTTTCAGTTCGTCCAGTTCGTCCGATTGCAGCACGCGGCCGCGCGGCGTGCAGACGCGCACGTCCATGAAGCCGTCGCGCAGCAGCTTGCGCGCCAGCCGCAGCGCCACGGTGGCGTTGCTGCGGCCGTGATTGGCGCTGCCATATTCGCCGGTCGCCCAGATCAGATAGGGTACGCGCACGGGCTTAGCCATGGAACAGGGCCGCCGCGCCGACGAGAAGCAGCAGGAACAATGCCACATCGACCCGTGGAACGATCCATTCCGAGGCACGAAAACGCGGCATCGCATGCTCCTGCGCGAGCACGAACACGTCGTGCTTCAGCGACTGGTTTCTCGGCGGGAGCGCGCGTGACCCTCAGTCACCGGTCGATGCCGTCTAGGAGATGCGGTGATGCGGCCGAGCCTACGCCTGCATCGGACCAATAGCGAGGACTAAAACGCTGCGTGCGCAGCGGAAGGTGCTTCACCTCTCCCGGAGGGAGAGGTCGGATCGCCCCCGGCGATGCGAAGCATCGTCCGGCGCGATCCGGGTGAGGGGGCACGGTCTCACCGTATGCCGCGGCCCCCTCACCCGGATTACTCAGGCGCGCAATTGCGCGCGTGAGTAATCCGACCTCTCCCCGCTGGGGAGAGGTGACACTGAGCACAACGACGATAGCGCTGGCTATTGCCCCGCATTGAGCGCATGGTCGTAACGAGCTGGCGTCGGCTGGGGCCGCTGTCGCAGGAAGGCAGGCGTGCATGACCACCCGTACGCGGCGGGAAACCGTCACGTTCAGGCATCCGTTCCGCATCCACGGTATCGATCGGCTGCTGCCTGCAGGCAGCTATCAGGTTCTCGCCGACGAGGAGACGATCCTGGCTGAGACCGTCTCGGCTTGGCGCCGTGTCGGCACGTCGATCATCCTGCCCAAGGAAGACGTGATGGACGGCGTGCTCGGCTCCAAGGAAATGCGCAAGGACATGCGCTCGATCCGCGCCGTCGACCTTGCGGACGCGCGTCGCATCGATGCGAGTGTCGCTCATGACTGATGTTCCCGTCGATCTCGACAAGCACCGCGGCATGGCCGCGCAGAAGGCGACCGACCTGCGCCGCGCGCTGGCCGAAGTCGAGAGCAATGTCCGCCAGCTCCGCGAGCGCGAGGCCGATCTCGAAAACCGCCTGATGACCGTGCCCGCCGCCTCCTGGGCCGAGGCCGCCGTGAAGGCGCGCTATCTTCTCAATCTCTACGCCGCAAGCCTGCCGGTCGAGGACACCCGCCACCGCGCGCTGGTGGCCGCCCTGTTCGACGATTTCGCAAGGCTCGGCGAAGACAGCTGAAACGCCCCACCCGCTGAGCGCGGAACCGTGGCGATAAAGCATGATCCGGAAAAGTGCGAAGCGGTTTTTCCTCGCGACAAACGCGGAACGCGTTTGCGCGGAGATCATGCTCAAACAACAACCTGAAGCGCGATGACGATTCATCCTAATCTCATCGCGCTTTAGTGCTGGCTATTGCCGCGCGATGCGCCCATGCTCGGCCGCAGCAGCGTCGGTTGGGGCTCCCCTCTCTCGAAAGGCAGGCCACCATGTCCATCCGCTCGCGACGCGAGACCATCACATTCAACCATCCGTTCCGCATCCGCGGCATCGATCGCATGCTGCCGGCGGGCGCCTATGAGGTCGTCACCGACGAGGAGATGATCGAGGGCCTGTCGTTCGCGTCCTGGCGCCGCATCGCCACCATGATCACGGTGCCGGCCGAAGGCGCGCGCGGCGTGACGGAGATGCTGTCGATCGGCTCGGTCGACCTTGCCGACGCGCAGGCCCAAGATGCGCAAGCCAAAGACGCGCAAGCCGCTGATGCGAGCGTCACGCCATGAAGGACATCCCGGTCGACCTCGACAGGCATCGCGGCATGGCCGCGCAGAAGGCGACCGATTTGCGCCGGGCGATCGCCGTCGTCGAGGCCCATGTCAGGGAGCTGCGCGAGCGCGAGACCGATCTCGAAAACCGCATGATGACGGCGCCCTCCGCCTCGTGGCCCGAGGCCGCGGTGAAGACGCGCCACCTGCTCAACCTCTACACCGCGAGCCTGCCCAGCGAGGACGCGCGCCACCACGCGCTGGTGACGGCGCTGTTCGACGATTTTACAAGGCTCGGCGGCGATGCCTGAAGCGCCGCGAGCGCGTGCGTCCCGCGATGCCCTGCGCATGGAAACAGGTGTGCGCATTGAAAACAGGCGCACAATGAAGGAGTCCCCCATGAAGCTCACCCCCGGCCGCTATATCGGCCACGAACAGGACCGCGGCATCGTCCAGTTCTCGATGCAGGACGGCCCCCACGAGATCGCCTGCGCGATCTCGACCTCAGCGCTCGACGACCTCGAGCGCGGCATGCGCACCAAGCCCGATGAGCGCGAAGCCCAGTTCATCCGCCTGCGCGAGCAGATCGAAGCCTGCGCGGGCCGGAAGTATCAGGCCACGGAGTTCGAGGGCTCGCCGCCGGGCATCGTGCTGCGGAGCATTGATTTTCGGGGGTAGGGGGAGGGGCGGGCTACTGCAGTTCGGCCCTGATCGTCCTGCGCAGGCAGCGATAGAGCTTCAGGACGTTGGAAATGCTCCGAGATCTTCTTGCCGGTGCCTTACAGCAGATGACGAGGTTCTTCGGCTCGGGTTTTGCTGAGTGCTCCACAGGATACGCCTCCGGGTGATGCTACCGGGGCGAGTATAGCGGAAATGCGCGACGGCGAGGAGACGGCCGTGCTTGCCTCGAGCGCCGGTGCGCTCCCTCGGCCCGCTTGCGGGGAGAGGGGGGAGACCCGCTTCGGCGAGGTCGGGACGCATCGCAAACCGCATCTCGGCAGCTCTAAAATTGAGACCAATAGGCTCCAGTCGTTTCAATTATGGGAAATGCGGGGAGCCGACAAGTTAGCTGTAAACCAAATGCCTGCGATAACCCCGCCTTAAAAACAGTGGCACCCAAGCTTCACCATCAACGATGCCGGGACACCAGAACGCGGTAAGAGTGTGGGAAGGAACGTTGAACGGAGTAACCATAATTGAAGCTACTCCACCGTAGCCCAGCGCGTCGGCCCGCAATCTTGCGATCTCTTCTGCGGTCGGGGTATGACCTGCCGGATACCGGATTCTCGCCAACAGCTCTTGCCCAATTTCTTCTAACCGAACGCGCAGCTCTTTGGTCATCTCCACAGAAACGGGATTCAGTTCGTTCGCAAATTTGGCCGTTATGCCTGAGAGGCCAAGGAGAGATGCTGCGCCTTCTATTCTTTTCTTGCCGGCCATCGTTCCGTAGACAAACTGAAATTCAACAGGTCCATTCTCAAAGAGATTTTTCACCGCAGGCGGCAATGGCGTAAGATCGATGTTCTGCTCGCCCCGGATTTCCGGAGGCCAATCTTCTCTAGGACGTCCGGACCAATAGAAAAGTTGAGCTTCCGCCTGTCCGCATCGACCGCCGCGCCCGAGATAATGTTTGCTAACCCCGGGAAACGCGGATCGTGAGGAATGCCTCCTATGAAGGAACATACCTCCTCAAGCACTGCTCGCCCGCCCGCTGCGAGGGCGGTATTTTTGGATCACTGCACCGATGAACTTCGCGTGCGGTTCTGGAAATGGATAATCGGCCTTGATCAACGCTTCAATGCCATGCGCAGTTGTCGCCCAAGCGTTCCAGCGCGGCAGTGTCGCAGCCAAGGAGTCGAGTGCCATCGACGAGAAGTAGTCGGGATGCAGCGGAACGATGAAGAAGTCGCACGTCGTCAAAAGGTTCTGGTTTAGCGGCCCGACACCACCCTTGTGATTGAAGAGACAGATTATCTTGGACATTGATTGGCCGCGAGGCGAGAGGTTGAATTCGATTCCCGCTAAAAGTGTAGGGCGGCGCCGGTATCGAGCACAACAAAAAACGGCCAGGTCTTCCGACCCGGCCGCAACGCAAAACGCTACTGGCTAAGCCTACGCCACGCGACGCAACTTAGCCCCCGCCCAACTCTGAAATTCTTTAGCTGGCCTTCTTCTCCGGCGCAGGCGTCGGGCCGACCTTCTTCTGGATGGCGCGCTTCAGCTCGAGGGCGCGCGGCGACAGGGCGTCGGCCTTGGCCTTGAGCAGGAAGGCGTCGAGGCCGCCATTGTGGTCGACGCTCTTCACCGCGTTGGTGGAGACGCGCAGGCGCACGTTGCGCTCCAGGGCTTCGCTGATGAAGGTCACGTTGACCAGGTTCGGCAGGAAGCGGCGCTTGGTCTTGATGTTCGAGTGGCTGACCTTGTGGCCGACGAGGGGGCCCTTGGCCGTCAGTTCGCAGCGGCGAGACATGGCAAAAATCCTTCCGTCTAAACCCCCAATGATTGCGGCCGCCATTCGGGGCGCCACGGGGGCAAATTCTCTGTCCTTGCAGGGAGCGGGCGGACGTATAGGGGGTGAGGGCCGGGACGTCAAGGTTTTGGGCGGGGATAGTGCCCCGAAACAGGTGTCATCGCCCGGCTCGCCGCCTCCGCCAAGGCTTCGGCGGGCCGAGCACCCCCTGGGCCTCGGCGTAGCCTTGGCGGAGCCGGGACCGGGCGATCCAGTATTCCAGAGGCCGGCGTTTGAGAGCCCGGCCTCACCAGATCCGTCTCGGCGTACTGGATACCTCGCCTTCGCGGGGTATGACAGCAGAATGGGCGGGGGGAGGTGTGCGTCCCTGACGCATCGCTAATCACCAAAACGGCAATGTTTAAAACGCCTTACCATCACATAAAGGGCGCAATCGCCGCCGCATAGTCCAGTGAGTTCCCGGCTTATCGCCCTAGGGATACATTGCTTGCGGCCGTAACAGGCTTAAGTAACAACCTCGCTTCCCCGATTGGATCGCCTCGTGCACACGTTCTCCCTCTCATCGCCCCGGCTGCGGTCGGCCGGCAGGCTGGCCTTGGCCGCTATTGCCGGGCTGGCTTTGGCGTGGGCGGCGGAGCCCGCGGCGGCGCAGGGCAAGCTCGAAGCGCAGTACGAGGCGAGCCTATCAGGCATTCCGGTCGGCCGCGGCGCCTGGAACATCGATATCCAGGACGACGTATTCTCCGCGGCGGCCTCCGGCGGCACCACCGGCATTTTGAAATCCTTCGCGGGCGGGTCCGGCACCGGCGCCTCGCAGGGGCGCGTCGTCAATGGCGCGCTGGTTGCCACGGCCTACCAGGCCTCCACCACCACCTCGAAGAAGACCGAAGAGATCCACATCACCCTCGACAAGGGCAATGTGAAGGATTTCGGCATCATCCCGGAGCCGCCCGTCGATGCCGATCGCATCGTCGTCACCGAGGCGCATCGGCGCGGCGTGTTCGATCCGATGACGGCCTCGCTGGTGCGCGTGCCTGGCACCGGCGATCCCCTGTCGCCGGAAGCCTGCCACGGCTCGGCGCCCGTGTTCGACGGCCGCATGCGCTACGAGCTCAAGCTCGATTTCAAGCGCATGGAGACCGTGAAGGCGGAGAAGGGCTATCACGGCCCGGTCGTGGTCTGCGCGCTCTATTTCGTGCCTGTGGCCGGCTACATCCCCGACCGCCCCGTGATCAAATATCTCGCCGCCCAGCGCAACATCGAGATCGCGCTCGCGCCCGTCGCGGGCACCCGGGTCCTGGTTCCATTCTGGCTGAAGATTCCGACGCCCCTGGGGCCGGCGATGCTGGAAGCCACCAGCTTCATCACCACGGCCCAGCCGCCGCGGGTGGCGAAGACGCAGTAGGCTGCTGCGCGCCCCACCAACAGCCGTCATTCCGGGGCGCGCCTCTTTGGCGCGAACCCGGAATCCATCGCTCCGCGGCGACTGTCTCACGATGGATTCCGGGCTCGTCGCTGCGCGACGCCCCGGAATGACTGATATCAATGACTTACCTACTGTGCATGGGGTTGTTTCAATCACATGCCTCGCAGCGCCACCATTCGCCGGGAATCCATTTGACTCCGCCCCGATTCTGATTCGACTCCGCGCCATCCCCAACTTAAGGAAATCCGACACCAAATCGTCGCTTGTGCGGCACCCCAAAACTCCATCTAGTGCACACGCAAAACGAGTCCCACGACACCTTGCGTGAACGGAACAGGACTCACAGGGGAGTCAGCGATTCGGCCGCGATTCGTTCTAGAGTCGTTCCGAAGCTTAAAGGATGAGGAAAAAGCGTCGCAAAGTGAGACAGTTGCGCGAGGTTTGGGGAAGCTGCTCCCACACACCAGGTGTCATCGCCCGGCTTGACCGGGCGATCCAGTACGCCGAGGCGGTTGTGGTTGAGCGGATGGGCCGCGGCGTACTGGATGCCCCGGTCAAGCCGGGGCATGACAGTCGTATGCTTGGCCACGTGCAGCATTCGGAGACATAGCCGACACCTCAGCACCACCCCGCCTTATCAAGCCCTGACATTCCCCCAATCAGCCATTACCTAATCCGGCAGACATGGCCTTTCCTCCCTCCTCCTTTGCTTCCGAGCGCGTGCCCGGCGCTGGCGTCACTGCGGTGCTCGGGCCGACCAACACCGGCAAGACCCATCTCGCCATCGAACGGATGCTCGCGCATTCCTCGGGGCTGATCGGCCTGCCGCTGCGCCTGCTCGCGCGCGAGGTCTATAACAAGATCGTCGCCCGCGTCGGCCCAGAGGCTGTCGCGCTGGTGACGGGCGAGGAGAAGATCAAGCCGAAGAGCCCGCGCTATTGGGTCTCGACCGTCGAGGCGATGCCGCGCGATTTGGACGTCTCCTTCCTCGCCGTCGACGAGATCCAGATCGCCTCCGACCTCGAACGCGGCCACGTCTTCACCGACCGCATCCTCAACCGCCGCGGCCGCGACGAGACGCTGCTGCTGGGTGCTGCGACGATGCGCCCGATCATCGAGCGGCTGTTGCCCGGCGTCTCCATGATCACGCGGCCGCGCCTGTCGCAGCTCGAATTCGCCGGCGATCGCAAGATCACGCGTCAGCCACGCCGCACCGCCATCGTCGCCTTCTCCGCCGACGAGGTCTACGCCATCGCCGAGCTGATCAAGCGCCAGCATGGCGGCGCCGCCGTGGTGCTGGGCTCGCTCTCGCCGCGCACACGCAATGCGCAGGTCGAGATGTTCCAGAACGGCGACGTCGATTATCTCGTCGCCACCGACGCCGTCGGCATGGGCCTCAATCTCGACGTCGACCACGTTGCCTTCGCCTCCGACCGCAAGTTCGACGGCTTTCAGTTCCGAAGGCTGACGCCGGCCGAGTTCGCGCAAGTCGCCGGCCGCGCCGGCCGTGCCACGCGCAACGGCACGTTCGGTACGACGGGCCGCTGCGGCCCGTTCGAGCCCGAGCTCGTGAACGCGCTCCAGAACCACATCTTCGATCCCGTGAAGATGCTGCAATGGCGCAACTCGAAGCTGGATTTCTCCTCCCTCGGCGCGCTCCAGGTCTCGCTGAACCTCGCCCCCGGCCACGAGACGCTGACGCGGGCGCCGATCGCCGAGGACATGCGCGTGCTCGACCACGCCGCCCGCGACGTCGAGGTGCGCGATATCGCGCATGGCAAGGCAGCCGTCGAGCGGCTGTGGGAGGCCTGCCAGGTCCCGGACTACCGGAAACTGTCGCCGGCCGCCCATGCCGAGCTGGTGACGACGCTCTACGGCTTCCTGATGCGGAAGGGCTGTATCCCCGATTCCTGGTTCGCGGCCCAAATCGACCAGGCCGACCGTATCGACGGCGACATCGACACGCTGTCGGCCAGAATCGCGCAGATCCGCACCTGGACCTTCGTCGCCAACCGCCCGGACTGGCTGAAAGACCCCGAACGCTGGCAGGGGACCGCGCGGGATGTCGAAAATAAATTATCGGATGCGCTCCACGAACGCTTGACTGAGCGTTTCGTTGATCGCCGGACCAGTGTATTGATGCGCCGCCTGCGGGAGAACACGAGCTTGAATACGGAAATCGGCAAGACCGGCGAAGTTATCGTCGAAGGCCATGTCATCGGCCGCCTCGATGGCTTCACCTTTGCACCGGATGCGGCGGAAGCCGGCTCCGATGCGAAAGCCTTGCAGGCTGCCGCGCAAGCGGTGCTCGCCGGCGAGATCAATGCGCGCGCCGAAAAACTGGGCAACGCGCCGGACGACCAGTTCGTGCTGACCTCCGACGGCACCATCCGCTGGACCGGCGATGCTGTCGCGCGTCTGACAGCCGCAGAGGAGGCGCTGCATCCGCGCATCCGCATCATCTCGGATGAGCGCCTGACGGGCGGTCCCCGCGACAAGGTGCAGGCGCGGCTCGACCTCTGGCTCAAGACGCATATCGAAAAGCTGCTCGGGCCGATGTTCGAGCTGTCGAAGGCCGAAGACGTCACCGGTATCGCCCGCGGCATCGCCTATCAGCTGGTCGAGGCGCTGGGCGTGCTCGAGCGTCCGAAGATCGCCAACGAGCTGAAGGATCTCGACCAGCCCTCGCGCGCGACGCTGCGTAAGTACGGCGTCCGTTTCGGCGCCTATCACATCTATTTCCCCGGCATCCTCAAGCCCGCCGCGCGTGCGCTCGCTGCGCTCTTGTGGGCGCTGAAGCAGGACAATGTCGATCTCTCGGCGCTGTCGGGCGCCCAGCATCTGGCTTCATCCGGCCGTACTTCGTTCCCGGTCGACAAGAGCTTGCCGCGCGATGCCTATCGCGTGCTCGGCTACAAGCAGGCCGGCGAGCGCGCCGTCCGCGTCGACATTCTGGAGCGCCTTGCGGACCTGATCCGTCCGGCACTCGCTTGGCGCGAGAATTCGCCGGGCGAAAAGCCCGGCGGCGCATTCGATGGCCGCGGCTTTGTGGTGACGCAGGCGATGACCTCGCTCACCGGCTCGGCGGGTGAGGATTTTGCTTCCGTGCTGCGCGCGCTCGGCTATCGCATGGAAAAGCGCGCGCCGCTGCCGCCGAAGCCGGCCGCGCCTGTTGCTGCGGAAACGCCGGCGGCTGAGGCCTCCACCGAGGCGCCTGCGACCGAAGAGGCGGCTGCGCCCGCGGATGCTGCGATCGAGGCCGTCACCGTCGAAGACGCGCCCGGCATGGAGCAGCATGACGAGCCCGCGCACGAAGAGCCGGCGCTCGAAGCCTCGCCCGAAGCGCCCGTCACGCCCGAAGATGCGCCCGGCATCGCGCCGCCGGCGGAAGAGACCGCTGCGCCGGCAGAGGCTGCCGCAGAAACCGCTCCCGCCGAGACCGCCGCAACGGAAGCCGCCGCATCTCCCGACGCTGCCGCGCCTGTCGAGGCGGCGCCGGCTGAAGCTGTCGCTGCGCCCGCCGAGCCCGAGCTCGTCGAAGTCTGGCGTCCCGGTGGCCGTCACGAGGATCGCAAGCCGCGTCACGAGCGTCATCGCCATCAGCGTCACCACAATCAGCGGCCGCAGCACGCGACCGCTGAGGCTGGTGCTGAAGGCGCCACGGCCGCGCCGGGCGAAGCCGCCGAAGGCGCGAAGCCGGGTGAGCGTCGTCACGGTGGTCATCGTCGCGACGGCGGCAGGGACTTCCGCAAGCCGCGCGAAGGTGGCGCCGAGGGCGCACCGCGTCAGGAAGGGCGCGACGACAGGAATCGCAGCTTCCAGGGTAAGGACCGCGACAAGGATCGCGATCGCAACCGCGACAGCAAGAAGTTCGGCGGCGATCGTGACAAAGGCCGCGACAATCGTGGCCGCGACCGTGACAAGGGCAGGGATCGCCGCGACCGCGAGTCCGGTCCGTCGCTGCGGCCCTACGCCTCGAGCGCTGCCCCGCGGGAGCGCGATCGTCCCGCCGACCCGAACTCGCCTTTCGCCAAGCTCGCTGCGCTGAAAGAGCAGCTTTCCGGTCGCAAGGAGTGATCCACGACCGAGCGGCAGCGCCTCGACAAATGGCTGTGGCACGCGCGGGTGGTGAAGGCGCGGACCTCGGCGGCTGAGCTCGTCGAGTCCGGCCACGTCCGCATCAATGGCACGCGCGAGACATCGCCCGGCCATGCGATCAAGATCGGCGACGTCATCACCGTCGCACTCGATCGCACCGTGCGCGTGCTGAAGGTGACCGGCTTCAACGAGCGCCGCGGCGACGCCGCCTCGGCGCGCGTGCTTTACGAGGAGCTCGGCGACGTAAAGCGCAATTAATTGCGCTCTTCGTTCATTTCTTGGTCGATCAACCACATAAAGCCGTCATGATCGGGGCTTCCCGACCTTGCAGCGCGGGGCCATCCGCGCTACGCAAGCCGCGACTTTTAAGAGAGCTTTTCGGAGCGTTGGATGACTTACGTCGTCACTGAAAACTGCATCAAGTGCAAGTACACCGACTGCGTCGAGGTCTGCCCCGTCGACTGTTTCTACGAGGGCGAGAACATGCTGGTCATCCATCCTGACGAATGCATCGATTGCGGCGTGTGCGAGCCGGAATGCCCCGCGGACGCCATCAAGCCGGACACCGAGCCGGGTCTGGAAAAGTGGCTCGAGGTGAACTCCGAATACGCCAAGAGCTGGCCGAATATCACCCAGAAGAAAGAATCACCTGCCGACGCCGAGGAGTTCGACGGGCAGGCGGGCAAGTTCGAGAAATATTTTTCTAAGAACCCCGGCTCCGGAGACTAAAATCCGGCGCAAACTTAACCCTAATACCTTCGTCAGCGCCGAAAACCAGCCCCCAAGACCCCTAAATCATTGATTTTTGCGGGAAATGTGCTATATTGGGCACATTAAGCCGAACCCCGTCAGCCCCGTTGGCCCCTCTGGGTTCCCGTGAAACCAAATGTCGAAACAGGGGCGTGGCAGTTTCCGCGCGCAGGCTGTGTCACAGAAAACGCGTAAAAAGAGTACTTCAGCGAGGGCTTCCCATAAGGAGGCCAAAAAAGTCGCCGCGGCCAGCCGTAGCGCATCCAAGGGTCGGACCGCGACTAAGGCGCCGGCTGCAAAGTCCTCGAAGAAAAGAAGTGCAATGCCTAACAAGACTGCCAAACCGGCCGCGAAAGCGACCGTTGCCAAGCCTGCTGCTGCCAAGCCTGCTGTTGCCAAGGCTCCCGCTGCCAAGCCCGTTGCTCCGAAGGCTCCTGTTGCTGCCGCCCCTGCCAAGGCCCCCGTTGCTGCTGCCAAGCCGGCCGTGAAGGCTGCTGCACCTGCGCCGAAGGTCGAGGAAAAGAAGGTCGTGACCCAGCGTCAGGGCTTCAAGGCCAATGAATTCGTCGTCTATCCCGCTCACGGCGTCGGCCAGATCCTGGCCATCGAGGAGCAGGAGATCGCCGGTGCGAAGCTCGAGCTGTTCGTCATCAACTTCATCAAGGACAAGATGACGCTGCGCGTTCCGACCGCCAAGGTCGCCAATGTTGGCATGCGCAAGCTGTCCGAGCCGGCGCTGGTGAAGAAGGCGCTGGAGACCCTCAAGGGCCGCGCCCGCGTCAAGCGCACCATGTGGTCGCGCCGCGCCCAGGAATACGAAGCGAAGATCAACTCGGGCGACATCGTCGCGATCGCGGAAGTCGTGCGCGACCTCTATCGCTCGGAGTCGCAGCCGGAGCAGTCCTACAGCGAACGCCAGCTCTATGAAGCGGCGCTCGATCGCCTCTCCCGCGAGATCGCGGTGGTGCAGCACTCGACCGAGACCGAAGCGGTCAAGGAAATCGAGGCCCAGCTCGCCAAGAGCCCGCGCCGTGCCAATGCCAAGGCGGAAGCCGCCGATGGCGAAGGCGAGGCGGATGCCGAGGGCGATACCGACGATACCGATGGCGACGACACCACGGTCGCCGACGAGGCCGCGTAAGCATCTCGTCGCATCGATCGCAACAGATCAAAAGCCCGGCCGCTCGGCCGGGCTTTTTGTTTGGGTGCGTGATCCAACGGCGGCCGAGCCTCGCCTTGGTCACGCCCGCGGCTGGGTCCAGATCGCGATCGGCCGCTCGAGCCCGCGGATCGCCTGGGGATCGCGGGCGATCAACGATGCAAAGGCGTCGGCGGTGCTGCCGAGCTCCAGCTTGGCGCGACTGACGAGGTCGTTGCTCGCCACCAGCGCGCAGTCGAGCGCGCGCGTCAGCCCCTCCAGTCGGCTTGCGGCATTGACGGTCGCACCGATCACGGCAAATTCCAGACAGGTGTGCCCGATATCGCCGAGCACCACCGGTCCGTAATGCAGGCCGAAGCTGACACGCATTGGCGGCTCACCCGATGCCGTTCGCTGCGCGCTCCATCGGTCCGCTGCCGCGATCATGGCCTGGGCACAGCGCAACGCGTTGCTGGCGTCGCGCGGGCCTGCGAAGGGGGTGCCGAATGTCGCCATCAATCCATCGCCCAGATATTTGTCCAGCGTGCCCTCGTGGCGGAAAACCTCCTGCTCCATCAATCCGTGGAACTCGCGCAACGTCCGCACCACTTCGTCCGGAGAGCGCACATCGGCAAAGGCCGTGAAGCCGACGATGTCCACGAACAGCACCGCGATGTCCTGGGTGCGCACCTGCTTCAACGGCTCGTCGTGCTTCGATAATTCCGTGACGACATTGGGCGAGAAGTAGCGCGCAAGGTTGCCGCGTTCCCGCTCCACCGCGGCGTGTCTGATCAATAGATCATTGCTGCGGCGAACCGCGAGCGCCAGCGTTACGGCCACGATCAGGAAGACGACGATTTCCTGGATGCGGAGGCCGAATCCGATCGCAGTGGGTGAGATCAGCGCGAGCAGCCTGTGATCGCCGCCCACCGCCTCTGCAATGCGGGCGGTCAGCGCGGGATCGCGATCAGGTTGCCACCACACCCAGGCCGCGCCGATCGTCCAAAGCGCTGCCGTCCATGTTCCGACTGCAACCACGGTTCGCCAGGAATAGGCCAGCGTGGCGCCCGCGAGCAGCACGAAGAAGTAGATGAAGTTGCCGAAATGGTATTGCATCGCCACCGGCCAGTGCGTCGTGCCGAAGGGGTTCGGGACGACGATGACGAATGTGAGCAGCGCCAGATCGCAGAACAGAAGCGCCAATTCCGATCGCGATACGCCGACCCTGACCTGCGCCCAGCCGATCAGCGCGAACAGGCTGAGCAACGCCACGTAATAGAGCTGGTCCCATGCCGGGTTGATGGCTAGCAGCAGGCAGGCGATGACGGCCAGCGCGACATAGCGCGCTCGCACGGCGAGTTGCAGGCCCTCCCTCTTGCCGGCCTCGAGCGCTGCCTGTGCAAACTGAACGGTTTCGGTGTCGCGCTGGCTGCGCGCAAGCGACGGCGCGGCGGACGAGCCGAGGCGCTCGACGAGCATTGTCACGGGGCGGTCTCCTCGCTTGGGCCGTTGCAGCACAGCGGCGGCCGTCAGCCACCGCATCGGGCACTCTAGTGATGCATGGCCGCGAGGTCATCAGCTCGCGCGAGTGTTTTCCTCCCCGCGCGGCGAACCGCTCACTTCACCGGCCGCTTCTCGAGCTTCCTCGCCAGCGTGCGCCGGTGCATGCCCAGGCGCCTTGCCGCTTCCGAGATGTTGAAATCCGTCTCGATCAGCGTCTGGTGAATCCGCTCCCATTCCAGCGTCTTGATCGAGGTCGGCCGCACGTCCAGCGCGACCTCGGCGTTGCCTTCGGCCTTGGTGAAGGCGGCTTCGATGTCGTCGGTGTTGGAGGGCTTTGCGAGGTAATGGCAGGCGCCAAGCTTGATGGCCTCGACGGCGGTCGAGATGCTGGCGAAGCCCGTCAGCACCACGATCAGCATCTCCTCATCGTGGGTATGCAGCAGCTCGACGCAGGCAAGCCCAGAGGCACCGCCGAGCTTGAGGTCGACCACGGCGTAGCCGAACGATCGGTCCTCAAGAACCTTCCGGACGTCCTCGATCGAAGCAGCGAGCACGACCTCGTAGCCGCGGCGCTCGAACGAGCGCTTCAACGTGCGCGCAAAGCCTTCGTCGTCCTCGACGACGATGAGCGAACGGTCAGGCGTCAAAGCTGCCTCCGATCGCGAGCGTGGCGAGCGGCAGGGTCAGGCGTACGGTGGCGCCACGTTTCCTGTGGTTCTCCGCGGTCACGCTGCCCCCCAGCTTACGCACCACGTTGACCACCAGGAACAGGCCGAGCCCGCCGCCGGCGCGGCCCTTGCTCGACTGATAGGGCTTTCCGAGCTGGGCCAGCATTTCCGGCGCGAAGCCCGGGCCGCGGTCGCTGATCGAGAGCACCAGATTGTCGCCTTCGCGCTCGGCGAGCAGTTCCACCCATTCGCGCGAGACTTCATAGGCATTGTCGAGCACGTTGAAGATCACCTGCTTCAGCGCGACGTCCGAGACGATCGCGACATCCTCACCAAAGGTGTTGGTGAAATAGAGCGTCCGCGCCGAGCGGGCGTCGCGCCATTCCTCGACCAGCGCGGTGACGAAGGCGGTCACGGTCGTCGGCGAGGATCCTTCGCCGCGCGCCTCGCCGGCCGATACCAGAATCCCCGTTACGATGCTTTTGCAGCGTTGCAGGGAGGTCTCCATCTCCGTGAGATCTTCTGCGAGCTCCTGATCGGCGGCGAGATCGGGCATGCGGCGCCAGTCGCTGAGGATGACGGAGAGCGAGGCGAGCGGCGTGCCGAGCTCATGTGCCGCGCCGGAGGCGAGCAGGCCCATGCGGACGATGTGGTCCTGCTCGGCGGCATGCTGGCGCAGCGCCGCCAGATGCGCGTCGCGCTGGCGCAAATTCCTGTTGATGCGGGTGACGAACACGACCAGCAGCACGGCGTTGAGAACGAAGCCCAGCAGCATGCCGGTGACGGTGAGCGTGTAGGTCTCGCTGAGGGGATTTGGCGGCAGGTCGAGCGGTCGGTAGGCCATGGTCAGCCACACGAAGCTCGCGCAGCTCAGTGCCACCAGCGACCAGGTCGAGCGGGCATCGAGCAGCACCGCGCCGAGCGTGACCTGGAGCAGGAACAGCGAGGTGAAGGGATTGGTCGCGCCGCCGCTGAGATAGAGCTGTGCAGTCAGCGCCGCGACGTCGAGCATCAGCGCGACCAGCAGCTCGTTGTTGGTGATCGCGGCGCGATGGCGCACCCAGACCAGGCTTGAGACGTTGAGCAGCACCAACGCGCCGATCACCGCGCCCATGCGGGTCAGGGGCAGGGGAATGCCAAGCCAAAAATGCGCGCCGCCGATGGTCACGATCTGGCCGACCACCGCGGTCCAGCGCAGCTGGATCAGCAGCGCCATGTTCTTGCGGTTGGTCTCATCGTCGGTGGGGGCAGCGCCGATCAGCTCGCTGCGCGCGTCCGCCTGCGATTGCAGCGTGACAGCCAGCTCGCCCAAACTAGTCCCGTCGTCAGGTCGGTTCGACGATCGTTCCAGCATCTGATCCCGTCCTGCGGGCGGAGGCGTCTGGGCCGCCGGCCGGTTCGTGGACGAAGCGTTGGCGGCGGAACAGCCCGCCGCGAAATGTGACGAAAAGTCTGCCAGCCAGCATGAAAGCCAGGGCAAACCACGTCAGCGCGTAGATCAGGTGGTTATTGGGAAAGCGGATCACGGTCAATCCGCCGATGGGACCGCCAGCGGATTGTGATCCGGCGTCCGCATCGATGAAAAAGGGCGCCACATTCTGGAGATCGCGGGCCGCCGCAATCGCGGCGACATCCCGCGAATACCAGCGGTTGTGCTGAGGCACGTTGTCCCTGAGGAATCCGCCCTTCGGCTCGGTGACGCGCAAGAGGCCTGCGACCACGACCTGGCCGTCCGGATTGCCGCCCTGGCGCGTCGATGGGTCACGTCGCTCCGACGGCACGAAGCCGCGGTTGATCAGGACAGTGGTGCCGTCATCGCGCTGGAGCGGCGTCAGCACCCAATAGCCAGGGCCTTCCTCGGTGACGGCCTGAACGAGGGTCTCGCGGTCGTGCAGGAAGCGGCCGGAGACGTCGACATGCCGGTATTCGTCGTTTGCGGCACTGATGGTCGGCCATGAAGTCCGCGAGGGGAGCGGCTGCGCCGGGGCGTGGACGCGCTGCTCGACCCGGTCGATCAGCGCCAGCTTCCAGGCGCGGCGCTCGACCTGCCAGACGCCGAGGGCCATCAAAACGACGAAAGCGATGAGCGAGAGGACCGTGAGCCACAAGGAGGGGCGATGCGCTGCGCTTGCGGGGCTGCGCGGTTCGTTATCCCTCTGGCTCACGGGATCGCTCACTTCATTCCCGTCATCTCGTGGATCGGCATCATGTTGCTGTTGAGGTGGTTCATCACCCACAGCGAACCCGACAGCGCGATCACCACCATGACGATGGTGAAGATCAACGCCATCATGCTCCAGCCGTTCTCGGACTTGGGGCTCATGTGCAGGAAGTAGATCATGTGCACGACGATCTGCACGACCGCGAAGGCCATGATGACCAGCGCGGTGATCTGCTTGCTCGGCAGCGTGCCGCTCATCACCAGCCAGAACGGGATCGCGGTCAGCACCACCGAGAGCACGAAGCCGAGCATGTAGCCCGAGAAGGTGCTTTGGGCGTGGCCGTCGTCGTGGTGATGGTCGCCCGCGTGCGCGGCGTGGGTATCGGTGCTCATCGCAGAACTCCCAGGAGATAGACGAAGGTGAAGACGCCGATCCAGACCACGTCGAGGAAATGCCAGAACATCGACAGGCACATCAGGCGGCGGCGGTTGGCCTCGATCAGGCCGAAGCGCCAGACCTGCACTATGAGGGTCACCAGCCAGATCAGGCCGCAGGAGACGTGCAGGCCGTGGGTGCCGACCAGGGTGAAGAAGGCGGACAGGAAGGCGCTGCGCTGGGGCGTTGCGCCCTCATGGATCATGTGGGCGAACTCGGTGAGCTCGATGCCGATGAAGGCGGCGCCGAACAGGCCGGTGATCAGGAGCCACATCTGCGTCTGCGCGATCTTGTTCTGCTGCATCGTCAGCATGGCAAAACCGTAGGTGATCGACGACAGCAGCAGCATCGAGGTGTTCACTGCGACCAGGTTGAGGTCGAACAGGTCCTTCGGCGCGGGGCCGGCGGCGTAGTTGGCGCCGAGTACGCCGAAGGCGGCGAACAGCATCGCGAAGATGAGACAGTCGCTCATCAGGTAGATCCAGAAGCCGAGCGAGGTGCTGTAGCCTTCCGGATGCGGATGTTCGTCGGCGAGGTAGAAGACCGGTTCGCCGGTCTGGGCGGGATTGACAGCGACAGTCATTTACTTGGCTCCGGCGAGCAGTTTGGTGCGCGAGTCCTCGGTCCGGATGACGTCATCAGCCGGAATGTCGAAGTCGCGGTGATAGTTGAAGGTGTGACCGATCCCGACGGCGAGCATCGCGACGAAGCTCAAGGCGGCCAGCCACCACATGTACCAGATCAGACCAAAACCCATCGCGGTGGCGAAGCCGGCGAGGATGATGCCGGTGCCGGTGCTGCGGGGCATGTGGATCGATTTGAATCCCATGAGCGGACGCTGATAGCCGCGCTTCTTCATGTCCCACCAGGCATCATTGTCGTGAACGACGGGGGTAAAGGCGAAGTTGTAGTCCGGCGGCGGCGAGGAGGTCGCCCATTCCAGCGTGCGCGCATCCCAGGGATCGCCGGTTACGTCCTTGAGCTGCTCGCGCTTGAGGAAGGAGACCGCGAACTGCATCAGCATCGAGAGAATGCCGAGGAAGACGAGGCCGGCGCCGATCGCGGCGATGACAAACCAGATCTGAAGCGAGGGATCGTCGAAAACGCGCAGGCGGCGGGTCACGCCCATCAGGCCGAGCACGTAGAGCGGCATGAAGGCCATGTAGAAGCCGGTGACCCAGAACCAGAACGACATCTTGCCCCAGAACGGATCGAGCTTGAAGCCGAATGCCTTCGGGAACCAGTAGTTGATGCCGGCGAACGCTCCGAACACCACGCCGCCGATGATCACGTTGTGGAAGTGCGCGATCAGGAACAGGCTGTTGTGCAGCACGAAGTCGGCCGGCGGCACCGCGAGCAGAACGCCGGTCATGCCGCCGATCACGAAGGTCAGCATGAAGGCAATCGTCCACATCATCGGCAGCTCGTAGCGGATGCGGCCGCGATACATCGTGAACAGCCAGTTGAACATCTTCGCGCCCGTCGGGATCGAGATGATCATCGTGGTGATGCCAAAGAACGAGTTGACGCTGGCACCCGAGCCCATCGTGAAGAAGTGGTGCAGCCACACCAGGTACGACAGGATGGTGATGACGACCGTGGCGTAGACCATCGAGGTGTAGCCGAACAGCCGCTTGCCGGAGAAGGTCGAGGTGACTTCCGAGAAGATGCCGAAGGCGGGCAGAACCAGGATGTAGACCTCAGGGTGACCCCAGATCCAGATCAGGTTCACGTACATCATCGGGCTGCCGCCGAAATCGTTGGTGAAGAAGTTGGTGCCGACATAGCGATCGAGCGAGAGCAGCGCGAGCACGACGGTCAGGACGGGGAAGGAGGCGACGATCAGGATGTTGGTGCAGAGCGAGGTCCAGGTGAACACCGGCATCCGCATCATGGTCATGCCGGGGCAGCGCAGCTTGACGATGGTGCAGATCAGGTTGATGCCCGACAAGGTCGTTCCGACGCCGGCGACCTGCAGCGCCCAGATGTAATAGTCGACGCCGACATCAGGACTGTAGCCGATGTTCGACAGCGGCGGATAAGCCAGCCACCCAGTGCGGGCGAATTCGCCGATGAACAGCGAGGCCATCACCAGCACCGCGCCGCCGACCGTCATCCAGAAGCTGAAATTGTTCAGGAACGGGAACGACACGTCGCGGGCGCCGATCTGGAGCGGCACGACATAGTTCATCAGCCCGGTCACCAGCGGCATCGCCACGAAGAAGATCATGATCACGCCGTGGGCTGTGAAGACCTGGTCGTAGTGATGGGCGGGCAGGAAGCCTTCCGAGCCGTTGAATGCGAGTGCCTGCTGCGCGCGCATCATCAGGGCGTCGGCGAAGCCGCGCAGCAGCATCACGATGCCGAGGATCATGTACATGATGCCGATGCGCTTGTGGTCCACCGTGGTGAACCACTCGCGCCACAGATAGCCCCAGAGGCGGAAATAGGTGAGGCCGGCGAGCAGCGTGACGCCGCCGAGCGCGACCATCACGAAGGTGCCGACGAGGATCGGCTCGTGGAACGGCAGCGAATCGATGCCGAGACGGCCGAAGATGAACTTGAGAAGATCAGGAGACATGCTGGATCTCTTTAGGAGTCTGACTTCGGACGCTGTCCGATGAAGAAGGACGAGGACTTCAGCGGCGCAAAAGTCGGCCGCTTCAGGCCGGCGCCGGCGAGCGGCGCGGTGTCGAGCGGCGCCTTGATCGACGCCGTGGTCTGGCCTTGCGGCGCCTCCGGCGTGCAGGTGCCGGCGACGAACACAGGCTCGGGACCGAGCACGGTGCCGCGGCGCGCGTACTTGTCGTAGGAGAGCGGCAGGGTGTTGTTCAGGCCCTCATGGCCGTTGCCGCCCTTGGCGTCGATCGCCATCATCTCGCTCTGGCACATCTTGCCGGTCTCGACGCACATGTTGAGGATCAGGCGATAGAGATCGGCATCGACCGTGCCCCAGCGGCGCACTGGCTCGTTCTCGCTGGGCTTCTCGAGCTGGAGATATTCGGCGCGGCCGAGCGAGCCGCCGGCCGATTTGGCTTGCGCGACCCAGGCGTCAAATCCCTTGTCGTCAAGTCCGTGGAAGTTGAAGTGCATGCCGGAGAAGCCGGCGCCGCTGTAGTTCGCCGAAAAACCCCTGTAAGTGCCGGCGTGGTTGATCACAGCGTGGAGCGATGTCTCCATGCCCGGCATCGCATAGATCTGTCCGGCGAGCGCTGGAATGTAGAACGAGTTCATCACCGATGACGCGGTGATGTGGAAATTGATCGGGCGGTCAACCGGCGCTGCGAGCTCGTTGACGGTGGCGATGCCGTAGTCGGGGTAGATAAAGAGCCACTTCCAGTCGAGCGCGACGACATCGACGTCGAGCGGAGCCTTGGACTGGTCGACGGCACGCTCCGCATGGATGCGGCCGATGTTGCGGTAGGGGTCGAGCAGATGCGTGCCCATCCAGGTCAGCGCGCCCAGGCAAACGATGATCAGTAGCGGCGCCGACCAGATCACCAGCTCGAGCTTGGTCGAGTGGTCCCAATCCGGCTCGTAGCGGGCGGATGTGTTGGACTGGCGGTAGCGCCAGGCGAACAGCACCGTCAGCGCCATCACGGGGACGACGATCAGGAGCATCAGGACGGTGGAGATGATGACGAGGTCGCGCTGTTGCGCCGCGATATCGCCGGCTGGCGCCAGCACGATGTAGTTGCAGCCGCTGAGCGCGGCTGCCAGGGGTAGCAGCGCCAGGATCTTGAGACGGGGCACGGGCCGAGCCTTATGAGAATGAGTTTCCTTTGCGGGGCCAATGGGTAGCTGCGGCGCAGCAATCCGGACATTGGACAATTTGTCCAATGTTGCACTGCGGGATGTTGGGTCAAACAGGGCGAGATTGGCTGGCGTTTCGCCGGGCGGTCGGCTTTGGTTTTCAGGACGTTAAGGGCGCACGCATGGCGACGGCACAGACCCCCGCAATGGCGGATATCCACTCGGGCGAGCACGGCCACGACCAGGCCAGTCCCGGCGAGATCGCCATCGGCGTCATCATCGGCCGCACCTCGGAGTTCTTCGACTTCTTCGTCTACGCCATCGCCTCGGTGATCGTGTTCCCGCGCCTGGTGTTCCCGTTCACGAGCGAGCTGACCGGCACCCTCTATTCCTTCATGATCTTCGCGCTGGCCTTCATCGCCCGGCCGATCGGGACCGTCATTTTCATGACGGTCGACCGCGAATACGGCAAGACGGCCAAGCTGGTCTCGGCGCTGTTCCTGCTCGGCACCGCCACCGTTGCGCTGGCGTTCCTGCCCGGCTATTCCGAGATCGGCGCGGCCGCGATCTGGCTGCTGGCGCTGGCGCGTCTCGCGCAGGGTCTGGCCTGGGGCGGCGCCTGGGACGGCATGGCCTCGCTGCTGGCGCTGAATGCGCCGGCCTCCCAGCGCGGCTGGTACGCGATGGTGCCGCAGCTCGGCGCGCCGCTCGGGCTGATCGTGGCGAGCGCGCTGTTTGCCTATTTCGCCGGCAACCTCTCGGCCGATGATTTCTTCGACTGGGGCTGGCGCTATCCGTTCTTCGTCGCTTTCGCCATCAACGTCGTGGCGCTGTTCGCGCGCCTGCGCATGGTGACGACTGAGGAATATGCCTCGCTGTTCGAGACCCGCGAACTGCAGCCCTCGCGCATCTCCGACACCGTTGCCCGTGAAGGTCACAACATCATGCTTGGCGCGTTCGCGCCGCTGGCGAGCTTCGCGCTGTTTCACATGGTCACGGTGTTCCCGCTGTCCTGGGTGTTCCTGTTCACCCGCGAAAGCCCGGTGCGCTTTCTGATCATCGAGATCGTCGCCGCCGTGTTCGGCGTAGCCGCAATCGTGGCATCCGGCATCATCGCCGACCGCGTCGGCCGCAAATCGCTGCTGATGGGATCGGCGATCGCAATCGCGATTTACAGCGGCTTTGCCCCACAACTGCTCGATGCCGGTGCGTTCGGCGAGACCATCTACATGGTGATCGGCTTCATCCTGCTCGGCCTCTCCTTTGGCCAGTCCTCGGGCGCGATCGCCTCGAACTTCAAGCAGATGTATCGCTACACGGCCTCCGCCCTGACCTCCGACATGGCCTGGCTGTTCGGCGCCGGCTTCGCGCCGCTGGTCGCGCTGCTGCTCGCCACCAATCTCGGCGTCATCGCCTCGGGCGCGTACCTGCTGTCCGGCGCGTTCTGGACCCTGCTCGCGCTCTGGCTCAGTGGCCAGCGGGAGGCGGGCGACATGGACGCGGGCGAATCGTCGAACTGACGGGAATAAAGTTCGAGCCGGACGATCCTGTTTGCGGACCGCAAGCAGGAGATCACATGAACGTCTGGTCGAATTCCGCCCCTAAGCGAAGCACTGCAAGCCTGGCTATTGCAATCGCGCTTCTGGGCGCTAGCGGCCCCGCTGGCGCGACCGGCAATGCCGCGCGAGGGCAGACACTCTACAAGGGCTGCGCCGACTGCCACTCGATCAACGAGAACGGCGTCGGGCCGATGCACAAGGGCGTGGTCGGGCGCAAGGCGGGCAGCGTCGCCGGCTACGATTACTCGCCCGATCTGAAGAACTCCGGCATCGTCTGGACCGAGGAAAACCTCGATAAATGGCTGACCGGGCCGCAGGCCATGGTGCCTGAGACCAAGATGTTCTTCGACGTGCCGGATGCGCAGGATCGCGCCGATATCATCGCGTATTTGAAGGAGAAGGCGAAGTAGAGCGGCGCCTCAGTCCGTCACGATCTTCACGCGGTCGCGGACCTTCACCTGCGCGGTGCGGTCGAGCCCGTTCAGCACGCGGAAGCGTTCGGCGGGATGATCGACGCCGGCCATGCGGTGGGACAGCGATTCCACGGTGTCGCCAGGCTGCACGGTGATCACCTTGATACGCAGCGGACGTGCGGCCTGGATCTCCTCGAGGGTCAGGCGGCGGAATGAATTGACGGTCTCGCGCGCATTGCGCTCGCTCTCGGTCGACTTCTGCCGCGTGGCGAAGATGAAGCGATAGACGTCGCTGCCGAAGCGCAGCGCATAGACCTTGAACTGCCACTGGTCGCCCTTGGCGGTGGCGGACGCGGCCGGGAATCCGTTGATGGTCAGGTCTTCGGTGGAGGCCTTCTCGACGCCTTCCATCCAGCCGGAATTCAGATAGTCGCCGAGCGACTGTTCGGCCGGCACGCGCACGACGTCGAAGCGCATCGCCTGCGAGCCGCCCTCGCGCACGCCGATCACCGCCTGTGCGGTGTTGTCGAGCGTGAAATTATCAGGCGCCTGAAAGGTGAAGCCGAGCTTCGGATGCAGGAAACGCCGGCCGCGGACAAAGCCCTCGCTGGGGTCTTCGCCATAGACCAGGTTGTCGATCGCGGCGAGATAGCTCTCGCGGTCGCGCTCGGCGCCCTCGGGCGCCACATATTGCCGTGCGATCATCTGCGCGTTCTGCACGCGTTCGGGCGTTGCCGGATGGGACGAGGTGAAATCCTGCGCGCGCGGATCGAGCGAGCTCTTGCCGGCTTTGAGTTCGGCATTGCGCTCCATCGCCGAGAGGAAGCGGGCCGCACCATAGGGATCGAAATGCGCCTTGGCGGAGATGCCGACGCCGATGCCGTCAGCCTCGAATTCCTGATTGCGCGAAAAGCTCGCCATGGTGAGCTTGGTCTTGGCGAGCGCGAGCGCGGTCAGATCAGGGTCGGTGCTCATGTCGGTGACGACACGGGTGACGATCGCGGCCTGGCGGGCCTGGTCCTCGCGCATCGCGGCGTGCTTGGACAGCACATGCGCCATCTCGTGGCTGAGCACGGAGGACAATTCGGAGGTGTCACTGGCCAGCGCCAGCAGGCCGCGGGTTACGTAGAGCTGGCCGTTCGGCAGCGCGAAGGCGTTCACAGCGCCGGAATTGAGGATGGTGACCTTGTAGCCCTGATCAGGGCGATCGGAGGCGGCAACGAGGCGGTCGACAGTCTTGCTGACCAGTGATTCGAGCCGGGGGTCGTCGTAAGTGCCGCCATAGCTCGCCAGGATGCGCTCGTGTTCCTTTTCGGTAGCGGGGGTCTGGGCGACAGCCGGTTTCGGCTTGGGCATCGCCACGGTTGCCGGGGTCGCTGCCGTCTGGAACCGGCCCATATCGCCACAACCGGCCAGGCCCGTGCCCAGCAGCAGGCAAAGCGCTGCCGGCGCAGCCCGAAGGCGGCGTGCTTCGCCCTTCTTGTGCTGTTCTAGCACCCCATTCACGTCGCTTAACCCGTGCCCGGCCCTATCTTAAGGCCTTACCCCAATAGGCTCGTTTGCGCCCAGCAATTCAACCTGTCCCAAGAGACGTACGTCGATACGCGGCCCCACAGTCCCCTCAACCCAGCCCCGAACGCGGATACGACGATTTTCCAGGGACTTAAGGGTCATTCCGGCGTTTTCGAACGCCGGCAGATTGCGCTTTGAAATAGTCGCCGCAAAGCCGTGTGTCCAGTTCCGTCCGAAGTTGAGGTAGGTCATTGCCCCAGCTTGCCGGACCGACAGGACTTTGCCCTCGACCACCATAAAGCGCCCGATCCCGGCCAAAATATCGTCCGGACTTTCCGCGTTTTTTATGGCCGACGGGTCAGCCCAGCTGCCCTTTTTTTGGCGCCGCGCCTCAGCCTCCGACGCCATCAGGGCAGCAGCACAATCCTTGTCGGAGATTTCGGCCGAGACGAGGGCATCGCCCTGGGCGAGAAGCATCGATTGAACCGAGATGTCGCTCTCGCCGATGAATACCAATGCGTCCTGGCGACCATAGCGGTCGGGTGTGTCATCGGTGCCGCGCAGGACGACATCGCGGCCGACGAGCAGCGAGGTCAGCGCCTGCCTGGTCGTTGCCGTCGCCTCGACGCCGGTGAGACGGACTTCGCGGCCGTCATCGAGACGCACGCTGTGAGCATCGGTGACCGCCGCGACCCGGCCCTCGCCTTGTGCTTCGAATTGGCACGGCGTCGCGAACGCGGGGTGACCGGCGAAGAGAAACAATCCGACGATAAGGTGAAGCCGTTGCGTCACGAGACCCGGAGAGGTTGCGTTGTGCTCTAGCTTTACCCCAAGTGTATTGGGTCGCGAAGACGTTTCCTCACCCTCCGTCATTGCGAGGAGCGAAGCGACGAAGCAATCCAGAGTCTCTCCGCGGTGGGATTCTGGATTGCTTCGCTTCCGCCGTCGCTCTTCGAGCTATGGACAAGGCGCTCGCAATGACGTGGAGACATTTGTTCGCATCCCACCATTCCGCTTTGCGGAAAACACGCGCGCCAATCGTGCTCTCGTGACGCGCCTCGCGCTTGCTGCGCTCTCGCGCATGCGGCATGATTGCGGGAATAGCAAGATCAAGCCGCCATTCAGAGCAAGGCGATCAAGGGAGGTTGTTTTCAATGAAGTCGATTTTGTCGGGCATTTTTGCCGCCGCGTTTGCCCTCAGCGCGAGCGCTGTGCAGGCCCAGGACAAGCCTCCCCTCAAGATCGGCGGCATCCTCGACATGTCGAGCCTCTATGCCGACATCACCGGCCCCGGCAGCGAGACCGCAGCCAAGATGGCGGTGAAAGATTTCGGCGGCGAGGTGCTCGGACGCAAGATCCAGGTGCTGGCGGCCGACCATCAGAACAAGGCCGACCTCTCCGCCAACATCGCGCGCGACATGCTCGACAATCAGGGCGTCGAGATGATCTACGACGTCGCGGCCTCCGCGACCGCGCTTGCCGCTGGTGAGATCGCGAAGGCGCGTAACAAGATCATCATCTTCAACGGCCCGGGCTCGATCCGTCTCAGCAACGAGGCCTGCGGGCCCACCACGATCCACTACGTGTTCGACACCTATGGGCAGGCCAATGTGACCGGCCTCGCAGCCGTGAAGTCGGGCCTCGACACCTGGTTCTTCCTCACCGCCGACTATGCCTTCGGCCAGGATCTGGAGAAGGACACCAGCGCCGTCGTCACCAAGACCGGCGGCAAGGTGCTCGGAAGCGTGCGCCATCCGCTCAACACGTCGGATTTCTCGTCGTTCCTGCTTCAGGCGCAGGCCTCGAAGGCCAAGGTGATCGGGCTCGCCAATGCCGGCGGCGACACCGTCAATGCCATCAAGCAGTCGGCCGAGTTCGGCATCATGAAGGGCGGCCAGAAGGTCTCGCCGCTGCTGGCCTTCGTCACTGACATCGACTCGATCGGGCTTGAGACCGCGCAGGGCCTGCTACTGGCCGAAGCCTTCTACTGGGACATGAACGACGAGACGCGCGCCTTCTCGAAGCGCTTTCAGGAGCGCGTCAAGCGGCCGCCGACCTCGGCGCAGGCCGGCGTCTATTCCTCCGTCATGCACTATCTGAAGGCGGTGAAGACGGCGGGCACGACGGATGCGGCCGCGGTGATGAAGGTGATGAAGGACACGCCGATCAACGACTTCTTCGCTCATAACGGCAAGATCCGCGAGGACGGCCGCATGGTGCACGACATGTACCTGTTCGAGGTCAAGAAGCCGTCGGAATCGAAAGGCCGCTGGGACGACTACAAGCTGCTCGCCACCGTGCCCGGCAGCGAAGCGTTCCAGTCGCTGGAGCAATCGCGCTGTCCGCTGGTGAAGAAATAGTCACCGTCATTGCGAGGAGCGCAGCGACGAAGCAATCCAGACTGCCTCCGCAGAAGCATTCCTGGATTGCTTCGCTTCGCTCGCAATGACGAGTGTGGTAACAGCCCGGTCAAACAAACAACAAGGGAGACGCCCCATGAACGACATGGTCCTGCAAAAGCTCGAAGGCGCGCTGCTCACCATCACCATGAACCGGCCGGAGCGGAAGAATGCGCTCAATCCCGAGATGGTCGCAGGGCTGGTCGAGGCGGCGCGGCACGCGGCCGACGATCCCGAGGTGCGCGCGGTGCTGTTCAAGGGCGCTGGCGGTTCGTTCTGCGTCGGCGGTGACGTCAAGTCGATGGCGGCCGGCCGCGCACCCCTGCCGTTCGAGCAGAAGCTTGCGAATCTCCGCCGCGGCATGGAGGTCTCGCGCATTTTGCACCAGATGCCGAAGCCTGTGGTGGCGCAGCTCGACGGCGCCGCGGCCGGCGCCGGTCTGTCGATGGCGCTGTCGTGCGATCTGCGTGTTGCCTCCGAATCCTGCAAGATCACGACCGCCTTCGCCAAGGTCGGCTTCTCCGGCGATTACGGCGGCACGTATTTCCTGACCCAGCTGCTCGGCAGCGCGCGGGCGCGCGAGCTCTATCTGACCTCGCCAGTGCTGACCGCCAGGGAAGCGCATGCGATCGGCATGGTGACCAGGGTCGTGCCCGACGCCGAGATCGACACTGCCGCGCACGAGCTCGCGATGTCGCTGGCGCAGGGGCCGTCGATCGCGCTCGGCTTCATCAAGCGTAACATCAACAACGCGGAGCATCTTCCGCTGGAGGATTGCTTCGACGGCGAGGCGATCCACCACACCCGCTGCAGCGACACCGAGGATCACAAGGAGGCCGCGAAGGCTTTCGTCGAGAAGCGCAAGCCGGCTTTCAAGGGCGCTTGACGATGGCGCCCTATATGCGGCTGCGGCAGATTTGTCTGGTCGCGCCGCAGCTCGCGCCTGTCATCTCAGATATTTCCGAGATCATGGGCCTTTCCGTCTGTTATCGCGACGGCAATGTCGCCAAATACGGCCTGGAGAACGCGCTGCTCCCGGTCGATACGATCCTGCTGGAGGTGGTCGCGCCGTTCAAGGACGGCACCACGGCCGGTCGCTTTATCGAGAAGACCGGCGGCCGCGGCGGCTACATGGCGATCTTCTGCTGCAACGATCCGGATGAGCGCGGCCGCAACGCCAACGCGCTTGGCGTGCGCACCGCCAACGTGATCGACCACGCGCCCTATCACGGCGTCCAGCTCCACCCCCGCGATTGCCGCGCGGCCTTTATCGAGTTCAACCACACCGAGGGCAGCGACGACATTTTGGGTGCCTATCCGCCGGCCGGGCCCGACTGGCAAGACTACATCCGCAAGGATGTGACGCAGGCGTTGACGGCGGTGGAGATGCAGAGCCCCGACCCTCACGGCCTGGCGACGCATTGGGGTAAGATCATCGGGGTTGCAGTTAGCGGCGACGCCGAATTGAAGCTGCCTAACGCAACCTTCCGTTTCGTGAAGGGCGCCAGCGAGATCATGAGCGCGCTGGAGTTTCGGGTCGCTGACGTCGCGGGCGTGCTGCATGCAGCCAGGGAAAAGGGGCTCGCAGTTGCGGGCAACGAATTCCTGCTGGGCGGCGTGACGTTCCGCGTTGGTTGATTTCAGGAATCCGTCACCCTGAGGTGCTCGCCTCTGCGGCGAGCCTCGAAGGGCGACGGCCACCAGGCCGGGCCGTTCATCCTTCGAGGCTTCCAGCACGGTGCTGTGCACCGCGCTGCTCGCACCTAGGATGACGGGTTGAGCTAGCCGCGAAGAGCCGTAGAGAGCGCAATCACCGCCCCTTAAAATTCGCCACGCGACGTTCTTCTGTCGCCTTCACGCCTTCCTTGAAATCCTCAGTCGCCCGCAGGCGGGTCTGTTCGGCGAGCTCGTGATTGGTCGCGGCCATCACGCGGTCAGCGAGGCCTGCGCGCATCGTGGCACGGGTGGAGAGCAGGCCGAGGGGCGAGCATTCTGCAATCTCGCCGGCGAGCTTCATCGCGGCCGCTTTGACCTGATCCTGCGGCACCAGCTCGTTGGCGAGGCCCCACTTGTAGGCCTCTTCGCCGGTGACGCGGCGGCTGGTGTAGAACATCAGCTCGGCGTTGTTCTTGCCGATCAGCTCAGGCAGCGTCGTCGTCAGGCCGAAGCCGGGATGGAAACCGAGCTTGGTGAAGTTCGCGGAGAAGCGCGCTTCGGGGCAGGTGACGCGGAAGTCCGCTGAAACGGCAAGCCCGAGGCCGCCCCCAATGGCCGCGCCCTGCACGGCGGCAACGATCGGTTTCTTGGCGCGGAAGATGCGCACGGCCTGGATGTAGAGATGGTTGATCGGGCCGAGACTGTCGGCCGGGTCGCCCTTGGCCTTTTTCTCGGCCTCCTGCGCTTCCTGCGCCTGCCGCGCGGGATCGCCAAAATTGGCGCCGGCACAGAACGCCTTGCCTTGCGCGGAGAGAACGGAGGCTCGGATCTCGATATCGCGGTCGAACTCATCGAGCGCATCGGCAATCTGGTTGATCAGCGAGATGTCGAAGAAGTTCAGCGGCGGGCGGCGGATTTCGATGGTGCCGACGTGCCCGACCTTCTCGACGCCGATATCTTTGTAGGTGCTCATGATGTCCTCGAAGGTTTAGCGCAGGCCCAATCCGCGGGCGATGATGCCGCGTAGCACCTCGGTGGTGCCGCCCTGGATGGTGAGTTTCGGTGCGGTCTTGATGGCGAAATCGAGCTGCCGCTCCAGCGTCTCGCGATTGGTCGCAGTCTCCTCGACGAAGGCGGCGAGATCACGCACGCGGTGCGGAAGTTGCTGCTCCCAGACCGTGCCAATGTCCTTGACGATGGAAGCCTCGACCACTGGCTCCTTGCCGGCTTGCAGCATGCCCGCAACGGACACCGACATGCGCCGCATGGTGTGGAGCTGCGCCACGAGCCGGCCGATGCCTTCGGCGCTGCGCGTGTCCGGATTGGGGCCGACCGCGCGGACCAGCTCGGTCAGCACGTAATAGGTTTCGAGGAAGCGCTCCGGACCCGAACGCTCATAGGCGAGCTCCGATGTCGCCTGCTTCCAGGCGCCGTCGACCTCACCGAGCACGTGATCGTCTGGGACGAAGAAGTCGGTGAAGACCACCTCGTTGAACTCGTACTGGCCGGTGATCTGGCCGATCGGGTTCACCTTGATGCCCGGCTGCTTCATCTTGACCAGAAACTGGGTCAGGCCGTGGCGGCGATTTTCCTTGGTCGGCGGCGAGGTGCGGAAGATCGCGATCATGTAGTCGGCGATGTGCGCCGACGAGGTCCAGATCTTGGTGCCGTTGATGAGGTAGCCGCCGTCGGTCTTTGTCGCGCGCGTCTTCGCAGCGAACAGGTCCGAGCCGGAGTTGGGCTCGCTCATGCCAATCGCAAAGCAGATCTCGCCGCGGCAGATGCGCGGAAGGATGTCCATCTTGATATGTTCAGGCGCGTATTTCAGCAGCACCGGCCCGCTCTGGCGGTCGGCGACGAAGAAGCGCCGCGTCGGCGCATTGGCGACGCGCATCTCCTCGGTCACCACGTAGCGCTCGAGGAAGGAGCGCTCCTGGCCGCCATATTTCTTCGGCCAGGTCATGCCGAGCCAGCCCCTGGCGCCGACCTTGCGGGAAAATTCCGGCACGTCGGTGTCTTCGCGGTTGGGCTTGTGCGGATCGAAGGTGCCGGCGGCGATCTCCTCTGCGAGGAAGGCGCGCACTTCCTTGCGCAACTGCTCGCACTTCTCGGGCAAGCGGATCGGATCGAAACGAAGCGCAGCGGTCATGTGTCTCGGTCCTTGTTAGCGCGAAGCCACGAGCGGCCACAATTCGTCGGCGCCACGGCTCGCGACCAGCTTGCCGAGCTCGACGGCCCAGTAGCTTTCCGAGCCGAAATCGTCGCGCCAAGCCAGCGCACGTAGCGAAAAGCGGTGCAGGATGTGCTCGATGGTGAAGCCGATCGCGCCGTGGACCTGGTGCGCGATGCCCCCGCCCTTTTCCGCAGCTTCCGCGCAGCGGATCTTTGCCGCGGCGGCTTCGAGATAGACTTCGTCGTCGAAGCTCTTCGCGTTCGCGATGGCGTCGGCCGCCGATGTCGCGGCAGCAAGCGCAGCGGCTGATTCGCCGGCGAGACGCGCGAGATTGTGCTGCACCGCCTGGAATTTCGAGATCTTCTTCTCGAAGGCGACGCGTTCGTTGGAATAGCGCACGGAGATATCGAGCATCGATTCCAGCGCGCCCGCAATCTGCAGGCTGCGCACGACGCCGCCCATCAGCATCAGATTGGTCTGGTCGACGCCAGACGCGGCCTTGATGGTGATAGGCTGGACCTTGTCGAGCGTCACGGTATCGCTGTGGTCGTAGCCGACATTGAGGCCGGACTCTGTTCGCGCCTTGCTCGCATCCACAAGTGCAACCGCGACACCGTCCTTGCCATGCGCCAGCACCGCAAAATGCTTGGCTGCTTTCGCAAAGGGCACGCCGCGGCAGCGGCCCGAGAGCGCGCCGTCGGCATCAACGGTGATGCGATCCTTCGGCGAGGCCGGCAGCACCGTCATCTCGCCTTCGGGCGAGGCAATCTTCGCCTGCGTCAGCAGCCAGCCCGCGAGCATGGTTTCTGCCAGGGGAACCGCGACAGCGAAGCGGCCGGCGGCGTTCAACAAGGCAAAACCGTCGGCGAGGCTGGCGCCGGAGCCGCCGAGATCGTCGGGCACCCAGGACAGAGGCAAACCGGCTTCGCTGAGCGCCTGCCACAGCGGCGCCTGCCATGAGCCCTTCTTGTCGTTGTTGATGGTCTGCGGATCGGCGAGATCGGCGAAGATTTTTTCCGCGGTCTCGACGACGATGTTGTCACTCTCCGCCACAGCGTTCCCCGTGTTTTGCCATTGGCGCGTCCTGCCCAAGGGGGCGGCGCGCGATCTCTTCTTGCGCCCGATGATCCGAAAAAGCCATGGCCCTGACAAGCGTTGATCGCAGGCCTATCTGCGGCGCCGGCATAGGCAAAAGGATCGATCTGGACTAATTCCGCTTAGCGGAGTTTGCTCGATTTGCAGCGCGCGGCAAACTCGCTAAACAAGGCGCCAGATTCAACACGGGGAAGGAAATCCGGATGGCCAAGGACAGTTTGTGCGCAATCGTGACAGGGTCCGCATCCGGCCTTGGTGCTGCGACCGCGGAAATTCTCGCAGCGACCGGAGCGCGGCTCGTCATCAACTATTCCTCGAGCCAGAAGGAAGCCGAGGCCACGGCGGAAGCGTGCCGCAAGGCCGGCGCTGCGGAAGTGCTGGTTGCGCAGGGCGATGTCTCGAAGGATGACGATTGCCGCGGAATCGTCGCGGCCGCGAGCGGCTGGGGCAAGCTCGACATCCTCGTCAACAATGCCGGCACCACCAAGCACGTCGCCCATGGCAATCTCGAAGGGCTCTCGGCGGAAGATTTCCAGCGGCTCTACGGCGTCAACACCATCGGCCCGTTCCAGATGGTGCGTGCGGCGCGCAGCCTGCTCGAGGCCGCTGCAAACGCGTCGGGGCGCCCATCGGCTGTAGTGAACATTTCCTCCGTCGCCGGCATCAGCGGCGTCGGCTCGTCGATCGCGTATGCTGCGAGCAAGGGCGCGCTCAACACGATGACGCTGTCGCTCTCGCGTGCGCTGGCGCCCTTGATCCGCGTCAACACGGTGTGCCCCGGCTATATCGACACGCCCTGGTTCACGAAAGGCCGCGGCGAGGAGCAGGCAAAACAGGTGCGCGACAGCGTGATCGCAAAGGTGCCGCTGAAGGTCGCCTCTTCAGCCGAGAACATCGCGCAGCTCGTCTGCTTCCTGGCGATGCCGGCCTCCAGCAACATGACCGGCGAGGTCGTGCGCATGGATGCGGGGATGCATTTGGTTACGTGATTGCGCACTCCGCTTGCGCCACCAACACAGTCGTCGTCCCGGCGCAGGCCGGGACGACGACGGAGTGTCAGGCGGTAGCGCGCCTCTTCCCCGCGCTCAAGCACTACCCCTTGATCACGCCGCTCGCGACCAGCCGGTGCCAGATGAACAGCACCACCACCGCGCCGATGGTGGCCATGATGAATCCTGCGCCCTGATCCGGGCCGTAATGGCCGATGGCCTGGCCAATGAAGGTCGCCAGAAACGCGCCGACGATGCCGAGGATGGTGGTGAGGATGAAACCGCTCGGGTTGTTCGGTCCCGGCGCCAGGAAACGCGCGATGAGGCCGGCGATGAAGCCGACGATGATGATCCACAACAGGCCGCCCATGCTCATGTCAGTGCTCCCCTTGCCGCGTAGGCGTCGATTCAACTTCAGCTAAATTCGTCCTGACAGCTCGTTCTCGGTCGGCAGCCGTCCGTCCGGCGTCAAATGATCGACCACCTGCGGCAGGTACTGGCTGAGGCCGGAGAGCAGTTCGTCGCGTGACAGGCCGCTTTGCGCCGACAGGCTCTGGATCTGGTCAGCGCCGAGCGCATTGGCGAGATCGCCGGGTGCGATCGGCTTGTTCTCGCCCTTGCCGACCCAGGTATTCGCGGTTTCGCCATGGCCGCCCTGCTGGAGCTGGTTGAGGAGATCGCCGAGGCCGCCGCTGAGCACGGAGCCGGCCGCGCCGCCCGCGAGCAGGCCGCCGAGGCCGCCCTTGAGGACATCACCGAGGCCACCGCCGCCGCCGAGAGCACCGCCAAGACCTCCGCCAAGACCACCACCAGGTCCCGCATTCACGGGCGGGGGCACGGGAGTCGGTGCCGATTGTGGTGCTGCGTTCGGCTGGCCTGCGGTCATATGCTTGAATGCCTTCCAGGCGAGCAGGCCGAGGATCGCCATGGTCATCGGTGACATGCCGCCGGAGGATGATTGTGAGCTCGGCGTGCTCGGGCCGCGCGGTCCGTTCTGCATGCCGTTGAGGACATCGAGTAGACCCATGGTGCTCTCCTTTGGCGTTCTCGTTCAGCGAGCTCTCGCCGCTGACAGCGCCCCCGGAGCGAAAACATATGGGGCTCTGATGACGGTTACAAGGCAGATGCTCCTTGGCTGCAATGGGCAGGCGGCCTCGCCTGCGCTTGCCGGCTCTGCTATCGAAAGCCGGTCATTCAGGGAGCAAGTCAGGTGGGGACGGATCGACCGATCGTGGTGGCAGGCGCGGGCGCCATCGGCTGTTTTGTCGGCGGCATGCTGGCGGCTGCCGATCGCCGGGTCGCGCTGCTGGTGCGACCACGGGTGAAGACCGAGATCGAGCGGTTCGGCCTGCGGCTGACGGATTTCGACGGCGCCGAGACGAAGCTGGGTGCCGGCCGGGTAGCGCTGTCGGAGGATCCTGCGATCTTCCACAGCGCGGGCATCGTGCTTGTCACGGTCAAGAGCGCCGACACGGCTGATATCGCGGATCAGATCGCGCAGCACGCGCCGCAGGATGCCGTGATCGTGTCGTTGCAGAATGGCGTCGGCAACGTTGCCATTTTGAACGAGCGTCTCGGCGGACGGCGTGTGCTCGCCGGCATGGTGCCGTTCAACGTGGTCGCGATGGGCGAGGGGCGTTTCCACCGCTCGACCTCGGGCGACATCATTGTCGGCGAAGACGTGGAGAACACGGCGGCGGCGCTCTCGGTATCCGGTCTCACAATGCGTGGCAGCCGCGACATCACAGGCGTGCAATGGGGCAAGCTGATCATCAATCTGAACAACGCGCTCAGCGCGCTGTCCGACATGCCGCTCGCGGCCCAACTGGCAAGCCGTGACTGGCGACGGCTGTTCGCGGACCAGATGGCTGAGGGCCTCGCCGTGCTCAAGGCCGCCGGCATCACGCCGGCCTCGGCGACACCGATCCCGCCGAACTGGATGCCGACCTTGCTGCGATTGCCCGACATGGTCTTCAACGCAATCCTGGGGCGCACGATGAAGATCGATCCGCAGGCGCGCTCCTCGATGTGGCAGGATCTGAAGCAGGGCCGCAAGACCGAGATCGACTATCTCCAGGGCGCGGTCATCGCGCTCGCCGAGCAGAACAACGTCAATGTGCCGCTGATGCGCCGCATTGTTGCGCTGATCAAGGAGGTGGAAACGTCAGGCAAAGGCCCGCCGCGCCTTTCGCCGCAGCAAATTCGCGGTGTGGCTTGACCGCAGATGGAGGAACCGATGAGGCGTTGTCTTTTAATGGGGCTTGCGCTGGTCTCGCTCTGCGAGGCGTCGACGCTCGCTCACGCGAGGCCGCCGACTGTCATGAACTCTCCTGGCTATGACGCGCGCCTGCAGGAGAGCCGCAAGGCGCTCGAGAATTCACAGACGCCGACAACACCCACGACTGCCCCAGCCGCTGCACCGAAGCGCAGCAAGAAGAAGCACGCGAACTGAAGCAGCGCACTCCATTGTCGCCCTGAATCGGCGCTCCGCCCCGGACAACGCTACGCGTTGCCAAGGCTCGCATGTCCGGGATGACAGCGCAGTGCGCGGTGGCTATCTCAGCCCTTCTTCGCCGGCTTGCTGGGTGTCGGGTTGAACAGCTTCTTCAACTCGCTCAAACCTTCCGACAGGCGTGGCCATTCGCAGGAGAACGAGCCCTTGGTGCAGGGCGCGCCTTTCTGTCGCAACACTTTCGGCCGCTCGACAGGAACGGGCACGCGCTCGACCTCGGTTCGCAGCGCGACTTGCTGAAGCTGCTGCGCTTGCTGTTCCTGCTGCTCGCGCTGCTGTCGCGCCGTCGCCTGTGCCGCTTCATTGCTGCGGCGCTGATCGGCGAGATAGGCGGTGTAGGACTCGTCGATCTTCTTCTGCTCTTCCGGCGTCGGATTGGGGCCTGCGATGTCGAAGCTGCGGTCCTGGAGGAAGTCGTAATAGGTGTAGCCGCCGCCTGCCTTGCGCCGGCCCGCGAACTTTGCATTGCAGTCGGCAAGTGCTGCGGTCTTTTCGGCCTTGCTTGCGGATTTTTCGGCGGCGTCGGCGCATTCCTCGAAATCGACAGGCGCGCGCTTCCACCATTGCGCGTGGGCATGCGGCAACGCCAGCAGAAAAACTCCTGCTGCGGCAACGAGGAACGGCGCCGCGCGACGCGATGCAACCACAATCGACATTCTACGAGAGCATTCCTTGCAAAACTCAACCCAAACTGAGTCGTGGCCGATTTTTGCCTCTTTCTCGCCGGCTTGTCACCCATGGAACCGGGGAATTTCATGGCTGGGCTGCTGACATTTTTTGCTTGACGTGGCTCGGGAGTCACAGCCGCCCGGCACATGATGCGCATAGAATTTTATCGGTTTGATGCGACAGGGACATGTTCGCCATGAGAGCGCTGAGCTGGATGGCCGCAATCGCTTTGGTGATGGTTTGCGGCCGCGCGCCGGCCGCGGAGGACGAGGTCCCTAACGACAAGCCGGTAAAGGTCGTGGCCGATGCGCGGCTCTCGGTTGGCGGCCAGGGACTACTGCCGCTTTATCTCTCCAGCGACTGGTCGATGCCGCTGCCTGCGATCTCGCGCGCCGTCATCGTGCTGCATGGCCGCCTGCGCAATGCGGACGAATATTACATCTCTGCCCATGCCGCGCAGGTCGCTGCCGGCGACGACGGCAGGAGTGCGCTCATGATCGTGCCGCAGTTCCTGGCGCAGGTCGATATCGACGCGCACAAGCTGCCCGCCGACATGCTGCGCTGGTCGCTGGCGGGATGGGAGGGCGGCGATGCCGCGCTCGCGCCGCATCCGGTTTCTTCCTTCGATGCGCTCGATGCGATCCTGGCAACACTCGCCGACCGGCGCATCTTCCCGAACCTGAAGCAGGTCGTGATTTCAGGCCATTCCGGCGGCGGCCAGGTCGCGCAACGCTACGCCATCGCCGGTAAGGGCGAGGCGGCACTATCGCGTCAGCATATCGACGTTCGCTACGTCGTCGCCAATCCGTCGTCCTATGCTTATTTCAGCGGCGAACGGCCGGTGCCGGCGATTGCCGCGTCCTGCCAGGGCTACAATGTCTGGAAATACGGCATGGACGGGCGGCCGCCTTATCTGGCGGACGCGACTCCGGCCGCGCTGGAGCAGCGCTATGTCGAGCGTGACGTCATCTATCTGCTCGGCGCGCTCGACACCAAGCCCGCGGCGGACAAGAGCTGCATGGGCGAGGCGCAAGGCCCCAATCGCTACGCCCGCGGTCATGCCTATGCCGATGCGATGGCCAAGCGCGGTCACGGCACGCCCAATCACAGGGTGTGGGACGTCGCCGGCGTCGGGCATGACGGCGACAAGATGCTGACCTCCAAATGCGGCCTCGCCGCGCTGTTCGATATCCCGGGCTGCGGCGCAGAGCGTTGATCTGGACGTCTTGAAGGCAGATGCTTGAAGGCGGATGCTTGAAGGGTGGCCTCCGGCTGTTACTCTTCGTTTTGCGACGCGCTTCGCTCTGAGGCGACGCCAAGAACACGAAGTGGAAACGCCCGATGCTGCTGCCCCTATCCGATGTGCCGCGCTGGTATGCGCAACGCAAACCAGAGGGCACGATCGCCGTCCAGCATGGGCAGGACAGGCTGACATGGGACCAACTCGAGCGCGGTGCCAACAGGCGCGCGCGGGCGTTTGCAGCCAAGGGCGTCAAGCCCGGCGACTTTGTCGCGATCGGATTGCCAAACGGCAACGCTTTTTTCGAGACCACGTTTGCGGTGTGGAAATGCGGGGCAACGCCGACCTCGCTGTCATGGCGGCTGCCGCGCGGCGAAGCCGCAGCCGTGCTCGACATCCTGAAGCCGGCGCTGGTGGTCGGCGGCGAAGCCGACTGGAACGCACCGAACCGGCTGCCCGCGGAATTCGCGCCGGACGGTTTCTCCGACGAGCAGATCGATCCGCCGGTGGCGCGCTACTGGAAGGCCATGACCTCAGGCGGCTCGACCGGCCGCCCAAAGGTGATCCTCGATCACAATCCTGCGGTGACCGACACGGCGGCAGCGCCGGCGCTCAACATGCCGTTCGGCGCCTCACTGCTTAATCCGGGCCCGCTCTATCACAATGCGCCATTCATCGTATCGCACTATGCGCTGTTCGGCGGCGGCAAGCTCACCGGCCTCGTCAAGTTCGACGCCGAGGAGACGCTGCGGCAGATTGAACGCGAGCGCGTGCAATGGGTCAATTTCGTCCCGACCATGATGCACCGGATCTGGGCGCTGCCGGAGAGCGTGCGCAATGCCTATGACGTGTCGAGCCTTCAGACCGTGTTTCACATGGCAGCTCCCATGCCGCCTTGGCTGAAGGAGAACTGGATCGCCTGGCTTGGGCCGGAGAGGGTGTGGGAGCTCTATGGCGGCACCGAGCGGCAGGGCGCCTGCATCATATCAGGCACGGAATGGCTGACGCACAAGGGCTCGGTCGGCAAGATCGGCGAGACGGCGAAGCTCCGCATTATCGGCGAGGACGGCAACGACGTCGCGACGGGCGAGACCGGCGAGATCTACTTCCTCAACAATGACGGCAAGGATGCCACCTATCACTATCTCGGCGCCGAGCCGAAGCGTCGCGCCGACGGCTGGGAATCGCTCGGCGATATCGGTCGGCTGGACGCCGAGGGCTATCTCTATCTCGGCGACCGTCTCGCCGACATGGTGCTGCGCGGCGGCGCCAATATCTATCCGGCCGAGGTCGAGGCCGCCGTTTCCGAATGTCCGGGCGTGCGCTCCTGCGTGGTGGTGGGCTTGCCAGATCCGGAGCTCGGCCAACGCGTCCATGCGATCATCGAGCCGGAGGGGAGCGCGGATGGCCAGGCCATTGCGGACGGCATGGCGGACTTTTTGAAAGATCGGCTCAGCCGCTACAAGCACCCGGAGAGCTTTGAGGTCGTCGACGCACCGCCGCGAGACGATTCCGGCAAGGTCCGCCGCACGCTGTTGCGCGACGAGCGCGCGGCGTGGATGAAGGAAGGGCGCGCCTTCCGCATCATGCCGGCAAAGGCGCGGGCGCACGCCGAATAAGACATCACAAGGGCCAAACTCCATGGCGATTACGATCGCAGCGAACAGCGTGCCGAAACCGCCCGCCGATATCATCGAGGGCTTTCGGAATGCGCCGACCTCGATCATTTCCGACAATCTCAGCCGGCTGCCGGGCGCGGTCGGGTTCAAGCCCTATCCTCGCAGCGGCAAGCTGGTGGGCGCGGCCTTCACGGTGCGCACCCGGCCCGGTGGCAATCTCGCCATCCACCGCGCGCTCGAGCTGGTCGGCCCCGGCGAGATCAACGTGCCCGTGACCGTCGGCGGCAGCGTGATCTCGCCCGGCGACATCGTGGTCGGCGACGGGGACGGCGTGGTGTCGTTTCCCGCCGCCGGCGCCGCGACCCTGCTGGAGGCGGTGCGTGTCCAGTCAAGCGCGAGGACGACACACTGAAGGCGATCCGCGAGGGCCGTTATCAGGGGGCTTACGGGAAGTCCTGATCGGCAGCTTGTTGTTGAGCGGAGGGCTTCCGATTCGGCCCTCGCTTTGATATGTACACCTCCAGGCAACCTGCCTTATCGGTGGGTTCCGCGGTCCCGTAGCTCAGCCGGATAGAGCGGCGGTTTCCTAAACCGTAGGTCGCATGTTCGAGTCATGCCGGGATCGCCATTACGGCTTCAGGACGCTTGTGAGAAAGCGTGATGTCGCCTCATGCACGTCAGGCCGATTGAGGATGGTGTGCACGTTTGCGTCCACGACGAGGACCGCTGCGTGCGGATTTCCCTTCAGCGCACCACCGCAGTCGCCAGTGACGGCGTAGTCCTTGTTCCAGGGATTGCTCGGCGAGAAATAGGGATCACGCGCAGAGATCGCGTTGAAGACCGGCTCCTCGGGGCCGAAGCCCGGACGTGGACGATCGACAAAGTAGTTTGCCTCGCACGACCACGAATAGATGAGTCGCGCCGTGCTGACTGGACCTGCATAGCGGCTCACTGCGACCGAACCCTCGCTGGTGCCGGCGATCACGATCCGGGCGGGTCCACCCAGGCCCACGATTTGGAGGCGTTCAGCGCATACTCGAGTTCGGCAAGGCGTAGCGTGTGAACGCGTTCATAAATATCGACCGAGACCGGCGACGTGTAGGTCAGCCGATCTGGAATCGCCAGGCTGTCGGGTGCAACCGAGGCGAGCCCGAGCGCGTCGGCAAGCCAGATCTGGAAATCCTTGATGGCAGGTGCGACGCCGCTCGATCCATGCAACAGCACGACCAACGGCGCCTTACCAGCGACCTCGGGAGCCGTTGAGGCGAGGCCCTGCCAGCGGTGGCCGCCAGCCATTGCCGCCGGCAGGACGAGGCTGGCTCCTGCCCAAGTGGCCGCAAGATTTTCCGGGGTCGGTTCGAGCGTCTTGCCCTTGATGTCTCCCGGCTGGTCAGCAGCGAGTGCCGCCGCTGCTGTTAGAACTGATGCGAGGCAGGCGACCAGGCCCTGCCACATGGTGCCTCTCCCGATTGAAACCATCTCGAAGCTTAGCCCCTCATCGTGAACCGCTTTGACTCGTGATCCCAGCGGGAAATGATAGCGGTCCAGGTGCGTGTACGAAAGCTGGACCTCATGGCCTTCCTCTTCGCGCGAGGCGCCGAAGGCGGATCGCAGAACGAACGGGCACTAAGCGCAGTTGATTTGCTTCGCCGGTGTGAAAATTGCTAACAGAGGCGACCGGGCTGGAAGTGCACCTCTCAGCCCGGTCGATGTTTGCCTGATCCGGAGATGACGATGCCTTTCGATTTGATCCTGCGCGGCGGGCGGGTGATCGACCCCTCCCAGAAGCTCGATGCCGTGACGGATGTCGCATTTTCGGGTGGCAAGGTCGCCGCGGTCGGCTCCGGGCTTAAGGCGGATCCAGCGACCGAAGTACGCGACGTCTCGCAGTTCATCGTGACCCCCGGGCTGATCGATCTCCACACCCATGTCTATTGGGGCGGCACCTCGCTCGGCATCGATGCCGAAGAGTTCTGCCGTAAATCCGGCGTCACAACGTCGGTCGACACCGGCAGCGCCGGTCCCGGCAATTTTGCAGGCTTCCGTAAGCATGTGATCGAGCCGAGCCAGGTCCGCATTCTCGCGTATTTGCACGTCTCCCATGCCGGCATTTTCGGCTTCTCGCACCGGATCATGGTCGGCGAGAGCGAGGAATTGCGGCTGATGAACCCGATCGAAGCGGCCAAGGTGGCGGACGCGAACCGCGACGTCATCGTCGGCATCAAGGTGCGGGTAGGGCTGCATTCCTCGGGCACCTCGGGTGCTGTGCCGCTCGATATCGCGGTTCAGGTTGCCGATGAGGTCGGCATGCCCCTGATGGCGCATATCGACCATCCGCCGCCGACCTATGAAGAGGTGCTCGCCCGCCTGCGTCCGGGCGATGTGCTCACCCATGCATTCCGGCCTTTCCCGAATTCGCCGGCGACTGCGCAGGGTACGGTGAAGAAGGCGGTGCTGGACGCGCGCGAGCGCGGCGTGCTGTTCGACATCGGCCACGGCAAGGGCTCGTTCGCGTTCAAGACCGCGCGTGCCATGCTCGCCAACGGCTTCTATCCTGATACCATCTCCTCCGACATCCATCAGCTCTGTATCGACGGCCCGGCCTTCGACCAGGTGACGACCATGTCGAAATTCCTGTGCATGGGCATGTCGCTGTCGGAGGTGATCAAGGCGTCGACCGAGAATGCCGCGATGGCGCTGCGGCGGCCCGAGCTCGGCAGCCTCAAGCCCGGCAGCGTCGGCGATGCCACGCTGATTTCGGTGAAGCAAGGCCAGTTCGACTATGAGGACGTCGTCGGCGAGCATCTCATCGGCGACAGGAAGATTGTCTCCGAAGGCGTCGTCATCGGCGGCCGCTGGTGGCATCCGAACTGAGCGCGCGCATCAGTCGCGTCCCGCCTCCATGATCGCCTTCGCGAGGCGCGCCGGATCGGAGAAGCACAGCTCGTGGCTGCCCGCCACCTGCACCAGGCGGAACAGGCCGAGCTTTTCCGAAAGCCGCGGATGCCAGCCATGGCTGTGCGGCAGCGCGGTGTCCTCGGTGCAGTTGATATAGGACTTCGCCAGCTGCATCTCGGCCGGATTCGCCTTCAGTGCGATCTTGTCGCTGAAGGTCGCAAGCGGGTGCGGATTGAGAATGTCATAGGCTTTTTGTGCCAGCGCGAGATCGGCATCGTTGATGAATGCCTCGCGCCAGATCGGGAACGGCAGCACCACCGAGCCATCGCCGCGTTCGGCCGCGATGGCATCGAACAGCCCGACATAGTGCGGCGGCACCATGTCGTTGAGGCTTTCGCCGTTGTTGGGCACGAAGGCATTCCAGTAGACCAGCCGCCGGATGCGATCGGCGGCGAGGTCTGCAACTCCGGTGATGACCATGCCCCCATAGGAATGGCCGACCAGAATGACGTCCTTGAGGTTGTTTTCGGCAAGGTAATCGGCGATCGACTGGATCGCCTCCTTCAGCCCCGTCGTCTTGGCGTCGCCCGGGCGGTTGCCTTTGATGGTGGGCGTGTAGACCTGATGGCCATGGGCGCGGATCGGCGCTGCGACGGGCTCGAACTCGACACCGGTGTGCCAGGCGCCATGGACGAGAACGTAGGTCGACATGTTGTAGCTCCCTCGGAAGACTGGTTAGATCGGTACGAGCTGGGTCTTTTGCGGCGCTCGCGAGACGCGGCGTACAATTTTTGTTGTGCGAAGTGTGAACCGGCGGACCATTTCCCGCTTGTCTGACGCTGAACCGGATTGGTCTTGGAGCGAACTGATGGCGCAGCTCACTTCCGAAAGTCGGCCCCGGCATCTGGTCTGGGACACCGGGGCAACGCGGCCGGAGGAGCAGTTCTCCTACTATCGCGAGGCGATCTGCCAGGCGTTCATGAACCTGACGCCGGAATCGGCAACGACCTCACGTTTTCCGGCCAAGGTCGAGGCGATCAAGATCGGCAATGGCGCGATCAACCGCGTGGTCTTTCCCGAGCATACCGTGCATCGCTCGCGTGCGGATATCGCGGCATCGACCGAAAGCTGCTTCTATCTGAACTTCAAGCTCGCCGGCCGCTGCCGCGTAGTTCAGGGCGGTCGCGACGTCAGCCTGTCGCGTGGCCAGGTCGGCATCTGCGACAGCGACCGTGAAGTGAAGCTTCTGCATGATCGCGGGCCGAGGCTGGAGGTTGCATCCTTCTGGGTGCCTTCGCGCGAGCTACGCGACCGGCTGCCGCCGTCCTTCGACTTCAGGGTCGAGCGCGTGTCGGACGACCCCTTCGTCGGCCACCTCATCGTCGAGACGGCGCGATCGCTGAATGCCGGCGCGCTGCGGATGACGGAAGGCGAAGCCGCCAGGCTGTTCGGCGTGCTGCTGGACCTCGTCGCGTTGAGCCTTTCCCGCCGCTCGCGCGCGCAGACCGCGGAGGCCGCCGGCTTTGCCGACGCGACGGCGCTCGCGCTTCGCCGCGCCGTGCATGAGCGTCTCTCCGAGCAGGGGCTGACTGTGGCCGAAGTCGCCGGCGCCGTCGGCATCAGCGAGCGCTACGTGCATAAGCTGTTCGAGCGCGCGGGCACCACGTTCTCGGACTATGTCATGGACCGCAGGCTGGACGGTGCAGCACGGGACTTGAACGATCCCGCGAAAGCGGGCCACGCGATCGGCTCCATCGCCTTCGACTGGGGCTTTTCGGACCTCTCCCATTTCACGCGGCGCTTCAAGCAGCGCTTCGGCTGTCGCCCGCGCGACTGGAGAGCGCGGTAGGCGCTACAGCGACCGCGCGATCAACAGTTTCATGATTTCGTTGGTGCCGCCATAGATCTTCTGGATCCGGGAATCGATGAAGATGCGCGAGATCGGATATTCCTGCATGTAGCCGTAGCCGCCGAACAGCTGGAGGCATTCGTCGGCGGTCTGCACCTGCTTGTCCGAGCACCAATATTTCGCCATCGACGCGGTGACGGTGTCGAGGTCCTTGGCGACAAGGCGCTCGATGCACCAGTCGACGAAGACGCGCGCGATCATCGCTTCCGTCTTGCGTTCGGCGAGCGTGAAGGCGGTGTTCTGGAAATCCATCAGCGGCTTGCCGAAGGCCTTCCGCTCCTTGGTGTATTCGGTGGTGAGCTTGACGGCGCGCTCCATCGAGGCGACGGCGCCGACCGCGAGCGCGAGGCGCTCCTGCGGCAGTTGCTGCATCAGCTGGACAAAGCCCTGGCCCTCCTCCTTACCGAGCAGGTTTTCCGGCGGCACGGTGACGTTGTCGAAGAACAGCTCCGAGGTGTCGGAGGCATGCAGGCCGATCTTGTCGAGGTTGCGGCCACGCTTGTACCCCTCGGCACCTTCGGTCTCGACCACGATCAGTGAGATCCCCTTGGCGCCGGCTTCGCCGGTGCGTGCGACCACGACGACGAGATCGGCGGCCTGACCGTTGGTGATGAACGTCTTCTGGCCGTTGATGACGTAGGAATTGCCCTGCTTCTTCGCCGTCGTCTTGACGGCTTGCAGATCGGAGCCGGTGCCGGGCTCGGTCATGGCGATGGCGCCGACCATCTCGCCTGACGCCATCTTCGGCAGCCAGCGCTTCTTCTGCTCCTCCGAGCCGTAGTTGAGGATGTAATGGGCGACGATGGCGCTGTGCACGGAGACGCCCGTCGTCAGCTCCGGCACCGTGCTCTCGAGATCGTCAAGCACTGCCGCGTCGTAGGCAAAGGTCGCGCCCAGCCCGCCATATTCCTCCGGCACGCTTGCCAGCAGCGCACCCATCTCGCCGAGACCGCGCCAGGCGGAGCGGTCGACCATCTTCTGCTCACGCCATTTCTCGGCATGCGGCGCCAGGTCCTTGGCGAGATATTTCCGGAACTGGTCGCGGAAGATTTCGAGCTCTTCGGTCATCCAGGAGGAGCGGTAGGACATGATTATCCTCGGTTGATGCGGCTTCCCGGTTGGTAGGCCAGTGGGCCGCCGCAATTATTGTGTTTTCAGGCTGCGCCGGTGACGCTACCAAGGCGACCGTAGCAGCGTCTGTTGGGATGGTTGATTGTGGCTGTCAAAACCCAAGCCGTCAAAATCAAAGAGCTCAAGCTCGACATCGAACGCATCGGCCCAGTCTCGGCGATCCTGATGCAGCCGGACAATGCGCGCGCCTGCTGCGTGCTGGCGCACGGCGCCGGGACAGACATGCGGCATGCGTCGATGGACAAGATTGCAGTGGGCCTCGCAGAGCGCGGCATCGCGACGCTCCGCTTCAATTTTCCCTATACGGAGAACAAGCAGGGCCGTCCCGATCAGCCGGCGGTCGCGCATGCCACCATCCGCGCGGCGGTGGAGGAGGCTGCGCGACTGTGCCCGCGATTGAAGCTCGTCGCCGGCGGAAAGTCGTTCGGCGGCCGTATGACATCGCAGGCGCAGTCGAAGGCGGCTCTTCCAGGTGTCAGAGGGCTCGCTTTCCTCGGCTTTCCCCTGCATGCCGACAAGAAGCCGTCGACGGAGCGCGCCCAACATCTCGCCCATGTCGAGATCCCCATGCTGTTCCTGCAAGGTACGCGCGATGGGCTGGCCGATCTCGGCCTGCTCAGGCCAGTCGTTGCAGCGCTCGGGGCGAAGGCGACACTGCATGAGATCGAAGGCGGCGATCACTCCTTCGCGGTGCTGAAGAAGTCCGGTCGCACCAATGACGAGGCGCTTGCCGAGGTGCTCGACACGCTCGCGGGCTGGATCGACAAACTCGGCTGACACTCAGGCCGAGTACAGCCCCTTGTCGCGCGCCTTCTGGATCGCGAGCGCGGCGATCAGATCGAGCGTCGGCGTCGACAGGCCGGCGGTGCGCGCGAAGGCGGCGGGCGCCCTCACCAGCACGTCGATCTCCATGGCGCGGCCGAGCTCGTAATCCTGCAGCAGCGACGGCTTGTGATTGGGGGCGGGCCCGCTGCGCGTGGCGCGCTTGACCTCGGGGATGAAGTGCTGGGCGATGTCGTTGGCCTCGTTCAGCATGCGCGGGATGACTTCAGTGAAGGCCGGATCGTCGCGGACGCCGCGCGCGGTCTGGCCTGTCAGCAGGCACAGCACCGACAGCGACATGTTGGTCAGCAACTTTGACCAGATCGCCTCTCGGATCTCGGCCACGGGCGGCGATTCCAGCCGCGCATCGTTGAAGACGCCGCGGAGCTTTGTGATTCGGTCGCAATTGCGGTCGTCGCATTCGCCGATCAAGAGGCGATTGCGGTCCGGAGTGAGGTTCTGCACCACGCCGGGCGCGGTCACCTCGTTCGAGGAGAAGATGACGCCGCCGATGATCCTCTCCTTCGGGATGCAGGCGCGCAAGCGTCCGCCGGGATCAAGGAAGCTGATATCCGGCGGTGTCGGGTGCCGCGGCGGCAGGCCGATACCGTACCACCAGGGAATTCCGTTCTGCGCGAACACGATGGCAGTGTCGTCCTGGAGCAGAGGCTTGATGTTGGAGACGAGCCCGGTCAACGCCGTGGCCTTCAGCGTCGAGATCACGACGTCCTGTGGGCCGAGCTGGGCCGAATCGCCAGAGGCGTTCACCTTGGCCGAAACCTCGGAATCACCGACGCGCAGCTTCAGGCCGTTGGCCCGCACCGCCTCCAGATGCGCGCCCCTCATGACGCACGAGACCTCGTGGCCGGCGCGGGCGAGCCTGACCGCGAGATGGCTTCCGACGGCGCCCGCGCCGAAAATGCAGATGCGCATATGATGTCCCGTCCCTGATCTCTTTGGTCTCGCCCGGCGCCAGCATGACACAAGCCGCCATGCGATGGGCGCGACCGCCCCACGCTGGAAAGATATGGATCGGAATGCGTTGCCTCGGCCATAGTGCGCGCCATCAGAATGACCGGAGGATCGCCGATGACTGCCAGCCCCGTCCTGTGGACCCTTGATGAGCGTGGGGTTGCGACCGTCACGTTGAACCGGCCGGAGGTGAACAACGCCTATGACGGCGCCCTGATATCAGGCGTGCTCGTGGCCATGGACGATCTGGGCAAGAAGCCGAATCTTCGCGTCGTCGTGCTCAAGGGCAATGGCAAGCATTTCCAGGCCGGCGCCGACCTCAAATGGATCAACGGCGTGCGGCCACAATCGCCTGAGGCCAACGAAGCGGCATCGCGGGCGACGTTCGAGGCCGTGCAGCGGCTCAACACCTTGCCGATCCCGACCGTGGCCCTGGTGCAGGGCGGCTGCTTCGGTGGCGGCACCGGCGTGATTGCCGCCTGCGACGTCGTGATCGCCGCCGACAACGCCCTGTTTTCCATCACCGAGGTACGCTGGGGCTTGACTGCCGCGATCATCATCCCACAGCTCTGCGACGCCATTGGTGTGCGGCAAGTCCGCCGTTACGCGCTGACCGGCGAACGCTTTGGCGCCGAGGACGCCCGTCGCATCGGCCTCGTCCACGAGGTGGTGCCGCTGGCCGATCTCGAAGCCGCGGGCAGCAAGGTGGTCGAGCAACTGCTCGCCAACGGGCCGGAAGCGTTGGCCGAGACCAAGCGGCTGGCACTGGAGAGCTCGTTCGGTGGCATGGCGGTGGACGATGCGGCCTATACGCGGCTCGTCCAGCTGCATTCGCTCAAGCGCCAGAGCGCCGAGGCGGCGGAGGGACTGGCCTCGTTCGCCGAGAAGCGGGCGGCGACGTGGGGAGGCGGCAAAGGCTGAGCTTCGCTCGATGCGGGCTACGGCGCAGCAATTCACAGCGACGGCGCGAGTGACGTTTTGAGCAGCGTGAGCAGCGCCTGCACCGCGGCGGCGTTGCGCCGGCGTTCGGGAATGGCGGCTTTCACCCACAATTCCGGAATCGGAAAGTCACGCAGCACCGGTTTCAGCGTGCCGTCGCGCAAGGCGTCTGCGACGAGATAATGAGACATCAGCGCGATGCCGTTGCCGGCGATCGCGCTGCGCGCCAGCACATGTCCCTCGTTGGACGAAAGCAGTGGGCTGACCTGGATGGTGATGCGGCCGCGCGGCCCGTCAAACACCCATTCGGGGCCCGTCGGCATGAAGCTGAGGCAACGATGCTCGACGAGGTCGCGCGGATGTTTTGGCGCGCCGTGCTTCCTTAAGTAAGCGGGCGAAGCACAGAGCAATCGCTTCAACGGCACCAGCGGCTCGTCGACCACGCCGCCGAAGGAGTGCGGGAAAGCGCCGATCGCGATGTCAAAACCCTCGCTGACGGGATCGACCGGGCGATCGATCAGCACGATCTCGAGCTTCAGTCGCGGGTTTTGCGTCTGGAATGCACTGAAGGCATCGGCAAGCCGCGCCACCGTCATCGAGGTCGGCGCCTTGATGCGGAGGTGATCGACGAGGTCGTGGCCCTTCTCGCCCATGCGCGAGAGCAGGTCGGTGGCATCAGTGACGACGCCGCGGGCGCGATGCACGTAGCGTTGCCCGGCTTCGGTCAGCCGCAATTGCCGGGTCGAGCGGTGGAACAGCGGCGTGCCGATCCGCGATTCGAGCTGCGTGACGCGTTTTGCCACCACTGACGTTGAGACATTGAGCTTTCGCGCGGCGGCCGAGAAGCCTGACGCGTCAGCGGTGGCGAGGAAGGCCTGAAGGTTCACCAGGATGTCCATGTCGACCTTTCGCGAATCGAGAAAGCTGATCGCATGTATTGGTGGATTGTAGCCCTCTGCGCGTTAATTCATAGTCGTCCCCAAGCAAGCGATTTTGGGAAGGACGCGCCATGCGGGCCATGACGATCAATGAACCGGCACGGCAGGTGCCGCTCTATGGCGAGTACGAGATCGTCGTGCTCGGCGGTGGCCCGGCCGGCATTGTCGCTGCGGCCTCAGCCGCGCGCGCCGGTCGAAAGACGCTACTGATCGAGCGCTACGGCTTTCTCGGCGGCATGGGCACCGCGGCCGGCGTCACCAATTTCTGTGGCCTGCACGGCAATGTCTACGGCGAAGCCGTCCGGCTGGTGCAGGGCATGGCGTCCGATCTGCTGGCGCGGATCGACCATCTGAACGGCCTCAATGCGCCGCATTTGATCCTCGGCAAGGTCTTTGCGCAGGCCTATGACACCGCGGCCTACAAGATCGCGGCGGACGAATTGCTCGCCGGCCACAAGGTGCACATGCTCTTCCATGCGCTCGGCGCTGGCGTTGTGATGGGTGCTGATCGCCGCATCGAAGCGCTGATGGTCGAGACCAAGGCCGGCCGGCGGGCGGTGCGCGCGGAAATCTTCATCGATTGCTCCGGCGACGGCGATCTCGCGGTCTGGGCCGGCGCGCCGTTCGAGATCGGCGACGAGCATGGTCATCCCATGTATCCGTCAATGATGGTCCGTCTCAACGGCATCGATCCCGCAAGGGCGGGCGATGCCTGGCGGACGATCCCGCAATTGATGGAAGCGGCGACCGCCGCCGGCACCCACAAATTCCCGCGCAAGAGCGCGATCGTGCGGCCTCAGAAATCCGGCATCGAATGGCGGGTCAATTTTACGCAAGTCGCGCGTGAAGATGGCCATGCCATCAACGGTGTCGAGCCCGATGATCTCACCCGCGGTGAGATCGAGGGCCGCAAGCAGGCGCTCGCCGCCTTTGAGTTCTTGCGCACGGTGCCCGGCTTTGAAAAGTCCTACATCGTCGACCTGCCGCCGCAGCTCGGCATCCGCGAGACGCGCCGCATCAAGGGTGGTTACCAGCTCAGCGGCGAGGATGTGCTCGGCTGTGCCTCGTTCGAGGATTCCATCGGCGTCAATGGCTGGCCGATCGAGGCCCATGTGCCGGGTGATGTCGTCTTCACCTTCCCGCCGATCCCGGAATCGCGCGGCTACAACGAATTGCCGTATCGCATGCTGGTGCCTGAGGGCGTAGACAATCTGCTGGTCGCCGGCCGCTGCGCCTCCATGACCCATGAGGGCCAGTCGGCGGCGCGTGTCTCCGGCGCCTGCTTCGTGATGGGGGAGGCGGCCGGTTCCGCGGCCGCGCTGGCCTTGTCCGGAAACCGGATCCCGCGTGACATACCGGTTGAAAAATTGCAGGAAACGTTGAAACAACAGGGCGCCTTTATCGGACGGGATGAGCCCGTGCCAAAGGGCCTGTAACGGACTGCAAAAAGAGAAATATTGGAGGAAGCGGGATGATCGGGATTGCGCGGGTCGCGGCACTTAGTCTTTTGGCTATGATGGCGATGGGCACGGCCAGGGCGGAGGATGCGCTGAAGGCCAAGGTCGGCGTGCTCCGCCTGTCGTCCTCTGCGCCCGTCTTCATCGCTCAGGACAAGGGCTATTTCCGCGAGGCCGGCCTCGACATCGAGCTGAAGTTTTTCGACGCGGCGCAGCCGATCGCTGTTGCCACCACCTCGGGCGACGTCGATTTCGGCGTCACGGCCTTCACCGCGGGCCTCTACAATCTCGCCGGCAAGGGCGTGCTGAAGGTGATCGGCGGCATGAGCCGCGAGAGGGCCGGCTATCCCCTGATCGGCTATTTCGCCAGCAACAACGCCTACGCTGCTGGCCTGAAGACGCCGAAGGATCTTGCAGGCAAGCGCATCGCGATGACCCAGGTCGGATCATCCTTCCATTATTCGCTAGGCCTGCTCGCCGACAAATACGGCTTCAAGCTTTCTGACGTGAAGATCGTGCCGCTGCAATCGCTGTCGAACGCAGCGGCGGCGCTGAAGGGCGAGACCGTCGATGCGGCGCTGCTGCCGATCTCGACGGCGCGCAAGCTGATGGACGATGGCGGCGCGAAGTTTTTGGGTTGGGTCGGCGACGAGACGCCGTGGCAGCTCGGCGCAGTGTTCGCCTCGCCGAAGACGCTGACCAACAAGGTTCTGGTGACGAAATTCCTCGGCGTGCTCGCCAAGGCCGATCGCGAATATCACGACGTGATCCTGGCTTCGATGAAGGACGGCAAAGCTCCGATCAACGACAAGACCAAGCCGCTGCTGGAGATCATCGCGAAGTACACCAATTTGCCGGTCGAGCAGGTGGTCGGCAACTGCGCCTATATCGACCCTGACGGCAAGCTCGACGTGAAGAACGTCGACAACCAGATCAAATGGCTCCAGGAGCAGGGATTTGCCGACAAGGGCTATGATGCGGATGCGATCATCGCCAAGGAATATGTGAAGGCGGATTGATGCTGCGCGCACTTCTCTCACCCTGTCATCCTGAGGTGCTGGGCTTGCGGCCTTCCGCAAGGCTCCCATTGCGGTGCGTTCGCACCGCAATGCTCGCGCCTCAGGATGACGGTTCGAGAAGGAGAGCGTGAGATGGACCTGATCGCCAATCACATCAGTCATCGCTTCGGCGATCTCGCCGTGCTCGACGACATCTCGTTCACGGTGAGCGCTGGCGAGGTGGTGGCGATCGTCGGTCCTTCCGGCTGCGGCAAGAGTACCCTGTTGTCGATCCTTGGCGGGCTTTTGCAGCCGACCTCGGGCGCGCCCGAACTGCGGGGAGCGCCGCCGGCGGACAGTCTCAATCCGCTCACCTTCGTGTTCCAGGACTTTGCGCTGCTGCCCTGGGCCACGGTGGAGCAAAACGTCGAATTCCCGCTGCTGCACACCCAGCTCTCGGCCGCGCAGCGCCGCGCGCTGGTTGAGGATGCCTTGCGTCGGACGGGGCTGACTGATTTTCGCAAGACCTATCCGAAGCAGCTCTCCGGCGGTATGCGCCAGCGCGTCGGCATCTCGCGCGCGCTCGCGGTGAAGCCGGCCATTCTCCTCATGGACGAACCGCTGTCGGCGCTGGATTCGCAGACGCGCGAACTCTTGATGGAAGATTTCGTGCGCCTGCTCGCCGATGGTGGCATGGGCGCGGTCTATGTCACGCACAATCTCGAAGAGGCCGCGCGGCTTGCCGACCGCATTGTGGTGCTGTCACGGCGACCAGGCCGTATTCGCGAGGTCGTTGCCGTGCCGATGACACGGGCGGCGCGGGGTGAAGCTGCTGCGCGCGAAAAACTGCTCGCGCTCCAGAACCAGATCTGGTCGTTGATCCGCAACGAGGCGATAGATGCCGAGCGCGAGGTCCAGCATGCTTGATCGCGCGACCGAGACGTCAGCCAACGAAACGACGCGGCGCGTCCGCTTCCGCGGTGCGGGCTTCGTCCCCGCCAGCAGCCGGTTTGGCGGCTGGATTGCGCTCGCGCTTGTCATCGCGATCTGGCAGGCGGCCGGCAGTGCCAGGCTTGTCAATCCGCTATTCCTGCCGGCACCCTCGGCCATCGTGCGCGCGATCTATGAGCTCGCGATGTCGGGCGCGCTCTGGCAGCATCTTTCGGCCTCGCTGCTGCGCATCGGCGTCGGCTGGCTGCTGGGCACGGCGGCCGGTGTCGTGGTCGGTTTTGCCATCGGCCTGTCGCGCCTGGCGCGTAGCGTCGGCATCACCTTCATCTCGGCGCTGTTTCCGATTCCCAAGATCGCGCTGCTGCCGCTCTTGATCCTCTGGCTCGGCATCGGCGAAGAGCCGAAGATCGCGACCATTGCGCTCGGCGTGTTCTTCTCGACCGCAATCTCGGTCTATAGCGGTGTCGACGCCGTGCCGCGCAATCTCATTCGCATGGCACAGAGCTTCAACGTTCCGTTTGCCACCATCGTGCGCAAGGTGGTCTGGCCCGGCGCGCTGCCCGCGATCCTCGCCGGCTTCCGCATCACGGCGTCGGTCGCGCTGCTGCTTGTCGTCAGCGCGGAGATGATCGGCGCCCAATACGGCATCGGCGCCTTCGTGCTCCAGGCCGGCAATCTGATGCAGACGGATCAACTGCTTGCGGGCGTGGTGATCCTGTCGGTGTTCGGGCTTGTCGTGGGGAAGGTGATCAATCTTCTCGAAATCAAGCTGCTGCACTGGCGCTAGCCAGAGTCACCGCAGCCGTAGGGTGGGCAAGGCGCAAGCGTGCCCACCATTTCTTCATGAGTCGCGAAGACGTGGGCACGGCGCAAGGGCGCCTTTGCCCACCCTACGAGACCGGTGAACGTCAAGCGTTGCCGCGATCCTCGCGAAACAAATCCAGCTTCTGCTGCACCGGGCGATCCGAGAAACTAAACAGCACGGCGTCCTCGTCCGCCTCGTGCGTCACCCATTGCCAGCTCGGCACTACGAACAGATCCCGCGGGCCCCATTCGAACACGGCATCGCCGATGCGGCTGCGACCCTTGCCCTCGATCGGACAGAACACCGTCGCATCCGTTGAGCGATAGCGCGCAGTCTTGAAACCCTTCGGGAGCAGCTGGATGAACGTCCCTATGGTCGGCATCGCGAAATCGCCGGTCTCGGGGTTGCTGAATTTCAGCTTCAGACCGTGGCAGGCGTCCCACTCCTGGCTGGTCCTGGCCTTCTCCAGGGCCTCACGGGTGTAGGCGTAGGGATAGCTGAAGATCGGCGAGGTCTTCGATGACCGCTTCACATCGACCGGCAAGAGATTGTGGCCATAGCGCGCAAAGCTGTCGCCTGCGGGTTTTGTAATCTTCTGCTGATCTTCCTTCGATCCTTCCGCAAAGGAGCAGTCGAAGAACTGCACCAGCGGAATGTCGAGACCGTCGAGCCAAAACATCGGCTCGTCGGTCTCGTTGGAATGATCGTGCCAGGTCATCGACGGCGTGATGATGAAATCGCCGGGCTCCATCGCGGTGCGCTCGCCATCGACCGCGGTGTGGGCGCCCTTGCCCTCGAGCACGAAGCGCAGCGCCGACTGGCTATGCCGGTGCGCGGGCGCGACGTCGCCGGGCACCACCATCTGGACGCCGGCATAGAGTGAGGTCGTGATCTTCGACTGACCGCGAAGGCCCGGGTTCTCCAGCACCAGCACGCGCCGTTCGGCTTCCTTGGCGGTAATGAGCTTGCCGGCCTCCGTCATGTAGTCGCGGATGATGTCGAACTTCCAGAGATGCGGCCGGCAGGCGCTCTTCGGCTCGGGCGTGATCAGATCGCTCATCACGGTCCAAAGCGCGGTGAGATTCTCGCCGTCGATCTTCTTGTAGAACGCCTCGCGTTCCGGCGTCTTGGTCACGGCTTCCATGCTGAGCCTCCCTCGTCTTGGTGATTGACAGTATACTTACAATCTAGGTAGCGTCAACTTGACGAGCGACGTACAAGGTCGTTGTCATTCCGGGGCTCGCGAAGCGAGAACCCGGAATCTCGAGATTCCGGGTTCGGTCATGCGGACCGCCCCGGAATGACGGGCAAGAAACTTTACGGGAGGGTCTTGATGAAGCTGCACGGCTATTTCCGCTCCAGCGCCGCCTATCGCGTCCGGATCGCGCTCAACCTCAAGGGCCTCGGCGCCGAGCATCTGCCGCATCATCTACGCAAGGGCGAGCAACGCGCGCCCGCTTATCTTGCGATTAATCCGCAGGGCCTGGTGCCCGCGCTGGAGAACGACGCGGGAGCGGTGCTGACCCAATCTGTCGCGATCATCGAGTGGCTCGATGAGACGCATCCCAACCCGCCGCTGCTGCCGAAGGATGCGCTGCAGCGCGCCAAGGTGCGGGCGTTCGCGTTGGCGATCGCCTGCGACACTCATCCCGTGCAAAATTTGAAGGTGCTGGCGCGCTTGCGCGAGTTGGGCCTGCCGGAGGAGAAAGTCCAGGACTGGGCCGCCTGGGTCAATCGCGAGGGGCTGTCGGCCTGCGAGACGCTGATCAGGGACGAGCCGGGTCCATTTTGTTTTGGCGCTGCCCCGACGCTTGCCGATCTCTGCCTGGTGCCGCAGCTCGCCAATGCGCGCCGCTTCGGCGTCGATGTTTCCGCCTATCCGCGCCTGCTCAAGGCCGAGGCCGCCGCCAAGGCGCTGCCGGCCTTCGCCAACGCCGCACCGGAGAAGCAGCCCGATGCCGAGTAAGCCGCCGCTGCCTCCGATCACGATGGAAGCGGTCTATGCGGCGCCGGGTTATCTGTTCCGGCGCATGCAGCAGATCGCGGTCTCGATCTTCATGGAGGAGTGCAAGGCGTTCGACCTCACGCCGGTGCAATATGCGGCGTTGATCGCGATCCACACCCATCCCGGCATCGACGCGACGCGGCTGTCGGCGGTGATCGCGTTCGACCGCTCGACGCTGGGCAGCGTGATCGAACGTCTCCAGGCCAAGGACTTTGTCGAGCGCAAGCCGGCGCCCGAAGACAAGCGCATCAAGCTGCTCTATCTGACCAGGCAAGGCGCCGCGATCCTGCGCGAGATCATCCCCGCCGTCGAACGCGCCCAGGCGCGCATGTTGGAGCCGCTCAAGCCCACCGAGCGCAAGGCGCTGATGGGACTGATGTCGCAGCTCGTCGATCTCAACAACGAAGCCTCGCGCGTGCCGCTGCGGGCCGAGGATGCGCTGGAGCACCTGGGCAAGGCGGGGTAAAATTCTCCGCTGTCATTCCCCGCGAAAGCGGGGAATCCAGTACGCTGGCGGCCTCTCGGTTCAATCACGACTGCCTCTGAATATTGGATCGCCCGCTTTCGCGGGCGATGACACCGAGAGGTGGCGACATCGCCGGCCTCACATCCGCAACAACGCCTGCCGATCGATCTTCCCCGTGCCCGTCTTCGGCAGTTCGTCGATAAAGATCACCTCGCGCGGATATTTGTACGGCAGCAGCTTGCCCTTGACGTAATCCTGCAACCGCCGCGTCGCCTCGCTCTGGTCGGTCGCGCGGTTGTTCATCACCACCACCGCCTTCAGCGTCATGCGGCGATCCGGCAGCTCGGCGGCGAACACCGCGCATTCGCGGATGTCGGGGTGGTCGGCGAGGCACAGCTCGACCTCGAGCGGGTAGACCCACTGGCCCGAGATCTTGATGAGATCATCGGCGCGGCCGCGGAAGAAGTGGAAGCCGTCGCTGTCGCGGACGAAGCGATCGCCGGTGTAGATCCAGCCACCCTCGCGGATGGTCTCGGCGGATTTGTCCGGCCTGTTCCAATACAGCGGCGTGTTGGAATCGCCGCGCACCCACAGAATGCCTTCCTCGTTGTCGCCGACGTCGCGCCCCTCCTTGTCGCGCAGCGCGACCTCGTAGCCGGGCACGCGCAAGCCCGCGGCGCCGAGCTTCTTCTGCTCGGGTCGGTTGGAGAGATAGATGTGCAGCACCTCGGTCGAGCCGAGGCCTTCGACGATTTCGAGCCCGGTGAGCGACTTCCAGCCGTTGAAGACTTCGGCCGAGAGCACTTCCGCGGCTGACAGTGCCATGCGCAGGGACGAGAAATTTGTTCCGGCTGCGCCCTCAGCCTTGGTCAGCGAGGTGTAGAGCGTCGGCAGGCCGAAGAACACCGTCGGCTTGTATTGCTCGATCGCCGCAAAGATCGCAGCCGGCTTCGGCTGGCTCGGCAGCAGCAGCGTCGCTGCACCTGACGAGAACGGAAAGGTGATGGAATTGCCAAAGCCATAAGCGAAGAAGATCTTTGGCACCGAGAAGCAGATGTCGTCAGGCGTCAGCTTCAGCACGCTCTGCGCAAAAGCAAGCTCGCTATAGGCCATGTCGTGCTGAAGATGCACGATGCCCTTGGGTCGGCCGGTCGAGCCGGAGGAGTACATCCAGAACGCCATCTCGTTGCGATCGGTCTCAGCTTCCGCCAGCTCCGCCGGAAACTGCGATAGCCAATCCGCGGCTTCTATCGCCTTCGGCGCAGCGTGGTCGCCGATCGCGCCATTGACGACGATCAGTGTATGCAGGCTGGTGTCCTTGCAGGCCTCGGCATTGAAGCGCGCGCAGAATTCGGCATCCGCCACCGCAACAGCCGCGCCGGAATCGGCGAGATAGAATTGCAAGAGATCGGGCGGCGTCAGCGTATTGATCAGCAACGGTACGAAGCCGGCGCGCACGGCGCCGAAAAAGGCGGCCGGATAAGCCGGCGTATCGTCGAGGAACAGCAGCACGCGATCGCCGCGCGTCAGGCCGAGTGAGGCAAGGCCGTTGCCCCAACGGCAAGCCTCCGCGCAAAGCTCGGCATAGCTCCGCGTGCCCGCCGGGCCAATCAGCGCGAGCTTGTGGCCGCGCCCCTTGGCGAGATTGTCGAACAGCACGCGGCTGGCATTGTAAATCTCGGGAACGGCAAAGCCGATCTCGCGGGCGCCCGCGCTGTCCGCGGGCACCTGGTCCTGTATCGCGTTGGTCATGCCGTCGCCTCGCCTGCCTCGTCTCCGCTGCTCTTCTCGGCCTCGTAGCGCGCCATGAAGGCTGGTGACATCGCGCGCAGTCGGGAATCGTCGATGCGGCCGGAGCGGGTGATATAGCTATAGGCGAAGTCCATCAGGCCAAGCTGCATGTGCTGGGCGAAATGCTCGTACCAGAACGCGCTGGTGCGTGCGGCATTGACGAGCTTCTGCACCACGGGCTTGCGCGCGGCCTGGTAGCGATGCAGCGCGGTCGACAGATGGGCGTCCGATTCCAGCGCCTTGACCAGCGCGATCGCGTCCTCGATCGCGAGCCTCGTGCCTGAGCCGATGGAGAAATGCGCCGAGTGCAGCGCGTCCCCAATCAGCACCATGTTCTTGAACGACCAGTGCTCGTTCCAGACCCAGGGGAAATTGCGCCAGACCGATTTGTTGGAGACCAGGCAGTGGCCGCCGAGCGTGTCGGCGAACACCTCCTCGCACACGCCCTTGGACTGCTCGACGTCCTTGTAGGCGAAGCCGTAGGCCTGCCAGGTCGCGTGATCGCACTCGACCAGGAAGGTGCTCATGTTCGGCGAATAACGATAATGATGCGCGTTGAACGCGCCGCGGTCGGTCTTCACGAAGGTCTGCGACAGTGTGTCGAAACGCTTCGAGGTTCCGTACCAGACGAATTTGTTGGAGGAGTAGGACAGCGAGGTGCCGAAATCGCCCTCATAGGCGCGGCGCACGAGCGAGTTGAGGCCGTCGGCGGCGACGATCAGATCGTGGCCGTTGAGTTGGTCGATCGCCTGGATCTGGGTGTCGAAGCGCGGGGTGACGCCGACATCGAGCGCGCGTTGCTGCAGGAATTGCAGGAGTTCCAGCCGGCCAATCGAGGAGAAGCCGACACCGTCGATGGCGACGCTGTCGCCGCCGAGATTCAGCGTAATGTTCTCCCAGCTCTCCATATGCGGCGCGATTGCATCGACCGTCTCGGGGTCGTCGGCGCGCAAGAATTCAAGCGCCTGGTCGGAGAACACGACGCCAAAGCCCCAGGTCGCGTCGGCCGGGTTCTGTTCGAACAGGTCGACTTGATCCTCGGGGTGACGCTTCTTCCAGAGATAGGCGAAGTAGAGCCCGCCGGGCCCCCCGCCAATCACGGCGATCCGCAAATCCTGCCTCCCTAATTGACAGTATACTTACTATCTCAGGGTAGACTAATGGGCTCCGGTCTCCCACGCCAGCGGAATTATTGGCAAGGCGAGGTGCGCCGCAGCACGGCCGTGGGCACGCGCGTCGCGCGTGCCCAAACCCGTCAATTGCGAATCATAGCCAAACCGCGCCGGATTGACCACCCGGGGGGCGTCAGACGCAGCGCTTCACGTAGACCCCGTTCACCAGCACCCTGGTACAGCGAACCACTGGCACCGGGTGGCGAACCACGACGGCGCCGTTCGGTCCGGCGCAACCGGCGCGGTAGACCCCGCGGGCGCACACCACCGCATTGGCGTCGGAGGATTCGAAGGTCATCGTCGTCGCGAAGGCGAGTAGCGCGGACGCAATCAGCAGAAGTACACGCATGTCGTTTCTCCCGGTCTTGTCGTGATTGAAATCTGATATCGGCGAATGATTAGTCGCGAGGAGCGCGCGAAAATTCACGCGCGCCGCCCAAGATTGATGGCGCCGCGAGTTGCGTGCGGCTTATCGCGCAGCGAATGGTGCAAGCACGTCCTTGCAGGCCGGCGACAGCGACGCCGCATTACTGGCGATGCATTGCACGATGCGGCCGCCACCCGGCGCGACGCCGCCACAGAGCGAGCGAATGTCGGCGCCGCAAGCCGAGCGCACAATGAACAGCTCTTCGCGCGGCCGCAGCGGGCGCAGAACGATCACGGCGGGCGCGGCCGCCGGTGCTGCTCCGGCAGCGGGAGCAGCGGTGCCAGTTGCCGGCGCTGATGTCGCCGCTGCGCCGCCACCGGCCGCAGCAGTCACCGCTTTCGCGCAGGCCGCCGAAACCCTGGCCTTGTTTTTCTCGAGGCATTCCAGCGCGGGAGCGCCGCCTGGCGGCACGCTGGCGCAGACCTTGGGATAATCGGCGCGGCATGCGCTCTTGACGGCAGCGACCTGAGCGCCGCCCGGTTGCTTTGCCGCAGCACCCTTCGGTGCAGCTTCGGCGGCCGGCTTCGCCGCGGGTTCGGCGGCGGGAGCCGCTTCGGTCTTGGCTGGTTCGGATTTGGCAGGTTCAGATTTGGCCGGTTCGGATTTTGCCGGCGCAGCTTCGGTCTTGGGCGCTGCTGCCGGCTCGACCGCGCGAACCGCGGTCTGGCATCCCGCCGACAGGCTCGACATGTGGCTCTGCAAACACTGATATGCCTCGACGCCGCCCGGCGTCACGCTCGCGCAGTGCGCCATGAAATCCGAGCGGCATGCGGAGCGGATAGCGCTCTTCTGGGCCTCGGTCGGCGCTTGCGCGAATGCGCTTGTTGCAGTTGCGAAGAGTGCTGCGGCGAGCAACGCGTGACGCGTTGATGCGTGTTTCAACGTGTTGAACATTTGAGTGAATTCCTGCCCTGTCGGTAACGCCGACGATTTTCTAAATGTGTAATGCAATTGCAATCGTCGCGAGTGATGCCTCGCGAGCGATATCTTGGCCGCTTTGACCACTACCGCAAGTAGATAATGCCGGTGGAATTGCGACGTAACTTAGAGCATGATCCGGAAAAGTGTGCAGCGGTTTTCCGAAAGGATCATGCTCAGACGATACGTCGTCAGAGCCTGACCATGCGCTTGCCGCGGTTCTCGCCGGCAAGCAGTCCGATCAGCGCCTTCGGCGTGTTCTGCAATCCGTCGATAATGTCTTCCTGCACCTTCAGCTTGCCGGATTTCACCCAGGCCTGCAGATCGGCGAGCGCGCGCTGGCTGTCCTTCATGTAGTCCATCACGATGAAGCCCTGCATCACAAGCCGCTTCACCACGATCAGGCCGGGCACGCCGCGCGGGCCGTGCGCCGACGGCGCGCCGTCATATTGCGAGATCGCGCCGCAGCAGGCGATGCGGCCGTGATTGTTCATCTGCGGCAGGCAGGCTTCCAGAATGTCGCCGCCGACATTGTCGAAATAGACGTCGATGCCTTTGGGCGCCGCTGCGCGCAGCGCCTTGAACACCGCACCGTCCTTGTAGTCGACGGCGGCATCGAAGCCGAGCTCTGACGTCAGCCACTGGCACTTGTCCGCGCCACCGGCGATGCCGATGACGCGGCATCCTTTGATTTTGGCGATCTGTCCGACGATCGAGCCGACCGAGCCCGCGGCGGCGGAGACCACGACCGTCTCGCCCTCCCTGGGCTTGCCGACCTCAAGCAGGCCGAAATAGGCGGTGAGGCCGGCGATGCCGAACACGCTGAGCAGATGCGTCATCGGCTCGAGCTTCGGCATTTTCGTCAATTGCTTTGCGGGCACTGTAGCAAACTCCTGCCAACCGGTGTCGCCGAACACGATGTCGCCGGGCGCAAGCTCAGGCGCCTTCGAGCTGACCACCTCTGCAATGCCGCCGCCGGCCATCACGCTGTTGGCTTCGACCGCCGAGCGATAGGTCGCGCCGTGCATCCAGGCGCGGTTGGCAGCGTCGAGCGAGATGTAACGCACGCGCAGCAGGGCCTCGCCGTCCTTCGGTTCCGGCAGTGTGCCATCGACCATCTTGAAGTGCTCGGGGCCGAGCTTTCCGCTCGGCTTCTCCACCAGAAGAATTTGGCGATTGACGCTTCCAGTCATGGCGTTCCCTCTCTGATTGTTTGATGTTTATTGAAGCACTTGCCGCAAACAAAACGTGCAAGCCGCATTCGTTGTGCGCTGCATGAAGGCTAGATCGCCGCGTGCAGTTTCGCAACGGGAACATCCGGATCGAGCGACCGCACGCAAAGCGTGTTGCGTCGCTGTCATATCTGCGACATCATGAAGCGGCCGGTGTAGCGGGGGTCATTGATGTCGAACAGGTTTACGCAATACATTTTAGGCGCGATGGTGCTCGGCATCGTCATGGGCTCGGCGATCTACAATTTCCTGCCCGACACGCGGGGCGACTGGGCCTCCTCCATCAACCTCGTCGCCGTGATCTTCCTGCGCCTGATCAAGATGATCATCGCGCCGCTGGTGTTCGCGACCCTGGTCGGCGGCATCGCCCACATGGGATCGGGCTCCAAGCTCGGCCGCATCTTCGCCAAGACCATGGGCTGGTTCATCAGCGCATCCTTCGTCTCGCTGATGCTCGGCCTCGTGATGGTCAATCTGCTCCAGCCCGGCGCCAACTTCCCCGGTACGTTGCCGGACAAGGGACAGTCGACCGGCCTGGCGGTCTCCGCCTTCTCGCTAGAAAAATTCCTGACCCATTTGATCCCGACCTCGATCGCGGATGCGATGGCGCAGAATGAGATCCTTCAGATCGTGATCTTCGCGGTGTTCTTCTCGGTTGCGATGGGTGCATTGCCTGAGCGCTCCAAGCAGATCCTGTCGCTGATCGACGACCTCGGCCACATCATGCTGAAGGTGACGAGCTATGTGATGATGTTCGCGCCGTTTGCGGTCTGGGCCGCCATCACCGCCACCGTTGCCAAGAACGGCCTGCTGGTACTCTGGAAGCTCATCGTGTTCATGGGCGGCTTCTATCTCTCGCTGTTCATCCTCTGGGGCATCCTGGTGGCCGTCGGCTTCATCGTGATCGGGCCGCGCTACAGCCATTTGCTCCGCCTGATCCGCGAGCCGCTGATGATCGCGTTCTCCACCGCGAGCTCGGAAGCGGCCTACCCGAAGACGCTCGAAGGGCTCAACCGCTTCGGCGCCTCGTCGCGGATCTCGAGCTTCGTGCTGCCGCTCGGCTATTCGTTCAACCTCGACGGAACGATGATGTACTGCACCTTCGCGAGCATCTTCATCGCGCAGAGCTATCACATCGACATGCCGCTCGGCACGCAGCTCGCGATGCTGGCGACGTTGATGATCACCTCGAAGGGCGTCGCCGGCGTGCCGCGCGCCTCTCTCGTCGTGATCGCCTCGACGCTGTCGCAGTTCAACATCCCCGAGGCGGGCCTGCTCATGATCATGGGCATCGACACCTTCCTCGACATGGGCCGCAGCGCCACCAACGTGATCGGCAACACGCTGGCGACCTCGGTCGTGGCGAAGTGGGAAGGCGAGCTCGGGCCCGAGCATGCGATGGGACCGGGCGATGTCGTGCCTGAGGACATGGTGCCGGGCGAAGTGCCCGCGATGGCCGGTCATTGACGGGAGTGCGTCATGCGCCCTTTGACGGCGATTTCGAGCGGCCTGTTGCTGGCAGCGTGTCTGCTGGCGACGGGTGCCTCTGCCCAGAGCGGCGGCAGCGAAGGGCTTAGCCCGACGCTGTCGGCCATCAAGAACGCGCACGCCGTGCGGCTCGGCTATCGCGAGAGCTCGCCGCCGTTCTCGTTCCTCGACCAGGCTAACAGGCCGATCGGCTACAGCCTCGAGCTCTGCGAGGCCATCGTCGAGGAGATCGGCGTCGAGGTCGACGATCCCAATCTCAGAATCGACTACGTCAAGGTCACCTCGGACGATCGCATCGACGCGGTGCTCCAGAACAAGATCGATCTGGAATGCGGCTCGACCACGGCCAATTCCGAGCGCGGCAAGCGCGTCGCCTTCTCGCCGCTGATGTTCGTCGCCGGCACCAAGCTGATGGTGCCGAAGGCCTCCAGCGTCCAACAGCTGACCGACCTGAAGGGCAAGACCATCGTGGTGACGAAAGGCACCACCAACGAGCAGGCGGTGCAGGCGGCCGACAAGAAGCTTTCGCTGGGCCTCAACATCGCTGTCGGCGCCGACCATGAGCAGTCCTACCAGATGCTGGTTGACGGCAAGGCCGACGCCTTCGCGACCGACGACATCCTGCTCTCGGGCCTGATCGTCCGCCACAAGTCGCAGGACAAGTTCCGCGTAACAGGCGATTATCTGTCCTATGATCCCTACGGCATCATGTTCCGCAAGGGTGAGCCGCAACTGGCCGCCGTGGTCGAGCGCACCTTCCGCAAGCTCGGCTCCAACCACGATCTCGTGCCGCTCTACAACAAATGGTTCATCGCACGCATGCCGACCGGCGAGAAAATGAACGTGCCGATCTCGCTGCAGCTGGAGGAAGCGTTCAAGGCGATGGACGATTCTGCCAGCGCGAATAACTAGCGGCGGTCGGTTCTCTTTCCGTCATCCTGAGGTGCGAGGCCCGCGATGCGAATGCATCGCGGGTTGAGCCTCGAAGGATGAGCGGCCGTGATGCTGCTACAGCCGGGCCGTCCCCTTCGAGGGCCGCTGAAGAAGCGGCCACCTCAGGGTGACGGTGATGGATTGGTGCTCGCGGAAACATCCCCGAACATCCGATCCAGCGCCGCGTCATACGTCGCCTGCACCAGCTCCGGATGCAGCTTTGCAAGCGCCTCCATCATCACGCCGGAATTGATTTCCAGCACGCGCCAGTCGCCATCCACGCGCACCACGTCGATCGACGCAAAGGTGATGCCGATGGCGCGCGCCGCATCGATCGCGAGCTTCACGCAGGCCGTGCGCGCCTCGCCGTCCTCCAGCAACACCGGTTTGGCGCCGGCATCCAGATTGTGCCGCCAGTCCGCGCCACGCCGCTTGCTGTAGATAACGAGGGGCGCATCATCGAGCAGGATCACACGGACCTCTTCCTCGATCGCGACATAAGGCGAGATCACGAGCCCGGTGCTCATCGAAAAGACCTCGCCCGCCGCGTGGTCGAGCTCTGCCGCGATCGTCACCTTGAACACCGAGCGCCCCGATGTCCCTTCATTCGGCTTCACGACCACGCCTTGCGGATGGGCGCGAAGCAGCTCGAGCATTGCATCTCGCCAGTCGGGGCCGACGACATTCCTGCCCAGCTTCGGGTTGAGGAAGAGATGGTGGGGAATGCACGGCACGCAAGCGAGCGACAGCGCCTCTGATGTCGCCGATTTGTCGCTCGCGAGCCGATGCGCGATCGCGCTGTTGAGGCCGATGTCGTAGCCGAAGGCAAAGCGGCGCATCTCGCCGCGGCGCATTGCGATCAGCCAGCCGTCGGCGCGAACGTCCACGTCGATGCCATGGCGCGCGCCATAGCGTCTGATCGCCTGGACGAAGATTCGCTCGCTGGTCGCCATATCCTGATCGTTCCGGGCGCCAAAAGCCGCAGAAATGCGGGAAATCGCGCCAACGCGGGGTGAAAGTCAGAGCTATTCTTAATGAAATTCTCGCGAGCGCGATGGAAATTAAGTGCTGCTTTCGCGCCCGGAAGGGAAAAGAAATTGCCCTTTGCGCGGCCCCGACAGCAGATCCGTTAATGATGTCACCATTTCCGCCGCAAATGCCGGTTTGACCGGCATCAATTGCATCCGGAACGAGGTTGATTATTGGTCTCAATGGCGTAGATCACACACGCGAAATCCTCCGCCATGGCAATGGTGTCCGCCCGTTTTCAGGGCCGGGCAACGCTTTTGCCCGAAAACCGCAAGACATTCGGAATATCGAAAATCATGAGCGCGTTTTACCGAGAGAAGGTTCTTTCCGTCCAGCACTGGACCGACACACTGTTCAGCTTCCGCGCCACGCGCGACACCGGCTTCCGCTTCCAGAACGGCCAGTTCGCCATGATCGGCCTCGAGGTCGACGGCCGTCCGCTGCTGCGGGCCTACAGCATGGCCAGCGCCAACCACGAGGAAGAGCTCGAGTTCTTCTCGATCAAGGTGCAGGACGGTCCGCTGACCTCGCGCCTGCAGAAGATCAAGGAAGGCGACACCATCCTGGTCGGCCGCAAGGCGACCGGCACGCTGATCACCGACAACCTCATCCCCGGCAAGCGGCTGATGCTGCTCTCGACCGGCACCGGCCTTGCGCCCTTCGCCAGTCTGATCAAGGACCCCGAGGTCTATGAGCAGTTTGAGAGCATCGTGCTGGTGCACGGCTGCCGCCAGGTCTCCGAGCTCGCTTACGGCGAGAAGCTGGTCGCGAATTTGCGCGAGGACGAGCTGTTCGGCGAGCTGCTCGCCGACAAGCTGATCTATTATCCGACCGTGACCCGCGAGCCCTTCAAGAACCGTGGCCGCATCACCGACCTCATCAACTCCGAACAGATCTTCAACGATATCGGCCAAGGCCCGCTCAACATCGAGACCGACCGCATCATGATGTGCGGCAGCCCGGCGATGCTCGAGGAGCTGAAGGTGATGTTCGAGAGCCGCGACTTCGTCGAGGGAAGCGGCAACAAGCCCGGTCATTTCGTGATCGAGAAGGCATTCGTCGAGCGCTAAGCCCGGCACTTGTCGTGCCGGGCTACCAGCCCTAAAACTCCGCCGTCGTCCCGGGCAAGCGCGCCCAAAGCGCGCGCCGATCCGGGACCGCCGCGCAAGCCCTTCGCTCGTCGCGCATAGCCACAGGGAGCCGCTATGCGAAGACCCGGAGTGACACCTTACTTCCAACCACAAAATCCTGTGGTTATGGACCCCGGGTCTGCGCTTACGCTTGCCCGGGGATGACGGCTCCGTTGTGGCTGGTGCCGCGACCCCTCCCATGCCGCTACTGCTGCAGTGCAACAGGCCTAACCTCTCGGTGGATTGATTTATCCCGACCGAATTCGCTAGCCTGAAACAAGCGCTGCGTCATATCCGTATGACAGGTGCGGGCGTATCGTACCGCCTGATGCTGGCGAGAGGGTGGGAATCGTGGCCGACAACAACAAGACGCAGGAATCGCCCAAACGTTTGCCGTTGGCGGAAGAGGGGATCATGGAAACCCTTCTGCTTCCGTTCTCGCCGCGCTTCATCGTCCTGACGATCTGCGCGGTCGTCACGGCACTCCTGATTGGCATCGCCATCGCCGACCGCAGGATTTTCGACATCCTGCTGGTCCCGATCTGCATCTTCGGCGCGCTCACGCTGCTCGGCGTCCGCGACCTCATGCAGAAGAGCCATGCGGTGCTGCGGAACTACCCGATATCGGCGCACATCCGTTTCCTCCTGGAGGAAATCCGTCCGGAGATGCGGCAGTACTTCTTCGAGAGCGAGAAGGACGGCATGCCGTTCTCGCGCGACACCCGCGCGGTGGTCTATCAGCGCGCCAAGATGCAGCTCGACAAGCGTCCGTTCGGCACCCAGGAGGATGTCTACCGCGAGGGCTATGAGTGGATGCATCACTCGGTGTCGCCGAAGGCGCACGCCGAGGAGAAGTTTCGCGTCACCATCGGCGGGCCGGATTGTGCGAAGCCCTATTCGGCCTCGGTGTTCAACATCTCGGCCATGAGCTTTGGCGCGCTCAGCCCGAATGCGGTGCGCGCGCTCAATGCCGGTGCCAGGAAGGGCGGCTTCGCCCATGACACCGGCGAGGGCGGCTTCAGTCCCTATCACGCCGAGATGGGCGGTGACGTCATCTGGGAGATCGGCTCCGGCTATTTCGGCTGCCGCCATCTCGACGGCACCTTCGATCCGGAGGCATTCGCGCGCGTTGCGAGCCAGGACCAGATCAAGATGGTCGAGCTCAAGATTAGCCAGGGCGCCAAGCCCGGCCATGGCGGCGTGCTGCCGGCGGCGAAAGTCTCGGAAGAAATCTCCAAGATCCGCGGCGTCGCGATGGGCGAGGACTGCATTTCGCCGGCCTCGCATCGCGCCTTCTCGACTCCCACGGGCATGATGCAGTTCGTCGCCGAGATGCGCAGGCTTTCAGGTGGCAAGCCGGCCGGCTTCAAGCTCTGTATCGGCCATCCCTGGGAGTTTCTGGCGATCTGCAAGGCGATGCTGGAGACCGGCATCTACCCCGACTTTATCGTGGTCGACGGCAATGAAGGCGGCACTGGTGCTGCGCCGCTCGAATTCATGGACCATCTGGGCATGCCGATGCGCGAGGGCGTCAATTTCGTCCACAACGCGCTGATCGGCATCAATGCGCGCGACCGCATCAAGCTCGGCGCGTCAGGCAAGATCGCGACTGCCTTCGACATGGCGCGCGCGATGGCAATCGGCGCCGACTGGTGCAATTCGGCGCGCGGCTTCATGTTCTCGCTCGGCTGCATCCAGTCGCTGAGCTGCCACACCGACCGCTGCCCAACCGGCGTTGCGACCCAGGATCCGACCCGGGCGCGCGCGCTCTATGTGCCGCTCAAGATCGACCGCGTGCACAATTATCACCACGCCACGCTGCACTCGCTGACCGAGCTGATCGCCGCGGCCGGCCTCGAGCATCCGCAGCAGCTGCGCCCGATCCATTTCAGCCAGCGGACGTCGACGACCAAGGTGCAGTCCTTCGCGCAGCTCTACCCAGAGCTACGTCCGGGCGAACTGCTCGAAGGCACGGAGGACCCGCGGTTCCGCGACGCCTGGCGGATGGCCCAGGCGGCATCGTTCCAGCCGTTGTGAGGGTTCCCGCATCCGTAGCGGCGTAAATTCGCCTGCATCAGGGTTGTTTTAACCTTCGTGTCAGCTTGGGGTGTAAAATGTCCCGATGGACGAAGAGCGCCGCAACAAGGCCAGGCACCGCGTATTGAAGGCCGGAACCATTGAGTTCGGCGGCGGCGCGATCGATTGCACCGTCCGCAATTTCTCCGACACCGGCGCCGCCCTCGACGTCACCAGCCCGGTCGGCATTCCCGAGCATTTCACCCTGAACATCAAGGCCGAGGGTGTGCACCTGCCCTGCACGGTGGTGTGGCGCAAGGAAAAGCGGATAGGGGTGCGGTTCGGGTGAGGCTGGCGGCGCGAGCTCGTGCTCACCCCGTCTCTACCTCACCCCGCCGGCTCGCCAGAATCTTGTCGATCCGCCGGCCATCGAGATCGACCACCTCGATATGCCAGCCGGCGAAGTCGAAGGCGTCGCCGACGTTGGGCAGCACGGTGAATTGTTGCAGCACGAGGCCCGCAACCGTGTTGTAGCGGTGATGCGGCGGCAGCTCGACGCTCAGGAGCTCGCCGAACTCGTCAACCGGCATCCAGCCTGAGACAAGCAGCGAGCCGTCTGCGCGCCTGACATAGGCCGGCTCCGGTGGGCCTTCCTCCGAATGGAAGGCGCCGACGATCGATTCCAGAATATCAGCCGTCGTCACCACGCCTTCGAAGGCACCATATTCGTCGTAGACGAAACCGACGTGAACCGGCGCAACCCTCAGGATTGCCAGCACATCGCGGGCATCGGCTGATGCGGGAATGCTCGGCGCTTCGCGGACGAGTGCCCGCAGATCCGGCGTGCGCTCATTCATGTACGCGACCAGCAGATCCTTTGCCTGAAGCACGCCGATGGGTGTGTCGCGATCGCCGTCGGAGACGGGAAAGCGCGAATGCGGGCTCTTGGCGATGATCGCTTGAATTGCTTCCGGAGCATCATTCAGGTCGATCTCGTCGACCTCCGTGCGCGGCGTCATCACCGCGCCGACCGGGCGGTCGCCGAGCCGCATCACGCCCGCGATCATTTCCTTCTCGCCGGGCTCGAGCACACCGGCGCTTTCGGCCTCGTTGACGAGATGATGGATCTCGTCCTCCGAGACTTTCTCTTCGGCCTTGCCGCCGCGACCGAGCAGGGTGAGGATCAGCTTGCCGGAAAGGTCGAGCAGAAACACCAGCGGCAGCGAGACGCGCGCCAGCACATGCATCGCCGGCGCGACCTTGACCGCGATGCTTTCGGGATCGCGCAGCGCCACCTGCTTCGGCACCAGCTCGCCGACGATCAGTGTCGCATAGGTGATGATGGTGACGACGATGCCGACACCGACGATATCGGCAATGCCTGACGACATGCCGAGCTCGACCAGCCATTGCGCCAGCCGCTGCCCGAGCGTCGCGCCGGAGAAGGCGCCGGAGAGCACGCCGACCAGCGTGATGCCGATCTGCACGGTCGAAAGGAACTTTCCGGGATCGGCGGCGAGCGACAGCGCGCGCTCGGCACCGCGCACGCCCTTGGCCGCCAGCAGCGATAGCCGCGCCGGGCGCGATGAAACCACGGCCAGCTCCGACATGGAGAGTAGCCCGTTGATGACGATCAGGACGACGACGATGATGAGTTCGACGGATAACATTGCGCGCAAGGGGGAAAGGCCGATGAGCCCGGCGGACACCGGACCAAGCCCGTTATATATGAACCCGAGGCGCGCTTTGCCCGGTTCCGACCAAATTGTCGCACCGGGCAGGAATGATCACTGCCGTGCTCAGAATTCGCCGTGCAGCCGTCCTGAGAACACCGAGACCGGCCCACGATCGGCATTGTAGGCAGGATTGACGATGAGCTGGTAGTCGGCGGTAAATGTCAGCGCCTTGTTCAGCGCGTAGGCGTAATAGGTTTCCAGCACGCGCTCCTTCCTGTAGTTGAGCGCGCCGTCGCCGATCAGCGGACCGAGACCGCCGGCGGCGAGGAAGTCGCGATGGTCCTGCGAGAGGCCGTTGACGGCGCCGGCAATGGCGACGACGTCGTCCGGTCGGCCCCATTTGGTGCCCTTCACAGAGACGCCACCGGATAGGCTGCGGTCGATGTCGGTGAAGGCCATGATCTCGTTGCGGCCGTCGTTCCAGCTCCAGCGGCCGAACACGCCGATGTCATCGGTAACGGCCTGCTCGAGGTTGAGCGCGTAGCCGTATTTGATGCGGCCGCGGCGGGTCTGGCTGATGTCGAGATTGAGCGCGGGATTATCCAGCGTCTCGCGATAGCTGCCCGAGAAGTCGCTATTGACGAAGCCGAGCGTGCGCAGCTTGCCGGGCTGACCGAACAGCGAATAGCGTGTTTCAAGTTCCGCGACATATTCGCCGCGGCGGCCGACATTCATGTCGAAATTGTTCGAGTTCGACGTGGCGTCCATCAGGAAGTAGCCGCCGCGCAGCGCCCATTGCTTCTGGTTCAATTCGGCGGTGGCGCCATAGCCGAGGCCGAGCTTGTCGGCGGCATAGTCGAAGGCGCCCGAGGCCCAGATCGACCAGTTCATGAAATCCTTGCGCGGATCGTGCGCGTAGGAATTGCCGTCGAATACGTCAACGACGGAGAATTTGCCGACCTGCAAGGTGAGGCGCGAGATGTCGGCCTTGCCGGCGAGTTGGAGCTGGCCGCTGGCAAGCTCTTCCTGTTCGCCGCCGAAGCCGAAAGTTTGGCGGACGAACAGCCGCGAGGCATTGAAGTGCGGATAGGGGAAGCCGGATTTCTGCGCTTCGCCATTGGGGAAACCCGCTGCGCCGGTGGTGTTGTTGAAGCCAAAACCCTGCAACAGCTCGGGATTGAAATAGACCTCGCCGCCATCCCACAGCCGCGCATTGAGATAGAGCGAGTTGCTCCACGTCTCTTGTAAATCCGGCGACGTCGTCAGGCTGTTCGGCCCGGTATAGGGCGCGCTGAAGGATGGATGTCCCTGCGCCAGGAAGGTCGACTGACCGTGGATTTCCCATCGGCTCGATTCGGTGTCGGTGATATCGGACTTGGGATTGTAGCTCGGTATCCCCGGCCAATCGATCTTGCGATTGAGCCCGATCCGAAGGCTCTGGAAATCCATCGTGGACGAATATTGCCCGCCCGACGGGAAGGTGACGTTGGCGTTCTCGAACTTGCTGTAGAGATATTCGAGCCGCGCGCTCCAATGCGGCGCGAAGGCATATTCGACGCCACCGCCGGCGGTCCAGCCGAACCGGGTGTTCAGCACCTTCTCTTCGTTGCCGCCCGTCGGCGTCGAGAGAAATCGTTCGCCGGCAAAGGCTGCGCCGCCAGTCGCATAGAACAGCCAATTGCCAGTGGTGTAACCGAGACGGGCGCGCAGACTCGCAACGTAGTCCCAGCGTTCCTCCACGCCGGACAGCGCCGTCGCAGCCGATGACACCACGTGGTTGGAGGGCAGATAGTTCGGAAAGGAAATGTCGCCTTCAACACCGAGCAGCAGGCCAGAGTTGAAGCGCCAATTGTAACCGGCTTGCACGCCCCCGGTCGCGCCGTTGAAGACGTTGTTGTCGGTGGCGACCGTGGGATCGGTCAGAGTTGCCGAGGAGGTGCCGCGGGTGAGGCCGGCATGCGCGCCGATATAGAGGCCGGTCCAGTCGTAGACAGCCTTTGGTGCCGGTGCCTTCAGTGGCAGGTCAGCAGCACGGGAGGCCCCGGGAAGAGCCATCACGCCGGCGGTGATTGCCGCCGCCGTCCGCAGCAACTGATATCGATGACCTCTCAACGTCAAAACACACGCCCCCAAGACGCAAATTTACCCCAGCCGCTCCGACATCCCTGCCGATTCGCGGCGATCCTGTCATCAGGGTCTTGGCTGTTTACGCGATCAAACGAGATGAACTCGTTTCGACGCGATTTCATCCCGCCCTGCGCTCGTTCGGAGCTTATTGCTAATAGTTCGCAATAGCAACTCGTCCAGAATGTCGCAGCGGATGGTTGGCATCCTTATGTGACGGTATTGCTACAAATTCCCGGCGCGGAAAAAGGATGACCCCGCCCGGGGGGACAGCCGGGCGGGGTCGGGGGCACGACACGGGGTGGATGAGGCGCCCGTGTCGGACGCAGGATCCACGTAAGATTGGCCTCAAATACTCAGATCAGTAGCAAGTACGAACGCGGCCGACGTACTGGCCGAAGGCGTTGTACTGGGCGACCCAGCCGCAGCGGTGATAGCCGTAGTAATAGGGTTCGTTGCTGGCGGCGATCGCGGTGCCGACGATGGCGGCAGTGGCGATGCCGGCGCCGACACCCCAGCCCCAGCCGAGCGGCTTGGCCTGAGCGGTCGAGGTCGTTGACGCGACACCAGCGGTGACGGTGAGGGCTGCGAGAGCGACGGCGGCAATCTTGGTCTTGATCGACATGTGAAATTCCATCCGGGTTGAGGCGGTCCGTTGTGGTCCGCGTGCCCAATTGGACGAAGGCTTGCCGGATCAGGTTCGAGCGCGCGCGCCGCGACTCGCCGCTCCGGCTCTTTCTCGAACGATTTCAGGTGGATGAGAGCTAGCCGAGGGGACCCTTGGCGAGCCTGTTCACGTCGAAGTTATCGACCTCAGTCAGCAGCTCGCAAAAGGCGCGTGCGCCCTGGTCGAGCAGCTGCTCGCCCTTCGCCGGCACCGCCAGCGTCGCATTGCCGATCGCGCCGCTCGGGTGCAGATCCTGCGCCTGCCAGGCAAAGGGCGCGGGCCGCTGCGTCGAGAGCCAGCGATATTGTTGCTCCATCGCGATGCTGCTCGCGGGAAAATCCGCGATCGCGTTGGCGCGCACCTGGTCGGGATAGCGCGCCAGCATGATCGAGGTCTCGACCGCACCACCATGAATGCCGTGGCGCACTTCATCTGATGGGAACAGCTTGTCCGCAGCCGACAGCCGCGACCACGACGTCGTCACCACGAACAGCTTTTGATGCGCACGAAGATCCTGCGCCACCAGCATCATCGCCGCGCTGTTGCCGCCGTGGCTGGTGATGATGACGAGCTTTTTCACGCCGCGTCGTGCGATGTCCTCGCCGATTCCCGTCCAGCGCCTCAGCGCCACCTCGGTCGGCAGCGTCTGCGTGCCCGGATAGTCGATATGCTCGGTGGAGATGCCGACGGGTTCAACGGGCAGGAACGTCACCGGAAGAGACTCGGGCAGCAGCTCGTGCACGCGCGCCAGATAGGCCTCGCCGATCAGCACGTCAGTCTCGTATGGCAGATGCGGGCCGTGCTGCTCGGTCGCCGCCAGCGGCAGCACCGCGATCCAGCGCGACGCTTCCGTCGGACCAATGTCGGTCCAGCGGATCTCGGTCCAGTCGCGGGAAGGCGTCATCAAGGTTTCTTTGCCCGAATTTGTCACGTAGTTTGGGGTTATCAGGGGACGCGGGCCCGGCCGGCTCGCGTCCCCTGATGTGTTGCGGTTCTATCGTGTTGTTGTCACATCGGCTAGAAGCGATCGACGGAGTGCATTCATGAGCCCCTCTCATCTGCGGCGAGCGTTAATGGCGGGCTTGCTGGCCTCTGTGGTATCGATCCTGCCGGCGCGCAGCGAGACCCTGGACAAGGTCACCTTCGGCACCAATTGGGTCGCCGAGGCCGAGCATGGCGGCTTCTTCCAGGCGGTCGCAGACGGCACCTACAAGAAGTACGGGCTCGATGTCAGCATCGTGCCGGGCGGGCCGAACGAGAACAACCGGATGCTGTTGGTCGCCGGCAAGATCGATTTCTTCATGGCTGCGAACACGCTGATGTCGTTCGACGCGGTCGCCAACAACGTTCCCGTGGTGACGATCGCCGCGATGTTCCAGAAGGACCCGCAGGTGCTGCTGTCGCAGCCCGACGCGAAGGTCGCCAAGCTTGAGGACCTCAAGCCGCTGACGCTGTTCGTTTCCAAGGAGGGCATGTCCAGCTATTTCCAGTGGCTCAAGTCCGAATACGGCTTCAGCGAGAAGAACGTCCGCCCCTATAATTTCAATCCGCAGCCCTTCATCGCCAATCCCAAGAGCGCGATGCAGGGCTACGTTACATCAGAGCCCTTCGCGGTCGAGAAAGCCGGCGGCTTCAAGCCCAACGTCATCCTGCTCGCCGATGCAGGCTTCAACACCTATTCGACGCTGATCGAGACCCGCCGCGACATCGTCGAGAAGAAGCCGGACCTGGTGCAGCGCTTCGTCGATGCCTCGATCGTCGGCTGGTACAATTACATCTATGGCGACAATTCCGCCGGCAATGCCATGATCAAGAAGCTCAATCCTGAAATGACCGACGATCTGCTCGCCTATTCCGTCGCCAAGATGAAGGAGTACGGCATCGTCGATTCCGGCGACAGCGTGAAGGGCGGCATCGGCGCGATGAGCGACGAGCGCTACACGTCCTTCTTCAACAAGATGGTGAAGGCCGGCGTGGTGAAGGGCGATCTCGACTTCCGCAAGTCCTACACGTTGCGCTTCGTCAACAAGGGCGTCGGCGTCGAGCTGCGCCCCGCCAAGCCGTAACGCCAGCGTTGATGTCGTCAGCCAAGCCTTCATCCACGGTCGAGGCCAGCCTGACGGCGCTTGCCGTCAGCCTGCGCGGCGTGACGAAGGTCTACGACACCGGCGTCATGGCGCTCGGTCCGCTCGATCTCGCGGTCCGCAAAGGCGAGTTCATCTCGCTGCTCGGGCCCTCGGGCTGCGGCAAATCGACGGCGCTGCGGCTGATTGCAGGGCTCAGCCAAGCATCATCGGGCACAGTGCGGGTGTCGCGCCACGAGGGCGAGGTGCAAATTGGCCATATTCGTCAAGGTCATGGCATCGGCTTCGTGTTCCAGGAGCCGACCCTGATGCCGTGGAGTAGCGTGCGCGAGAACGTGCGGCTGCCGCTGAAGCTTGGCGGCATCGCGAAGGCCGAAGGGCGGGCACGCGCCGATGCGGCGCTCGCGAGCGTCGGGCTTGCCGACTTCGCCGATGCGTTTCCGCGCGAATTGTCCGGCGGCATGAAGATGCGGGTCTCGCTCGCCCGCGCGCTCGTCACCGATCCTGACATCCTGCTCATGGATGAGCCGTTCGCCGCGCTCGACGAAATCACGCGCTTCCGCCTCAACAACGATCTGCTGGCGCTGTGGCGCAGCCTTGGCAAGACCGTCATCTTCGTCACCCATTCGGTGTTCGAATCCGTCTACCTGTCGCAGCGCGTCGTGGTCATGACGGCGCGGCCCGGCCGCATCCAGGCCGATATCCGCATCGAAACGGTCGAGCCGCGCGGCGAGGAGTTTCGCACCTCGGCGGCGTACTCGGATTATTGCCGGCGCGTCTCGGCCGCGCTCGCGCCGTCTTATTCAGGGCAGTCGACGCTGTGAACGCGCAAGCCCCGGTCCCCGCAAAGCCGTCGGGCGCGCAAAGCGCGGTGCGCTTCGTGCTGCCCATCATCGTGTTCGCGGCGGGCCTTGCCGTCTGGGAGCTCGTGGTTCGCATCAGGGAGATTCCGCCTTACGTGTTGCCGGCGCCGTCAGCGATCTTCCTGACGCTGATCAAGGACTGGGCGGTGTTGTCACAATCGCTCGCCGCCACGCTGCTGACGACGCTGGAAGGTTTTGTCGCCGCAAGCATCGGCGGCATCGCGCTGGCGCTGTTGTTCAACCAGTCGAAATGGGTGGAATATTCGCTGTTCCCCTATGCCGTCGTGCTGCAGGTGACGCCTGTCATCGCGATCGCGCCGCTGCTGCTGATCTATCTGGAGCAGCAGACTGCCGTCGTCGTCTGCGCCTTCATCGTCGCCTTCTTCCCGGTGCTGTCCAACACCACGCTCGGGCTCAATTCGGTTGACCGCAATCTCGCCGGCCTGTTCCAGCTTTATGGCGCATCCAAGCCCCAAACCCTGCGTTTCCTGAAACTGCCCGCAGCATTGCCCTATATTTTGGGCGGCCTGCGCATCGCTGGCGGCTTGTCGTTGATCGGCGCCGTCGTCGCCGAGATCGCTGCGGGAACGGCGGGTGCCGGCTCGGGCCTTGCCTACAGGATCGCCGAGTCGGGCTATCGCTTGAACATACCCCGCATGTTCGCAGCGCTGCTGTTGTTGTCGCTGGCCGGGATTGTCATCTATGGGGTGCTGGCGCTAATTTCCCACCTCGTTTTACGGCGCTGGCATGAGAGCGCGCTTGGAAAGGAAAACTGATGTCTACCGGTTCGATTTCGTCCGACAAGATCGATCTTTTGATCTATGGGCCGGCGCGGCCGATCCTCGAGAACGGGTTTTCCGATCATTTCGTCGTGCACAAGGCCGAGACGCGCGGTGACCTCGAGCGGCTGACGCCGGCGATCCGCGACAAGATCCGCGGCGTCGCCGTGACCTATCACACCGTCCGCGCCGACAAGGATTCGCTGTCGCAGCTGCCCAAGATCGAGATGGTGGCGAGCTTCGGCGTCGGCTACGACCATATCGACGCCAAATACGCGGCCGAGCACAACATCATCGTCACCAACACGCCCGACGTGCTGACCGAGGAAGTCGCCGACGTCGCGATGGGCCTTCTGATCTCCACTGTGCGCGAATTCATCAAGGCCGATCGCTATGTGCGCTCGGGTCTCTGGCAGACGCAGAACTATCCGCTCAGCGTCGGCTCGCTGCGCGACCGCAAGGTCGGCATCGTCGGCATGGGCCGGATCGGGCAGGCCATCGCGCGCCGGCTCGATGCCTCGCTGGTGCCGGTGGTCTATCACTCCCGCAATCCGTCCAAGGACGTCTCCTACAAGCACTACCCTGACCTGATCGAAATGGCGAAGGCCGTGGACACGCTTGTCGTGATCGTGCCCGGCGGCGCTGCTACCGACAAGATGATCAATGCGGAGGTGCTGAAGGCGCTCGGCCCGCGCGGCGTGCTGGTCAACGTCGCCCGCGGTTCCGTCGTCGACGAGCAGGCACTGGTCCAGGCGCTGAAATCAGGCACCATCCTCGCCGCCGGTCTCGATGTATTTGCCGCCGAGCCGAACGTGCCTGACGAGCTCAAGGCCATGCAGAACGTCGTGTTGCTGCCGCATATCGGTTCGGCCTCGGTGGTGACGCGCAACGCCATGGACCAGCTCGTGGTCGACAACCTCAAATCATGGTTCTCCGGCAAGCCGCCGCTGACGCCGGTGGCCGAGACGCCGTTCAAGGGGCGCTGATGCAAATTCTCAGGGTCGTTGCATTCGCCGTCGCGGCCGGCATGGCCGCGATCGGCATCGCGCATGCGCAGGACGCGACGACCCTGAAAAAGGAGATGGTCGGGCAGTGGGAGCTCTCGACCACCGAACGCAGCAAGACCTGCGTCGTCACGATGAAGGGCGACGCCGCGGGACAGGGGTTCAAGCTCGAGCTTGAGCCGGCCTGCAAGGCCGCGCTGCCCTTCACCAAGGACATCGTCGCCTGGAGCGTCAAGGGCCTGGATATCGTCCGCTTGCAGGATGCATCAGGTGAATCCGTGATCGACTTCACCGAGGTCGAGGCCGGTATCTTCGAAGGGCTCCGACAGGGCGAGGGCGTCTACATCCTGCAGGACCTCGCTGCCGCCCGCTCCATGGCCAAGTCGATGGACCAGATGATCGGCGACTGGGCGATGGTCCGGGGCAATGGCCAGCCGATCTGCGGGATAACGCTGACCAACACGGAAGCCGACCAGGACAATTTCCAGGTTTTCCTCAAGCCGAAATGCGACGCGGCCATCACCCAGTTCAATCCGACGCAATGGCGGCTCGAGCGCGGCCAGATCATCCTGATGTCGAAATCAGGCGAGGTCTGGCAGTTCGAGGCCGACGACAATGCACAATGGCGGCGGGTTCCCGATACGGCCGACCCCTTGATCATGCTGCGCCAATAGGGGCCCGTCCGGTCCCGCAATTTTTCTGGGGCTCATGTCGATCCGGCACCGGCTGGATCGTCATCTGGATAGCGAGCTGATCGCGCGGCCGGCCCGGCCGTGTCTCGCCTTATCAGGAGTTTTGCATGCGGTTCATGTACATCGTCACCTCCAGTCAGCCCATGAAAGGCCCGAGCCCCGCGCTGATGGAGGCCATGCAGAAAATATCCGAGCGGGAAATCAAGGCCGGCCGGATGATCGACAATGGCGGGCTGATGCCGCTTGCGACCGGCGCCCGCGTGCGCATCGTCGACGGCGAGCTCAGCGTGATCGATGGCCCTTTTATCGAGGCCAAGGAAGTGATCGGCGGCTACGCCATTTTCGAGCTGCGCGACAAGGCGGAGGCCCTGGCCATGGCCAAGGAATTCATGCAGCTGCACCTCGATCACATGCCGGGCTGGGACGGGACCTGCGAATTGCGGGCGTTCGCCACGCCGGGCGTGGACGGGGCCTGCGAGGTTGATGCCAAATCGGCCGTAGCCGCTCACGCCTGATGGCCACCTGCGCGCCACCCGGTCGGCGGCGATGACGGCCGCCGACATCGATCAAGCCGTCCGTGCCACGATTCACGCAACCTGGCGCATCGTGCAGCCGCGGCTGATCGCGACGCTGTCGCGGATGTTGCGCGACGTGCCGCTTGCTGAAGAGCTGACCCAGGACGCGCTGGTGGCGGCGCTGGAAGCGTGGCCCGCCACCGGTGTCCCGGATAATCCCGGCGCCTGGCTGATGACGACCGCGAGGCGCCGTGCGCTCGATCATCTGCGCCGCGGCAGGATGCTGAGCGACAAGCACGACATGCTGGCGCGGGACATGTTGCAGGAGCAGGGGATCGTGCCCGATTTCGATGCCGCGCTCGACGACGACATCGGCGATGAGTTGCTGCGGCTGATCTTCACGGCTTGTCATCCGATCCTGTCGCGCGAGGCGCGCGCGGCACTGGCGCTGCGCATGATCTGCGGCTTGACCACGTCCGAGATCGCGCGCGCCTATCTCGTGCCCGAAGCCACCATCTCCCAGCGTATCCTTCGCGCCAAGCGGTCGCTGTCGAATTCCGGTCTCGCCTATGAGACGCCATCAGGTGAGGCTCTCTCGGAGCGTCTCGCCTCGGTGCTCGAGGTCGTCTACCTGATCTTCAACGAGGGCTATCTCGCGGCGCATGGCGAGGAATGGCTGCGTCCGCAGCTCTGCGACGAGGCGCTGCGCATGGGGCGGGTGCTCGCGGGTCTCGCCCCGGACGAGCCGGAGGTGCACGGCCTTGTCGCCCTGATGGATTTGAATGCCTCGCGGGCCCGTGCGCGGACCGATGCGAACGGTGATCCCGTTCTGCTGATGGATCAGGATCGCGCGCTCTGGGACTGGTTGCAGATCCGCAGCGGCCTGCATTCGCTCGAACGCGCCGGCGACCTCGGAGGCGCCGGTGGATTCTACGCGCTCCAGGCCGCGATTGCGGCGTGCCACGCCAGAGCGGAGACTGCCGCAGCGACCAACTGGCAGCGCATTGCACAGCTTTACGCCGAGCTGGCACTGCTGGTGCGCTCGCCGATCATTGAGCTCAACCGTGCGGTTGCGGTCGGCATGGCCGAGGGGCCGCAAGCCGGCCTCGACCTGCTGGACGCAGTCGCTGGCGAGCCGGCGCTGGCGACCTATCATCATCTGCCGGCGGTTCGCGGCGACCTGCTGCAAAAGCTTGGACGGCTCGCAGAAGCGCGGCAGGCTTTCGAAGCCGCCGCGCATCTTGCGACCAACGGACGCGAGCGTGTGCTGATGCGGCGCCGCGCCGCCGCCCTCGACGCTTAGACTATCCAGAGCATGATCCGGAAAAGTGCGCAGCGGTTTTCCCTCGCGACAAACGCGGAACGCGTTTGCGCGGAGATCATGCTTGAACAACAACCCAAAGCGCGACGACGATTCATCCCAATCTCATCGCGCTTCAGGTCGTCACCTTGGGCGGCGGCGCGGTGCCCTGGGCCCATTTCTCCATCTTGCCGAGCACGCCCCACGCGGTCAGCGCGAGCGAGATCGGGAGCGCGAATTGGCTCAGGCCCGGCACCGCACTCGCGATCGTTCCCAACAGCCCCGCAAGACCTCCCGCATTGGGGCTTGCGGTCACCGCGGAAAGCAGCGCGGTGATGAGCGAGCCGCCGATACCGAGCGCCGTCTTCTTGCCGTCGAGCATCTTGCCGATGGTCTCGCCAAGCGCACCGTTGACCTGGCCGAGCACGGGCTTGCCGTCCTTGTTGAGAAGGGTGCTCAGCAGGTCGACGATCGGTTTCAGTTGATCGGCAGGTGCGGGTGCAGGGGCGCCTGGTGTGGTTGGTCCAGTCGTCGGGACTGCGTTGTTGGCGAGAGCCAGAAGCCGTTCGAGCAGGCCGATCGGATCGTTGGCCACTGTCGTCCCTCCGGATATGACATTTCCTGACGTCGTGCCTCCCTTGGTCGCGCCTCCGCCTTGCAGCAATTGCCCAAGACTCTCCAGGCGCGACAGGATCTGGGACAGATCGACGGTGGGCATCTGGACCGGTTGTATCCCTGCGCGCGTGACGGCTGCGATCGTGGTCCCGTCGAGCAAGCCGGTGTCCTGCAGGCCGTTCTGCTGCTGGAACAGCGAAACCGCCGCCTTGGTCTTCGGTCCGCTGATACCGTCTTCGACCAGGGGCGGCTTGGCGCCGAGCCTGTTGAGGGTCTGCTGCATCAGCAGCACCGACGACGTCTCGTCCTCGTCGGGCTCGGAATGCGGGGCAATGGACGGGCTGTCGTCGAAATTGATCGAGGAATCCTGCGACATCATCGCGTGCAGGATGACCGCGGTGCCGAGCTGGGAATCGATATGGTTGGGATCGAAAACGTGGTCGGCCACGAATTTGCCGGCCCTCGCCTCGGGCTGCCCGTACAGGGTCGAGCCGCCGTAGAGGTAAGGCGAGTTGACGCCCTTGGCGTGATAGCCAAGGCCGTTGAAGCATTCGAGCCGGTACAGGGTGCGCGCGATGCACCAGTCCTGCGCGCCGACGAAGTTCTGGATCCTCAGCGCATCCACGGCGCCTTCGACAAACGAGGCGAACGGGCCGCGCCCTTTCGGAACGAGGCTTGTCACGCGATGCAGCGACTCGCCGTTGCCGAGATAGGTATCGAAATCGAAATTGGATTCGCGATAGTGGCAGAGCGCGACGAAGCACCAGGGCACGCCGGTCAGCCGCTCGACCTGCTGGTAGGTCGCCTTGCCGCTGATGGCCTTGCGTGCCGTTGCCTTGGCCTCGGCAAGTCGTGCGGGCCGGATCTGGAGATTGGCCCAGTTGCTCTCATACCCGCTCTTCAGGCTCTCGTATGACACCATTTCCTGCTCCCGCGAGTTGATGAAATATCGGTTCGTTGTGCAAATCAGGCGTGAGCCGCGTGCTGCCGTCGGGCGGGCACGTCCTCTGGGTGTGGTTCGGCAAATGTGGCAGGCCATCGCCGGAGTGCGTGTGAAATGACTTACAGATGCGGCGCGAAAGGTTGCGGTCAAAGGACGCAATCGTCCCCACACGCAACGCGGGAACCGGCCGAGCGGCCGTCCGTTAGCAATCAGGATGGTCCAGCTCGAGAATCTAGCAATGGCCAAGCGAATCCTTGCGATCGGCATCGAACCCGGCAGTGCGGATTACAGCGCCTTTCCGCAGCTCACGCCCGCGCTCGTGCGCAACTATATCGAAGCGCAGCTCCTGCGCCTGCGCGGCCTCGGCTACGAGGTCACAAGCTGTCTGATTGATCTCGATGCGACCGCTGAAGCTGCGGTGACGGCGGCGCTGCGCGACGAGCGCTTCGACTGCGTCGTCATCGGCGCGGGCCTGCGCGAGCCGAAGGAGCGGCTACGGCTGTTCGAGAAAGTGCTCAACCTCGTCCATCAGCTGGCGCCGCAGGCTGCGATCTGCTTCAACACGACGCCCGCCGACACCGCCGAAGCCGTGCAGCGCTGGGTCGATCCGTGATCGCGGCAAGCGCCTCTTTCCGGTGGTGCGCGGATCATGTTGCATGATAGGATTCATGCAACCATTCCTAGAGCATAATTTTGCCGGATCCTGCGATGCTCAGAGCCGTCGTCATCGTCGTTGTCGCCCTTGCGTTGTCCGCCTGCGATGTCGTCGCCGTCGTGAAGGACGGCATGCGTCAGGCCGCGGCGGTCGAAGGCGATCTCGAGCAGTTGACCGGCGTCAAGCCGCAGGTCGGCTTTAACTGGCACAATGGACGCCTCACATCGGTGACCGTCCTGTTTCCGAAGCTTTATGACACCAAGCCCCTGGGGGATCTCGCCGGCCTCGTGCGCGCGGCGGTAATCAAGGAATTCAAGCAGACGCCGGACGCGATCGTGCTCTCATTTACACTCGACAAAGGGCCCTCGATCTGAGGCGGTGCAAAGGTCGTCGATGGGTGTCGCGACAGGCAGGCGCTTTGGCGCGAGGATCGGGGGTGTGCCGAATCCAGGCGAAATTTCTAGCCCGGGATCGCTTCAAACGCTATGACTGACCCGATCAAATGGAGGATTCGGAATGCTTCGACGCCTTGGAATTGCAGTATGTTTCTCGGTTGCGATGGCCGTCCCGGTCCATGACGCGATGGCGCAGGACGCCGTCGGCGGCGCCATCATCGGCGGCGTGGGCGGGGCGATTGTGGGCGGCGCGCTTGGCGGTGGCCGCGGTGCGGCCATCGGTGCCGTCGTCGGCGCCGGCACCGGAGCCGCAATCGCCGCCGAAGGCGAACGCCGCCGCTCCGGCTATTATGCCTATCAGCGCGGCTGCTACATGCAGCGCCGGGACGGCCGTTACGTCCCGGTCGATCCCAGGTACTGCTACTGAGGCGATCTCGCGCCGGCGCTGTCTCGCACGCGCCGGCTTGCCATGTCTGATCTGATCGTTGTGTCTGATCGCGCTGCTTAAGCGGCGCTGGCCCGTGTGACTGCGTCGCCAAGCACGGCATTGGTGTAGGCCTTGCCGCCGATGCCCCACAGGCCGTCCACCGCATAGAACCATGTTGACGACAATCCGCTTGCGCGGCTTGCGACCATATCACGATCGTTATATAACGATCGTGATTGCGATCGCACGGCGCGGGCGACGCCGTCAATAAAGAGGCCGCGCGCGCATGATCGCGGCTGCCGGCCGTGGCTTCCGCCGCCGGGGCAATTCAAGCGAGGAGTGCGAGATATGCGCCTGTCGAACTATCTCTTTTTCACGACCCAGTGTGAACCGGCGCTTGCCTTCTACGCGGCGTGCGGTCTCGGCAACGTCACCGAGATCATGCGTCATGGCCAGCCCGGCATGCCGCTCCGGAATCCCGCGATGCGGGGCAAGATCATGCACGCGAAGTTCGAAGGCCCCGGCATCTGTTTCTATGCATCGGACAACGACGACGCCGAGCCGATGCGCGGCTCCGCTCATATCCTGATCATGGATGATCAGGAGGCAACCACAGATCTGTTCGCGCGTCTTGCCGAGGGCGGCACGATCACCACGCCGCTCGGCATCCAGCCCTGGGGTGACTATTACGGCAAGCTCACCGATCGCTTCGGTGTGCAATGGATGTTGAACTGCGCGTTGGCGCGCGCTTAGGGCGAGAGCCTGGCGCCCGTCGCAATCAATTTCGCGCCGCCGGCGCTTCCGGCATGATCTGTCGCAGCGGCTCCGGCGAGATCGATATCTGGCCGGTGAACGGACGGTCGTGTGCCGCGATCAGCAGCACCGAGGTGGCGACGCCGGTCGCGAACAGGCCCATCGCGATCGCCGATCCCAGATATTCAGATCAGCCGCATTCCGCGCAAGCTCGCATGCCCGCTCTTGCCGACGATGATGTGGTCGTGCACCGAAATCCCGAGCGGCTTGGCGATCTCGATGATTGCCTTGGTCATCTGGATGTCGGCTTGCGATGGCGAGGGGTCGCCGCTGGGATGATTGTGCACCAAAATTAGCGCAGTCGCCGACAGCTCCAGTGCGCGCTTGATCACCTCGCGCGGATAGACCGGGGTGTGGTCGACGGTGCCGGTCTGCTGCACCTCGTCGGCGATGAGCTGGTTGCGCTTGTCGAGAAAGAGCAGGCGAAACTGCTCCTTGTCGGCGAAGGCCATGCTGGTGCGGCAATAGGCGATCACCTCGTTCCAGGACGATAGCGCGTTGCGGCTGTTGACCTCGCCCTTGGCGACGCGATGCGCGGCCGCCGCGATCAGCTTGAGCTGGTTGATCGCGGCCTCGCCGACGCCGTCGACCTCGCGCAGCCGTGCCACCGGCGCATGCACGACCTCGGCGAATGAGCCGAACACCTTGATCAGCGTCTTCGCCAAGGGCTTGGTGTCGCGTCGCGGCAGCGCCGGAAACAGCGCCATCTCCAACAGCTCATAGTCGCTGAGCGCGTCCGCGCCGGCGCTGTAGAAGCGCTCGCGCAGCCGCTCGCGATGGCCGAGATAGTGCGGCGTGTCGTCGGGCTTGCTCTTGTCGGCGTCGGTCTTGGTGGGCATCGCGCGCCAGCATTGCCGCGGATCATCGCTTTTGCAACCGTCAATTGCGGCGGTTTCGGCCGCGCGTGGCGAAGAGAGGTCCTTTCGCGGCCGGTGATAGGCGCCTCACGCGCTTCACAAAAAAATTCGACTTCACCGTTTCCAGCCGGCCGGCCCATTCGTCTTGCTATCTGTGAGCTCCCCATATTCCGCGCGCCCTCCGGCGGGCAGGTCGAGCTCCTGATGGAGATCAATCGATGTGGCCGTTCCGAAGTCTTTCACGCCGCACAGTTCTTGCGCGGAGTGCCGTCGCGACCCTTGCCGTGGCCGCGCCGACCCTCAGCCGGCCTGCGAAATCAGAGACCGACGAACGCAAGGCTCGCCTCGACCGGGTGATCGATCGCGCTATAGCCGCGCGGCGCATCGTCGGCAGCGTCGTCTTGGTGATGCGGGATGGCGACTTCGTCTATCGCCGTGCTGCTGGTTTTGCGGATCGCGAGGCCGCGTCGCCGATGCGCGAGGACGCCATGTTCCGCCTTGCCTCACTGTCGAAGCCGATCGTCTCGGCCGCCGCCATGATGCTGGTCGAGCGCGGCGTGCTGGATCCGCAGGACCCCGTCACCAAATGGCTGCCGGATTTCCGGCCGCAGACCGCGGATGGAAGAATCCCGGAGATCACCATCCATCATCTGCTCACTCATACCGCCGGCCTCTCCTATGGATTCCTGCAGCCGCCTGATAGCCCCTATCAGCGTGCCGGAATCTCCGACGGCCTCGACCGGTCCGACATCACGCTCGACGAGGAGATCCGCCGTATCGCCGCCGCGCCGCTGCTCTACCAGCCGGGCACGCGATGGGGCTATTCGCTCGCGACCGACGTGCTCGGCGCCGTCATCGCGAAGGCGACCGGCGAGCCCCTGCCGGACGCTGTCCGCCGCCTGGTCACGACGCCGCTTGCGATGCGTGACACGACCTTCGTCGTCGAGGACGGAGCGCGGCTCGCGGTGCCCTACGTCGACGGCAAGCCGGGGCCGGCGCGGATGGCAGACCCGCATCTTGTGCCCTTCCGGGGCCCCGGGATCATTCATGCCTCGCCCTCGCGCGCGCTCGATCATCAGGCCTTTCCGTCGGGCGGCGCCGGCCTTGTCAGCACGGCCGGCGATTATGCCCGCCTTGCCGAGGCGCTCCGCCTCGGTGGCGCGCCGGTCCTGAAAGCGTCGACGGTACAGCGGATGACGACCAGCCGGATCGGCGAACTGACGCCGACGGGACTTCCCGCCTGGGGTTTTGGCTACGGGGCTTTCGTGCTGAAGGACAGCGCATTGGCGAAATCGCCGCAAGGGGCGGGAACATGGACCTTCAACTGCGCCTATGGCCAGAGCTTTTTCGTCGATCCCGTCGCAAGGCTGACCGTCATCGCCTTCACCAATACCGGGCTTGAGGGCGGTTTTGGTGCTTTCCCGGTCGAAATTCGTGACGCGGTCTATGGGCAGGGCAGCTGAGCGAAAAAAATCTGCACCGACCGTTTCCTTTTCACCTCCCGTTCGTCTCAGCGGTATGGGCCTCGCCGAGCGGCCAGAACAATCTTCGAAGGAGAACCTCGATGCCAGAGATCAAAACCAGGCCATCGCGACGAGTCGTCGTTGCCACCGGCCTTGGTGCCGGCGCACTGCTCGCCGCCCAGATCGTCCCGTCCCACAGCCAGACCAGGAGTTCCAACATGGAAGCCACCATCCGCACCGGCAGCGACATCACCACCCTCGTCAACGTCTTCACGGTCGAGCCTGACAACCAGCAGAAGCTGGTCCAGCTCCTGAAAGAGGGCACGGAGACTTTCTTCAGCAAGCAGCCCGGCTTCATCTCGTCCAGCGTGCACGCCGGCAAGGAGGGCGGCCGCGCCATCAACTATTCGCAGTGGCGGAACGCCGAGGATATCGAGAATTTCCGCAAGGATCCGAAATTCGCGCCTTACATCCAGCGCCTCGCCGCGATTGCGAAGGCCGAGACCATCCTGTGCGAGGTCGTCGAGGTCAATCACGCCTGACCTGCGTGTGGCGCTGCGATCTCGGTTGACGTATCACGCGTACGGATGACGGGAGGCCTGGCTTGGCAGACGATGTGACCGGCAATGGTGCGGGGGCGGTCCGACAAACCGCCCTTCAGGCTCTCGAACGCCTTGCAGTGGAGATGCGGCCGCAGCTGCATCGTTACTGCGCGCGCATGACGGGCTCCGTTATCGACGGCGAGGACGTGCTTCAGGAGGCGCTGCTCAAGGCGTTCGAGGCCGCACCGGGGACCGAGCCGCTGGACAATCCGGAAGGCTGGCTGTTCCGCATCGCCCATAATTCGGCGCTGGATTTCCTGCGCCGGCGCGCCCGCTACAACGCTGCTCACGCCGATGAAGATCTGGACATGATCCCCGCTTTGACCAGCCCCGTGACCGAACGCGAGACCGTCACCGCGAGCCTCGGGACCTTCATGCGCCTGCCGGTGGCGCAGCGCAGCGCGGTCATCCTGCGCGACGTGCTCGGATATTCCGTCGACGAGGTCTGCAGCATCATGTGCGGGAGCGTTGCGGCCACCAAGGGCGCACTGCAACGCGGCCGCGTTCGCCTGCGTGAACTCGCGGCGGAGCCCGACGACGTCAGGCCTCCTGAACTCGAGACCGCCGAACGCGCCCGCCTGACACACTATGTCGAGCGCTTCAACGCGCGCGATTTCGAGTCCTTGCGCGACATGCTGGCCGACGATGTGCGGCTGGAGATGGTCAACCGGACGCGCCGGGCCGGCCGCCGCGACGTCAGCGAATATTTCGGGCGCTATGCCGAGACCAGCCCCTGGCATTGCGTCCCGGGCTTCGTCGATCGGCGCCCTGCGATCATCATGTTCGATCCGCAGGATCCCTCAGGTCCGCCGCGCTACTTCGTCCTCCTCGATTGGGAAAACGGCAGCATCGTCAACATCAGGGATTTTCTGTTCGCGCATTACGCAATCGAAGGCGCAGAGCTGTTCACGCTGGACCGATGAAGTCGAGGTGGAAGCAGATCAGCCGATCTGCTTCTCGCCATGCCGCTCCGAGAGCGTGAAGATCTCGACGCCGGTGGCGGTGACGCCGACCGAGTGCTCGAACTGCGCCGACAGCGAGCGATCGCGCGTCACAGCGGTCCAGCCGTCGGACAGGATCTTCACATGCGGCTTGCCGAGATTGATCATCGGCTCGATGGTGAAGAACATGCCGGGCTTGAGCTGCACGCCTTCGCCGGGCCGGCCGATATGGATGATGTTCGGCTCGTCGTGGAACATGCGGCCGAGACCATGGCCGCAGAAATCGCGCACCACGCTCATGCCCTGCGGCTCGACGAAGCTCTGGATAGCGTGGCCGATGTCGCCGGTGGTGGCGCCGGGCTTCACGGCGGCGATGCCGCGCATCATCGCTTCATAGGTCACTTCGATCAGCCGCTCGGCCTTGCGCGCGATCGGGCCGACCGCATACATCCGGCTGGAATCGCCGTACCAGCCGTCGACGATGAAGGTGACATCGATGTTGACGATGTCGCCTTCCTTCAGCGGACGGTCGCCGGGCATGCCGTGGCAGACCACGTGGTTGAGCGAGGTGCAGGTTGAATAGCGATAGCCGCGATACATCAGCGTCGCCGGATAGGCGCCGTGGCTGAAGGCGAAGTCGCGCACGAACTCGTCGATACGGTCGGTCGGCACGCCCGGGCCGACGATGTCGGTGAGCTCGTCGAGGCACTTCGCCACCAGAGCACCCGCCTTGCGCATGCCGGCAAAGGCGGCCGGCCCATGCAGCTTGATCTGTCCGGTCTTGCGCAGGGAGGTATCGGTGGCTTCGACGTAGCTCATGCGGGCTGGTTCTTCTGGCTCGGGCCCGTTACGGGCGGAAAGGCTTGATTTCAGGCCCTAATTTAATGATTGCGGGCCTTGGTGCAAGCTTGGCTTACCCGCCATGCGCCCGAAAGCAGGCTCAATTCGGGACTTCTACGGTGGTTTCGACCGGCAGCGCCCCGCCGCGGACGCGGATTTCGCGGACGGGGTAGGGAACCCGGATGCCCTCGCGCTTGAAGGCATCCCACAGCGCCAGCATCACGTCGCTCTTGACGGCATCCATGCCGTCGGGGTCCGCAAGCCAGAGCGTCAGCGAGAACTTCATGCCGGCCTCCGCGAACTCGGTCAGCAGGCAGTTCGGCGGCTTGCCCTTTTGCGCGCGCGGATGGGCGGAGGCGGTCTCGATCGCGAGCCTGCAGACCAGCTTGGGGTCGGCGTCGTAATTGGTGCCGAAGGTGATCTTCACCAGCGTGTTCTTGTCGGTATAGGTCCAGTTGACGACCTTCTGCGTCACCAGGTCCTCGTTCGGCACCAGGAATTCGCGGCCGTCGCCGGCGGCGACGGAAATATAGCGCGTCTTCATCGCGCTGATGCGGCCGGTATTGTCGCCGATGGTGACGAGGTCCCCCGGCTTCACCGATTTGTCGGCGAGCAGGATGATGCCGGAGATGAAGTTGGCGACGATCTTCTGCAGGCCGATACCGATACCGACACCGACCGCGCCGGAGAACACCGCAAGCGCCGAGAGGTCGATGCCGACAGTGCCGAGCGCGATCACGATCGCGACCGCAAGCAGCCCGATGCGGATGATCTTGATCAGCAGCACCTGGACCGATGGCGTCAGATCGGTCGTCGAGTTGATCTTGCTCTCGGCGAAATTGCTGGCGATGTTGGTGAGCCAGAGCGCGAAAATCAGCAGTGCGCCGGCCTTGAGTAGCAGCAGCGGCGTCAGCCTGAGTCCGCCGAGCACGATGGCGTAGGAGTCGAGCAGGTCGACCGTGCTGTCGAGCTGGCCGAGGATGGACAGCGCGGCGACGAACCAGGCCACGATCGACACCAGCCTGACGAAGAAGGCATTGCGCAGCACCGAGGTGACGAGCCGGATCGCGAGCCAGGCGAGCCCCAGCTTGGCGGCGACCATCAGGAGATAGGAGCGGCTCGGCCAGGTCGCGTGATACATCACCACCCGCGAGATGATCACCAGCAGCGTGAACACCGCCGTCGAGGCGCTCGAGACCATCACGCGGGCGAAGTGCCGGAGCGGCAGCGGCCAGCGGTTCGCCACCGAGCTCATGTCGACGCGGTTGTGAACGCCGGCGTCCGCCGCATAGGCGATCCCGGCCGCCGCCAGGATCAGCCCGAATTGCAGGTAGAACCAGGGCGAGGAGATCTCCGCTCCCACGCTGCGCGCAGTCGTCTGCACGAACTCCATGAGGTCTTTGAGGTCCATGTCCATTTGGTGGTCTCGGGGAAGCGGTCGGGCGGGTTTGATTCGAAGGCGCTGCAGAATCCCACAAAGGCTGCAGCCGAGCCATCGATACACCGTGAAGTGAAGCGCGTTAAGGCCGCAAAATACGGGCAGATTGCCGCGAGCAGCGAAAATGGGTTGGCGCAGGAGTGTGGCGACGATAAGGATGCAATTCCAGCGATTTGTACCCGGAAGGTGGATGGCCTCCCTCGACTCTTTCAGCATCGCCATTCTGCTCGGCGCCGTCCTCGTCATGGCCGGCATCCTGTCGAGCCTGCTCGCGCTGCGCTTCGGTGCGCCGCTGCTGCTTGTCTTCCTCGCGATCGGCATGCTGGCGGGTGATGCAGGTCCCGGCCAGCTCCAGTTCAACGATGTCGGCACCACCTATCTGGTCGGATCGGTGGCGCTCGCGCTGATCCTGTTCGACGGCGGGTTGAAGACGCGCTTTGCCAGCATCCGCACCGTGCTCGCACCCTCCGTGGTGCTCGCGACCGTCGGCGTGCTGCTGACCGCGCTGATCACGGCGCCGTTTGCGAAATACGCGCTCGACCTCAACTGGACGGAGTCGCTGCTGGTCGGCGCGGTGGTGGCCTCGACCGACGCGGCCGCGGTGTTCCTGCTGGTGCACACCCAGGGGCTGCGCCTGCGCCCGCGCGTCGGCGCGACACTGGAGGCGGAATCCGGCACCAACGATCCCTTCGCGATCTTCCTGACGCTCATGCTGGTCGAATACATCTCGCTGGGGTCGAGCAGCCCAGGCCATGTGGTGATGGAGTTTGTCCAGGAGGCGTTGCTCGGCGCCGTCGTCGGCGTGATAGGCGGACGCCTCGTCGTCATCGGGCTCAACAAGGTCGCGCTGCCGCAGGGCCTGCACGCCCCGTTCGTGACCACGGCTGCGCTGGTCATCTTCGGCGGCTCGCAAATCATGCACGCCTCGGGATTCCTTGCCGTCTATCTCGCCGGCATCATCATCGGCAACCGGCCGACACGCGCGCACAATTCGGTGGTGGCGTTCCTGGATGCCGCGACCTGGCTGGCGCAGATCGTGATGTTCGTGTTGCTGGGCCTGTTGGTGTCGCCGAGCCGGCTGGGCTCCAGCGTGCTGCCGGCGATTGCCGTCTCGCTGGTGCTGATGCTGGTGGCGCGGCCGATCGCGGTGTTCGTGTGCCTTGCGCCATTCCGCTTCAACTGGCGCGAAAAGATATTCATCGCCTGGACGGGCCTGCGCGGCGCGGTCGCGATTTTCCTGGCGTCGATCCCGATGCTGGTCGGCCTGTCCAAGGCCTATCTCTATTTCGACGTCGCCTTCGTCGTCGTGATCATCTCGCTGCTGCTGCAGGGCTGGACGCTGGCGCCCGCCGCGCGCAAGCTGCACGTGGCGCTGCCGCGCGCCGAGCGCGGGCCGCGTCGTGTCGAGCTGGATCTGCCGGGCCAGCTCGAGCAGCAGCTCGTCGGCTATCCGGTGCGGCCGAAGAGCCTGTATTTCCGCCGCGGCCTGATTCCATCCTGGTCGAAGCCGACGCTGGTGATCCGCAACGAGCACATCCTCACGCCCGCGGAAGCCGAGCCGGTCGCGCCCGGCGACTACATCTACCTGCTGGCGCCGCCAGAGAAGGCCGAGGCGCTCGACCGCTTCTTCGTCGACATGCAGCCGAGCACGGCACCCGATCCGCATCTGCTCGGCGACTTCGTGGTCTCGGGCGAGCACACGCTCGCCGAGCTCGCCGAGATCTACGGCGTGAAGGTGACCGAGGACGAGGGCAAGCTCACGCTTGCCGATTATTTCGACGTCCATCTCGACCGCGCGCCGAAGGAAGGCGCGGAGCTGCCGCTCGACGAGATCGTGCTGGTCGCACGTAGCATCTCCGGCGGCCGTGTCAATGTCGTCGGTCTGCGCCTGCCGGAAGACGACGAGACGCCGGCGCCACTGACGCGGCGGCAGGCGCTGCGGAAGAAGCTCGCGGAGATCTGGTCGTCGGTGGCGGGGGTTTAGGCCGCTCTCGTTTTTGGCGAACCGCTTCCACACCCTCGCTGTCATTGTCCGCGAAGGCGGGCAATCCAGTATTCCAGAGGCCGTGCTGGGACACGGAGAGGCCGCGGCGTACTGGATGCCCCGGTCAAGCCGGGGCATGACAGCGGTGAGTGGGGCTGCTGGTGCCTCTACGTCAGCACCTTCACCCCGCCGAACGACGTCACGCGGCCCTGCCTCAGCATCACGATCTGCGTCGCGAGCTGGCGCAATTCGGCGACGTCATGGCTGACATAGACCATGGGGATATTGGCCTCGTCCCGCAGCCGCACCAGGTAGGGCAAAATCTCGAGCTTGCGGGCCTCGTCGAGCGCGCCGAGCGGCTCGTCGAGCAGCAACAGGCGCGGCTTTGACAACAGCGCGCGGCCGAGCGCCACGCGCTGGCGCTCGCCGCCGGAAAGTTTTCCGGGACGACGGTCGAGCAGCGCGCCGATGTCGAGCAGCTCGATCACGCGCGTGTGCTGGGCAGCATCGGGCGCGAGGCGGTTCATCCGCCTTCCATAGTCAAGATTTTGCGCGACGTTGAGATGCGGAAACAGCCGCGCATCTTGGAAGACGTAGCCGATGCGGCGGCGCCAGGTCGGCACATGAATGCCGGCCGCGGTGTCGTCGACCGTCTCGCCGTCGATGATGATGGTGCCGCGGTCGGGCCGCAAGAGGCCGGCGATCATGTTGATCAGCGAGGTCTTGCCGGCGCCGGACGCGCCGAACAGGCCGGTGACGCGGCCCTCGCTGGCGAAGGTCGCGTGCAGCGAGAACTCGCCAAGCTGCTTTTCGACGTCGACACGCAGCATGGTCAATTCCCGTGCAGGCGCGCGGTGGCGCGGCGGGCGAACCATTCGGCGCCGATGAGCGCGCCGAGCGCGAGCACGATCGAGACGATGACAAGGCGGCCCGCCGCCGCATCGCCGTCAGGCGTCTGGATCAGCGAATAGATTGCCGACGAAATCGTCTGGGTCTCGCCGGGAATGTTGGAGACGAAGGTGATGGTGGCACCGAACTCGCCGATCGCCTTGGCAAAGCCGAGCACCATGCCGGCGAGCACGCCGGGCAGCGCCAGCGGCAGCGTCACCGTGAAGAACACTTTGAACGGCGCGGCGCCGAGCGTCTCGGCGGCCTGCTCGAGCTTGCGGTCGATCGCCTCGATCGACAGCCGCATCGGCCGCACCAGCAGCGGAAACGACATCACGCCGCAAGCGAGTGCTGCTCCAGTCCAACGGAAGGCGAAGACGATGCCGAGATGATCGGCGAGGAAGGCGCCGACAAGGCCGCGACGGCCGAAGGTGAGCAGCAGCAGGTAGCCGGTGACGACAGGCGGCAGCACCAGAGGCAGATGCACGATCGCATCGAGCACCGACTTGCCCCAAAAATCCCTGCGGGCGAGCAGCCACGCCAAGGCAATGCCGAATGGCGTTGCCACCAGCGTCGCGATGATTGCGACCCTGAGCGAGAGCAGGATCGCCGTCCATTCAGCGGGAGAGATGTCGAGCACGAAAAATCAGGTCGTCGGGCTGATCAGGAATTTAAAGCCGTATTTTTCAAGAATGGTCTTGGCCGCCGACGTCCGCAGGAAGGCGAGATAGTCGTTCGTCTCCTGCTTCGCGGTGGTGGTTGCCGCGACGGGATAGATGATCGCGGGATGCGAATCCGCCGGGAAGGTGCCGACGATCTTCACGCCGGGCTCGACCTTGGCGTCGGTGGAATAGACGATGCCGAGATTGGCTTCGCCGCGGGCCACCAGCGTCAGCGCGGCGCGCACGCTCTCGGCCATGGCGAATTTCGGCTCAGCGGCCTGCCAGGCCCCCAGCTTCTCCAGCGCGGCCTTGGCGTATTTCCCGACTGGCACGGATTTCACATCGCCGGTCGCGATCCTGCCGTCGCCGGCGAGTTTTGCGAGGTCGAAGCCTTGCGCGATGGTGACGTTGTCGATCTTGGAATCCTTCGGCGCGATCAGCACGATGCTGTTGCCGAGCAGGTTGACCCTGGAAGCCTCGTTGATGGTCTTCCTGGAGGCGGCGTAGTCCATCCAGTCGGTGTCGGCGGAGACGAATACATCGGCCGGCGCGCCTTGCTCGATCTGCTTGGCCAGCACGGAGCTTGCGGCATAGCTGACACTGAACTTGATGCCGGTCTTGGCGGTGTAGGCGGCGTCGATTTCGTCGAGCGCGTTCTTCATCGAGGCGGCAGCGAAGACCGTGATGGTCTTGTCCTCGGCGCTCGCAGGCGCGAGGCTCGCGAGCATGACGAAGGCGGTGAAAAGTCCGGCGATACGATACATGGATGGCGCTCCGTGCGAGCCCGCGCGCGCAAACGTACGCGCAATTCTGGCGTTGGGTGGATGAGGCGACGGGCGGAAGCGCTGTTCCCGCGTCCCCGCAACGGCTTACGGCCGGCGGGGATATCGCAGCTCTCGAAGATAGCAGGTGAAGGCCTCACGTCAAAGCCGACGGTTTGTCTGACCAGACCCGCTTATTGGGCGGCCGGCAGGATCGAAATCGACAGCGAATTGTCCTTGGCGCCGCTGATCTGGAGCACGAACGGCTTGTCCGACAGCTCGTATTTCATGGTCTTGCGGATGCCGTCGCAATCGGTCGCGCCGCTAAAGGCCACAGGCTTGAGGAAATGCCCGTCCTGGACCAGATCGACCCAGGCGCCCGAGGACAGGCTGATCGCGTAGAGCCCGGCTTTCGCCGCCTTGATGCTGGTGAAGCCGGCAAAGGTGCCATCCTTCGGCGCGCGCTCGGGCGGCGAGGGCAGCTTTGCGTCCTGCGGCGCGACCAGCCCCAGCGTGACCGCCGAGGACGGCACCGCCGCCTGCTCGGCTCCCGAGGCGAGCTTGGCACGGTCAGGTGCGGTCAGTGCGGCCCGGTCGCGCTCGATCGGCCATTTGAACTTGTCGCAGCCGCTGGGCTCCTCCGCGGCGAAGGCGGAGGTCGCGCCGATCGAGAGCACGGCAAGGAGAGTGAGGACGCGCATGGCAAATTCTCATCGTTGGCCACGCGTGGGCGCGGCTTGCGGTCAGGTTTTGTCGGAGGCGGGATGCGCATCCCGAAAATGCCGCGGACTTACGGCCGCGCGGCGAGTGCCGATATTAGCGCATTTGAATGGTGCGTACCAACCAACTCATCGTCATCCCGGATCTGCGCGCGCCTGCGGCGCGCTTGTCCGGGACGACGGCGGCGGGTGAGGCGGGACGCTGCCTCCCCACACGCCCTACGGCTTCGCATCGGCCGCGTGCAGCACGGCTTTGCAGGCCGCCGGCATCTGCGCCAGCGTCATCGGCGGTTTCGGCTTCGGCGGCTCCGGCGGCGGCTTGGGGTGCAGCACGCCCTCGCTGAACCAAAACGCGAAGTCGGAGGGCTTGCAGCCCTCGTCCTCGGATTGCGACGGCTGGCCGTGGCAGTCGCTGGCGCCCGCCGGGCAGCGCATGCGGATGTGGAAATGATAGTCGTGGCCCCACCACGGCCGGATCTTCGACAGCCAGGAGCGGTCGCCCTTGGCCTCGCGGCACAGCGCCTTCTTGATTGCGGGATTGACGAAGATGCGCTGCACCGCCGGCTCCTGCGCGGCATCGCGCAGCACCAGCACATGGGCGGGCGTGAACACTTTCGGATCGATGTCGAGGCGATCCTCGCGCACCATCATCACCGCGGACATCTCCTCGCGCTCCTCGCGCGAGAGACGGTGGTCCGGCATCGGCGTCAGCCAGATGTCGGCGTCCAGCCCGATCTGATGGCTGGCATGACCCGACAATGCCGGGCCGCCGCGCGGCTGGCCGATGTCGCCGACCAGAATGCCCGGCCAGCCCGCATCCTTGTGCGCCTTGGCGGCCAGGCGCTTGATCAGCGCGATCATATCAGGGTGGCCGTAGTTCCGATTGCGCGACAGCCGCATCACCTGCCAGGTGTCGCCGTTGAGCGGCATCTGCTCGGCGCCGCCGATGCAGCCCTTCACATAAGAGCCGATCACGTGCGCCGGCCCTTTCGAGGGCAGCAGCTTTCGCGCGAACAGCTCCTTGGCGCCGATCTTGGGATCGTTGGGATTGGCAAGCGGCGGCAGCGGCTTCGGGTTCACGCTGCCCTTGTCCTGGGCCAGCGCGCCGTTGGCGGCCAGGAGCGTCATCACAAGCAGGAGAGGGGCGATGCGGCGGGGACTCATGCTGCATCCTTATAACCCAACGCGGAGCCGATGCCGCATGCGGCGACGCGCCCAACACGACATTTAATTTTCCAATCGGATCATCCCAAAGTCGCATGCCGGGCCGTTCTTTAACGGTGCGATAACGCTATCCTGCATTGACCAAAATTCGTGCGCTGCTCGAGATGCATTTGCGTCCTGCATGCAAGCAGCGTCTGTTCCGGAATTGATTCATGGAGACTGCGCGTTTTTGCAGCTCGGCTCTCGCCGATGGCGAGGCGGAAGCAGGTTCGACGCGCCTGACGACGCTTCTCACGCCTCGCAAACAGGCAAAGCGGTCCTGCGCCAGGCCGCGCCGTCGGTGCCGCCGCTGGCCAAGATTACTTTTCTTTCAGACACTTGGAGCAAGAGTTGCGGCCGCTGGGCGCGGTTAAGGCGTGTGAAGTTGAGTTTGGGGTCCAAAAAAACAAGAAAGCGAAAGCAGGCCGTGATCGCGGGACGACAACCGCGCAAGCCGCGCTTTGCGCGCGCGACTCATCCTTCCGGCGCGCGTGACCAGCTCGTGCAAAGCCGCGCGGAAACTGAAGCCGCCATCGCGGAAGCCCGCAGGTCGCATGAGCGGCTGCGCCAGGCCGTCGATCTCCTGCCGCAAGGCATCGTCATCCTCGATCCCGAAGGCCGCTACGTTCTCTGGAACAAGCAGTATGCCGAGATCTACAGCAAGACCGCCGACCTATTCCGGGAAGGCGCGCGGCTGGAAGACACGCTGCGTGTCGGCGTTGCCCGCGGCGACTATCCAGAAGCGGCCGGTCACGAGGACGAATGGATCGCGGCGCGGCTAAAGAAGCTCTACGAGCCCGGCAAGCGCCACGAGCAGACGTTGTCCGACGGCCGCGTCATCCTGATCGAAGAACGCCGCACCGATGACGGGGGCGTGGTCGGTCTGCGCGTCGACATCACCGAATTGAAGCAGCGCGAGGCCTCGTTCCGCCTGCTGTTCGACGGCAATCCCGTCCCCATGATCGTCTGCGCGCTGGATGACGAGCGCATCCTCGGCGTCAACGACGCCGCGATCGTGCATTATGGCTACAGCCGCGCCGAATTCGAGAAGCTGAAGATCCGCTCGTTGCAGGCCTTCGACAGCGAGCCGCCCTGGACCACCGACGGGTCCAGCGACGAGCAGGCCGCGCGCACGTGGAAGCACGTCAAGGCCGACGGCGCGCTGATCGATCTTGCGATCTATTCCCGCGAATTGACCTATGCCGACCAGCCCGCGGTGCTGCTGGCGCTGATGGACATCACGGAGCGCAAGCGCGCCGAGGCGCGGCTCGCCTTCATGGCCCAGCATGACGCCCTGACCGGCCTGCCCAACCGCAACCTGCTGCGTCAGACCGTGGACGAAATGCTGCTGCACACGCGCCGCAGTCCCGAGAAGGTCGCAGTGCTGATGCTCGGGCTCGACAATTTCAAGTCGGTCAACGACACGCTGGGTCATGCGGTCGGCGACAAGCTGTTGCGCGGCGTCGCCAAGCGGCTGCGCTCGACCCTGCGCGAGGAAGACGCGTTGGCGCGGCTCAATTCCGACGAGTTCGCGATTGTCCAGAGCGGCCTGACGCGGCCCGAGGACGCGGTCGGCCTCGCAAAACGCCTGCTCGAGGCCATCGCCGATCCCTATCTGCTCGATGGCCATTCCGTGGTGATCCGCGCCTCCATCGGCATCGCGATGGCGCCGGGTGACGGCGATGAGTCCGAAAAGCTGCTCAAGAGTGCCGGCATGGCGCTGTCGCGCGCTAAGCTGGACGCGCGCGGCAGCTTCGCCTTCTTCGAGGCCGCACTCGATGCCAAGGCGCAGAGTCGCCGCAAGATCGAGGTCGAGCTGCGCGATGCCATCCAGCACGACGTGCTGCGGCCCTATTACCAGCCGCTGATCGATCTCCAGAGCGGCCGCATCACCGGCTTCGAGGCGCTGGTGCGCTGGCCGCATGCCGAGCGCGGCATGGTCTCGCCGGCCGAGTTCATTCCGGTCGCCGAAGAGACGGGGCTGATTAATCCGCTCGGTGGGCTGATGCTGCGCCGGGCCTGCCTGGATGCTGCGACCTGGCCGGACGACGTCCGCGTCGCCGTCAATCTGTCGCCGCTGCAGTTTCGCAGCGGCAACCTGCTCTCGATGGTGACCGACGCGCTGAAACACTCCGGCCTGCCGCCGCGAAGGCTCGAGCTCGAGATCACCGAGACGCTGCTGCTGGAGAAGAGCGCACAGGTGCTGGCGACGCTGCATGCGCTGCGGGCGCTCGGCGTGCGCATCTCGATGGACGATTTCGGTACCGGCTATTCCAGCCTCAGCTATTTGCGTAGCTTTCCCTTCGACAAGATCAAGATCGACCAGTCCTTCGTGCGCGATCTCGGCGCCAACCGCGAGGCGCAGGCGATCATCCGCTCCATCGTCAGCCTCGGCAAAGGCCTTGGGGTCATCATCACCGCCGAAGGCGTCGAGACCGAAGCAGAGCTGAGCTGCCTCCGCGCCGAGGGCTGCGACGAGGGGCAGGGTTTCCTGTTCAGCAAGGCGCGGCCCAACGCCGAGATCATCAGCCTCCTGGCCGCGCAGCGCGGCATCGACGCCACGGACGAGGAGGACGCCGCGCTGGTGGCGTGAGTTCACCTCTCCCCGCTTGCGGGGAGAGGTCGAATTCGATCGGAGATCGAATTCAGGTGAGGGGGTACAGGTCTCTCGACGATCTCGCGTGGAGAGAGAGGCCCCTCACCCCAACCCTCTCCCCGTAAGAACGGGGCGAGGGAGCGCACCTCTCACGCGGCTGCTATCTCAGCCGACATCATGCAGGCGTCTAGTAGCCGGAGTAGGGGCCGGAGGGCAGGCAGGAATCGTCGACGTAGCGGTAGCCGCCGCCATAACCGTAGCCGCCGCCATAGCCGTAGTACGGCTCAGAGCTGTACGCGGGATAGCCGCCGCCATAGTACCCGCCACCATAATAGCCGCTTCCGTAATAGGCGCTCGCAATTCCGGCGCCGACGACGGCGCCTGCGACACCGTAACCGAGGCGACGGTAGCCATAGCCGCGATAGCCCCAGCCACCGCGATAGGCGAGGCCACCACGATAGCCATAGCCACCGCGATATCCCAACCCGACGCCGCGATAGCCGTAACCGCCGCGGTAGCCGTAGCCCCAGCGCACTTCGGTGGTGGCGGGATCGACCATCGATTTGATCGTCGCCACTGAGGTCGGCATCGGGCCGGCCTGAGCACCCGTGGCGAGCAGGGCACCGGTCGCGGCGAGAACGGCAATACGCAGAGAGTTCGAAAACCTCATGACCATCTCCGTGCTGTGCGGCGGCGCTCTGGCGCGGCCATCGACAGCCTATTCAGAGATAGGCGTGCTGTCGTGTGCTTGATTTAGGTCAAATAGATCGAGGCCGGCTCGCGCGGGCCGCCTTACGCCGCACGAAGCCCGGCCAGGAAAATATCTACGCTCTTTATCAGCACCGAAGCGTGCTGGCCAAGCTCGCCCGAGGCGACCATGACATTGCCGGCGAGCGCCCGCGACTGATCGGCGGCCTGGCTCGCACCGGCGACGTTGGCCGAGACCTCGGTCGTGCCTGTGGAGGCCTGCTGCACGCTGCGGGCGATCTCCCGCGTCGCCGAGCCCTGCTCCTCGACGGCGGCGGCGATCGTGGTGGCGATGCCGCTGATCTCGCGGATGGTGCCACTGATGTCCGAGATCGCGGTGACGCAACTGCCGGTCGCGGCCTGGATCGCGTTGACCTGGGCGGCGATCTCGTCGGTCGCCTTCGCGGTCTGGCTCGCCAGCTCCTTCACCTCGGAGGCGACCACGGCAAAGCCGCGGCCGGCCTCGCCGGCGCGGGCCGCTTCGATGGTGGCATTGAGCGCCAGAAGATTGGTCTGGCTCGCGATCTCGCTGATCAGGCGCAAGACGTCGCCGATGCGCTCGGCGGAAGCCGCAAGGCTCGTGACCATCTCGGTGGTCTCGGTGGCCTTGACCACTGCACCGCTCGCGACCTGGCTGGAATGGGTGACCTGGCGGCCGATCTCGGTGACGGACGAGGCGAGCTCCTCGGTCGCAGCCGCGACCGCATTGACGCTGGTGGAAGCTTCTTCCGATGCGCTCGCTGCGGCGGAGGCGCGCTGCGAGGTGCCGTTGACGCTGGATGTGATCTCGCCGGCGACATGCTGCATGCCCTCGGTCGCCTTGGCGACGGCGGCGACCACGCCCTTGACGTCGGCCTCGAAGCGGTCGGCCATCTGCCGTTGCAGCGCCTGCTTCTCGATCGCGGCCCGGGCCTTGTCGGCCTCCTGCGCCTCGCGTAGCGAGCCTGCCTCGAGCATGCTCTGGCGGAACGTTTCGACCGCCTTCGCCATGGTGCCGAGCTCGTCCGGCCGTTCGCTGCCGGGAATGGTGACGCTGGTGTCGCCGCTCGACAGCCGGTTCATGATCGCGGTGATCGCAGTGAGCGGCCGCGACAGGCCGCGTCCGAGCAGGAACGCCAGCACGATGGCGGCGGCTAGGATTGCGACCGTGCCGAGGATCAGATGGCGCTCGGAGGCCGCGAAGGCGGCCTCATACTCGGTCGTGTCCTTGATGATTTCGAGCACGCCGACCGGTTGCCCGGCATAGTTCTTGATCGGCCCGACATAGACCTCGGCCGGATGGCCGTCGAGCTCGGCCTCGCGCAGCAGCGGCGCGCCTGATATCACGGCCTTCAACTCGTCCGGCTTGGCGACGGCGTTCTCGCCAAAGGTCGAGGACAGCTTGTTGAGCGAGCCGCCGTCGACGGAATAGACCGCAAGGTCGATGCCGAAGCGCTTCTTGGCGCGGTCGACGAACTCCTTGCCGAAGGCGGCGCCGATATCGACATTGGCGATGTTCTTGCCGTCGCGCACGATCGGCGTCATGCCGAAGATGCCGAGCGCTTCGCGGCCCGGCTCGACGCCGACGATCTGGCGGCCGGTCTTGAGCGCCTCGACCACGGTGGCGCGGCGCACGGAGACGTCGTCGCCGAAGGTCTTGGGCGCGTGGACGCGATAGAACGAGATCGCCGGTGGAAGCTGAAAGGTGATCAGCGGGATGCCTTGGGCTTTCAGCGCCTTGTTGGCGTCGCCGAGCAGGGCGCCGAGAGCGTCGCGGTCGCCCCGAGCGATGGAGTCGCCCACTGGCGGCAGCGCCGCGATCACGGCGGAGACGGCGAGTGCCGAACGTCCCTCATAGTCGATGGCTGCGATCACGCTCTCGTATTGCAGCTTGAGCTGCTGATCGAGCGCCATTCGCGTCAGCGCCCGCTGCTGGGTAATCGAGAAGCCGGAGAGGATGGCGCAGGCCACTGCAACGGTCAGTGCAATGGCGAGAATCAGGCGGGCCGCAATCGACTTGAGCTTCAGCATCGAGAATTCCCGGGCATTCCAAAAGATTGATTCTTGGTCTTGCCGAGACGGTCCCAGAAATTGCTTAACAACAATGGCGGTGTGCGTCCGTGTTTCGGCGGAGCCGCCAGCACGCTTTTGCATGACTCATCGCCATGAGCGGACGGAAGTTGCGAAAGCGCTCGGCCTGCATGGTTTGAGATGCCCTGGAACGAGACAAGGCGCCGCAGGCTGCTAGCGATTTTCGGCGAGGATCATCTTACCGACATCCTCAAAATGCGTGTCGCGCGCCTGGATCTGCTGGGTGATGGCGTGCATGTCACGAAACCGTCGCTCGAACGGATGGCTGCGGAAGACGGCGGTGGCGCCGGCCATGCGATAGGCGGTGTCGACCACCGCCGCTGATTGCTGGATGGTCCAGGTTGCGGCGAGCCTGACAGCGCTGCGATGCGCCGGGCTGAAGACGCCAGTCGCCGAGAGGTCGCGCCACATCGCATGCGCTGTCCCGTAGAGATAGGCGCGCGCGGCGCGCAAGTCGCCCTCGGTGCGGCCGATCAGGCCCTGGATCGCCTGGTTGTCGCGCATTGCGCTGGCGGCCAATGACTGATGCTTGGCGCGCGCCAGCGCAATCGCTGCATCCAGCGTCGCGCGCGCGACGCCGAGCGAGACCGCGGCAAAGCCGAGGCTGTAGGTCGAGCCGGTCGGCAGCCGGTAGAGCGGGCCCGGCTCCCGCAGGGCGTCCGGCACGTCGCGGAGCGCGGCGAAGCGATCGGGAATGAAGAGGTCTTTCACCTCGTAGGAATTGGTGCCGGTGCCGGCGAGGCCGATCGCCTGCCAGACGTCGTGCATCACGGCGCTCGCCAGCGGAAACAGCAGGGTGCGCAGCTCCGGCGACCCATCTGCAGTTTTCCGAGGCGTGCCGTCGGCATTGACGATGCGGACATGCGCGCCCAGCCAGCTTGCCTGCGGCGAGCCCGAGGCAAAGTCCCACCGCCCAGTGACGCGGTAGCCGCCCTCGACCGCGCGCGCCTCATGCGCCACCGCGCCCCAGGCGAGAATGCCGGGCGCGGTGTTGAAGATCTCGTTCGCGGTGTCGTGGTCGAGCGCGGCTGCGATCATCGCGCAGACGCTGTTTTGGCCGAGGCACCAGGCGGTGGACGCATCGGCCTTCGCGATCTCCTCAAGCATCTCCATGAAGATCTCGGGCGACGCCTCCGATCCGCCCAGGCTCTGCGGCAGCAGCGCGCGGTAGAGCCCGTTCCCGATCAGCGCGCCCACGACGTCAGGCGTCAACCGTCGCGTCCGCTCGATCTCGTTGGCCTCATCGGCAATCAGCGGCGCGATGGCCCGCGCCCGGGCGACGAGATCGACTTCGACAGTTCCATCCATATCAGCGTTTCCTCGCCCATTCTGCTGTGAGCGGTGAAACCCGATGGTGGTCTATCTGGTGGAGAGGATCAAGGTGGCTCGTGTCCTTCGGCCCCGCGCATAGAGATGAACGACCCGATCTGCTGCCTTGCTGATCAGCTTGTCGCGTGATCAGGATTAATGCTACGTTTTGTAGCATATAAAAGCCCAAGAGGCACGTCATGAAGAAGCCGACCCGCGGCAATGCCGTGCCGCCCGAACTGAGGCTCGAGGACGCGCCGATGAGCGATATCATCGAGGCCCTGGCCGGCGGGCGCGTCACCGCGACGGCGCTCACAAAAGCCTATCTCGCGCGCATCGCGGCCTATGACCGTGGCGGACCGGCGCTGAACTCCGTTCGCGCGCTCAATCCGGACGCGCTCGCAATCGCCAGCGCGCTCGACGGCAGCAGGCCGTCCGTCAAACGGCCGCTGGCCGGCGTGCCGATCCTGGTGAAGGACAACATCGCGACATCGGACAAGCAGCCGACCACGGCGGGCTCGCTGGCGCTGGAGGGCGCGCGTGCGAGGCGCGATGCCACCGTCATCAAGCTGCTGCGCAAGGCCGGCGCGGTGATCCTCGGCAAGGCGAATTTGACCGAGTTCGCCAACATCCTCGCGGTCGAGATGCCCTCGGGCTACTCGTCGCTGGGCGGCCAGGTGAAGAATCCTTTCGTGCCTGATCTGGTGGACGAGCGCGGCATTCCGATCGTGGACCCGGGCGGCTCGAGCTCGGGGTCGGCGGTCGCCGTGGCAGCAGGCCTGTGCGCGGCCTCGGTCGGCACCGAGACCTCGGGTTCGCTGCTGCATCCCGCCAGCCGCAACGGCATCGTCACCGTGAAGCCGACCGTCGGGCTGATCAGCCGCGCCGGCATCGTGCCGATCGCGCACAGCCAGGACACCGCCGGGCCGATGACGCGCTCCGTGCGCGATGCAGCGGTCCTCCTGAACGTTCTGGCCGCCAAGGATCCGCTCGACCCGGCGACGGAGCGGCAGCGTAGGCCGGCCGATTACACCGCCGATCTTACGCGCGATGCGATGAAAGGCGCGCGCATCGGCGTGCCGAGCGATCCCGCCGATCCCTTGAACGATTGCTACTACGGCAAGCTGCCGACTGACGGGGCCAAGCTGATGGCCGAAGCCATCGAGGTGATGGAGGATCTCGGCGCCGTCATCGTGCGCGCCAACATGCCGACGCGCGGCTGGCTTGCCGGCCCTGGCACCAACATGGCCGTGCTCAACCGCAATCCGCTGAGTCCCAACAAGGGCAATCCAACCGGTGCGCCGATCGTGTTCCTCTACGAGCTGAAATACGGCCTCAATCTCTATCTCAGGGATTGGGCGACCAAGACAGACATCAAGACCATGGCCGATGTCATCGCCTTCAACGCCGCGAACCCAGAGAAGGCCTTGCGCTTTGGCCAGGATCTGTTTCTCGCCGCCGACCTCACCAAAGGCGACCTGAGCGAGCGCGAGTACAAATCCGCGCGTGCCATGGATTTGCTCGCGGCCAAGAGGCACGGCATGGATGCCTATATGGACCAGCACAAGGTGGACGCCGTCCTGTTTCCCGGTGCGACTGGCGCTGCAATTGCAGCCAAGGCGGGCTATCCCAGCGTCATGGTGCCCGCAGGCCTCGTCGCGGGCGCCGGCGGCAAGGACACGCCCGATTATCCGCTCGGCATCAGTTTTGCGGGCCGTGCCTGGAGCGAGCACAAGCTGTTGCGGCTCGCCTATGCCTATGAGCAGGCGTCGAATGCGCGGAAGCCGCCGCCGGGCCTGCCGGCGCTGTGAACCTCGGCGGCGGGCGCGCGACCAATGGTGATGCCGATCGTCAGAATTCTCCTGGTCCTGCTCGCATTCGCTTCGCCAGCCTTCGCGCAGGATGGCATCCACGAGCTGAATGCCGCGCGCGATGCCGCCAAGACTTTCAAGGTCTATATCGACGGGATCGCGAAAAAGGGCCAGCGGCCCGACCTGACCCGGCCTGATGTCGGCGCCATGCTCGGCCACATCTACGACCTGGAAGCGCTCGCCGCGCTGCCGCCCCCGGAGGCGAGCGACATGAACTGGCTGCCGGATTGGTTCGACGCTGCCAACACAACCCACAAGCTCTTCATCTTCTACGGCGCAAAGCCGGGACCGCAGCCTGATCTGGCCGCGCTTCAGCGCAACATGATCGAGTATGGCGACCAGTACGCGACCGCGATCAGCTTCATGATCCGCGCCATGGCCCGAGAGGCGGTTGCGATGCCGATGTTCTGGAACGAGCTCCCGCCGGAGCATCGCACCCGCATCCGCGAAGAGGGCATTACGGGCGTTCGCAAGAATAGCGCCCTCTTCATCCTGACCACGGTCTGCGCGGCGATCCAGGGCGCCAGCAAGCCCGCCAACGCCCGCCTGGTCGCGGCTTCGCTGCGCGACACGCGCGAGATTTGGGCGGATTTTCTGTTGCCGGAGGACCGGGCCCGTGTGATCGCCGAACTGGCCGATCTTCCGAAATGGGCGCCGGATGAAATCGCCCGCGCCGATCTCGCCAAATTCACAGCTGCGCTTCAGGCGGTGAATTAGGCGCTCACGAAACCGGGCTGCTCTGCCCGAGGCGCGGCTCCGTGCCTGCCAGCAGCCGCTGAATGTTGGCGCGATGGCGAACGATCACGTAGAGGCTGCCGGCGATCACCAGCAGCCGATAGGGCAGCGGGTGGTCGAAACCGCAGACGAGAGCGATGGCGGTGAATGCCGCGAGCATCGAGCTCAAGGAGACGATCCGCGACAGCGCCAGCGCGATGCCGAAGACTGCCGCTGCCCCCAGTCCCACCGGCCACGACATCGCCAGCAAGACTCCGAGACCGGTCGCCGCGGATTTGCCGCCGGTGAAATTCAGCCAGATCGAGCGGCCATGGCCCAGCAACGCGGCGATGCCGGCGAGGCTCACCGCCCATGGCACCCAGGCTTGCAGATCGGCCGCTGTCGGTGCGCTCGGAGACAGCACGCCATACAGCCAGGGACAGAACGTGCGGGCCACGAAGATCGCCGCCACGCCCTTCAGCACATCGACGACGAGCACCGCCAGGGCGGGCCATTTGCCGAGGGTCCGCAGCACATTCGTCGCGCCAGTCGATCTGGAGCCGTGCTCTCTGATGTCGATACCCCCAAGCAGTTTTCCGGCCAGATAGCCGGTGGGTATCGAGCCGAGCAGATAGGCGATCACCAATCCGGCTGCGCTCGCGATCCAGAAAGTCATAGAGATGTGTCCAATGTCCCGTGAGACCAGTCTATCGCGGACTTCGCTTGATCGCCATGGGGTAGGACCTTGGAGCCACCTTCGCGTTGTAGTAGAAAGCGCCGTGGTTGAGGTGGAAGCTCATGCGTCGCCCGCTCAGGATTTTCGGTGTCGTCGTCGGCCTTTTGGCGCTGACGATCGTGGGGTTAGGCGCCTGGATCGTCATCGCCCGCCAGGACATCTTGCAGCTCGTTACCGCTGGTACGGCGAAGACCGTCTGCTCGAATGTCTTCATGGCCGGGCGCGAGGTGGACGCGATCGTGCAAACCGACCTGCTGGCCCTCGGCTATCGGATCTTTCATCTGGTGAAGGTCGACGTCAGCCCCGCTGAACACCGCGTCGATGCCGCCCTTCTCGGGTTCATCGCCAGGCGTCACGCCCAATATGTCGAGGGCCGGGGTTGCACCAACGTCATGGACGACCAGTCCTGGAAGCGCCCTGCGGCACAGCCGCTTCCGCCCAGGGCGAGCGCGGATGCGCTCTGGCCCGCCGGCGAGAAGGTGGAGCTGTCCGAGAACACACGCTTGCAAGCGGCGGTGAACGATCCGGCCCTGCAAGGCCCGGGCATGCGCGCCATCGTCGTCGTGCAGGACGGGCGTATCATCGCCGAAACCTATGGCGAGGGATTTGGCGCGACAACGCCGCTGCACGGCTGGTCGATGACCAAGAGCGTCACCGCGGCTCTGGTCGGCATGGCCATCAAGGATGGAAAACTGTCGCTCGAGCAGAAGCATCTATTTCCGCAATGGGCCGGAGACGGACGCGCGGAGATCTCGATCGCCGATCTGATGGCCATGACCGCCGGGCTGAAATGGAGCGAAGCCGAGGGCCGCGTCACCGATCCCGGGCGCATGGAATTTCTGGTGCGGGATACCGCAGCTTTCGCGCGGGGGCTTCCGCTGGATACGCCGCCGGGAACGCGATTCAACTATTCCGGCGCCCAGACCGTCCTGCTGACGCGGCTCTGGCAGGACGCGGTCGGCGAGGGCGCTCCCTCCTATCCGCGCGAGCGGTTGTTCAATCCGTTGGGCATGACCAGCGCCGTGCTCGAGGCTGACGAAACAGGCACGTTTCGTGGCGAAGGTTTTCTCTTTGCCACCGCGCGCGATTGGGCGCGATACGGCGAATTTTTGCGCTTGGGCGGGGAATGGAACGGCCAGCAGCTTCTTCCCGTGGGCTTCGTCGACTATATGCGGTCACCCTCTCCCGTATCCGACGAGGGCCACGGCCCGGCCTACGGCCGCGGACAGATCTGGCTGGCCAAGGGCCTGGGCTATGATCTCCCCGCCGACACCTTCATGATGGAAGGGCATCTCCGCCAGGTGATCGCCATCATCCCCTCACGCAAGCTGGTGATCCTGCGCATGGGGATGACGCGCGAGGACATCGGCTTCAGCAACGCCAGACTGCTGCGCGCAATCGTGGCCGCGACCCGCTAGCGCGTGCTGACGGACCGTGTTGCATTCAGCGTCTGCCTGAAATGAAGGCTCTTCCCAAGCCTGCAACGCCGCAAAACGGTCACACAGAACGGCATCCTTGCGACGTCGTCGTGGGGAATGATGGGGGCCTGACATGCGGACATGGACCAGCGTCGTTGCAGCCGTGTGTGCCGTGATCTTCAGCCCCGTCAGAGCCGAGCCTGCACCGGCTTGCGGCATTCCGCACGAAATCCACGATGGATGGACGATGACCGTGCCGGAGAAGCAGGGGCTGAACGCGGCGCTGCTGTGCGCGATGGATGAGGGCATTCGCGGCGGCAAGCTCGCCAATGTCGACGACATCGTCGTCATCAGGCACGGCGTGCTCGTCTACGAGAGCTACTATGACTATCCGCATCAGCTCAATTACGACGCGACCACGCGGCACAACGGCTATTCCATGACCAAGAGCGTGGTCTCGCTGCTGGTCGGCATCGCCATGGATCGCGGTTTGATCAAGGATCTGGACGCTCCGATCGCGTCGTATCTTCCCGACTACAAAGGCTTCCGTGAAGCGGACAAGGATCGCGTCACGCTCCGCCATCTTCTAACGATGTCGGCGGGCTTGGGCACTGACCGGGCGCTCGGCGTCAGGTTCGAGTACAACAGCGTCGAGACGGAATTGGTTGGCACGATCCTGAAGAAGGTCACCGGGAAGGGCGTCGACGTGCTGGCGCAGGAGAATATCTTCGCGCCGCTCGGGATCGAGGATGTCGCCTGGTACAAGGATCCCGTCAGCGGCCTTCCAACGTCGTCCCGCGGGCTGAGCCTGCGTCCTCGCGACTGGGCGAAGATCGGCCAGCTTGTTCTCAATCGGGGCGCCTGGGACGGCAGGCAGATTGTTTCGGCGTCCTGGATCGATCAATCGACGGCCGAGCACATCAAGACGGACAAGGCCGCGTTCAGCTATGGCTATCAATGGTGGATAGGGCATTCGTCGGACACGAGCGGCTCCCTGCAATGGGCCGCTGCACTCGGCTTCAATTCCCAGAAGACCATCGTCATCCCCGCGCTCGACATGGTCGTCGTCTTCAACGCCGGGCGGGAATCCAGGAACATGGTCGCGCCCGAGCTCGACCTGCTGGATCGCTACATCCTGCCGGCGACCTCGCGGGATTGATCGGGGTGCGGCGGCGGTCCAATCGGCGGCTTCTTCGCGTGATCGCAGGGCGCGAGCGGATCGGCCAGGCCGCGATCATTTGCGCCGCCATGATTCGACCAAGGCCGCGAGCCGCGCGTCGAGCGTCTCGTCACCGTCTGCCAGGTCGCCTTGGTATTCGAACCAACGGCTGCCCACGTGCGCGCTGTGCGTGCAGAACTTGCCGTTGTCGAGCCGGCACTCGACGAGCCGCGTGAGCTCTCCGTTCGAATTCATGCGTACGAAGTAATGCTGGATTTGCCCAGGCCCGTCGGCTTGCACCCTGTAGCTCTGGTCGAAGGATTGATACCCGTCGTAGTCCGAGCCGGGTCTCATTTGAGACCGGTGCTCGCGCCATGCTTTCAGGCCGAGATCAGCGTCGACTGGCTCCTTGGAGAGAACACGGAGCTGTTGAAAGAGGCTGCAGTCAGGGTCGGTACGCCCATGAAGGTTGGAGAAGCAGAGATAGGCAATGAAGCCATCTTCGCTTGATACTTCGAGCGGAGAGCCCCCAAAGCCAACATCGACATACTTCCAAGGCACCAGGAAGGTCTCCGCGCCGACATGCCGCTCGTAGTAGTCGGGTCCGGGTTTGACAAAGGAGCGAGCGACCTGGTTGCCGGCGATGATCGTGGGCCAAGTCACGATTACCAGCAGGGATGCAGTGGCTCGGAATTTCAAGGCAAGTACAATCGATGAAGTCACGGCAGCAAGGGCGCCGACAGCAAGAGTGACGTATGACGCTCTGATATCGTACGCGTCCAATGTCGCCTGCGGGTGTGCCGGGAAGTAAAACTTGTTGAAACCGGCCAACGCGGCGATGCCGAGGTATACCGGGACCGACACCACAAAGAAGATCCAGCCGATGACGACGAACGTCTTGGCGCGCCTCCAAAGAATTCCCACGACCTTGCCGGCATCCAAAAGTTGCAGATAGATTTCGCGCAATCCTAGCCGAGACTGCCGGCGAATAGCCAGTCGTGCCCCAGAGCCTTGGCAAAAGGCGGTTACTACGCCATTGAAACCCTCCGGGATTTGAACCTGCCCGGCCTCCAGACGCACCAAACCGCTGAAGTCCCTGACATCTGCGGCGAAGGAGCGCGCGATGAAAGCCCTGAAAGCATCGATTTGTGTTGCCGTTGCCGCGCTCGCGCTGAGCTTGTCGCTGGGCACGCCGTCTTATGCGGACGAGGATGAGGCGGGCACGCTCACCCGGCAGATGAAAGAGCTCTATCAGGCCGGCAAGTATAGCCAAGCGCTGCCGCTCGCCCAGAAGGCCTTGGCTCTTCGCGAAAAGGAGTTCGGCACCGATGATGCCATGGTCGCGATGCCGCTGAACGATCTGGGCACCATCCACTACAATCTGGGCCAATACCCTGTTGCCGAGCTGCTGTACAAGCGTTCACTGGCCATCAGGGAGAGGACGCTCGGTCCGAATTCCACGGAAGTCGCAACCGTCTTGAACAATCTGGGCGAGCTCTATCGGGCGGAAGAGCACTACACGGAAGCCGAGCCGCTGCTCAAGCGGTCGATCGCCATTCGCCAGAAAACGCTCGGTCCCAACGATCCCTCGATCGTGATGGCGATGAGCAACCTTGCTGCGGTCTACAGCAGTCAGGGCCGCTACGACCAATCCGAGCCGCTGTTCAAGCGTGGGCTTGCCATTCTCCAGAAGGCGAACGGCCCCGACGATCCCGAGGCCACTGTCTTGATGAGCAATCTCGCCGACGCCTACATCCACCGGCGTCGCTACGCCGATGCCGAGCGGCTGCTGAAGCGCGCGATAGCGGTGACCGAGAAGGCGTATGGGCCCGACCATCCCGACATCGCGCAGGCGCAGAACAATCTGGCGACGCTCTATGCGCGGCAGGGGCGTAACGCCGATGCGGAGCGATTCTACAAGCAGTCGGTGGCGACCTTCGAGAAGACCCTCGGTCCCGACCATCCCGATCTTGCCGACATTCTCAACAACCTGGCCGCGTTCTACAAGGATCAGGGTCGCTACGCCGATGCCCAGCAACTGTTCAAGCGGTCGGCCGCTATTCGCGGGAAGACCGGGCCGATCTGAACGGGCCTGTCGAGACGTCCCTGTCTGAGGATTATCGCGGATCGCGTTGAGAGGTTGCCAGAGGTTGCCATGACGACGCCTGCAAGACTGCTCGGACTTGTCGTTGCCCTGTCGTGGCTCGGATTGTCTACCGCAACGGCGGCCGGCGGCCCGTCGAAGGACGTCATGGGCGGCGCATGGACGCTCGAGATGGACCGCTACGATCGGCCATGGCTCACCTTCAACGATACGAACCACAAGACCGTGTTTCGCTTCGGCTGCGGGACGCATTACGAGCTCGATGCGGTCTATCCGGGCGAAGCGCCGAAGCAGGACCACACCGAAGCCACGATCACGATCGGCAACGGCAAGACGCAAATGGATTTTGCCGGCTTCACCTACGCCGCCCCCGAAAACTTCCCGCCGAATACCTCGTGGTTCAACCAGGCCGATCTCGGCCATCCCGAGCTCACCGATGACAAAAGGGGTGCGCTGGAAGATCAATTCCTGGATCTTCTGGCCTCCGGCCAACCCCTGACGGTCTCGGCCGAGGGCAAGAGCTACGTTCTGCCGCCGACCAAGGCGTCGCGCTGGCGCGCACGCTTCCAGAAGGTCTGCTGACGTGCCGGCCGCAAGCAGGCCGGTCTTCCCGACGGCACATTTTCGTATTTTTTATCACGACCGTGTCGGCATGGTCGGGTCTCCACCGTCCTTGGGTGGACACGTCGCGGCAGTGCTGTAAACGAATCCCGCGCATGGGCCGCGATGTCGTCACCTCGAGCCGTCAAATATCGAACTGGAGCAATACCCCCATGAGAATCTCCGTCGAAACCAGCGTCGCCGCCCCGATCGATCAGGTCTGGCGTGCCTACACGACGCCTGCCGACATCGTGAAGTGGAACGCCGCATCGGACGACTGGCATACGACCAAGGCGACGGTCGATTTGCGCGAAGGCGGCCTGTTCTCGTCCCGCATGGAAGCCAAGGACGGCAGCATGGGTTTTGACTTCGCGGGCACCTACACGAAGATCCTCGAGCACAGGCGGATCGAATATGCCTTCGGCGATCGCAAGGCCGAAGTCGATTTCGTGCCGGGCCCCAAGGGCGTTGTCGTCCGCGTTGCCTTCGATGGCGAAACCACCCACTCGGTCGAGCAGCAGCAAGCCGGCTGGCAGGCGATTCTTGACAGCTTTGCGCGATACGTCGAAGCAAAGCAGAAGGCGTCGTAAGGGCCAAGACAACAAATAAGATAACAAATAAGTCAGAAAAGAAGACACGAAAGAGGCTGCCGAGCACGGCTCAGCAGCCTCTTTTTTCCGTCAGATCGCGCATGCGGACGTTCCTAAACCGATAGTGATCCCCGGTGATAGGTGAGGAACGATGTCGTGCGCCGCAGGATTGATGCTTGCCCTTTTAGGGAACAATTCGTAAGCCATGTGCAGCCGACCGGCGACCTCGTCAGGCTCCAGCATCTGGCGGCGCGGTTCGGCTGACGTGATGGAGGATCTCATGCGAATCGCCATTCTGGTTGTCGTCATGGTGGTGGGGCTTTCTTCCGCAGCGCGCGCTGACCGTGACTATCCCTGGTGCGTCATGGGCGGAGAGCTCGGCTATTCCGGCGACTGCATGTATGAGACGCGAGAGCAGTGCCTGGCCTCGGCATCCGGACGATGGAACCTCTATTGCGACATCAACCCGCGTGTGAGGTTCAAACAACAACAGCAGCAGGTCCAGCCTCCGCGCCGGACGCAGAGATCACAGTAAGTCCGGCAAGCGGTAGTCCGCCGCTGCAAGCCGGATTCGAAAATCCCTGGAGTGACATGATGCGCGTGCTTCTCTTCATCCTCATGGCCTGGATCGCAGTGTCTGCGACCACTCCAGCCTCGGCCCAGCGGTTCAGCGGCAATTATCCGGTGTGCCTTCAGACATGGGAGTGGGGCGGCGGCACCTACATCTCATGCCAGTATAGTTCGTGGGAGGAGTGCAAGGCGGCCGCTGCAGGCCTTTCCGCCATGTGCTTGACGAACCCTTACGTGCAGCAGCGGCCGTCTCAGCCGGTCGGCGGTCCGCGTCCCCGATAGGTGCGGTTGCGGCGGCCGCGGCCGGCGGCATGCGCTTCAGTCCAATCAGCACCCGCGGCAAATGCCGCTGGTCTTGCGATCGATGATCGCATCCTCCTGATCGAGGAAATCCAGCGGTCCCATGCTCGTTGCGGGAACGTCTGATATGTGCGGCTGGCGGTGCCCGACCGGTGCCGTCCACGGTCTGGTGGTCGTTTCCTTGCCGATTGCCGATGGGTGGAAGGATTGCGCCGACACGGCGCCCATCGTCGATACCAGCGCGAGCGCAACCAGCAGCTTCGAGGTGATCATGAACGCCTCCAAATGCCATCCCGCGCGCGATGCGCGGTTCTGACATCAGGATTTGCGTCGAGCATCTGCTATTCCGCCGATAGCGGAGGCGTGATGTCGCAGTCGCGAAGGCCTTGCGGAATGAGGTTTGTCAGGCCGGCGCTTTGCGGCCGATCAGGCCGAACGCGATCATCGCGAGGCTGATGCCGCCGACGACGCCGGAGACTTCGCCGACAGTCCGCATCAAGGCGACGGGATCATTGGACCACAGCGTCATGTCGCGCATCGACAGGAAGAACAGCACGGCCAGCACCAGCAGCACCGTGCCCACCGCGATCAAGCGCCAGTTCCGTCGTCGCATGCGAAATCCTCCCCGTATCGCCCGCGGACGGGCAGGTCGTTCCTCTGCTGGGGATAGTGTCGTCGTATCAGGATCGGGTTCGATCGGAGCGGCGGTCTTTCCAGCAGATACCGGCCCATCAGTTGTTGTGATGACCGGTGTCCGCGTTTTCGTCTACGATCCGGATCGTTCATATTGAAAGGCTCGAGAATGCAAACCATTGGCTTGATCGGAGGCATGAGCTGGGAGAGCACCGCGCTCTACTACAAGCTCATCAACGAGCGCGTCCGTGATCGCATGGGCAAGCTGCATTCGGCTCCGCTGCTGATGTATTCCTACGACTTCCAGGGCATCAAGGAGATGCAATATGCCGGCCGCTGGACGGAGGCCGCGGCAAGCCTGGCGGAGGTAGCCAAGCTGCTCGAAAGCGCCGGCGCCCGCGCGATCGTTCTGTGCACGAACACGATGCACAAGCTGGCGCCCGACATCATCGCGAAAATGACCATTCCGTTCATTCACATCGGCGACGCAACGGCGCGGCGCATTCGGGCCAAGGGATATCGTCGGGTCGGGCTGCTCGGCACGATCTTCACGATGGAGGAGGATTTCTACATCGACCGGCTGCGCGCGCATGATCTCGATGTCCTCATTCCGTCCGCCGGCGAGCGCGCCGACGTGAACCGCATCATCTACGATGAGCTATGCCTCGGAATCGTCGCCGACGCCTCGCGCCGCCGCTATCAGGAGGTGATGGCCGCGCTGGTCGCGCGAGGCGCCGACTGCATCATCCTCGGCTGCACCGAGATCACGATGCTGGTGGGGGCCGCCGATACGTCGGTCGAGACGTTCGACACCACGGCGATTCACGCCGAGACTGCGGCGGATTTCGCGATCGGGTCTTGATGAGGATTTTGCGTTGACGCGTAGAATGGGTCGAGCAAATTGTCCGCTGTAGCTCGCAGAGCGAAGGTGGAAGCGAAATCCACCTTCATTCGGTGTCCGACGAAAGCTCCAAGAATGATGCTCGTAACCAAGAATAGCGGTGCAGCCGATGCGCTGACGGGATCGACCCTTTGCACGCAGCTATTCCTGCGGTGTCTGTTGTTGAGGACCTCGATGCATTCGCCGGCGGCATGATGAATGACGGTCGCGGTCAGTTCCTCCCGCCGGCGCTCACTACGGTGTACACACGACGGTTGCGCCGCCCATTATTAGTCCTGCTTCTATGCCTCTCGTGAAGGCATGCCAGGCTTCCGTCTGATTGTTCCGATATCCGCCACTCACGGCATCCAAGTCCTCAGCCATCAATTCCCGCGGCGTGATTTCGCTCGCATCGCTGATTTCGTTGTTGCGCCTAGCCATCTCCGTCTCCTCCGTTGGTGGGGCCGCCTAACGACCCTCGTTATGATAAATGTGTCCAACAACCGATGCCGCCTTGTTCCGCAAAGCCTTTCGCCATCCCGAGTTGGAACCAGGCCCATGCTTCGGTCTGATTGTTCTTAAGCCCACTGCTGACGCTATCCAGCTCTTCGGCCGTGAGCTCGAACTCATTGATTTCAGTCTGGTCTCTTTCCATGTCCGCTGCCTGCTGGGCTTGGAGGGACCATTCCCTCCCAATCTGTAAGTGCAGGATTACGCGATCCGGTCCCTGATCGCCGTGATCCTCATCACACTTTAAATGGGACCACGGCGCATCCATTTGGACGTGTGTGCTGGGTTCTCTCGGCGCGGTCTAGGCGGGCCTTAGTGTTCCGGCTTAATGTTCAGACATGTCGCTCACCAGTCCGATCAAGCCCGTATGACCCGATGTGGCAGCAACAATACGCGGCAGAAGAGGCGCGTTGGCGCCGAGATCGGATGCTTGCGGTCTCTGGAACGCTTGCTGTGAGGCCCGTCAAACGTCTGACATCGGAAGCATCTCGAGCTTGGCAGACGATCTTTCCAGCATCCAGGCTTGAGCCGTTCGTCGCGGATCAATCCGATATCGCTGGAAGTCCGCGTCGGATGCGAAGCTGACGATGTGGATTTCGATCGTGCCGTCGGAGTTGCGAAGCCGTCGCTCCAGACGCCCGTTGAACTCGGGCAAGAGCGGGAGCACGGCATCCTCGTAGGCTGTGAAGTCCGCAACGCCCGCTGCGGGTATTCGGGCGATGAGCGCAAACGTGACGGGGATGGCTTGATAGGACATCGTCGCTTGCCGGCTGCACCACTGCCATGATGCCACCATATCCCTGTTTTGCCCGACGGAGCAAGTCAAATTCGTGAAAATCGAAAAAGCGCAGCGCCGCCGACGCGTCGGCTACTGTGCATGGGGTTGTTTTCGAGATTTGCGTCGTTCGGCTCCGAGAATTTCGGACCGGAGCCTGGACGGCCTCAGCTGTCGACCTTCAGCGCGGCAATGAAGGCTTCCTGCGGGATGTCGACCTTGCCGAACTGCCGCATCTTCTTCTTGCCTTCCTTCTGCTTCTCCAGAAGCTTGCGCTTGCGCGTGATGTCGCCGCCGTAGCACTTCGCGGTGACGTCCTTGCGCAGCGCGCGCACCGTCTCGCGCGCGATCACCTTGCCGCCGATCGCCGCCTGGATCGGGATCTGGAACATGTGCGGCGGGATCAGCTCCTTCATCTTCTCGACCATGGCGCGGCCGCGCCCTTCCGCGCGGGTGCGGTGGACCAGCATGGAGAGCGCATCGACCGGCTCGGCATTGACCAGGATCTGCATCTTGACGAGATCGGCCGGCTTGTAATCGGTCAGATGATAGTCGAACGAGGCGTAGCCCTTGGAGACCGACTTGAGGCGGTCGTAGAAGTCGAACACGACCTCGTTGAGCGGCAAATCGTATTTCACCATCGCGCGGGCGCCGACGTAAGTCAGCTCCTTCTGCGAGCCGCGGCGGTCCTGGCACAGCTTCAGCACGCTGCCGAGATATTCGTCGGGGGTGAGGATCGTCGCCTCGATCCAGGGCTCCTGGATCTCCTCGATCTTCACGACGTCAGGCATGTCGACGGGATTGTGGATCTCGAGCTCGGTGCCGTCGGTGAGCTTCATCTTGTAGATGACGCTCGGCGCGGTCGCGATCAGATTGAGGTCGAACTCGCGCGACAGCCGCTCCTGGATGATTTCGAGGTGGAGCAGGCCGAGAAAGCCGCAGCGGAAGCCGAAGCCGAGCGCGGCCGAGGTCTCCATCTCGAAGGAGAAGCTGGCGTCGTTCAGCCTTAGCTTGCCCATCGCGGCGCGCAGCGTCTCGAAGTCGTCGGCGTCGACAGGGAACAGGCCGCAGAACACCACGGGGATCGCCGGCTTGAAGCCCGGCAGCATCTCGGTAACCGGCTTGCGGTCGTCGGTGATGGTGTCGCCGACGCGGGTGTCGGCGACTTCCTTGATCGCGGCGGTGATGAAGCCGATCTCGCCGGGGCCGAGCTCGTCGACCTGCTGCATCTTCGGCGTGAAGAAGCCGACGCGCTCGACGTCGTAGGCCGCGCCGGTGCCCATCATGCGCACGCGGCTACCCTTCTTCATGACGCCGTCGACGACGCGGATCAGAACCACGACGCCGAGATAGACGTCGTACCAGCTGTCGACCAGCAGCGCCTTCAGCGTGGCGTCACGATCGCCCTTCGGCGGCGGCAGGCGGGTGACGATGGCTTCCAGCACATCAGGGATGCCGAGGCCGGTCTTGGCCGAGATCATCACCGCGTCCGACGCATCGATGCCGATGACGTCCTCGATCTGCTGCTTGACCTTCTCGGGTTCGGCCGCGGGAAGGTCGACCTTGTTCAGGACCGGAACGATCTCGTGATTGTTGTCGAGCGCCTGGTAGACGTTGGCGAGCGTCTGCGCCTCGACGCCCTGGCTGGCGTCGACCACCAGCAGGGAACCTTCGCACGCCGCCAGCGACCGCGAGACCTCGTAGGCGAAGTCGACATGGCCGGGCGTGTCCATCAGGTTGAACACGTAATCCTTGCCGTCCTTGGCGTGGTACTGCAGGCGCACCGTCTGCGCCTTGATGGTGATGCCGCGCTCGCGCTCGATGTCCATGGAATCGAGCACCTGCTCCTTGCCCGCCATTTCGCGGTCGGTGAGGCCGCCGGTCATCTGGATCAGGCGGTCGGCCAGCGTCGATTTGCCATGGTCGATATGGGCGACGATGGAGAAATTGCGGATGTTGGAAATGGGGACGGTCGTCATGGGCGCGGGATACCACTCACATCCCCGTGCGGCAACCATATTGCTGTATTTTCAGGGCCTTTCTTCACGCCAAGCTGATTCCACGGCGGCCCAAAACGCGCTACGCAACGGCCATGTCAACGACCTCGATCCCCTCTGCCCGAACGCGCGTAAAATCCCGGGTCAGCTTTGACCGTTTCCGGGCCTGGCTGGTCGCCTACGCGACCGACCCCTCGGCCCGGCTCTGGCTGGTGATCCAGCTCGCCATCCTGCACGCGGTGATCTGGACCTTCATCCTGATCAATCTCAAGGCAGCGCAGGACGTTCACATGGACGTCGCAGAAGCCTGGGGCTGGGGCCAGAAATTCCTGTGGGGTTATGGCAAGCACCCGCCGCTGTCAGGCTGGATTGCCGGGCTCTGGTTCAAGGTCTTTCCCGCGACGGACTGGGCGACCTATGCGCTGGCGATGGCGACCGTCAGTGTCGGCATGGTGATCTGCTGGCTGGTGGCAATGCGTGTGGTCGATCCACGCCGCGCGTTTCTGGTCGTGGTGATGGTCGCGCTCTATCCGATCTTCAATTTCAAGGGTTTCAAGTACAACCCCGATCTGCTTCAGCTCGTCACCCTCCCGCTCGTCGTGCTCGCTTATCTCGACGCGTTCGAGAAACGGAGCTGGCTATCAGGCATCTGGCTGGGGCTCGCCGGTGCGTTGGCGCTGATGACCAAATACTGGGTGCTGACCATGTTCGGCGCCATCGGCCTCGCCGCGCTGATCCATCCGGAGCGGATGAGGTTCCTGCTGTCGCCGGCACCCTGGGTCGCAATCGCGACGATGGCCGTTGCAATGATTCCGCACATCATCTGGCTGGCGGATTCGCATTTCGTGCCGTTGGCCTATGCCGGCGATACTTATAGCGTCGACGACGCCGGTCTCGTGCATCAGCTCGTGCTCGGTTACGTCCTGCACAATGCCGGACTGCTGGCTCTCCCCGTCGCGCTCGCAGCACTCGCGATGGCGCTGGTGCCGCCGTGGCGGACCCTGCTGTTGCGCGCGCCCTCGCGCATCGTCACGCGGGCCTGGGCGCGCGGCGTCAATCCCGGCGTCAATGTTTCGCAGGCGCTGAACGTCTGGATCATCCAGACCATCGTTGCAGCCGGACCGCCGCTCGGCGCGCTCGCCTTCAGCATCTATTTGAAGACCGACTGGGGCATTTCGCTGTTCTTCCTGGTGCCGCTCGCGCTGGTCGCGATTCCGGCGCTGCGGGTGCAGAGCGCGGTGCTGTTCAACATCGTAGCGATCTGGCTCGTGCTCAGCGTCGCGACGCTTGTCGCCTCGCCCTGGATCGCCGCGCGCGAGATGGCGGCGAACAGGGACAACACGGCGACCTACGGCGCGCGCTCCGAGCTCGCGCGCGAGCTGACGCAAGCCTGGCACTCCCGCTTCGCCTCGCGCTGGGCGATCGTCACCGGCACGATGGACTCGATCCAGCCGATGGTGTTCTACAGCCCCGACCATCCGGTTGCGTTCATCCCGAACGAGGCCTGGAGCTCCGGACTGACGACACTCGATGAGGTCAAGAAGGACGGCTTCATCGGCGTGTTCGATCCGACTGACGGCCGTCTGCCGGCGTTCGAGAAATGGGTGTCGGAGATCGCGCCCAACGCTGAGCGCATAGTGATGACCACGCGCCGCTTCACCCACGGCAAGGCCGGGCCGGCGATGACCTGGAATATCTACATCGCGCCGCCGGCCAAGTGAGGCTTTCGTCGTTCCGGGGCGTGCGAAGCGTGACCCGGAACCTCGAGAATCCGGGTTCGATGCTGCGCATCGCCCCGGAATGACGGATGGAGGGTTAAACCCCCTCTTCGTTGAACTTGCTTTCGACGAGCTCGGTGATCGCTTCAATCGCGGCTTCGGCATCAGTGCCGGCCGCCGCGACCGTGATCGTCGTGCCGGGTCCTGCAGCTAACATCATCAGGCCCATGATCGAGGTGCCGCCGACGGTCTCGCCGCCACGCGTCACCCACACCTGCGCGTTGAAACGCTCGACCGCCTGGACGAATTTCGCCGAGGCGCGGGCGTGCAGGCCGCGCTTGTTGATGATCAGGAGCTCCTTGGAGATCGCGCCTGCCGGCACGCCAGCCCCGGCTTGTGGCGCGTCGTCGCTCATTTGCCGGCGAGCACGCGACTGGCAATGGTGACGTATTTGCGGCCCGCTTCCTGAGCCATCGCGATCGCGTCCGGCAGCGGGCGCTCCTCGCGGACCTTGGCGAGCTTCACCAGCATGGGCAGGTTGATGCCCGCGAGCACTTCGACCTTGGGCCGGCTCATGCAGGAAATCGCAAGATTCGACGGCGTGCCGCCGAACATGTCGGTGAGGATCGCGACGCCATCGCCGGAATCGACGCGGTTAACCGCCTCGATGATGTCGCTTCGACAGAGATCGGAATCATCTTCAGCGCCGATCGTAATCGCTTCGATTTGCTTTTGTGGACCCATCACGTGCTCAAGCGCCGCCTTGAATTCGTCGGCAAGGCGCCCGTGGGTCACAAGTACTAGACCAATCATCGGAAAACTCCCGCGGGCGCTTTTGGTGCGCCGCACGAACGCGCCACTTTGACCATCCAGAGCCCCCGCGCAAGAGGGGATGTTGCGCATCTCCCTGAATCTAGACGGATGGATGAGGGGAGCTGCGCCGGTCTACTCGGTCGCGAGTGTGTGGCTCATATGGTTACCATTTCCCTTCAAACAATCGCCTCAGGCGTTAGCCGAAGGTTAACTCTTGGTAGTGGTCAAGGCCGCGACAACCAAGGGGAGGGGCGAATAGTCGCGGCCAACAGGGATTCGCGGTATTTCGACACCGAAAACCAGGGTTTTCAACGATTCCAGCGGCGGCAGGCGTTCGGCGTCGTCGGCGTCCAGATCGACCACGAGGCCGACCGTCGCACGCTCCACGAAGTCGCAGCGGCGGATCCCCAGCCCCCGAATCTCGATCAGGCCGGCGAGGACAGGCACGGGGCGCACCTCAATTTCATGGCCGACTGTCGCCAGATGGACACGGTCGTCGCCGACCAAAACGGCGCTTTCGAGCATCCCCGCGCGGCCCGCCATGATTAAATCGAAGGCAAGGCGCGATTTGCCGGCGCCCGACGGCCCGCGGATCAACACCGCCAGGGATCCGACCTTCACCGCTGATGCGTGAACGCTCGGCCGGCCGTCGTTCAACCTGCCTTGGCTCATAGCGCCGGCAGCCTCACCACGAAGCGCGCGCCGGCAACCGTCGGTGCGCCGTCTTCGTCAGTGGGGCCAGCGCGGTTCTCGGCCCAGATGCGCCCGCCATGGGCGTCGACGATCTGCTTGGAGATCGAGAGGCCAAGCCCCGAGTTCTGGCCGAAGCCCTGATGCGGCCGGTCCGTATAGAAGCGCTCGAAGATGCGCTCCAGCGCGTCGTCGCGGATGCCGGGGCCGTCATCGTCGACGACGATCTCGATCTCGCCGCGGGTCCGGCGGCAGGTCAGGCGCACCTTGGCTCCGGCTTCCGAGAAGGATTGGGCGTTGGAGAGCAGGTTGGAAACCACCTGCCCGAGCCGCGAATCATGGCCCGTCACCGAGAACGTGTCGGTCGGACTGCGGCCCTCGAAGCGCGCCTCGACGGCGACGTCGTGGCCGAGCTTGGTTTCATTGGCGACCGCAACCAGCGTTCCGAGCAGCCGCTTGAGATCGACCGGGATCGCATCCTGCCGCTGCAATTCGGCATCGAGCCGGCTTGCGTCGGAGATGTCGGAGATCAGCCGGTCGAGCCGCTTGACGTCATGCTCGATCACCTCGAGCAGGCGGGCGCGGCTGTTCTCGTTGCGCGCCAGCGGCATGGTCTCGACCGCGGAGCGCAGCGAGGTCAGCGGGTTCTTCAGCTCGTGGGCGACGTCGGCGGCGAACATCTCGATCGCCTCGATCCGCTTGTAGAGCGCGTTGGTCATGTCGCGCAACGCGCCGGAGAGGTGGCCGATCTCGTCGCGGCGACGCGTGAAGTCGGGAATCTCGACGCGGGTCTTGATGCGGCGGCGGACGCGTTCGGCGCTGTCTGCGAGCCGGCGCACCGGGCCCGCGATCGTGCTTGCCAGCAGCAGCGACAGCATGATCATGACAGCTGCGGCGACGCCGCCGACCTTGAGGATCGCGAGGCGCTCGGCCGTGACCATCTGGTCGATCTCGTCGCCCTGGGTCGACAGCATCAGCGCGCCGTGAATCGCGCGTGAACGCTGCACGGGGACGGCAACCGAGACGATCACCTCGCCGCGCGAATTGACCCGCACCATCGAGCGCTTCTGGCCCTGCAGCGCATCGGCGACTTCGACATAGCCATTGCCGTTTTCGCGCCCGAGTTCGCGATAGAGCGGCAGGTCGCCGCGGTTCAGCCAGGTGCGCACCGCGGACTTGACGCGCTCGACCACGCCCGGCTTTTCCGACAGCGGCGGCAGCGGAATGCCCCGCACGATATCGAGATCACGGCTGTCGAGCAGCACGCTCCCGTTGGGATCGAAAATCCGCGCGCGGGTCTTGGTTGGCGAGATCAGCGTGCTCAGCACCGGCGCCACGCGCTCCGGATTGATCGGAAAATCCAGCGAATCATCCACTCCGCCGTAGCTCTCGCCCAGCTTCAGGTCGAGCAGCCGTTCCGGATCGACGGTGATCGCATTGGTCTGCACCGTTGCGGATGCGCCGATGGCGCCGGCAATGATCTCGGCCTGCACCAGGAGGCTCTGCGCGCGCGCGTCGATCAGGCCGGCGCGGAACTGCGACAGATACAGGATGCTCGCGACCAGCGCGACGAGGCCGGCAAGGTTGAGCGAGACGATGCGGCGAGTCAGGCTCGAGAACGACAGCGCGAAAAAGAACTGTCCGGCGCGCTTGAGCCAGTTCAGCGGCCCCCAGCCTCTTGCAACCGGCTTGTCCTCATGGTCCGAGGCGCCGTGGGATGCGATGTCCTCGGCGTTCGAACTCGAATCAGGCTGCGTTCGGTCAAGCAATGCTTACGCCCGCGTTAGGACAGCTCGTTGCGACGGTCCCGCATCCTAGAGCATGCCCGGTTCTGATGGAATCAGAACCGGGCTTGAGCTCTTTGTGAAGGCGCGTCGCGCCTCAGGCTTCCTTGAAGCGGTAGCCGACGCCGTAGAGCGTCTCGATCATCTCGAAATCGTTGTCGACCACCTTGAACTTCTTGCGCAGCCGCTTGATGTGGCTGTCGATGGTGCGGTCGTCGACATAGACCTGGTCGTCATAGGCCGCGTCCATCAGCGCGTTGCGGCTCTTGACCACGCCGGGCCGGGTCGCCAGCGCCTGGAGGATCAGGAATTCGGTGACCGTCAGGGTCACCGGCTCGTTCTTCCAGGTGCAGGTATGCCGTTCCGGATCCATGCGCAGCAGGCCGCGGTCGAGTGCCTTGGCATCGTTCTCCTTCGGTGCGACGGTCGGATCCTTCGGCGCCGAGCGCCGCAGCACGGCCTTGACGCGTTCCACCAGGAGGCGCTGCGAGAACGGTTTGCGGATGAAATCGTCCGCGCCCATCTTGAGGCCGAACAGCTCGTCGATCTCCTCGTCCTTGGAGGTCAGGAAGATCACCGGCAGGTCGGACTTTTGCCTGAGGCGGCGCAGCGTCTCCATGCCGTCCATGCGCGGCATCTTGATGTCGAGGATGGCGAGATCAGGCTGGGTGGTGCGGAAGCCGTCCAGCGCCGAGGCGCCGTCGGTATAAGTCATGATGCGATAGCCTTCGGCTTCCAGCGCGATCGAGACGGATGTGAGAATGTTGCGGTCGTCGTCGACCAAAGCGATTGTGGGCATGAGCCTCTGCTTTCTGCTTTCCGTTTGGGTCGTGGCTTAAAACGGCGAGCAATCCAGTGATGCGCCGCATACATGGGTGCCGAATTGGCGTTCGAACCTTGTCACCGAGCAATGCAAGCTGGGCTGAAGTGTGACCAAGTTCCACGAAACACGGCGGATTCGCCGCATATCGACCCATAACCGGGTTCGGGTTTACCCGAAAAAAGGCCCGCCTTGCAACCACCTGAGCCGAGAAAGCCCATGCAACCGACCCCCGATTTTGTTCCCCAAAAGCTCGCCAAATCGCTGCTCAGGCGCTCACGGCAGGGTGCGCTGGCAACTCTCATGGCTGGCAGCGGCGATCCCTATTGTTCCCTGGTCAATCTGGCCAGCCACCCCGACGGTTCGCCGATTCTGCTGATCTCGCGGCTGGCGGTCCACACCAGGAATATCCTCAGCGACTGCCGGGTCTCCCTGATGCTGGACGAGCGCGCCCCGGGCGATCCGCTGGAAGGTGGCCGGATCATGCTGTCCGGCCGGGCCGAGCAGGCCGAGGGTGAGAAGGATTTGCTCCAGCGGCGGTATCTCAATGCTCATCCTTCGGCGGAAGCCTTTGTTTCATTTAAGGATTTTTCGTTCTTCCGGATCATCCCTTCGGGAACCCATCTGGTCGCCGGTTTCGGCCGGATTGTCGATCTCAAGCCGGAGCAGTTCCTCACGGACCTGGCCGGCGCCGACGACCTGCTGGCGGCGGAGGAGGGCGCTATTGAGCATATGAATGCCGACCACCGCGAGGCCATGGCCCTTTATGCAGCGAAGCTGCTGGGTGCGGCTGAGGGCGATTGGCGCTGCACCGGCTGCGACCCCGAAGGCCTCGACATGCAGGACGGCCAGACCGCGCTGCGCCTCGATTTTCCGGAGCGGGTCACCACCGGTCAGGCGCTGCGCAAGATGCTGGTACGTCTGGTGGGCGAAGCGCGCGCCAAGGTGAACCAAAAAGCGGACTAGCTACGACACATTGAACGTCGCCTCCCATCGCTGCGACCCAAGATCGTGATCGGTCCGAGGTTGGCAGCGAGGGTTCATGGCACGTCGTCGTTTGGCATTGGTCGCTGGCCTTGCGCTTGCGATCACGGCATCTCATGCCACGCTCGGCCTCGCCCAGACGGGCGGCCTTGCCGCGCAGAGCGCGCGCATCAATGCGCTGAGAACCGCCGGCAAATATTCCGAAGCCTTGCCGCTGGCGCAGGCCATGGTGGCCGCGCTCGAGAAGACCAGCAACAACCGCGATCTCGCCGCCGCACTCAACAATCTCGCGCAGATCTATGCCGACCAGGGACACGACGATCAGGCCGAGCCGATCTACAAGCGCGCCATCGCGCTGATGGAGAAGGGGACGGGCCTCGACAGCGTCGAGATTGCGCCGGTGCTGAACAATCTCGCCGCGCTCGATCAGCGGCAGGGCCGCTTCGCGGATGCCGAGCCGCTGTTCAAGCGCGCGCTGGCCGTCCGCGAGAAGGCACTGTCGCGCGAGCATCCCGATGTCGGCCAGTCCCTCAACAATCTCGCCACGCTCTATGTGAAGCAGGAGCGCTTTGCGGAGGCCGAGCCGCTTTTCCAGCGGGCGCTCGCGATCTTTCAGAAGGTCGGCGGTCCCGAGCACCCCGCGGTCGCGACGCTCTTGAACAATATCGGCCAGCTTGATCGCGATCTCGGTCGTGATGCAGAGGCCGAGGCCCCGATCAAGCGGTCGCTCGCGATCCGCGAGAAGGTGTTGGGAGCGGATCATCCCGACGTCGCGCGCTCTCTCAACAATCTCGCCGGACTTTACGAGCACGAGCGGCGCTATGCCGATGCCGAGCCGCTGTATCGCCGCGCGCTTGCCATCCGCGAGCGTGCACTTGGGCCCGATCATCCTGATGTCGCGACATCGACCAGCAATCTCGCTTATTTCCTCTACGTGTCCGGGCGAATTGCGGACGCGTTGCCGCTCGCGGAAAAAACCTTTGCGGGTGATCGCGCGCAGCTGCGTGTGGTGTTGCCGATCCTGTTTGCTGCGCGTCAGCAATCCCTGCTGCCTGATGACAAGGCGCTGGACAAGGCGCTCGCCGCGATCCAGCGTGGCACCCAATCTTCCGCAGCCTCGGCCGTGAACAAGCTTGCCGTAAGGCTCGCTGCAGGCACCGACCGGCTCGCCGAGCTGGTGCGCAAGGACCAGGATCTCGCGGCTGAATCCGACGCGCTCGACAAGGCGATCATCGCGGCCGTGTCGAAGTCATCGGCGCAACGCGACGTCGCCTCCGAGCAGCGGAGTCGGGCGCGGATCGCGGCGATCGCAAGCGAGCGCACCGCGTTGCAGAAGACGCTCGCCGTCGAGTTTCCCGACTACGCCTCGCTCTCCAACCCGCTGCCTTTGACGGTGAAGGATGTGCAGTCTCTCCTGTCGGCCGACGAGGCGATGGTGCTCCATTCCGTCGTCGACAAGCGAAGCTATGTCATCGCCATCACGCGCGAGAGCGCGGACTGGAAAGAAATCCCGCTTGGCGCGGACGCGCTGGCGCAGAAGGTGACCGCATTCCGCAGAGGTCTCGATGTCGGCAAGGCCCGCGATGGCTCCGGCAAATCAGGCCGCTTTGATCTCGCGCTCGCCAACGAGCTCTACGTCACGCTGCTCGGCCCGGTCGAGGCGCTGATCAAGGACAAACGCAGTCTGCTCACGGTGCCATCTGGCGCCCTGACCGCGCTGCCGTTTCACTTGCTCGTCACGGAGACACCGCCGGCTGCGATTCCGGACACGCTTGAAGGCTATCGCAGTGCGGCCTGGCTGCTGCGGCGACAGGCCATCTCGGTGCTGCCATCGGTCGTCAGCCTGAAGTCGCTGCGGGCCTTCGCGCGCAGGGACGAGGGCGTCAAGCCGATGACAGGCTTCGGCGACCCAGTTTTCAATCCCGCCGAGGGCGGCCCTTCCGACCGGCGCGCAGCAGCCGGAAAAGTCGCCGCGCGCAATATCGCTACATCAGCCTATACCGATTTCTGGCGCGGCGCAGGCGTCGATCGCGCGCGGCTCGCGCAGGCGCTGCCGCAGCTTCCCGACACCGCAGACGAATTGAATGCTGTAGCGAAAGACGTCGGCGCGGCTGATGCCGACATCCATCTCGGCCGCGATGCCAGTGAAGCGACGCTCAAGCGTGCACCGCTTGCTCAATACGGCATCATCTACTTTGCGACTCATGGCCTCGTTGCCGGCGATATCAAGGGTGTGGGCGAGCCGTCGCTTGCGCTCTCGATACCCGATCAGCCGTCCGAGCTCGACGACGGTCTGCTCACAGCGAGCGAGGTTGCGCAGCTCAAGCTCAATGCAGGCTGGGTCGTGCTGTCGGCCTGCAACACGATCGCCGGCGACAAGCCTGGCGCCGAAGCGCTGTCCGGACTGGCGCGCGCCTTCTTCTATGCCGGCGCACGCGCGCTGTTGGTTTCGCATTGGGCAGTGGATTCAGAGGCTGCCACCCGCTTGACCACTTCGACTTTCGATTTGCTCAAAAACGAACCAGGAATCGGCAGAGCCGAAGCCCTTCGGCGCGCGATGTTAACGTATGCTGATGACACCTCGTCGCCCCGCAATGCGTATCCCGCAATGTGGGGGCCGTTCGCGCTCATCGGCGAAGGCGCGGTACGATAGAACGGCGCGCCATTGTGCGTCGCAAAACATTCGATAACGCCGAAAGCTGCGTTTGGTTGCGCGATCATTGGTGATTTTCGATGCGCGCGTTCAGAGCTGACATGCGCGACGTTTGGCGCGGTCCTTGAATAAACCAAAACCTGCGGGATCAGCTTGGCAACGCCAGCGTTCATCAGTATTAGGTCATCCAGCCGAGGCCAACCGGCCTGTAATTCACGGTGACTGCGATGGCGCCAAAGCTTGGTCGCGCTTGATGTCGCGGGTTCTAGGAGGATTCTTCGTGCAAGAGACGGGCGTGCGAAACGGTGCCTTCGGCGCCGACAAATTCGGCTTAAAGAATCTCAAGCAGGTTCACTGGAATCTCGGCGCGCCGCAACTCTATCAATACGCGCTCTCCGCGGGCGAAGCGGTGCTGTCCGCTGACGGTTCGCTCTGCGCTGATACCGGTGAGTTCACCGGTCGCAGCCCGAAGGACAAGTTCACGGTGCGTGACGCCACCACCGACAAGAAGATGTGGTGGGCCGGCAATCAGTCGATCACTGCTGAGCAGTTCGAGACGCTCTATCAGGACTTCCTCAAGCATGCCGAAGGCAAGAGGCTGTTCGCGCAGGATCTCTATGGCGGCGCCGATCCGGCCTACCGCATCAAGACGCGTGTCTTCACCGAGCTCGCCTGGCACTCGCTGTTCATCCGCACGCTGCTGATCCGCCCCGAGGCGATCGAGCTGTCGACCTTCGTGCCCGAACTTACCATCATCGACATGCCGAGCTTCCGCGCAGATCCCAAGCGCCATGGCTGCAGGTCGGAGAACGTCGTCGCGATCGACTTCGCCCGCAAGATCGTGCTGATCGGTGGCTCCTACTATGCCGGCGAGATGAAGAAGTCGGTCTTCACTACGCTGAACTATTACCTGCCCGAGCGCGGCGTGATGCCGATGCACTGCTCGGCGAACGTTGGCGCCAATGGCGACACCGCGATCTTCTTCGGACTGTCGGGGACGGGCAAGACCACGCTCTCGGCCGATCCGAACCGCACGCTGATCGGCGACGACGAGCACGGCTGGGGCCCGAACGGCGTCTTCAATTTCGAGGGCGGCTGCTACGCCAAGTGCATCAAGCTCTCGAAGGAGGCCGAGCCGGAGATCTACGCGGCGTCGACCCGCTTCGGCGCGGTGCTCGAGAACTGCGTGCTCGACGAAGACACCCGCGTGGTCGATTTCGACGACGGCTCCAAGACCGAGAACACGCGTTCGGCCTATCCGCTCGACTTCATCCCGAACGCGTCGCGCACCGGTCGCGCGCCGCAGCCGAAGAACGTGGTGATGCTCGCCGCCGACGCTTTCGGCGTGCTGCCGCCGATCGCAAAACTCTCGCCGGCGCAGGCGATGTATCACTTCCTCTCCGGCTACACCGCGAAGGTCGCCGGCACCGAGCGCGGCCTCGGCAACGAGCCGCAGCCGGAATTCTCGACCTGCTTCGGCTCGCCCTTCCTGCCGCTCGATCCATCCGTCTACGGCAACATGCTGCGTGATCTCATCGCCCAGCACAATGTCGACTGCTGGCTGGTCAACACCGGCTGGACCGGCGGCAAGTATGGCACCGGTTCGCGCATGCCGATCAAGGTGACGCGCGCGCTGCTCACCGCCGCGCTCGACGGTTCGCTTCGCAACGTCGAATTCCGCACCGACAGATATTTCGGCTTCGCGGTCCCGACAGCGCTGCCGGGCGTGCCGAGCGAGATCCTCAACCCGGTCAACACCTGGAAGGACAAGGACGAGTTCGACAAGACCGCGCGCGCGCTGGTCGGCATGTTCCAGAAGAACTTTGCCAAGTTCGAAGCGCAGGTGGATGCAGAGGTGCGTGCGGCGGCTCCGGACGTGAAGCTCGCGGCGGAGTAAACGCTCTGTCTTCAATGCAAAAGGGCGGCCGCGAGGCCGCCCTTTTTGTTTGTGGCACGATCTCTCCCCTCGTCATTGCGAGCGCAGCGAAGCAATCCAGGCTGTCTCCGCGGACAGACTCTGGATTGCTTCGCTGCGCTCGCAATGACGGGGAAGCAACTACGCCTTGAAATACGCAATCTGCGTCGTGGTCGCGAGCAGCCGTCCGTTCGGCGACCACAGCTCGGCGTTCTGGTCGGCGTAGCTCTTGTGCATGATTTTCGAGTCGGCCGTCGCCAGCACGCGCGTGACGTCCTCAGCCGCGAGCTCTTCGCTGTCCGTATGGAAATACGTCGTCAGCGACACCGTGCCGAACGGCACCAGCTCGCGCCGGACATGGAAGATGCGACCGAAGAAGGCGTCCGACATCGACGTCAGCGACAGCATGTCGAGCTTGCGCGGTTCGCGATCGCGGATCCAGATTTTCGAGTAGGTGCTGGCGAGCTCGGCCTGCGGCGGGCCGAGCCGCATCTCGCCCTCGACGAAGCGGAATTCGTACTGATTGGCCCAGGATGCCTGGATCTTCGGGAATGGCAGCGTCTGCTCGAACGGCTTTGCATCAGGGTATTGCGCGACCCTGTGCTCCCAGGACGGCCGGCGCTCGGCGAACACTGCGGTGGCGAGCGTTGCGACCTCGCCGCCGCCCTGCGACAGTTCGACGCTCCAGTGCTGGCTGGAGCGGTTGGCCTTCACCAGGCGGATATCGAGGTCGAACGGGCCTTTGGCAATCGGCGCGCAGTAGTTGACGGTCAGCGCCAGCGGATCGCCGGCGGCTTGCGGATGCTCGATCAGCGCGCGCAGGATGGTCGCGGCGGTGGCGCCGCCGAATGGACCGACGAAGGCCCAGTAGTCGTCGCTGGTGTGCCCCTGCCAGCTCGAGTCACCGGCGGTGATGCGGGTCGCGTCATCGAAAGGGTGTGGGAGCTTGGCGTGCATGGTGATGTCCGGCGTTCAATGACGAACGTCATATCACGTCCATCGCCGGCTTGCGCAATTACCTCAGACGTAGCCGCTTCCACGCCGCGGAAATATCAGCCGGTTGCGTCGCGCCGATCTTCGGCTGTCTGGAATGGCGGCGTGATCGGATTGACCGGCACGTTCCAGATCTCCTCGGCATATTCGCGGATGGTACGATCGGACGAGAACCAGGCCATGCGCGCGACATTGAGGATGGAGGCTCTCGTCCAGGCCGGCGCCACCTGCCAGCGCGCGTCGACAGCGCGCTGCGTCTCGTAATAGGAATCGAAATCGGCGCTGACCATGTAATGGTCGAGATAGCGCAGCGCATGCGCGATCGATTCGAAGCGGCCGGGATCGCCGGGCGAGAACTCGCCGGCGCCGATCGCGTTGATGGCGCGCTGCAGCTTCGGCGAATTGCGGATCACGTCCGAGGCGTCCAGCCCCTGCTTGCGACGGATCATGACGTCGCCGGCTTCCATGCCGAAGATCGCGATGTTCTCCACGCCGACCTGGTCGCGAATCTCGATATTGGCGCCGTCGAGCGTGCCGATGGTGATGGCGCCGTTGAGCGCCAGCTTCATGTTGCCGGTGCCGGAGGCTTCCATGCCGGCGGTGGAGATCTGTTCGGACAGGTCGGCCGCGGGAATGATCACTTCGGCGAGGCTGACATTATAGTCGGGCAGGAAGACGACCTTCAGCTTGCCGCCGATCGTGGAATCGTTGTTGACGACTTCGGCGACGTCGTTGATCAGCTTGATGATCAGTTTTGCGTAGCGGTAGCTTGCCGCCGCCTTGCCGGCAAAGATCTTCACCCGCGGCACCCAATTGCCGTTGGGATCGTCCTTGATCGACTGGTACAGCGCGACCGTCTCGATGATGTTCAGGAGCTGACGCTTGTATTCGTGGATGCGCTTAATCTGCACGTCGAACAAAGCGGTCGGGTCCACCTTGATGCCGAGCCGCTCGCCGATCAGGCGGGCCAGCGCCGTCTTGTTGTGGAGCTTGACGCTGCGGAATTTCTTCTGGAATTCGGCGTCGCTGGCGCGCGCCTCGATCAGCGAGAGCTGGGTCGGGTCGTCGAGCACGGCTTCGCCGCAGGTCTCGCGCAAGAGATCGGTCAGCCTCGGGTTCGCCAGCATCAGCCAGCGGCGGAAGGTGATGCCGTTGGTCTTGTTGGTGATGCGGCCGGGATAGAGATGGTTGAGATCGTGGAACACGGTCTCGCGCATCAGGTCCGAATGCATCGCCGAGACGCCGTTGATGCGGTGCGAGCCGACGAAGGCGAGCTGGCCCATGCGCACGCGGCGGCCGCTCCTCTCGTCGATCAGCGAGACCGAGGCACGGAAGTCGATGTCGCCGGGCGCGCGCGCTTCGGCAAGCGCGAGATGCTGCACGTTGATGCGGTAGATAATCTCGAGATGGCGCGGCAAGAGCCGCTCGAACAGCTCGACCGGCCAGGTCTCCAGCGCTTCGGGCAGCAGCGTGTGGTTGGTGTAGGACAGCGTCGCGACGGTGATCTTCCAGGCCTCGTCCCAGCGGAAATTATGGAGGTCGACGAGGATGCGCATCAGCTCGGTGACGGCAAGGCTCGGATGGGTGTCGTTGAGCTGCACTGCGACCTTGGCCGACAGGCTGCGCAGCTGGCCATCGGATGACAGGTGCCGCTTGATCAGATCCTGCAGCGAGGCCGAGACGAAGAAATATTCCTGCCGCAGCCGCAGCTCGCGGCCCGCCGGGCTCTCGTCGTTCGGATAGAGGAATTTGCAGATCGCCTCCGCGCGCGATTGCTCGGCGCTGGCGCTGACATAGTCGCCCATGTTGAAGGCATCGAGCTTGAGCGGATCGGGCGAGCGCGCCGACCACAGCCGCAGCGCATTGACGTGCTGGCCGCGCCAGCCGACGATCGGCGTGTCATAGGCTATCGCTTGCACGGTCTCGCCCGGATGCCAGATCGCGCGGTCGCGGCCCTTGTCGTCGACATGCTCGACGCCGCCGCCGAAATTGACGTCGTAGATCACTTCCGGCCGCTGCAATTCCCAGGGATTGCCGAAGCCGAGCCATTCGTCCGGATATTCCTGCTGCCAGCCTTGATTGATGATCTGGCGAAACAGACCGTAATCGTAGCGGATGCCGTAGCCGATCGCGGGGATCGACAGCGTCGCCATGCTCTCCATGAAGCAGGCGGCGAGACGGCCGAGGCCGCCATTGCCGAGCGCCGCATCCGGCTCGCATTTGCGCAGCTCGGGCAGCGAAACGCCGAGATCGCCGAGCGCGACCTCGAAGATCTTCAAGAGCCCCATGTTGTTGAGTGCGTCGGTGAAGAGACGGCCGATCAGGAATTCGAGCGAGAGATAATAGACGCGCTTGCGGCCCGCGTCGTAGCTGCGCTTCTCGGCCGAGAGCCAGCGGTGCACGATACGGTCGCGCAGCGCCAGTGCCGCGGCCTGGTACCAGTCGTGCCTGGTTGCCATGCCCGCGTCCTTGCCGATGGCAAGGCGCAGCTTCGCCAGGATCGCGCCCTTGATCTCCGCCAGCGCGAGCTCGTCGATGGGCTGACCGGGGGCTGGGAAACTTGACTGGAACGATTGATCTTGCAAGGCCGTCACTTCCTGGTCGACTGAAACACCACTAAACCCTACGCGTCTTGTAACTCTAAAGGTCTTGCCCCTGCACCGGAACCATCGCTGGCGCGGCAGTGCACTGCGCTGGCGTAAAATTATGCAAGGAACGGGCCGCTTTGGGAACCCGGACCAGCACGGAGAAACGCTGATTTGGTGCTACAGTGAGCGCAGATTCAGCCATCACTGTGGAGGAGACGCCTCATGAGACTGCTGATCGAAATCGCGGCCGCAGCGCTTCTCGTCATCTGCATCGCCAGTTCGAGCGCCGCCTTCGCCGCCGGCAAGCGCAGCGCTGATGGCCTCAGCTGCGGCTTCTCCCTCCCGCAAAACGCCACGCCTGCGCAGCGCTGCGCCGCCATCAAGCGCCAATGCGGCGGCAAGTTTTACGCCAGCGCGTGCGGGGACAGGTTGATGTCGGCGGCGAATTGAGGCGAGCTGGGGCGAAGCGAACTGCCGCCCATCGTCGTCCTGGCGAACCCTATGACGGGTCACTTTCGACGAGGTCTATTCTTCGTCGCTAGGCGCCTGCATGACCGCTTCGATGTCTTCGGGGGTCATGGTGGTTGTTGGCAACAAGTCGTTGAGTTGATCGAATGTGATGATACCCATCGGACGGCCTAGTTCGAGTGCCATTCGGATTGCATCCTGTCGTCTCACGTGTAGGTCCTCCAACAAGCTCTTCTACAAAGAGAAAAGACCTTCGACTTCGTATTGCCATTCCCTTGGAACAAATTAAGAACACTTTAGCAAGTCTTTGATATATCATTGTGATTCGGCGCATTGCCGACACAATATCTAGGGTCTGACAGCCGTCGCGAGGACTACATGTCCACCATTGCCTTCGATCAGTTTGCACTCACCCGGATCGCCGATTTCGCGCGGTCGCTGTCGCGGCTGCACCAGGCGGCGCGGCGTCATGCGGTCGACGACGACCAGTTCGACCGCGAGTTCAACGCGGTGTGCCAGTCGATCTGGGGCTACACCATCGACGACATCAGCGACGATCTGTTCGCGCCCGAGGATCATCATTTCCTCGACACGCTGGACGAAGCCCATGCGCGCATCTTCGCAGCCGAGCAGGGCTATGACCTCGTCGGCGAGACCGGCATGCTGACCGATTGGTGGGGCTTCTGCTGGATGATTTTGGCCGAGAAGCGCGGCCTGCTGACGGCCGAAAATCGCGCCGCCGCGCGCGCTGCGATCGAGGAGAAATATCTGGCCGCGCCGAATGTGATCGGGGTGATCATCGGGCGGTAGTGCGACCACCGTCATCGCTTCGCTACGTTCGCAATGACGGTGTGGAAACAGTCGGGCCTTAATCCAGCCCCGCCCGCTTCGCCGATTTCGCCGTTGCCTTCGGCACGGCCGTCACGTCAGGCAGCGTCTCGCGTACGATCTCGGCGGCCGGGGCATCGGCCGCCACTGTCTCCGCGCGCACCGGCGCCACCTTCATCTCGCCGAGGCGAGCGCGAACCTGTGCGGTGAGGCCGGGATAGGACGCGACCGGAGTGAACTCCGCGGTCTGCTCCTGGCCGAGGCGGATGCCGGTATAGGCAACGAGACCATCGGTGGTGGCGATGACATCGCCGGCCTTCAGCGAACCGTCGAGCGTCAGATCGACCGGTGCCAGCCCGGCCGGCTCGCGGCCGTTGCAGGTGCAGTCCGCGCGCAGCGCCTTGCGGTAGGCGAAGGCGTTCTCGCTGTCGGCGTAGCGCTCGCCGGTCTGTGAATAAGCGCCGTCGATCGAGGAGCCGAAATACACTTTTGTCGCGGTGGCAGGGCAGAAGGCCTGACACATCTGCGCCGGCGAAGCGAGGCCGCGCATCAGCGGAAAATATTTGCCGTCGCAGCTACGCACGCAGAACGCAGGGCCGGAGCCGCCCGCCGCCGCCGTGCGTGTCGGTGGCACATATTGGGGCTGGCCTTGGGTCTGCTGACTGGCGAAGGGATCGACGAAGGAGCTCGCCTGCGGCGGCACGTCGCGCTGGGGCCGCTGCTGCTGTAGTCCGCCGAAGAAGAAGTCGAACAGGCCCTCGGCTGAAACCGGGGCGGGGGCTGCAAGCAGCGGGCCTGCGAGAATGGCGGCCACAAGCATCGCGCGACGCCGCCGGCGCGCATGGGACACAATGGTACGCAACGCTTACTCCACCCGACGCTACTGAACCGGCCGGGACCGTCAGGTCTCAGCACATGATTCACCATAAAGCGGGATGGTAAATGAGCGGTTGAGGGGGCGCAGCGCGGCCGCTTAGGCCTTCAGGAATTCCGACGCCTTGTACAGCGAGCGGAACGGCAGGCCGGCTGCGCCAAAGGTGTCGGTGGCGCCTTCCTCGCGGTCGACCATGGTCAGCACCAGCACGACTTCGGCACCGGTCTCGCGCACGGATTCCACGGCCTTCATGGCCGAGCCGCCTGTCGTGGTGACGTCCTCGACGATCACGACGCGCTTGCCGGCGAGCGTCTCGCCTTTGGGCAGGCCTTCGATCGCCAGCTTGGCGCCATGCTCCTTCGGCTTCTTGCGCACGAAGAAGGCCGCGATCGGGTGGCCCTTGATCCAGGAGATCTGCGCCAGCGCACCGGCGAGCGGCACCGCGCCCATCTCGAGCCCGCCGATGAAATCGAGATTGTCGTCCTTCAGCGTCTCATAGGTGAGCTCGGCGAGCAGCGTCGCGCCCTCGGGGTCGAGCATGGTCGGCTTGAGGTTGAAATAGAAATCGCTCTTGCGGCCCGACGCGAGCGTCACCTCGCCCCGGCCGAAGGAGCGGCGGCGGATGATTTCGAACAGGCGGGCACGGGAGGCAGATTTCGACACGGTGGTCCCTCGAACAGCGTTTTTGAGAGGTGGCGGAATTTATCCGCGACCGCCACGACATTCCAGTGGGGGTGTCTACCGTCAACAGGGATCGGCCATCCCGCTCCGCCGGTTGTGGGGGTGCAAGCTCCTGGAGTAGGTGGATGCCCGATATCGCGGGCAAGAAACTGGGCAAGAAACCGGGTAAGGAAACAGGCAAATGACCATCGAGCTGCACACCTGGAACACGCCGAACGGCCGCAAAATCTCGGTCGCGCTGGAGGAAATGGGGCTGCCCTACAAGGTGGTTCCGGTGAACATCACCAAGGGCGAGCAGATGGCGCCCGGGTTCCTCAAACTGTCCCCCAACAACAAGATCCCCGCGATCCTCGACCCGGAGGGCCCGGACGGCAAGCCGGTCAGCATCTTCGAATCCGGCGCGATCCTGCTCTATCTCGGCGAAAAGACCGGCAAATTCCTGCCCAAATCGCTTGGCGAGCGCATTCCGGTCTACGAATGGCTGATGTGGCAGATGGGCGGCTTTGGCCCGATGCCCGGCCAGGTGCATCATTTCATTGCGCTCGAGAACGAGCAGGACCGCGCCTATGGGCTCAAGCGCTACATGGCGGAGACCCGCCGGCTTTACGGCGTGCTCGACCGTCGCCTCGATAGCCGCGAGTTCGTCGCCGGCAACCTCTCGGTCGCCGATTTCGCCATCCTCGGGTGGGCCTGGCGCCATCCCCGCCACAAGGTGGATCTGGCCGATTTCCCCAACGTCAAGCGCTGGTACGAGACGCTGATGGCGCGTCCGGCCGTGAAGCGGGGGATGGAGGCGAAGCTGGATTGAGGCTTCTCTTCTCTCTCTCCCCGTTGTTACGGGGAGAGGGTTGGGGTGTGGGGGCCTGTCTCCGCAGATGAGATGCCCGTGAGACCTGTGCCCCCTCACCCGGATTGCTCCGCAATCCGACCTCTCCCCGCAGGCGGGGAGAGGTGAAGATCACACCTTCTTCGCTTCCACGGCCATCCGCACGGCAAGGCCCGCCAGCACGGTGCCCATCAGCCAGCGCTGGACCAGCATCCAGCTCGGCCGGCTCGCCAGGAACAGCGCGATCGATCCGGCCGCGAGCGCGATGATCGCATTGACGCTGACGCTGATCGCGATCTGGATCGCGCCCAGCGCCACCGACTGGGTCAGCACGCTGCCGGCCGTGGGGTCGATGAACTGTGGCAGCAGAGCGAGATACAGCATCGCGATCTTCGGATTGAGCAGATTGGTGACGAGCCCCATCGTGAACAATTTGGGCGGGCTGTCGATCGCGAGCTGCTTCACCTGGAACGGCGAGCGGCCGCCCGGCTTCACCGCCTGCCAGGCCAGCCAGAGCATGTAGCCGGCGCCGGCAAAGCGCAGCGCGTCATAGGCGAAGGGAATGGCGAGCAACAGCGCCGTAATGCCGAACGCCGCACACAGCATGTAGAACACGAAGCCCAGCGCAACGCCGCCGAGCGAGACGATGCCGGCCGCCGGTCCCTGCGTGATCGAGCGCGAGATCAGATAGATCATGTTCGGCCCAGGCGTGAGCACGAGACCGAGGCAGACGAGGGCGAAGCCGAGCAGAGCGGAGGTGTGGGGCATGGCTGAACCGGTGCGGGAGATGCAGCGGTTCTAATAGGCGCGGGACCGCGCGGCCATCGCGCAATTGCACGGAGGACAATTCGGTTCGGTTCTACGTCCCCGCCTGCGCGGTGCGGATAAACGCAGCGAAGCGCTCCACCGCCAAACGTAAAGGCTCCGCGAGGACAGGATCGGCGGCGATGCCATGTTCGTCCCAGGCGCCGCCCAGCAGCGGCAGGGTCACGCAGGCCTCCGTGGCGAGCCGCGCCGACATCGTCTCCAGCGTCAGCGTCAGGGCGGCCAGCGCGTGCGTTGCGCGCGGTGAGGTGTTGATCAGCGCGACGGGCTTGTCAGGGAATTCATGACTCCCCACCAGCCAGTCGAGCGCGTTCTTCAATACGCCCGCGACGCCGCGGGCATATTCGGGACTCGAGATCAGGAGCCCGTCGACGCGTCCGATCAGCTCCCGCATCGCGCCGACAGGCGCAGGCACATCGTCGCCATCGAGATCCGGATTGAAGAAAGGCAGGCCGGCAATTCCCTCGAACAGGATCACCTCGACGCCAGCAGGGGCAAGCTGCGCGGCTGCGCGCAACACGGCTGTATTGCTCGAACCGGCCCGCAGGCTTCCGGAGATGGCTGCGATCTTCATGGGATGGCCGTCAGTGCGCCTCGTCCCAGTTCTTCGCCGCGCGCGCGTCCACATGCAGCGGCACCGACAGCAGCACGGCCGGGAACGGCGCGTCCTGCATCACGTGCTGGACGACGGGAAGCGTCTTCTCGACCTCCGCGTCCGGCACCTCGAAGATCAATTCGTCATGCACCTGGAGCAGCATCTGCGCCGAGAGCTTCTTCTCGGCGAGCGCGTCCTCGACGCGCGTCATGGCGCGGCGAATGATGTCGGCGGCGGTGCCTTGAAGCCGGGCGTTGATCGCCGCGCGCTCATTGAAGGCGCGCACCGAGGCGTTGGACGCCTTGATATCAGGGTAGTGGCACTTGCGGCCGAACAGCGTGGTGACGTAGCCGTGGCTTCGGCAGAAGTCGCGCGTCTCGTCCATATAGGCGCGGATGCCGGGGAAGCGCTCAAAATACTTCTTGATGTAGGCCGAAGCCTCTTCGCGGGCGATGCCGAGCTGGTTGGCGAGGCCGAACGCGGAGATGCCGTAGATGATGCCGAAATTGATCGCCTTGGCGCGGCGGCGGATTTCGCTCGGCATGCCCTTGATCGGCACGCCGAACATTTCCGACGCCGTCATCGCGTGGATGTCGAGGCCGTCCTTGAATGCCTGCTTCAGCACGGGAATGTCCGCGATCTCCGCCAGCAGGCGCAATTCGATCTGCGAATAGTCGGCGGAGACCAGCTTGTGTCCGGGTGTCGCAATGAAGGCGCGGCGAATTTTTCGGCCGTCCTCGGTGCGTACAGGGATGTTCTGAAGGTTCGGCTCGTTCGACGACAGCCGGCCCGTGGTGGTCGCGGCCAGCGCGTAGGTCGTGTGCACGCGATGGGTCTGCGGATTGACATAGGTCGGCAGTGCATCGGTATAGGTCGATTTCAGCTTCGAGACCTGGCGCCACTCCAAGATCTTCCGCGGAAAATCATGGCCCTGCTCGGCGAGCTCGTCGAGCACCTGCGCCGTGGTCGACCACGCGCCGGTCTTGGTCTTGGTGCCACCTGGCAGGCCCATCTTGCCGAACAGGATGTCGCCGATCTGCTTGGGGCTGCCGACATTGACGGGCTCGCCGGCGATCTCCTGGATCTCGGCCTCGACGCGCGCGGCAGTCTGGGCAAAGTCGCCTGATAGACGCGACAGCACCTGGCGGTCGATCGAGATGCCGCGACGCTCCATGCGTGCGAGCACCGAGACCAGCGGCCGCTCCAGCGTTTCGTAAACCGTGTTCATGTGTTCTGCGACGAGGCGCGGCTTCAGCACGCGCCAGACCCGCAAGGCGATGTCGGCGCCCTCTGCCGACAGCGGCGCTGCCTTGTCGATCGGCACCTGATCGAAGGTGATCTTGCTCTTGCCGCCGCCGAGCAGCTCGCTCTCCTTCAGCATGGCGTGGCCGAACCAGCGCTCGGACAGCGATTCCAGCGCGTGCGAGCCGCGGCCGGCATCGAGAACATAGGAGATCAACTGCGCATCGTCGGCGTTGCGCAGGGTGATGCCGTGCTGCGCCAGCATCACGGCGGCGAATTTGACGTCGAAGCCGATCTTGATGATGCCGGCTGATTCAAGCACCGGTCGCAGCGCCTCGATTGCATCGGTGTGCTTGACCTGATCCGGCGCGAGGCCGGCGTCGAACAGTCCGGCGCCGCCGCCGGACTGCTTGTGTGCCAGCGGCACATAGCAGGCCTCGTTCGGTGCCAGCGCCAGCGCCACGCCGCAGAGATCGGCCTGCATGGGATCGATCGAATTGGCCTTGATCTCGATCGCGACATGGCCGGAATCATGGATGCGTGCGATGAAGGCGTTGAGCTCTTTCAGCGATTTGATCGTTTCGTACTTGGCTCGGTCAACCGGAAGCTTGCGCAGCGCTTCCTCGCGCGAGGCGGCGAGCGAGATCGGTGCGCCCTTGAGGCTCGCCGATTTGTCGCCCTTGTCGCCGCCCTTTGCGATGGCAACTGGAGCTGCGAACAGATCGCCGGAGGTTTCGCTCGGTTTAGCCTTCGCTGCGTCGCCACCTCTCGCGCCGCTGCTGTTCGAGGCATCAGCATCGATATTGGCGGGATCGATCTGCGAATAGTCGGCGACGCGGCGCGTCAGCGTCGTGAATTCCATGGCCTTCAGGAAGGCGATCAGCTTGCGCGCATCGGGCTCGTGGACGGCGAGGTCGTCGAGCGGCACCTCAAGGTCGACCTTGTCGTCGAGCAGGACGAGTTGGCGCGAGATCCGCGCCTTGTCGGCATTCTCGATCAGCGCTTCGCGGCGCTTCGGCTGCTTGATCTCGGTGGCGCGGAACAGGAGCTGTTCGAGATCGCCATATTCGACGATCAGCTGCGCCGCGGTCTTGATACCGATGCCGGGCACGCCGGGCACGTTGTCGGTGGAATCGCCGGCCAGCGCCTGAACTTCAACCACCTTCTCCGGCGGCACGCCGAATTTCTCGATCACTTCAGGGATGCCGATGCGACGATCCTTCATGGTGTCGTACATGACGATCTTGTCGTTCACGAGCTGCATCAGATCCTTGTCGGAGGACACGATGGTCGTGGTGGCGCCGCGTTCGCTCGCCTGCCGCGCATAAGTGGCGATCAGGTCGTCCGCCTCGAAGCCGCCTTGTTCCAGGCAGGGGAGGTCGAAGGCGCGCACGGCCTCGCGGATCAGGGCAAATTGCGGGATCAGATCGTCAGGCGCCGGCGGCCGGTGCGCCTTGTACTCGGGATAGATCTTGTTGCGGAAGGTGACTTCCGACTTGTCGAACACGATCGCCAGATGCGTCGGCCGGTTGTCGGCCGGCATGTCACGCAAAAGCTTCCACAGCATGTTGCAGAAGCCGAGCACGGCATTGACCTGCAAGCCGTCGGACTTGCGGTTCAGCGGCGGCAATGCGTGATAGGCGCGGAAGATGTAGCCGGAACCATCGACCAGGAAGATATGGTCGCCTTTGCCGGCCGCCTTGGCCGCGACCGGTTTGGCAGCAGCTGTCGCAGCAGTGGGCTTGGTGTCGGCTTTGGCGGAGGTCTTCGGGGATGTCGTTTGGGAGCTCTTGGGCATGGCCGCAATGTATGAATTTTTGCGGCAAAAGACAGCCTCGGCGGATCGCTATTTTGCCGACTCGCACAGCAAATCGTGGCCTCAGGCCAGGCAGTCCTCGATGAAACCTGCAACAGCGCGTATCGTGGGCGTGCGGCGCAGGTCGCGATGGACAACCAGCCAGACCTCGCGCCCGACGGGACGGCCGCCGACGTCATAACGTTCCAGCTGCGGATCCGCCTCGCCGAGGAATTTCGGCAAGGCCGCCAGACCCATTCCCGTCCTTGCGGCCGCCGCCTGGTTCTCCAGATCGCTGGTGCGAAGCACGATCTCGCGCGATGCCGCGAAGCGCATCAGCCATCGCTGCTGAGGCGCTTCGTCCATGCTGGAATCGTAGGCGACGAATGCGAAAGCATGCGGTGGCGTCCTCTTCAGATAGTCCGGCGAGCCATAGAGGGCGAACTCGAAATAGCCGATCTTGCGCGCGATCAGCCCTGGTTCCGTCGGACGCGACAGCCGAAGCGCGAGATCCGCCTCGCGACGGTTGAGCGAGGCCGTGCGCTTCTCGCCGATCAGCTTGATTCTGATGCCGGGATGCTGTTGTCGCAGCCGGATCAGCTTCGGCGCGATCAGGACGTTGGCCAGCGAAGGTGGCGCGCTGATCGTGATCTCGCCGCCGATCCCGGACTTCGAAGCCTGCACGGCGCGCTCAACCGCAAATGCCGTCTCGGCCATCGGAGCTCCGATCTTGGCGATGCGCTTGCCGTTCTCTGTGAGTTCATAGCTGCGCGGCCTGCGGTCAACGAGCTTGAGCGACAAGGATGCTTCCAGGGCAGCGACGCGGCGGGCCACGGTGACATGGTCGACGTTGAGGCTCCTCGCCGCGGCGGACAGGGTGCCCTCGCGTGCGAGTGCCAGGAAATGCTGCAGGTCGGTCCAGTCCATTTGTGCGAATTCTCACATCAGGATCTCAATCTTGGGCAGTTTCGCAGATTGTGGCGTCATTCCATAGTCCCTCCGTCATCGACAGGAGGACCCGATATGGCCGTGTTCGTGAGATTGAAGAGCCCCGGCGGCGTAGACCAGCTCGAGCTGGTGAGCGCAGACCTGCCGCCGCCAGGCCGCGGCGAAATCCGGTTGCAGCAGACCGCAATCGGTGTGAATTCCATCGACATTTATCAGTGCAAGGGTCTCTACGCGCTTCCACCCGAGCGCATTCCAGGCGTTGAGGCGGTGGGCGTCATTGCGGCGCTGGGGCCGGAAGTGACCGGTCTCGAGGTGGGCGACCGCATCGCCTATGCGGGTGCGCCGGTCGGCGCCTACGCGTCCGAGCGCAATTTGCCGGCCTGGCGCTGTGTGAAGCTTCCCGCCGGCATTCCGGATGAGGCGGTCGCCTCTGCGTTCGTCAAGGGCATCACGGCCGACATGCTGCTCAATCGTGTTTTCCCGGTTGGCGGCGGCACGACAATTCTCGTCCATAGCGCCGCAGGAGGGCTCGGACAGCTTCTGACGCGCTGGGCCAGCGTAACAGGGGCGATCGTGATCGGGACCGTCGGATCACAGGCCAAGGCCGAGATCGCCCGCGCTGCCGGTGCGTCTCATGTGATCATTGGGCGGGATGCCGATTTTGCCGCAGCCATCGCCGATGTCACCGCCGGGCGCGGCGTCGATGTCGCCTATGACGGCGTCGGCGGGACGACGCTGCAGAAGACGCTTGGCTGCGTGCGGCCCTTCGGCGTCGTGGCCAGTATTGGCCAGTCGGCCGGGCCGATCCCATCGGTCGATGTTCACGATCTCGGGCCGCGGCGGAGCCTGATGCTGGCGCGGCCGAGCGTCATGGCGCACATGAACGATGCCGATGCGTATCGCCGTTCTGCCGAGCGGGTGCTTGCCGCGATCACCGATGGTGTGCTGCAAGTGGGCGGCACAGCCTACAGCTTGCAGGACGCGGCGCGGGCTCAGGCCGACCTCGAGGCCGGGCGGACGACGGGCGCTTTGTATCTGCGCCCCTGAAGCGGTCTATTCCGCCGCCTGCAACACCGGTCCGACCTTCTTTGGCGCGATCCAGAATGCGTCGGGTCGCTCGAACAGGAAGTCGGCGTGCAGTCGCAGCGCGATCTGCCAGATCGCGAGCGATCCGAGCACGCCGACGATGGTGACGATCAGCGACATCGCGCCGATATCGGGAATGATGCCTGTGTGCAGCAGCAGCGTTCGCGTCGCCGCCATCGGCAGGAAGAAGGCGAGATAGATCACGATCGAATGCTCGCCGCAGAACCGCAGGAAATTGCACCATCCAGCGCGCGCCAGCAGCGTGCCTGATGTGATGATGGCGCAGGCGCCGGCGAAGCCGAGCAGGAGCGAGACGATCTTCCACTCGCTGGCGCCTGATGCGACGATGCCGGCATTGACCAGCGCCCAGGTCGCGAGCGCCGCGAGTGCAAGCGCGGGATGGCTTCTTGCGCGGTCCGACAGTGCAAACACGTAGGGCGCGAACAGATAACCGGAATAGAAATAGACGAAGCGCGCGCAGAACTCGTCGATCGCGGTCCAGCCTGTCGTGATGCGGGCCGTCTCCAGCGCTGCTGCGACGATCCAGATCGCGGCCGAGGGGATTCGCCGTGTCAGTTTTGTGACAACGAAGAAGACCGGCAGCAGATAGATGAACCAGAGCGTGCCGAACGGCTCGATGAAAGATTCCAGATACAGCAGGCCGACGTCGCGCCAGCCGGTTTCGGCCGCGAAGGCGGGGGCCTTGAAGCCGAACTGGATTGTCACCCAGACGACATAAAAATAGGCGAAATGCACCACCTTGCGGTCGAGATAGGTTCGCCAGTCCCGATCGATCACCAGTGGCAGGAACAGACCAGATATCAGGAAGAAGTCCGGCATCCGGAATGGCTTTGCGAAGGCCACGAGCAGATGCATGAACCCGGGTTCACCGGCGGCGAGCTCGACCCCCAGCACCGAATGCATCATCACGACCATGATGATGCAGATACCCTTGGCGTAGTCGACCCAGTCGACACGCGCGGCGGGCGAGGCGCTAGGTCCCCGGCTCGCGGCTGATGTGCCTGGTGATGCCATGGTGTCCCTTTTCGAGGCGTATTCCGCCCGGTTCTGTACGGGCGTGGGGCAGTGTGCAGCCCCGTGGCTTAGGATTTCTTTACTTCTACAATTCGCATGCCGGTTTTCGCGTCCGGACGGTTTCCTTCTGTCGAGAAAATGCTAAACCGCCCTATATCCGGGGTTTCGTTAACCAAGCCAGAGCAGGGATTTTCATGCGAATCGCGATGATCGGAACAGGCTACGTCGGACTGGTGTCTGGGGCCTGCTTTGCGGATTTCGGTCACGACGTCACCTGCGTCGACAAGGACGAGAAGAAGATCGCAGCGCTGCATCGTGGCGAGATCCCGATCTACGAGCCGGGCCTGGACGAGCTGGTCGCCAACAACGTCAAGGCCAAGCGGCTCGGCTTCACCACCGACCTGTCCAAGCCGGTTGCGGATGCCGACGCCGTGTTCATCGCGGTCGGCACGCCGTCGCGCCGCGGTGACGGTCATGCCGATCTCTCCTATGTCTACGCCGCCGCGAAAGAGATCGCGCAGTCGCTCTCCGGCTTCACCGTCGTGGTGACGAAGTCGACCGTGCCTGTCGGCACCGGCGACGAGGTCGAGCGCATCATCCGCGAGACCAATCCGTCGGCGGATGTGGTCGTCGCATCGAATCCTGAGTTTCTGCGCGAGGGCGCTGCGATCCGCGACTTCAAGTTTCCCGATCGCGTCGTCGTCGGCACCTCCGACGAGCGCGGCCGCAAGGTGATGGGCGACATTTACCGACCGCTGTCGTTGAACCAGGCGCCGCTGATGTTCACCGCGCGCCGCACCGCCGAAATGATCAAATACGCGGCGAACGCGTTCCTCGCGACCAAGATCACCTTCATCAACGAGATCGCGGATCTTTCCGAGAAAGTTGGCGCCAATGTGCAGGAGGTTGCCCGCGGCATTGGCCTCGACAACCGCATCGGCACAAAATTCCTGCACGCCGGTCCCGGCTTCGGCGGCTCCTGCTTCCCGAAGGACACCAAGGCGCTGATCAAGATCGCGCAGGACTACGACGTCAACTTGCGCATCGTTGAATCCGTGCTCGCGGTCAACGAGAACCGCAAGCGCGCGATGGCACGTAAAGTGAGCCAGGCGCTCGGCGGCTCCTTGCGCGGCAAGACCATCGCGGTGCTCGGCCTGACTTTCAAGCCCGACACCGACGACATGCGCGATGCGCCGTCGATTCCGCTCGTCACCGGTCTGCTCGACATGGGCGCGAAGGTGAAGGCCTTCGATCCCGTCGGCATGGAGCAGGCCAAGGGCGAGCTGCCCGGCATCACCTATTGCGAAGATGCCTATTCCTGCGCGCAAGGTGCCGATGCGGTCGTCGTCGTCACCGAATGGACGCAGTTTCGCGGCCTCGATCTCGACCGGCTGAAGGCGACCATGGCCCAACCCGTCGTCATCGACCTCCGCAACATCTTCCGCCCCGAGGACATGGCTGCCGCCGGCTTCACCTATGAGAGCGTCGGCCGCCCGCCTGTGCAGGGTTGACCATTGACCACTGCGCATAATTCCGTCATGGCCGGGACGAGCCCTGGGCATGACGAGTGGATAGGCCTTGCCCCGCACTTTCGATACGCCCCTCCCGATCGATGCCGTGCTCGGCGATTTGTCGCGCACCATGGAGGCGCACAACGCAGCCGTACTGGTGGCGCCGCCCGGGGCCGGCAAGACCACGCGCGTGCCGCTGGCGCTGCTCGATGCGCCCTGGGCCAAGGGCAAGAAGATCATCGTGCTGGAGCCCCGGCGCATCGCGGCACGGGCCAGCGCCGACCGCATGGCCAAGTCGCTCGGCGAGCGCGCGGGTGAGACCGTCGGCTACCGCGTTCGCTTCGGCTCGAAAATCTCCCGTGCAACGCGCATCGAGGTCGTGACCGAAGGCATTTTTACCCGCCAGATCCTCGACGACCCTGAACTGTCAGGCGTTGCCGCCATCCTGTTCGACGAATTCCACGAGCGCTCGCTCGATGCCGATCTCGGCCTTGCGCTGGCGCGCGACGCGCAACTGGGCTTGCGTGAGGATCTGCGGATCCTGGTGATGTCGGCGACGCTCGATGGCGCACGTGTCGCAAGGTTGCTCGGCGAAGCGCCGGTCGTCGAGAGCGAGGGGCGGGCGTTTCCGGTCGAGACCCGCTATCTCGGCCGCAAGGCGGATGCACCGGTCGAGCGGCAAATGGCGGATGCGATTGCCTCGGCGCTCCGAGCCGACAGTGGCTCGGTGCTGGCGTTCCTGCCGGGCGCCGCCGAAATCCGTCGTACGCAGAATTTCCTGGCCGAGCGCGTGCAAGACGCTTCCACCGAGATCGTGCCGCTGTTCGGCGCGCTCGATGCCGCCGTGCAGGATCGCGCCATTTCTCCCGCACCCAGGGGCATGCGCAAGGTCGTGCTCGCGACCTCGATCGCGGAGACCTCGCTCACCATCGAAGGCGTGCGCATCGTCGTCGATTCCGGTCTTGCCCGCGTGCCACGCTACGAGCCCGATATCGGCCTGACGCGGCTCGAGACCGTGCGTGCTTCGCGCGCTGCGGTCGACCAGCGCCGCGGTCGCGCCGGCCGTACCGAGCCTGGCATCTGCTACAGGCTCTGGGACGAACCGCAGACGGCGTCGCTGGCGCCCTATACGCAGCCGGAAATTCTCAGCGCCGATCTCTCCTCGCTGGTGCTCGATCTTGCACAATGGGGCGTCGCCGATCCGGCCGCGCTGTCGTTCCTCGATCCGCCGCCGCAGCCGGCCTGGAAGGAAGCCAAAAGCCTGCTCACCGAGCTCAACGCGCTCGACAGCGACGGCCGCATCACCGCTGAGGGCAAGAGCCTGCGCGCGCTGGCGCTGCCGCCGCGGCTGGCGCGCATGATCGTGGATTCGCATCGCGCGGGGTGCGGCGAGGAAGCGGCCGAGATCGCAGCTGTTATCACCGAGCGCGGGCTCGGCGGCGACAGCGCGGATCTCGAGCTCCGGCGCGACCAGTTCCGCCGCGACCGTTCGCCGCGGGCCGCGAGCGCGCGCGATATGGCGCGACGCTGGGCCTCGCAGGTGGCAGCCTCCGAGAAGCCGGGTCAGCAGGAGGATCTCTCGACCGGCCTGATGCTCGCTTATGCTTTCCCGGACCGTGTCGCGCGCAACCGCGGCAATGGCAGCTTCGTGCTCGCCAACGGTCGTGGCGCCGCAGTGGAGCAAACCTCGTCGCTCGCTCGCGCACCCTACATCGCGATCGGCGAGATGACCGGCACAGCTGCGAGCGGCCGCATCCTGCTCGCCGCGCCAATCGCCGAAGCTGACATCGAGCGGCACTTTGCCGAGCACATCGAGAGCGTCGACGAGATCTCCTTCGACCGCGGCGCGATGTCGCTGCGCGCACGGCGCAAGCGCGTGCTGCAAGCGATCACGCTGTCCGAGGTCACGCTTTCGGTGTCACCCTCGGAAGACACTGCGCGCATCTTCGCTGACGGACTGATCGCTGTGGGCCTCGACCGGTTGCCCTGGTCGAAGGCCGCCAAGCAATGGCGCGACCGCGTGATGTTTTTGCGCAAGGCCGAGGGCGAGAGCTGGCCTGATCTGTCGGACGACGGATTGATCGCGCGGCGCGACGATTGGCTGGTGCCGGCGCTCTACGACAAAATCGCGTTCAAGGACATTTCCGCCGGCGATCTCTCCGATGCGCTGATGGCGCTGTTGCCATGGGAGATGCGCGCGCGGCTCGATCGCGAGGCGCCGACCCATTTCGAGGCGCCGACGGGAAGCGTGCTGGCAATCGATTACGAGGCCGAGCAGGGGCCGACCATCGCCGTGCGGCTGCAGGAATTGTTCGGTCTCAACACCCATCCGTCGATCGCCGCCGGCAAGGTGCCCTTGGTGCTTGAGCTGCTGTCGCCGGCGCAGCGCCCGGTGCAGGTGACGCGCGATCTCCCCGGCTTCTGGCGCGGCAGCTACGCCGCCGTCCGCTCCGACCTGCGCGGCCGCTACCCGCGCCATCCCTGGCCGGACGATCCGGCGACCGCACTGCCGACCCGCCGGGCCAAGCCGCGCGGGACGTGAAGCCGTATTATTAACCGTCCGCTCATCCTTTTCGTCAAAATAGCACCGGCGTTGCTGCGACCTCGCTCGCAGCAGGGCGCGTCGCGTGGTGAAATCGCGCGTTCGGCTCGGAAGTGGTGTGATGCGTAACATTATGATCTTCGCGGCCGTGATGATCGGTCTCGGTACATTCATGGCGCAGATGGCGGACAGGATGAGCTCCGCCTCCGCCACGTCGGCGCCGCACACGACGGTCGCAGTTGCGACCGCCGCGCCGGCCGGCAGCCGCAGCCTCAACATCCCCCGCGACATCCGCGGTCATTTCCAGACAGAGGGCCGCATCGACGGCCAGCGCATCGGTTTCATGGTCGACACCGGCGCCTCCGTGGTGGCGCTGAACGAGACCTCGGCCGCCCGCTTCGGATTGCGTCCCTCGCGCAGCGAGTACAACGCCACGGTCACCACCGCGAACGGCACCATCAAGGCCGCGCGCACCCGCATTGCCATGCTGGATGTCGGCGGCCTCGTCGTGCGCGACGTCGATGCCATGGTGCTGCCGGACGCCGCGCTGTCCGAGAACCTGCTCGGCCTCTCCTTCCTGTCCCGCCTGAAGCGCTTTGAGTACGCCAACGGCCAGATGGTGCTGGAGCAGTAAAAGGGGCCGCATTTCAGCCTCATGATTTCGAAACTGCCCTGAGCGAGCCTGCGGCCGGTAACGCTTTTCCGTTACCAAACTGCCGCAATTATCCGCCATAAGCCTTCATTCCCGCCTTCCGCTGCGCCCTGGCATTCGCTAAGGCTGCATCAATCCCGCCATTTTCACGAGACCGCCTCAATGTTCCCCAAGCCGAAATCCGTCTTGTTGCCCAACACCTACGCCTTCGAATCCGAGCCGATGGTGAAGCCCACGGGTTTCCGCGAATACGACGCGCGGTGGTTGTTCCAGAAGGAAATCAACCTGATGGGGATACAGGCGCTCGGCATGGGCCTCGGCGCGCTGATCGCCGAGCTCGGCGTCAAGCAAGAGATCGTCACCGGCCACGATTTCCGCGGCTATTCGGCCTCGATCAAATATGCGCTGATCTCCGGCTTGATGGCGGCGGGCTGCAAGGTCCACGACATCGGCCTTGCGGTGACGCCGATGGCCTATTTCGCGCAATTCGACCTCGACGTGCCCGCTGTCGCCATGGTCACGGCCTCGCATAACGACAATGGCTGGACCGGCGTGAAGATGGGCGCCAACCGTCCGCTGACCTTCGGCCCTGACGAGATGACACGGCTGAAGGAGATCGTGCTGGGCGCCGAGTTCAAGAACAAGGCCGGCGGCTCCTACCAGTTCCACGAGAACTATCCGGCGCGCTACATCGCCGACCTCACCAATCGCCCAAAGCTCAAGCGCAAGCTCAAGGTCGTCGCGGCCTGCGGCAACGGCACGGCTGGTGCGTTCTCGCCCCAGGTGCTGGAGGCGATCGGCTGCGAGGTGATCCCACTCGACACCGAGCTCGACCACACCTTCCCGAAATACAATCCGAATCCTGAGGACATGGAGATGCTGCACGCGATCCGCGACGCGGTGCTGCATCACAAGGCCGATGTCGGTCTCGGCTTCGACGGCGATGGCGACCGCTGCGGCGTCGTCGACAACACCGGCGAGGAGATCTTTGCCGACAAGGTCGGCGTGATGCTGGCGCGCGACATGTCGGCGATCCACAAGGACGCGCAGTTCATCGTCGACGTGAAGTCGACCGGTCTGTTCATCACCGATCCCGTCTTGCAGAAGCAGGGCGCCAGGACCGCCTATTGGAAGACCGGCCATTCCTACATGAAGCGCCGCACCAACGAGACCGGTGCGCTCGCGGGCTTCGAGAAGTCCGGCCACTTCTTCTTCAACAAGCCGTATGGCCGCGGCTATGACGACGGCCTCGTTTCGGCGATCGCGATCTGCGACATGCTCGACCGTGCGCCCGGCAAGTCGATGGCCGATCTGAAGAATGCGCTGCCGAAGACCTGGTCGTCGCCGACCATGTCGCCGCATTGTGCCGACGAGGTGAAGTACGGTGTCATCGACCAGGTCGTGAAGCATTTCGAAGGCTTGCAGGCGCAGGGCGCCAAGATCGGCGGCCAGTCGATCCGCGATCTCGTCACCGTCAACGGCGTGCGCGTCACGGTCGAGGACGGCAGCTGGGGCTTGGTGCGTGCTTCGTCAAACAAGCCCGAACTGGTCGTCGTGGTCGAGAGCCCGGTCTCCGAGCAGCGCATGCACGACATGTTCGAGATGGTGAACAGCGTGCTGCGTAACCATCCCGAGGTCGGCGAGTACAATCAGAAGATCTGATCTGGCTGCCGCGGTGCACTTACGCCCACCGCATTCATCGCTGTCATCACCCGCGAAAGCGGGTGATCCAGTATTCCAGAGAAGCTAGTGAGATACGGAGACGCCGCGGCGTACTGGAGCGCCCGGTCAAGCCGGGCGATGACAGCTTCCCCGCGGGGCCCTACGCCGTCCGCAGCGATCCCAGGAAGCCATCCACTTCGGCCTTGAGACGGTCGGACTGCGAGGACAGTCCCGCGGCGGCCTGATGCATCTTCGAGGCGGCGGTACCTGCCTCATCGGACGCCTTGCTGACGCTGGCGATGTTGTCGTTCACTTCACGGGTGCCGGTGGCAGCCTGCTGGAGGCTGCCGGCGATCTCGCGGGTTGCGAGACCCTGCTGATCGACCGCAGTCGAGATCTGGCCGGAGATTTCGTCGATCTCGGCGATGGTCGCGCCGATCGCCTGGATGGCGTTGACGGCGTCGCCCGTGGCGCTCTGGATGGTCTGCACCTGGGCCGAGATTTCCTCGGTGGCCTTGGCGGTCTGGTTTGCCAGCGCCTTCACTTCACTCGCGACCACGGCAAAACCCTTGCCGTGCTCACCGGCGCGGGCAGCCTCGATGGTGGCGTTCAAGGCCAGGAGATTGGTCTGGCTTGCGATGTTCTGGATCAGCGTGACGACCTCGCCGATCTTCTGCGTGCCGCTGGCAAGGCCTTCGACCACCTGATTGGTGCGGCGGGCTTCGTCCGCGGCACGGGCGGCGATCTCGGCGGAGCGTGCGACCTGCTGCGTGATGCTGGTGACCGATGCGGTGAGCTCCTCGGTCGCGGCGGCCACCGTCTCGACATTGCCGGAGGCCCGGTTCGAGGCCGCAGCCGCGGCCGCAGTCTGACGCGCGGTATCGGCGCTGTTGTTGCTCATCGCGGACGACAGCTGCTGCACCTCGCCGGCGGCAATCGCTACCGCCTCGACGATACCGCCGATGCTGCGTTCGAAATTGCTCGCAAGCCGCTGTTTGGCCGCCTCTCGGTCCTGCTCGGCGCGCTGCTCGACCTCATGACGCTCGCTGTTGGCGCGCGCTTCGGCCGCCATCGCCGTCTGGGCCTCGGCAGTCTTCACTGCCGTCGTCTCGAACAGCTCCTGGAGCTTATGCGCGAGCGCGATCAGAACACCGGCCTCGATCAGCAGGATGACCGCATGCAGCACGACGCGACCGAAATCGGAGCCGCCGGTATAGATCGCCGCGGGGAGCAGGAAGTTCAGCGCGATATGATGCAGCGCGACCGCGACCGTCGCCGCGACGATCGGCCGGTAGTCGCAATAGGCGACCGTGCAGGCCAGCGCCGCGAAGAAGTACATGTGCATGTCGATCTGCCAGGGATGTCCCTCGAACTGCCAGGTGAACATCGACACGCCGCTCATGAGAGCAACCGCGAACACGAGGCGGGTGGAGAGGCCATTGCCGGACATGCGCCAGGACAGGGTCGCGGCGAGTGCGAAGATCGTCATGAAGATTGCAGGGGTGAGCCAGGCCTTGCCGAGCGCAAGCCCTATGGTCATGCTGATCGGCACGTGCAGCCAGAGCATCGCGACGAGAATCTTGCTGGTGGTTTGCCGCAGCGATTCCAGTCCGTCGTTCTCGACAACCATTTCATCCTCTCCAGGACTACGTGCCAAATGGCTACCCGCCATCTGGCAATCCACCAAAACATGCTGAGACCGCTTGCGCGTCCATCACGAACCATGCGCCGGCATCATGCAGGCGAGTCAGTCCGTCATGGTCATCCGGGCGGACGACGAGAAGAGTGGGAAGGGCGGTCGCCCTCACGATCGACGCTTGCGCCGATCCCGCAGCCTGAAAGACCTGCTGCGTGCTCCACCAGGGTGGAAACGCAACCGCGACGACCGTCGCGCCCGGACGAACCTGTAAGGTGAGGATGGCCAATGCGATCCAGCCTGCGAGCAGCAATGCAGTCGCATTCGCCCAGGCAGGCCACCGCCGGGACGGAATCGCCGTTCTCCCCTCCATGGCGCGAAGATAGGCGAACGAAACTAACTCTCGGTAAATGCCCGGTTAGGGTCGGTTCCGCTGCACGATTGCCGCCGCTCGCGCGATGGTCGCAGAAATTCAACTGTGGGTGGGCGGTTCTAGCCGCCCGGCGGGCCGAACAGTGCGCGCAGCTTTGCGCCCGCACCGTGCGCCTCCCAGGCATCGGCGAGCATCGCGATCCATTCGCCGAGCGCGATCCGGATCGGGTTGAAGGAGGGCGCACCGCCGACGAGGCCGAAGCGGAGCGGCTGGTCCGTGGGCCGCTCGGCGAAGGTGCCGAACAGGCGGTCGAAGACGATGAGGATGCCGCCATAGTTCTTGTCGAGGCACGCCTCGTTGCAGGCGTGGTGCACGCGATGATGGCTCGGTGTGTTGAGTATCCATTCGAGCGCACCGAGCTTCGGTGCAAAGTCGCTGTGGATGAAGAACTGGTAGAGCAGGTTGATCCCGAGCATCGTCACGATGGCGAAGGGATGGAATCCAATCCAGGCGAGCGGCAGGAAGAAAAGGAAATTGCCCGAAATGTTGCCGGTCCAGCCGAGTCGAATCGCCGCCGTCAGGTTCAGCCGTGTGGTCGAGTGATGCACCGCATGCGTCGCCCACATCCAGCGGATACGGTGCGAGGCGCGGTGCTGCCAATAGTACATAAACTCGCTGCCGACGAACAATCCCGCGAGCGCGAGCGGACCGGATTGCTCGAAGTCGAACAGGCGGTGCTTGTAGAGGAAGGCGAACGGCACGGCGAGTATTCCCGCCTCAACCGCGCGCAGTACGTTCTGCCCCAGCGCGACGCCGAATGACGCAACGCTTTCGCGCCAATCGTGGGTCTCGCGGTGAGCCAATCGGCCAATGCCGTATTCGAGCAGCATCAGGCCAAGCGCGGTCGCCAGGATCAAGCGACGGAGCGTGGGATCGAGCAGGAGTGATGCCGTACTCATCGTGTCCTCCTATTTCGGGGCGACGCCCGCGGTGATCGCGCGCTCTCGCAGCGATTGCGCGCGTGGCATCACTTGCGCGCAAGCGGCGCTGAGCTGGTCGGCATGAGACTTCAGGCAGGCGAGGATGCGTCCGCCACCCGGCGTGACGCTGCTGCACAGGCGGTCATAGTCGGCGCTACATGCGCGCAGCAACAACATTGCCTCGCTCCGCATATCGGCGGGCACCTGGGTCTGCGCGAAACCGGGCGTGGCCATTGCGACCATCAGTGCAGATATGATTGCGATGCGTGCTGGCGAGATGAGGTGAGAGTAGGTGGACATGTCGTTCTCCTGGGCTTTCGAGGGTGCGAGCCGCCGCCGCGCGGGGCAGGCGCGACGACGGCCCGGCCCGGCCTCGCTCAGCGCGAGATCGTGCCGGTGCGGGTGTAGGTGTTGCCGGCGGGGCCGGTGCGGGTGACGTTGCGGCTGCAGCTTCCATTGGCGCAGCTTCCAGTCGCGGTGACGCTGGAGGTACCGCGCGGACCGGTGCCGGTCGCCGATCGCGTCCAGGCATTGGCGTCCGCAGCGGCCGCAACCGACAGGGTGCCGATGACGAGGGTGGTGAGGAAGAGCTTGGTCATGCTCGTCGTCTCCTTGTGGGGCTGCCGTAAGCGGGAGCCGTGCAGGGGAGACTGAGCGGGCGATGTCTGCGCCGCATTGCCGGGACGAAACGATTGTTATGGCAATGTCGGGCGCGTGTAACACTATGTAACAACGCTGCCCGCGCCCTTGCGCGAGCCGTGATGTCATCCACAATGCGGCGATGAATGCGCATCCAGCCACGATTCTCATGGTGGAGGACGATCCCGAGATCAGCCGTCTCGTCGCCGATTTCATGCGGCGCGAGGGGTTCGAGGTCGCCTGTGTCGGCGACGGCAAGGCGATGGATGCGATGCTTCAGCGGTTGCGGCCTGACATCGTGATCCTCGACCTGATGCTGCCGGGCGAGGACGGGCTTTCGATCTGTCGCCGCTTGCGCGCAGACGATTCCGTCCCGATCCTGATGCTGACCGCCAAGAGCGACGAGATCGATCGCGTGGTCGGCCTGGAGATGGGTGCCGACGATTATCTCGCAAAGCCGTTCGGTCCGCGCGAGTTGCTGGCGCGGGTCCGAGCCATCCTCCGCCGCAGCAATGGCATCATCGCAAAGCCGCTGGTCCGGCGATTTGCGTTCGACCGCTTCGTGATTGATCTCGATGCGCGCAGCGTCGAGGCGATTGAGGCCGAGGCGCTGCAATTGACCAGCGCCGAATTCGACCTGCTCGGCTGCTTCGTGCAGCGGCCGCGCCGGGTACTGACCCGCGACCAGATCCTCGACTGGACGCGGGGACGTTCGGCCGAGCCGTTCGACCACACCGTCGACATGCTGATCTCGCGGCTTCGCAGGAAGCTCGACGGTGCCAGCCCCGGCTCCAATCTCATCACGACGGTGCGAAACGGCGGCTATCTGTTCACCGCGACCGTCAGGCAGGTGTCGTGATGCTGCGCGTCACGCTGGCGGCGCGGCTGGCCCTGATCGGCTTGATCGGCTTTAGCGTAGTGGTCACCGTCGTCGTGGCGATCTTCTATCGCACCACCGTTCATGAGAACGAGCTGACCCGGCCGACGCCCGAACGCCTCGATGCGCTGGCTTCGCTGCTCGAGCGCACGGCCATTGCCTCGCGGCAGTCCGTGCTGGATGCCGTGTCCTCACCACAATTCATGGTGCGGGTCATGCCGTCGGCTACACCGGTCGATGGCGAGACGCCGGAGCAGCAGCAAAAGCTGCGCGAGACCTATGCCGCCGGCCTGTCGGGACGCTCGGTCGAGATCGTGTCGCCACCCGACCACCGTGTCGCGCGCATGTTTCCCCGCATCGCGCGGCTGATGGCCAATGCCATCGAATTCCGGATCGGCCTGCACAGCGGCGAGCTCCTGATCATCGATGCCTATACCCGCCTGCCGGTCACCCCGCTCGGCCTGCCCGTCGGTTTCGGCGCGGGTCTGTTCGGCTCGATCGTGGCCCTGCTGGCGCTGCTGGTCATGCAGCGCGAGACGCGGCCATTGGCGCAACTCGCCGCCGCCGTCGATCGCGTCGATCTGTCGGCCGATCCGCCACCGCTGCCGGATGCGCGCCGCAGCGCGCCCGAAATACGCGCCGTCATTGCCGCGTTCAACCGCTTGCAGGGGCGGCTCGCGGAGATGCTGCGCGCGCGCATGACGCTGGTTGGCGGCATCGCCCATGATGTCAGGACGTTCGCGACCAGGCTGCGGTTGCGCGTCGAGCACATCCCCGATGATGCCGAGCGGCAGCGGGCGGTTGCCGATATCGACGACATGATCCGGCTGCTCGACGACGCGCTGCTGTCGACGCGGGCCGGCGCCGGTGGCCTGTCGCAGGAGATGGTCGAGTTCGTTGCGCTGATCGCCGCCGAAGTGCACGATCGCCGCGCGCAGGGAGCCCCGGTCGATTTGGTGACGGACGCGCATGCGCGGGATACGATCGTGCTCGGGGATCGACTGGCGCTGCGGCGGATCCTCGCCAACATTATCGACAACGCACTCGCCTACGGTCATGCCGCACAGGTTCGCGCGGCGCTGAAGGACGGCGCCATTGTCGTGTCGATCGACGACGAGGGGCCGGGCATTCCGGCCGATCAGCGGCAGGCGGTGCTGGAGCCGTTCCACCGGCTGGAAAAGTCGCGCAATCGCGCGACCGGCGGCGCCGGCCTTGGCCTTGCCGTGGCGCGCAGCCTCGTCGAGGCGCATGGCGGCACGATCGATATCGCCGCGGCTCCGAGCGGGGGCACGCGGGTAACTGTCGCGCTGCCGATGTTTCAGCCAGCCTAAAGCGTTTTCAAGCGAAGTGGATACCGGTTCGCGCGAAGAAAACGCGTCAAAATAAGAATTAAGTGTCAGGCCGCGACCACCGCCGGGATCGGCAGCGCCGTCACCGACTTGATCTTCTCCATCGCGAATCGCGAGGTGACGTTCTTGAGCGGCACGGCGCTGATCAGCTTCTTGTAGAAGATGTCATAGGCCTGCATGTCCGCGACCACGACGCGCAGCATGTAATCGACGTCACCGGCCATGCGGTAGAATTCCATCACTTCGGGCATGGCGCTGACGGCTTCGGCGAATTTCTTCAGCCAGGCGTCGGAATGATCGGAGCTCTCAACCGAGACGAATACGGAGATGCCGAGCCCGATCTTGTTCTGGTCGACCAGCGCCACGCGCTTCAGGATCACGCCGTCGGCCTCGAGGCGCTGGATGCGCTTCCAGCAGGGGGTCGAGGACAGTCCGACACGGTCGCCGATTTCGGCAACGGACAGTGAGGCGTCCTCCTGGAGGACCATCAGGATCTTTCGATCGATGGCGTCGAGCCGGCGGCTGGTCTCGGGGATCTGGACAGCAACATCAGTCATTTGAAGAACTTTGTTCCAATTTAAGGGCCGATTTCCCTGATATAGAGAAAATCTTTCTATAGCAAGTCCATAATCGTAGCGTGTCCCCGCAATAGGGCTAACGCCTATCCTGCAAAAACGCTTCAACTTCAATACGTTGCGGTGCGGCCATGCCACCACCATGGCGCGTGCATTTCAGCGCCGCAGCGGCCGCGGCGAATCGCAGCGCCTCGCGCACGCTGCCACGCTCGGCGAGGCGAAGCGTGAAGGCGCCATGGAAGACATCGCCGGCGCCGAGCGTGTCCACTGCCTCGACCGGAAAAGCTGGCGTCTCCTCCAGCTGGCCGACCTCGTCCAGCCAGATCGTGCCACGCGGGCCGCGGGTGGCGGCGAGGAAAGCTGGCGTGAGTTTGGCGAGCCGCCTCAGCGCTTCGCTGTCGTCTTCGACGCTGGCGGTCTCCTGCGCCTGCTCGCTGGCAAACAGCAGATGTGAGGCGACCGTAAGCAAGCCGTCCGTCAGCTCCATCGCGCGATCGACGCCGACGACGACAGGAATGCCGCGACGGCGCGCCTCGGTGCAGAGATCGATGCAGAAGGCGCCGCAGCGGCTCTCGACGAGCACTGCCTGGCAACCCGCGAGCAGTTCGTCGGCATCGGATAGCTTTACGCTCCACAGCGCGGGATCGCGGTAGATCGTCAGCGTTCGTTCGCCAGACGCGTCGATGATGATCGCCGAGACGGGCGTGGTCGCGCCAGGGATGCGCACGATGTGCCCGGTCTCGATCCCCTCGGCAGCCATCCGCTCGAGAATGAAGCCGCTCGACGTCTCCAGCGCATCGCCCATCGGCCCCGCAAACGCGACGCGGCCGCCGAGCCGCGCCATCGCGATCGCGGCGTTGAGCGCGTTGCCGCCGCAGATCTCAGCAAGATGCGTCGCGTTCGCCTTGCTGCCGCGCTCCGGCACGGCCTCCACCCGGAAGGTGAGGTCGCGCACGGGAATGCCGATGCACAGGATGCGCGGCGCGATCGCAGAGTGCGCCATCGGCCGCCTCAGATCTTGTCGTGCACCCAGCGACCGAGCAGGTGATGCGCGATCGCAAACGGATGCGGTCCGGCAAGTCCGTCCGGATGCGTCCGTTTCAGCATCAGCGCCGCCTCTTCGCGCGTGAACCAGCGTGCGTCCTCCAGCTCGGAATGGTCGACCACGATGTCCTCGTTCAGCGCCCGCGCGCTGCAGCCGATCATCAGCGACGACGGATAGGGCCAGGGCTGCGTCATGTAATACTGCACGTCCGTGCAGCGAATGCCTGACTCCTCCAGGATTTCGCGACGCACCGCATCCTCGATGGTTTCGGCGGCCTCGACGAAGCCGGCGAGGCACGAAAACATGCCCGGCGGAAACTGCTTCTGGCGGCCGAGCAGGCATTTGTCGCCCGAGGCGACGTGCATGATCACGACCGGGTCGGTGCGGGGAAAATGCTCGGCCTTGCACGCCGGGCATTCGCGCTTCCAGCCGCCTTCTTTCATCGCGCTGCGGGTGCCGCAATTGGCGCAATAGCCGTGGCGCTGGTGCCAGCCGACCATCGACTTTGCCATCGCAATCGCCGACAGCTCGTCGGGCGGGATCGCGCCCTGCATCGCCATGCCGCGCAGCTCGGTGACGGTGTAGTCCTCGCGGCCGATGAGTTTCTCGGCAGCGGCCTGTGCCAGGCCCATGCCGAAGATCGCCGCGCCGTCGCGCAAGCCCAGAAAGATCGTGCCCGGGTTGGCGCCGCATTTCAGCGCTTCGTCGATCGACAGCAGCGCACGCGCCTTGTCGCCCTCGCGCTTCACCAGCAGCGAGTCGCGGTAGACGACATAGGCGCGCGACGACGACTTCTGCTCCATCGCGAACAGCTTTTCGTCGTCGCGGCGCAGATGCGCGGCGCGATCGAGGATGTTGGTGACGAAGGCCGGCTGCCCCAGCGGAAACGAGTCAAATGCTGACATTTCTTGTTCTTTCAACCCAACCAGATTTTCTTGCGAAGCGCGCTGATGAAATTCTGTACCTCGGTGGCATCGTGCGCCAGCGGCTTCATCACGCCCCAGACCGGCCGCGGCCAGGCGGCATCGCTGGTGCGGCGTGCGATGATGTGAATGTGAAGCTGCGGCACGAGATTGCCGAGCGCCGCGACATTGAGCTTGTCGCATTTGGTGATCTCCTTCAGCGCGCGCGAGACGCGGGAGATCTCCGTCATCAGCTGTGCCTGCTGTACCTCGTCGAGATCGATGATCTCGACCGCATCGGCGCGTCGCGGCACCAGCAGCAGCCAGGGATAATGCGCGTCCTTGATGACCAGCACCTTCGACAGCGGCAGATCGCCAATGTCGATGGTGTCCTCTTTCAGGCGGGAGTGCAGCGACCAGGCAGGTTCGGGCATGGAGGTTTCCGGATGGCCCGATGGGGTCGGGCGTGCTGGGTCGGACCATACGATAGGGAGTTGGCGAGGGGAAGGATTGGGCTCCGCTCTTGCTGCATACACGCTCGTCGTCCCGGACAAGCGCGCCCAAAGAGCGCGCCGGGACGACGACCGAGTTTTTGCCGTGCCGGTGGCTGCCTTACGCCTCCGCCAGAACCCGCGCGTTGCCTCGAATCGAGGCCTCGCTCACGCGAATCCCGAGACCCGGCCCATCGGGCACGACGACGTGACCTCCGCGGTTGGCCACGCGCTCTTCCAGCACGTCCTCGGTCAACACGTGGTGCGGCATGTAGAATTCGCAGCCGAGCGAGATGCCCGGTGTTGCCGCGATCAGCTGTGTCCCGGCGGCAAGACCAATGCCGCCTTCCCATAGCGTGCCGCCATAGCCGGGCAGGCCGGCGATGTCGGCGATCGCCATGATCGCCTGCGCCTCGAACAGGCCACCGGCCTTCATCAGCTTGATGGAGACGGCATCGGCCGCCTCGCGGCGCGCCACCTCCATCATGTCGCGGCGGTCGAAGCAGCTTTCATCTGCGAGCACGGGCGTTTCCAGCGCCGCGGTAAGCTGCGCCATCACGTCGAGGAATTTGCGCGGCACCGGCTGCTCGATGAAGGTCGGCGCGAATTCCTCGACATCGCGCAGGATCTTGATCGCGCCGAACGGCGCCAGCGCCTGGTTGTAGTCGACGCGCAGATCGACCTTGTCACCAAATTCCTTCCGGATCGCCTCGAGATGACCGAGGTCCTCGCGATGCGGCTTCACGCCGGTCTTGACCTTGTAGATGACATTGCCTTCAGGAACCATCTTTCGCATGCGTTCGAGATCGGCGGCGAAATCCGGATCGGCGATCGAAAAGGAAAGGGGGATGGTATCGCGCACCCGGCCGCCAAGGAGATCGGCGACCGACAGCCCCGACGATTTGCCGACGATGTCGAGCAGCGCCATCTCGATCGCGACTTTTGCTTCGGCATGGCCGACCAGTGCGCGATCGAGCTCCGCCATCAGCGCGCGGACGCGCCGTACGGGTTTGCCGAGCAGGATCGGCCGCAGATAAATGTCGAGCGCCGAGAACGCCGCTTCAGGCGTTCCCGTAAAGACCTCCCACGGCGCCGCCTCGCCCCAGCCGACCACGCCGTCGCTGGAGGTCAGCTCGATCAACACGCGCTTCACCGTGCCCTTGACGTTGCCGACGCCCTGCAGGCGCGCCATCTTGATCGGGCTTTCGATCAGGAACAGGCGGAGGTGTTGGATGGTTGCTTCGGTCAAGTCAGGCCTCCATTGACGTGCCAGACCTGGCCGGTGACGTAGGATGCTTTCGGGGATGCCAGGAAGGCGACGATCTCGGCGACCTCGTCCGGCCGCCCGCGGCGGCGCATCGGGATCAGCGCTTCCGTTGCGGCAATCTGCTCGGGCGACAGCCGGCTCTCGCTCGGCTTGTCCTTGACGATCAGGCCGGGGGCCACCGCATTGACGGTGATGCCGTCCGTCGCGAGCTCGACTGCGGCGAGCCGCACCAGCGCTTCGAGCGCGGAGCGGCTCGCGGCCGTTGCCGCAAACGGCGCGAATTCAGGCCGGATGGCGTGTGCCACGAAGGACGATACCGCCACGATCCGTGCATCTTGGCCGGCGCGTAACAGAGGAAGTGCGGCTCCGACCATCCGCGTGAACGCGAGCGCCGATTCGTCCATCGCTTTCCGGAAATGGTCCGCGGGCGTGCCGATGGCGCTGCCGCGGCGGGCGTGGCCGCCGATGAGAACCAGTCCATCGAGCCGGCCGAAGGCGGTTTGCGTGGCGGCGATGGCATCGGTCGCGGCTGTTTCCTCGGCAAGATCGCCAAGGCATTTGGCGACCGCGGCGCCCTTTGCTTCGGCTTCCGCTGCGGTGGCATCGAGTCCCGTGGCGTTCGAGCGCGTGTGCAGCAGCAGCGCCGTGCCGGGTGCGGCAAGCAGCTTTGCGGTGGCGCGGCCGATGCCGCTGGCGGCACCGGTGACGAGATAGACGCGAGTGATCTCGGACATCACAGTGTCGCGTTCGCCGGCGGCAGCGCGCCGGTGCGGTGGAAATGGCTGAGGAAGGCGCGCGTCGCGGCTTCGCTGGGATTGTCGATCACCTGCCGCGCTGGGCCTTCCTCGACCACGACACCGTCGCGCATGAAGATGAGGCGGTCGGCGACCTCGCGGGCAAAGGCAATCTCGTGGGTCACGATCACCATGGTCATGCCTTCGGAAGCCAGCTGCTGGATCACGCTTAGCACCTCGCCGACGAGCTCCGGATCGAGCGCCGACGTCGCCTCGTCGAACAGCATCACATCAGGCTCCATCGCAAGCGCGCGCGCGATCGCGACGCGCTGCTTCTGGCCGCCGGACAGCGTTGCCGGATATTGGTCCGCCTTCTCCGCAAGGCCAACTTTGGCAAGCTGCGCGCGTGCGAGCTTTTCGGCGTCGGCCTTGGCCATGCGCCGGACCGTGACGGGCCCCTCCATCACGTTCTGAAGCGTCGTCATGTGCGGGAACAGATTGAAGTGCTGGAATACCATGCCGGTGGTGGCGCGGAATTTTGCGAGCGTCCTCACATCGGGAAGCTTCGAACCGTCGCCGAACGCGAAGCGCGTGTCGCCGACGCGGACGCTGCCGCCGTCGGGCACGACCAGGAGATTGATGCAGCGGAGCAGAGTCGATTTGCCCGAGCCTGATGGCCCGATCAACGCCACGACGCCACCCTTGGCGACGTCGAGACTAATGTTCTTCAGGACTTCGTTGCTGCCAAAGCTTTTGCGAAGGCCACGAATCTCGATTTTCGAAATGGTCTTGGACGTGTCGCTCATTCGCTGACCGCCAGTCGCTTCTCGCCGCGGCGGACGATGATGGTGAGCGGGATCAGGATCGCCGCATAGGCGACCGCAACCGCCGTGTAGGTCTCCAGCGGCCGGTAGCTGTCATGCGCTGCAACCTGGCTTTGATAAACCAGATCCGGCACGGCCAGCACCGAGACCAGCGAGGTGTTCTTGAACTGGATGATCGACTGGTTCATCAGCGCCGGGATCATGCGCTTGATCGCCTGCGGCAGCACGATGCGTCGCATGCTCTGGCCCGGTGTCATGCCGAGCGCGGCGCCGGCTTCCGACTGGCCCTTGTCGATCGAGATGATGCCGCCGCGGATGATCTCCGAATAGAACGAGCCGCCATAGAGCGACAGCGCCAGCGCCGACGCGGTGATCGGCGTCATCTCGACGCCGGCCAGGATCGGCAGTGCGTAGTAGAACCAGATCAGCTGCACCAGGATCGGCGTGCAGCGGAACGCCTCGATGAAGGTGAGGGCGGTGAGGCGTACCGCCTTGAAGCGCGACAGGCTGCCGAACGCCCCGAACAGGCCGAAGACGAGGCCAAGCACCACGATCACCACGGTGAAGCCGACGGTGACGCCAAGCCCGTTGAGAAAGAGCCAGCGATAGCTCCAGAGGATGCCGAAGTCCCACTGATACATGCGTGTTTAACTCGTCGTACGCCTAGTCGCTGGCATTGTCGTTCCGGGGCTCGCGTCGCGAGAACCCGGAACCTCGAGATTCCGGGTTCGATGCTTCGCATCGCCCCGGAATGACGGTGGAAAGCTTACAACGAAACGCCCGGCGGAATGTCCGCCTCGGTCACGCCCACCAGCTCCATGTTGGTGATGATGGCGTTGCGGATGAAGCCGAGGCCCTTGTTGAAGTCGATCCAGGTGTTGACGTAGTCGCGCCAGGTCTTGTCGTTCTCGCGCCGGAAGCCGGCATTCGACGTCGTCGCGAAGATCGGCGTCGGCAGCACGAACTGGCCGAGCGAGGGGTTCTTCTTCAGCACGGTCAGCGACAGCATGGTGATGAGGCACTGCGCGTCGACACGGCCGGTCTGCAGCGCGGCGGTGGCATCGTCGGCGGTCTTCAGGCGCGAGATCTGCGCCTTCGGCGTCAGGCGGCTGACGACCTGGTCGTGCGAGGAGCCCTGGTCGACCGCGATCTTGATATCGGGCGAGTTCAGCTCGGCCCAGCTCTTCGGCTTGAAGTCCTTCTTGCAGAGGATGCCGAAGGCGTTGTTGAAAACAGGCACCGAGAAGTCGATCACCAGCGCGCGCTTCGGGGTCGGATTGAGGCCGAAGAAGATGTCGATCTTGTTGGACTGCAGATCGAGCACCGAATTGCCCCAGGTGGTCTCGGTGATCTCGAGCTCCGCCTCCATGTCGTCGGCCAGCCCCTTGGCGATGTCGATGTAGAAGCCCTTCCACTGGCCGCTGGAAAGATCCTTCATATAATAGGGCGCGCCGCCGCCGACCGCACCGATCCGCATCTTCTTGGTGCGGCGGATGCGGGCGAAGGTCGATTCGTTGGGATCAGCCGCCTGGGCCACGGCCGGAGAGGCCAGCGCGCTCGCGGTCGCCGCGCCGATGGCGCCAAGTCCGACAATCGATGCAACATCACGACGTGTAACCATTGGGATCAATCGCTTTTCTGGTTAGGTGGAATTCCGGCAGCGTTCTTACCAAGGCGGCCTTGGTAGCGGAAGCACAGCCTATCGGCTGGGCAGACCCGGAATTGCCCGGATGCTAGGCAAGATCAAGTGGGCCAATGTGATACCCGCTTGCTTTCCGCTCCCTTTGGCCCCAAATAGGGGCCGGGAGATTGGCGGTGGACGAGCCACTCGCCAACCGGGTCAGGTCCGGAAGGAAGCAGCCCTAACGAGGTCCGGATCGGGTCGCTCGTCAGTCTCCTACCTGTTTTTTCGAGCGAATTGCGCTGGCGGGGCCTCCCGCTGGCGCGCTCATGTCCGCAAAAGCCAGCCGAGAGACATTCCATTGCGGATTGACCGATGACCGACGCTGGCGCCCCTCCACCTCCTGATCGCGCCGGCCCGGCCGGCAACGCGCCTTATCGGGTGCTGGCGCGGAAATACCGCCCCTCAAGCTTCGACGATCTGATCGGCCAGGAGGCCGTGGTCCGCACCGTCTCCAATGCCTTCGAGACCGGGCGGATTCCGCAGGCCTGGATCCTCACCGGCGTCCGCGGTGTCGGCAAGACCACCACTGCGCGCATCCTTGCCCGTGCACTCAACTACGAGATGCCGGATGGCTCGGTGAAAGGCCCGACCATCCACATGCCGACGCTAGGCGTGCATTGCCAGGCGATCATGGAAAGCCGGCACATGGACGTGCTGGAGATGGACGCCGCCTCGCATACCGGCGTCGACGACGTCCGTCAGATCAATGACAGCGTGCGCTACGCGCCGGCCAGTGCCCGCTACAAAGTCTACATCATCGACGAAGTCCACATGCTGTCGACGGCGGCGTTCAACGCCTTCCTGAAGACGCTGGAGGAGCCGCCGGAACACGCCAAATTCGTGTTCGCGACGACCGAGATCCGCAAGGTCCCGGTCACGGTGCTGTCGCGCTGCCAGCGCTTCGACCTGCGCCGTGTCGAGGCCGACGTGCTGATGAAGCACCTCGCCAACATTGCCGCCAAGGAAAATGTCGAGATCGAGCCCGAGGCACTCGGCATCATCGCGCGCGCGGCCGAAGGCTCGGTGCGCGATTCGCTGTCGCTGCTCGACCAGGCGATCGCGCATGCGGCCGGCGCCGTGAAGGCGGACGCGGTCAGGCAGATGCTGGGCCTTGCGGACCGCACCCGCGTCATCGATCTCTTCGAGTCGCTGGCGCGCGGCGATATCGCCGCTGCGTTCAAGGAGTTCCGCGATCAGTACGACGTCGGCGCCGATCCGATCGTCGTGCTCTCCGACCTCGCCGAGTTCGTCAATTTCGTCACTCGCGTGAAAATCATTCCGGCGACCGCCGACAACGTCGCCTATGGCGAGACCGAGCGCGTGCGTGCGAAGGACTTCGCCTCCAAGATCTCGATGCGCGTGCTGTCGCGGATGTGGCAGATGCTGCTCAAGGGCATCACCGAGGTGCAGGGCGCGACGCGTCCGGCTGCTGCTGCCGAGATGGTGCTGGTGCGCATCGCCTATGTCGCCGATTTGCCGACGCCGGACGAAGCGATCCGGATGCTGGAGCAGAACGGCGGCGGCTCGCAGATTGTGAGCGGCAGTGCCGCGCGCAGCAGCGCGCCGGCTGCGCCGACGGCCTCCGCCGCGCCCGCCCCGCCAGCCGCGCCGGTTCGCATGCCGATGTCATCGCCATCAACGTTCGGCGGCGGGGCCCGGCCGCAGATGGCGGCGCCCGCGCCGGATCCGCAAGGCGCAACACCTCAGCTGCGTGTCACCAGCTTCACCCAGCTCGTCGCACTCGCGGGTCAGAAGCGCGACCTCATGACCAAGAGCGCGCTCGAAGGCGACATGCGCCTCGTTCGTTTCGAGGAAGGCCGACTGGAGGTCGCGCTCGAGCCGAACGCCTCCAAGACCATGATCTCCGAGCTCGCGCGCAAGTTCGAGCTGTGGACCGGTCGGCGCTGGACCATCATTGTTTCCAATGAGCAAGGCCAGGCGACGCTGCGTTCGGTGAGCCAGGCCGCCAAGCAGGAACATGCGCGCAATGCCGAGGCTGACCCGCGCGTGCAGGAGGTGCTGTCGCGCTTCCCCGGTACCAAGGTCGTCGAGGTCCGCAGGCTTGCCCCCGAGGCGCCGGAATCCAATGATAACGCCGACTACGGCTCTGACGATCTGCCCGACGGTTCCGACGCCGACGATCTCTGAGCCAATCTTTGAGGACGAAAACCCATGGCTGATTTTCTCGGCATGATGAAGCAGGCGGCGCAGCTGCAATCCAAGATGCAGGAGATGCAGGAGCAGCTCGGCAATGTGGAGGTCGAGGGCATTTCCGGCGGCGGTCTCGTCGCCGTGCGCATGACCGCCAAGATGGACGTCAAGGGCGTCAAGATCGATCCCTCGCTGATGAAGGCGGAAGAACGCGAGGTTCTGGAAGATCTGCTCGTGACTGCCCTCAGTGATGCTCGCCGCAAGGCGGAGGCCGCGATGCAGGAGAAGATGCAGTCGCTGACCGGCGGGCTCGGCCTGCCGCCGGGGCTGTTCGGCCAGTAACATGGGCGCGGTTGCAGGTCCTGAAATCGAGCGGCTGGTTCAGCTTCTCGCACGGCTGCCGGGTTTGGGTCCGCGCTCCGCGCGGCGCGCGGCGCTGCATCTGATCAAGAAGCGCGAAGCGCTGATGATGCCGCTGTCGTCGGCCTTGCAGGTTGCGCTGGACAAGGTCCAGGTCTGCAAGACCTGCGGCAATATCGACACGCAAAATCCCTGCACGGTCTGCACCGATCCGAAGCGCGATCCCGCCATCATCGTCGTCGTCGCCGATGTCGCCGATCTCTGGGCGCTGGAGCGTGCCAATGCGACGCAAGGGCGCTATCACGTGCTCGGCGCGACGCTGTCACCGCTCGATGGCGTCGGTCCGCAGGATCTCACCATCGACGCGCTGGTGGCGCGCGCGCATGCGGCCGAGGTGCACGAGATCATTCTGGCGCTGAATGCAACTGTCGACGGCCAGACCACCGCGCACTACATCACCGACCTGCTTCAGGACGCCAACGTCAAGGTCACCCGGCTGGCCCATGGGGTGCCCGTCGGCGGCGAGCTTGATTATCTCGATGAGGGCACGCTATCGGCCGCGATGCGGCAGCGGACCCTGTTCTAGCCACAGACCTACGGAACGGACGACATGACGAAACGATTCGCCACACGATCGGCTTTGGCCGCGACGATGCTGCTGCTCGTGACACCGGCCATCGGCGCCGCGCAGGAGGACGATGGTGCGCCGCCGCCCTCGAAGCCCGGCAAGCCGATCAGTGCCGGCGAGGTGCTGTCGGGCGAGCTCAACGCCATGAAGATTCGCGACGTCAAGAACGCCGGCAAGCGTGTTGCGATGTACCAGATCACCTCAGAGCCGCGCCGCCTGCCGGCGCCGAACGGGCTGTGCGATCTGGAGACCGGACCTGAGACGTTCCAGCTCGTCACCTCCAGCGACGCGCAGGCCTCGCAGCTGAAATCCTTCGTCGGCAAGGAGATCTCGGTGAAGGTGGATGAGGTCGCCTGCGCCAGCGATCCCGGCCAGATGAGTGAAGCCGTGGTGACGAAGTGGAGTTTGGTGAAGAAGTAAGGGCGGCGAGACGCTTTCGCCACGTTTTCGGTGTCATCGCCCGCGAGGGCGGGCGATCCAGTACGCCGCGGCTTCTCGGTCAATCACAACTGTCTCGGAGTACTGGATGCCCCGCCTTCGCGGGGCATGACAATGAGTGGTGATTATACCCTCACCGGCCCCAGCGCATCGAAATGTCCGCGCCTCTGTAGCCAGACCAGCAGCACCAGGCTCGGGATAGCCACCAGCACGCAGATCACGAAGAACAGCGGCCAGCCGGTTGCGGCAGCCACGAAGCCGGCGCCTGACGAGAGATAGGTTCGCCCCACCGCCGCGAGCGCGGTGAGCAGCGCATATTGCGTCGCCGTGTGCAGCGGGTTCTGGCAGAGCGCGGAGAGATAGGCGACGAAGATCACGGTGCCGATGGCGCTGGTGAAATTCTCGGCGCAGATGGCGAGCGCCAGCGCCCATTGACTGGTGCCGACCACAGCGAGCCAGGAGAAGGTGAGGTTGGCCAGCGCCTGCACCACGCCGCCGATGCAGAGCGAAGTTGCCAGCGAATAGCGTCGCGCAACGAAACCGCCGGCAAAGCCGCCGATCAGCGTCGCGGCGAGGCCGACGCCTTTCACGATCGCCGCATAGTCGTTGCGGGTGAAGCCGAGGTCGATCACGAACGGCGCCGTCATGGTGCCGGAGAATGCGTCGGTGAACTTGAACAGCACCACGAAGGCGAGCGCTGCGATCGCATCCTTGCGCGACAGGAACTCCGAGAAGGCACCGATCGCCGCATGCAGCACGCGCGTGAACGCGGTCTCTTCGTGCGTCGCGGCTTCGGCCCTTTCCGATTGCTCGGGCTCGGTGGCAACGAGCGCCGTGATCGTCCCGATCAGCACCATCGACGCCATCACTACATAGCCCCACATCCAGGCCGCGCTGCGGGTGATACCGGTGCTCTCGAAACCGGAGACGATGAACAGCGCCCCCGCGGTCGAGACCAGCATGCCGATGCGATAGGCCGCGACATAGGCCGCCATGCCGGCGGCCTGCTCGCTCTCGGGCAGGCTCTCGACGCGAAAGGCGTCGACCACGATGTCCTGCGTCGACGACGTCGTCGCCACCAGCAGCGCGCCGAGCGCGACGTAGAACGGCGAGCGTGCCGGATCGGTCATCGCCAGCAGCAGGATCGCGACGATCAGCAGTATCTGCGAAAACAGCAGCCAGCCGCGGCGCCGGCCGAAGGCTCGGGTGAACAGCGGCACATGCAACGCATCCACCAGCGGCGCCCACAGGAACTTCAGCGTATAGGGCGTGCCGACCAGCGCGAACAGCCCGATGGTCTTGAGGTCGACGCCGGCTTCGCGCATCCACACCAGCAGCGTCGAGCCCGATAGCGCCAGCGGTAGCCCTGAGGAGAAACCGAGGAACAGCACAATCAGCACCCGCGGTTGCAGATAAACAGCCAGGCTGTCGCGCCATGAGGTCGCGGGAGCATCGGTGCCGGCGGAGGAGGTCGCGTCGGGTGCGGTCATGTGGAGGTGTTAGCAGATTCTGGGCGAAAAAACTCCCACGGCAGTAGTGAGGCGGAAGTCCTCAACGCACCCTCAGTGTCATCGTCCGCGAAGGCGGACGATCCAGTAATCACCAGCGTTTCGGTTCAATCGCCACCGTCGCGGCGTACTCGATACCCGGCCTTCGCGCGGTATGACGCCATCATGGTGGCCCGGCTATAGCGGGATAAAGATCATCCCAATTCGGGTTGTCTTTCTCGATCAATCGGACCTTCCAGGCCCGATTCCATTTCTTGAGCCGCTTCTCTCGTTTGATCGCGTTCTCTGGATCGTCGAACTGCTCGAAATAGACGAGCCTTGCTACGTCGTACTTTTCCGTGAAGCTCTCGATGAGTTTTGACTTGTGCTCAGCCACGCGGCGGATGAGATCATTCGTTACGCCAATGTAGAGCGTGCCGCCGATCTTGCTGGCGAGAATGTAGACGTAGTAGGAGCGTGCGCCCATCTGCCGTCTCTCCTGTCTTCGTCCGCGAAGGCGGACGATCCAGTACCCACCAGCGTCTCGGTTCAATCGCAACCGACGCGGCGTACTGGATGCCCCGCCTTCGCGGGGCATGACAGTGTGCCGTAAATCTACTCCCCCGCCTGGAGCTTCCTCGGGAACAGCTCCGGCGTCCCTGTCGCCACCAGCCGCGGGCCTTCGGGCGCGTCCGTCTTGCTGAAATCCAGCTCCTCGATCCTTCCGGCCCGCTTCTCGATCTTGTCGGCGGAGATCAGGATCTGGCGGACGTCTTCGTTGGCATCGGCAAAGTGCTTCTGCAATTTAAGCACGCGGTCGCGCAGGCGGCCCAGATCGTCGCCGAGCTTGATCACCTCGGTCTGGATCTGGTCGGCGGCATCGCGCATGCGCGCGTCCTTCATGATCTGCTGCATGACCTGGATCGCAAGCATCAAGAGCGACGGCGACACCAGCACCACGCGGGCGCGATAGGCCTTCTGGATCACGTCGTCGAAACCGTCGTGGATCTCGGCGTAGACCGATTCCGACGGCACGAACATCAGCGCCATCTCCTGGGTCTCGCCGGTGACGAGGTATTTTTCCGCGATGTCGCTGACATGCTTCATCACGTCGCCGCGCAGCCGCTGCGTGGCGAGGCGCTTCTCCTCGTCCGTGCGGGCATCGTGCAGCGCGGTCATCGCCTCCAGCGGGAATTTCGCGTCGATGCAGAGCGGGCGCTGGTCGGGCAGGAACACCACGCAGTCGGGCCGTTTTCCGGTCGAGAGCGTGAACTGGAATTCGTAAGCACCCTTCGGCAGGCCGTCCTGGACGATCGCCTCCATCCGCGCCTGGCCAAACGCGCCGCGCGACTGCTTGTTGGCGAGCACGTCGCGCAGGGTGGTCACTTGCGTGGTGAGGTCGGTGAGGTTCTTGTGCGCGTTGTCGATGATACCGAGCCGCTCGTGCAGCGCGCGCAGGCTCTCCATGGTGTTGCGGGTGGAGTGTTCCATGGACTGGCCGACCCGATGGGTCACCGAATCCAGCCGTTCGTTGACCGCGCGCGCCATCTCGGCCTGGCGGCCGGCCAGCGCCTGGGTCATGGCGTCGGCGCGGCCGGCGGCCTCGCTCTGGGCGTGCAGGACCTGGCTGAGGCGCTCCTCGAGCTCGTCGGCCCGGATCGCGTGCGCCATCGCCAGTTCCGCCCCGCGCCGCCCGGAGCGCGCGATCACGACCGCAATGACGATCAGTAGGATGAGAACCAGCGCGCCGAAGCCGATCAGCGCATCGATTCCGCGCACCGGCCAGTCGCCCAGCATGAAAATGATCTCGTTCATGCTGCCCTTCTATCCGATTCGCCAGGGTGCACGAACGAATAGCGAACATTTATAGTTAATCCATCCCTAATTTTTATGGTTAACGAAACCCGAAGTTTTATGGTTAGCGGACCGTTAACGCGTTCCCGGCCGCATTGACCGCTTGTCGCGCGCAGCTTAAATCGCCCGCCATGGCCCTCAGAGAAATCATCATCCTGCCCGACAAGCAGCTGCGCCTCGTCTCCAAGCCGATCGAGAAGGTCACGCCGGAGATCCGCAGGCTAGCCGACGACATGTTCGAAACCATGTACGACGCGCCCGGCATTGGCCTCGCCGCGATCCAGATCGCGCAGCCGCTGCGGCTGATCACCATGGACCTCGCCAAGCCCAACCAGGACGGCGAGACCAAGCCGGAGCCGCGCGTCTTCATCAATCCGGAGATCCTCGCCTCCTCCGAGGAGCTGTCCACTTACGAGGAAGGCTGCCTGTCGATCCCCGAATATTACGAGGAGGTCGAACGCCCGGCGAAGGTGCGCGTGCGCTTCATCGATCTCGACGGCAAGGTGCATGAAGAGGACGCCGAAGGCCTCTACGCCACCTGCATCCAGCACGAGATCGACCATCTCAACGGCGTGCTGTTCGTCGACTATCTGTCGAAGCTCAAGCGCGACCGCGTCATCAAGAAGTTCGAGAAAGCCGCCAAGCGCGCGGAGTAAGGTCCGATGCCCCTCCGCCTGATCTTCATGGGCACGCCCGATTTCTCCGTGCCGACGCTGCTTGAGCTCGTCGCGCATGGCCACGAGATCGTGGCCGTCTACACCCGCGCGCCGAAGCCGGGCGGGCGGCGCGGGCTGCAATTGCAGCCGACGCCCGTGGAAGAGGCTGCGCGAAAGCTCGGCGTGCCGGTGCTGACGCCGAAGACGCTGAAGACGCCGGAGGCGCTGGAGGAGTTTCGCGCGTTCGATGCCGATGCCGCCGTCGTCGTCGCCTATGGGATGATCCTGCCGCAGGCGATCCTCGATGCGCCAAAGCTCGGCTGTTACAACCTTCACGCCTCTCTGCTGCCGCGCTGGCGCGGTGCAGCGCCGATCAACCGCGCGATCATGGCAGGCGATGCCGAGAGCGGCGTCATGGTGATGAAGATGGATGTCGGCCTCGATACCGGCGACGTCGCCATGGCCGAGCGTCTGCCGATATCAGACAACATGACCGCGGTCGATCTGCATGATCGCCTCTCCCGCCTCGGCGCCGATCTGATGGTGCGCGCGATGGCGGCGCTCGACCGCGGCGGGCTCCAGCTCAAGAAGCAGAGCGAGGAAGGCGTCACCTACGCCGCCAAGATCGACAAGGCCGAGGCGCGGATCGACTGGAGCAAGCCCGCACACGCGGTGTTACGCCACATCCACGGCCTGTCGCCGTTTCCCGGTGCCTGGGCCGAGCTTGCCGACGTCAGCGAGAACGCGCGCGTGAAAATCCTGCGTTGCGAGCTTGCCAAAGGCTCCGGCGCGCCGGGTGCGGTGCTCGACGATCAACTCACCATTGCCTGCGGCGAGGGCGCAATTCGCATCCTCGAGCTGCAGCGCGAAGGCAAGGCGCGGATGCCAGCGGCGGACTTCTTGCGCGGCGTGAAGGTCGAGCCGCCGATGCGGCTCGCCTGATGCCCCGCTACAAGCTCACCATCGAATATGACGGCGCGCCGTTCTTTGGGTGGCAGATCCAGGATACGCTGCCCTCGGTGCAGGGCGCGCTGGAAGCGGCGGTGAAGGCGATGACCGGCGCCGATTTGCGCGTGCATGGGGCCGGCCGCACCGATGCCGGTGTGCACGCGCGCGGCCAGGTCGCGCATGTCGATGTCGAGAAACAGTTTCCGCCGGGCCGTTTTCGCGACGGGTTGAATGCGCATCTGCGCCCGCATCCGATCGCGGTGCTCGAGGCCGAGATCGTGGCTGATACGTTCGAGGCACGCTTCTCGGCCATCAAGCGCCACTATCGCTACCGCGTCATCAACACCCGCGCCAATCTCGCGCTCGATGTCGGCCATGCCTGGCGCGTGCCGCGCCGGCTCGACGCCGACGCCATGCATGCGGCAGCCCAGCGCCTGCTCGGCAAGCACGATTTCACGACGTTTCGCGATACCGAGTGCCAGGCCAAATCGCCGGAGAAAACGCTCGACCAGCTCGACGTCACGCGCGACGGCCGTGAGATCATCATCGTCACCTCGGCGCGCTCGTTCCTGCACAGCCAGGTGCGTTCGATGGTCGGTTCGCTGGTCTGGGTCGGCGAAGGCCGCTGGACCGCCGACGATCTTTCCGCAGCGCTAGAGGCCCGCAACCGTGCCGCCTGCGGCATCGTCGCGCCGCCGGAGGGGCTGTATCTGATGAAGGTGGATTATTAGGCTAGGCGAAATACCGCGTCAAAATCCCGCGATAGACCTTCGTCAGCTTCTCCAGATCCACCACCGGCACGCGCTCGTTGACCTGGTGCATGGTCTGCCCGACCAGGCCGAATTCGATCACTGGGCAATAGCTCGAGATGAAGCGCGCGTCCGAGGTGCCGCCTGAGGTCGACAGCTCCGGCTTGCGGCCCGTCACCTCTTCGATTGCCGAGACGGCGAGATCGGTGAACGGGCCCGGCTTGGTCACGAACACATTCGAGTTCGACGGCTCCCAGACGATGCGGGCCTTGATGCGGTTGCCGCAGGCCTTTGTCAGCCGCGTCTCGACCAGCTCGCGCAAGGATGCCTGCGTGTGGTTGTCGTTGTAGCGGATGTTGAACTTGGCGCGGGCCTCGCCGGGGATGACGTTGAAGGCCTTGTTGCCGACGTCGACCGAGACGAATTCGAGATTGGAGGCCTGGAATTGCGCGCTGCCATGATCGAGCGGCTCGTCGCTGATGGCGACGATCAGCCGCGAAATATCGGGCACCGGATTGGAGGCGCGATGCGGATAGGCGACGTGGCCCTGCACGCCGTCGACGACGAGCGTGCCGGATTGCGAGCCGCGGCGGCCGACCTTGATGGTATCGCCGAGCGTCTCGACATTGGAGGGCTCGCCGAGCACGCAATGATCGAACTTCTCCCCGCGCTCCGCCGCCCATTTGAGCAGCTTGATGGTGCCGTTGATGGAGACGTCTTCCTCGTCGCCGGTGATCAGGAACGAGATCGAACCTTTTCCGTCGGAGCGCGCCTTGCCGCTGTTGGCGGCGAGATGCTCCAGCACCGCTGCGACCGAGCAGGCGATGCCGCCCTTCATGTCGACCGCGCCGCGACCGTGCAGGAAACCGTCCTTCACCTCGCCGGAGAACGCGCCGACGCTCCAGGCGCTCTCGTCGCCGGGCGGCACCACGTCGGTGTGGCCGGCGAAGGTAATGTGCGGGCCTTCAGTGCCGATCCGCGCATAGAGATTGTCGACGTCGGCGGTGCCGTCCTCGCTGAACGTCACGCGGTGGCAGGTGAAGCCGGCTGCGTTCAGTGCCTTCTCAAGCACGCCAAGCGCGCCGGCGTCTTCAGGGGTTACCGAGGGGCAGCGGATGAGGTCGCGGGCAATGGAGAGAGCATCGGTCATGAGCCCCGCTTAACATGCATGCCGCCGGGTGGGCTAGCGCTGGGAGGCACGAATTCGAGCTCGCGGCTCTGGTCCCAGCTTTTCGCAGGGGAGGCGGAATCGTCAGCGGCCTCAGCCTCCGGGTCCGGACCGAACCTGTTGGGCCCGATGGTGCCGCGCAGAAAGCCGGTCTCGACAAAGACGCAGAGCGTGAGGAGGGCGCTCGCCAATGCGAGCGGCAGCACCCAGTAGCTGTCCGGAAGTCGCTCCTCGAACTGCTTGTAGAGGCCCGGCAGCACGAAATACGCGAGCAGCCACCACGCGCTCTTGTCGCGGTCGTGCAGGCGCTTCACCACGATCGCGAGATAGATCCAGAGCAACAGTCCGGTCGCGACCAGCTTGAGCAGCAGCAGCGGCAGATGGTCCAGCAGCGACCATCGATAGGCTGTGGGATCGACGATCTTGAAAATGTCGTCGGCATCCAGGCTGAACGATGCAATCTTGCCGCTGAAGGCGACCATGATGCCCGCGCAGAGGAAGAGCAGCAGGATCATGCCGCAAAAGACAAAGATCAGGCTGCACCAGAAGCCGGCGCGGCCAGTGCGGCCGTCGAAGCGGAAGAGGTACCAGGTCCAGTCCATGCGAGAGGCTCCGGGCGGGAGGAGCCGCCCGGAAATTGGTCGCGATGGAGGGGGAGGGGGTTCGATCGCTCCTCGGCGTTGTCCCGGCCTTCGCCGGGACGAAAATGGAGAGGCGGTGTGCGTCGATCAATCCCGCAGCAGCTCGTTGATGCTGGTCTTCGAGCGCGTACGCTCGTCGACGCGCTTGACGATCACGGCGCAGGCCGTGCTCGGGCCGATCTGGCCGTTCTTCATCGGCTTGCCGGGCAGCGCGCCGGGCACCACGACGGAATACTCAGGCACCTCGCCCATGAAGATCTCGCCGGTCTCGCGATCGACGATCTTGGTCGAGGCGCCCAGGAACACGCCCATCGACAGCACCGCGCCCTTGCGCACGATCACGCCCTCGGCGACCTCGCTGCGCGCGCCGATGAAGCAATCGTCCTCGATGATCACAGGCTCGGCCTGCAGCGGCTCGAGCACGCCGCCGATGCCGGCGCCGCCGGAGATGTGCACGCGCTTGCCGATCTGCGCGCAGGAGCCGACGGTGGCCCAGGTGTCGACCATGGTGCTCTCATCGACGTAAGCACCGAGATTGACGAAGGAGGGCATCAGTACGACGTTCTTGGCGATGAAGGCCGAGCGGCGCACCACGGCGCCCGGCACCGCGCGAAAGCCGGCATCGCGAAAACGGTTCGGGCCCCAGCCTTCGAACTTCGAGGGCACTTTGTCCCACCAGTTGGCCTGGCCCGGGCCGCCGGGAATGACGTCCATGTCGTTGAGGCGGAAGGAGAGCAGCACGGCCTTCTTCAGCCACTGGTTGACCTTCCACTTGCCGTCGGCCCCGCGTTCGGCAACGCGCGCCTCGCCCTTGTCCAAGGTCTCCAGTGCCTGGTTCACGGCCTCGCGGACTTCACCCTTGGTCGAGGTCGAGATGCCGTCGCGCGCCTCGAAAGCGCTGTTGATGGTGGATTCCAGGGCGGACAGGGACATCGGGATTTCCTCAGAGGCAGACGGGGATTTTGATGGATTGGGAGGCTTTTTCGGGATTTGGAGAGGTGGAGTCAAGCTTGGTTCGCTGTCATCACCCGCGAAAGCGGGTGATCCAGTACGCCGGGCAGTCGTGATAAATCGGGATGGCGGTGATTACTGGATACCCCGCCTTCGCGGGGTATGACGGCTACTTGGTATGGGACAGCTTGCCCAAAAAACCCGCCAGGTCATCCGTGACGTGATCGACATGATCCGCATCGCGGCCCTCCAGTTCCCAATCCTCGCGCACCACGTCCTTGGTGCCGTCAGGCACCACCAGCACCGTGGTCATGCCGAGCTGATGCGGGACGGTGAGGTTGCGGGCGAGGTCCTCGAACATGGCCGATTTGGTCGGATCGACCGCGTGCAGATCGAGGAATTTCCGATAGGTCTGTGCTGCCGGTTTCGGCTCGAACTCGGCGGCGATGATGTCGAACACGCCGTCGAAATGCGTGGCAAGGCCGAGCCGCGCCAGCACCGCATCGACATGGTCGACCGACCCGTTGGTCAGGATCAGTTTCCGTCCCGGCAGCTTTGCGATCGCCGCGCCCAGCTGTGGGTTCGGCTCCAGCGGCGAATGGTCGATCTTGTGCACGTAAGCCAGATAATCGTCGGCGCGCACGCCATGCAGGGTCATCATGCCGCGCATGGTGGTGCCGAAGCGTCGGTAATAATCCTTCTGGATATTGCGCGCTTCCTCCGGGCCGACATTCAGCCAGTTGCAGACGAACTCGCCGATCCGCGCGTCGACCTGCTGCCACAGATTGACGTGATGCGGGTAGAGCGTGTTGTCGAGGTCGAACACCCAGGTGTCGACATGGCTGAAGTCGCGGGGTTGGGTCATTTCAACTCTCTATCCGGTAAGTGCAAGCGCTGCTCCACTCTCCGCCGTCGCCGGGCCGACACCGGTGTTTGTGGTCGCCACCATCACGGCACCGCAAACCGCAGCGTCCTGCCGCCACTGCTCATGTCCACCACGCCAAACCCCGTCGCCGCAAACCCGCGCGCGCCGCAATCGGTCTGCTCGTTGGTTTCGAACTTGGTCTCGCGGGTGCAGAGCTGCTTGTCGCCGCCCCAGTTCAGTGGCTTGTCCTTCAGCTTGATAGCACGGTTGTCGCTATCCACGGCTTCCGCGAAGCTGAAGATCTGCTTGGGCTGGCCGGTCACGTCAGGGTGCAGGCAGGTCTTGGGATCGATGCGATACCAGCCGCGGCTGGTCACGGACTTGCCGTCGTCGGTCGCGATTGCAGCCATCACCTTGTGCGGGGTGTCGTTGCACCAGGTGAGGCCGCTGGTGGACGGCGTCTGCGCCGCATCGACCATGGTCTTGAAGAAGTTTGGCGAGGAGACCAATTCGGACGACAGCCCGCGGCTCTTCAGAAACGCAGCGAGGGCGGCTTGCGTCTTCGGCCCGTCGACGCCGTCGATGGCACCGATGTCGTAGCCTGCGATCACCAGGAGGCGCTGGATGCCGGCAAGCCGCGCCTGCTCGTCGTCATATTCGGAATCCTCAGCGAGATAGGCGACGAGATTGCCGTCGTCGGCCTGCGTTGGCGTCACTTGCGTGAACGCCGCCTGCGTCTGGCCGCTGCGGCATTGCCGCGCAGCGGCGATGACGAAATTGTCCTGCGCCACGCACAGCATGTCATTGCCGTTCTGCGGGATCGGCGAGGCGCCGTAAACGCCGAGCGCGCGGGCGTTGAGCAGGATGCGGTCGGCAGTGAGCGTGCCCTGCACCACCACACGGCAGGTGGCGGGATCGATCCTGAACCAGCCGCGCGTCGCCGTCGCCGCCTTGTCGTCGATGCCGATCGCGGCCTCGACGACATAGGACATGCGGTTGCAGATCTTCAGATCGGCGAAAGCAGGCGCGGAGGAGAAGAACAACGAGACGGCGGCGGCCGGCAATGTCATCAGGAAGCGGGTGAAGGGGGAGCGGTGGCGCAGCGTCAGTCCCGTCATTCCGGGGCGATGCGAAGCATCGAACCCGGAATCTCGAGATTCCGGGTTCGCCCTTCGGGCGCCCCGGAATGACTGCTCCAGTTCTTTCCTCACTTGTGGATCAGCGTTCCCGTGCCCTGGTTGGTAAAGAGTTCGAGCAGCACGGCATGCTGCATCTTGCCGTCGATGATGACGACGCCCTCGACGCCTTGCTCGAGCGCGTAGATGCAGGTCTCGACCTTCGGGATCATGCCGCCGGAAATGGTGCCGTCGGCGATCAGTTTTCGCGCGTCCTTCACCGAGAGCTGCGGAATCAGCTTCTTCGACTTGTCGAGCACGCCGGGCACGTCGGTGAGCAGCAGCAGGCGTTTTGCTTTTAGCGCGCCGGCGACAGCGCCCGCAAAGGTGTCGGCGTTGACGTTCAGTGTCTGGCCTTCCTTGGAGGTCGCCAGCGGCGCCAGCACCGGGATCAGCTCGTAACCGATCAACTGGTTGAGCAGAGTCAGGTCGACCTTTTCAGGGTCGCCGACGAAGCCGAGATCGATCGCCTTCTCGATGTTCGAGCCCGGATCGATGATGGTGCGCGTCGTCTTCGACGCCTTCACCATGTTGCCGTCCTTGCCTGAGAGGCCCACGGCCTTGCCGCCGGCTTCGTTGATGTAGCCGACGATCTGCTTGTTGACGGAGCCCGCGAGCACCATCTCGACGATCTCGATGGTGGCAGCGTCAGTGATGCGCAGGCCGGCTGCGAATTCCGAGACGATGCCGAGGCGCTTGAGCATGGTCGCGATCTGCGGCCCGCCGCCATGCACCACGACAGGATTGATCGCGGTCTGTTCGAGCAGCACGATGTCGCGGGCAAAATTCTTCGCGGTCTCCTCGTCGCCCATGGCGTGGCCGCCATATTTGATGACGATGGTTTCCTCGTCGTACTGCTGCATATGCGGCAGCGCTTCGGACAGGATGCGGGCCTGGTCGAGCGGGGAGATTTCGGTCATGAGGCGGATCTCGCTGGCGGGACTAACGCGGCCTGCGTTCTATCTGATTGGCGGGCGAGGCGCAAAGTGGCGTTCTTCCCCTCTCCCACAAGGGGAGAAGGAAGAAGAGGTCACTCTTTTCCCGCCATCACGGCCGCCAGCGTCACCGCCAGCCAGCTCAAAATCATTGTCGTTCCACCCGTCGGTGCGGCCATCGGAAACAGTGAATGGCCGGCATATTGCCGCAAGGTGAGGTCGCCCGCGAACAACACCGCGCCGATCACGAAACCGAATGCTGCGATCAGGCCAATTCCGCCGTGCAGAAGGCCGCGCGCGAGCAAGGCGACCGCTGCCAATATGGCAGTTGCATGAAACAGCAGCATGGCGCTGGCAGAGGCAAGCCGGCTGGCGTCGCTGCCGTGGGCGGCGGCCGCGGCCAGCGCGACGCCGGCGGCGCCCATCAGGCCGGCAAGGGCAATCAGCAGGCGGGGCATCACTTGGTCCGCTCTTCCAGCAGTTTCGCCATGGCAGCACGCAATTCAGCCATGCCCGAGGCGTTGCGCGACGAGGTCGCGATCACGTTCGGGAACGCGGCCGGATGCTTGGCAAGGGCGGCTTCCGTCTCGGCGATGCGCGATTGCAGCTCAGAGGCCTTCACCTGGTCGGCTTTGGTCAGCACGACCTGGTAACTGACGGCGGAGCGGTCCAGCGTCTTGAGCACTTCGAGATCGACATCCTTCAAGCCGTGCCGCGCGTCGATCAGCACATAGACGCGCGCGAGCGAGGCCCGCCCCAGCAGGAACGTGTGGATCAGCTCGGTCCAGGATGCGACCTGGCTCTTCGGCGCCTTGGCGTAGCCATAGCCGGGCATATCGACGAGCCGCAGGTCGCTCTTCCCGGGGACCTCGAAGAAGATCAGCTCCTGGGTGCGGCCCGGCGTATGCGAGGTGCGCGCCAGCGCGTTGCGCCCCGTGAGCGCGTTGATCAGGCTCGACTTGCCGACATTGGAGCGCCCGGCAAAGGCGATCTCCAGCCCCGCCATCGGCGGCAGCGTCTGGATCGAGGGCGACGCCCAGATGAACTGCCAGTCGCGCGCGAACAGCTTTCGCCCGGCCTCGATCAGCTTCGCATCTTTGTCGTCGGTCATGCGAAGCTCTTTGTTGCACCGTCATTCCGGGATGGTCGGAAGGACCAGACCACAGGTGCGCAATTTTGCGCACCGGGGCATCTCGAGATTCCGGGTTCGATGCCTCGCATCGCCCCGGAATGACAGAGGGGGAAGGCTACGTCGCCTCAGTCGTCACTTTTTTTTTGAACACGTTTCTGATGTTGTCGAACAACTCCACCTTCACGCCGTTGCGGCGCATGATGAAGCTCTGCTGGAGCACCGAAAGCGTGTTGTTCCAGGCCCAGTAGATCACGAGACCCGCGGGGAAGCCCGCCAGCATGAAGGTGAAGATCAGCGGCATCCAGTTGAAGATGATCTGCTGCGTCGGATCCGGCGGCGTCGGGTTCAGCTTCATCTGGAACCACATCGTGATGCCCATGATGAGCGGCCAGATGCCGAGATGCAGATAGTGTCCGAACAGGGGAAGGGTGGTCGGATCGAACGGGATCAGGCCGAACAGCGTGAAGATATTGGTCGGATCCGGCGACGAGAGATCCTTGATCCAGCCGAAGAACGGCGCGTGCCGCATTTCGATGGTGACGAACAGCACCTTGTACAGCGAGAAGAACACCGGGATCTGGATCACCACGGGAAGACAGCCGGCGACCGGATTGATCTTCTCCTTGCGGTAGATCTCCATCATCTCCTGCTGCTGCTTCACCTTGTCGTCGGGATAGCGCTCCTTCAGCGCCTGAAGCTGCGGCTGGATCGACTTCATCTTCGCCATCGAGGCGTAGGACTTGTTCGCCAGCGGGAAGAACAACAGCTTCACGATCACGGTCACGAGCAGGATCGAGATGCCGAAATTGCCGAAGAACCGGTAGAAGAAGTCGAGGCCGAGGAACATCGGCTTGGTGATGAAGTAGAACCAGCCCCAATCGATCAACAGATCGAAATGGTTGAGGCCGAGTGCCTTGTTGTAGCCGCCGAGCCCGGCGAACGGGAACACGCCGACCACGCCGGCTTCCTTGGCGCCGGCGAACAGCCGCGCATTCGCGGTCGCAGTGCCGCCGATCGCGACGGTGACGGGGTCGAGCAGATAGTCGGTCTGGTAGGTGTGGACGTTGCCGTTGAGGTTCGAGGAGAACCGCGCCTGTAGCTGCGCACTGGTGTCGGGCAGCAGCGCCGAAGCCCAGTATTTGTCGGTCATACCGAGCCAGCCATTGGTGGCCTTGAAGCTCACCGACTTGGCTTCGTCGATCTTCTTGTAGGCATATTCCTGCAAGCCATCGAGATAGCCGATTAGACCTTCATGCAGGATGTAATAGCCGGAGACCTGCGGCGTGCCGTGGCGCGAGATCAGCGCGAACGGATACAGCGTGACAGGCGCGTTGCCGACATTGCTCACGTCGTCCTTGATGGTGAAGAGATAGTGGTCGTCGACCGAGATGGTGCGGCGGAAGGTGAGACCTTCGCCATTGTCCCATTTCAGCACCACGGGCGTGGCCGGCGTCAGGCTGCCGCTGCCGTCCTGCTGCCAGACGGTCTGGGCATCAGGCATCTTCGACGTCACGCCCGTCGCCGCCACCCAGCCGAACTCGGCGTAATAGGGCTCTGCGGTGCCGGAGGGCGAATAGAGGATGATCGGCGGCGATTTCGGGTCGACGGTCTCGCGGAATTGCAGCAGCGCGAGGTCGTCGATGCGGCCGCCCTTCAGCGAGATGCTGCCGGCGAGGCGCGGGGTGTCGATCTTGACGCGCGGCGAGGCCGCAATGGCGGCGTCGCGGCTGACGGTCGGCTGGGCCTGCTGGTTCGCGCCCGGCGCGGTGGTCGGCGTCGTGCTGCCCGCCTGCGGCGTGGCGCCCGGCGTCGCGGAGGCCGTCGGCTGCGGATTGGCCTTCTGCAGCTCGGTCTGCGCCTGCTGCTGGGCGCGCTGCTTCTCCATCGCCGGCACGTTGTAGAAGTACTGCCAGGCGATCAGCACCAGGCCGGACAGAATGACGGCGAGGATGGTATTGCGATTGTCAGTCATCACTATGGTCTCGTCATCAATCCGGTTTGCGGCTGGCGGCGGGGCTGGGCTTGGCCCCGCGTCCCCTGTGAGATTCCTTGGCCGTATGCCGCGCGGGCTTCGTGAACGCTATGCGCAGATCGTCGAGCATGGTCGTGAAGTCGCGCGAGAGCGCGTCTCTGCGGCCGACCAGCACGTAATCATGATGGGGTTGCATCGATACCGGATCGAGCCGCTTCACCAATTCGCGAAGCCGGCGCCGGATGCGATTGCGTTCGGGGGCGTTGCCGTTCTTTTTGGTAACGGTGAAGCCGATCCGGACAGGACCGAGGTCGTCGCGACCAAGACTTCGGCGGTCAAGGCTTTGCAGGACGAACGCGGGACTGTTCACCCGCGCGCCATTGGCAACGGCGAGGAAATCCGCTCGCTGCCTCAGCCGATCCATAATGAAATCCCGGAAAAGGGGGTCCGGCTCAGGCGCTCAGACGCTTGCGGCCGCGGGCGCGGCGGGCGGCAAGAACCTTGCGGCCGCCGGCAGTGGCGAGACGAGCACGGAAACCGTGACGGCGCTTGCGCACCAGTTTGCTGGGTTGATAAGTCCGCTTCACGGGTTTTTCTCCGCTGACCGGGCAATTTGCCTGTAGAATTGATGATAAAGTCCGGAAGATGCGGCTCAAAACGGGCCGTTTCCGGCCCCAGAAGAGCCGCTCCCGGTGTCGCACCGGGTCATCGCGGACAATTTGCGCGGCTTATAAGGTAGCGTCTTGTTTTCGTCAACGCCGCAGGACCGCACAGTTCCGGTGAATATCGCTGTTTCCTTGGGGTTTTTAACCCTTGAGGTGGCGGATGGCGATATCAGCGCCTACATCCCACCTCGGCAGATTAGCGATCTGTAATTTGACCGCCCCCAGGGGCGGTCGCATCTTCCATCAGCGAAGCTCTCTCAGAAGGCCAGCAGGGGCGAATTTCGTGGCAGCGACGGACCTTCAGCAGCCGACACAAGGCCTGGATCAAAATCTTGATCCGGATCTGGATCGGCCAGAGGACCAGCCGGATTCTCCGGCGACGCGGTCCCGTGGCCCGGGAGGGCTCGGCCTGTCAGGCAAGCTGCTGCTGCTGACCGTCCCGCTGGTGATGATCGCGGCCGTGCTGCTTTATGTGCCCGCGATCGCCAACTTCTGGGTCAATCGCCTCAACGATCGCGTCGCCGCCGCCAATACCGCGGCGCTGGTGCTCGACGCGGCGCCGCTCGGCATGGTGCCGGATTCGCTGTCGCGGGAAATCCTCAAAAGCATCAATGCGCGCGCCGTCGCGATCAAGATGGGCCAGCAGCGCCGGCTGCTTGCCAGCGACAATCTGCCCTCGGCGATCGAGCATGACGTCGATTTGCGCGACATGACCGTGTGGGAGGCGATCACCGGTTCGTTCCAGATGATGTTGGAGACCGGCAACCAGCCGATCCGCATCGTTGGTCCCGGTGTCGGCAACGCTCAGTTCGTCGAGATCGTCACCGACGAGCAGCCGCTGCGGCAGTCGATGTACCGCTTCTCCCGCAACGTCGTGGTGGTCGCGCTGATCATCGGCGTGTTGACCGCGGGCCTCGTCTATCTCGCCCTGCATTATCTCTTCGTGCGGCCGATGCGGCGGCTGACCGCGAGCCTGGTCGGTTTCCACGAGAATCCGGAAAGCTCGGCGCGGATCATCGTGCCGAGCCAGCGCAGCGACGAGATCGGCGTCGCCGAGCGCGAATTGTCCGACATGCAGCGCGACCTGATGTCGATGCTGCATCAGAAGAGCCGGCTCGCCGCGCTCGGCCTTGCCGTCTCCAAGATCAACCATGATCTGCGCAATCTCTTGGCCTCGGCACAGCTGCTGTCGGATCAGCTCGCCAGCGTGCCAGATCCCAGGGTGCAGCGCTTCGCGCCGAAGCTGGTGCGTTCGCTCGAGCGCGCCATCGCCTTCTGCCAGTCGACGCTCTCCTACGGCCGCGCCCAGGAGGCCGCGCCCGACCGCCGCATGATGCTGATCGAGCCTGTCGTGCTCGAGGTGCGAGAGACCGCGGGCCTTGCCAATGACGTTTCGATCGCCTGGGTCTCCGCGATCGAGCGCGGCCTTTCGGTCGATGCCGATCCCGACCAGCTGTTCCGCGTGCTGCTCAACCTCGTGCGCAACGCCGCGCAGGCGCTGGAGAGCCATGCCTCCGGCGACGGCGGCCCGCAGCAGATCCGGATCACGGGCAAACGCGAGGGCGCAGTCGCCATCCTGGAGGTCTCAGACACCGGCCCCGGCGTGCCCCAGAAGACCCGGGAGCATCTGTTCGAGGCGTTCCAGACCTCCGGCCGCCCCGGCGGCAGTGGGCTGGGCCTCGCCATCGCCGCCGAGCTGGTCCGCGCCCATGGCGGCGACATCCATCTGGTCGAAGGCACCATCGGCGCCACCTTCAGGATCGTCATCCCCGACCGCCCCGTGGAACTCCTCTCCATCCGCAACGAGCGGCAGCGGGCGTAGGTCGGCCAGCGGCCCTAGTCGCTCGTGATTCCGGGGCGGCGCTGCGCGCCGAACCCGGAATCCAGAGGTCTTGGCGCGAGATTCCGGGTTCTCGCGTCGCGAGCCCCGGAATGACGGTGGGGAGGCTGTCATCCCCCTGCAAAAATCTCCCCATCCCGGACCTTGCCAACGCCGGCAAGAGCGGTTAGTCAGAGCGCTCTTTCGCACCCCTTCCGGCGCTGTCCGGAGGCTGCGTGCGGGCTTAGGCTCGCACGTCCTGCGAAAAACGCGCCCGTAGCTCAGCTGGATAGAGCATCAGACTACGAATCTGAGGGTCGGACGTTCGAATCGTTCCGGGCGCGCCATTTCGCAATTTTCGCTTCCGACTACATACTGGATTGATGCCGTATCTCTGAGCAGGCGCGGGTTCGGCTTGTCACCCCGACGCCACAGGCAGCGAAATAAGCCGTGTCTCAACCGCGTAACGCTGTCGCAGCAATTGATCTTCCCCACGCGCTGCGATTGCATGGTTTCAATTTGAGATCAGGGGATTTCATGGGGCGGGGTTTGTTATCGCGGCTCACCGCGAATTCGCTCTCCCGGATGTCGTTGCCAACGACCGCCGCGGCGGATCGCGAATTAAGTGCACTGTCACCGTAATTCCGTAATTCCGTAATTCGAAGTGTTGAAGGCGAACGCGAGAAAGCTGCTGGGCCTATGACGAAGGAGAAGGTTTCGCGCAATCTCTTGATTGCGCGGCAAGTCGTGGCCGTTGCGACGGCCTTCTTTCTGCCGCTCTCCACCTCCGGCGAGGCGATCGCCGCATCGACCTTCATGGTGCTCGCGATCGCAACCCTCGACCTCCAGCGCTTCACCGCAACGGCACGTAGCCCGGCCGCATGGCTTCCGGCCGCGCTGTTCGCGTTGATCCTCATTGGCGTGACCTGGTCGAGCGAACCCCTCCCCGTCGCATTCAAATGGGTTGGCCCTTACGTCAAGCTGCTGCTCATTCCGATCGTGATGGCGACCGCCTTCAGCCGCAAGGATGGCATTCAGATCGCCTTCGGGTTTCTCGCCGCCTGCACGATCCTGCTGATACTGTCATGGGCTTCGGTGATCTGGCCAAGCGGACCATGGGGGTGGTTCAAGATGCAGGGCGTACCGGTCAAGGACAACGCCGTGCAGAGCGGCGAATTCGCGCTGTGCGCCTTTGGTCTCGCCTATGCGGGCCTGCTGCTTTGGGGTGAAAATCGCACGCGCGCCATCCTGGCCTTGTCACTTGCCGCGTTGTTCTTCACCAACGTCATGATCATCTTCGTCTCCAAGACCGGCATCCTGATGGCCACCGCGCTGCTCGCGTTGCTGCTGCTGGAAACCCAGGGGTGGCGACGCGGCCTACTGTTCGCCGTTCCGGCGGCGCTCGTCATCGTGATCGCGCTTTCGTTCTCTCCCTCCGCCCAACTCCGGTTCAAGCAATTCCTCGCCGGCGCAGAGCCTTTGCACGAGGACCACGATAATTTCTCGACCGTGGCGCGGCTCTATTTCTGGAAGCAGTCGAGACAACTCATTGCGAGCGCGCCCGTTCTCGGCCACGGCACCGGCAGCATCGCGGGGCTGTACCGGAACCTCGACCAGTCGAAGACGTTTGGCGACATTCCGGACCCGCACAATCAGTTTCTGCACACCACGTTGCAAACCGGCCTCGTCGGAGGCGCCCTCCTCATCGCAATGTGGGTGGCGCATCTCGCGCTGTTCTGGGGAAGCGGTCCACTCCGGGCGATGGGATTGGCGATCGTCGTCCAGAACGTCCTGGGGTCTCTGTTCAACAGCCATCTTTCAACCGTGACGCAGGGCACGCTCTACTGCCTCGGTGTCGGCCTGGTCGGCGCGTTGATCCTGGGCGCGCGGCTGCCCGTCTCCCCCGCGAAGCACGCCACCGATGGCGTCGTCACGAAATCCATCGGTGCAGCCAGCGCTTGAGGTGACGCCTCGAGAATTTCTGAAGCGTGAACTGGATCCGCAGCCGGGCCTGGCTGTGATTCTTGCACGCGAGCGAGCTTCTGAAGGCACCGTTGAGGCTGCCCTGCTCGGCCAGCGGCGGTTCGGGCCAGAGAATCGTAATACCCATCGCGGGGTCGCCGCGATTGAAGGCAATGTCGATCGGCTCGTGCATTGGGTGCCGGGCGATCCAATCGAGACGCGCGGCAGCCTCTGGCGCGCCCAGGACGTAAGCCTCCATGTTGCGGACGCGATTGCCGGCATAGACGCTCTGGTCTGGTTTTAACTGTGCGGCGGGCGTGTAGAAATTGGTGGCCGCACCAAGGTGAAGAATGTGCGGCCGGGGCCAGCGTTCGGCCTCCGCCAACACCCTCCGAAGGCGCGCGATGAAATCGGGGACAAGCTGCGCATCATCTTCGAAGATCACAGCGAGATCGTGCTGCTGCGCACATATCCGCTGCATTGCGACAATGTGTTTTAGCGCGCAGGATTTCTGCCGGATCGAGAGCGGAGCTCCCTTCGCAAAATAGAGCGCGTCGACCGCGGGTGTGATCTCGTCGACCTCAAAGTCCAAAATCCATTCGAATGGGATTCCAACACGGTCGAGCTCGCGCCGAATATGTCCGGCGCGCTCGGGCAACGACTTCGAATGAACAACATACGCAGGCAGCATGGAAATCCGAAGCGGCCTAAGCTGAAATAATTCCAGGTTATCAAATGATCCAATAACGGATCAACCATCGTGTTCGACCCCGCTAGAACGTCCATGACCCCAGGCGGTGCCGAGTCACTGAGCTTGCGCTACCCGGCTACGGCAGATCATCGCGGAGATCTCGTCGATAGGACGGATCTGAATCTCAAAACCACATCATTCGGAAGGCTTTGCCCCGGCCAGGACGCTAGAATGTTCAGAATGGCTTTTTGCGCCATTGCATTGATTTTCGCGCCCACGGCCGAGCGCACGTTATTGCGGTGCTATTGTGCTGCCGCACGTCCGCTCCTGGGAATTCCAGCCTTGCTTCTGGCGTCGTGAGTCGGATTCCCGCCGCCGTCGCCTGCGAAAGGACAATGTCCCCCGCCCGGCAGGGTCTGTTAGACAGCGCGCTCACCAAGTAAGAAGCGGCCAGCAGGAAACAATCGGCGTTGACCGGAGGGTGCGTGCAACTGCTTCCCGAGGCAGGACGACCAGTCGCCCTTGCTGCGGCTTGATCACAAGAACAGGTTCGAGCTTGACTGAAGCGAGCCACGAGGTGGAGCGTCGTATGATGGGAGTGAAGGTCCGGAATGGTCTGCGGTCGCTCGGCGCCGTCGCGATCGTGACGATCGTGACCCTGGCCCTGCTCGAAATCGCTCTTCGCGTGGCCGATTTCCGCGAGTTGCGGGACGGCGTCAGCGAGCGCTCGCTGAGCTACCGATACGATGCCGAACTCGGTTGGATGCCGGTCCCCGGCCTGAGCGCGGACGTGACCAACGCCCGCACGGTCCACGTCAAGCACAACAGCCTCGGCCTGCGCGACGACGAGTTCGTGCTCGACGGCAAGCCGACCATCATGTTCCTCGGCGATTCCTTCGTGTGGGGCCTGGATGCCGAGGCGGACGAGCGGTTCACCGAGTTGCTGAAGCCACGCATCGCGAACGACAAGATTCTTGCCGCAGGCGTGTCCGGCTTCGGCACGGACCAGGAATATCTGCTGCTGCAGAAGCTATGGCCGAAGGTCAAGCCGGCAGTCGTCGTCCTGATCGTCTGCACAGGCAACGATCGCGACGACAACAGCACGAACATCGTCTACGAGGGCTACCAAAAGCCCTATTTCGTGACGACGGCGGACGGCTCGCTCGCATTGCGGGGGCAGCCGGTCCCCAAGTCCCGCCTGCAGGCCATCAAGGAGGATTGGTGGGTTCGCAATTCCTGGCTGGTCCGGCTTGCGAATGCCGTCTATCTGAAGTTTCGGCATCCGAAGATCACCGTGCCCGATCCGACGGATCGGCTGGTCGACATGATCCGCGACTATGTCGAATCGCACGGGGCCAAATTCCTCGTCGGCATGCAGACCACGGACGCTGACCTCGTCCATCATCTGGAAGCCGTGCACGTCCCGTTCGTGACCTTCGACGGGGCCGGGGCTTATCCGGGCCTGGGCATAGGCGGACACTGGACGCCGGAAGGACACAAACTCGTCGCCGAGCGGCTCTTGGGCCTGTTGCAGGCCAATCATGTGATCGAGCAGGCGCCGGCCGCCACGGGTTCGGCAGGGGCGCGTCCCTAAGCTACCTGCCTGCGCTAAGCCGCCAGGCCCCGCTTCTCATCCCCGACCAGATGGACCCGGTTGCGGCCGGCGGCCTTGGCGTCATAGAGCGCGATGTCGGCTTCGGCGAACAATTCGGCGATCGGCCGGCGGTGCGGGCGGCCGATCAGGGCTGCACCGATCGAGGCGCCGACTTCGAGGCGAAGGCCGTTCCAGAACAGCGGGCGGCTCAGCATCATGACGGTCTTCTGCAGCACGCGTGCGATCCGCGCAGGGTCGGTCGGCGCGCGCAGGACGATCGCGAATTCGTCGCCGCCGAGCCGGCCGACCAGGCCGGCATTGTGGAAGGCCCGCCGCAAACGCTGCGCGACCTCGCACAGGCATGCGTCTCCGGCCAGATGGCCGAATTTATCGTTGAGCTGCTTGAAGCCATCGAGGTCGATCAGCACCAGCGCTGAAGCGGATCCATGATTCAGGCTGTCATTGACCACCTCGCGATAGCGGGCCTGGAAAACGGAACGATTGGCGAGCCCGGTCAGCGGATCGGTTTCGGCTTGCTGCCGCAGGGTCTCGATCGCCAGCCGGTCGGAGGTGACGTCCTGTTTGCTGCCGAAGATCCGCACCGGCCGTCCGCCCTCTCGCACCGCATTGATCGAGAGCCGCATCCAGCGCTTTTCGCCGCGCCAGGTTCTGATCTCGGCATCGAGAGTCACAGGCGAGCCGCTCCGGATCACCTCGGCTCGGGCAAGCTCCATGTGGCGCCTGGATTCATCGATGTAGAGGTCAACGATGTCAGCGCGCCGCAACGGGTTGCTCTCGGGATAGCCGAAGATGTCGTAGACGCCCTGGGTCCAGCTCAGGCGCTCGGTCTCGAGCACGCACTCCCACGCTCCGATGCGCGCGGCGTTCAGGGCCTGATCGTAGAGTCGTACGCGAACCTCGTCCGGCAAGGTCGCATGGTCTTCTGTCATCGACGGTCCGGCAGCATGTCGCGATTTCGCCCAAGAGCTTAAAAGAGTGCTTAAAGGCTAGGGCTGGTGCGTTAACGAATTCTGTACGTCCAAGCGAGCAGGCGTAGGGAACCACAAGCGTTCGCCGGCCGGCGATGCTGGCTGCTTATGCCGGCCTCAAGCTCCGAATGCGGCGGCGAGGACCCGCAATTCGTCCCTGACGCGATCAAGCACGCTTTCATAGTCACGCGTCTCGATCTGACGGAACAGCCGCACGCTCGGATACCAGGGGCTGTCGGCGCGATCGAGCAGCCAGCGGTAGTCGGGCGTCCATGGCAACAGGATCCAGGTCGGACGCCCAAGGGCGCCGGCGAGATGGGCCACGCTGGTGTCGACGGTGATCACGAGATCAAGACAGCGGATCAAGGCGGCGGTCTCGGCGAAGTCGGTGAGGTCGGCGGTCAGATCGACAATGTCGTTCCTTTCGCGCAGCACCGCCGCATCGCTCGGGCGCGGCGCCTTTTGCAGGCTGACGAAGGTGGCGTCGACATCGAGGATGCGCGTCAGCGTTCGCAATGGAATCGAGCGCGTCTCATCATTCACGTGCGAGGGATCGCCGGACCAGACCAGGCCCACCCGGAGTCGCGTGCGAGGACCAAGTCTGCTGTCCCAGGCCCGAACGCGGCTGTCGGGAGGGGAGGGCAGATATGGTCCGGACGGGATCGTGTCGAGACGGGTCTTGAAGGCGAGCGGAAGACTGGAGATCGGGCAGTGCAGATCGAAATCAGGCAGCGTGCCCATCGCCGACATCGGCACACAGACGGATGCGCCGTCGAGATCAGACATCAGCCGATGCAGCGGGTCCTGGACGGCCAGGAGAACGCGCGCACCGCGCGCGGCAAGCAGGGGGATGTAGCGGGCGAAGTGAATCGTGTCGCCCAACCCCTCGTCCGCAGCGATCAGGATCGTCCTGCCTTCAACGCTCTCGCCACCAAGCCACATCGGTTGCGGAAACCGGGGATATTTTGACGACGGCAGTTTCGACCGCGTCTGGTGCCCAAGCCAACCGGCTTCGAAATTGCCGGTCAGAAGCTGGGCCAGGGACACATTCCACGCGGTCACCTCGTTGCTCAGCCCGAGCGACGCCATGCGATCGGACAATGCGAACAGCTCGTCAAAACGATGGAGGTGAAAAAGCGCGACCAGTCTGTTGTCGAAGGCATCGGCAAAGCGCGGCTGAAGAGCGATGGCCTTTTCGAACCAGGCCAGCGCCTCTTCGTTGCGGCGAAGCCGCCTCAGCGCAAGACCGAGATTGTTGCAGATGTCGGCATTGCCAGGGTCGAGCCGGTGCGCCCGCGCGCCTTCGGTTGCGGATTCCTCGTACCGCTTCAGGCCGTAGAGAACCCACGCGCGCGTCCGCAGCGTGGGAGCATGGTCAGGGAACCGCCTGTCGCTCTCATCAAGGCGCGCAAGTGCCTCCTCGATGCGTCCGAGCTTATGCAGGAGAATCCCGCTCTTGTAGAGCGCGTCGTGATGATGGGGATTGAGCTTGAGCGCCTGCTGAAAGCTCGGCAGGGCTTGATCGAGCCGCGCCAGCTGAATCAGGATATCGCCGCGCTGGCACCACAAGCCGGAATCATCCCGCCGAAGTTGGATCGCCTTGTCCAGGACATTGAGCGCCTCGTCACAGCGTCCATGCTGCTGCAGCACGGTTGCGAAGCTCGCGAGATATTCCGGCTTGGGTGCGCGCCGGATCGCGCGGACGATCCATTCCAGGGCGTCGTTGTATTGCCGGGCCTCAAGATGCAGCAGCCCCATGAGATGCTGGGCGTCGGTGTGCTCCGCATCGATTCCGAGGGCCTTTTGGTAGCAGGCTTTCGCGTCGAGATGGCGCCCTGCCTGGAAATGCGCAAGGCCCGCTTCGCAGAAGGCGGCGGCTGTGCTCATCGCTGCTGATCCCGTTCATGGTGAGCATCCACCTCAGGGGCGGCAACGGTCCGTCCATTTCAGCAAGGGGAGCTTGCGCGGGGCTTGCGGCCTATCCGGTCAGCGCTGACTGCCTCACGTCGAATAAACTTCGGCACGACGGGCGCTCTTTGTCGGAGATCAAGGAGGCCCGCAAATGACCCGGTAGTTTGTGTCCCGACAAAGAGCTGTTGCCTGCCATGGTCTACGGTGAGGCCAGCTCAACAGCCATGGCAACAATGCGGACGCATTGCGCCTCTGCGAGGGTTGGAGATCGTCATGCTCGAGAAATTCGGAACCGTTGCCGTGATCCTCGCGGCCGCCCTCACATTCGTCGGATCTGCACCTACGCTGGCCGATCATTCCGACATCGTCGTCAGCCAGGCCTGGAGCCGGGCCACCCCGAAGGGGGCAAAGGTCGCAGGCGGTTATCTCACCATCGAGAATCGCGGCACTTCGCCGGACCGGCTGCTCTCAGCCTCCAGTCCGGCCGCTGCCAAAGTCGAAGTCCATCAGATGACGATGCAGGACGGCATCATGACGATGCGCCCGCTCGAGGAGGGGCTGGCGATTCCGCCGGATGGCATCGTCACCCTTGCGCCGGGTGGCAACCACATCATGTTCGTCGGACTGACGGCGCCGCTCGAGGAGGGCCAGCGCATCCCGGTGTCACTGAACTTCCAGCGTGCAGGCACGATCGAAGCGACCTTTGACGTCGGTAGCGTCGGCGCCAAAGGCCCTCGGCTCCAGATCGCCTCGACCGAAGCCGCGTCACCGGCAGCACCTCCGGCGCTGAAGGCGAATGCGACCTCAGCCACCAACGAACCGTTCTTTACGCATCTCTGCGGCACCCGCGTGATGGCCGACATAACTGTTACGCCTGGCCACAGCGGACCGGTTGAAGTGCTGGTTCAGCTCTATGATGGCGAAGAACGGCCGCTGAATGTCGATGCGCTTTCGGTGACGCTGGCCAATCCCGATAAGGGCATCCCGCCCGCGACTGCATCGGCGACACGGGTTGCCGCCGACAAATGGCGCGTCAGCATGATGACCGCGGCCAGCGGAAAATGGTCGCTTGCGCTTGGCATCGACATGACGAAGGACGACCGCATCAACATCGCTGCGCCGATCCTGATCGAGTAACCCCTACGCTGGGATCAATTCACGATGCCTGCTTCTCTCTCTGTTCCCAAGTTCGATATTCCCAAGTTCGATAGTCCCAAGTCCGATAGTCCCAAGTCCGATCCGGTGCCGCGGCCTGCTTCACCGCTGACCGCGTTCGTCTATCCCCAGAACAGCTATCCTGCATCGGTGTTCGAGGCGCTCGTGGCCGCCTGTCGAGGGCGCGGCCTCATGCTTGCCGGTGTGCTGCAGCACGTCGTTGACGCCACGCCGGAGCGGCGCTGCGATGTGGTGCTTGAGGACCTCGCAACCGGACGCCGGACGCCGATCTTCGAAGATCGCGGCGCTGGCGCTGCCGGTTGTCGGCTCGATGAGGGAGCTCTCGCTGAGGTCGCGGTGAACATCGCAAAAAGCCTTGAAACGTTGCCTGACGTCCTCGTCCTCAACAAGTTCGGCAAGGCCGAGTGCGATGGAGGAGGGCTGCTCGAGCTGATTGCCTCGGCCATCGAGCGGAACATCGTCGTGGTGATCGGCGTGCCCCAGGGCAATCTGCAGGCGTGGCGCAGCTTCGCCGGCGGTCTCGGAACAGAGCTGCGGGCCGATACCGGCGAGGTCGAACGATGGGCGCAAAGCGTGGCCCGTCTTAGCCGTTGAGATCGGGAAGAGGCGCGCTGCCGGCAGCGAGCATCTGACCTGCCGTCGCTTTCTTCCGCCGCCTCAACCCGTCCAGGATCAGGTACATCGCCGGCGTCGAGTACAGCGTGAAGAGCTGCGCGACGACGAGCCCGCCCATGATGGTGATGCCGAGCGGCTGGCGGATCTCGAAGCCGGGGCCGGTGCCGAGGGCGATCGGGGCAGCGCTGAGGAAAGCGGCCAGCATCGTCATGGTGATGGGCCGGGCCCGCAGCCGTGCGGCGAGCAGGATGGCCTGCCTGGCATCGAGGCCGCGGTGCCGCTCGGCATCGAGCGCGTAGTCGACCATCATGATGGCGTTCTTCATCACCATGCCGACCAGCAGGATGCAGGCAATGGTGGTCACCAGCGTGAACTGTGTTCCGGTCGCCCACAGCGCGACCAGCGCCCCGAAGGCGGTCGGCGGCAAGGTCGACAGAATCGTCAGCGGATGGACGTAGCTCTCGTAGAGCATGCCGAGCGCGAGGTAGATCGCGACCAGGGCCGCCGCGAACAGCGCCGCCTGCTTGACGATCGATTTGTCCGCCTCCTTGGCCTCGCCGCGGAACTCCGCCTTGATGTCGTCGGGCAGCTTGGCTGTGGCCTCCTCCTTGCGGATCGAGGCGATGGCGTCGCCGATCGACGTACCGGGCTTGATGTCGAAAAAGATCGTCGCGGCCGGAAACTGGGCGCTGTGACGGGCCCACATCGCGGCGTGCGCGCGCTGCGGCCGGGTCAGGGCCGTCAGCGGCACCGCTTTGCCGCTGGCACTCGGCACATAGATCTGGCTGATGGAATCGGGGCCGGTTGCCGCCTGCGGCTCGACCTCGAAGATCACGCGCGAATAATTGGTCGGGAAAAACAACAGATTGACCTGTCGCTGGCCGAAGGCGTCATTGAGCGTGTTGTCGATCGCAACCGGCGTGACGCCGAGCATCGCGGCGCGAATGCGGTCGATCGTCAGCCCGGCCTGCAAGCCGCCGGTTTCCCAGCTCGGGATGATGTCGATGATTTGAGGAATGCCGCGGACACGGCGGATCATGTTTTCTGCGGCGCGTATCACCTCGTTTTCGTCGATGCCCCACAGCGTATATTGATAACGCGAGCCGCTGGCCTGAACGCCGAGATTGAGATCCTGCAGCGGCACGAAGAAGACCCTGACGCCGTCGATTTGGTTCATGCGCTCGCGCAACCGGGCGATCACCTGCTGGATCGACAGCTTGCGCACATCGGGCGGCTTGAGCGCGACCAGCATCTGCCCGATGCTGAGCGCGTTGCCGTTGCCCTCGCCGATGAAGGACGTCAGGCCTGATATCGCGGGATCCTGCAGGATCGCCTCGCCGACGGCGCGCTGTCGGTCCTCCATGGACAGGAACGAGATGTTGGAAGGGGCCACGGTCCGCACGAACATCACGCCGGTGTCCTGGGTCGGCATGAAACCTTTCGGCAGTTTCAGATAGAGCCAGACGCTGGCCCCGGTCAGGGCGGTGATGACAAGGACGGTGAGAATACGATGACGTAGCGTCCAGTCGAGGCTGCGCGCATAGAAGGTGCGTCGCGCTGGGATCGCATCGGGATTGTGCAGCCGCTGCCGGCCACGATCGAGCAGATGACCGCACATCATCGGTGTCAGTGTCAGCGAGATCACCGCCGAGGACACGATGGCGGCCACCAGCGTCACGCCGAACTCGCGGAAATAGCGCCCGACCACGTCAGGCATGAACAGGATCGGGATCAGCGCCGCGATCAAGGCGACGGTGATGGCGACGACCGTGAACACCATCTGCCTGGTACCGTTGATGGCGGCCTGCAGCGCCGGCTCGCCCTCGGACATGCGGCGGATGATGTTCTCGATCATGACGATGGCGTCGTCGACGACGAAGCCGGCGGCGATGGTCAGGGCCATCAGCGACAGATTGTCCAGGCTGAATCCGCACAGGCTCATCACGAACAAGGTCGCGGCGAGCGAGACCGGAATGGTCACGCTCGGGATCACGGTCGCCCAGAAGCGCCTCAGGAATAGCGCGATGACCAGCACGACCAGCGCCGAGGCGACCACGAGCGTGAGCTTGACGTCGTTCACGGCGGCCCGGATCAGCGTGGTGCGGTCATAGACCGTGTGCAGCTTGATCCCGGGCGGCAGCCAGAGCTGGATTTCCGGCAGCTCGGCCTTGATCGCATCGACGGTCTCGACGATGTTGGCGTCCGACTGCTTGTAGACGAACAGGACGATGCCGCGCTCGGTGCCATACCAACCAGCGAGGCGGTTGTTGATGACGCTGTCGGTCACGGCTGCGACGTCGCCGAGCCGAACAGGGGCGCCGTTGCGCCAGGCCAGCACGATGTCCCGATAGTCGGAGGCCTGAAGCAACTGGTCGTTGGCCTCGATGGTCAGGCGCTGGCCGTCGACCGAGACCGCGCCCTTCGGCAGGTTCTGCGATGCGTTGAGGACGGCGACGCGCGCCGCCTCCAGCGACAGGTTCATGGCCGCGAGCCGGGTCGGCGACACCTGGATGCGGACCGCGCTTCGCTCGGCGCCGCTGACGACGATCCGGGCCACGCCCGGCAGTTGCGACAGCTTTGGCGAGATCACGCCGTCGGCGAGGCTGTAGACCTCGCCTGATGTGAACACGTCGCTCGTCAATGCGAGCGCCACGACCGCGGCGCCTGCGGGGTTCGCCTTCCAATAGGTCGGCGGCCACGGGCCCTTCGGCAGGTTCGGGCCCGCCGCGTTGATGGCGGCCTGGACTGCGCCGGCGGCGGCGTCGAGATCGACCGAGAGTTCGAACTGCACGGTGATGCTGGTGCCGCCCATGGCGCTGAACGAGGTGATTTCGTTGACTCCGGGGATCAGCGCGAGCGTTGTCTCGAGCGGCTGCGACAGCGCGTTCGCAACCGTTGCCGGGCTTGCTCCGGGAAACGGTGCGTAGATCCCGATCGTGGGCCGCTCGACCGCCGGCACCGAAGCGATCGGCAGGCGGAAATAAGCGACGCAACCGAGCAGAAACACGCCGATCATCAGCAGCGTCGTCGCCACCGGCCGCAGCACGAATTGTGCGGTGATGCTCACGGCGTCGGCCGCTCCGCCTGCGGCAGCGCCGCCGAATCACCGGCGGGTGCGGATCGCCATCCGAACCGGGTGCGCAGCGAAGCGAACGCCAGATAGACCACCGGGGTCGTATAGAGCGTGAGCACCTGGGAGACGATCAGTCCGCCCACGATGGAAATGCCGAGCGGCTGGCGCAATTCGGAGCCGGTGCCCGAGCCGATCGCGAGCGGCAGCGCGCCGAACAGCGCCGCCATCGTCGTCATCATGATCGGGCGGAAGCGCAGGATGCAGGCCTGCCTGATGGCGTCGAACGAGGATGCGCCGTCCTCACGCTCGGCTGCGAGCGCGAAGTCCACCATCATGATGGCGTTCTTCTTGACGATGCCGATCAGGAGGATGATGCCGATCAGCGAGATCAGGTTGAGATCCTGCCGGTACAGCATCAAGGCCAGCAACGCGCCGATGCCGGCCGACGGCAAGGTCGACAGGATCGTGATCGGGTGGATGTAGCTCTCATAGAGCATGCCGAGGATCAGATAGACGGTCACGATCGCGGCCAGCAGCAGCCATTTCTCGTCGCTGAGCGAATTGGCGAACTCGGCGGCGGTTCCGATCAGCTTGGTCGTGACCGCGTCCGGCAGTCCGATCTCTCGTTCGGTCCGGCGCAGTGCCGCCGTCGCCTGGCTCAGCGACACGCCGTCGGCCAGATTGAACGAAATCGTCGTGGCCGGAAACAGGCCCTGATGCGAGATCAGCAGCGGGGCGTGCTGCCGCTCGATCCGCGCGAAGGCCGACAGCGGCACCGGCGCGGACGCCTTGCTGAAGGCGGCGCTGAAGCCGCCGGTCTGCTGATCGATCGTGCTGGCCTGGGCCGCGGCCGCAGTCAGATAGATCTTGCCGAGGATATCAGGATCGTTGCGCAGCGCCGGGTCGACCTCGATGATCACGTGGTACTGCGTCAGCGGTCCGAATACCGTCGCGATCTGGCGCTGGCCGAATGCGTCATACAGCGTCTGGTCGATCGTGTTCAGGCTGACGCCGTAGCTCGCCGCCAGCGGGCGGTCGATGGTGACGGACATCTGCAGGCCTTCGTCCTGGCGGTCGTCGGCGACGTCGGCGAGCTCCGGCCGCTTGCGTAAGCCATCGACCAGCCGGCGGCTCCAGAGCCGAAGCTCGTCCTCGTCGAGATCCTGCAGCGCATATTGGTATTGCGTGCGCGAGACACGCGTTTCGATCTGCAGATCCTGCGCCGGCTGCAGATGCAGCGTGATGCCATGAACGCCCTCGACCGCATGTTGCAGCCGCGCCATCACCGCTGCCGCCGACGATTTCCGCGCGTCGGGGCTGCCGATGTCGATATAGAGCCGGCCGCTGTTCAAGGTGGTGTTGACCGAGCCGATGCCGACGAAACTGCCGACGGTGACGACATCGCCATCGCGCGCGATCACGGCCGCCAGCTGCTGCTGCCGCTCGGCCATCGCCGCAAAGGAGATATCCTGGGCCGCGTCCGTGGTGCCGATCAAGAGACCCGTGTCCTGCAGGGGCAGGAATCCCTTCGGGATCGCGACATAAAGCATTCCGGTGGCGATCAGCGTGAGCACGGTGAAGACCAGCGTGAGGTTGCGATGCTTCAGCACCCAGTCGAGCCCCCACAGATAGAAGCCTGCGGAGGCGTCGAAGCCGCGCTCGCTGATACGGTACAGCAAGCCGTGCGGCGCATTGGGATCCTCGTGCCGCAACAGCTGCGCGCACATCATCGGCGTCAGTGTCAGCGAAACGAGGCCTGAGATGACGACGGCAAAGGACAGCGTGATGGCGAATTCCCGGAACAGCCGGCCGACCACGCCACCCATCAGCAGCAGCGGGATGAACACGGCGATCAGCGACACCGTCAGCGACACGATGGTGAAGCCGATCTGCCGCGCGCCCTTCAGGGCTGCTTGAAGCGGATCCTCGCCGTCCTCGACATAGCGTGCGATGTTCTCGATCATCACGATGGCGTCGTCGACGACGAAGCCTGAAGCAATCGTCAGCGCCATCAGCGAAAGATTGTCGAGGCTGAAGCCGCACAGCGCCATGACGCCGAAGGTCGCGATCAGCGACACCGGCAGCGTGACGCTCGGAATCACCGTCGCCCACAGCTTGCGCAGGAAGATGAAGATCACCAGCACCACCAGCGCCACCGTCAGCACCAGTGTGAACTGCACGTCGTGGATCGCGGCGCGGATCGTCGTGGTGCGGTCGCTGACCACGGAAATCTTCAGCGCCGCGGGGAGAGAGTCCTGCAGCTTCGGCAAAATGCTCTTGATGGCGTCCACGACCTCGATGGTGTTGGCGCCGGGCTGCCGCTGGATGTCCAGCAGCACGGCGCGCTCGCCTTGGAACCAGGCCGCCTGCTCGGAATCCTCGACGCTGTCGATGGCGGTGCCGACATCGCGCAGCAGCACCGGCGCGCCATTGCGATAGGCGATCACCGCGTCCTGATAGGCCTCCGCGGTGAATAGCTGGTCATTGGTGTCGACGTGAAATGCCTGCCTCGGACCATCGAGCGAGCCCTTCGGATTGTCGGCGGTGGTGGCGGCGATGCCGCGGCGGACGTCGTCGAGCGAGAGGCCGAGCCCGGCCAGCCGCGTCGGGTTCATTTGCAGCCGCACCGCCCGGGTCTGCCCGCCCTCGATGCTGACGGCGCCGACGCCAGGGATCTGCGACAGTTTCGGCACCAGAATGGTCGCAGCGTGATCGTTGGCCTCGTGCAGCGGCATCGTCTTCGAGGTCAGCGCCAGGATCAGCACCGGCGTATCGGCCGGATTGACCATGCGATAGGTCGGCGGGCTCGGCAGCTGCTCGACCGGTATCCACCCTGCGGCCGCATTGATCCGCGCCTGCACGTCCTGCGCGGCCGCATCGATCTTGCGCGAGAGGTCGAACTGCAGCGTGATCTGGCTGTTGCCGTACGAGCTGGTCGAGCTCATGTCGGTCAGCCCCGAAATCGTGCCGAAATAATGCTCCAGCGGCGCGGTGATCGAGGTTGCGACGACGGTTGCCGAAGCGCCCGGATAGCGCGTCACCACCTGGATGGTGGGAAAGTCGACATTCGGCAGCGGTGCGATCGGGAGTTCACGATAGCCGAGCATGCCCAGCAGCACGACCGCGACGATCATCAGCGTCGTTGCGATCGGCCGGAGGATGAAGGGCGCGGACATGGCGGGCCTCAGTCAACGCGGGACTCGGAGCGCGGCTGAGTGGTGGACTGCGCCTTGGCGGTCGGCGTCTGGCCCTCGATGGTGATGCGGGCGCCATTCTCGAGCCGGTAATAGCCGTCGGTGACGACGCGCTCGCCCTTGGCGAGGCCCTTGTCGATCAGCGCGCGTCCGTCAAAAATCTGCCCGACCGTGACGGGGCGGAACGCGGCCGTATCGTCCGCCTTCGCGACCCAGACGAAATCCCCGCGCGGCCCGTGCCGCACGGCGATGGCCGGCGCGGTGATCGCGTTCTTGCGCGTGTCCACCGTGATCCGCCCGTTGGCAAAATTGCCCGGCCAGAGTTTCAGCGCCTTGTTGGGAAAGCTCGCCTTCAGCTTGATCGTGCCGCTGGCCTGGTCGACCTGGTTGTCGACCAGCGTGATCGTGCCCTTGTCGAGCTCGGTCGAATTGTCGGCGGTGAGCGCGACCACTGGCGCCTCGGCCTGGCCGAGGCTGAGCCGGGTCTGGCCGACCGCGACCGCCGCGAGCGTGTAGATCACCGAGATCGGCTGCAATTGCGTCACGGTGACGATGGTCGTCGGCGACACCGCGCGCACGTAATTGCCCTGGTCGACCAGGCGGATGCCGAGCCGACCGCCGATCGGCGCGCGGATGTTGGTGAAGCCGAGCTGCGTGCGCGCATATTCGATCTGGGCGTCGTCGTTGCGGATCTGCGCCTTGTATTGCTCGACCAGTGCATGCTGCTGGTCCACGATCTGCCGCGAGATCGCGGCGGTCTTGATCAGCGCGTCATAGCGCTCCATGTCGATCTGGGCGCCATCGAGCAGCGCCTGGTCCTTCTGCCTGACCGCGATCTGCTGATCGAACTGGGCCTGGAACGGGCGCGGATCGATCACCGCGAGGATGTCGCCCTGCTTGACGTCCTGTCCTTCCTGGAAAAGGATCTGGACGATCTCGCCGTCGACTCGGCTCTGCACGTTGACGGTGTTGGAAGCCTGGATGGTGCCGATGCCGGTCAGGTAGATCGGCACGTCCTCCGCCTTCGCGGCGGCGACCTTCACGGCGACCGGCGGCCGCGGTGGAGGCATCCCGGCGGGACCTTGCTCGGCTTCCGCCGCCTGCATGAAGGGCAGCGCGAACGGGAGCTTGAGGCTCTTGATATCATCTCTGAAATGATAGGCCGCATAGCCTGCCGGCAGCACGACCAGCGCGCCGATGAGGAGTTTTGCTGCGCGTTTCACGTTCAAACCCACCACCTGAGCTGATCGCCGACGCCAGGCCTGACGTGCCCGGGGCGGGATCTCCCTAGCACGAAGCAACCTGAAGTTGCTATCGGCAGGATCCATGTGCTACCATCAGTAACATTAGCACGCGTAGCATATCGAGATCAACGGCGCTGGCGTCGATGAACGGTTGGTTGGCGGATGGACTGGGGGCGCGGGCGCTAGACGACTTCGACGGTCGCCGCCTCGAATTGAGTGCCGGCTCCGCGATGGCGGGCGAGCACCTCGTCTGACAACTCCGACACCTGATTTTGCGCGGTGCTGTCGAGCATCGCGCGGACGCGCTGGCTCGAAGCCGCCAGCACCGCCGGATCGAGCTTGCCGGCGTCGACGCCGTTGATGATCGATTGGGCGAGGAAGCGGGCGCGTTCGGTGTCGGTGAGGTGCGAGCAGATCATCAGCATGTCGTTGCCGGCGGCCATGAAGCGGGCGCCGGAGTCCGGCGCGTCGAGCCGGCCCGCCATCGCGCGCATGCCGACGTCGTCGGACACGATCACGCCGTCGAACTTCATCGCCTCGCGCAACAGCCCGTGCGTGATCGTGCGCGACAGCGTCACGGGATCGTTGGGATCGAGCTTCCGGTACAGGATGTGCGACGTCATCATCATCCCGATGCCGCCGGCGATCGCCGCGGCAAACGGCTTGAGCTCGCGCGCCTTGATCTGCTCGAGATCGAGATCGAGCACCGGCAATTCGTGATGCGAATCCACCTGCGTGTCGCCATGGCCGGGAAAATGCTTGCCACAGGCCCGCACGCCCTGGCGCTCCATCGCCCTGGCGAACGGCAGCATCGCCTTGATGACATCGTCGGCCGTGCGGCCGAGGGCGCGCTCGCCGATCACGGGGTTGGCGGGGTTGCTGTGAATGTCCAGCACCGGCGCGAAATTGAGGTTGCAGCCGAGCGACGCAAGCTCGGCGCCCATGGCGTCGCCGACCTGCTCCGCGGTGCCGGCCCATCGCGCCGCGTAGGAAAAGCGCGTGATCGGGGCTGGCGTGCGGCAGACGCGTCCGCCTTCGTGATCGATCGCGATGAACTGCTTGTCGCGCTGCGAGGCATCGCGGATCGCATCGATCAGATCCCGGTGGACCGAGAGCCAGTCCCGGTAAGGCAGGTCGTGGCGGAAATTGCTCTTGTAGAGGATGACGCCGGCGGGCCGGAGATCGCGCAGCAGCGCGCGGTCGCGGTCATCGAGGACGCTGGTCGGCTTCAAGCCAATGAAGAAATGGTCGCCAACCGTTGCAAGAAGGGAATCGCTCATCTGCCGGGACCGCCACAGATTGTCAGGGTTGATTGAGATGGAGCCGGACGCAACGCGAACTCTCAGCTCCTGCGCGAGCCAGCGCGCGGCTCGCATCGTGGCAATGTATTTCAAATTTCCTTAACAAAATCAATATTCAAATCGCTGGTCGACGCCTGGCGCCGACCAGCCGTAATGGTGATTGCCGTCGCCTAAGCCGCAGCCAGCTGCGGCTGCACCGGCCGCCGGCCGATCATCAGCGACAGCACGGCCGCGACGATGCCGGTTGCGCCGGCGATCATGAAGGCCTGCAGATAATCGCCCTGCGACGAGCGCATGAAGCCGGCGAAGAACGCGGCGCAGGCCGCGCCGAGTTGATGGCCGGCGACCACCCAGCCGAAGATCAGCGGCGCGTTCTTGTCGCCGAAGGCTTCGTTGGCGATGCGCACGGTCGGCGGCACGGTCGCGATCCAGTCGAGGCCGTAGAACACGGCGAACACGGAGAGGCTGACGAAGGAGAAATCCGAGTAGGGCAGGTAGATCAGCGACAGCCCGCGCAGGCCGTAATAGAAGAACAAGAGCTTGCGCGGATCGAAGCGATCGGTGAGCCAGCCCGACAGCGTGGTGCCGAACAGGTCGAAGAAGCCCATCAGCGCCAGAAGGCTTGCGGCCTGCACCTCGAAGATGCCGTGATCGCCGCAGAACGCGATCAGATGGGTGCCGACAAGGCCGTTGGTGGTGAAGCCGCAGATGAAGAAGGTCGCGAACAGGAACCAGAAGGTCTGCGTCTTCGCGGCGCGGATGAGGTTGCCGATTGCCGCGACGAACGGATTGCCTTGCACCGGCGCGGCGGGTTGATCCTCATGCGTGCTGCCATAGGAGCGCAGGCCGATCGCAGAGGGGCGCTCCGGCACCAGAAAATACACCAGCGGGATCAGGGCCGCGCAGCATGCGGCCACCGTCAGCACGACGGGCTTCCAGCCGCCATATTCGACCAGCGATGCCAGGCCCGGCATGAAGATCAGCGTGCCGGTCGCGGTGCTCGCCGTCAAAAGTCCCATGACGAGGCCGCGATTGGTGGTGAACCAGCGATTGACGATGGTCGCGCCGAGCACGTTGGCGACCGCGCCCGAGCCGATGCCGGAGAGCAGTCCCCAGCTCATGAACAGTTGCCATGGCGCGGTCATGAAATAGCTGATGGCCGTCGAGACCGACATCAGCATGAGCGCGCCGAGCACGGTTCGGCGGATGCCGAAGCGCTGCATCACGGCCGCGGCGAAGGGACCGGCGAGGCCGTAGAGGAAGATGCCGACGGCGGCCGACGACGAGATCACGCTGACGTCCCAGCCGAAGGCTTTCTGCAGCGGCAGCATCAGCACGCCCGGCGTCGCGCGCAGGCCGGCCGAGGCCAGCAGCGCCAGGAAGATCACGGCAATGACGACGAAGGCGTAGTTTGGGCCGAACGGCCGCCGGGAGATGGCGGAGGATTGAAGGGAGGCAGGTTGAACGGGGGATGAGGGCATGTTACTTACCGGTACGTATTGGGCTGCGGTATTAGTACGTACCGGTCAGTAACATTGTCAAGCCTGTCTTGGAGGCTTCGGAGCCAGATGACGAAAAAAGCCGAAAAGCCCACCGAGGCGCCGCTCCGCGCCGCCGACCGCATCCGCGCCTCCGCCAGCGAGCTGTTCTACCGCGAGGGCATCCGCGCCGTCGGCGTCGACGAGGTCGTGGACCGCGCCGGCGTCACCAAGCCGAGCCTCTATCGCAGCTTCGCCTCCAAGGACGATCTCGCCGCCGCCTATTTGCGCGACTACGATCTGAACTTCTGGGAGAATTTCGAGCGGCCCGGCGGCAAGGCCTACGGCAATGCGCGCGATCATGTGCTCGCTTATATCGGTCAGCTTGCCTCCCGCGCGGTCGCCAGGGGCTATCGCGGCTGCGGCCTCAGCAACGCCGCGGTGGAGTATCCCTCGCGGGACAATCCGGCCCGGCAAGTCGCCGAAGCGCACAAGAAGGTGTTCCGCAAGCGCCTGCGCGAGCTCGCCGCCCAAATGGGCGCGCGCCAGCCGAACGTGCTGGGTGATGCGCTTCTCCTCCTGATCGAAGGCATCTACGTCACCGGCCAGCAATCCGAAGACGGCCCCGCGCAGTCGGCGCTCGCGGCCGCGAAGCTGCTGATCGATGCGAGCGTGAAGGCGGGGTGAGCGGGCTTCGCGATCTCATGTGAGAAGATCGTGGCGCGAAGCGCGCCTGCGGCAATGTCGAAGGATGGCGCAATTGCCCTGGTGATTGGCGCGAAGGCCTCACGCGCGTCAACTCGGCTTGATGGACTGGATCAGGTGCCGCAGGAACCTCCAGTTTTTCCCGACGTTAGATCGGCGGCTCGCACCAGCGGCCGGCTTCGCGAGATGAAGAACTTTGCCAACGCAGAATTTTCCCCGGAGGTGATCGATCTCATGACCATCGCCCTGGAAGCTGCGGTCGCGACCCTGCCGGAGCCCGTGCATTCCTCGCACGTCAATGCGCTCGCCGAATCCATCCTGCGCACCGCAGGCGCGGGCGAACGCGACATCCTGAACCTGCAAAGGATTGCCTTGATGGAACTGCAACTGGCAACGCGCAACTGAAGAGGTCGACATGAACACTTCTGCTGCCATCGTCGTTGCGCTGGCGATCACATCGTCCGCCGCCCGGGCCGACGACTGGACCACCTATCGCATTCCCCAGTCCGGAACGTCGGTCGAGATTCCCACCTCGATCTTTACCGAGCAGGCCGGCAAGCCCGACGGATTTGGCCAGCAATTTCGCACATCCGACGGTGCCGCCGACCTCACCGTGCAGGCCGTTCCCCGCCAGCCCGGAATTTCGCCCGCCGCATTCCTCGCCACGAAGCAGCCACCGTCGGGGATCGTCTACAAGCGGATCGCACCGGACTTCTTCGTCGTCTCCAGCATCAAGCGCGACAAGATCTGGTACGACCGCTGCAACTTCAAGAGCCGTTACGTGCATTGCGTGCTGATCAATTATCCCGCGGCCGAGAAGCGGCAATGGGACGGCGTCGTCACGCGCATCAGTCACAGCCTGGATGGCGGCTGACCGAGCTGAGCAAAAAGGGCTGCCCGATCAAATCGACGCGGAAGATCATCCATTCGATCTTCGAGCCCTACGCGGCGGCTCCTCATCGCCACCCCAGCGCCGGCGCCACATGCTTCAGGATCGCCTCGAGCGCATGCGCGCAATAGTCGACGCCGAGCTGATTCGGAATCGTCAGCAGCAGCGTGTCGGCCGCGGCGATTGCCTCGTCCTGTCTGAGTTGCTCGATCAGCGCGTCAGGCTCGGCGGCGTAGGAGCGGCCGAAGATCGCCCGCGTCTGTGGGTCGATGAAGCCGATCTGGTCCTCGCCGCCGCGCTCGCGGCCGAAATAGGCGCGGTCGCGATCGTCCATCAGCGCGAAGATGCTGCGGCTGACGGAGACACGGGGCTCTCTGGTGTGGCCGGCCTCTTTCCATGCCGCGCGATAGGCGCGGATCTGCGCGGCCTGCTGCACGTGAAAGGCTTCGCCTGTTTCGTCGTTCTTCAGAGTCGAGCTCTGCAGATTCATGCCGAGCTTTGCGGCCCACACCGCGGTGGCGTTCGAGCCGGCGCCCCACCAGATCCGTTCGCGCAGGCCGGCCGAATGCGGCTCCAGGCGCAACAGCCCCGGCGGGTTCGGAAACATCGGCTGCGGATTGGGCTCGGCGAACCCTTGGCCGCGCAGCAGGTCGAGAAAGACTTCCGCGTGGCGGCGGCCCATGTCGGCATCGCTCTGGCCCTCGGCCGGGCGATAACCGAAGTAGCGCCAGCCGTCGATCACCTGCTCGGGCGAGCCGCGGCTGATGCCGAGCTGCAGCCGCCCGCCGGCGATCAGATCGGCGCTTCCTGCGTCCTCCACCATGTAGAGCGGGTTCTCGTAGCGCATGTCGATCACGGCCGTGCCGATCTCGATCGTGCTGGTCCTGGCGCCGACGGCCGCGAGCAGCGGGAAGGGCGAGGCAAGCTGCCGCGCGAAATGGTGCACGCGATAATAGGCGCCATCGGCGCCGAGCTGTTCGGCAGCAACGGCAAGCTCGATCGATTGCAGCAGCGTGTCTGCCGCCGAGCGCGTCTGCGATTGCGGCGAGGGTGTCCAATGTCCGAAGGACAGGAATCCGATCTTTTTCATGAGCGTCATTTAATGCCGGAAGAAGCGGCGTCAACCGCTAGCGGGTTGGGTATGCGGTGACGGTAGCACAAAGTGCCCGGCGCGCTCGACCAGGAGATCCAGGAAGCTGCGTGCACGCAGCGACATCCACTGCGTCTCGGGATAGACCGCGTGCAATGGCAGCGCGGCGATGCTGTAGTCCGGCAGCACATGCTCGAGCTCGCCGCTGCGAAGACCCTCCGCGGCATTCCATTCGGGCAAAATGGCGATGCCAAGATGGTGCATCGTCGCCTCCTGCATCGCATCGGCGTCGTCGACGTGAATGGGGCCGTTGATCGATGCGACGTGACGGCCGTGCTCGGATTCGAACGCCCATTGCTGCGCCGGTGACATCCTGGAATAGACGATGCACTGGTGCGAGCTGAGATCGTCGGGCGTTCGCGGCAGCGGCCGGCCATGCAGATAGGTCGGCGTCGCGACCAGATAGCGCTGCACGGTGCCGAGCCGGCGCGCGATCAATGTACTGGCCTCCAGATTTCCGATCCGCAACGCCAGCTCGATGCCCTCTTCCACCAGGTTCACGAGCCGCTCGCTGAAGCGGATATCGACCCGCACCTCCGGATAATTCCGCACATATTCGGCGATGACAGGCATCATGTAGCGCCGCCCGAACGACGACGGCACGCCGATCCGCAAGCTCCCGGTGGGGCGGGGCGCTGCGTGCTCGACACTCGATCGCGCCATGTCGAAGCTGTCGAGAATCTGACGTGCGAGATCGTAGATGCGGTGCGCCTCGGCGGTCGGCTTCAGCGTACGTGTCGTGCGCGAAAACAGCTGCGTGCCGAACTCGCTCTCCAGCATCGCGATGCGCTTGCTGATCGCGGGCTGACCGATGCCGAGCTCCTTGGCCGCGGCCGAGAAGCTGCCCCCCTCGAGGGTGCGAACGAAGGCGCGCAGGCAATCGATCCGGTCCATAATTCATTCCAGTCTGGAATAAATTATATCCCATCTATTCCGTAGCGGGCAATACGGCGGATCGCTAGGCTTCCTCAAAACAAGCAATCACAGGGGAGGGATCAACATGGGACGCCATATCGGAATCGTCGGCGCCGGCATCGCCGGCCTGCATCTCGCGCTGTATCTGCAAAAGCACGGCGTGGATGCGACGATAATCACGGACCGCCCGCCGGAGGAGTATCGCGACCTCAGGCTGCTCAACACCGTCGCCCATCACCACGTCACGATCGCACGCGAGGACTATCTCGGCGTCAATCACTGGACCGACCCGAAGGACCATTATTACTACCACGACCACGTCTTCAACTTCCCGCAGCCGCTCAGCTTCCGCGGCGACTTCTCGAAAGCGAGCCGCGCCGTCGATTACAGGCTCTATCTTCCTGCCCTGATGCAGGACTTCATGAAGCGCGGCGGCAAGATCGAGTACAACAGGATCGAGGAGCGCGACATCGCTCCGCTGGTCGCGCGCTTCGACCTGCTCGTCGTCTCCACAGGCAAGGGGCCGCTCGGCCAGCTCTTCACCTATCGTCCCGAGCACTCGCCCTATCAGCAGCCGCAGCGGCGCCTCTGCGTCGGGCTCTACACCGGCGTGCGGCAGCCCGATCCCATGAACGTCACGCTCTCGGTGTCGCCGGGCCATGGCGAGATGATCGTGATCCCGACCGTCACCTTCGGCGGCATCGCCAACGCGCTGTTGATGGAGAACGTGCCCGGCGGCGACATGGAGGAGCTGGCGACGCTCAGCTACGAGGACAATCCAAAGCACTTCCTGCAGGTGCTCCTGGGCAAGCTGGAGAAGCATCATCCCACCACCTACGATCGCATCGACACCCTCAGGTTCGATCTGGCGCAGCCGCAGGATCTCTTGCAAGGCGGCGTGGTCCCGACCGTGCGCAACACGATGGTCGAGTTCGACGACGGCAAATGCGCGATCGCGCTCGGCGACGTCCACGCCATCGTCGACCCCATGATGGGGCAGGGCGCCAATGTCGCCTCCTACGCGGCCTTCGTGCTCGGCGAGGAGATCGTCAACGCCGACGCGCTCGATGCGCGCCTCTGCGAGAAGATCGATTTGAAGCGGCAGGACCGCGTGCTGGCGGCCTCGCGCTGGACCAATGTGATGCTGCAACCGCCGACGGAAGCGCTCGGCATGCTGATCGGCGCGATGAGCCAGAACCCGGCGCTCGCCAACGAGTTCACCGAGAATTTCAACTATCCGGACCGGCAGTGGGACCGCATCTCGACGCCGCAGCGCATCCGGGCCTGGATCGAACGCATGTCGGCGCCGTCAGAGCCCGTCAGGGCGATCGCGTGAGCGAAGAGTAAGATGCAGCGCGCCAATCCCGCATCGTTCCGCGAAGCCGCATCACGCTTCGCGACCGGCGTCGCGGTGCTGACCGCGCTCGACGAGCACGGCAGCGTTTGCGGCATGACCGCGAACAGTTTTGTCACCGTCAGCCTGTCGCCGCCGACCGTGCTGGTCTCCGTCATGCCGGGCCGCATGCACCGCGCGATCTCCGCCACCGGCCGCTATTGCGTCAACGTCCTGCCCGACCACGGCCGCGACCTGTCGCGGCATTTCGCCAGCCAGCCGAACACCGGCGCTGCTCCGGATTACGACATCGTCGATGGCCTGCCGCGCCTGCAGGGATGCATCGCCTGGTTCGCCTGCGAGGTCACCCGCCTCGTCGACGTCAGCGACCACACCCTGATCATCGCCGAAGTCTCGGCCTGCGACCATCGCGACACCACGCCACTGGTGTTCTTTTCCAGCCGGTATCATCGCGGGGCGGGGGTGCCGGTGGAGAGATGAGGCCGCGGGCAATCGCAAATGAGCGATCTACGCACGATCAATCTCCTACCTCAGGTATTCTGGTTTCCTTCCATGGATTTTTTGCGCGCTTGAGCTTCTTTGCGAGACCTGCACCCCTCTTAAGCCTTTTAAGAAGGTGCTCCACCAAATCCTCCCGCTCTGATTTCCTCTCGAGCGAGTAATGCTTGATGGTGATTTCCAGGCGATCGCGTTTGGGATGGTATTCATGTTGAATGGATGGCCTTTTCGACATTGTTGACCCTCTTGGTTCGTCTAAGCTGTCGTGCAATCCAATTCCACCGCAGAGAAGCAGGCCAATCGGGGAATACGCCATAAAGTGGCATTCGGCCTAACCATTTCATTGCAGCCGAAGTCCGCGACGGGAAATGAGCGCCCGGTATGCTTGAGTGTACGATCGACCTCCCGATCGGCACTGTGATTTAGCTTACATTTGGTCGAGCGAAGTCCTGCTACACAAGACCTGCTGGAAAACAGTGCCGGTCATCGAGCTTGGGCTGCGCTTGGCAGTCATCAGCGGCCACGCAAGCTGAAAAGGCAAGAAACGAAATCGCGGAACGTCAGTGTAGAAATTCTGTTGCTTGACCGCAGACGGCAATAGGGAGCATTTCTATCATGACCGCTAAGGTGATTTTGGTAATGCGACACGGCGAAAAGTCGGACGATCCGCTTGATCCCGACCTCACTCCCGCCGGCAAAGCTCGCGCGCAACGGCTGGCTCAATACATTCCAGCGACGTTCGGAAAGCCGAAGTGGCTATTTGCGACCGCTGCTTCGAAGCACAGTCGGCGTCCAATTCAGACGCTGGAGCCTCTTGCCAGGCAATGTCACCTGACAATCGATGAAACCTACGCCGATCAGGATTACGGCGCGCTGGCTCACCACCTTCGCAAGAGCGATGCTTTTGATGGCGCGCTCGTCGTCGTCTGTTGGCATCACGGAAATGTTCCGCCAATGATGCATGCGCTGAAGGCATCGGCGGGCGATTATCCGGATCCTTGGAAAGGCGATGTTTTCGATCTCATTCTTCAAGTCAAGTTTGCGAAGGATCGCGAAACACCCGAGGTTACGAAAGTGCGGGAGCCGTTCTGACGTCGTGTCTGAAGGTCGCTGGTCGATCGACCGTCGCGGTGAAAAATTCCGAGAGGAAACAATTTCGAGAGGAAACAATGGATCGGTTGCCGAAGGAGCGAACATCCGTTCTGGTGACAGGAACGTTTTTTCTGGCGGCTTTGGCTGCGGCATTTGTGCCGGCTCCCTTGCGCGCCGCGCCGCCCGGTTACGAGATCCAGAGTTTTCCAGTGCCGGAAGCGCTCCAGTCGCAGGGCCAATCGCTTTCAGCTGACAGCAAGGATTGGATGAAGAAGTGGAAGGGAATGAACCTTGAGGATAGCTCCAGCTATACATTCAAGGAGTTGTCCGGTTCGACCTCGATCAATATGAAGATCGAGAAGATCGATACGTCGGATCCGAAGGGCTATAAGTCGCGCGGATCCTTCGTCCCACGGAACAGCTCAGCCAATCCCGACGTCGAGATAGCGGCTTTCAATCTCAGTACCATCCTTGGATACGACCGGATATATCGCCCCGCCGCGCGCTACGAGCTTGGTCCGATCGCGAGCCAAGCGTTCAGATCTCTTATCGGAAAGTACAGCATTCACGGGTCTGCACGGTTGGCCAACAAGGCCCGGATATTGAAGGCCATACAATCCGGGCCGCCCTTGAAGGGATGTGTCAAGGCCAAGAAGGATGAGACGGGCGTCGCGTTCGACGCGATCGCCAATACCCACGCCGCGTCGAATGGCGCGCCGAACGCCGGTCATCCAATCATTCGGTTCCTGCAGGCCGCGAATGAGAAACCGATGGCAGGCAAGAGCCTGACTTTGAAAACCGGCTATGACGGCGACGAACTCGAGCTCGCGCGGGAATATTCGGTCATCATGACGATCGACGCCATCACCCAGCAGTGGGACCGGTACAGCGGCGGCAACGTGGCGATCCGGAAAGACGATCAAGGCCGCGCTCATTTCTACATGACTGATAACGGCGGTGCAGATCTCAGCGACAGTTGGAACGCGCATAATCTGACCTGGTTCAGCCGCTTCGATCGCGGCGTCATCCAGAAACTGGCTGATCTGAAACGATTCCTTGACACCCCCGCGACCGGCTATCTCGGATATTCCGATCCTGAAGTATTCGTCACCGACCTCGGTCTCTATTCCCAGAACAGCGCGGCTATCAATGTTCAGCGGCTCAGAAGGAACTTAGGGCTTGTGCTGGACTATGTCCGAGCTACCGAAACCAAGTTCGGCGATAAAGCCTACTTTGACTGAGTCTGCGAGACGCAATGAAATGGCGCGGCTATCGTACTCGCCCGCAGCAAAGTGCTCCGCCATCGGTTGAATGCTGTTTCACTCACTTCGGGCCGAGCAGTCCTGGGGCATTCCCAGCCGATCCAGGAATGGCTTCGCTCATGCGTCTCTTGACGACAAGCAGATCAGGATACAGCTGCCGCGGCATCGGAGTGATCGCTCTCACGGCTCGCAACTCGTGACTTTGACTGTTTGGTTCGAGAAGTGGGCCTGCAGATTCAAGTCGAGCTTCAGGCCGCCTTTTAGACATGCTTGATGCAGCTTGGTCGCAAGGTCCTTCAGATTCTTTCGGATGTTGGCGTAATCGTCGGCAGTAAAAACCAGTTCTCGGACGAAGAAATCCTTCATTTCAGGGGAATCGGCAACAGCGTCAAGTTGCTGAAGAAGGAGGTAGGTCCTTGGATCGATGTGCGCAATACGACCGGCCAGGCCGACTTGATTTGCAACATTCTCCTTTGCGACCCCGCAGTCATTGTCTTTCAGGAGCATCTTCTTGAGTTGAACGGCTCCCAGTTTCGCAGCCTCTTCGGGCGTCAAGTTCTTGCTCGACTTCAGCTTCGGGCTGCCATCCGCGTCCAGATCGGCAGCGTCGATGTAGTAATAGGTCATAAGATAGTGGATGTTGCCGAAGCGATCCTGCTGGTTCATCAGCGTGTCGATCACGATCAAGTCCGCGGCATCCTTGAGCTGTACCATCTTCTGAACGTTTTCGGTTGTGAAACTTCGTCCCACCAACGTACTGATGTCCGCGTTATGGGCCAGCATTTGCACGATCGGGTTCTTGTCGCGGAAGTTCGACGCGCGGGCTACGTTGTTGGCTCCGCCGTTGAAGAACTCCTTATAGAAGCTTTCGTGCTTTGGATTTTCGCTAAGGGCGCCATACGATTGGGTGAAGTCGGTGGTTAACAGAGAATCCCGCCTCTTGCCATTCGCGCCTGCCGTCAATTGCGCCATCAGGCTTGCCCAAGTCTGATGAATAAGACTGTTCGAGGCGGTCTCCGCCAGAGCCGCGCGACCGAGGGCAATATGATTTTGCAGGTCAAACGTGCGCAGAACTGCCGGAGGTACGTCAGCGATGCCACCGAGCATGCGCGACAGATGGTAGTAGCCGAGGATGGATGGCGTGTAGCTGCAGCTGGAGCTCAGCTTGTATTTGGCTATCTTGTGGGCGCCGGCAGTGTTGCAACGAGCGGCCTCGACCTGTTGGGGAGTGCCTCCTTGGGGGAGTGAATAGAGGTCAAGACCCGGATTGGTGCTGTTGAGTTTCGGACAAACAGCGGAATTCTGATGCTCGTCGATATTGCAAAGCCGACTCTCGATCTCGATGTCCTTGTCGAAATATCTCCCTGCGGCGAGGTGCTTGGGGACGACGCAAATCTCGGCATTTCTGCCGGGCACCGGAATCTGCATGGTCTGTTCGCCGCGCGCAGGGTCGACCGACAAGCCGGCATGGGCGTATGCCGAACCCAGGAGCTGCAGCGGCAGCAGTAGAAGCTGAGTGAAACGCACTGGTCTCATCGCGTGTCCTCCCAGTCTCGTTTGGCACGTGGAGGAAAACCCGCTGGCGCGAGTTCTCCGATTGGTTTGCATTCGCTACTTCCATCCGCCGCGCCGACCGCGGCGACTGGCTGCGGTTCAGCGCAGAGCGCTTGCCTCAATGGTATTGCGGACAGACGCGAGCCGCGTCCTGCTCGGAAATTTGCAGCTCTGGATCGGTGAACCGTACGAAATTCGCGACTTGGTCGTGCTCTTTTGGATAACGGATCTTGGGCGGGATCACGCTATCCCAATAGTCGGCCGCTTTGTGGGAATCCCATCCCGCTGGAGCGCAAAATTGAGCGAGGGCCGCGGCCGAGATAAAACCGGAAGCGTGCAGGCCATACCAGCAATGGACGTACATCGCCCCCTTGCCTTGAGTGATGATGTCATGGAGCTTGACGAACACCGTTCTCAAGGCCGCGCGGTTGTCCCACTGGTGATAGTCATATTGGAGCGAATTAGCAGCGCAGCTGACATTCTCGGTTCCGTTCCATCCGGTTCGATACGCGTACACCGCCTGCGAGAAGCCGGCTTTGCAAAGTGCCTGAAGAGATTGATTTTGCAGCGGTCGGCGTGGACCGTCGACACCAGCGCGAGAACCTTCGGTGCCGCCGCGATACAGGACCCCGGGCATGACGACTCGAAAATGCGTGAGTCCTGTTCCGTTGCCGACTGGAAAGAGCTTCTCTTTCTTCATATCGGCGTCGTCGGTTCCCGCAGGCTGCGCAAGAGCGCTCGCTGCAACTGACAGTCCCAAAAGCAGAACCGAACAAAATCCAGGGATTTTGGACATGGCGTCTCCTCACCGAAGATAGTCAGTCTTGATGTCGCGTCGGACCTTGCTTGCCTCCTGAAAGCGAGAAGAGCGAGGTGGCTCCAGCGCTCCCGGCCGGTTGAGCAGATCCCGTCAGAGCATGATCCGCAAAGGTGTGAAGCGGTTTTCCGAACAGATCATGCTCAAACAAGGAGCTAAAGCGCGATGACGATTCAAACCAATCTCATCGTGCTTTAGTCTGCAACGTTAGAGCAGGCTGCGACCGAAGGTTGTGAACCACTTCACATGGCCGAAAAATGCGATTGGGCTAAAGTTGCAATCTGACACCAAGTCCGCTTGGTGCAGACGTTCATGGGTTTCGCGAGGACCGGACATGCCAGCAACGCCCAATTTGCCGACGCCCGATTTCACCTTCGATGCCGACCAGCCCGGCGCATGTATCGCCGGCGTACGGCCGTATCGCAACGGATCCTACCGTCTCGACGCCGAGACGATCTCGAGTAAATTCTTCGTCCACAACTACGGGCATGGCGGTGCCGGTATTACGTTGAGCTGGGGCTGCGCCTCCAAGGTGCGGGATATCGTCAGGAGCCATCTGGTTGGCTCGCCCAATAGGAAAGTGGCCGTCCTGGGTGCAGGGGTGATGGGCTTGACCGCCGCCACGCTGCTTGCCGATCTCGGTCTGACGGTCACGATCTATTCGGACCGCGCGCCGCTGCAGACTACGTCATCCAAGGCCGGCGGCCAGTGGGCCGTGTCGGTGGTGGAATTCGCGGGCAAGCAACAGGAACTCACGGACATCATCAGGTTCGCATACACGACCTTCAAGGCGAGCATCGGCCAGGGCTTTGGCGTCAGCGAGCGGCCGAACTATTCGGCCACGCCGTCGCATAATCTGGATGTCGTGATCCAGCTGGCGCCCGGTCTCATCAAGCCGAGGGAATCGCTTCCAAGGGAGCCGTTCGAGGGCCATACCAAGCCTGGCTTCGTCTACCAGACCTTGCTGATCGAACCGCCGATCTTTCTTGCGAAGCTCGAAGCAGATCTGCGGGCGCGCGGCACGACGTTCGTGAACAAGAAATTCGTCAACAGGTCGGATATCATCGCGTCGGTGCCGGAAACGATCGTCGTCAATTGCACCGGGCTCGGCTCGATGACGTTGATGAGCGATCCGAAGATGGTCCCGATCAAGGGCCAGTTGGCGATGTTGCCCCCGCAGCCCGCGTTGCAATATTTGTATGGTCAGGATGGATACATGTTCCCGCGTGCCGATCACGTCGTCATCGGCGGGACGTTCGAGGTCGGTGTGAACAATGAGACGGCAGATAAATCCGTGTGCCAGGGCCTCGTTAGTCACATTGCCTCTCAGTTTGGCAAGGCGTCGGCGAAGCCTCTTCCGGACATCCATATCCACAACCCCGACCACGCGCCGATCGTCAATCCGCAAATCCCGGAGGTCTGAGGTGCTGTCCAAAATTTGTCGCGCTCTGACCGGATCGGGTTGAGTTCACTCGCCGTCATGTCGAAGGTCTCTCAGATGGTGTCGTGCGGCATGCGGCTCATCACCCATTTGCCGATTGGATCTGGCGAGCAGATGCGTGTCGAGCTGTGACGGGAGCGGGCACTTGCCACAGGCCGCGATGATTCCATCCTACACCTGTTTTGCCCGACGCCTCAAGCGATTTTCGGTTTTACGGAAATTTTTCGCGCGAACGCCCGCTCAAGCGCGATGACCGCTCGACTCGGCCTCGTAGCAGTTCAAGCCCTTGATTTCGCACTCGCGGGCTACTGTGCATGGGGTTGTTTTCGACTTTTTGCTTCCAGGGTGCAAAACTATCGGTCCGAGCCCGACCCGTCCGGCGCTCGCCTTTCATCAATCCATTTTCAGGAGACGCACCATGCAGGTTTACAATGTGGTGAAGTTCAAGGTGAAGCAGGGTGAGGAGGCCGCCTTCCTCGACGCGCACCGGAACGGCAAGGCGAAATGGCCGGGCCTTGAACATGGCGTCATCATCAAGACCGGCGAGCAGACCTTTTGCCTGATCGGCCAATGGTCCAGTCAGGACGCAATGGTTGCGGCGCGATCGGCGATGATCAAGACGCTCGACAGTTTCAGGTCGGTGCTCGAGGACCAGGGCCAGGGGCGCGGCGTCACCGATGCCGTGTCGGGGGCGGTGGTGCTCGATCTCTAGCAGGCGAGCGTCGCCCGCTACTTCATCAGCCGTATGCCCTTGGTCGTGAACTTCTGCGTCTTGCCGCCTGGGCGAAGGGGGCGCCTGGTGCCGGCGGCCTTGCCGGTGCCGGGCGGCTGGTGCGCGGGGACGAGCTGGTGGGGCTGCGAGCCGATCAGGTCGCGGCGGCCCATCTCGATCAGGGCCTCGCGCAGCACCGGCCAGTTATCAGGGTCGTGATAGCGCAGGAACGCCTTGTGCAGGCGGCGCTGGCGCAGGCCCTTGATCGCCTCGACCCTGTCGCTGCCGCCGTGGCGCACGCCGCGCAAGGGATTGACGCCGGTGTGGTACATCGCGGTGGCCGTCGCCATCGGCGATGGCAGGAAGGTCTGCACTTGATCGGCGCGATAGCGGTTCTTCTTCAGCCACAGCGCGAGGTTCATCATGTCCTCGTCGGTCGTGCCCGGATGCGCCGCGATGAAATAGGGGATCAGGTAATATTTCTTGCCGGCCTGCTCTGCGGCTTCGTCGAACATCCGCTTGAACTTGTCGTAGGCGCCGATGCCGGGCTTCATCATCTTGTCGAGCGGGCCGCGCTCGGTATGCTCAGGGGCGATCTTGAGATAGCCGCCGACGTGATGGGTGACGAGCTCCTTGATGTATTCGGGGCTCTCGACCGCGAGGTCGTAGCGCACGCCCGAGGCAACCATCACCTTCTTGATGCCCTTGGTCTCGCGCACCTTGCGATAGAGGCGGATGAGATCGTCATGCGAGGTGTTGAGGTTCGGGCAGATCTCGGGGAAGACGCAGGACGGCCGCCGGCACGCGGCCTCGACCTTCGGGTCCTTGCAGGCCATCCGGTACATGTTGGCGGTGGGGCCGCCGATGTCGGAGATCACGCCGGTGAAGCCCGGCGTCTTGTCGCGGATCTTTTCGATCTCGCGCAGGATCGATCCTTCCGAGCGGTTCTGGATGATGCGGCCCTCATGCTCGGTGATCGAGCAGAAGGTGCAGCCGCCGAAGCAGCCGCGCATGATCGTCACCGAGAACTTGATCATGTCCCAGGCCGGGATCTTCGCCTCGCCGTATGACGGATGCGGCGCGCGGGCGTAGGGCAGATCGTAGACCGCGTCCATCTCCTCTGAGGTCAGCGGGATCGGCGGCGGGTTGAGCCAGAGATCGCGGTCGCCGTGACGCTGCACCAGAGGCCGCGCATTGCCGGGATTGCTCTCCCGGTGCAGCACGCGTGAGGCGCGGGCGTAGGCTTCCTTGTCCTGCTCGACCTGCTCCAGCGCCGGCAGGCGGATCACGGTTGCGCCCTTCTGGCGCGTGGCGCCTTCGTCGGCGGAATCGAGATCGTCGGCGTGCAGCTCGGCATAGTCTTCGGGCACCCGGCGGAACAGCGCGACGCCCCTGATATCATCGAGCTCGCGCGGCGCATCGCCGGCGGCGAGACGGTGCGCCACTTCGACGACGGCGCGCTCGGCATTGCCGTAGAGCAGCAGGTCAGCCTTGGCGTCGGCCAGCACCGAGCGGCGCACCTTGTCCGACCAGTAATCGTAATGCGCGATCCGGCGCAGCGAGGCCTCGATGCCGCCGAGCACGATCGGCACGTCCTTGAACGCCTCGCGGCAACGCTGGGCGTAGACGATGGTGCAGCGGTCCGGCCGCTTGCCGCCTTCGCCGCCGGCGGTGTAGGCGTCGTCGCTGCGGATGCGGCGGTCCGCGGTGTAGCGATTCACCATGGAGTCCATGTTGCCGCCGGTAACGCCGAAGAACACCTTTGGCTTGCCGAGTGCCTTGAACGGCTCGGCCGAGTGCCAGTCCGGCTGGGCGATGATGCCGACGCGGAATCCTTGCGCCTCCAGCAGCCGGCCGATGATGGCCATGCCGAAGCTCGGATGGTCGACATAGGCGTCCCCGGTCACCAGCACGATGTCGCATTCGTCCCAGCCGAGCGCGTCCATCTCGGCGCGGCTCATGGGGAGGAACGGCGCCGGCTTGCGCGGGCGCGCCTGTGCCATCAGGGGCTTGTCGGCGGTGATGATCTGGGTGTCCATGGGGCCTACGCATAGGACTCCGGACGCGCGAATACAACCGACGGGAGCGTGAAAGATGCCGGTTCCGTCCTCGTTCGGGCGCATTAGCCCTTCGCGAGCGCCGGCTGGACCTCGGCCGTCGTGGCCGGCTCACCACCCGCGCAGTGGTTCATTTGCAGGAACGATCCGGGTCCGCCCACATTCTGACTTAGGGGCCGTGGCGAGCCCGGCTTGCGCGCGCCCGTGCCCACGATCCGGATTGCCTCGATATTCGCCTCGGGCGATGGGGGAGCTGTGAGTACAGTCATAGAGAATTTGCTGTCGCGGAAGCAGAAGCTTGTCGAACAGCTCGAGAAGGCGCCGTCGGTCGAGGACCGCGACAAAATTGAGCACCAGCTCGAACAGATCAACACGGCGCTGGATTTTCTCGACAGGCCGGGACCACGGGGCGGGGAATAGCCGCTCAATTCGCCGCCGGCGTCTCCACCTTCAAGGCTTTGGCGTAGACTACGCCCGAATTGGTGATGTGCGTGGTCATCGCCGCTTCGAACGCCGCAAACTCCCCGCGCGCGAACAGATCGAGCAGCTTGCGATGCTCGTCGAACGACGAGCGGGTGCGCACGTCGATCGGTGAGGTCAGGTTGGTGCGGAGCGCCGCCACGCGCCCCGAGACGAGTTGGTAGGATTCGGCGAGATAGCGATTGCCGCAATGCGCGAACAGGCCTTCGTGAAAGGCGGCGTCGGCGCGGCCATAGGCGATGTTGTCCTTGGCCTCAACCGCCGGCTCCATCGCCGCGATCGCCTCGCTCAGGGTCGCGATGGCGCCGTCGCGGTCGTGGCGAAAGGCGAGTTCGGCGGCTTTGGGCTCGAGCGCGATGCGGAAGGTGCAGAGCGCGGTGATGTCCTCGGCGCTGGGCGTGAACACGAAGCTGCCGACCTGCGGCCGGATCACCACCAGCCCCTGAGCCTGCAACTGGCCCATCGCCTCCCGCACCGGCGTGCGGCTGACGCCGAATGAGTTCGCCACCATCTCCTCCGAGATGGCGGCACCGAGCGCGAACTCGCCGTCGATAATGGCCTGCCGCAGCCGCAGCATCACCCGCTGCGACAGCGATTTCGGCGCATCGAGCTTGAGCGATCGCATTGTCCCCTCAGATCACCTTGCCGGGGTTGAGCAGATGATCAGGATCGAGCGCGGCCTTCAGCGTCCGCATCAGCGCGATCTCCGCCTCGCTACGGGCATGTCCCAGCCACTTCTTCTTCAGCGTGCCGATGCCGTGCTCGGCGGACACGCTGCCGCCCATGTCACGCACGAGGCCATAGATGATGGTGTCCATCTCCTCCTTGGGCTGCTGCTCGACGGGAAGGCCCGTGACCCAGGAGACGAGGTGCAGATTGCCGTCGCCGACATGGCCGTAATAGACGCTTTCGCAGCCCTTGATGCCGGAAGCCAGCGCCGCCTTGCAGCGCGTGGCGAACGCGTCCATCCGCGCCACCGCAAGACCGATGTCGTAGGAGATGTGCGGCCCCAGCACCTGGCCGAACTCGGCGCAGATGTCGCGCACGCGCCAGAACGCTTGCGTCTGCGCCAGCGATTGCGCCACGGCCGCGTCGACTAGCAGGCCCCGCTCCATCAGCTCCTCGAGCCAGGCCTGGAAACGCGGCGCATCGACGCTCTCGTCGGTGCCCTGCGCCTCGACCAGCACATAGAGACCCTGACCTGCGGCGACCGGCGGCTTGACGCCTGCGCGATTCGTGATCACGTCCCAATAATCCGGCCACATCACTTCGAAGGCCGACAGCAACGGGCCGAGCCCGCTGCGGGCGGCATCGAGCAGCGCGATCACAGCGGCATAGTCCTTCAATGCGCAGAGCGCGGCCATGGTCGAGCGCGGTTTCGGGAACAGTCTCAGCACCACGCGGGTGATGATGCCGAGCGTGCCTTCCGAGCCGATGAAGAGGTGCTTCAGATCGTAGCCGGCGTTGTTCTTCATCAGCTTGTTGAGGCTGGTGATGATGGTGCCGTCGGGCAGCACAACTTCGAGGCCGAGCACCAACTCGCGCGTCATGCCGTAGCGGATGACGCGGTTGCCGCCGGCATTGGTCGAGAGATTGCCGCCGATGGCGCAGGAGCCGCGCGAGCCGAGGTCAAGCGGAAAGAACAAGCCGGCCTCGTCGGCGGCCTTCTGGATCGTCTCCAGCGGCGTTCCTGACTTCACCGTCATCGTCATCGAGGCGCGATCGATCTCCTCGATGCCGGTCATGCGCTCCAGCGAGATCGCGATCCAGCCCGCTTCGGGCGCGGCGCCGCGGCAGAGCCCGGTCAAGCCGCCCTGCGGCACGAAGGGCAGGCGCGCCTGTCGGCAGGCCGCAATCGCATCGGCAACACCCTGCGCATCAAGCGGTCGGATCACCGCCAGCGGCGTTTGCGGCAGGCTCGCGCTCCAGTCGTTGCAATTGCGCGCGGGCACGTCGCTGCCGGTGAGCACGGCCGCAGCGCCGAGCTTATCGCGCAAGGCGGCGAGCAGTGGCTCGGGATATCCGACAGGGGTCACCATGTTCATGCGAGACCTCCTCTAAATTTGGCTGCGCCTCATGCGCGTTGAGCCGGCGGAAAGCGTTTGCGCCTGTCTTGTATGTAAGGTACAAGATAAAAAGTAAAGCAAAAACAAGGTCCGGTCGCCCCCGAAGATCGTTATCGATCAGGGGTTTGTTCCGGAGCCGTAACGATGGGTGGTGCTATGACGGAGGCAATTCGCGGATTCTGGGTGGCGTCGGCGACGCCGCTGGCGCCGGACGGCAGCGTGGATTCCACCAAGCTCGCCGCTCACGCCAAGCAGCTGTTCGGCAAGGGCGTCGACGGCGTCGTGTTGTTCGGCACCACAGGCGAGGGCACCTCTTTCAATGTCAACGAACGCATCGCGACCATCGAAGCCGTCCTCAAGGCGGGCGTGCCGGCGGAGCGCATCGGCATCGGCGGCGGCTTTCCCGCCATCAGCGACAGCATAGCGCTGGCGCGCGCCGTGCTCGGCCTCGGCCTGCGACACGTTCTGATCCTGCCGCCTTATTTCGATCGCAGCGCCACGCCTGAGGGCATCGAGGATGCCTTCGCCGCTGTCATTGACGGCGTCGCCGATGATCGCCTGCGCGCCTACCTCTATCACATCCCGCAGATCTCAGGCGTCGCGATCCCGACCAGTGTCGCCGCGAATTTGCGCAAGCGTTACGGCAAAACGGTTGCGGGCCTGAAGGACTCCAGCGGCGACTTCAAGCAATTCCAGGCGTTCCGTGCAGCGGCACCCGAGCTTGCCATCACCGTCGGCAACGAAACCGATATCGCGCGCGCGATCGCCGGTGGCGGTGCCGGCACCATCTGCGGCATGGCCAATATCGCGCCGGAGCTGGTCAAGGCGATGATCGATGACAAGGACGTCGAGGCGCGCATGCAGGCCGCTGTCGATATCGTGGTGAAGTCGCCGTCCTTCCTGACGACGCTGAAGGCCATCCTCGCTGCGCAGACCGGCGATGCCGGCTGGCTCCGCGTGCGCCCGCCGCTTCGCGCATTGTCCGACGGCGCCGCGCTCAAGGCGAAGCTCGACGAGCTGACCAACCCGGCGATCGCCTAAGCGCGCGTTTGATCGCTGTGATCGTCCGCGGCGCGCGCTGACATGGCGCGCACCGCGACGAGCGCGGCGGCAAAACCTGCCGCCGCTCCCACGCCGAGCGCCCAGCGCGGGCCGAGATGATCCGCCACCCATCCGACAATCGGTGCGCCGATCGGCGTGCCGCCCAGCGCGACGCCGAGCCGCAATGCCATGACGCGCCCCCTCATCCGCGGTTCTGTGGAGAGCTGCATCATGGCGTTCGAGGTGTTGGTGACCGTGAGCGCGGCAACGCCGATCAAAACCAGCGTGCCTCCGAACAGCCAATAGCTCGGCGCAAGCGCGGCCAGCGTGCATCCGGCGCCAAACGTTGCGGCTCCCATTAGCAGCGAGATGAATTTCGGCTGCGCTCGCCCGGCAGCCAGCAGCGCGCCCGAGATCGTGCCGACCGCCATCGTCGACGATAACAGGCCAAAGCCGCGCGCGTCGGTGTGGAAGACGCTGACCGCCATGGTCGAGATGAAGATCGGGAAGTTCAGTCCGAACGTCCCGATCAGGAACAGCATGATCATGATCGCCCTGAGATCCCTGCGCGACCACACGTAGCGAAAACCTTCCGTCATGCCGCCCGGTGCTCGGTGCGCTCGTGCATTCGGGCGAAGCTCCGACGTGCGCAGCAGTGCGAGCGAGCAGAGCACCGCCACGAAGGATGCAGCGTTGAGCAGGAAGGCCCAGCCGGTGCCGATCGAGGCGATGACGATTCCCGCGATCGCGGGCCCGACCATCCGCGCGGCATTGAAGGACGTCGAGTTCAGCGCGATCGCGTTGGAGAGTTCCCCGTCGCCGACCAGCTCGGCCACGAAAGTCTGGCGCACCGGAGCGTCGAAGGCCGCGGCGCAGCCGAACAGGAAGGCGAACACATAGACGTGCCAGAGCTGCACAAGGCCGGTGACCGTGAGAAGGCCAAGCACCAGCGCCAGCAGTCCCATCGTCGCCTGGGTCGCGACCAGAAGCCGCCGTTGATTGAAATGATCGGCGGCAAATCCGGTCCACGGCATCAGCAGGAGCTGCGGTCCGAACTGGAGCGCCATTACGATGCCGACGGCCTGCGCATTGTGTCGTGTCAGCTCGGTGAGAACGAGCCAGTCCTGCGCGGCGCGCTGCATCCACGTCCCGGTGTTGGACACCAGCGCTCCCGCAGCCCAAACACGGTAATTGTAGTTCCGCAGTGAGCGAAATGTGCCCGCGCCTGGCACGCTCATGACCCCGTGGGCGTGTTGCCGCCGTGGAATTGGCCGAACCGCCGCGCGAGGAAAAGGCCGAGGATCAGCGCGCCGAGCCCGAGCGCGACGACATCGGCCGTATCAAGCAGGGCGAACTCCCCGACTCGGCAGACGAGGAGATATCCGACGGTCACATTGAAGAAACCCCAGAGCACGTTGACCGTCGACGAAGACAGACCTTCTCCCCGCGGCGTCGCAAACGGCGTCTGGAACGGTTCGCCGCGCAGGCCGCTGACAAGATGTGGAGTGGCGTTCGCCAGAAATGCGCCGCCCCAAAAATAGGAAACGAGATGAAGCCAGTTCATTTCTGCGCGCTCCGTGTGGTCAATTCGGCGATGATTGCCTGCATTATCATGCGATCGTTCCTGTTGTTAGAACGTTTCAACACTAGAGCTATTCAAGTCCACCTATAGTTCTCTTCATTCGCAGTCGCTGCTAGATGCGCCAGCGTCAATGCCGTGACTTGGAAGTGAATTGAAAGTGCGTGCCCCTGTGGATGGCCCTCGCGTCAGAGGTCATCGAAATCGCGCCGGCAAGAGCCGTGCAAGTCTTCTCATCGGTGCGGCCGTGTTGCTCGCCGAATACAACTCCAGCACGACCGTCGCGAAGGCGCAAACGGCGCTGCCGCCGGTGAATGTGGAAGCACCGACGCAGCGGCCGAAACCGTCGCGCGCGTCGCAGCAGTCTCAACGGCGGACACAGGCGGTCCTGCGCCGTAGCCCAACGGCCGTTCCATCCGCATCTCTGATGTTCTCCGAACGCGCCGCGGCGGACGCCGCCGCACAACAGGCCGCAAAGCTCGGCTATCGCGCGATGCCAAGCGCGACCACGTTGCGCTCGGGCGCATCGCCGCTCGATACCTCGCAGTCCGTCAATGTCGTGCCTGCGCAGGTCCTGAAGGACCAGCTGCCGCGCAACATCGACGATGCGCTGGTCAACATCAGCGGCATCACCCAGACCAATACGCTCGCCGGCACCCAGGACGCGGTGATCCGCCGCGGCTTCGGCGACAACCGCGACGGCTCGATCATGCGCAACGGCATGCCGCTGGTGCAGGGACGCAGCCTGAACGCTGCGGTCGACAGTGTCGAGGTGCTGAAGGGGCCGGCCTCGCTGCTCTATGGCATTATGGATCCCGGCGGCATCGTCAACACCATCAGCAAGCGTCCGGAACTGTACCAGCACGGCGCGGTCTCGCTGCTGGGCTCGACCTACGCGAACAATCGCAACGGTGCCGACGGCACACTCGATGTCACCGGCCCAATCGGCGATGGCGGGCTCGCTTATCGCTTCATCGGTTACGGCGTCAGCGAGGACTACTGGCGCAATTTCGGCCGTCACCGGGAGATGCTGGTGAACCCGTCGCTCGCCTGGTACGGCGAGGCCACGACGGTCCAGCTCACCTATGAGCACCGGGAATTCATCACGCCATTCGACCGCGGCACTGCCTTCGTCAACGGCGCCCCGCTGGCGATCTCGAAGACGCGGCGGCTCGACGAGCCATTCAACAACATGTGGGGCACGCCCGATCTGGTGCAGGGCTCGGTCGAGCAGAAGCTCGACGACACCTGGAAGGTCACGGCGGCCTACAGCTATAACACCGAGACGTACAGCGCCAACCAGCTCCGCGTCATCGGCGTCAACGCCAAGACCGGCGTCGAGACCCGCAGCAATGACGGCACCCAGAACTCACTGAGCAACGCCAGTTACGGCACGTCCTATATGCAGGGTGATGTCTGGGCCGGCGGCTTCCGCAACGAGATCCTGTTCGGCGGCGAGGCGCTGTATCGTACGATCGATCGCCACGATTTGATCCGTCAGGCGACGCCGAGCTTCAATTTCTACAACCCGGTCTACGGGCTCGTCACGCCGGGCACGACAATCTCGCCAACCGACAGCGAGCAGACCGACAAGCTCGGCACGCGCGGCTTCTTCGCCCAGGACACGTTCCATCTCACCAACTGGCTGTCCATGGTTGGCGGCGTGCGCTGGATGCAATATGAGCAACTCGCCGGAAAAGGCCGGCCTGTCTTCATCACCAACACGAACCTTTCGGGCGACAAGGTGCTGCCGCTCGGCGGGCTCATCGTCAAGCTGAATGAGCAGCTCTCCTATTATGTGAGCTACACGCAATCGCTGAAGCCGACCTCGACCATCGCGGCTTTCACCAGCGGCTTCGTCGTTGACTCCACCATTGCGCCTGAGGAGGGAACGCAGTGGGAGACCGGTTTGAAGTTCGACGTCAACAAGCGGCTGTCGGGCACTTTGGCGGTCTACGATATCCAGAAAAAGAATGTGCTGGTGCTGGATGACCTCGGCAACGGCAAGTCGACAGGGCGCGCCTCCGGTGCGGCGCGGTCGCGCGGTGTCGAACTGGACGTCACCGGCCGGCTGACTGACGAATGGAGCATGATCGGCAGCTACGGCTATACCGATGCGCGCCTGATCAACGATCCCGTCGTCGGCAACGCAAAATTGCTGAACGCCGCGATGAACACGGCGTCGCTCTATCTCGTCTACGATTTCGGCGACCGGTTGCCCGGACGCCTGCGGCTCGGTGGCGGCGCACACTATGTCGGCGACCGGCCGGGCGACGCCGCCAACACGTTCTTCCTGCCCGCCTACACCGTCGCAGACATCTTCGTGACCTACGACGCCAAGGTCGACAACGTGCCCGTGACTTATCAGTTCAACGTCAAGAACCTGTTCGACAAGGTCTACTACACCTCCACCACCGGAAACGCGTTGAACGTCGCGATGGGCGATGGCCGCCGCATCTCGCTGTCGGCAACGGTGAAGTTCTAGCCATGGCGATACAACATCAGGTCGGGCGCAAGATCAGGGCGGCACTGCTCCAGCTTCACTCCATTGCCGGCCTCGTGCTCGCACTGCTGCTCTCCTTGATCGCGCTGACCGGCGTGACCATGAGCTTCGAGGACGAGATCGTCGACCACCTGAATGCCGGCATCATGCAGGTCGTCCCGCGGACGACACCGGCTCTGTTGCCGGATGAGCTGGTGTCGCGTCTGAAGGCCGTACCTGACGCCGGCAAGGTCGCGGGCATCACGTTGTCGAGCAATCCTTCGGCGGCCGTTCATATCCGCTTCGCACGCGACGAGCAGGGCGGGCGGCCGTCATCGCTCTATGTAGATCCTTATGACGGCAGGGTGCTCGGCGTCCCGCGCGGCGAGGATTTTTTTGCGATGGTGCGTCGGCTGCACCGCTGGTTGCTGATATCTGGCGATGCCAGGGGCTGGGGTCGCCAGATCACCGGCATCGCCGCGCTCGGCCTCATCGCGATGCTGGTCTCGGGCCTCGTGCTGCGCTGGCCGCGTCGGGCGAGCAGCGTGAAGATGTGGCTGAAGCCGAACCTCACCCTCAGCGGCCGCGGCCTGCATCGTTCGCTGCATGCCGTCGTCGGCACCTGGGTGCTGCTGGTCTATCTGGTGATGGCGATCACCGGGCTGTGGTACTCGTTCGACTGGTACAAGGACAGCGTCGTCTGGTTGCTGGCTCGGCCTCATGTGGCGGCCGTGAAGATGCAGCTGAAGCAGCCGCGCCTATCCGGTCGTTCCGAGCCGGCTCAGCCGGTCTGGTTCGATCGTGCGTGGTCGACTCTCCTGCGTGAGGAGAGCGGCGGCTTTGCCAGGGTGCAACTCACGCTTCCTGCAGGTCCTGGCACAGTGATGCGGATCCGGTCGTGGCCAAAGGACGCCACGCTCGAAAGCGAGCGTAACGAATTCCGCATCGATGCAGTTACCGGCCAGCTCATCTCTGCTGAGCGCTATGCCGACAAAACCCTGGGCGAAAAGGCCATTGCGAGCGTGCTCGACATCCATCGCGGCGCGATCCTGGGCTGGCCGGGCAAGCTTGCGTTCATGATAGCCGCAGCGCTGATGCCGCTGTTCGCGATCACCGGCGTGCTCTTGTACGCCTCGCGCCGCAAGTTGCAGCGTTCGGCGCAGCCGCTGCACGGGCGGCTCGTTCCGGGCGAGTGATCGCAACGCTCCCTGCTGACGGCTCATCGAGCGCGCGATGATCGGTCGCTCCGGTGTCGCCAAGGTCGTCCCACGTCTTGGACAAGAAACGCTTGTCCAAGGCTTCGCGACATGGTTCGATCCGACTTCTGCACGCGTAAGTCGTGGTGGCTTAATGGCACGATCCGAACGAGATGAACTTGAAGAGGCAGCGCTGCCGGCAGTGCTCGTCAGACGGAACGATTTGCCCGTGCCGCTTGCACATCCGGCGAGAAGTTTCTTTGGCGGACTTCCCAAGCTTCCGCCGCAGTTCGAGTGGCCTGTGGCGGAAGTCACGGCGAATGAGACGCCAGAGACGGTAGCTCTCACCTTTGTCGCTCAGATTGACTTGGCTGAAGTGCCTGGTTCAGGTTGGTCGCCACTTCCGAAGCGAGGCACGCTCTTCTTCTTTTGCAGCTCGGTATTCGTCGGTGAAGGGAATCCTCCTTGCCGTGTCCTCTATAGTCCGACCGGCGGTGGCGCGCATCCTGGCCGCTCGCCACCACCCAATCTCATGCCGCTGGCAGGGACTGACGGAGACGCTCAAGTCAGATGGCTCGATCCGGCGCTCGATTTTCATTCCAAAGTCGAATTCAAGTACCCGCTTTCGTTCCTGCCGTTTCGCGACGTCTATTCCGATCAGGATGCCGCTGGGGGCGAATTCATGATCGAGGAATTGTGCAGGGTGTTAGGCCCGGGTGAGCCGCGGGCGCCGGATCTCCTTCAGTCTAGAAGGGCGCGCGACTATGAGAAAGACGAGGATTGGCCCTTCAACTGGCTTCTGATCAACTATGTGGTTCGCTCAATCTTGTCGCGTGTCCAGCGTGATCTGACACCTGGATCTTACTACAAGCCGATTACCGACGAGGTGGCTACAGAGCTCAAGCGTCTACGCGTCGGCGCGATCGGATGGCTTGAACGTTGCCGGGCACTGACCCCAATGGACGAGGTCGATGCGGATACGAAGACGGCCTTCAGGTCGTGGTGGCTCGACGTCGTGCAGGCCTACGAGAGGATAGACAGGCAGGTACGCACATATGCGGGGCAAATTGCGGAGGATCTGGGCTACGCCATCAACCACACGATCCGTTGTATGGCGACCCAGGGCGATGACGCTTGCGACGACGCTCCTTTCGAGTATGTCGCGAACCTCGAGCGACAGAATCATTGGAAAGCGCCGACCGTGGAAGAGGGGCAGCGCCGTCATTTTGGAACAGCGCTCCATCAGATGCTGGGATACGGCAGCGGTCCGCAAGATGCGACGGAGGTCCATCTGGAAGATATGCTGTTGCTCCAAGTGCAGGGTGATGCTGCCTTCTTCGATTGGCACTCCAACATCGGCTGTGTGCTTCATTTTTGGATTGACCGGGATGCACTCACGCAACTCGACTTTTCGGGCGTCGCCGCCACATACGAATGTGACTAGTGCGATACGTGTGGCAAACTGGCGATTGCCCGATTTTCTGATCTGACTAGCCAACATCACGGCAATGGTTCAAAAGCTTCTGGTCTTCCTTTCAGGGTCCACGCCATGAAGCTTTCGACCGTCACTCCCGCCGATGTCCGTCGCGCGCTGCTGCTGCGTGAGGAGATCGCACTGCTCGATCTCCGGTTTGAGTCGGCCTTCGCCACCGGCCATCCGCTGTTCGCGGCGAACATGGCCGTGGACCGGATCGCGGTTGAGGCCGCGGTGAGGCTGCCGCGCAAGGACGCGCGGATCGTGCTCTATGATGATGGCGAGGGGCTGGTCGCTGATGGCGCCGAACGTCTTGCCGCGCTCGGCTACAGCAATGTCCGCGCGCTCGATGGCGGGCTGAAAGCCTGGCGCGCGGCGGGCTACGAGCTGTTCGAGGACGTCAATTCCTATTCAAAGGCGTTCGGCGAGCTGGTTGAGGCGCGCCGCCACACACCCTCGTTCAGCGCCGACGAGGTGGCAAAACTGATCGCGGACAAGGCCAACATTGCCATTCTCGACGTTCGTCGCTTCGACGAATATGCGACCATGAACATTCCGGGCTCGGTGAGCGTGCCCGGTGCGGAGCTGGTGTTGCGCGCCGGCCAGGCCGCGCCCGATCCAGACACCACCATCATCGTCAATTGCGCCGGCCGCACCCGCTCGATCATCGGCACCCAGTCGCTGATCAATGCCGGCGTGCCCAACAAGGTGCGGGCGCTGCGCAACGGCACGATCGGCTGGACGCTGGCGCGGCACACGCTCAATCGCGGTGCTGACCGGCGGGGCGCGATTGGCTCATTTGAAGGGGGCCCGGCCAATGCGCGCGATGTCGCCTATCGCGCCGGCGTCCGTCATATCGGCGAGAACGAGATGGCGGCGCTGGTCGCAGCGACCGGTCGCACGCTCTATCGCTTCGACGTGCGCGATGCCGAGGAATATGCCGCCGGTCATCTCCCGGGTTTTCGCCACTATCCCGGCGGCCAGCTCGTGCAGGAAACCGACATGGCAGCGCCGGTGCGTGGCGCGCGCCTCCTCTTGACCGACGACAGGGGCGTGCGCGCCGATATGACGGCGTCCTGGCTCGCGCAGATGGGCTGGGAGGTCTACGTCCTCGAAGGCGGCTATGGCGGCCCACTCGAGGTCGGCCCGCCCCTCGTCCTGCCGAAGCCAGACCCCGCGCATCGCTACCGTCGCCCCTATGAGGGCACTGATGTTGCGGAGAAGGCAATGCAGGCCTATCTCGACTGGGAATATGGCCTCGTCGAGCAGCTCCGCCGCGACGGCACGCACGGGTTCTACGTGATCTGACTACCGCCAAATCTGACTACCGCCAGGTCAGGATATCCCCGTATCCAAACCCTATTGTGCTCGGCCTCGTCCGCGGTCTAAGAGCTGCGGCAAAGCCGTCATTTCAGGAGATTCCATGCCAGCCCCAGGCCAAAGCCCTGAGCGGAGCGCGAAGGCGCTGCTGCTTGAAGGTGTCAACGATAGCGCCGTGGATCTGTTCAAGGGCGCAGGCTTCACCAATGTCGAGCGTCTGACCAAGGCGCTGGATGGCGATGCCCTGCGCCAGGCGCTCAAGGGAGTGTCGCTGCTCGGCATCCGCTCCCGCACCCAGATCACCGACGAGGTGCTGGAAGCCGCCGACGGGCTGCTCGCGGTCGGCTGCTTCAGCGTCGGCACCAACCAGGTCGATCTCCTGGCGGCGCGCAAGCGCGGCATTCCCGTGTTCAACGCGCCGTTCTCCAACACGCGTAGCGTCGCCGAGCTCGTGATCGGCGAGATCGTGATGCTGCTGCGGCAGATCTTCCCGCGCTCGGTGTCGGCGCATGAGGGCGGCTGGGACAAGTCCGCGGCCGGTAGCCGCGAAGTCCGCGGCCGCACGCTCGGCATCATCGGCTATGGCAATATCGGCTCGCAGCTCTCGACGCTCGCCGAAGCCATGGGCATGCGGGTGATCTATTACGACCGCACCGACAAGCTTCGCCACGGCAACACCGAGCCGGTGGAGAAGCTGGAAGAGCTGCTGGCGCAGAGCGACGTGGTCAGCCTGCACGTGCCGGAGACGCCGGAGACCGCGGGCATGATCGGCGAGAAGGAGCTGCGGGCGATGAAGCCGGGCTCGTTCCTGATCAACAACAGCCGCGGCACGGTGGTCGATCTCGACGCGCTCGCGGGCGCCTTGCGCGATGGCCACATTGCGGGCGCGGCCATCGATGTGTTCCCGGTCGAGCCGTCGTCGAACTCGGAGCGCTTCAAGAGCCCGGTGCAGGGCCTCAATAACGTCATCCTCACTCCGCATATCGGAGGCTCGACCGAGGAGGCGCAGGAGCGCATCGGCGGCGAGGTCGCGCGCAAGCTGGTCGACTTTTTCATCACCGGCTCGACCATGGGCGCGGTGAATTTCCCGGAGGTGCAGCTGCATCTGCGCCCGTCCGGCGCCCGTTTCAGCCATGTCCATCGCAACGTGCCGGGCATGCTGCGCCGGCTGAACGAGGTTTTCCTCCAGCGCGACATCAACATTGCCGCGCAATATCTGGAGACCGCCGGCGACCTCGGCTACGTCGTGCTCGATGCCGACCTCGGTGGCCAGGACTCAGGCGCGCTGCTGGCGCAGATTCGTGCACTCGAAGGCACGGTTGGCGCGCGGCTGGTGTTCGAGCACTAGCGCGCCGTCACGTTCCGGTTGCATTGTCCGGCTTAAACTCTCTAAACTGTATCGTCTTCGACGTGTTCCAATCACGTCGAATTTGAGCCTCAGTTGCGTGAGTGTCCGCCATGGAACGCGACGCCGTACTGATCGATCTCGCACTTCAAGGCGGCGGCTCGCACGGCGCTTTCTCCTGGGGCGTGCTCGACCGCCTGCTGGAGGAGAAGTGGCTCACCATCGCCGCGATCTCCGGCACATCGGCTGGCGCAATGAATGCGGCGGTGCTGGCTGATGGATGGACGGCTGGTGGAGCAGAGGGCGCGCGCGAGGCGCTGGAACGATATTGGCGCCGTGTCTCGAAGGCTGCTGCCTTCAGCCCATTGCAGCGCTCACCGTTCGACAGGCTGATGGGACGCTGGACGCTCGATACCTCGCCCTTCTACATCTTCACCGACCTGATGTCGCGGGTGCTGTCGCCCTACGATCTCAATCCGACCGGTTACAATCCGCTGCGCGCAGTGCTGGCCGAGAGTATCGATTTCAAACGGCTGGCGCGCTCGCCGATCCAGCTCTTCATCACGGCGACGCGGGTGCGCACCGGGCGCGGACGAATCTTTCGCAACGCCGAGATCACGGCAGACGTGCTGCTCGCATCGGCCTGCCTGCCTACCATGTTTCGCGCGATCGAGATCGACGGCGAGCCTTACTGGGACGGCGGCTTCGCCGGCAACCCCACCATCACGCCGCTGGTCCGCGAGAGTGATGCGCACGACACCATACTCGTCCAGATCAATCCGACCGAACGGCTGGAGGAGCCACGCACCGCGGCGGAGATCCTCAATCGCGTCAACGAAATCTCCTTCAACTCGCCGCTGATGAAGGAGCTGCGCATGATCGCGCTGCTACGCCAAGCGGCCGATCCCGGCAGCGGCGAGGGTTCGCGCTGGGCGAAGATGCGGACGCACCGGGTCAAGAGCGACATGCTGGCGAAGTTTGGCGCCTCGTCGAAGCTCAATGCAGAATGGGAGTTCGTCTCGATGCTCCGAGCCGAGGGTCGCCTGGCCGCGGATGCGTTTCTCCGCGAGCACGGCGCCGATGTCGGCCGGCAATCGACCGCCGATCTTGACGTTCTCCTGGCGGAGTGTTGAGGCATGGGTCTCCTCGGCCTGCTCGTCGGGCTCGGCCTGCTGGTGCTGTTCGCGTTTCGCGGCTGGAGCGTGCTTTTGCTCGCACCGTTCGCTGCGTTGGTGGCCGCGTTGTTTGGCGGCGAGCCGTTGCTGGCGAACCTCACCCAGGTCTTCATGACGAATGCAGCGGCATTTCTGGCGCAGTTCTTTCCGATCTTCCTGCTGGGCGCCGTGTTCGGCAAGCTGATGGATGACAGCGGCGCGGTAACGTCCGTTGCCGCGTTCATGGCGAAGCGTCTCGGCGAGCGCCGCGTAATCCTTGCGGTCGTGTTGGCCGGCGCCGCGGTGACTTACGGTGGCGTGAGCCTGTTCGTCGCGTTCTTCGTCATCGTGCCGATGGCCCGCTCGCTGTTTCGTGCGGCTGAAATTCCGCGGCGTCTGATTCCGGCTGCAATCGTGCTGGGGACGTCGACCTTCACCATGTCGGCCTTGCCCGGCACGCCGTCGATCCAGAATGCGATCCCGATGCCGTTCTTCGGCACGACGCCCTTTGCCGCACCGGGCCTCGGGATTGTCGCTTCCCTGATCATGCTCGGCACAGGCTTGTGGTGGCTGCATCGCGCGGAAGCCAAGGCGCGGCGCGCTGGGGAGGGCTATGGTGACGAAGTCGAGGATGTGACCGAGCGCGCTGCGTCCGACGAGCTCGTGCGCGAACGTGCGACCACGGCGCGGGAGTTTGATCCAGCGGAGCTGCAACATGGCCATCGCAGCGACCAAGCGTCGCCGGTTCTGAATGCTGTCCTGCCGTTGATCGTCGTCGTGGCCGTCAATCTCCTGATGTCGCTCGTGGTCCTGCCTCGGCTCGATGTCAGCTACCTTGCCGAGCAGCGTTTTGGCGGGACGTCGCTCGCTGCCGTTGCGGGCGTGTGGTCGGTCGCGGTGGCGCTGACCGCCGCCATCGTCACGACCATCGTGCTGAACTGGTCCCGTCTGCCGGCGTTGCGGCAGACCATGGACGCCGGAGCCAACGCCTCGGTGCTGCCCGCCTTCAGCGTCGCGAGTCTGGTCGGGTTCGGCGCGGTCGTTGCCGCACTGCCGGCATTCACGACCGTGCGCGACTGGGTGCTCGCGATCGAAGGCGGCCCGCTGGTCTCGCTGGCGGTCGCGACCAACATCCTGGCCGCGCTGACCGGCTCTGCGTCAGGCGGCCTGACCATTGCTCTCGATGCGCTCGGCGACACTTATGTCGATCTCGCCGCACGGACCGGCATCGACCTTGCCCTGATGCATCGCGTTGCGGTGATCGGTTCGGGAACGCTCGATATCCTGCCGCACAACGGTGCGGTGGTGAGCTTGCTCGCGATCTGCGGCCTGACGCATCGCGACAGCTATTTCGATATCGTGATGGTCGGCATCGTGACGTCGCTGCTCGCACTGGTGGCCGTGATCGCCTTGGGCAGTGTGCTGGGATCGTTCTAAGACGATTGACGCAGTCGCGAAGGTTGCGTTGAATGCAGCCGACTGTCGGACACAAAACAAAGAAGACCGGGTGGAAACGATGACGCGAAAGAGCGCGAAGCTGTGTGCAATGTTCGTGGGTGCGACAGCTGCGCTGGGTGCGACCAGCGCATTCGCGGTAACGCTGGCGGAGGATGCAGACAACGTCTGTAAGAGCCTCGTCGGCGGTGGCGATGCCGTCAAGATCGACTCCGCGGCGCTGCAGTCGCCGTCGCAACTGGCCGTTGCCGAACGCGGCCCGACGCCGGCCGGCCGCATCGCGCCGGCCAATCCTGCCTTCTGCAAGGTACTCGGCCATATCGAGTCCGTTGATCCCAAGGCGCCCCCGGTCAAATTCCAGGTCAATCTGCCTGTCGAATGGAACGGGCGCTCGGTGCAATATGGCGGCGGCGGCTTCAACGGCGTGCTGATCACCGGCCTCGGGTTGCCGCCGGCCTATCCCTTCGACAAGCCGTCGCCGCTGGCGCGTGGCTTCGCCACCTACGGCACCGATTCCGGCCATGAGTCCAAGCCCGGCGAGCCGCCGCAGCTGTTCGCGCTCAATGACGAAGCGTTCGAGAATTTTGCCCACCGCGCCTACAAGAAGGTGCGCGACGCCGCGGTGGCGCTGATGCAGCGCGCCTATGGCAAGAAGCCGGACAAGATGTACTTCATGGGCTCGTCCGAAGGCGGGCGCGAAGCGCTCACCATGGCGCAGCGCTACCCCGATGATTTCGACGGCATTTTCGCACGCGTGCCCGTCATCAACTGGGTCGGCTTGCAGCATGCGGGCACCCGCTCCGGCCTCGTCACCATGGGCGGGGGCTGGATCAATCCGGCGCAGGTGAAGCTGGTCGGTGACGCCGTGCGGGCCGCTTGCGACAAGGCCGATGGTTCCGACGACGCGCTCGTGCAGGATCCTGTCGGCTGCAAGACGGCGTTCAAGGTCGAGACGCTACGTTGCACCGAGGGCAAGAGCGGCGATCAATGTCTCACCGACGCCCAGATCAAGGCAATCGATACGCTGCACGCGACTTACAAATTCCCGTTCACGCTGGCCAACGGCCTCGACGACTATCCCGGCTGGGGCGTGTCGGGCGAGGATACACCGGCGATCGGGCCGACCGGCGGCTGGATGGCGTGGTGGCTCGGCACCGCACCGCCGGCGCAGCCGCCTGCGCCGAACAACGGCATCGCCTGGATTTACGGCGCCGGCGGCATTCAATATGTGTTCGCGCGCGATCCGAAGCTCGACGTCACCACCTACAAGGTCGAGGACCACAAGGCGCGGCTGCTGGAAGTCTCCAGCCTGATGGATTCGACCGATCCCGATCTCAGCCGCTTCCGCGCTCGCGGCGGCCGGCTGATCATGCTCGAGCACTTGGCCGACTACGCGCAGAGCCCCTATGCCGGCATCCGCTATTTCGAGAGCGTCGAGCGCAAGCTCGGCAAGGCTGAGACCGCGGAATTTGCCCGACTCTACACCGCGCCCGGTGTCGATCATGTCGGCTCCGGCGCGCCGGCCAATGTCGACATGCTGACCGCGCTGGTCGATTGGGTCGAGAAGGGCACGGCGCCGGGCGATCTGGAGGTCACCGAGCAGAAAGTCGAAGCGCCGTCATTTGCGGTTACGCGCGCGATGCCGCTGTGCCGCTGGCCGGCCTGGCCGCATTACAAGTCGGGCCCTGTGACCGCGGCTGCGAGCTTCACCTGCGCGCCGTAGGGCGCCGACAATCTCCACAGCGTCGTGGCCGGGCATGTCCCCGGCCATCCACGCTTTGCCACGCAGCACTGAGAATGTGGATGCCCGGGACAAGCCCGGGCACGACCATCTCTTGCTAGTGTGCCCCACCCCCTCCGCCCGCCGCCTTCACCCGCCGCGTCAGTAGCACCGCGATCACAGCCAGCACCAGCACGACGCCGATCACGGCAAAGGTGTCGGAGAAGCCCATCACCAGCGCCTGGCGCTTCACTGTCTTACCGAGTGCGATGATGGCCTGCTCGCGGGCGGCGTTGGGGTCGGGCACGCCGTGGGCGATGAAGTAATCCGTCATCTGCGCGATGCGGGTGCGGACCTCTTCGCGGCCGAGCGTCACGGAATGGCCGATGATGTTGGAGTGGAATTGCTCGCGCTTGGTGACGATGGTCGCGAGCACCGCAGTGCCGATGGCGCCGCCGAGGTTGCGCATCATGTTGGAGATACCGGAGGCCGCAGGCGCATCCTGCGGCGCGACGCTGCCGAGGCTGAGCGCCGACAGCGGCGCCAGCGTCAGGGCCTGGCCGACGGCGCGGACGACATTCGGAATGAAGAACTGATCGCCGGAATAGTCGACCGACATCATGATGTTCATGAACGAGCTGGCGGCGAACAGCAGCAGGCCGACGGCAGCGATGTAGCGGGTGTCGAAACGCTGCATCAGCTTCGGCACCAGCGGGATCAACAGCAGCTGCGGCAGGCCCGTCCAGGCCAGCACATTGCCGATCTGCTCGGCATTGTAGCCCTGCACCTGGCCGAGATAGGCCGGCAGCAGATAGACCGAGCCGAACAGCGCGAAGCCGAGGAACACCGCAGCGATAGTGCCGACGCCGAAATTCCACTGTGTCAGCAGGCGGAGGCGGAGCAGCGGCTTCTCGACCACGAGCTCGATGGTGATGAACAGCGACAGGCTGATCGCGGCGATGATTGCAAGCCGCACGATGAAGGGTGAGCCGAACCAGTCGTTCTTGTTACCTTCCTCGAGCACGGCCTGCAGCGAGGCCAGGCCAACTGCCATCGTGGCGATGCCAAACCAGTCGCCTTCACGCAGCAATCCGAGATTCAGGGGAGCACGTTCCAGGGTGAGGAACAGAATGCTCACCATGACCGCAGTCGGCAGCAGGTTGACGAAAAAGATGGTCTGCCAGCCGTAATTCTCGGTCAGATAGCCGCCGATGGTCGGACCGATCGCGGGCGCGAACGTTACGGCCAGCGAGAACATGGCGAGGCCGATCGGCTGCTGACCCTTCGGCAGCTTGGTGAAGACGAGCGTGAAGGCCATCGGGATCAGCACGCCGCCGAAGAAGCCCTGGAAGCCGCGCATCGCGATCATCGAGGGAAGGTCGTGCGTGAAGGCACAGGCAACGGAAAACGCCGCAAACAGCGAGGCAAAGCTCAGCATGATGTTGCGGAACGAGAACACCCGCGACAGATAGTCGGTCAGCGGGATCACGATGATCTCGCCGATCAGATACGACGTCGAGATCCAGGATCCGTTGTCGACACCGGTGCCGATGCCGCCCTCGATGTTGAGCAGCGAGGCATTGGTGATCTGGATGTTCAGGATCGCCATGAAGGCGCCGATCATCGCGGCGAAGACGGCGATCCAGACCGTAGCACTTGCTCTGTTAGGATCGGCGGCGGCGCGATTAGGCGTCGCGGCCGATATGGCTGGTGCTGGCGTCGAGATTGAGAGGCTGTTTGACATGGCACGACCCTCCGGAAACAAGCTTGGCTTTGGGCTTCGTTGAGGGCGTCGTTGCCGCTTGCGCGGTCGGCGCTGAACGGGTTGCGATCGTCGGGATGACGGACATGCCGGGCCGCAGCTCGATCGCAGGCGCGGTCTCGGCGTCCAGCGCGATCTTCACGGGAATGCGCTGCACGATCTTGGTGAAGTTGCCGGTGGCGTTGTCGGGCGGCAGCAGGGCGAACTCCTGGCCGCTGGCCGGCGCGATGGAATCGACATGACCGTGCACCACCTGGCCCGGGAACGTATCGACCTCGATCTCGACCTCTTGTCCGGCGTGGACATGGGTGAGCTGGGTCTCCTTGAAATTGGCAACGACATAGGCGCCCTCGGCGGGCACGATCGACATCAGCTGCGTACCGGCCTGCACGAGCTGGCCGACACGGAGCGTGCGGTTGCCGATGACGCCGTCGATCGGCGCGACGATCGTGGTGTAGCCGAGATTGAGTTCGGCTTGATGCTGAAGCGCGGCGGCGCGGGCGGCCGCGGCGTTGGCCTGCGCGATCTCGGCCTTCAGCAGCTCGACCTGCTTCAGCGCCGAGGCGAGGTTGGCGGTGTCGCGCTGGATCGCAGCTTCGGCGCCGGCGTTGCGTGATTGCGCCTGCTGCGCATTCTGCACGCTGCCATAACCAGTCGCGGCGAGATCGGTGTAACGCTTGTTCTCCTGCTGCGCAAAAGTCTTTGCGGCGGTGTCGACATCGATGGTCGCCCTGGCTGCGGCGATCACCGCATCCTGAACGTCGAGCTGCGCCTGCTTGCTGGCGATCGTCGCATTCGCTGCGGCGACGTCGGCCTTGGCCTGGTCGAGCGCGACGCGGAAGTCGCGGTCGTCGATCCGCGCCAGCACCTGGCCGGCCTTCACATGCTCGTTATCGCCGACCAGAACGCGGTCGAGATAGCCGCTGACCTTCGGCGCGATGGTGGTGTTGTCGGCCTTCACATAGGCGTCATCGGTGGAGACGAGGAAGCGGCCGATGGTCCAGTAATCGTAGCCATACCAGCTGGCACCGGTGAGGGCGGCGAGCGCCACTCCCGCAAGCAACAGCTTACGAAAGCTCAGCTTTTGGCGGGGCGCGGGTTTCTGCGTGACAGGCAAAACACCTTCTGGTGCAGGTGTTGGAACCACGGCGGCATCGGACTTGGTCGGGTTGGTATGGACGGTCATCGCCGCCTCCCTGAATTAGGAAACTTGACGATTTCCAAAATAGGATTAGCGTTGGGACTGTCAATCGAATGACAGGCATCATTTAAAAACATGGCTCAGGCAAAACCGTCATCAGAGTGTCGTCCGCGCGGGCGGCCGCCGGTGCGCAGCGACGAAGAGACGAAGCGGATCGTCATCGAGGCCGCGCGGCACGCCTTCGCGGTCGACGGCTACGCAGCAACCAGCACCGAAGAGCTGGCGCGCGGCGCCGGCATCTCCACCAAGACTCTCTACCGGCTGTTTCCCGGCAAGGCGGCGCTGTTCGAAGCCATGTGCGCTGACAGGCTCGAGCGGTTGCTCTCCGACGTCAATCTCCAGGCCAACAACCAGGCCGACATCGAAACCAGCCTGGCTGCCGTGCTGGTCGCCTGTGCCGATCTCGCACTCGATCCGGAGGTCGTGTCGCTGCAGCGCATGGTGCTGCAGCAATCGGCGACGTTCCCCGACCTTGCTGCGAATTTTTACCGGGATGGCATCGCGCGTACCGCGGCGGCGCTGGCGGGTTGGCTGCGCGATCAAGTCAAGAAGAAGCGCCTCGCGCTTGATAATGTCGATGAAGCCGCCGGCATGATGATCGGCATGATGGTGTCGGCGCCGCAGCGCGCGGCGATCTACGCCTGCCTGACGCTGCCCTCGCGCAAGGAAATCGAGAAGCGGGCACGGGTATGCGCCGCAACTCTTCTCGACGGCTGCCGCGGGGCGTCGCGCTAGCGACGACAGGCTTTGACAACAGGCCGTCGTCCCAATATATGTTTCGCATGCGAAAGAAATTGCCTGAGGCCAGGCATCACCGGCTGATCTACCTCCTGAGCGTCGCGCAACGGCGATTGCAGCGCTGGATGGCGGCGCAGCCGCAAAACGAGGTGACGCCGGCGCAGGCAGGGCTGTTGTTCATCCTCGGCAAGCAGGACGGCGTCCTGATGGGCGAGGCGGGTGCGGCGCTTGATCTCGGCCCGGCCGGCATTTCGGGCCTGGTCGATCGCAGCGCCGCGGCAAAGCTGGTTGAGCGGCGCGCTGATCACGACGACGGCCGCGCCTGGCGCGTGTGGCTGACGCCGAAAGGGCGCCATGTACTGGCGCAGGCGAAAGCCGATACGGCCGCGATCAATGCCGCGCTGACGGAAGGATTTACCAGCGCCGAGATCGATGTCGTCGCGCGTTGGCTGACCAGCATTCAGGACAAGTTTCCAAGAGACTCCATAAGAGACGTGACAAGAGACCCAGATGAATAAGAGGAGATACTCATGACCGAGCATGTGCGAGTTGAAAACAACAACGGAATTCTCACGCTCACTTTGGCGCGCTCCGACAAGAAGAACGCGTTGACGGATGCGATGTACGGCAAGCTTGCCGACGCCATCGAAGCCGCCGAGTCCGACCCGTCCGTGCGCGTGTTGCTGATCCGCGGCGAGGGCGACATGTTCACCGCGGGCAACGACGTCGGCGAATTCGCCGCCGTCGCGTCAGGCAAGTCCGAAGGCAGCCGCAATGTCGGACGCTTCATCCAGTCGCTGGCGCGTTGCACGCGGCCCCTTGTTGCCGCCGTGCAGGGCCGTGCCGTCGGCGTCGGCACCACGATGCTCCTGCATTGCGATCTGGTCGTGCTTGCCGAGAATACGCAGTTGTCGACGCCCTTCGTCAGCTTGGCGCTGGTGCCGGAAGCCGCCTCCAGCCTCCTGATGCCGGCGCGGATCGGCTATGCCCGCGCCTATGAGATGTTTGCACTTGGCGAGACCGTGCCGGCCAAGTCCGCGCTGGAATGGGGCCTCGTCAACCGCGTGGTGCCGCTCGACAAGCTCGATACCGAGGCGCTTGCGCTCGCCCAGCGTCTGGCCCGGCAGCCGGCCGGCGCGCTCATCGCGACCAAGAAGCTGATGCGCAACGGCGAGGCGCTGGTGGCGCAAATGCAGGCCGAGGGCGAGCAGTTCGCGAAGCGTCTGCGCACGGCCGAGGCGCGCGAGGCGTTTACGGCGTTCGCCGAGCGGCGTCCGCCTGATTTCACGAAGGTTTCTTGACGATGCGGACCTGACAAAAGGTTTGGCAAATCGCGAACGACCTGCATTTGACTAAACCCTTAACGGAACATTGGCATGTCGCGATGCAAGGTGGCCTCTCCTGGAAGTAGGCCCCTTGTGACCCATGGCAATGTTTAAGAAATCGGTAAGCTCGCTCCTCCTGACCTTGATGGCCCTGCTGGCGGCCGGCGCGCTCGCCTCTACGGCGATCCAGATGGTCGGGGCCTTCGGCCGCTACAACGACAGTCTCGAGACGGCGCGGCTCGCCGCCGCCGACAAGGCGATCTTCCACGGCGTGCTGTCCCTGCGCAACAATCGCGGCGATGCCCAGAGCGCGATCCTCGGCGACGACGATCCGCGCGCAAAGCTCGCCGAGGCAGAGAAGGCGGAGCAGGGCGGCTATGAGGGCATCAGCGCCGCCCTCGCCACGATCGATTTTGCCCGCCGCGATGAACTGGCAAGCAAGCTGAAGCAGGGCTGGGGTGAGGCCGCGCCGCAATTCCAGCTGTTCTATGATGAAGCCAAGCGTCCGCGCGCCGAGCGCAAGATCGAGCGGACCAACTCCTGGTACGATGCCGTCACCAAGGTGATCGACACCGCAAATCTCGCCTCGACCGCAGTGTCGAACCGGGCCTGGATGAACGATCCCTTCATCGCCCGCATGATCCAGGTCCGCCGCCTCGCCTGGCAGGTGCGCGACCGCTATGGCATCCATTGCTCGGTGCTGCGTTCGAACGTCAACAGCAGCAAGCCGCTTGACGACACCCAGAAGCGCTCGCTGGCGCAATGGGACGGCACCATCGCCTCCGGCTGGGCCGGCATGACCGAGTTGCTGGCCGCGCCAGATGTGACCGCGGAACTGGCCACTTCGGCCAAGGAGGCGAAGGCCAAAACCGACGGCGTTCTCAAGCAGATCGGCGATCTCACCAAGAACTTTGACGGCAGCGGCAAGCCGGCGATGGCGGCGGCGGATTGGAATGCGCTGTGCCAGTCGCCGTTCCCGCTCATTGTCGGTGTCGCGACCAAGGCGCTCGACCAGTCGATCGCGCGAGCCGAGACCGTTCAGGCCAAGGCGCTGACCAATCTCATCGTGCAGTCGCTGGCGTTCCTGGCGGCGCTCGCCGTGACGCTGGCCGGCGTCTATGTCGTGCGCAATCGCCTGATGCGTCCGGTCCGCGCCATTCTCGACGCGATCGCCCGGATCAGCGCACGCGACTACGCGACGCCGGTTCCGCAATCCCGCTATCCCGACGAGTTCGGCACCATGGCCGCCGCGCTTGAAAGCCTGCGCGAGAGCGCGGCCACCGCGGAACGTCTCGGCCAGGAACGCGAATCGCAGCAGGCGCTGCAGCTGGCCCGCTCTGGCACCGTCGACGAGGCGTGCCGGAGCTTCGACGACACCGTGCAGGCGGTGATCCAGAGCGTCGCGGCATCGGCCAAGGAACTCGATGCCACGGCGACCGACGTGCGCACGCTGGTGTCGGAATCGAGCAGCCAGACGGCCGCGGTCTCCTCCGCCGCCGAGCAGGCCACCAACAATCTTGAAAGCATCGCGGCCGCGACCGAGGAGCTCTCGGCCTCCGTCGGCGAAATCTCCGCGCAGGTGCAGTCCAGCGCACGCGATGCGCGCGAAGCGGTGTCGCAGGTCGAGCAGACCAACGCGACGGTCGAAATCCTCGACCAGACCGCCGGCCGTATCAGCGAAGTCGTGAAGATGATCCACGCCATTGCCGGCCAGACCAATCTGCTCGCCTTGAACGCCACCATCGAGGCGGCCCGCGCCGGCGAAGCCGGCCGCGGCTTTGCTGTGGTTGCCGGCGAGGTCAAGAGCCTAGCGTCGCAGACCGCGACCGCGACGGAAGAAATCTCGCGCCAGGTCGAGGAGATTCAGGGCGCGACCGGCCAGGCCGTCGCCGCCATCCGTTCGATCGGGGGCGCCATCAGCGGCATCGACGAGAAGATGACGGCCATTGCCGCCGCGGTCGAACAGCAGCGCGCGGCTACCACGGAGATCTCGCGCAACTTCCAGCATGCCGCCCAGGGCACCCGCGAGGTCACCGACACCATCGGCAGCGTGGCCCAGCTCAACCAGGAGACGGGCAATGCCGGCACGGTGCTGTTCCAGTCCGTGACCAAGATGTCGGCCGACGCCGACCGCCTGCGCGTCGCGGTGGAAGGCTTCCTCGGCGCCGTAAAGTCCGCTTAAGGCCTCATTCCCGGCTCAACGGAACGCGGTTCGGCATTGCCGCGCCTGCCTGCGACCTGTAAATGGTAGCGGTACCAAGCTCTAACGGACGGGACTACAGGGAGATAATTTCGATGCCGGTCACCCCACATAAGGCCCAGCGCCCCTATCGCGGCGTGTTTCCGGTCGCACCCACCATCTTCGACGAGCGCGGCGAGCTCGATCTCGAGGGCCAGCGCCGCTGCATCGACTTCATGATCGATGCCGGCTCGCATGGCATCTGCATCCTTGCCAATTTCTCCGAGCAGTTCGTGCTGACCGATGCCGAGCGCGAGAGCGTCATGCATGCGGTGCTGGAGCAAGTCGCCGGCCGCGTGCCCGTCATCGTCACCACCACTCATTTCAGCTCGGCGGTGTGCGCGGCGCGCAGCAAGCAGGCGGAGGCCGCCGGTGCCGCCATGGTGATGGTGATGCCGCCCTATCACGGCGCCACCTTCCGCGTGCCGGAGAAGGGCATCGTCGAATTCTTCAAGGTGCTCTCGGGCGCGATCGACATCCCGATCATGATCCAGGATGCGCCGGTTGCGGGCACGCCGCTGTCGGTCGAGCTGCTGGCGCGGCTGGCGCGCGAATTCTCCAACATCCGCTATTTCAAGATCGAAGTGCCCGGCGCGGCCGCGAAGCTCCGCAGCCTGATCGAGGTGGGCGGCAAGGAGATCGAGGGCCCCTGGGATGGCGAGGAAGCGATCACGCTGATGGCCGATCTCGACGCGGGCGCGACCGGTGCGATGACCGGCGGCGGCTATCCCGACGGTATCAGGCAGATCATCGATCCTTATTTCGCGGGCGATCGAGAGAAGGCGAAGGCCGCCTATGAACGCTGGCTGCCGCTGATCAACTACGAGAACCGCCAATGCGGCCTGATCGCTTGCAAAGCGATGATGCAGGCTGGGGGCGTGATCAAGTCGGATATGGTCCGCCATCCGCTGCAACCGCTGCATCCGGCGACGAGGGCGGGATTGCTGGAGCTCGCCAAGGAGCGCGACGCGCTGGCGCTGCGGTGGGGGAAGTAGAGCCACGCGCTCAGCCCTTGTAGGGTGGGCAAAGCGGCTTGTCCGCCGTAGCTCGAAAAGCGGAGCGGAAGCGTGCCCACGACCTGCGTATTTTTGAAAAAAGAACGTGGGTACAGCGCTTTGCGCCTTTGCCCGCCCTACGAGACCGGTGCCAGCGTCCACTCGCTGATGATGCGGAAGCACGCCTTCGCATCATCCTGCTTGAACAGCGCAATGCGATCGATCTCCAGCGTATCGAGACCAAGCCCCGCAAATCTCGCTCGCAGCATCTCCAGGATCGGGCCGCGGCGCTCCGCATCGAGCCGTCCGGTCAGGGTCATGTGGAAGCGGAATTCTTCCATCACGTAAGGGTAGCCCCAGCGGTCAAGATGCTCACGCTGCCGCTCGCTGAGCTTTTCGGGTCGGCGACGCGCGCGGTCTTCCGCCGTGAGGATAGGGCGGAAGCAATCAAAATCGCGGGTGCAATCGGCGGCGAGCTGTTGAAGCGCGTCGCCCGGCTCGGCCGGAATGACGGCAATGAAGCCGCTGATGGAATCGACGATTGGGCGGATCACCGGGATCGGGCGCGCCTTGCCGGCGAATGTCGCACAGGCCGCCACGAGTTCGGCCTCGGTCTTGCCTGAGGCCAGCGCCATCGGCGCCTTCAGCGTGCCGTGAAAACCGTATTTGCGGGGATCGGCGGTGACGTCGTGCCAGTCGGCGGCGACGCGCAGGGCGTCGCCGGGAAAGGGCACTTCGTCACCCGTGTAGGCATCATAGCCCAGCAGCTCGGCGCCGAAGCGCGAGAGCGCGTTGTCGGCGCCGGCGGCAAAATAGATCGCGTAGCGGGGGAAGCCTGTCATCCGCAAAGCATAGCCAATTTATGCCGCAACGACAGTCTCGCGCGATGTTGCCGCCATGCCAGCCAGCCGCGCCGCATCGGTGAGATGGACGAGTTTGCCGGCCGCGATGACCGCGACCAGCCGCGGACGCATCGGCGTGCTGTCGTCGACGAGCAGGATGTCGGCGCGACGGCCGGCAGCGAGCGTGCCGCGATCGGTCAGGCCGGTGGCCTCTGCTGGCGCCGACGAGATCAGCTTCCAGGCTTCGTTAAGCGGTAGCACGCCGTCGGCGGCAAGCCGGAATGCGGCGAGCAACGGCGCCGGATAATAATAGTCCGAGGCCAGCACTGTGCAGAGTCCCTTGGCGACCATGTCGGACGCCTTGGTCCAGCCGGTGTGGCTGCCGCCGCGCACGACGTTCGGTGCGCCGTAGACGATGGCATCGCCATGACAAGCGGCCTCGCGCGCCGTCTCCTCGTTGACCGGAAACTCGGCGAGCCTCACGCCCATGTCGCGAAAATTCCGGCGCATCTCCGGCGTCTGATCGTCATGCGAGAGCATCCGCACCTCAGCCGCGCGCGCCGCTGCTGCGAGCCGGGTGATCGAGGCCGGAACATCGGCCGCGCGCGAGACGATATGCGCGACGAGCTGGTCGAAATCCTCGCTCGACAGGCCAGTGCGCTCCACCATGCGGTTGCGCTTGCGTGGATTCGAGATGTCGGCAACGACCCCGTCCATGTGGTCGTTGAAGGCGAACAGGTCGACGCGGCCCTCGGCCAGCCACTGTCTTATCTCGGCCTCCGCATCGAGATTGTAGGTCTCGTGCCGCAGATGGAAACGGGTGTCGGCGGCGAAGTGAGGACGCTGCCGCTCGATCGCCTCGAGTAGGCGCCTGGCATTGTCGCCGCTGCGCAGGCCCGGCTCCCACGACCAGGTGGTGGCATGGAAGACTGTGGTGATGCCGTTGCCGATGACCTGGCGGTCGGTATCGGCTAGCGCGACGTCGATCGGGAAATCGACGCCGGCGCGCGGCATCATCTGCCGCTCGAAGGCATCGCCATGCAGGTCGACGATGCCGGGCAGCACCAGCAAATTGCGCGCGTCGATCGCCATGAGCGCGCGGCCGCGAGGTGCATCGATCTGCGCAATATCGGTTCCGAATGTGGTGAGCGATGTTTCGGCAAGCTCGGAGCCAATCAGGGTCCGGCCACCCTCGATGAAAATGTCTGTCACGCGACCGCGCTTCGTTTGCTGGAAGAGGAACTTGCTTCTGCTTCGTATGCCGACAGGAAATCTTCAATTGCGAGCTTGCGGAAATTGGGCAGCGCGTCACGCAATTTGTCGTGATCCCAATCCCACCATGCCAGCTTGGCGAGCCGTCCGGCAACCTCCTCCGAGAACCGTCGCCGCAAGATGCGCGCCGGATTGCCGGCGACAATGGTATAGGCCGGCACGTCCTTGGTGACGATGGCACCGGCCGCGATGACCGCGCCGGTGCCGATGTTGCGGCCCGGCAGCACCACCGCCCCATGGCCGATCCAGACGTCGTGGCCGATGTGAACGTGATGCTGGCGCCGCCAGTCGAAGAACTCGTGGTCGTCGCTCTCGCCCGGAAAATAGGCACTGGAGCGGTAGGTGAAATGTGCCTGCGTGGCGCGGTGCATCGGGTGGTTGCCGGGATTGATGCGCGTCATCGCCGCGATCGAGCAGAACTTTCCGATGGTGGTGTAGGTGATCTGCGCGTCGTTGACGACGTAGGAGTAATCCCCCATCACCACCTCGTGAAGGATGGTGCGCGCTCCGACCTCGGTATAGGCGCCGAGCCTGACCACGTGCAGCTTCGCCGAAGGATCGATGGTCGGCTCGACCGATAGCACCTTGGCCATGTTGCATCCGGACGTTCGAGGGCGGGGCGCTCGTCTTCGAGTGGCTTGATGACATCATCATGACGATGCGATGACAGGGGATGAAGTGTGTAGGATCGCCGCACCGCATTGTGCATGTCACACAAGTGTCAACCGCCGAGGATAGCGGTGGGCTCCAGCTACTCTGGAGCCCTGCATGCTGGTGGTTGAAGGTCTGACGTGCTGCTTCGGCGCAAAAGCCGCGGTGGACGAGGCTTCGTTTCAAATCTCCCCCGGCGGCTTCGTCGGCGTGATCGGGCGCTCCGGCGCCGGCAAGTCGACGCTATTGCGAACCATCAATCGTCTGGTGACGCCGACGCAAGGCCGCATCCTGTTCGACGGCCTCGACGTGACGGCGCTGCGCGGCAAGGAGTTGCGGCAGTGGCGGGCGCGATCGGCGATGATCTTTCAACAGTTCAATCTGGTCGGCCGGCTGGACGTGCTGACTAATGTGCTGATGGGACGCCTCGCCACCATGCCGGCCTGGCGTTCCCTGTCGCAGATCTGGCCCGAGCAGGACAAGGCGCTCGCCATGTCGGCCCTCGAACAGTTCGATATCGCCGCGCTGGCCGCCCAGCGCGCCGACCAGCTCTCCGGCGGCCAGCAACAGCGCGTCGCGATCGCGCGGGCGCTGGTACAGCAGCCCGACATTATCCTCGCCGATGAACCGATTGCCTCGCTCGATCCGCGCAACACCAAGATCGTCATGGATGCGCTGCTGCGCATCAACAAGCATTTCGGCATCACCGTGCTTTGCAACCTGCATTCGCTCGACCTGGCGCGCAGCTATTGCGATCGCCTGATCGGTATGGCAGCGGGCCGGGTGGTGTTCGACGGCGCGCCGTCCGCGCTGACTGACCTTGTCGCGCGTGAGCTCTACGACCTCGAAGCCGCCGATGTCATGGGCGGCACATCCGCCCCGGCGCCCGAGGCCGTCCCGGCACTCGGAACGGCAGCGGCGGCCTGAGCGGCTCCGCATCGCTACTTTCGCTTCAACCGACCTCAACCTGGGAAGAGGACTAATATGATCACTCGCAGACTCATTCTTGCCGGCGCCGCCGCACTGACCTTTGCCGGATCCGCTTCCGCCGAAGACTGGAAGACGAAATATCCGGAGATCACCTTCGCCGCCATTCCGGCCGAGAACGGCTCGGGCGTGACCGAGCGTTATGGCCCCTTCATCAACTATCTGTCGAAGGAGCTCGGCGTGAAGGTGACGCTGCGCGTCGCCAATGACTACGCCGCCCTCATCGAAGGCCAGCGCGCCGGCAACATCCACATCGGCTATTACGGTCCGGCTTCCTTCGCGCGTGCCCGTCTCACCGGCGTCAAGACCGACGCTTTCGTCATCGACGTCAACTCTGACGGCTCGAAGGGTTACTACTCGGTATTCTACGTGCTGGCGAAGTCTCCGTACCAGAAGATCGAGGATCTCAAGGGCAAGAATCTCGGCCTGGTCGACCCGAACTCGACCTCGGGCAACAACATGCCCCGCTTCAAGCTGAACGCGATGGGGATCGATCCGGACGCTTACTTCTCCAAGGTCGTCTTCACCGGCAGCCACGAGAACGCGGTTCTTGCTCTCGCCCAGGGCACCGTCGACGTCGCCGCCAATTGGTGGAACGCCGACGATGATTCCAACCTGACTCGCATGCTCAACAAGGGCATGGTGAAGTCGCCCGATGGCGCCGTGATGAAGAAGGAGGACTTCCGCATCATCGTGAAGTCCGACCTCATCATCAACTCGCCCTATGCCTATCTCAGCGATCTGCCTGAAGACATGAAGGCAGCGATCAAGAAGGCCTTCATCGACGCGGCGACCAAGGACCCCGAGGCGTTCAAGAAGCTCTCCGACGGCAAGAACAAGCCGTGGGAGCCGGTCGCCAACGACGATTACAACAAGACCATCGAGCTGATTAAGTTCGTCGACAATCTGCGTAAGAAGGCGTCCTGAGCTCGTCGGGACGACGCACTGGAGCCGGGGCGATGGACCCGGCTCTTTTTCTTGATGGACCCGTATTCTCGATGACGGTTGCGGTTTCGATCCTTCCCGAGCAGCAACTCGCTGCCCTGAACGCCGCGTATAGCAAGGCGCTCGCGCGCAAGCGCTTGCGCCTGCTGGCGGGCTTCGCCGTCTTCGTTGCCGCGCTGATCGTGGCGTCGATCGGCGCCGAAGTGAACTTGCGTACTTTCTTCACTTATTTCGGCAACTTCATCAGCTATTTCGACCGTATCCTCACCCTCGACAGCGGCCAGCGGGTCTGGACCAATTTTGGCGAATGGTTCTGGGGCCTGCGCAAATGGCTGAAGCTGCTCGGCGAGACGCTGCTGATCTCCTATGTCGGGACGCTGATCGGCGCCGTTCTCGCCTTCCTGCTGAATTTCTTCTCCGCTGAGAACACCTCGCCCGCGCCCTGGTTGCGCTTCACCGTCCGGCGCCTGCTGGAATTCGCCCGCACGGTGCCAGGTATCGTCTTCGCGCTGATCTTCGTCATGGCCTTCGGCCTCGGTCCGGTGGCGGGCGTGCTCGCGATCGCGATCCACTCCACCGGCGCTCTCGGCAAGCAGTTTTCCGAGATCGTCGAGAACGCCGACATGAAGCCGGTCGAAGGCATCCGCTCGACCGGCGCGAGCTGGATCTCCTGCATGCGCTTTGCGATCCTGCCGCAGGTCTCCGCGGGCTATGCCAGCTACGCGCTGCTGCGTTTCGAGATCAATGTGCGCGAGGCCTCGGTGATGGGCTTTGTCGGCGCCGGCGGCATCGGGCAGGAGCTGATCGTCGCTATCAGAAAATTCTACTACTCCGACGTCAGCGCCATCCTTGTGACCATCATCGTCACGGTCTTCCTGATCGACATCACCACCGGCTGGGTGCGCGCCCACCTGTTCGGCAAGGAGGCGCGGAATTGAGCAAGCCGCAGGACGTCGACACCGCGGAGCTCCGCGCGCGCTATCCCGATGTCTTCAACCGTCCGGCATCGGCGCGCCTGGCGACGCCGTCGATGCTCGTCGCGGCGCTTGCGATCTTCGTGTTCGGCCTGGTCGATCTCGATTTCTCGCCGTCGCGTTTCATCACGGGGCTGAGCCAGCTCGGCTGGATCAGCATGATGATGATGCCGCCTGATCCCGGCTCGTCGCTGCCGCTCTATCTGCAGGCGCTGGGCGAGACGCTCTCTATCGCGTTGCTCGGCACCACGCTTGCCGCCCTCCTCGCGCTGCCGGTCAGCCTGCTGGCCGCCCGCAATATCGTGCCTCACATCGTCCGCTTTCCAGTGCGGCGGTTCCTTGATTCGATCCGCGGCGTCGACACGTTGATCTGGGCGCTGGTCTGGATCAACGTCGTCGGGCTCGGTCCGTTCGCCGGCGTGCTCGCCATCGCGGTGTCGGATTTCGGCGCATTCGGAAAACTGTTCTCGGAAGCGATCGAAGGCGCCGACCAGAGGCAGGTCGAGGGGATCCGTGCCTCCGGCGGCAGCGCGCTGCACGAGATCCGTTTCGGACTGCTGCCGCAGGTGCTGCCTGTCATCGCCGGCCAGGTGCTGTATTTCATCGAGTCGAACACGCGCTCGGCCACCATCATCGGCATCGTCGGCGCCGGCGGCATCGGCCTCCAGCTCGCTGAGCAGATTCGCGTGCTGGAATGGCAGAAGGTGTCGTTCCTGATCCTGATGATCCTGGTCGCCGTTGCCGCGATCGATTTCATCTCGGGCAAGCTGCGGTTTGCGATCATTGGACGAAGGGCCGTCGCCTAAGCGCAGGTGCCGTAGGGTGGGCAAAGCGGAGCGTGCCCACCACTTCTCTCGAATCATGGAAAGATCGTGGGCACCGGCGCAAGAGCGCCTTTGCCCAGCCTGCGGCACCGTTTTCGTGGAGAGAGCGGCCGGCCCTACGGCTCGACCAGAAACTCTACCCGCTCCGCCGCAAAGCGCGAATGCTTCGTCACCAGCGGCTTGCCCTCGAGATCGAGGTCCGTCGCGTCGACCACCAGGATCGGCCGCCCGAGCGGCAGGTCGAGCCGCGCGGCATCGGTCGCATCGATGATGCCGGCGGTGATCCTGGTCGCACCGCGGCGATAGTCGCGGATCCCGTAATGCTCGAGCATCTTCGTCATCGAGCGCGTGGCTGAAAACACCGTGCCGGCGCCTGGAAACCGCTCCGCCGACAGCCAGGTCGTGGAGACGCAGATCGGCGTGCGATCGGCGAGGCGGATGGCCTCGATCCGCACCAGCGGCGCGCCGGTCTTCAAACCCAGTTCGCGCGCCAGTTCGCGGGTTGCGACATCCTCTGACGCCTCAATCAGGCGGCCATGCGGCTCGCGGCCTTCGGCGCCGACGATCTCCGAGAAGCGCGTGCGCGAGCGCAAGGGATAGGCGAGCTTCTGCGCCTCGACATAGGTTCCGCTGCCGCGCTCGGCGCGCACGATGCCGCGCTCGGCAAGGGCTGCGAGCGCGCGCCGCACGGTGTGCCTGTTGACGCGATAAGTTTCCGCGATCTCCATCTCGCCCGGCAATTTGTCGCCGGCGGCAAAACGGCCGTCGGCGATGCCGCGCTCGATGCCGTCGGCAACGAGGCGCCACAGCGCGACGCCTGAAGAGGCGGTGTCCTGCATACTCATGTCGGCGGCCAGCCTAGCCCGGAAATCACACGTTTGTCACGAAACAGTCATGGCGCTTCCGTATCAAGTTGTCTATTATCATAGACAACTTGAGTTCGACAAGAGTCGGTGGATTCGGTGAGCCAACACAACACCCAGCAAGCCCAGCGCAAGGCCGCCATGGCCGTGCTGGCGCACGCGGAGGCGGGCGAGATCGCCGCCCGTCTCCGCACAATCTCCTTGCCTGGTCATCAGGATTTACGCGAACCGGAGAATGGTCTGGTGATGCTGCGCGGCCGGGTCGGCGGCGATGGCGCGCCTTTCAATCTCGGTGAGGCCACGGTGTCCCGCGCAGCGGTGCGGCTTGCGAGCGGCGAGGTTGGTTTCGGCTACACGCTTGGGCGAAATAGCGAGAAGGCGCGGCTGATCGCCCTGTGCGACGCATTGGTGCAGTCGCGCGACTTCGGCGCCGCCGTCGAACGCGACGTAATCGCACCGTTGCGCGAGCAGCTTATGGTCAGACGCAAGCAGCAGGCCGAAGAGACCGCTGCGACGAAGGTTGATTTCTACACCATGGTGCGCGGTGAAGGGTGAGGCCATGACAACGATTGCGGAACTGCCGCCGGGGTTCGTCGACAAGGTGTTGTCGGCGCAATCGACCTTTCGCTCGGTCATGGACGCGATGGCGCGGCCGGGTGCGGTCCAGCGCATCGTGCCGATGGCGGGAACACCTGAAACGATGATGCGCGGCACTGCCGCGATCGCGCTGACCCTGTTCGATCACGACACCCCGCTCTGGCTCGATGCGCGCATGGCTGAGAGCACTGACGTCCTGAAGTGGCTCAAATTCCACACCGGTGCGCCGGTGATCCATGATTGCTCCATCGTGGCTTTCGCGCTGATCAGCGACGGCGTGTTGCTGCCCAATCTCGAGCGTTTCGCGCTGGGCACCAACGAATATCCAGACCGTTCGACCACCGTCATCCTTCAGGTCGAGAGCCTGGATTCGGGGCAAAACTTCGAGCTCCGCGGCCCCGGCATCGACGGCGTCGCGACGCTCCAGGCCGCGTTCAAGCCTTTCGATTTGTTCGAGCAGCTGCGCTTCAATGAGACTCTGTTTCCGCGCGGCATCGACGTGGTGCTGGTCGCCGACGATGCCGTGGTTGCGATCCCGCGCACCACGCGTGTCATGAGCAAGGGAGGCTGATGCATGTATGTCGCAGTCAAAGGCGGCGAACGCGCCATCGAGAACGCCCATCGCCTGCTCGCCAATGCCAGGCGCGGCGACCAAAGCGTTGCGGAAGTCTCGCTCGACCAGATCTCGGAACAGCTTGGGCTCGCCGTCGACCGCGTCATGAGCGAAGGTTCGCTCTATGACCGCGAGCTCGCGGCGCTCGCGATCAAGCAGGCACGCGGCGATCTGATCGAGGCGATCTTCCTGGTCCGCGCCTTCCGCGCCACCCTGCCGCGCTTTGGCGCCAGCGAGCCGGTCGACACCGGCGCGATGCGGGTGCAGCGGCGGGTGTCCTCGACCTTCAAGGACATTCCGGGCGGCCAGATCCTCGGGCCCACCTTCGACTATACCCATCGCCTGCTCGATCCCTCGCTCGCCCAGGGCTTTGTGCCGGAAGCGCCGGCCGTGGCCGAAGCATCCACGGCGCCGACGCCGCGCGTGACCGACATTCTCGGCCGCGACGGGCTGATCGAATCATCGCCGCAGGCCGAAGACGGCGCCAGCGTCGGCGATCTCACGCGAGAGCCGCTGAACTTTCCGGCGGACCGCGACCTGCGCCTGCAAAATCTCGCCCGTGGCGACGAAGGCTTTCTGCTGGCGATGGGCTACTCCACCCAGCGCGGCTACGGCCGCAACCATCCCTTCGCCGGCGAGATCCGCTTCGGCGAGGTCGAGGTGGAGTTCGCTGCCGAAGACGTTGGCTTCGCCGTGCCTCTCGGTTCTATCGAGCTGACCGAGTGCCAGATGGTCAACCAGTTCAAGGGCTCGGCCACGGAAGCACCGTGCTTCACCCGCGGCTATGGCCTTGCCTTCGGCCAGAGCGAGCGCAAGACCATGTCGATGGCACTGGTCGACCGGGCGCTGCGTGCCCGCGAGCTCGGTGAAGAGGCCTTGGCCCCTGCGCAAGATGAAGAATTCGTGTTGTCGCATTCGGACAACGTGCAGGCGACCGGCTTCGTCGAGCACCTCAAGCTGCCGCACTATGTCGACTTCCAGTCCGAGCTCGGCCTTTTGCGCAAGCTGCGCAAGGAATTTGCCGAAGCCTCTCCCGATGCCGACGCGCCCGATGCCATGAAGGAGGCCGCGGAATGAACGCGCCCGCCTACAACTTCGCCTACTTGGACGAACAGACCAAGCGGATGATCCGCCGCGCCATCCTGAAAGCGATCGCGATCCCCGGTTACCAGGTCCCGTTCGCCAGCCGCGAAATGCCGATGCCGTATGGCTGGGGCACCGGCGGCGTGCAGGTGACAGCTGCGATCCTGGGACCGCGGGACGTGCTGAAGGTGATCGATCAGGGGTCTGACGACACCACCAACGCGATCTCGATCCGCAAATTCTTCGCCAAGACCGCCGGCGTCGCCACGACGACGTCGACCGACGAGGCGACCGTGATCCAGACGCGCCACCGCATCCCGGAAGCGTCGCTGCACCAAAGCCAGGTGCTGGTCTATCAGGTGCCGATCCCCGAACCGTTACGCTTCCTCGAGCCGCGCGAGACCGAGACGCGGCGCATGCATGCGCTTGCCGAATACGGCCTGATGCATGTGAAGCTCTACGAGGACATCGCCCGCTTCGGCCACATCGCGACCGCCTACGCCTATCCGGTGAAGGTGAACGCGCGCTACGTGATGGATCCGTCGCCGACGCCGAAATTCGATAATCCCAAGATGGATAATTGCCCGGCATTGCAATTGTTCGGCGCCGGCCGCGAGAAACGCATCTATGCGATCCCGCCTTATACCCAAGTGGTGTCGCTCGATTTCGAGGATCACCCGTTCGAGCCGTACCGCTTCAACGCGCCCTGCGCGCTGTGCGGCGCCGAAAATTCCTACCTCGACGAGATCGTCACCGACGACAAGGGCAGTCGCATGTTCGTCTGCTCGGACACCGACTATTGCGAGGGACGTCAGGCCGCCGGCCATCACGGTGCGCTGAGTGCTGCGCCGTACAAGGACAAGGCGCGGGGAGAAGCAAATGGCTGATCAGGACCTTCTTGAAACCGATCAGCCGCTGCTGATCGCCGATCGCCTCAGCAAGTCCTACGGCCGCATCGTCGCCTGCCGTGATGTGTCGTTTGCGCTCTATCCCGGCGAGGTGCTGGCGATCGTCGGCGAATCCGGGTCCGGCAAGTCGACGCTGTTGCAGATGCTATCGGGCCAGCTCGCGGCGAGCGGCGGTGGTGTGTCCTATCGGATGCGCGACGGCGTCACCCGCGATCTCGCCGCGCTCGGCGAGGCCGAGCGGCGCCTGCTGTTCCGCACCGATTGGGGCTTTGTGCACCAGGATCCGGCACAGGGCCTGCGCATGGCGGTCTCGGCCGGCGCCAATGTCGGGGAGCGGCTGATGGCCGTGGGCTGGAACCATTACGGCCGCATTCGCGAGAGCGCTTCCGACTGGCTCACGCGCGTCGAGATCGACGTCGCGCGTATCGACGATGCACCGCGCACCTATTCCGGCGGCATGCGTCAGCGTCTGCAGATCGCCCGCAACCTCGTCACCGGCCCGCGGCTGGTGTTCATGGACGAGCCGACCGGCGGGCTGGATGTTTCTGTGCAGGCGCGTCTGCTTGATCTCCTGCGCAATCTCGTCGCCGAATTGCATCTCGCTGTGGTCATCGTCACCCACGATCTCGCGGTCGCACGGCTGTTGTCGCATCGCGTGATGGTGATGAAGGGCGGCTGCGTCATCGAGACAGGTCTCACCGACCAGGTGCTCGACGACCCGCGCGAGCCCTACACCCAGCTCCTCGTTTCCTCGATTCTGCCGCCATGAACTTTGCAACATGAGTCTTCCGATGACCGCCATGATCGACATCGCCGACGCTTCCAAGACCTTTACGATGCACCTGCAAGGTGGCATCGAACTGCCCGTCGTGCGCGGCGTGACCTTTCAGGTCCCGCCGGGCGAGTGCGTCGTGCTGTCGGGGCCGTCAGGCGCCGGAAAATCGTCGATCCTGAAGATGATCTTCGGCAATTATCGCTGCGACTCCGGCCGCATCGGCATCCGCCATCGCGGCGATGTGATGGATCTTGCCACCGCCGAGCCGCGGCAAGTGCTCAACGTCCGGCGTTCCACAATCGGCTATGTCAGCCAGTTTTTGCGGGCGGTGCCGCGGGTTGCTACCATCGACGTCGTCGCCGAGCCGCTGATCGCCGGCGGCATGACCCGCGCGGATGCGCAGGCGCGTGCCGGTGAGCTGTTGCATCGTCTCAACATCCCCGAGCGACTCTGGCAGCTTCCGCCCGCGACCTTCTCCGGTGGCGAGCAGCAGCGCGTCAACATTGCGCGCGGCTTTATTTCGGATCTGCCGATCCTGCTGCTGGACGAGCCGACCGCCTCGCTCGACGCCGCCAACCGCGCCGTCGTGGTCGCGCTGGTCGCCGAGAAGAAACGTAGTGGCGTCGCCATGGTCGCCATTGTCCATGACGACGAAATCCGCCATTTGATTGCCGACCGCATCGTCGACGTCACCAGTTTTGCCGCCGCGGCCTGAAGGACAAGGGACATGAAGCCGAAGGAATCAATCATCGCCAACGCCAGGATCGTGCTGGCTGACAGGGTGATCGAACAGGGCTGGCTTGCTCTTGCCGATGGACGCATTGCCGGGATCGGCGAGGGCAGGGCCCCCGCGGGCGCAGAGGACGCCGGCGGCGATCTCGTGATGCCCGGCTTGATCGAACTCCACACCGATCATCTCGAAGCGCATTACGTGCCGCGCCCCAAAGTGTTCTGGAATCCGGTCGCGGCCGTCATCTCCTATGACGGCCAGCTCGCGACCTCAGGCATCACCACTGTGTTCGACTCGCTCCGGGTCTGGCGCGAGGACGGCGCCGAGGAGGTCGATGGCCGCGCTGGCGTGCTTGCCGCCGCGATCACGACCGCGCGCGATGGCAATCTGCTGCGCGCCGACCACTTTCTGCATCTGCGCTGCGAAATCCCGATGCCGAGCGTGGTGGAAGAGGCCAAGGAGCTGATCGACCGGCCCGACGTCAAGCTGATGTCGCTGATGGACCATACCCCCGGCCAGCGCCAGTTCCGCGACGAGGTCAAGCTGCGCGACTATTATCGTGGCAAGGGCGGCGGCATGACGGATGCCGAGCTCGACGAACTGTTCACAAGGCGCTTCGACTATCAGAAGAGATATGCTGCGGCCAACATGCGCGAGATCGTGGCGCTGGCGCATGAGTACAAGATCCCCTTGGCGAGCCATGACGACACCACGGAGGAGAACGTCGCCGATGCCGTGCGCGACGGCGTCGCAGTGGCGGAATTCCCGACCACGCTCGAGGCCGCGCGCGGCCTGCACCAGGCCGGGATTGACATTTTGATGGGCGCGCCGAACGTGGTGCGCGGCGGCTCGCATTCCGGCAACATCGCCGCGATCGATCTCGCCCGCGAAGGCCTGCTCGACATCCTGTCGTCGGACTACATTCCGTCGAGCCTCTTGATGGGCGCACTGCAATTGCCCGAGCATGCGCCGTCGATCAGCCTGCCGGCCGCGGTTCGGACCGTGACCAAGGCGCCCGCCGATGCGGTCGGCCTCACCGATCGTGGCGAGATCGCAATCGGCAAGCGCGCCGACCTGATCCGGGTGCATGTTGCCGGCAGTGTTCCCGTGGTGCGCAGCGTCTGGCGCGAAGGGGGCCGCGTCGCATGAGCGAGGTCGCGGCCATGGCGCAGGGTAAGGCGGGTGCGATTGGTCCCGGCCGCCTCGTGCTCGTGGTCGGGCCGAGCGGCGCCGGCAAGGACACGCTGCTGCGGTTGGCGCAGGCGGCCTGTGCCGACGACCACGACATTGTCTTCCCGCGCCGCGTCGTGACGCGTGCATCGTCCGCTGACGAGGATAATGTCGCAGTGAGCCCCGACGAATTCACCCGCGCCCGCGAGCGCGGCGATTTTGCCGTGCACTGGAACGCGCATGGCCATTCCTATGCGCTGCAGCTGGAAATCAACGACGACATCCGCGCCGGGCGCGTCGTCGTCGTCAACGTCTCGCGCACCGTAATCGCCGCCTTGCGCCAGGCCTATGCCAATGTCATCGTGGTCGCGATCACGGCGCCGCCGGACGTGTTGGCGCAGCGGCTCGCCGCGCGGGCGCGGAACAGCGATGGCAATATCGCCAACCGGCTCGCGCGCAACGTTGACGACGCCTCGGCCAGTGCCGATGTCACGATCCTCAACGCCGGCAGCGCGGAGGATCACAGCCGCCAGCTCGTGGGCGTGATCAGGAACGAAGGCTGGCACGATTAGCCCGCACAACAAGGAGACTGGAATGTCGGTGATAGAGACGGTCGAACAGCTGGAAGCCATCTACGGCACCACCAACGACGCCTCGACTGTGAAAGTTGCCGATCACGTCACCCCGCTCTACCGTGTCTTCATCGAGAAGGCGCCTTTTGCGGCACTCGCCACCATCGGGCCTGAGGGCATCGATTGCTCGCCGCGCGGCGATCTGCCCGGATTCGTCCGTATCCACGATCCCAAGACGCTGATGCTGCCGGATCGCCGCGGCAACAACCGGGTCGACTCCTTGCGCAACATCGTGCGTGACTCTCGCGTGTCGCTGATGTTCCTGATCCCTGGCTCCGGTAACGCCGTCCGCGCCAACGGCCGGGCGCATCTCTCTGTTGATCCCGAGCTGCTTGAATCGTTCAAGGTCGAAGGCAAGGCGCCCCGCAGCGTCATGGTGATAAACGTGGAAGAGATCTATTTCCAATGCGCCCGCGCCATCGTCCGCTCCGACCTCTGGAATCCCGACAAGCGCGTCGATCCGAAGATGTTGCCGACGCCGGGGCAGATTCTGGCGGAGATGAGCCAGAACAAGGTCGGCGGCGCGGAGTATGACCGCATCTGGCCGGAGCGAGCGGCTGCGACGATGTGGTAGTTGTTTCTTCCGTCCCCCCTTGTGGGAGAGGGTGGCTCGCCGCGAAGCGGCGAGACGGGTGAGGGGGCTCTTCTCACGAAAGGCGTTGCGTGTGGAACGAACCCCTCATCCGGCGCTTCGCGCCACCTTCTTCCGCAAGGGGAGAAGGAAGAACGGCACCTCTATCCCATCAATTAAACGCCATCCCTCCACTCAACGCGATCGTCTGCCCGGTCATATACGCATTGTCCACCAGCAGCATCACTGCTTTTGCCACCTCGTCCGCCGTGCCGAAGCGGCCGAGTGGGATGCGGCTGATGAGTTGCGGCTGGCCGATCATCATGTCGGTCTCGATCAGCGACGGCGCCACGGCATTGACGGTGATGCCTTCCTTCACCAGCCGTGCGGCATAGCCACGCGTGAGGCCCTCCATGCCGGCCTTGGAGGCATTGTAGTGCGGACCGATCGAGCCGGCGCCGCGCGCGGCACCCGAGGAGATGTTGACGATGCGGCCCCATTTTCGCGCGCGCATCGATGGCAGCACGGCCTGGGTGCACAGGAACACGGATTTCAGATTGACCAGAATGGTACGGTCGAAATCATCCTCGGTGAGATCGTCGACGCCGCGGGTGATGGCGATGCCGGCATTGTTGACGAGAATGTCGATGGGCCCGAGCCCCGCCGTGACGCGCGCGACCATATCGGCCACGGCGTCCCGCTGAGAAACATCGGCGGCAGCGACGATGGTGTGTCGGCCCTGCCGCGCGATCTCGTCGGCCAGCTTATCGGCCTGACCGATCTGCTCGCGGCAGTTGATCGCCACGGCTGCGCCTGAGGCGGCGAGGGCGCGACAGACGGCCGCGCCAATTCCGCGCGAGCCACCGGTGACAAGCGCCACGCGCCCTTGCAGATCATTTGCCATCTCCGGGCCTCCCGTTGTTCTTCTTTATGGTCGCGCGAAGCGTATCACGCCGGTCGATGGGCGGTGTTGAATTGGTCGCGAGATGAATCCGCCTGCCGGTGCGCGCACGTGGAGAAGTGCCCCAGCGCGCCCGTCGCAAATATGGATAGCCATTTCATTGATGGCCTGCTTCGTCGAGCGTGCGCCGTGCTTGCCCTTCCTGATCTTGTCGATCTCGTCCTTGACGAATTCGCCGGCTTGCGTGCTGGCCGATTTACCGGCGCGCTTGTCCTGCAACGCGCCGACGCGACAATTGATCCTATCAGCCCTTCAAGGCGGCGAGCAGTTCGTCCGGCCGCTCGGCCATGATCATGTGGCCGGCGCCCGGCACCACGACGGTCTTGGCGTGCGGGATCGCAGCCGCAAGCGCCTTGCCGGCTTTCGCGGGGGTCATCATGTCCCGCTCGCCAAGGATCAGGGTTGTCGGCACCTTCACGCTCGCAGCAGCAGCAAGCGCATTCGCATAGGCATTGCAGGCCGACAAATCCCTGAACAGCACGCCCGGCTCGCAAGCCTGCAGCACCGCCTGCGCGCCGCCATGCATCCAAAGGCCGGGAGCGAGGCTGCCGCCGAGCTCGGCGTTGAAGCCGAGGCCCCAGATCGAGACCATGTCGTTGGCATCCTGCGAATTGGCTTCGGCGGCCTTCAGCAGATCCGGCCCGACCGTCATGGTCGCCGCCGTGCCGATCAGGCTCAGCGCCGAGACTTTGTCGGGGTGGCGCGCCGCGGTCTCCAGCGAGATCAGCGATCCCATGGAATGACCAATGAGATGGGCCTTCGTTGCGCCCGCCGCTTCGAGCAGCGCTGCGGTCCAGTCCGCCATCTCGGAGATGCTTCCGAGCGAGGGGCCGGCCGAGCGGCCGTGGCCGGGCAGGTCAGGCGCCAGCACGCCAAAACCGTGATGGGCGAACCAGCGCGTATGCAGCGCCCAGGTCGAATGATCGAAGCCCGCACCATGGAGGAAGACGACCGTTGGCAGGGATTTGTTGAATTCGCGGCCGCCGGTTGCGGCAAAGACCTCGGCGCCGTTGACTGAAAGCTTCATGATGTCAGACCTTCTGCGAGATGCGTAGCGCCTGCGCGAGATCGTCGATGATGTCGCTGGCCGTCTCGATGCCGACCGAGAGCCGCACCAGCTCCTCGCCGATGCCGGCGGCGTTGAGCTGCTCGGCATCCATCTGCTGATGCGTCGTCGAGGCCGGGTGGATCACCAGCGTCTTGGCGTCGCCGACATTGGCGAGATGGCTGATCATGCGCAGCTGCTCGATGAATTTCCGACCGGCGGCCCGGCCGCCCTTGATGCCGAAGGAGATGATCGAGCCCGCACCACGCGGCAGCAGCGTCTTCGCAGGCTGATAGTCGGGGTGATTTTCCAGCGAGGGATGCAGCACCCAGTCGACGGCCTTGTTGGACTTCAGCGCCTCCAGCACCAGATGCGTGTTCTGCATGTGCCGGTCCATGCGCACGCCCAGCGTCTCGACGCCCTGCAGCAGCTGAAACGCGTTGGTCGGCGAAAGGCAGGCGCCGAAATCTCGCAGACCTTCGGTGCGCGCGCGCATGATGAAGGCCGCGGTGCCGAACTGCTCGTCGAAGACGATGCCGTGGTAGCCGCCATAGGGCTCGGTCAGCACGCCGAACTTGCCGGAGCCGCGCCAGTCGAACCGGCCGCCATCGACGATGGCGCCGCCGATCGCGATGCCGTGGCCGCCGATCCATTTGGTCGCCGAATGCATGACGATGTCCGCGCCCAGCTCGATCGGGCGGCTGAGATAGGGCGTCGCAAACGTATTGTCGATCAGCAGCGGAATCTTGGCCTCGTGCGCGATCGCAGCGACCTTGGGGATGTCGAGCACTTCCAGCCCCGGGTTGCCGATGGTTTCGCCGATCACAAGTTTTGTGTTCGGCTTGATCGCGGCGCGGAACGCATCGAGATCGCGCGGCTTGACGAAGGTGGTCGTGATGCCGAAGCGCGGCAGCGTGTGTGCCAGCAGATTGATGGTGCCGCCATAGAGCGAGCTCGACGCCACGATGTGGTCGCCGGCGTTCAGCAGCGTCGCGATGGCCAGATGCAATGCGGCCATGCCGCTGGCAGTGCAGATCGCGCCGACGCCGCCTTCCAGCGCCGCAAGCCGCTCCTCCAGCACGCCCGTGGTGGGGTTGGAGATGCGCGTGTAGATGTGGCCGGCGCGCTCCAGATTGAACAGCGCCGCGGCGTGGTCGGAATCCTGGAACACGTAGGACGTGGTCTGGTAGATCGGCACCGCGCGGGCGCCGGTCGCGGGATCCGGATGCTGGCCCGCATGCAGGCTCAGGGTCTCGAAGGCGGGCGGTTTTGGCGCGGGCATGCGTGGCCTCGTTGGTCGGTCGCGGAGGCGGCCCTTGTGCCACAAAAACGAGCGGCACGTCAGCCCATTGACAGCGCCGCGTGAGTTCACGCACTCGCGCGAATGGCCTGCTCGATCACGCGCGTCTCGCGCAACAAGATCTCCGCAACCTCCTGCTCGCGGCGCGGGCCAAGCCTCGTTCGAACGGCGGAGACGGTCATTGCAGCGGCGGGGCGGCCGTCCGGGGTCTTGATCCATGTCGAGATCGATTTGGTGCCCTGGATGAGACCGATCTCCCTCATGCCGTATCCCAGCCGTCTGGCTGCGGCGATTTCGCCGAGCACCGTCGCGACGTCGGTCCGGTAGGCTTCGAACCGCGCCTCATTCGCCGTGACAATTTTGCGCGCGTCCTGCGCCGGCAGCGCGGCGAGGATGGCGACGCCGGCGCTGGAGACACCGAGCGGTCGGCGCGCGCCGACCTCGATCGATAGCACCTGGATCGGATAGGCGCCGATCCTGCGATCGACGCACAGCGTGTCGTTGCCGGTCCGCACCGTCAGGAACAGCGTGTCGCCGATCTCGGCGGAGGCGCGGCGCAGCGAAGGACACGCGGCGACCAAAAGCGGCGAGGGGCGGGGACGTGCCAGCGCCAGCTCCGGCACCTGGTTGCCGATCGCGTAACGGCCGGTCTTGTCGTGCCGTTCGACAATGCTTTCCTCGATCAGTACGTGGACGATCCGATGCACGGTCGGCCGCGTCAGGCCGGTGGCCCGCACGACCTCGGCCAACGGCACACCGTCCTCGCGCCCGGCGGCAAGAATACGCAGCACCGACAGCGCGCGCCGGATCGCCTGCGCGCCTTGTCGCGGCTCCGTGGCGCGCGTGGAACTTCTGGGGGATGTTCTGTCCATAATATGGACAAGAACGCCACAATTCGCTCGACAGGTAAAGGGTGCATCTGAAGATGGCGCTTTCGTCAGGGATGCCGTGCGCGATGTCACGGCGCCCGAGCCGGAGTTGGAGACGCTGGGAGGTTGGGATGAGATCGCTCTGGATAGCGGTAGCCGCAGTGGCCGCGATGCTGACGGGGCCCGCCTCTGGCCAGCAATGGCCGGCGCGCAGCGTCAAGCTGATCGTGCCCTATCCGGCCGGCGGCAACGTCGACAGCGCCGCGCGCATCATTGCCGACAAGCTGCAGGAAAAGCTCGGCCAGTCCTTCATCATCGAGAACAAGGCCGGCGCCGGCGGCATGATCGCGGGCGAGGCCTTCGCGAAATCAGCGCCTGATGGTTACACGCTGTTCGTCGGCGCCAACGGCCCCGTGTTGTTCGCCCCCGAAATCAACAAGCGCGACGCCTATGTCTGGAAGAAGGACTTCCTGCCGATCTCCACCATCTCGATGACGCCGCTGGTGCTCGAGGTGCATCCGTCGGTGCAGGTCACGACCTTCAAGGAGTTCATCGATCTCGCCAAGCGCGAGCCCGGCAAGCTCACCATGGCCTCGCCCGGCCCCGGCACCACCAACCATCTGCTCAGCGAGCTGATGCAGTCGAGCCTCGATCTGCAATGGGTCACCGCGCATTACCGCGGCAATGCGCCAGCGATCAACGATCTGCTCGGCGGCCAGGTGCAGTTCGCGTTCGACCAGCTCACGGTCAGCCTCCAGCACATCAAGGCCGGCTTGTTCCGCGCGCTTGCCGTCACCAGTCCGCACCGGCTGAAGTCGCTGCCTGACGTGCCGACCTTCACTGAACTCGGTTACAAGGACTTTGACGCCCAGACCTTCACCGGCCTGTTCGCGCCGGCGGGCACGCCGGCCCCTGTTGTCGACAAGCTGCAGGAGACGCTGACCGCGATCCTCAGGGATCCCGGCGTGATCGACAAGTTCGACAAGTTAGGAGCGGACGCCACGGCGATGACGCCTGACGAGTTCAAAGCCTATCTCGAGCGCGAGGATGCCAAATGGATTCCGATCGTGCGCAAGGCCAACATCAAGGCTGAGTGATGCGGATCGATCCCACCGAGCTTGGCGCGGAACGTATCTACCGGCTGATGACCGGCATCGTGGTGCCGCGCCCGATCGCCTGGGTGACCAGCCTGTCGCGGTCAGGCGTGCTCAATCTCGCGCCGTTCAGCGCCTTCACCTTCGTCTCGCAGAAGCCGCCGATGCTCGCCATCAGCGTCGGCCGCAAGGGCGCCGATTACAAGGACACAGCGCACAACATCCTCGACACCGAGGAATATGTCATCCACATCGCCGATATGCCGCTGATGTCGGCGGTGCACGACAGCTCCGTCGAGCATCCGCCTGAAATCAGCGAGGTCGAGCATCTTGGCCTCGAGACGCTGGATTGCGAGCGCGTCAGGGTGCGCCGGCTCGCGGCCGCGCCCGTCGCGATGGAGTGCCGCCTCTGCCAGTGCCTCGAATTCGGCGACGCCCGCAGCCGCCTGATCGTCGGCGAGGTCGTCATGTTCCACATCCGCGACGGCCTCGTGAATGACGGCAAGGTCGAGACCAAGGCGCTCGATCCGATCGCCCGCATCGGCGGTCCCCGCTATGCCCGCCTTGGCGAGATCGTGACGCTGAACACCGTGTTCCAGACGCCAAAATCAAGAGACTGAGCGCGCCAGCCGCTCGCCGGCCAAGTCGTCTCGAGATCATTGGAGGAAATGATAATGCGACTCCTGAGCTATCTCCTGGGCGGAGAGCCGCGCTACGGCGCAGCCGTTGCAGGCGGTGTGGTCGATCTGAGCAAACGGATCGGTCGCGACCATCCCGACGTCAAGGCACTGATTGCCGCCAACGCGCTCGCCGATGCGCAGAGGGCGGTCACCGGCCAGAAGCCGGACTACCCGCTGGAAAACCTCGCCCTGCTGCCGCCGGTGCTGGCGCCGGAAAAGCTCTGGTGCATCGGCGTCAACTACGCCGAGCGCAACGCGGAATATAAGGACAATTCGGACCTGCCCAAATATCCGAGCCTGTTCGTGCGCAACATGTCGTCGATGACGGGTTCCGGCCAGCCGTTAGAGAAGCCGCACGTATCAGATCAGCTCGACTACGAGGGCGAGCTCGTCATCGTGATCGGTCAGGGCGGTCGCCATATCAGCCGCGAAAACGCATGGTCGTACATCTTCGGCATGACGCTGTGCAACGAAGGCACGATCCGCGACTGGCTGCGCCACGGCAAGTTCAACGTCACGCAAGGCAAGAATTTCGACCGCTCCGGCAGCATCGGTCCCTGGATCGTCACGGCGGACGAGCTCGACCCGCGTGGACCCCACGACATCATCACGCGCGTCAACGGCGAGGTGCGGCAGCAGGACACGACCGAGCGGCTGATGTTCCCGTTCGATTTCCTGATCTCCTATCTTTCGACCTTCGCGACGCTGAAGTCAGGGGACATGATCGTGACGGGCACGCCAACGGGAGCAGGCGCCCGCTTCGATCCGCCGCGCTGGCTCAAGGTCGGCGACGTCGTCGAGGTCGAATCCAGCCGCATCGGCGTGCTGCGTAACACCGTGGCTGCGGAGCAGTAGACCATGCTGGATCCTGCGACGATCGAGCGCAAAGGGCGACACCTTTCATACCGACTACGGCGCTTTCGGCTCCGTGTCGTGCCAGTTCGTCTGAACCAACAATAAGAGGAAACGCAGAATGACGAGCCACTCGCGGCGCAGGAGCATTCATATCGGCGGCTTCAAGCACGCCAACCCGATTCCGAACGCCTGCCGTATCGGCAATCTCATGATGTCGGGCGTCATTCTCGGCCGTGACGCGGCCGGCGTAATGCCCGAGAGCCTGGATGCGCAATGCGCCAACATGTTCGCGCATATGAAGGCGACGGTAGAGGCCGCCGGTGGCACCACCGACGACATCATCAAGATGACGGTGTGGCTGAAGGATCGCACGCAGCGCGGCCCCGTCAACGTCGAATGGCTGAAAATGTTTCCGGACGAGCATTCGCGGCCGGCGCGGCACGCGCTGCCGATGGACGTCATGGACGGCGGCGCGCTGGTGCAGTGCGACTTCACCGCCGTGATCGACTGAAGGAGTTTTGCGCATGCCGACCTATCTGCCGTTCGACCCGAACCCACGCCGCCCGAGCAAGGCGCCGCCGCCAAAGACCATCGACAGCCAGTTTCACGTGCTCGGTCCCGTGGACAAATATCCGGAGCGTCCGGGGGCGGCCTACCGGATGCCATCAGCGACCTGGGAAGCTGCGCTGCGCATGCACAGAGCGCTCGGCATCGAGCGCGGCATCATCGTGCAGACCACGACTTACGGCGCCGACCATTCCGTCGTGCTCGACGGTCTCGCCGCGATGGGTCCGAACTATCGCGGTTGCGCCAACGCGCTGGTGTTTGCGGAAGCGAACGATGCCTATCTCGCCAAGCTACATGACGCGGGCGTGCGCGGCGCCCGCTTCAGCTTCCGCCAGGAGCTCGGCGCCGTGCTGTCGGACGCCGATTTCGCCCGCGCGATCGCGCGCATTCGCGAGCTCGGTTGGTATGTGAAGATCCAGCCGGAGAAGGACGGCATTGTCTCCAGCGTGGCGAAATACGAAAATCTCGACGTGCCCGTGCTGATCGACCACATGGCGCGGCCGCTGCCCTCGAATGGCAAGGACGATCCCAACCTGCGCAAGATGCTGGAGCTCCTCAAGAAGGGCAATTTCTGGGTCATGCTCTCGCTCGGCGAGAAGACCTCGCAGACCGGTGCTCCTTACGACGACGTGATCCCGATCGCGCGCGCCTATATCGAGGCAGCGGTCGATCGCTGCGTCTGGGCCAGCGACTGGCCGCATCCGGTCTCCGTCAAGCAACCGCCGAACGATGCGGATCTGCTCGAACTGATGTATCGCTACGCGCCGGATCAGACCGAACTCGAGAAGATTCTCGTGCACAATCCGGCGAAGCTGTTCGGCTATGCGGACTAGAGCGATCGAGGCTCGTCGTGATGACCGGTGTGTTCCCTCCCCGAGGGACCGCATCTTTATCGTCGCGTCAACCGGGGCCGATCACACCGTCCGTCCCGCCAGCCGGTCGCGTACCTCGGCCGCGATCTCGAACGAGCGCAGCCGCGCGGCGTGGTCGTAGATCTGGCCCGTGGTCATCAGCTCGTCCGCCGCGGTGTCGGCGATCAGCGCCTTCAGCTTCTCCTCGACCAATGCGGGCGAGCCGACGGCGGAAATCGCCAGCGACTGCGCGACGCCGGCTTTCTCGGCCGGCGACCACAGCGTATCCATGTCGTCGACCGGCGGCGGCAGCTGGCCGGGCGTGCCGCGGCGTAAGTTGATGAATTGCTGCTGCAGCGAGCTGAACAAGCGCTGCGCCTCGGCATCGCTGTCGGCGGCAAACACATTGACGGCGACCATGGCATAGGGCTTTTCCAACTGCGCCGAGGGCTCGAACCGGGCGCGGTATTCGCGCAGCGCCGGCATCAGCATCTGCGGCGCGAAATGCGAGGCAAACGCAAAGGGCAGGCCGAGCATCGCCGCGAGTTGCGCGCCGAACATGCTCGAGCCGAGAATCCAGAGCGGCACCTTTGTCCCCATCCCCGGCACGGCGCGGATGGCCTGGTTCGGTTGCACATCGCCGAGCAGCGCCTGCAGTTCCAGCACGTCATGCGGAAAGTTTTCGGCCGCCGTCGCAAGGTCGCGCCGCATCGCCCGCGCGGTGAGTTGGTCGGTGCCCGGCGCGCGTCCGAGCCCAAGATCGATCCGGCCGGGATAGAGCGACTCCAGCGTGCCGAACTGCTCGGCGATGACAAGCGGCGAATGGTTCGGCAGCATCACGCCGCCGGACCCGACGCGGATCGACTTGGTGCCGCCTGCGACATGGGCGATCACCACGGAGGTTGCGGCACTGGCAATCCCCATCATGTTGTGATGCTCGGCGAGCCAGAACCGCTTGAAGCCCCACCGTTCCGCATGCCTGGCAAGATCGAGCGAGTTACGAAAAGCCTGCGCGGCGTCGGCGCCCTGCTTGATGGGCGCGAGGTCGAGCACGGAGAAGGGGATCATGGGCGGCACCGGATGAAGGCGCGGGAGGCGCGCCGGGGCCCCAGATGTGGGGACCGTCCCCAAGGATTCCAGCCCCCGCTACCGCATGACTGTCACGCCAGCAGGCGGCGTGCGTTCGCGAGTGTCTGCGAAGGGAGCTCTCCAATCATGTCGTGATAGAGCTTTGAGAAATCGCCCATGTGCCAGAAGCCGTGCGCGTAGGCACTGGCCTTGATCGTCAGCCCGGGCGTGCCGTTCCGCAATTGCCGCCGCACGGCCCAGAGCCGGTTGAGCTGGCTGTAGCGGAGCGGGCTGGTGCCGCAGACGGCGTGAACCGCGTTTTGCATCGTTCGCGCTGAAATGCCGATCTCTTTGGCGAGAGTGTCACAGTAGATGTTGGTGGTCTGGTTCGACGTCACGACACGCTCGATCTGGTCCACGATCGTCTTGTAGCGTGAGCGTGTGTTGCTCCGGTCCACGTGCCCGGCAGACATGGCCTCCTGGAATGCCGAGAACAAAGCCGTCTCGATCGTTTCCGGTGCGCCCTCCGCGCGGATGGCTTCCGGATGCGCGGCGGCGGTCTCGAGGATGCCCCGAACGTGCATTCGCAGCCGGTCCAATGCCAGCTCCGGTAATCGCAGCAAAAGGTGGCCGTCGTCCAAAGCTAACCAGTTCTCCGCGAGCGCATCCCGTTTGATCGACAGGATGGCAACAAGGCGTGCTTCCGGTTCGTAGACCGTGCAGTTGGCGTCGCCCTTAAAGACGATCAGCGACCGGCCGACATCCTTGCCATTGACACGGGTCGAGCCGATCTCGTCCATCGGAACGACGATGACGAGCCGCCCGGCAAAATCGTACCCCTTGATGATGCGCGGAAAGGTTCGTACCAGCGACAGGGTGCTGGCGTGCAGGGCGAGACTGGCGCGCAGGACCGAGAATTGTCCGCTCCTGAGAGGGACGCTCTCCGCACGGGCATACCGCTCGCTCACGCGAAACTGGTCGATGTCCGCGTAACGCACCAGCTCCAGGGATGTCGAGGATTGAAGATTTCTGAAAAGCATCGGATTCGAAACAATGATATGAGATGCGTCATACTACCATCGGTATCGCTCGGGAAGAAGGAATATTTGCCGTAGCCCGGTCGAGTCTCCGTAGAATCGCGGAGCACACGCTCGTCTCGCCCTATCGAAATTCGGCAGCGCGTGAAACGCGCCGGTAACGGGACGATGGATCGGACCACGGCGCGATGTTGCGCGTTCGGATTTGCTGAAGAAGAACTTACGGAATTTCGATACGGAAGTTTGTTGCCGCGTTGGATGACTTCCAACATACTAAACGCGAAAACTCCAAAGACTGGGACGAGGGCACGCTGATGTCGAATGTTGCGGCATTCCCGGCGCAATCGAGCGCGTCCGCCTCAAAGGCGGTGCATCGGCTGAACGAGATCTGGACGTCCGTCGAGACCTTCACGCGGCAGGTCGAGTATGATCGGGTGACGCCAGTCGACATGCTGCGGATCCTCAGGATCTTCAACACGGCGAACAGCTGCATTCGCATCGTCTTGTCGGACTTCAAGGATGATCCCGCGATCGATCAGCTCGTCAGCTATTCTTGCGGGATCACCGGGATGATCGAACAGGCCCGACAAAAGGTCGCCGGCCTGATCGACGGAAGCCGGGAGCGGGTCCCAATTCCCAAACCCTTTCCAGCCGGGCGCCTCGGCGACTGAACTCTGCCGCTCCGAGCCTGCGATCGGCGCGAGTTGTCCGACGAGGCTGCCGCCTTCACAACCCTGTTATTGCGACCCATGGCGCCCTTCGTCTCAACTGGGCGTTTCGCGCCTAATGTTGTACCCTCGGCTGCGCCACCGTCGCCAGGAGGACACACATGACCCTTGTCGTACTCAATCGCCGCAACCTCCTCATTGCCGGCGGTACCGTCCTCGCATCGGGCGTCTTGGCAGCGGGAACGTCAGGCCTCCTGCTGCCTGCCCGCGCGGAAGGTCTCGCGCCGACGGAATCGATGACCGGCGGTGCCAACAACTACCGCAAGGGCGCGCCGATCGTGGAGCGGATCGGCAAGGGCGGCTTCGTGATGAGCGGCACCGTACGCCGCGCCGGCGACGGCGCGCCGCTGGCCGGGCAGCGCATCCAGATCTGGGCGCACACGGTCGAAGGGCAGGAGCACGAGCCGCAGAGCCATGGCGCCACGCTCACCGACAAGGACGGCGCCTTCCGGCTCGAGATGCCGCAGATCATTCCGATCTTCGGCCAGCCGCATGGCCACCTCGCCTATGACAGCGGTGAGTTCAAGACCGTCTTCCTGCGGCCGATCATGCGGAGCGCAAAGGACACCAGCCTCGAGGCGCATTTCGTGCTTCAACCGGCCTGATCGCGTCGCAAATGAAGGGGTCGAGATCCCTGATCTGGGCGGCCCTTGGCTTGGCCCTTGGCGTGCCGATCGCGCTCGCCGCGACGAGCGAGCAGCTTGCATGGCGCGGCCCGGTCTACATCCTCGCCGGCTTCGCCGGCATCATCGCCCTCGGTCTGGTGCTGGTTCAGCCCCTGCTGATCGGCGGGTATCTGCCGGGCCCGTCGGCTTATCGCGCAAGGTGCGCTCATTATTGGATCGGCGGCGGGCTCGCCCTGGCCGTGGTGATCCACGTCGCTGGCCTCTGGTTCACCAGCCCGCCCGACATGATCGACGCATTGACCTTCTCGTCGCCGACACCGTTCTCCCCCTTTGGCGTGATCGCCATGTGGGCGATCTTCGCGGTGGCGCTTCTGGCAGGCTTGCGCCGACGGCTGGGCCTGCGGCTGCGCACCTGGCGCATCGTCCATATCCCGCTCGCGATCGTCATCGTCATGTGCGGCGTGGTCCATTGCCTGCTGATCGAGGGAACGATGGAGACCATCTCGAAGGCGGCGCTATGTGCGCTTGTCGTCGCCGCAACAGTCAAGGTCATGGTCGACCTCTGGCGAAAGCGGGCGCTGCGCGGCGAGAGCGCATAGGGCAGAAGGCGTAGGTTGAACCAAGGCGGAACCCCATGCGTCTGCTTCTGCATTTGCTGGTCGGGCTGCTCAGCGCCTTCTGCGTGATTGCTGCAAGTGTATTCAGTCGCGAGGTGATGCCGCCTGTTTTCTCGATCGTCTGGACTCCGGCCATGTGGCTGGTTCGTCTGTCGGACGTACTTTGCCCACCGCAAGGTGTAAGATGCTTTCCGGGGTCGGTCAGCCAGGGCTCACATCACCTGTGGTTTGGGCTCTGCCTTCTTGGCTTTTGGTGGATTGTCATGTCATTCTTAACATGGCTACTCTTTCGCTTGCGCCGTTCGTCTCCGCCCGAAGTCCTTCCGGGCAGTGGGCTGGGTGAATCGCGATGACCGTCAGCTCCCCCGATCTGCAAGCATTCCTGCTCGCGACGCCGTTCTTCGGCGGCCTCTCGGACGCGAGTCTCGACTTGCTGATTTCGATGCTGGTCGAGTGCCGCTTCGATGCCGGCGCAACCGTGGTGGCGGAGGGCGAGCCGGGACGCTCGATGTTCATCGTCAAATCCGGCCGGCTCGCGGTCAGCAAGCGCAGGGATTCAGGGACCGCCGTCCCGATCTCCGCTCTGGAGCGTGGTGATTTCTTCGGCGAGATGACGCTGATCGAAATGCAAAACCGCTCCGCCACCGTGGTTGCGGAGAGCGAGACCGTCCTCTACGAGCTGACCGCGCAAAAGCTCTACGCCTGCTACAAGGCCGACATCCACGCCTATGTGATCGTCCTGCAGAACATCAATCGCGAGCTGTGCCGGCGGCTAAGGCGCGCCGATAATCGCATTACGGGACATCAGGCGGGCGACGACATCTGACGGGGGCGCCGGTTCGCGGCTGCGGCTATAGCAGCGCCAACGAGTGCAGCGAGTTTCTATGAAGGCCAAAGGCAACCAGGCCGGAGAGAAGCAATGCAGTCCCAGTCACGATCAGGCAAAACGCAAACACTATCGAAGCCCCTCGTTCGTCTTGAATGCGAGGAACGATAATAGATAAAATTTTACCGACAATCGAAAGAAAGAATTAACCTTACTTGGGCGGTCGAAGAGAGCGTGCGTGGCAAGGTCGCTAGCTCAAATGACGGCCAAAGAAGTCGATCAGCTGTTCGTTGTGCTGGTTCTCGATATCGCTGTTCACGCTGTGCCCTTCCCCTTCATAGAGGTGGACTTCCGGAGCGCGGCCATGACGTTTCAGCCGGTCCCGTAGCCGGTACGTCATCTCGACGGACCACGTGGCGTCCTTGGTGCCGTGACTCAGGAAGATCGGACCATTGAAACGTTCGATTTCGATCGGCGTCGTTGGAAGGAGCTCATTCGACGATCCGCGCCAGCTCCAGGCACGATCCGCCGGGTCCCAAGGGCGCCAACCTTGATCCCCGGCGTCTCTCCACATCCTCGAGTTAAATGCTCCACAAATGACATCAGGTGGAGTGTGCACAGCAATCGCGTCAGGAAGTCCGGCGACGCCATCTCTCGACATCAGCGACGCCAGCAAGAGAGCATGTTCAGCACCGCGCGAAATTCCGGAGAGTCCGACCTTCGTTCCGACGATCGACCACGCACGCAGGCTGGAAAGGGCCTCCGCCGTGCTGTCGAGGGACACCTCTATGATGTCGCCGCTGTTCTTGCCGTTTGAATAGGGAAACGCCATCGCGAGAAAACCATGCGCGGCCAGAACAGCGGCGGTCCTGTAGATCATCCCCGACCGACTGCCTTCCGAACCGTGCAAGAGCACGATCGCCGGAAATGGACCTTCACCGGGAGGACCATACCCCCAACCCCAGTTCGGCAACGAGCGGCGAAGGATCTTGAGCGGCATGGCGAATCCTGTGAGGGAGCACTCTTCGGAAGTGAACACGCGATGAGCAGAGCCAAGGTTCGATTGTCGTCGACCACACTTCGCTTAGTAAGCAAAGCAGCGCTTGTACGTGCTCGCCAGTCTAAACCGTCGGGCAAAACACCTCGCCTCCCGCCAAATCCCTGTCCGCAAAAATATTCCACTTTACCGAAATTCGGTTTTGCGGCATTCTCTCGACCATCCCGACCCGATGGAGAGGGGCGATCTTACGTCGTCACGAACGTGGGTTGGGGAAGCGGTGGACGCGGCGGGCCGGCGCGGATGTGAGGGCAGGGCGGGCGGAGGATTGAGCCGAAACCCGTGAGCCCGGCACAAGCGGTGTCGTACGAACGGCGCCTGTATCCGATGACGCTTTGGGCCGAAGCCGGCTGCGTCCAGCGAAGCCCCTTGGCGAAGCGGGAGCGCTGCGTACTGCAAAACCGTGTGGTCCTGGCCGTCGTCGCTATGGTCAAGCCTTTGCGGAGGCGGCACTGGCGTCAACCGGCGCGGTGTCGGTGAATTCCGCGAGGCGACGGTGACAACAAGAATTCGTCGCCGGGGAGAGCACGGCATAAGCCGTCCAACCATCGCGCAGGGAAGGCCGAGTGTTCGGCGCCACCTGCGGTCTCCTTGCGCTACACTTTCGCGCAGCGGACCGCGGGTGCCCGTCGGCACCCGGTCTTCCCTGCACCTTCTTCAAGGGAGGAGGGCAACGGAAACGAGCAAAACTCGGGCGTTTCCTGCCGCCAGAATGCCTGTTCACGCTCATTTTCGAAGATGAAGAATGGTGCTGCCAGACAGGATTGAACTGTCGACCTCTCCATTACCAATGGAGTGCTCTACCACTGAGCTACGGCAGCATGTGCTGGGATCAGAATCGGCCGCCCGAGGGGCCTACCAAGCGGGCCGATATCTGCCACAGGCCTCCCCGCTGTGCAAGCTTGCATGACCCGTCCGAACGAGAAAATCGGGGCGATACCGGGGGTATTACGGCTGTTTCCGCTCGAAACGACCGACTTTCGGCCGATTTCGGTTCCGATCCCCGCCAACTGGCCAGTTGGCCGGCGCGGTGGATTCGGCCCATTTTGGATTTCGCACGATCGGGACATCAGGGCCTCTTGAGCTGCCGCATTCTCCGGGCATGTTATCGCCACAGGCTGGATGGACCCGTGATGGCTGACGAGATCGACAGGAACGCAGGACAAGACCGCACATCGCGCGACGACCGGCTGAAATCGGCGCTGCGGGAGAATCTGAAGCGCCGCAAAGCGCAGGCGCGCGAACGCGCCGCAAGCGTCGACCCCTCGCAAGATGGCGATGGGTCCCTAGATGAGGGGACCGCCGGCGAGACCTGAGTTGGGACACGAGCGGCTGGATATTTTGGAGTGCATGCAGTGGCCACGGGGCAAGACGAATCACAATCAACCGATCGCAATGCGCAGATGGCGCGCTTCACCCGGCCCGAGCAGACGTTTCCGACGTTGACGTCCGCCGAGATCGAACGTCTCAGGCATTTTGGCGAGCTTCGCACCTATAAAGACGGCGAGCTGCTGTTCGAGACCGGCAAGCCGGGTCCGGGCATGTTCGTCGTGCTCAAGGGCCATGTCGCCATCACCCAGCGCGATGGCCTCGGCAATATCAGCCCCTTGATCGACCAAGGTCCCGGCCAATTCCTCGCCGAGCTCGGCCAGCTGTCCGGACGCCCGGCGCTGGTCGATGGCCGCGCCGAAGGCGACGTTGAAACGCTGCTGTTGCCGCCGGAGCGCCTGCGCGCGCTGCTGGTCGCCGAGGCCGAGCTCGGCGAGCGCATCATGCGCGCGCTGATCCTGCGCCGGGTCAATCTGCTCCAGGCCGGCGTCGGCGGCATCGTGCTGATCGGTCCCTCGCATTCAGTCGGCGTGGTGCGCTTGCAGGGTTTTCTCACCCGTAACGGCCAGCCGCATCATCTGCTCGATCCCGACAGGGACCGCGATGCCGCCGAGGTAATCGCGCGCTATTCGCCCAAGCCTGAGGATTGGCCGCTGGTCGTCACGCCAGACGGCGCGGTGCTGCGCAACCCCGGTGAGACCGAGCTTGCGCGCGCGATCGGCATGATCGGCGGCCCGCGCAATGATCGCATCTACGACGTCGCGATCGTCGGCTGCGGCCCGGCGGGGCTCGCGACCGCCGTGTACGCGGCCTCCGAAGGCCTGTCGGTGGCCGTGCTAGACACCCGCGCCTTCGGCGGCCAGGCCGGCGCCAGCGCGCGCATCGAAAACTATCTGGGTTTTCCGACCGGCATTTCCGGCCTGGCGCTCACGGCGCGCGCCTTCAACCAGGCGCAGAAGTTCGGCGCCGACATCATGATCCCTGTCACGGTGAAGTCGCTCGATTGCGCGCGCAAGGACGGGGCATTCTCCGTCGCTCTCGACGGCAGCGATCCCCTGCGCTCGCGTTCGGTGGTGGTCGCAAGCGGCGCGCGCTATCGCCGGCCTGAGATCGCCAACCTCGACAAGTTCGAGGGCCGCGGCGTCTGGTACTGGGCCTCTCCGGTCGAAGCAAAACTGTGTGCCGGCGAGGAGGTGGCGCTGGTCGGCGCCGGCAATTCGGCGGGACAGGCGGCGGTGTTCCTGTCGGGACATGCCAGACGCGTCTTGATGATCATCCGCGGCGGAGGCTTAGGGGCCAGCATGTCGCGCTATCTCATCGAGCGGATCGAGGCGACGCCGAATATCGAGCTGCTGTTCAACACCGAGATCACGGCGCTCGAAGGCGATGAGGCCTCGCTGCTGCGGCGGATCCGCTGGAAGAGCCGGCTGTCCGATGACGAGGATTCCGCCGACATCAAGAATATGTTCTTGTTCGTCGGTGCCGATCCCGCCACCGGCTGGCTCGACGGCTGCGGCGTGACGCTCGATCGCGGCGGCTTCGTCGTCACAGGCGCGCAATCCGAGCTGAACCAGGGCAGGCCCGTGGCGCCGCTCGAGACCTCCGTGCCCGGCGTCTACGCCGTCGGCGACGTCCGCTCCGGCTCGGTCAAGCGCGTCGGCGGCGCCATCGGCGAAGGCGCGCAGGTCGTGGCCTCCCTGCACGGCTATCTCGGCGACGCCGCAAAACCGGCGCTTTAGTCAAGCAGAAGACAAGCAGACGGCAAGTCGATTGTGGCTTGCCATCTTGCCGTGTCCCACAGACACTCGCCGCGTCGCGACCAATCGCGCGTGGAAGAACAAATATTCAACGGGAGGACTCAATGGCCGAACTCGTCGTGCTCTACAAGACGCCCAAGGACGCTGCAGCTTTCGACAAGCATTATGCCGAGACCCACATTCCGCTCGCCAAGAAACTTCCCGGCCTGAAGAAATACGCCGTCAGCACCGGCGCAGTCGGCTCGCCCGCAGGTCCTTCGGGCATTCACCTCGTTGCCATCCTCACTTTCGACAGCGTGGGCGACATCCAGAAAGCGTTTGGAAGCGAAGCCGGCAAGGCGGCGGCCGGCGACGTGCCGAAATTCGCCAGCGGCGGCGCCGACCTCTTGATCTTCGACACCAAGGAAGTCTGATCGCGACGATCGACTCAACTTTCGTCGAAAGCTGCTGTCGTTCGTGACAGCGCTGCAAAAATTCAGCCATGCGTTTGTCGATTCGCACGATGACGCATGGCTGCGCGCGCATATGTGACGTCGGCGCAGGTGGCAATCCGATGAGGAGCGTAATATCAATCCTCTGATCTCAATGCAGAGACGAGGAGAGATGTCATGGTTCTCGGGATGAGCCTGCAAGCCTTCACACTGGTCCATGTCATCATCAGCCTGATCGCCATCGCCGCGGGCCTGATCGTGATGTTCGGGCTGCTCGGCTCGAAGCCGATGCCGGGCCTCACTGCGATCTTCCTGCTCTTCACCATCCTGACCAACGCCACGGGCTTTTTGTTTCCGTTCAAGGAACTGCTGCCCTCTTACATCATCGCAGGCATCTCGCTGGTGCTGCTCGCGATCGCCTGCATCGCGCTCTATGGCATGAAGCTCAAAAGCGTGTGGCGGCCGGTCTATATCGTGACCGCGATGATCTCGCTCTACTTCAACGTCTTCGTTCTGATCATCCAGTCGTTCCTGAAGATCCCGGCGCTGGCCGCGCTCGCGCCCGCTGTGCCGCCGGCGCCGCCGTCCGGGCCCGTGTTCGCCGTGGTGCAGGGCCTCGTGCTGGTGTTCTTCGTGGTGCTGACCATCGGCGCCTGGCGCCGCTTCAAGCCGATGGCGTTCGCCTGATCGTTTCTGATTACAAGGAGTCCTCCAATGCCCACCATCACCACCAAAGACGGCGTCGAGATTTTCTACAAGGATTGGGGCTCGGGCCAACCGATCGTGTTCAGCCATGGCTGGCCGCTGTCGTCGGACGACTGGGATGCGCAGATGATGTTCTTCGTCACCCGCGGCTATCGCGTCATCGCCCATGACCGCCGCGGCCATGGCCGCTCGGCGCAGGTCGCCGATGGCCACGACATGGATCATTACGCCGACGATCTCGCGGTGCTGACCGCGCATCTCGACCTCAAGAATGCCATCCATGTCGGCCATTCCACTGGCGGCGGCGAGGTCGTGCACTACATCGCGCGCCATGGCGAATCTCGCGTGGCGAAGGCCGCGATTCTCTCCGCGGTGCCGCCGTTGATGGTGAAGACGGACGCCAATCCGGGCGGTCTGCCTAAGAGCGTGTTCGATAGTCTCCAGGCCGCACTCGCCGCCAGCCGCACGCAATTCTACCGCGACCTCCCCACAGGGCCCTTCTACGGCTACAACCGCCCCGGCGCAAAACCGTCGGAAGCGGTGATCCAGAACTGGTGGCGCCAGGGCATGATGGGCGGCGCGAAGGCGCATTACGACGGCATCGTTGCGTTCTCGCAGACCGATTTCACCGAGGATCTGAAGAAGATCAACGTGCCCGTGCTGGTGATGCATGGCGACGACGACCAGATCGTGCCCTACGCCGATTCCGCGCCGCTGTCGGCCAAGCTGCTCAAGAACGGCACGCTGAAGACCTACAAGGGTTTTCCGCACGGCATGCCGACCACGGAAGCCGAAACCATCAACGCGGACCTGCTGGCGTTCTTCAAGAGCTGAGCGGATCGCTCTGCTTAGGGGCGAGGGTGGGATGTCTCAGCGCCGCTGACGGTGTATCCTTCGACGAGTTCGCAGCCCCCGTATCGGCTGCGAGCTTTGGATACTTCAGCGCCGGCGTGCGTTGAATCCCGTTCGGTCCCCTCGAGGAGAAGTGTCGGTGATGTCTCCCCAGCTCAAACTGATCGCGCTCGACGCCGATGATCTCGCCGTCATCTCGACCCATGTGCAGGACGCGCGCGTCCAGCCCGCCGATATCATCTGGCGCCAGGCGGAGAAGCGCCTCGTGGTTGGCATGAGCCGGTTGGATTGGGAGCAGACGCTGGCGGGCGAGACCGAGCCGCGCCGGCTGGTGTCGGCGCTCCGCTTCGATCGCGTGCTCGCCTGCAAATCGCGCAATATCGATCTGGCCACGCCCGAAGCGGTTCTGGACCTCGTCGGAATCGAGTTTCATCCCCAAGACGGCCGCGACGAGGAGCCCGGCGGCAGCGCCCTTCTGCTGTTCGCCCAGGGCGGTGCCATACGGCTAGACGTCGAATGCCTGGAATGCCAGCTGACCGATCTGGGCGCGGACGAACTGGGCACCGGACTGGGGCTCGAGGGGGAGGGGTGAGGCGGCCTGTATACCAGCCGAGGCAGCTCAGGTTGCCGCCGAGCCTTCCAAGGGTTGACGCAGCTTCCCCGCCGCGCCATTGAGCAGGGGGCCGGTAAGCCAAACTGCGCCCCCTAAAACCAGCAGAAGCCAAGCCAAAATGCCCGTTCGTCTCGACCGCAGCAGTGCCGATTTTGACCAGCGATTCGCGGCCTTCCTCGCCGCCAAGCGCGAGGTCTCGGCCGATGTCGAGACCGCTGTGCGCGCCATTGTCGACGATGTGGCCAGGCGCGGCGACGCCGCCCTGCTCGAGGCCACCGCCAAGTTCGATCGGCTGGCACTGGATGCATCCGGTCTTCGCGTCTCGGCCGCCGAGATCGAAGCCGCGACCAAGGCCTGCGATGCCGCGACGCTGGATGCGCTCAAGCTCGCGCGCGACCGCATCGAGACTTATCACCGCCGCCAGCTGCCGAAGGACGAGCGCTTCACCGACCCGCTCGGCGTCGAGCTCGGCTGGCGCTACACCGCGATCGAATCCGCCGGCCTTTACGTCCCCGGTGGCACCGCGGCCTATCCGTCCTCGGTGCTGATGAATGCAATGCCGGCGAGGGTTGCGGGCGTCTCGCGCCTCGTGATGGTGGTCCCCTCGCCCGACGGCAAGCTCAATCCGCTGGTGCTGGCGGCTGCCTCGCTTGGTGGTGTCACGGAAATCTACCGTGTCGGCGGGGCGCAGGCTGTCGCCGCGCTTGCCTACGGCACCGCGACGATCGCGCCTGTTGCCAAGATCGTCGGCCCCGGCAATGCCTATGTTGCCGCGGCCAAGCGCCTGGTGTTCGGCAAGGTCGGCATCGACATGATCGCCGGCCCCTCCGAGGTGCTGGTGATGGCCGACGACACCGGCAATGCCGACTGGATCGCCGCTGACTTGCTGGCGCAGGCCGAACACGATGCCAGCGCGCAGTCGATCCTGATCACCGACTCCACGCGCCTTGCCGCCGATGTCGAGAGAGCGGTCGAAGCGCAGCTGAAGACGCTGCCGCGCGCCGCGATTGCCGGCAAGTCCTGGGCTGATTTTGGCGCCATCATCATGGTGAAGAGCCTCACTGAGGCCATTCCGCTCGCGGACGCGATCGCCGCCGAGCATCTCGAGATCATGACCGCGGATCCGGATGCGCTCGCCGCAAAGATCCGTAACGCCGGCGCTGTGTTCCTCGGGGCGCATACGCCGGAGGCGATCGGCGATTATGTCGGCGGTTCCAACCACGTGCTGCCGACGGCGCGCTCGGCGCGATTCTCCTCAGGACTCGGGGTTGCCGATTTCATGAAGCGGACCTCGATCCTGAAATGCGGCCCGGACCAGCTGCGCGCGCTTGGACCGGCCGCGATGACGCTAGGACAAGCGGAGGGGCTGGATGCCCATTCGCGCTCGATTGGATTGCGCCTCAATCTGTCATGACAAAGCCGCCCGAACAGGACGACTCGACCAATCGCATCGTCGCGGTCACCCTCGACGAGGACTCGATCGGCCGTTCCGGGCCGGACATCGAGCATGAGCGTGCGATCGCGATCTACGATCTGATCGAGCAGAACCTGTTCGCGCCTGATGGTGCCGAAGGAAAGGGCCCGTTCACGCTGCACATCGGCATCAGCGGCAACCGGCTGATGTTCGACATCCGCCGCGAGGACGGCACGCCCGTCGTGGCGCACCTGCTGTCACTGACGCCGTTCCGGCGGATCGTGAAGGACTATTTCATGATCTGCGACAGCTACTACCAGGCGATCCGGACCGCGACCCCCGACAAGATCGAGGCCATCGACATGGGCCGCCGCGGCATCCATGACGAGGGATCGCGTACGCTGCAGGAGCGGTTGAAGGGCAAGGTGCGGGTCGATTTCGAGACGTCGCGCCGGCTGTTCACGCTCATCACTGTTCTTCACTGGAAGGGCTAAACGCGGATGGCTGCGCCCGCACGCGCACGCGATCCGCAATCGGTGCTGTTTGCCTGCGCGATGAACAGCGTGCGCTCGCCGATGGCCGCGAGCCTGCTCCAGCACATGTTTCCGCAAGGCCTGTACGTAAAGTCCGCCGGTGCCAGGAAGGGCGAGCTCGATCCGTTCGCCGTCAGTGTGATGGCCGAGCTCGGCCAGGACATCTCGACCCACAAGCCGCAGACCTTCGAGGAGCTGGAGGATTGGGAGGGGCTCAATTTCGACCTCATCATCACGCTCTCGCCGGAGGCGCATCACAAGGCCCTGGAGCTGACCCGGACGCTCGCCGCCGACGTCGAATACTGGCCGACGCACGATCCGACCACGATGGAAGGCAGCCGCGACCAGAAGCTCGCCGCCTACCGCGAGGTCTGCGACCAGCTGCTGATGCGGATCCGCCGACGGTTCGCGAAAGTGGGCGCTGCGAGCGGGTAGCTGCCGTAACACCTGCGTCACAGATTGAGGGCACACGCATGTCGGAAACCTCGAATCAGCAAAGTCAGGGTTCCCGGGTTGTGAAATCAGCCCCCTTCCGATAGGTTCCGCGCGCAATTCACCCCCTGCCTGATCCCCCAAATCACCTGATGCTCGGCCGCCCCAAATTCGTTCTTGCCTCCGGTTCGCCGCGGCGCCTGTCGCTGCTCAACCAGGCCGGCATCGACCCGGACGCGCTCCGGCCGGCCGACGTCGACGAGACGCCGCGGCGGGGCGAGCTGCCGCGCGCCTGCGCCAACCGCCTTGCGCGGGCCAAGGCCGATGCGGCGCTCAAATCCGTGCAGCTGGATGACGAGTTGCGCGGCGCCTTCATCCTGTCCGCCGATACGGTGGTGGCGGTCGGCCGCCGCATCCTGCCCAAGGCCAATCTGGTGGACGAAGCCGCGCAGTGCCTGCGGCTGCTGTCGGGCCGCAACCACCGCGTCTACACCGCGATCTGCCTGGTGACGCCGCGCGAGGCCTTCCGCCAGCGCCTGGTCGAGACCCGCGTCCGCTTCAAGCGGCTCTCGGAGGACGACATCCAAGCCTATATCGGCTCCGGCGAATGGCGCGGCAAAGCCGGCGGCTATGCCGTGCAGGGCATCGCCGGCTCCTTCGTGGTGAAGATGGTCGGCTCCTACACCAACGTGGTCGGCCTGCCGCTCTACGAGACCACGACGCTGCTCGGCGGCGAAGGCTTTCCGATCCGCTTCGGCTGGCTCAACGCCACCGCGGTCTGACAAATTCTCGAAAACAACCCCATGCACAGTAGAATCCCCTGGCGGGGTTTCTGCGCCGTGACCTGAGAAACCTGTTTGCCCGCGGGCCCTTGAATGCCCCGACCTCGTGTACAGCTATCCCGACCATGGACGACCAGATCAAAAAGCCCGCCGCGCCGCTCAAAACCTGCCCGATCTGCGGTAAGCCGCAGGCGCAGGCCACCCGTCCGTTCTGCTCCTCGCGCTGCCGCGATGTCGATCTGAACCGTTGGCTGAAAGGCTCTTACGTCATCCCCGGCCGGGATGATGAGGTCGATGATATCGAATAATTAGAGATATCAATGGCTTATAAGGCCGGCCTGCACGCTGCGGCAAGCCCGCCCAAGCTTGTACACAGCTGGGGCGCACCCCGCGAAGCCGAAGGCGAAGCGTGGGTGGACAGGCCGCTCCGAGCCCACTATAAACCGCCCGCTCGATGGGCTTTGGCCCCTCTCTTGGAGCACGCCCAGGTAGCTCAGTTGGTAGAGCATGCGACTGAAAATCGCAGTGTCGGTGGTTCGATTCCGCCCCTGGGCACCAACGCTCCCACCGACACTTTGCCGGGATGGGGCTGCGTCAGGGCGGCAAGGCGCCCGCGAACCTCAAAATGGATCGGATCGCCGGGCTTGACGCGCGGCGCGACGACGATGCAGTCGATGAGTTCACGCAGTTTGAGGCATGCAGCCTTGGCATCGCTGGCCGAGAGCGCTTTCGCGAGTTGCTCCACTGCATCGAGATAAACGGCGATAGTAGCCGGATGCAGGGCGACCACGTTCGCCTCGGTTACCCGAGTGAGGCGCGCCTCCTGGCGATCAATTTCGGCCTCGAGTTCGGCGAGCCTGGCGGTGACCATGCGTCCGGTCATCTCGCCCTTGGCGACTGCGTCGACTAGGCGCGCGGCCTCGCGACGCGTATCCTGTAGCTTGCGCTCGGCTGCGGCGCTCTCGCGCGATCTCTCCTTCGAGAGCCGCGCCCATTCCTCGGCAAAGCCCCGGCGGGCGGCCTCGATTACGGCGGGGTTCTTGAGCTCCTCGCGCAGGCCCGCGAGCACCGCCTCCTCGATCAGGTCAAGTCGGCATTGGCGACTATTGGTGCAATCCCCCGACTCGATTGAGCGGGAGCACCGTGCCATCGGCCGCCCACGCTGCGAGCCGGCCGAGACGAGGCTTGAACCGCACGTCCCACAACGCAGGAGACCCGACAGGATGCGACGAGGTGGAACAACGCCCTTCCAGCCACAATTCGCGTTTCTCGCCTGGGCAAGGCGAGCAGCCGTCTCCTGCCAAAGCTCCTCCGGAACGATGCGCAGGTGCGGCGCCTCGATCCGCTGCCACTCACTGCGCGGGTTGATGCGGGGTACCTTGCGGCCTGTCTGCGGATTGCGGACCTTGCCGACGCGGTTCCAAACGATGACGCCGCGATAAATCTCGTTGCAGATCATTCCGGAGGCTCGCTTCGCGGATCCGTGAATGGTTGACGCGTTCCAGGCGCGGCCACGGAATGGCTTGACGCCTTCGCGGTTGAGAGCGGCCGCGATCTCACGGCAACTGTAGCCGCCGGCATAGTCGCGAAAGATGCGCAGCACCACCGCAGCCTGGTCACGGTCAATCTCGTGCTCGCCGGGTCGGCCAACGATTGGCCGATAGCCGTACGGCAAGCCGCCGGCGCGTTGGCCCTGCGCAAGCTTGCCGGCAAGTCCGCGGCGCGTCTTCGATGCGAGGTCCGTAAGGTATAGTGCGCCAACGAGACCGCGGACGCCGATCGAAATCTCGCTCGCACGTCCGTCGTCGACGGCCATAAGCTCACAGCCACAGAAGCGCAGCATCTCCCAGACCTGGGGCAGCTCCGATTGCGAGCGCGCAACGCGATCGAAGCTTTCGACGACGACGACGTCGAATTGGCGCTCAACAGCGCCGGCGATCAGAGACTTGAGACCGGATCGGCCATGGATGGAAGCGCCAGAAAGGGCTGCATCGGAAAATGTTGCGACGACCCCATGGCCTTCGCGCTCGCACCAGCGGCGGCACAGAGCCACTTGATCATCAATCGAGCGAGGGTTCTGCAAGTCCGATGAGTAGCGGGCGTAAATCGCAGCTCTCGCCATGGTCGCCCTCTTCGTCCCTCTGGCGGCGCTTCGCTGTCTGCCCAATCCTCGCGAACTCCCGCCGCGCCAGCATGCGGCCGAGTTCCTCGGCAAAAGCGATGATGGCTGGATCAGGCGGGTCCTGCAAGGGATTTTGACAGCGGCTCATTTCGCTTGAGTCTAGACGCGCGCCGTATAGTGGGGCGCTGCCTGATCGCCTTCGGGCCGTGTTAGGTGCTTCGGCGCGCAACATCGATGCGTTTCGACAGCACCCGCTGGTGCGGCAAGCTTGCGACTCGATTGGGAGATATCGAAATGCATAAAATCGGCTTTCGGCAGCTTCTGCAGCTATCATGCGCTGTGACAGGCCGAGCATGCCGAACCGAGAAATCAACTGAAAGGAAACTCAAAGGTAAGTAGTAGAAACGGCGACGATGGCGGACAATTGGAAATGAACCGTGCCGTGTCTCTCCAATTGGCGCTTTGCCTGCCGTCAACCTTTTTCAACGGGATCGACAGCTTGCAATCGTTCCGCTTCAAATCCAAGAGAACGCAATATGTCAATCGGCTTGCAAATTTGACCCCTCATCGGCGTCCAATTTTGACCCCTTCGTGCGGCGGGTTTTGCTGGTAGCGCTCGTCTCGTCGGAGCTGGCCGGGATAGCGGAGGCGAGACGAGCGCGGGTGGCGTGATCGTCGTCTCGGCTCTTGAATCGCCAGCTATCGTTGCCGGTCTCGACAATGTCGCAGTGATGGGTCAGTCGGTCGAGCAGCGCCGTGGTCATTTTGGCGTCGCCGAACACGCTCGGCCATTCGCCGAAGGCGAGATTGGTGGTGACGATGACGGAGGCGCGCTCATAGAGCCGGCTGACGAGGTGGAAGAGGAGCTGGCCACCGGACTGGGCAAAAGGCAGATAGCCGAGTTCGTCCAGGACGATGAAGTCCATTCGGGTCAGATGCTCGGCAAGCCGTCCTTGCCGTCCGTTGCGGGTCTCGGTCTCGAGGCGATTGACGAGGTCGACGACGTTGAAGAAGCGGCCGCGGGCACCGGATCGGATGCAGCTTCTGGCGATGGCAATGGCCAGGTGGGTTTTGCCTGTGCCGGTGCCGCCAACCAGCACGACGTTGCGTTGTTGGGCGATGAAGCCGCCGCCAGCGAGATCATTGACGAGAGTCTGATTGATCGGCGTGCCATCGAACTGGAAGTCAGCGATGTCCTTTGCAAGCGGCAACTTTGCAATGGTGAGCTGGTATTTGATCGAGCGGGCCTGCTTCTCGTTGATCTCAGCGTTGAGGAGGTCGCCGACAATGCGCTGAGGCTCGTGCTGGCGCTTGACCGCAGTCGCCATGATCTCATCGAAGGCGGCCTTCATGCCGTAGAGCTTGAGTTCGCCCATAAGATCGAAGATTTGGGTTCGTTCCATCAGTTGGTCCTCCGGAGGTTGTCGTAGCGGGCACAATCGGCGATCGGTGCATGACGGAGCGTCAGTGCGGCCGGCGTCATGATGTTGGCCGGTGGAGCGGGTTCACGTTGACGGGCCAGGATATTGAGAACGACATCGGCGGAATGGACGCTGTGACTGAGCGCTTCGGCACAGGCCGCTTCCACCGCTGGCAGACCGTCAGTCAGCACCGCGTTGAGGATGTCGACCATCTGCCGATTGCCATCGTCGGTGCTGGCAAGCTTGCGTCGGATCCGCTCGATCGCGGCTGGCAGCACCCAGTCTTTGAAGGGAGCACCGTTGCGCAAGGCGCCGGGTTTGCGGGCCAGCACCGGCACATAATGCCAGGGGTCGTAGACGGTCTCGCCCCGGCCAAAGGATCGCGGGTGCTCGGCAACGATGCGTCCATCCTGACGGATCACGATGCGATCGGCATAGGCTTGAACCTCGACCGGTCGTCCGACTGCGCTGGCTGCGACCGAGTACTTGTTATTGTCGAAGCGCACCAGACAGGTCTTCGAGACCGACGCCGTCACCGCGTGGAAGCCGTCGAAGCGGCCGGCATAGGGAACGAGTTTGGGGCGTTCGGCTTCGAACACGTCCCAGATCGTCTGATCGACCAGCTCCGGATGGCGATGAGCTTTGGCGTAGGCGATGCATTTGTCGAGCAGCCAGGCGTTTAACTCGTCGAGGTTTTTGAACCGCAGCCGCGGCGTGAAGAAGCGTTCCCTGACCAGCCCGACTTGGTTCTCGACCTGTCCCTTCTCCCAGCCCGACGCCGGCGTGCAGGCGACCGGATCGACCAGATAGTGGCTGCACATCTGCAGGAAGCGGCGATTGTAGAGACGCCCTTTACCGACGAAGATCGTCTCTACGGCGGTCTTCATGTTGTCGTAGATGCCGCGGGTGCAAGTGCCTTTGAACAGGGCGAACGCCCGGTCGTGGGCGTCGAACACCATCTCCTGCGTCTCCCGCGGATAGGCCCGCACGAACAGCATGCGGCTGTGACAGAGCCGGACATGGGCGGCCTTCACCATCACCGTGGTGCCGCTCAACAGGACCACCTCGTGGCTCCAGTCGAACTGATAGGCTTCGCCCGGTGCAAAGCTCAGCGGGACATAGGCCGCCGCGGTCGATTGCCCGCGTTCTTTGCTCCACCGCCTGGCGTAACGCCGCACTGCATCGTAGCCGCCGTCATAGCCGCGGCCGCGCAGCTCTTCGAAGATCCGGATCAACGTCAGCTGTTCACGAGCCGATTTAGCCGCGTTCGCCGCCAGCAGCCCATCAAGCTCTACTGCCCATCGTCCCAGCTTTGGCCGCGGCTGCACCTGCCGCTCGTACTCGAAGGAGGTCTCCCCCGACCTCAGCACCTTCCGGACCGTGTTCCGCGACACCTTCAGGTCACGGGCGATCTCCTTAATCGTCTTGCCCTTGATGAAGTGCTCGCGCCGGATCCGGGCAATCGTCTCCACGATCAGCATCCCCCACCGCCTGCTTCGTTCCAAAGCAGGCAGCGCAACAGACCAATCTGTAGGGGGTCAATTTTGGACGCCGATCCCCCGGCTTAGGGGGTCAATATTGCAGGCCGAATGACACCTAACTCCTTTCCGGATGTCGCGTCTGCGCTGGTTGACGCGGAACGCAGGGCGCAGTTCGAGGAGGCGGGTGCCCATTATGAGTCCAGCTACTTCCTGACCTTACTCTATCTGCCTCCAGAGGAGGGGGCCGCCAGGGCAGAGCAACTACTTTACGAAGGTCGCGACCGCACCGTCGGAGCCGACGCGCGCGAGGTGCTTCGCGGGTTTATCGACCAAACAAACCGTGTGCTTCAACTCGTCGAAGGGTTCATGCCGGAATGCACCTGGCTCGATGATCAGGACACGCTGACTTATCTGCACTCGACGATCTCGACCAAGCGTCATCGCGTTCGGGTGCCCGAAGTTCCCATGTACATCGACGCACTCTTGGCCGACCAGCCGTTGACCGGAGGGCTCGAGCCGATGTTGGGTTCAGCGAACGTGCGGGTTCTGACGATCGTCGGCTTTCCGGGCGCGACGACCCCGGGAATTCTGGACGACCTGAATCGCCTGGCGTTTTCGTATCGCTGGTCGACCCGCGCGATCATGCTCGACAAGGCCGACGCCACCAAGCTGCTGACCAAAATCCGCCGCCAGTGGTTCGCCAAGAGAAAGTCCATCGGCGCCATCCTCAAGGAAGTCGTGACCAACGAGGCATCGACGCTGCTCGATACCGACGCTCACAACAAGGCGATAGATGCCGACGCGGCTTTGCAGAAACTGGGGTCGGATCAGATCGGACAGGCCTTTGTCACGGCGACCATCACCGTGTGGGACGGCGATCCCGGTGCAGCCGACGAAACGCTGAGGCTGGTCGAGAAGGTCATTCAGGGCCGCGATTTCACCTGCATGATCGAGACGGTGAACGCCGTCGAAGCCTGGCTTGGCAGCCTGCCGGGGCATGTCTATGCGAACGTGCGGCAGCCACCGGTATCGACCCTCAACCTCGCTCATATGATTCCGATGTCGGCCGTATGGGCGGGTGAGGCGCGGGACCTTCACTTCAAGGGGCCGCCGCTTTTGTTCGGCAAGACCGAGGGATCGACGCCGTTCCGGTTTTCACTCCACGTCGGCGACGTCGGTCATACCCTTGTGGTGGGGCCGACAGGCGCTGGCAAGTCGGTGCTGCTCGCGCTGATGGCGCTGCAGTTCCGCCGTTACCCGAACTCTCAGATCTTTGCGTTCGATTTCGGCGGTTCGATCCGGGCGGCCGCGCTCGCCATGGGTGGCGACTGGCACGATTTGGGTGGTGCCTTGTCAGACGGGGACGAAAACCCCGTTGCCCTGCAGCCGCTGGCTTGGATCGACGATCCTTCAGAGCGCGGATGGGCGACGGAATGGATCGGCGCGATCCTGACACGGGAAATGGTCGAGATCACCCCGGAGGTCAAGGATCATCTGTGGTCGGCGCTGACATCTCTCGCTTCGGCGCCGAGGGAGGAGCGCACCCTCACGGGCCTGTCAGTCCTGCTCCAATCCAACTCTTTGAAACGCGCCTTGCAACCATACTGCCTCGGCGGTCCGTCCGGGCGCTTGCTTGATGCCGAATTCGAACGTCTCGGCGAGGCGTCGGTCCAGGCGTTTGAGACCGAAGGCTTGATCGGAACGAGCGCGGCCCCGGCCGTGCTAGCCTATCTGTTCCATCGTATTGGGGATCGTCTCGACGGCCGGCCCACGCTTCTGATTGTCGATGAAGGTTGGCTTGCGCTCGAGGATGAAGATTTTGCCGGTCAGCTCCGGGAATGGCTGAAGACGCTCCGGAAGAAGAACGCGTCCGTCATCTTCGCCACCCAGTCACTGTCGGACATCGACGGCTCCGCGATTGCGCCGGCGATCATCGAAAGCTGCCCAACACGCTTGCTGCTGCCGAACGAACGGGCGATCGAACCGCAGATCACTGCCATCTATCGTCGCTTCGGTCTCAACGACCGCCAGATCGAGCTTCTGAGCCGGGCCACGCCAAAGCGCGACTACTACTGCCAGTCCCGTCGCGGCAACCGGATGTTCGAACTTGGCCTTGGTGAGGTTGCGCTCGCGTTCACCGCAGCCTCTTCCAAAACAGATCAGGCCGCCATCACGCAACTCATCGCCGAACATGGACCCGGCGGCTTTGTGCCTGCCTGGCTCCAGCATCGTGGCGCCGCCTGGGCGACAGATCTGATCCCCAATCTCGTCAATCTGGAGAAGTCGCTATGAGACCTCTTGGCCTATTGGCGACCACGACCGCCTTCGCGCTGCTGCTTGGCGTTACGCTGCCCGCACGGGCGCTGATCGTCTTTGATCCCACCAACTATGTCCAGAATGTCCTGACGGCTGCGCGGGAGCTCCAGCAGATTAATAATCAGATCACCTCGTTGCAGAACGAGGCACAGATGCTGATCAATCAGGCAAGGAATCTGGCAAACCTGCCGTATTCGTCGCTGCAGCAACTGCAATCGTCGATACAGCGCACCCAGCAACTTCTGGCCCAGGCCCAGCGCATTGCCTACGACGTGCAGCAGATCGATCGCGCGTTCTCGACCGACTACGCGCCAGCGACAAGCAGCCAGTCGAACCAGTTGCTGATCTCCAATGCTCAATCGCGTTGGCAGAATTCCTATGCCGCAACGCAAGACGCGCTTCGTGTCCAGGCCGGCATCGTTAGCAACCTCGACACCAACCGCGTCCAGACCTCCGCGCTCGTTAGCTCAAGCCAAGGCGCTAGCGGTGCCTTGCAGGCAACACAAGCCGGCAATCAGATTCTGGCATTGAACGCGCAGCAGCTCGCCGACCTCACGGCTGTCGTGACGGCGCAGGGCAGGGCGCAAAGCCTTGAAGCCGCGCAACGCGCGGCGGCCCAGGACCAGGGCCGCGAACAGCTCCGGCGCTTCCTGACACCGGGGCAGGGCTATCAATCATTCAACGTGCAGATGTTCCACTAATGACCGACATCAGGGCTTTCAGGGCGTTGTCGCTGCTTACGACAGTCGGTGTGTTGGTCGTCACTGCCTGCACAATTCAGCTTCGCGGTGGTGTCGAGTCGCCCGCGCCGCCGAAAGCGGAGCAGATGACAGACGCAACCAGCTCAGACCTCGCGCGCTGCCGCAGCGTCGCTGCGGAGCAAGCAGAGGGTTTTGAGCGTTGCAAGCAAGTTTGGGCCGAAAACCGCCGTCGCTTCTTTGGCAAGAACGACCGTGCCGCAACTCCTGTTCACGACGCTTCCGCCCCCGGCGTGGCGCTATTTCCAAAGGACCAAAGCCGGATCCCGCTGGGATATCCAAAACTGGTGGCGCCTGAGGTGAGCAAACCATGACCGGTACGGGGATCATCGACCAGTTCCTGGAAACGTTCACGCGTTACATCGACAACGGCTTCGGGCTGCTGGGGAGCGATGTCGGATATCTCGCAACGACCCTCGCTGCGATCGACATTACGCTCGCAGCGTTGTTCTGGAGTTGGGGAACTGATGAGGACATCATCGCGCGTCTCGTCAAGAAGACGCTGTTCGTAGGGGTCTTCGCCTACCTCATCGGTAACTGGAACAGTCTGGCGCGCATCGTCTTCGAGAGCTTTGCCGGTCTTGGCCTGAAAGCATCAGGCGCAAGCCTCTCCGCATCGGATTTCCTGCGGCCCGGAAAGATCGCTCAAGTCGGCCTTGATGCCGGCCGACCATTGCTTGATTCGATCTCCAACCTGATGGGCTATATCAGTTTCTTCGAGAATTTCGTCCAGATCGTCGTTCTCCTGTTCGCGTGGGTCGTGGTGCTGCTCGCCTTCTTTATTCTGGCGATCCAGCTCTTTGTCACCCTGATCGAATTCAAGCTCACGACACTGGCCGGCTTCGTGCTCATTCCCTTCGGGCTGTTTGGCAAGACCGCCTTCGCGGCGGAGCGCGTTCTGGGCAACGTCATATCTTCCGGCATCAAGATCCTGGCCCTGGCCGTCATCGTCGGCATCGGCTCCACCCTGTTCTCGCAGTTCACCGCAGGTTTCGGCGGTGCACAGCCGACCATCGAAGACGCGATGACGCTGGTGCTCGCGGCGCTTTCCTTGCTCGGCCTCGGCATCTTCGGTCCGGGTATCGCAAACGGCCTGGTGTCGGGCGGACCTCAACTCGGCGCCGGCGCCGCGATTGGAACAGGCCTTGCTGCTGGCGGCATTGTTGCGGCTGGCGCGGGTCTTGCCGCCGGCGGTGTTGGTCTCGCTGGAGGCGCGATTGCTGGGGCCGCGCGCGGCGGGGGCGCCGTCTTGAGTGGAGCGTCCGCCACCTATCGAAGCGAAGGCAGCGCTGGCGTTGCCGAAGCCTCGGCTGCCATGAGCCCGTTGCGTCGTGCAGCCGCCGCACTCGGCGGAGGTGGAGAAACCGGTGCGTCGGCCGCGAGCACTTCGGCCGAAGGGCAACCCGATTGGGCGCGACGCATGAAGCGTGCCGAGACTATTCGGCACGGTGCATCAGCAGCCGGCCAAGCGGTTCGCTCAGGCGATCATAGTGGCAGCGGCTCATCCGTCGATTTGTCTGAAGGAGAGCGCTGACACCTCACCAGGCAGCGCCTCAAAATCCGAGCCACCGCACGACTTGAAACCGATCACTCGATACCAGGGGCAACCATCGATGTTCAAACGATCATCAGTACACTACGGGCGAATGCCCGAGCCGACTACGCCTTATCAAAAGGCAGCTCAGGTTTGGGACGAACGCATCGGATCGGCGCGAGTGCAAGCGAAGAACTGGCGCCTGATGGCATTCGGTTGCTTGATGCTTTCAGTCGGTCTCGCGGGTGGGTTCGTCTGGCAATCAAATCAAGGCTCGATCACGCCGTGGGTGGTTGAGGTCGATCATCTTGGACAGGCCCAAAGGGTTGCGCCAGCTAACATCGACTATCAGCCGACTGATGCGCAGATTGCCTACCATCTGGCGCGCTTTATCGAGGATGTCAGGAGCCTACCTGCCGACGGAATCGTTCTGCGCCAAAACTGGCTTCGGGCCTATGAGTTTACAACCGATCGCGGCGCGGCTGCGCTCAACGACTTCGCGCGCAACAACGACCCGTTCGCAAAGCTCGGCAAGGCGCAAATCTCCGTCGAAGTCTCGAGCGTCATTCGCGCCTCTTCGGAGAGCTTTCGGGTGGCTTGGACCCAGCGCACCTACGACAACGGTTCGTTGAGCTCGACTGAGCGCTGGACTGCAATTCTCTCGATCGTCATCGAGACGCCCCGCGATGCCGAACGCCTGCGCAAGAATCCCCTCGGCGTCTACGTCCGTGCCATCAACTGGTCGAAGGAGTTGAGTCAGTGACCAAGATGCCCCCTGACGTTCATTCGAAATGTTTCCTTCTGCACAGCAGGTTCATTTCGGCTTGGCCCGAGTTCGTGATCTCGAAACGGGCATTCCTGTCCGCTCTTCTGCTCTGCTCGTCGGCGCTTGGAGGGTGCGCGACCTACATCCCACCGGAGATCAGCTATGACGCTGAAGTCCCTCCCTTGCCGGCGCCTCCAGTAGCCCTCGACGACGGATCGCGACCGCTTCACGTTCCACCCCTCTGGAAGCCCGCTCTCGGCGGCAAGTCGGGAGGGGAGGAAGACCCTGAACCCGTGAGCCGGGTTGAGACCGCGAACAGCGCAGCCCGGGTCGAACCGCGCAAGCGGGGGTATTTCAACGCGGCGCAAGTCTACGCCTACAGTCCCGGGGCGCTCTATCAGATTTACGCCGCGCCGGGGCAGATCACGGATATCGCGCTCGAGGAGGGAGAACAGTTGACGGGATCAGGGCCGATCGCGGCCGGAGATACCGTCCGCTGGGTCGTCGGCGACACCGAAAGCGGAAGCGGCGACACACGGCGGGTCCATATCCTGGTCAAGCCGACCCGAGCCTCGATCGAGACCAACCTGGTGGTCAATACCGATCGGCGTACCTACCTGATCGAACTCCGCTCCCGCGAACGGCCATACATGCCGTCTGTTGCCTGGTACTATCCAGAAACTACACGGGAACGATCGCGCTCGGTCGCTCTGAAGCCCGTTCTTCCGGATCCGGCGCAGCGCATCTCCCGCTATGCCATCGAAGGGGACAGTCCTCCTTGGCGGCCGCTCGCCGCATATGATGATGGCCGCAAGGTCTACATCGAATTCCCGGCGGGGATCGTGCAAGGCGAGATGCCTCCGCTTTTCGTCATTGGTCCAGACGGCAAGACCGAATTCGTCAACTATCGCGCCTACGGCAACGTGTTGATCGTCGATCGGCTGTTTGCGGCCGCCGAACTGCGGCTTGGTCGTGAACACCAGCAGAAGGTTAGGATTGTCAGGACCGACGGGAGGCCGTCGTCATGAATACCCGGAACGAAGCCGATCACCAGCAAGGTACTCCGCCGGCTACACCGGAGGAACAGTCCAGGAGCTTCCGCTTGAGAGCAGAGCATCCGCGCGTGACACGGCTGTCGCGGAAGGTCTTGGCCGGCGGGAGCGCGGTTGCCCTGCTTGTAATCGGCGGAGCGGTCTTGTGGTCGCTGCAGGGCAATCGTTCCCGAAGCCAGGCGGCCGATGAGCTTTACAGCACTGACCATCACAATGTCGCCGATGGCATTACGACGCTGCCGAAGGACTACGCTGGCGTTCCGCGCCAGCCGATTGCGCAGCTTGGTCCGCCGCTCCCCGGGGACCTCGGTCGACCGATCCTAGCTGCTCAGGGGCAGTTGCCGACGAGCGGCGCTGATCCGGACCAGCAGCGGCGGGATCAAGAGACCGAAGCAGCCCGCATCAGCCATCTGTTCGCTTCGACCAATGGACGAGAAGTGCGTCCGTCCTCCGCTGCGGCTGTTGGCAGCGAGCGCGTCGTGTCGCCGAGCGTAACGAGCACTAGCGACGATGGATCTGCGCAAAGCGGTCAGGACCACAAGCTTGCCTTCGTAAACGCCTCCGTGGACCGTCGCACGGTAAGCCCTGACCGCGTCACCAAGCCCGCTTCACCCTACATCGTGCAGGCTGGAACGGTCATTCCAGGGGCGCTGATCACTGGGATCCGATCGGACCTGCCAGGCCAAATTACCGCGCAAGTTACCGAGAATGTTTTCGATACGCCGACCGGCCGCTTCCTGCTTGTGCCTCAGGGAGCGCGTCTGGTTGGCATCTACGACAGCCAGGTCGCTTTCGGGCAGTCCCGAGTCCTGCTCGTCTGGACCCGGGTGATCATGCCGAACGGACGTTCAATCGTTCTCGAGCGGCAGCCTGGCGCCGACACTGCCGGGTATGCCGGTCTTGAGGACCAAGTCGACAATCACTGGGGCGAGCTGTTCAAGGCTGCGGCGCTATCGACGTTCTTGGCAGTCGGGACGGAACTGGGAGCAGGTTCCGATACCAATAGCAACGACAGCACCATCATCCAGGCATTGCGACACGGCGCCTCGGACTCGCTGAATCAAACCGGACAACAGGTGGTTCGGCGCAGTCTCAACGTCCAGCCTACTCTGACCGTGCGACCTGGTTTTCCAGTTCGCGTTCTCGTCAATCGTGACCTCATACTTGTGCCATACGGAGGGTAACGCCATGCCCAAGCTTAGAATAGGAGCGCTGCCCGACGACAAGCCGGTCAAGGTCGCCACTGAGCTTCCAGCGTCAGTGCATCGAGATCTCGTCGCCTATGCAGAGGCCTTGGCGCGCGAAAGTGGGCAGCGTATCGACCCGGCAAAGCTGATCGCGCCCATGCTGGCGCGCTTTATGGCCACGGACCGTGGATTTGCAAAAGCGAAACGATCTGGTCATTCCCCAAGAGCCGGCGAGGGTGAGGGATAGCGTTCTGCCAACAGATTGAGGAAACGCTTCAGAGCCGGATTCTCATTGTCGTCGCGCCAATGCGCATAGAAGTCCACCCGGCTTGGTCCCGCTCCGTCCTGCAACTCCCGGTACACAAGGCCAGCGAAGCTTGCACCAATATCCGATTCCATAGCCAGACTAAGTCCCATGCCCATACTCGTCAGACTCTTGATAATGCCACGGCTTACGTCATGGCGTTCTACCTTGGGCCGATCGTCGGCCAATACCAGCTTCGAAATCAAGAGATCCTCGAGCTCTCGTCCTGGATCATATTCACTTAGAAGGATCTTTTCGTTACGCAAATCGGTCCAATAGATGATCTCGCGTGTTGCAAGGCAGTGATCCTGCGGCAACGAGATCAGGATGCGTTCGCTCCAGAGCAATAGTGATCTTGTGTCCTTTGAAGGTAAACGTCCAGGGCTAACGACAACGTCGACAGTTCCGCTACGGAGGGCAGTCATCAGACGGAAGTGTGAGCGTTCCATCGTTGCCAGTTCAAGCCCGGGAACAGCTTCTTAAACTCACCTATCGTCGCTCGCAAATTGCCGGTGGACATGGATGTGAAGAAGCCTACGACAAGATGCCCAGTATCGCCGCGACCACCGGACCTTCCGGTGTCAACGAGCATATCGACCTGCTCCAGAATCAGTCGTGCAATGCGCAAAACTGCGCGGCCGGTCAACGTAGGCTTGATTCCCCCACTTGAACGCTCAAACAGTGAAGCTCCCACGAGGTGCTCAAGTTGGACGATAGCACGGCTGAACGCGGTATGTTTGATTGAAAGCGCCTCTGCGGCTCGTCGAAAACTTCCATGGTCAGAAGCGGCAACCGCAAGTCGAAGCTGTTGCAGGTCAACAGCTCTCGCCGCGTTCCGCTGACCGTTCCTAGTTTCAATTTCCGTCATGTTTATAGCTCGGTAGCGAACCGCAAGACGCGGCGTCCCCGCTCTAGGCGGGAACGGGCATATCGTACTGGCCTGCATTGTTCTACGCGGCCGCGAAAATTACTGGCGTCCAAAGGGCCGGTGTCGAAAGCCCGCCGGCTCTACGAAGGGTGACCAGGGTATCGCGCGAGATCTCGAGGTAACCCGCCACGGCTAAGGTGTTGCCAATTGCGGAAGGATTGCCAATGCGCCGCAGGGGCCAACCCGCTCGTCTAAGGATTCGCTCCATACGGACGTCTGTGACGGTAACGATGTCAGTGAGTTGTCTTGAGAGCCCGAACTCTACCATTCCCGCAAATAGCTCGTAAACAGCACGAGTAAGACCGTGATCACCCTTGGGGGCATCGGCAGCAACATCGATCGCGAATCTACTACTTTCCCAAACGAGAGGAGTTGACGGCGCAGGTTGACCTTCGAGAAGCGTAGGGAAGGTGTCGCAAAGCATGGTCGGGCCAAGTGTCGGGAGGAGGCGTACGGAGCCTTGCACCTGCCCGTTGTCACATAGCTGGACTAGGTAAGCGGGATGCAGTGCATCGAAATCGTCGATCTCCATGTCGCCGCTGGTTTGAACGTCCCATGCCATGCGAAGTTTGAAAACGCGATACCGTAACCGATGCATTTCGGCAAGTGTCTCGGCGAACTGTCCATATAAGGACGGTGTGATTAGCTGAATCATAGTCCCTCCAACGGTGTACATCGTCACCTTTGGAGCGGATCACGCGTCTTAAGTCAGTACCTGTAGTTGTAGGGGGCTGCGCCCCTAATTTTGCTGTTTTATTTTCACAGCGGCTAAGCGGGCTACCGCTTGCACAATCGTCCGAACACCAAGCTTTTTCTTCGCGCCTTCTAGGTAGAAGGCAACTGTGTTGCGCGAGATGCCGAGAATGCAACCAATCTCCCAAGCGCTCTTGCCCCGAGCTGCCCACTCCAAGCATTCGAACTCACGCGGTGATAGGCGTACCCCCTCTATATCGTCTACGTTCACCAGCTTTCGGCGGGTATGAGCATGGAAATACATCGCCATAAGCTGAAGAACGCGTTCATGCGATTCAATGAACCGTTCGAATTGCGGGCGGTTCTGGTCCACGGCAAAGGTCAATGCAGCGATGGGGCCGTGGCCGTCGTGAATGGGCACCGTAAAGCCAAATCGGATTCCGAATTCCGCGGCCTCTTCGAAAAGCCGATGCTGTGCTTTCGATGTGAACTTCGAGTTGAAATTAACCCCCCACCGAAAGGGCTCGGGGTTTCGAAGAGCTTCTCCGATGACGGGATCAAGCACTTGATAATTATTTCGTAGATAGTGTGCTACCCACCGCGATGGATATGTAGAGATTAGGCGCGGTTTGACTTTGCTTGAGTGCTGGAGGGCTAGATAGGCAAAACACGATAGGTCCAAAGCGGTCGCTGTGTCCGCCATGGCTTTGGAGAAGTCTTGGAGATCTTCTGCGGTCGCTAGGAGATCAATGAAATTTTGAAAGATGCGGTGCATCGCTGCCAAGCAAGCCGTGCATGGTGCGAGAGCAGAGATCTCGCCCAATTCGTTGATTGTGCCCACAACAAGTGACCAAAGAGCCGCGCTTCGCGGCCGGTGAAGTCAAGGCAAAACCCTCTTGTACGAAACACCACAACGTCGTGCCTCGTACATTTTGTCTTTGCCTATTCTCATAACGCCCCCGGCATTTTGTGCCGAAATCGCAGCCGTCACCCCCAAAGCGCCGAATGTGATGCGGCTATGCAACTGGCCAGGAGCCTGCATCTGTCGGGACACTGCGTTGACCGGCCAGAAAGGCCAGTTTGCCGACCAAGCTAATCATCGACCAAGAGACTCACCGGATCATCGGCGGTGTGATTGTTGGCCCGCAGGCTGGCGACATGATCGGAGAACCTGTCCGGCGATCGAGATGGGCGCCGATGCAATCGATATCAGCAAAACCATTCATCCGCATCCGACGTTCGGAGAAACAATAGGCCTAGCTGCCGAAGTACGAAGGTGTTTGCACGGATGTGTTGCCGGGTGCGAAGAGGTTGACCAAGCGCGCGAGCCACTAGAAATTCAAAACATGAACTGCATCAGGTGTCTCGCTGCCGATCGTTCATATGGGACCCGAATATGGCGGGAACTCCTCGGAGGGAGGTCAAGGTACCTTTGAGCGTTCAGGAGGAGGAATTTGCCGCGGCATGTCGATACGTCGTTCTGGAGAGAAGACCTGATCTAGCAGCATCCATCGTCATTGTAGACAGCCAGCTCAGGATTGGGAATGACCGCATGTTCGGTCGCATTTGTAGAACTCGGTCTTGCCAGATTGGTGCGAGTTCTACATCTCGCAATCGAAGGCAAGGCGATGGCGCTGGAAAAAGTGCCTAGGCTCCTGTTCGACCTGTCGAGTTTCAGAAGAAAGACGCTCCGCGCGCTAAGTAGAGACGATCGAGGACAGCACCCCGGGAAATAGGCGCGATTTCGTCAGCGCGCGATTTAAAGGAATGGACACTCATCATCGCAACGCGAACCCAGGCAGTAATCCTCGGCAGAACCCTCGGCGATTGGGAACTCTGAATTGCAAAAGCAGGTATGGCGGCGCGGGCATTGCGAGATCTGAGCCGGGCGATGAAATGAGCTGTTCTGGACGTGCGGAGCCTGGTGATCGGGACCCTTCAAGTTTCGCGCGCGCTTTTTGGTGCAGTCGAAATCGTACCTCGCGTCAAATGCCGAAAATGGCGCTGAGAGCTGCGGACTTCAGCACAAAATGCGGTCTGATGTGCACGACAGTATTGCTGCTGGATGTCGTTCGTTAGATTTCCGCGATCGAATTCCGCACTCGGCGTTTGCGAAAGATATCCGATCTTCGTTTCCTCCCTCTACTTGGCCCGGCGCGATCGGCGGGCCCTTTATCATGGTCTGGCTACATCTGGTGCCGCGGCGAAACGGCGTTATTTCGACTCGCTATCCACGAACGCGATCTGAACCCCCGAGTCGGGATCCTCTAGCAACTTCAGGTTATCAAGCGCACCTTCGGTTGCGCGCAGCTCCAAGTTCACCTTACGCGATGGCGCGATAATGCCGTGCGAACTTTGGAAGCTGCTCAGTCCACATGCGATAATCTTGCAATCCGCCGTGAACGAAAACAACTGGCTCTCCCTGACCCTGCTCGACGTAAGCAAGCTTGTAGCCGTTGATTGATACCCGCTTAATTTCATCAGCCATCGTAGCCGCCGTGCTAAACGCCATAACAAACATCGCAAAACAGGATAGGAAAACGCTTTGCTACGCATCGACAAAAATTGTGCTGGATGGACCTTCGAACTGAAGTTGTACGATGGCTTCTTCGTCCATGGTCCATACGAAGTGCGCTTGACCCGCAGGCACGACGGCGAATGTACCGGCCTTTCCGATTGCAGGGTTTGAGGTGTCGAATTGTTCGCCTTCGCCGTAGTAAACTTTACCGCTCAGAATTGTTGTGTATTCAGCGTATGGATGCCTGTGCGGACGTGTCTGTCGATTTGGTGGGAATTTAAAGCGCAGGACAACTGTTCCAGCCTTGGTAGGATCGCCGAACAGTACCGCAGCTTTTCCGCCCGCTACGAGGGGCACATCGAACCATTTCAATTGATCTTCGTGAACCGAATACGAATTGACTATCGGAGACTTAGTACTCGCCATGAATTCCCATCCAAATGATCAATCAAGAACGCTCGCTGCCACTATCGTACAAATAATGCGACACGGAAACGGATAATTGGCCGTTATGGGTCAAACTGCGAAGAACTCAGCTTGGGCAAATCTAGTCCGCTCTGGCGCGACGAGCGGACCTCCGTTAGACGCGGCGTAACTTCGCAGGTGGGCCAATAGCAGTCATACCGTTACGTCTACGTGGCGCTACGAGCCAATATCTCGCTGGCTTCACGCACAACGTCTGTGACGATTTCCGACGCCGGCCGAATATTATGCACCAGCCCTACGGATTGGCCAGCCCAAATAACAAAATCATCGATGGATCCAGTGCCGCCGCTGAGCTTACTCGCGATCGCATACCGTCGAACGACATTGCCCTCTGGTGTGCGACCAATTTCATCGCCCTCTCCGGGACGCGATCCGGACTTCGGCCGACCCGCATCCTCCCAGAGTTGGACAGTTCGATTGCGCAGCGCGCGACCCGGCGCATTCGGCCACCCGCCATCGAACAGCACGCTCTCAACCGTATCGGTGGCAGCTGCCTCGACGAGGCGCTGCTTGTAGTCTGCATGATACGCGGCTTCCGGCGAAGCCAGAAAACGGGTGCCTATCCAGGCGCCGGAAGCGCCAAGCACGAGGGCCGCCGCCAGCCCGCGTCCATCAGCAATTCCACCAGCGGCGAGCACTGGCGTCCCGCCTGCCGCATCAACAACAAGCGGCACCAGGACCATGGTCGAGACCCGACTCCAGACGTGGCCGCCTGCCTCATTGCCTTGGGCGACAATCGCATCGACGCCAAGTTCGACCGCTCTGCGCGCCTCATCCGGCGTTCCGACGCCATGTATCACCATCGCGCCAGCTGCCTTCGCGCGATCTATATATCGCGCTGGATCGCCCCAGAAGAATGAGACAATACGAGCTCCTGCAGACAGGGCAGCATCCAGCCGTTCGTGCTGATCCCATTCGAGCACAAAGTTCGCCAAGAAAGGTCCATCGTTCGTCAATTGCCGCGTCTTGGTAACCAGCTCAACGATCCGTTGCGGACTATCCCAAGTAAGCCCCAAGCCGCCGAGACCGCCAGCATTCGTCACGGCGGCAACCAATTCTGGTGGGGCCGCCCGCCCCATGGGAGCTGAAACGATTGGGTGCCGAATACCAAAAAGCCGGGTGAATGGTGTACTGAGCGACGCGCCAGCAAGCATAACGCTCTCCAACAAGCAATGAAATGTGCGAAACATTATATAGCGTTTTTCGCGACAGGCTTGGGTCAACTGCTCCCTTCGGCGAGCTTGGCATTCCTTTCCGTTCTATCCCAGGAAGCGGACGATCTCGGGTCCAACAGCGCTTCGCGTTCGGGCCATTTCCGGCCCTCCGGGCGACTCGCTGCATGCACGCAGGCAATTGGCGCTGATCAGTCGGAACTGCTAAGCTGCGTGAACTCGTGTGGGGAGCACATCATGACTGTGTTGAGTTTTGCGCGCGCGGCATTCCTCGCGTCAATCTTTCTTACATTTCTGGGCGAGAAGGGTCAGGCAGCCGAGCTGCGCGTTCTGGCGGGCGGCGCGATGACCGCGGTGTGGGCCGAGGTGAAACCAAAGTTCGAACAGGCCTCTGGACACAAGCTCGACATTTTCTTCGGCACCACCCCAAATTTGATCAAGGAGGCGACGTCGGGAAAGGCGTTCGACGTCGGCGTCGTGCCGGTCGAGGTGATGCAGGACGCAGGAGCACGTGCAAAGTTCGCCGCCGGCACTACATCCGATGTTGCGCGCGTCGGCCTCGGTGTTGCGGTGCGAGCTGGCGCTCCGAAGCCCGACATCGGCACACCTGACGCTTTTAAGGCTGCGCTGCTCGAAGCACGGTCGATTGCGACACTGCCGGCAAGCGCTGCAGGCGCGCAAGTAACGAAAGCATTCGAGCGACTTGGTCTGACCGACGCAATCAAGGGCAAGCTTCAAGCAAAAGCGGCACCAGCCGAAATCATTGCGGCAGTTGAAAAGGGCGAAGCTGAGCTGGGCGTGTTCTTGCTAAATGTGCTCACCGCCCCCGGACTAGAGGTCGTCGGCCCATTCCCTGCGGACCTGCAGCAAGAAGTTGTCTTTACGGGTGCTGCTGCCGCGGACACAAAGCAAGGAGATGCCGCAAAAGCGCTGCTCGGGTATCTCAAGTCGCCAGAAGCAAGCGCCATCATCAAAGCGAAGGGAATGACGCCGGGCTGAAAGCATTGGACGTCAGGAGAGGGGTGCTCGCGGCAGCGCACGCTCTACGGACCCATTGCACGGCGCGACCGTCTTTACATGTGCTTGTTGCATCGCGCTGTCGAAAACAAAAAATGGCCTTGGGAACCCTCCGAGATTGAGGTTCGCAAACCCAAAGCGAAATTGGTGAGGAACCATGGCAGGCGGCCCGAGAAGGTCCGGTGTGGGTCAGCAACGTCGTTTTGACCAGCGGTGGGAGCTTCCGCTTTACCCCGACCCCGGACAATCTCGCCGCAACGCTCTAATGCAGCGAAGGGCCGATTTTGTTGCAGAACTGCTTGAGCGGCGCACCGAACCATGATTCCGTTGTTCTGAGGGGCCATCGACGGAGCAGTTCGATGATGGGCGTCGCAAGAGTGAGCAGAGCCAACTGTTCTATGCGTTCGATCTCGAGGCCGTAGTGCCGGACGACCACCAGGTCCGACAGATCGCTGCCGTGCTAGATCTGTCCTGGGCTCGAACAGAACTCGCCCCGTATTACTCGCATACGTGACCACCTTCGGTCGATCCGGAACTGATCATCCGGATGCTCATCCTCGGGTACGTGTTCGCCATTCGCTCCGAGCGCGCGCTTTGCCGCGAGGTCCAGCTCAATCTCGCCTATCGCTGGTTCTGCGGCCTCGGGATCGAAGGTAAGATTCCCGATCACTCGGCTTTCACACGCGCCCGGAACGAGCGCTTCCGGCAGCACGACGTGTTTCGCCGCGTGTTCGAGCGCGTCGTCGTAGCCTGCATCCGAGCTGATCTTGTTGGCGGCAGCGGCGCGCGGTCGATGCCAGCCTGATTGCCGCGGACGCCAACAAGTGCCGTTCGACGCCCGGCAGCAAATGGAGCCGCGACCTCGACCCGGCGACGGCAAGACGGGCCGTGCAGGACTATCTTGCCAGCCTCGACGATCCGGCGTGGGGCGCTGCGACCGACGTCATGCCGAAGTTCGTGGCTCCTGCCGATCCGGCAGCGCAATGGACCGGTGCGTTGAGCAATGCTTACGCCGACATACCTCATCGACGTGAAGTTCGGCATCATCATGGATGTGAAGGCATCCCGGGCAATCCGGCAGGCGGAAGTCGGCGCGTCACAGGCCATGATTGAGCGTACCCAGGCGACGTTCGGGATCAAACCGGACTGGATCGTCGCCGATACGGCCTACGGCTCGGCGCCCAACCTTCACTTTCTGGTCGATGAGAAGGGCATCGCACCGCATGTACCGGTCATTGACAAGTCGAAACGCGATGATAGCACGTTCAGCCGGGAGGACTTCATCTACGACAACGGGCAAGATTCTTACGTCTGCCCCAATGGCAAGATCGCGTCGAGGTCAAACAGAAAGCGCAAAGCTCGCGGCGACAACATGGTCTCGTACTTCTCACGCGTCACTGATTGCCGCTCTTGTCCGCTCAAGCCGAGGTGCTGTCCGAAATCACCGAGCCGCAAGATCACGCGGCATATTCACGAGGCGGCGCGCGACAACGCTCGTGCCATTGCCAAGACCGCCGCCTATGAGCAGACGCGCCGCGACCGAAAGAAAATGGAGATGCTCTTTGCCCATCTGAGCGGATCCTTCGGATGGGCCGACTGAGACTGAGGGGGCCGGCAGGCGCCCAGTTCGAGTTCACGCTCGCGGCGATCGCTCAGAACCTGCGCCGCCTCGCCAAGCTGACGATCCAACCGCCGGATAAATCCCCGTTGCGGGTTGCGTAGCGTCTCGTTGCTTTGTGTATCAGGCGTTAGTGCCGATGCATTGTCGCCGCCCTGTCGGAAAGGCGGCCAGAGCATACGAGGCCAATTTCAGAAATTAGCACCGACTAACAAGGCAGCGATTACCTGCCCGGAGTGAGTGCAGCTCACAATCCCTCTGGCTCGGGATGATCACGCTTCCGGCCGGGCAGCGAACGCGGGCCCATGTGCACGAGTGTACACGAAACCGCGCTCTACATGCTCAGCGGCGATGAGATGGAATTGTGGACCGGCGACCAACTTCCTTCAGCATCGCGACATCGTACGTCGGGGAGATTACATCTTCATTCCCGCAAACATGCTGCAAATTGCTGTGAACCGAAGCGCACAACCGGCCGTGTTCATTGGCTCACGCAACGAAGCGACAAGCAAGTCGGGAAAGCGATCTGGCGCGACCGATTAATCAACATCGGATCGTCATCGCCAATGCCGCCATCACGGTAACATTCGCAGATGCGGCAATACGGGGGGCAAACCGTACGCCGATTAACACTTAATGCCATCACGCTTTAGGCAGGGAGGTCGCAGCCTTTCGACCTCGCTCTTCTAAAGGTTAGGTTCTGCCTCAAAAAGCCGCTAGATCCAAAGTGGCTAGGGTGCTCGGTAGTCGCTTGGGGGAGCGCTGGGGAAGCCACCTCAACTTCTTAGCCAATCATAGCGCGGCTAATTACGTCGATTGAGCAATGTGTCTGGCCAGAACTTAGGCCGACTGCACGCCGCGGCTACTCGCTAGCTTTTAGCAGGATATCGCTCATTTGCCCTGTCCAGCTCGGATTCTTCGCCCTTAGAACGGCCAGGACATCCCCCGGTTGCTTGTCGACTTTCCTCATATTGCGGGCGCAGTCGCGTGCTTCGTCCCATCTATCCAGCTTGGCATAACAACAAATGAGAATCTCCAAAGTGGTCCACCAGTCCGGTCGAACCTGAAGAGCTCGGATTGCAGCCTCAAGCGCCCCTTCTGGCCTTCCGGCAAAAAGACGGGCCAAAGCAAGCATATTAAACCATACGAAGTTTTGCGGATCGTAAGGGCTAAGTCGCAGCCCGTGTTCCAGGGGAGAGATCGCCTCTGACGCGCGTCCGCTAAAAAGGAGGGCCATTCCCAAACCGAGATGCCCGAGCGCAAAGCTCGGACTGATTTCGATGGCCTTGCGAGCTGCTCGGATCGCTTGCTCGAGCTGTCCTGAGAAGATGCTGACGATTGCAAAGGCGTAATGCGCGTAGGGATTGCGCTCATCGAGATAGATAGCCTTGAGCGCGGCCTGCAACCCCTCCTGCAGCTCAAGGCCAGGATTTTCCGCCCAACCATAAGGAACGACGCCGCCACTGACACGGGCGAGCCAGATATGCGCCTCCGGCAGCTCGGGATCGAGCCTGCAGGCCTCGCGAAACAGTTCCCGTGCTCTGAGATGGTTCTCGCGCGTGACCTGATGGAAATGCCAGGTGCCGCGACGCACCAGATGCCAAGCCGTCATATTGCCCGTGTGACGAGCGGCGGCCTGGACTCCTTCGGTTTTGAGTAGCTCCGGTTCGATCGCGCCCGCGACACGCTCTGCGATCTCATCCTGAATGGCGAAAAGCTCTGTTAATTCAAGGTCGTATCGTTCCGCCCAGATATGACTGCCCGTCGTAGCATCGACCAACTGCGCGGAAATCCGCACGCGCGGGCCTGATTTGCGGATGCTTCCTTCGAGGACGTATCGGACGCCAAGCTCACGTGCGACCTGCCTTATGTCGACCGATCTCTCTTTGTAGGCAAAGCTGGAATTGCGCGCGATCACGAAGAACCACCGAAAGCGCGTTAACGCGGTGATGATATCTTCGGTAATGCCGTCCGCGAGATATTCTTGTTCTTTATCGCCACCCAGATTGCTGAATGGCAATGCCACGATTGATGGGCGGTGCTCCTGCTCGGTCGTCGGCGCATTGTCCCCATCGGTGCCGGCTTGTGCAGTAATGCTGCCGATGAACCGATATCCGACACGCGGGATCGTTGCGATCCAGTCCCCTCCATCAGGCGACGGACCCAGTTGTTTCCTAAGCGCTGCAATCTGAACTGAGAGATTGCTTTCCTCGACCGCAGCATCTGACCAGGCGGCCCGCATCAGATCGGCTTTGGATATCACCTGCCCGGGGGCTCGAAGAAGCGTTAGTAACAGCTGCAGGCCCTTGCTGCTAAGGGCAATTGGACGGCCTTCACGGACAAGCGTTCCGCGATCCACGTCGAGGACGAACGGACCAAAGGCGATCTTGGTAGACATTCGCGCAGCTTAGCTAAGTTCGCAAGATTTCGGAAGTTTTCGGCTGTCCATTCAAGACTTTTGGTGAGCGGCTCAGCGATCCTGTGCTCGTTGTTTTCATGACACCGAACAGGAGGATTTCATGACATCGGTAAGCGAAATCACCAGGTTTGAGGACATGCGGGTCGGAGCCGCCCAAAAGGCCTCCGTGGTCAGGGCCAGTGCCAAATACACGTCGGAACAAGGGTCGGACTATGAACCGGGCGTCAGCGCAGAGACGGTCGGCTCGAAGGTCCTGTTTCTCGGGATCGTGACTCTTCCTGCAGGTGTGCGAACGAAGGCACACGTGCATGAGCGTCACGACACTGCTCTCTACCTGCTCAGCGGCGAAATCGAGATGTGGACCGGAGATCAGCTGCAGCATCGGGAGCTGGTGCGGCCCGGCGACTACATCTACATTCCGGCAAATGTGCTGCATGTTGCCGTAAACCGGGGAGAGAAACCGGCGGTCTGTATCGGTACCCGCAACGAACCCACTGCACAGGAAAGTGTGGTTCTGTATCCCGAAATGGACGCCAGAGTACCGTGAACCGCCCGCCGATGGGCGTTAGTCGAAGTGCCAACTCCCGTCGAGCAGCTCGACGGGAGTGCGTTCGATTAGCCATTCAACGCGCAAGCGGATTAAACTTCAGGTGGGTGGGGAAATATGATTCTTCGCGCTTTGATTTTTGAGTTCTTACGCAGCCAGGGTCAAATTGCGAAAAACTGAGTGATGGGAGTCGCTTGCGGAGTGCCGATCTCGGGCGGATAGTGGCCATAATCCGGATGCATCGTCGCCGGGGCGGAATGACAGCTGAGATCCGCTATCTGGCTGACTGGTGAAAAGCTAGGCTTGATCTTTCCTTACGCGAACCTGATGCCGCCTGTGACCAATTCGTTCTTCAAACACCGGTGACACTATATGAAGTATGTCGAAGCCCTCTGCAGAGGTTGGGTGGCCTAGGGGGGCAACTGCCACACTAAGTCCGGCATTCTAAGCGACGCTCGATTTCCAAGTGCAGCAGGCTGAAGTCGATGGGCTTCGGGATCACCCCGGCTGCTCCAAGCTCAGTCGCTCGTATTCTGGTCGCGTCGTCGCCGTAGGCAGTGATCATGATGATAGGCACGCTGGGACGTTCCGCCTTCATTTTCGGAAGCATCTCAAGCCCGGTCATGCCAGGCATATTGATGTCTGATAGGATCAGGATCAGTGAATGGTCTGGGATCATCTTCACCCGCTCTAGGGCGGCTGGCGCGGACAAAGCAAACTCCATCACGAATCGACCCGATCGCAGATCCCGCCGAAAATGCTGGCGAAACATGCTTTCGACATCCGGCTCATCGTCGACCACAATGATGTAGATGCTCACCTCGTATCCTCGGACGACTGTGCTGAACCCTTTCGTGGAAGTCTAATAGTGATTTCGGTGAACGCACCGGGCTCACTCACGACGTGGATTATTCCGCCGTGCTGTTTCACGACGATGTCGTGGCTTATGGACAGACCAAGCCCTGTACCTTCCCCTGCCGGCTTTGTGGTGAAAAACGGGTTGAACATTTTGTCCTTCACCTCGGGGAGGATACCAATGCCGTTGTCGCGGATCCGGATCTCGACGTAATCGCCAGCGTCGCGCGTGCTGGCGAGGATGGTCGGATCGAATTCGCCACAGCCGTTGTCGGCTTTACGCTGCTCCACTGCATAGAAGGCGTTGGCAATCAAGTTGAGCAGTACGCGGGTTATTTCCTGGGGGAACAGCTCGACCAGACCGGCTCTCGGATCGAAGTCGCGCTGCAGCACGAGGTTGAACTGCGGCTTTTCGGCGCGCGCGCCGTGGTACGCCAAACTGAGGCTCTCTTCGACGAGGGTGTTTACGTCGGTCTGCCGGTGTTCGCCGCTGCCTTCGCGCGAATGCAACAGCATGTTCTTGACAATGGAATCGGCGCGTCTGCCGTGCTGGACGATCTTCTGGAGATTGTCCTTCAAAAGGGCTGTCACTTCGTCGACCTCATCGCGGACATTATTGGCGAGACTGGCGGACTTCAGAATATCGTTGAGCTCGTTGGTCAGGTCCGACGATAGCTCGGCGAAGTTGTTGACGAAATTGAGCGGGTTCTTGATCTCGTGCGCAATGCCGGCGGTAAGCTGGCCGAGGGAGGCGAGCTTTTCGGTTTGGATCAGCCGGTCTTGCGCGGCGCGGAGATCGTAGAGTGAGGCGGCTAGTTCCAGGGTGCGGGACTGCACTTCCTCGAAAAGTCGCACATTCTCGATCGCGATGACTGCCTGGTCGGCGAAGCTCGCAACGAGTTCAATCTGCTTTTGGTTGAAGGGCCGCACTTCACGACGGGCGAGAACAATGGCGCCGACCGGGCTGCCTTCGCGCAGCAAGGGCACACCAAGAAAACTGCGCGGATTACCGCTCAGTTCCTGGCCTTCAAAGCAATAGTCTGAGTCTTCGAGCACGTCGGTGACATGGACCACCTTGTCACCGAGCAGGGTGCGGCCCGTGATAGTGCGCTTGTCCGGCCGGACGGGGATATCCCTTACATATTCGGTAAATTCCGTTGGGAAACCGAAGGAGCCCGCCCGGAAATAGACATCGCCGGTTTTGCGGGTAATCGCCGCCATATCCGCCTCGCATAGCCGTGCCGCCGATTCAACTAGCGTATCGAGCACGGACTGAAGATCGAAAGCCGAGCGACTGATCACCTTGAGCACATCCGCGGTCGCCGTCTGTTGTTGGAGCGATTCGCTCAAATCTTCGGTTCGCTCGCGCAATTCCCTGAGCAACCGGGTGTTCTCGATCGCGATGACTGCCTGGGCAGCAAATTGCTGCAGGAGCGCGATCTGCTTCTTGGAAAAACGTCGGTTCTCCTGCCGAAAGATCATGACGTTGCCGACCACCCGCTCGTCCCTGACCAACGGCACTGCCAGCAGGCAGCGAGCGCCGCCAAGATCGACCAGTGCCCGGCGGTTGGAGTCTCCGCTGCGATACGCGTCAGACTCGAGCAGATCGGCAATTTCGACGAACGCTTCACCTTTCAATAGTCGCGCGGGCGCGGTGGCGGGACCATAATTGAGGGGTTGTTTGCGCCGGAACTCATCGTAAGCGGTGGGCAGACCGTAGGTCGCTGCTGTATGGAATCGCACGCCATCGTAGGTGTTGAGCACGCCAAAACTGGCCCCGCATAGTTGCATGGCCTTGCTCAGCATAGTGTCGAACACCGGGGCTAGATCTCCGGCCGATCGACTGATAACCCCCAACACTTCCGATGTCGCGGTCTGCTGCTCCAGAGATTCGGTCAACTCTTGGGTTCTCGCTCGAACCTCCTCGAATAACCGGACGTTACCAATGGCAATTACCGCCTGATCGGCGAAGGTTTGTAGTAAGACGATCTGCTTGTCGCTGAAGGGATTGACCTCCGCCCGACGAAGCACGATCGCGCCGATGCTCTCGCCATCACGTAACAGCGGCGCACCAAGCAGTGTGTGGCAGCCATCGACACGTGACATTTCTCGTGCAATCGCAAAGTCCGTGCCTTCATCGGAAAGCACGTCGTGCACATGCACCGAACGCCTGTCGGCCATGGCGCACCCCGAGATCGAGGCCCGATCGTTGGACCAGCGCTGCTGACTCATGGAAATCGGGCCATAGTGGGCACCAAGGCACAGTTCGCCTGCGTCTTTCAGCACGATCACGGCGTCATAGGCCCCACAGAGCGCACAAGCACTTTCGACAATCGCGCTGAGCACCGGCCCGACGTCGGTCGGGGAAGAGGCAATGACGCGGAGGATGTCGGCGCTGCCTGTCTGATATCGCAGCGCTTCGCTGAGATCGCTCGTGCGTTGGCGCAATTCCTTCAGCAGCCTTGCGTTCTCGATCGCAATGACGGCTTGAGCCGCAAAATTCCGGACCAATTCGATCTGCTTGCTGCCGAAGGGCCGAACCTCCCGGCGATAGATGGCAAAGGCACCGATCAGTTTGTCATCCTTGAGCATTGGTACAAGGAGAAGAGTGCGCGCACCGGCGATGTCGACAAGCTCGGAGAATCGTGGGTCGCGATCGATGTAGCTTTGTTCATTTCTGACGTCACCGATGTGAACAATCTCTTTCGTCCGAATGACGCGATTTAAGGGAACATCCGGATGGGGGTGACGGACTACCCCGCCATGGCGTCGCGCCTCAGCATAGGCCGGCGGAGCGCCGTGCAGCGCAGCCGTAGCAAACTCTTTGCCGTCATAGAGAAACAAATTGCCGAACTCGGCTTGACAGAGCCGAAGTGCGTTTTCGACCATCGCGTTGAATACCGGCTCTAGATCGCCAGCCGATGAATTGATGACCTGCAGGACTTCGGCGGTAGCTTTCTCTCGTTCAAGCGCCTCATCGCGCTCGCGCAGCAAGCGTCGTTGCTGAGCCATCGTTGCTAGACGATCACCGCGCTTCGTCTTGGAATTTGTCGCGCTGTCGCTCGCCGGTTTACCGGATTTGCAGTCCGCGCTTAAGCGTCGCTTCATCCTCTTACTCGGTGCCCCCTGGTAAGTTGTCGTAGCCGCTTCGGGCCAGGCCAGCCTGCCGTAAGTCGTGGACGCAATCCTGCAAATCCTACCCACTCGGTTCCTAGCCAAATTCGAAAACCGATTGTGCCCTTCAGAATCACGACGGATTTTGCTTTCCCATTCCTTTCAACTGCAGGGTCAACTCCTGAACGTTCTTTAGGTCTTCGATACCGTCGACAAGTGACATGACGTGCTGTCCAACGGCTTTGCCGACGACTGGCACGGCAAAGTTCATGAACTTCCTTTCGAGTGAGGCTCGCGAGAGTGGGCGTAGCGCATCCCCTTCGGGAATTTCCACTGTCTCGCGCCAAGTCTGACCATCTGCCAGAACAATCTCGACGCTTGCGCCCCGGCCCTTTGGCAGTTTTGCAATGAGTGATTCTCCAGGCTTAACTGAAGTCTTCTCCACCAGCGCCACCACGTCCTGCCCTCGCCAGCGGTCTTTCTCGAATTGCGGGACTGTCACATCACCGTCGAGAAGAGCCATCGCGAGGCACACGGGAAGACTGTGATCAGCGGTACCCTTGGTCTGCGGCCGGAATTTCGCAGGATCTGCAACGCGCTCGATGATTCCGGGATAGGTCTCAACAGTGATGGTTCGTATGTCTTGGGTTCGACCTTTAATCTTAGCGGAAAGTATCGCGCCCGCCTCCGCCACAGCCTGCAACTCAATCTGAACGGGGAAGCGTTTGAATGCCACGCGGGGCAACCGGTATCGCGCGACTTCGAGATCGACGGCAAAGCCTTCCTTGGCAGGTTTCATCTTTGACGCAAACCATTCCAGGGTGCCGGATGGGCCAGTAAAGCCCTGTGCGGCAAGCCGTGTCGCGAATACGCCGTCAATCGCAGTTGCCGCCAGGCCCATCGCCTTCATCATGCTGATCGCGCCGCTATTGACGACAAAACTCGTGAATCCGCGAGCGCCAGATATCCCGACTGCGTTTGCGAGCGCTTCCTTCGGTAGTCCCCAAACCTTGCCCGCGATTAGAGGAACGCCGTAAGCGGCTGCGCATAATGGATGGAAGCCCCGCTCAAGAAACGAGATAGCATCATTGACGCGTGTGCTGGCCTCATAACCAACGACTATCGCTTCGATCAGGTCGCGACCACTTCGCCCCTGGTCTTCGCAGAGCGCAAGGGCCGTCGGAATCACCTCACTTGGATGAAGCGGCTCGGTGCCGATGTAGGTGTCATTCATGTCAAGAGAGCGGACGAGGACACCGTTTACAAACAGAGCACCTTCTACAGTCGCGGATCGCGGATAACCGATCACGGTTGCCGTATTGCCCTCGCCGAAAGTCTTTCGGATCGTTGTCTCGGCTATATTTGCGGGCTCCGAGCCGACCGACCCAAACGCACAGCCGAGCGTATCGAGAAGGACGCGCTTGGCCGAGGCGACAACGTTTGCCGGAAGATCTTCATATCGGACAGCAAGTGCAAACTCTGCAAATTTCTGTTCGAGAGGCGCTTTCTGATCACCACTGTTTCCGTCGCCAAGAGCCGATCCGATCAAACGATAACGATCTGGCCAAATGCTGCCAACGAGACTTGCCGAAACGGCAATTGTCGTTCGCTTCAGGAAATCACGGCGCTTCATAAATGCCTCCATTATGAAATTGCAGGCTATTGCGACGAGCAGAATATGCCGATTTTTTTGCGGAGAATCGGACGATACAAAAAAGTCCTATGCTGGCAATGCACCTCCCCTGCGGTCTAGGTTGAGAAAGTGGAATGGCTTTGAAAAGCTATATATTCCCATGTTGGATCGATGGCGGCAGTAAGACAAGGCCCCGATTCACGATGCAAGCGTCCGACCCGCTTGATCCTCGCGTCCTGCTCGGCGCGGTCAACGCGCGGGCCTGGCAACGCCGAAGCCAGCCGCGAGCTAAGGGCAACCGCCGGCCTTGACCGTCCTGCGCGAGGCGCGTCCGACGTTCTGCGGGCCGGGACGAAGAATTGGCCCGCTCAGAAAAGGAACTACGAAGTAGTAGGAAGCAAGGCTAGGACGTAATCCTATTAGCAAGTTTCAGCCGATTCTGGGAGAGTACGAGGAAGATGGAGGTCAGTCTTCGGAGAGCGTGCGAACACGGGTGACCCGAATAGCCCGATCTGTACGCCAACAAACTGCCGAGTTGCTGCGGTACCGAGCCGGCAGCAAGCTAGAGTAGAAAATTGCGCACTTCCTCCTGGAAAATCGGTGCGCCAGGATCCTGCGATAGCAGCATATGATTTTGACCAGGCAGCGCGACAAATCTGGCGCCGGGAATTTCCGCGGCCATATCTCGGCCCAAAGAGATTGGAACCCTGCGGTCGTCTCGAACATGCATCACGAGTGTAGGGGCCTTAATTTGCTTGAGAAGGGGTCGGACGTCGAAATTGGCTACTGTTTCGAGGTAACGTACCGCAGACTCCGCCGAGGCGCTGAGACGTTGGAGTTCATTGAAGGCGTCGACCTGCTCCTTTGTGGCGCTTGGTAACATCGAGGATGTAAAGAGCTGCCGGAAGGTTGGCTCATCTGCGCCCCAACCCAGCTTCATCAGTGTTTTCATTGCCGCAAACCGCTCCCGGTCGGCGGTCGAAAGATTGGGATTTTTGTTGGCGCCGACAGCAAACCCGCCATACAGGATCAGGTGCGACACGCGCTCCGGATGCCGGACCGCAAACGCAATCGAAACTGCGCAGCCCTGCGAGAATCCGAGAAGGGGAAACCTGTCGAGGCCGGCCGCGTCGGCCACGCTTTCCATGTCCTTGACCCAGGCGTCCAGCGAGAGCTCGCCGACGTCCCAGTCCGAGAGGCCGTTCCCGCGAGCATCGTACCGGACGAGGGTGAATGACGAGGCAAGTCCGAGCAGAAAATCACGATGGAGTGGAAGGTCCCAGTCATATTCAAGGTGGCCAAGCCAATGCGCCGATCTCAATAAGCCTGGCCCACTTCCGACCGTCGCATAGGCCAACCGCACGCCGTCCGTGGCCCTGCAATAACGGATGTCCTGTTTGAGATTAGCGGCCGACAGGACACGCGCTGCGGGCGATCCGTCCTTGCCCAGATCGATGGCATAGACTTCGATTGGTCGGGCGATGTTCTTGAGGTTCTGCCGGCCTAGTTCACGAAAGGGAAGCTTCAGCTTGCCATCGATCTGATCGAGGACCTGCCGGGAAATGCAGATACCGCCGCGGATAGCCATGCCTTCGAGCCGCGCGGCGACGTTGACGCCGTCTCCGAAGATATCGCCCTCATCTTCGATGATGTCCCCGACATTAATGCCCACGCGGAATTCAATACGTCGATCGGGAGGGATGCTCGCGTTCCTCGTGACCATCCCGCGCTGAACTTCGACTGCACACTTCACCGCTTCCACGGCGCTCGAAAACTCCACGAGCATTCCGTCACCGGTCGTTTTGATAAGACGCCCGCGATGGGACTTGAGCTTGTGATCGACCAGCTCCCTACGGTGCGCCTTCAATTCGGCAAGAGTGCCTTCTTCGTCATCGCCCATAAGTCGTGAATAGCCGGCTACGTCAGCCGCCAAAATTGCCGCCAGCCGGCGCTCGACGCGGGCGTAAACCACGAAGTGTCCTCCGTCACCTCACCCAAGCAAATCACATGCAGTAAAACGGCGCTAGTAAAAACCCTCATTAGCCGCCGGCCGGCGGGCCTATCCGCTTGGCCGTTAATTGCGTCGAGCATCACGTTGTTCGGTAGCGTCCGGTTTCCCTTGGCAAGGGACGGGCTAACGAAGGTCGAGCCTCCTTCGTCGAACCGGCCCTGGCATCCTCAACCGAGAAGGTGCCGTCCGGCGCGCGATTCACGAGATCAAGTTCGACGGCTACCGCGTCCAGGTCCACCTGGCCAACGAAGCGGTCACGATCTTCACCCGCTGGGGGCATGACTGGACCCACCGATTCAAAAAGGTCGCCCACGACGCCTGGCACAGCAAAACCGGCTCGGCGATCATCGACGGCGAGGTCGTGGTGCCGGCCGCCGACGGCAGCACCGACTTATCGGTGCTGAAGAACGAACTCAAGGGCAAGTCGACCAGCCTGCGCGCAGCGGGAGACGCTGACCATCGCGGGCTTCGCCTTCGATGAAGGCAAGTGGGACGGCATCTATCTCGGCCGGCGCAAGGGCGGCGACTTGGTCTACGCCGGCAAGGTCGATCACGGCCTCGACAAAGCCTCGGCCGCCGACCTGCAGGAGAGGCTCAAGCCGCTCGTCCCAAATTGCTACCTGCATCGGCAACAAGCGCCCGGTTTGTTTGAACGCGAAGTTACTCCACGGCCGCTCCCAAGGGCTTCTCGCTGTTCCCGACCTGGCCAGCCCAGGATCCCGTGCTCGCCATTTGGGTGTTCGTCGCCACGATGGGACTGCTGCTGTTGCCGAAGCTGCTCAGCCTGCTGCTCGTCTGGGTACGCCGCTCGGAGCGACGCCAATTCGGCGGGGCATTGCGAGCCTTGGCCGGCGTTTTCGCAGAGATCATCGTCTCGGCGTTGATGGCGCCGGTGATGATGATCTTTCAGTCGATCGCGGTCGTCGAGATTCTGGTCGGCCGCGATGCGGGCTGGCAGACGCAAAGACGCGACGACGGCACGGTGGAGCGCCGCGAGCTCTATCGGAAGTACGGCGCTCCGACCTTGTGCGGGGTCGCGATGGCCGGAAGCGCCTACGCCGTTTCGTTACCACTTCTGCTCTGGATGGCGCCGGTGATCGTGGGGCTGCTGTTCGCTGTCCCGATCGGCGCGCTGACGGCCGGGCCCGCGCCCGGCAAACTGTTCGCCACCCCTGAAGACCGAGAGCCGCCTTCGGTCCTGCGCCGGGCCAACGAATTGAGCGCTGCGGCGGAGGTCGGCATCAAACCCGCTCTGGTGGCGCTGCGCGAAGACCCCGAGCTGCTGGCCTTCCACCTCGCCCAGCTGCCGCCTCCTCGCTTTGTCCGGCCCGGCACCGTCGACGTACATCTGGCGGTCGGCCGTGCCAGGGCGGATGCGAGCGAGACGTTCGAGGAGACCGCCGCGCACCTGTCTTCGCGGGAGGTCTTCTCGATCTTGAACGACGGCTCGGCGCTCTCGACGGTGTTGCAGAAGCGATGAGGGGTTGGCCTGGGGACCGGTTCGAAGCAGCGAGAGGATCGGCTCACAGAGGCGATTATTCGATCAGTTCGTCCGCTTCGATCAAAATGGATGGAGGTACGGCGAGACCGAGTGTTTGGCCGTTTTTGTGTTGATGACCAATTCGAACTTCGTCGGGCGCGAAACCGGAAGCTCGTCGGGTTTCGCGCCTCTAAGGATCTTGCCGGCGTACGCGCCCAACTGGCGATACGTGTCGGAGAGGCTGGCGCCATAGCTCATGAGACCGCCTCCAGCCGGGAATTCCCGAATATGGAAGATGCCCGGCAGACGGTCCCGAGACGAGAGAGCCAAGATTTGCTTGCGCCGGCTGTCGAAGAACGGATCATTCTGCACGATGAGACCCGAGATCCCTGCATTGACCAGCTCCGCAAAACTGGAGTCGATTTCGGCATCGGTGCTCGCTTGCTGAACCCGGAGCTCGCGTCCAAGTGTGCGGGCGGCGGCTGCGATGGATCGCTTGTGTTCTTCGGCCGCCTCGGCGCCGAAGCGCGGGTTCACAAGTAGTCCGAGCATACGGGCCGTAGGGACCATCGAGCAGAGGAGCGCAAGTCGCTTTCCTCCCAAATCGCCGGTAAAGAAGTTGACGCCGGTCGCCATTCCGGGGCGGTTCATGCTCGTCACGAGGCCGGCTTGCACGGGATCTTCGCCGACCACGAAGACCATCGGGACCGGGAAGTTCGCCGCCTTCGCGGCCTTCGCCGCGGGGTCGCCGGCCGCCACCACCAACGAAGGCCGCCGATCGCGGAGATCGGCGGCGAGCGCGGACAACAGGCCGTAATCGCCCTTCGCCCAGCGATACTCGACGACGACGTTGCGGCCCTCGAGGTACCCCATCTCTTCGAGCCCCCGCCGAAACGCATTCGTGTGCGTTTTGGCTTCCTCCGGCGAGCGAGTGCTGAGGAATCCGACGACGGGTTGACCCTGCTGTGCACGCGCGACCGCCGGCATGCCGGCTGCGATCGCAAGCCCTTGGATGAAATCGCGCCTTCGCACTGTTCCCTCCGTTCTTCGAGTTAAACTGCACATTCTGCATGTCGCGCGCAGAGATTTCGGATGCCAGCGAGACCGGCGACAGCGACCACCGCGAAATAACTCGCGCGACGGGAGCGAAGCCGCGTGATCGACTGCAAGGTGTTGTCACTGTTCCAGAGCGCCGAAGCACAGCAGACCGACACTGGCGGCGGTGATCGGGCTTGGGTGGCCACCAAGCGCTGGGAACAAATCCTGTCACGGTCGGCTTGATGCCGGGCGCAATCTCGCGCGGGAGGATTGTCGGTGAAGAAGCTCGGATGGACGATGGCAGTATTGACTGTAGCGATGTTCGGCGGCGCGCATGTCGCTTCGGCAAGATTGGGCATGGCACCCATAGCGACGCAGGACGACAGCATGATCCAGGTGAAGGGCGGGCATGGTCATGGTCACGGAGGAGGTCACCGCGGTTGGCACGGCAACCGCGGGCACCACTACGGTTGGTACATCGGTCGCGGCAACCGGCGGCACCACCATTGAGGTCGGCTGATGGCATCCGCCGGTACTCCGGCGGGTGCCCACGGCCCCTCCGCCACTGCGCCAGCGATTTGCAATTACCGCGTCTCGTCCGCCCTACCTTTTCGAATCGAACTTTGCAGGGAAGGTGGGAAGCGGGTGGGCGCGACGATGCGCTCATTCGATCAGCTCGTCGGCGGAGGCGAGCATGGAATCCGGAACGGTCAATCCGAGCCTTTTTGCCGACCGTACGTTGACCACGGTCTCGAATTTGGTCGGCCGCTCGATCGGCAACTGCGTCGTCGGCGTCCCCTTGAGTACCCGGTCAACGTAGTACGCCAATCTACGATAGCTTTCGGAGAGCTTGGGTCCATACGTGCAGATGGCACCGCTCTTCGCGAACACCTGCCAGCCCGAGATGAGGGGCGCGCGGCGCTCTAGTCCGAAATCGATGATCCGTTGACGGTACTGAATGGCGAAGCCGTCGGAGAAGAGCGATATAGCCTGCGGAGGATCTTTATCCATGGTCGCTAACGCTCCTGCGAGCTGGCTCTCCGTGCCCGTCCCGTAAAATTCCAGCGCGAGACCGAGTTTCTTTGCGGCCTCTTCGGAATAGGCGCGCTCGATTTGGGACCCCGGATGTTCGGGATTTGCGACGATGGCGACGCGCTTCAGTTCGGGCAGGATATCCCGCAGCATCTCGAGACGTTTGGAGTTCAGTTCGGCCGCCATGAAGGTCAGGCCGGTCATGCTGCCGCGCGGATGCGAGAGACTGTCGGCGAGGCCCGCGACGACCGGATCTCCGCTGAAGGCGTAGATGGATGGCGTGGAGAGTTTCAAGCCGAACACGATCGGGACGGCGGCCCCTTGGACCACCAGCAGATCGACGGGAAGACGGGTAAGCTCGGCGGCCAGCGGTCCGACGTGTGATGGGTCGTCATCGCCGTACCGATATTCGATCTTCAGATTCTCCCCGTCTCGATAGCCGAGTTCGGCAAGTCCCTCCCGGAAAGCTGCCAGGAAGGGAGTCAGGCTGGCCTCCCGCTGGGCCGTGAGCCAGCCTATCCGAAAGACCTTGGAGGCCGCACGCACTTGCCTTCGGGCCAGGATCGCCGAGGCCGCCGCGGACGCGATGAAGGTGCGACGTTTCACTGATCTCTCCACCGCTGCTGCACCAAGTCCAGCATCGGTCCATATCGGCTGGTGCTGGAGGGGTCCATCTTCGGGATTATGCGCCGAGATTAGGCCGACTCGGCTTTGGCTGTCGCCGGGAAAAGTCGGCAATTATCCCGCCGCAGCTGCGGAACCTTGCCATCATCCGCGGGTTCTCGCAGGCCGCATGCTGCGGACAGGAGATTTCGATGAAGAAGCTGATGCTGACGTGCGCGACCGCCGCGCTGATCTCGACGGGCGCCATGGCGCAGTCCACTGTCCTCACGACCACCACCGGTGCCGGCCATGCAGCCGCCGTGCAGATCGAGCCGGAATACCGCACCAAGATCCGCACCTACGTCACTGAGCACAAGATTCGTCCTGTGGAGAGCCGCGAGAAGATCGTCGTCGGTCAGCCGGTGCCGCGCGAAGTTGAGCTCGAGGCGGTGCCTGCCGATTGGGGTCCGTCCCTCACCAAGTATCGCTATGTCTACTCGGGCGAACGCGTGATGCTGGTCGATCCGTCGACCCGCACGGTTGTCCAGGAGATCGACTAAGCCTTCCTGGCGGGTCGCTGAAAGCAGCGGCCCGCCACCCCATCCGGCCCTCCGCCGATACCCGGTTTCATCGTTTGCCAGCGGCCGTCCATGCCGATCATTCGTTATTTCGTCTTCGTCGGCGCCCTGCTGCTGGTCCTGCTCTTCGCTGCCGACCGGTATCTGCCAGCGCCGGTCGAGCAGGCCGGCCCATCCGAGCCGGACAGGACCATCATCCGGATCGCCTCAGCGAGGAGCCTTCCGAAGAAGATCGTGTTCGACACGCGGCCGCGTGCCGACTTGCCGACAATTGCGCAGGCCGATCCGCTCCCTGAAGAATCCCGGCAACAAGTGCGCGAAGCCATGGCCGCAATGCCTGTAGCTCCGGCCGCTGAGGCGAAGAAGGAGACGCCTGTGCGCGCGACCGCAGCGGCTCGCCCGCATTCGAAGCGCTCGGCAAAGCTGCAGAAAAGTACACCAGACCGGCGTCTCGCCTTCGAGCGGGCCGATCCGTTTGCCGGCGGATTGTGGTGACGGGAGTATGCTGAAGGAAAGGCCGCGCTTTCCATGGCCCGGCCTTGCTGCATGCGGATCGACGACTCTCACTAGTACCGGCAGTGCCGGGCCCCGGCAGCGAGTGGGTGATGGATACTCCGGCGCCAGGGCTGCTTCACTCCGAAGCATCGAGCGTGGACCACACACGAAGCCTCAGGTTGGGTTCAGTTCATGCTGCGCCGCGGAAGTTCGAGAAATTTCGCTCGCCTATGGAGTGACGGTAACATCGTCGAATTCGCCGCGAAGCGTTCCGCAGTAAGCTCACTTTTCTCGCGTTGGGGGTTCCCATGTTCGATACGACCACGACCGCGCTCTTGCGCGCCGTTTTCGACGAGGTCTGCGAAGACGTCTCGCGCTATGATACGGGAGCACGCACCCACGTGGCCTCAAAAATTCTGGAAGCGGCTACAAACGGGCACACCTCGCCTGAGAGGCTGAAGCAGGTTGGACGCGAAGCCCTTCAAGAAGTTCCGACGATGTGGCGGTAGGTGGAGGAGGGCGGGGGTGAACTTCCAGGTCACTGTGCTCAAGATCCTGGTGAGCTATCCCGACGGGTTTGCCGTCATGGCAGATCTCAAGCGAGATATGGCGATTCTGGCGACGAGCGGACGCGACTGGGCCGAGCGGACCAAGCGCCTCGCCGCTCGCATGCCCGACCTCGACATCTTCTCGAAAGGATTGATCGAGCGCCTGAACGGCGGATGGCGCATCACCGAGAAGGGCCGTGACGCGCTCGAATTGATGGAAGCAAGACCTGCCGAAATGGGGTCGGAGAGCGCTGCATCCGCAGCTGAGCCTTCGACTTCAGCCCTCGCGCCGTCGTCGCTTCTTGCCGCCAGGCGCTCTGGCAGAAGCCAGCGCCTGCAGCGCCGCCGCGCGGCACGCGAGCGAGCCCGCGCCAAAGCGTGCTGAGTGCGCTTTCTCCGACTCACTCGGTCGATCGGGAAAAACCGGAAACTTTGCCGACCGTGTTGAGTTGCCAGCGATCGGATCGGTCGCGGGAAGCTCAAAGATGGTCGACGATGTCGTCTTGAAGAATGCCACGGAGACCGCCTGGACAGTTTATCGCGCGCGGCGCCCTGACGTTGGCCCGCACGACAGTCGGCGCTGTCTCCTCGATCGCCACCTGCAGAAAAGAGGGGAGGAGCGAGAGAGCGATACCCAAGAACTCGCCGGCTTCGGGATTGCCTATCTGCACCGACTCCCGCCAGACGAATGTTGACGAGCATCAAAATGCTCGTTTCGCGCGTAGCTCGCGGAAGCACGAGGCCCTTTTTGACGCTGCTCGCGATCTCGTTTCTCATCTCCGCGGTCGTCGTGATCGGCTTGCGGGTCGTTTTTGGTGATTGAACGATGCGCATCGCCCAGCTTGCCCCCTTGGCCGAGAGCGTTCCTCCCAAGCTTTACGGCGGGACGGAGCGCGTGATCGCCTGGCTGGTCGACGAACTGGTTGGCCTCGGGCACGAGGTAACCCTGTTCGCAAGCGGAGACTCGACGACCAAAGCCAATCTACATGCCGTATGGCCGCGCGCGCTGCGCCTGGGAGGGAGGGGCGTCGATCCGAACGCAGCCTGCGCGCTCCTGATTGAGGCCATCGCCGAGCGCGCACGCGAATTCGACGTCATTCATTCCCACGTAGACTGGCTGCCGCTGCCGGTGCTGTGTCGGACCGGCGTGTCGTTTCTGACGACGATGCACGGCCGGCTCGACCTTCCTGGCTTGTCCGACGTGATCGGGACGTTCGCCGACGCCCCTTTCGTCTCCATTTCCGACAACCAGCGCCGTCCGCTTCAGGGTGCCAACTGGATCGCGACGATTCAGCACGGATTGCCCCAGGACCTGTTTCGCCCCTCCTACGAAGCCGGGTCGTACCTGGCCTTTCTCGGGCGGCTGACGGCGGAGAAAGGGCCGGAAGCTGCGATGCGCATCGCCCGCGCCGTCCGAATGCCGCTCCGGATCGCGGCCAAGATTCCTCGCGCGGAGACGGCCTACTTCAAGAAGAAGCTCGAGCCTGAGATCGACGGCGAGAGCATCCAGCTGGTCGGCGAGGTTGACGAAGTCCGCAAACAACCGTTTCTCGCGGGCGCCGCCGCGTTGCTCTTTCCGATCGATTGGCCCGAGCCCTTCGGCCTGGTGATGATCGAGGCGATGGCATGCGGGACGCCCGTGATCGCCTACCGCTCCGGATCGGTGCCGGAGGTCGTGGAGGACGGCGTCACTGGCTTCATCGTGGACGGCGAGGAGCAGGCGATCGAAGCGATCGAGAAGGTCGTCTGTTTGGACCGAAGAAAGGTCCGCGCCCGATTCGAGGAGCGCTTCGTCGCGAGCCGGATGGCGAGGGAGTATGAAGACCTGTATCGCGAACTGGTCGCTCGTAAGTGACGACGGTCGAAGAACTTGCTCGTGGGACGGCTAAGACGAAAGCGGCCCGCTCGGCGTGCCGGACGGGCCGTTCGTAAAAATCGATTCGCTCAGTGCATGTCAACCAGGAAATAGCTGACGTCGCCGACAAGGAGAACGGCGGGAACGGCCCACAAAATCAGGATGGGCATTTTCGCCTCCAGTAGCTTGTCGGCTAGAGCCTCCGAGCGGCTACTGCTCAGTGCAGACCTTGGTGGTCTTCACGGCGGACTCGGCTTCCGTCTTGGTCTTGTAGACGCCGTCGCCCACAACCGTCGTGGTGGTGGTCGTCGGCTTGGTATCGACAACGGTGCACTTCTTGGTGGTCGCGTCGCGAACGATGTAGAACTCGGCGGCGCTCGCGGCCTGGGTGCCGAGTGCGAAGGCGGCAAGAGCGCCGCATACGATGAGCTTCTTCATGGTGTCCTCCTCAAACAGCCGTAAGTAGTCTGCTAACGAGGGGGGCTCGATCGAAGTTCCACTTATTCCCGGCGGCCAACCGATGGATTTCTCTCAGACCGACGGACGACGGGCTTTCTACTTTTCACCATCGATTATTCGAAAGCGCGGGCCAGGTTGCTTGTCGGGCGGCGCGCTGACTGGGGTCAAATTCGTGTCCTGCCGTTGGGCGCGCTTGCAGTTCGGGCAGACGAAGAGATGGGCGATCGTCGTCCTGGGATTGTCCCGCACGAGTTCGGATCGAAACCACTTCATGGCTATGCGACAGTTGGGGCAGCTCGGATTGTCGAGCTGGTCCAAGGAATCCTTTAACTGCTTCATTGGCCGTCCCCACCCTCTTGTCCTCGAAGTGTAACAGATCACCTAGGTCCGGAAAGTACGAAATGATACGCAGTCCGCTGCAGTGCCGAAAAGATCTGGAGACGCCGGCGTGCGAGCGCGGAGGGGCCGATGGTCCCTTCGGCCCGGCAGCGGAAGCAGAATCTAACGCAGAACTAGGAAGACTTATTTCTATCCCGGTTCGAAGCCGGGCCGTGTCCCCAATTCTTTCGCCCGCCTGCTTGCGGGGCTGCTGACATTTTTTAGCGACGTTCTGCATGGTCCACACCGCGCTGGTCGCGTCATTCGCAGAAGCAGCAATTCTCTGGCTTGGCTGCCGAATAAATCGTCTCGATCCGACAGCTTTTGCCGGTTTTTCCCGAAAGGAACGACCCGCCGCGTCGAGGGTTGATCGACGTCCACATTTGGGAGTTTTCCGATGAACAAGCGTTTATTCCTGGCAACGACCGCTGCCCTCGCCATCGCGACTTCGGCGTTCGCTCAATCTTCCCCGAGCACGTCGAGTTCCAGCCCGTCTGCCACGCAGCGGCAGCAGGATTCCACGTCGACGACCTTGCCGTCCTCTTCCGCATCGACGCCGGCATCTAACCCGTCTTCGGGATCCGCGCAGTCCAATCCTTCGACGAATTCGGCCCAGACGCAGTCTCCGTCGTCGGGTGGTCAGACCGCTGCAGGCCAGTCGTCCAATTCGGGTACGGGCACCAACACCACGCAAGCGCCTGCCTCGAACAACTCGACCAACCAGGCCCAAACCAATCAACCGTCTAATCGGACCACGACGCCTTCCAACCAGGCGCAGAGCAATTCCCCTTCGAATACCAACACCCAGACTCAGAGCGCCAATCCGTCCGCCTCGGGCACCAACCAGGCGCAGTCGCCGACGGGTACCAATACGGCTCAGCAGCCAAACAGCCAGCAGAACACGGCCGATCGCTCGTCGAGCACCAACGTGAATGCGTCGGTGAACATCAATGATCAGCAGCGGACGCGGATCAGCACGTCGATTTCGCACCTGAATGTGCACCCCCTGACCAACGTGAACTTTTCGCTGTCGGTGGGCACGGTCGTACCGCGCGACGTCCGCTTGCAGCCGCTGCCGGCCGAGGTCGTCGAGATCGTGCCGCAATACCGCGGTTACGACTTCGTCCTGGTGAAGGACGAGATCGTTATCGTGGAGCCGTCGACCTACAAGATCGTGACGGTCCTGCCGTACTCCAGCCGCTCGACGGCCTCGGCCCCGGCGCGCACGGAGCAGCGCAAGGTCACCTTCAGCGATCGCGACCGCGAGGTGATCCGCAAGCACGCTAAGGCGCGCCCGGTCGAACGGGAGAAGCAGGTGACCACCGGCAGCACGGTCCGGACCGAGATCCGGACCGGGGAGCGCGTGCCGGAGGGCGTGGAGATCGAGGCCTTCCCGGAGGAGGTCTATCGGGATGCTCCGACCCTTCGCGAGTACCGGTACATCAACCGGGACAGCCGCACCTACATCGTCGAACCCCGTGAACGTCGCGTCATCGAAGAGATCGATTGATCTCGCAACTAAAGGAGAAGATCCATGAAGACCATTGTGCTGGGAGCGCTTACGGCGACCCTGATGGCGGCGTCCGCGAATGCCGCCCCGCTCGCCCCTGCGGCAGTCGCGTCCGCCGAGCTTGGCGGCGTCGAGCAGGTCCGCCTCGTCTGCGACGAGTACGGCCGCTGCTATCGGACCCGCGGCCCCCGCTATGTCCAGCGCTACTACGGCGACGACGACGCTTACGTCGTGCGTCGCAGCTATGGGTACTACGGCGGGCCCGGCTACTACGACCGCGGCTACGGCTACTACGGCGGCGGGCCGAGCATCGGTTTCAGCTTCGGCACCCGAAGCTGGTAACTCCCAGAAGGGGCCGCTCTCCGAGCGGCCCCTTCGACGTCATGCTCGCTTTCGCGGAGAGAGAGATTGTCTGCTGTTGCGAAGCTCCTGAATCAGAAGGAGCAGCTGCTCGCGCGCCTCGACAATGATCCGGGCCCGAACGAGCGCGCCGAAATCCAGGCGTTGCTTGCGAAGATCGAAACGGCGCTGAAGTTGCTGGGCAGCCCGGACTCCGCTGCTGCCGCGACCGACGAATAGCGCTCCGCGAGCGATTTCCCTCCTCTCTTCCCTAGGATCTACCGAGGATAAAGGCCCCAGCTCTGGGGGCTAGGGGGGTGTGAGCTGGGGCCAGTACGGGGTTCGCCCCTGGGGCAGGGGCATTGGGAAAACTTGGCACTTACGCCTTCGTTCCTGCGCAGGAAAGTTTGATCTGCGCGCATCGCCCCTGTTGAATCGGTGAAAGCACGGCACCCGGTAAAACGCTAAGCCGAGGGCGTCCTTTCGTCTGGTCGAGCTCCTCTACTATTCGAATTATCTCTTCTGGCCGAAAGGGTTTCTGAACAATGCGGCTGCCGGGGACGGGACGTGGCGGGACGGGTGAGAAGCCAGTCGCGTAGATGACCGGCAAATTGGGAGACTGCTCCCGATAGCGTTCCGCGATCTGCCATCCATCGACTTGCCCGGGCAACCTGACATCAGTCACCAGGACATCCGCGACGCGGCGGTTGCACCATGCCAGCGCCTCTTCGCCGGTGCTCGCGTGGATCACGTGATAGCCCGCCTCGCGAAGCGCCTCGACGACGAACTCGCGGATCAGAGGGTCGTCTTCTACAAGGAGTATGCTCACTGCCGGCTCTTGAATATGGGTCTCGCATCGAACGGCGCAGCGGCTCGGTCGTTCCCGGCGTCAATGGCTCTTGCGGACGAGCACGGCCTTCTAGAATTGGATCCCGCCAAGGAACAGCTGTCCGCGGCAGGTAGTTTTCAATTCATGAACAGGCTCTCCCCGCTAGTTCTGGAGCACCAACTTCCGACCTTCGCCCGGTACGCCATCTCCGCGAGCATCATGCTCGCCTGCGCCGTCTTGCAGATGGCACTGCAGATGCAGACGGGCTCGCCGGGCTATCTTCTGCTGCTCCCGGGCGTGTTTCTCTCGGGCCTGATCTTCGACCGCGGCTCTGGAATATTCGCGGCCATCATCGCCTTCGCCGTCGGCGCCTACGTTAGCTATGCCGGCAGCATGTGTATCGACTATTTCGCGACGAATGCGCTCTTTGCGATCACCGCCGCCGGGACGGCCGCCATCGCCGAATTCCAGCGTGCCGAACTGCGCCGGGTCGTCATGGCAGACAAGACGAAGGCCTTGCTGCTGCAAGAGACGGCTCACCGGACCAAGAACAATCTGACGATCCTCGGCGGCATGATCAGGCTGGAGGCGCGGGCATGGAGGTCCGGAGGTCGCGACTGCGCTCGAGGCTACCGCGCGCCGGCTGCAGGTGATGGCGGAGGTCTACGACCATCTATCGCCGAAGCGGGACTCGCGCTCCGTGAACATGCGCTATTTCCTGAACGACGTGGTCGAGAAGGTCTTTCAGTCCTTGGCGCCTTCCGGACCGATCGCGTTTCAGGTGGTCTGCGAGGACATCGACCTCGCCAGCAACCATGCACTCGCAATCGGCATGATCACGAACGAACTGGTGACGAACTCGCTGAAATACGCATTTCCTAGCGACAGGCCTGGTCACATCGCGGTCGCGTTTTCGAGCGCAAGCGGCATCGAGCTCTCGGTGTCCGACAATGGCGTGGGTCTCAGTGAGGGGGCGGCGCCGGAGGGATTGGGGTCGCGGATCGTTCAGCTGCTGGCGCAACAGCTCGAAGGCGAAACTTCTTACGAACGGCTGGATCCTGGCCTCAGGGTTCGAGTGCGAGCGCACCCGCGATAGCTGCGGTTCGTCGGCGCCCACGCACGATCCAGCTGGCTGTTCTTGTCTGCCGGCGGTCGCGGGTAAATTGCTTCAGCCAGTCGAGAAGATCCACGGTTCGACGATGCTGGGCGTCGTAAAGGACTCGATCCAGATCCTGGAATTGGTTGGTTTGGTCCTGCATGGCTTTCTCCCGTTCGGAGAGAAGCGTCTCAGCGATTCTGTGCAAAACGAGATACGGGCTTCTTTGGATGGTCTGCGGCCGGTTGCCCCATGATGACCCATATCGCGATGCCGATCGCGAATGCCGACAAAGGGGCGACACGATCGGGTAGCTCCTCACGTAGCTCATGCCTCCCATGAATGGCAAGTCGGGCTTCGACAATGATCAGGATAGCTTGAGCGATCAAAACTTACGTACCCTCGGACGGCAGGCTCCTCGCCAGCCTATCCGGTGCTGGCCCGTTTGAGGCATGCCGACCGGCTCTGATTATGTCCGCCTATCGGGTGGGACCGAAGTGACCGGCGGACGACCAAACTGACGCGCTTGACCCTGGATCGCGGACATAGCGCACTTCGGGTGATCTCTGCACCTTACGCTATGGGGAGGCCGATCTCACGCGGCTTGCAGTATCAACTCGCTCAAACGGTCTGGTGCATCGAGCATAACCATGTGCCCGACGTCCGGCAGTTCGAATGTGGTCCAAGACTTGTCGCTCTTGCAGTCTGCTAGTGCCTTATCAAAGGGCGGCTGTGGAAATTTTGGGAGGCGGATGTATGTCTTCTTCGCCACCTTTTGGAGCGCCCCGGACACCTTGATCGGCTGGAGATAGGTGCCGACTGGATGTGGAGTAACCTTAGACTCGGCGAATGCCCGATCGCGTTCGGCAACAACACTGGCCGGATAATGCGCCGATCCGCGGACGCCCGCCTCGCCCTTGTCGATGGCCGCTTGGATGCCTTTGCGAACCACCTCGGCCGCAGTGTCCGCCCCTCTTTGTCCGTCGGCGGGAATGAAGGCATCAAGCCATACAACCGATGAGACGCGATCGCCGATGCTTTCAAGTGCACCCGAGCCTACATAGCCGGCAAAGGACCACGCCACGAGGCAGACGTTCTCAAGACTCTCCCATCTGATCAGGTTGACGACGTCGGCGATGTGGGTGTCCAGATTGATGTCCCTGCTCAGTAAATGCGAGCGATCGGCCAAACCCGTGAGTGACGGAGCGAAGACTTTGTGCCCCTCATGTTCGAGCCGGTCGGTGACACGGCGCCATATCCAACCTCCACAAAAAGCTCCGCTAATAAAGACGAAGGTCCTTCGTGCCGATTGCGCATGCACCCTAACGGTGGGCGCTGCAGCCACGAAACCAGCGGTCGTGGCACTGCAAAGTATGTGGCGGCGGGTAATATCACTTTTCGTCATGACAAAAGCTCCTTTGATTCAAGGAAACTCCGACCATCAGTCTGAATACGGCCACGAGTATACATGAACGTCGGATACAACCAAGGTGCGCTTAGGCCCTGAGGCGAAGACCATGGTCGCGCTCGGCAGGTCGGCAGTTGAGGTCGAACCGAACGTGCCCAGATCGGGCCAGATCTATGCGAATGACCTCGCAGTCGTGTGCAATCACCTCTCAGTTGGCTTGCGCCGGACGCCTCGCATCACCAAAAATTGGCAGCAATAGGATAATGCTGGCGATATTCTGCTCCGAAGGACGATGGCACGAAAGGGTGGCGGAAATGGATGGACGCGAGGGGAATGGTGAGGATGTCGCCTATGACCGCGCGCTGCTTCTGCATGGCGCGAAACGTAACGAGGTACTGACCTTGGAGGAGGTCCGACGATATGGCGGCGACAGCTTCGGCACGCCGATTACGTCAAGATCTATGGGATGCCGCCCGCGCAATGGTACGGTCGCGGCATTCGATTGCTCGGCCGAACAGCGGTGGAGTGCACGCGCGACGCGCTCGCGGATCTCATCGGCAGCGATGCCGCATCTCTTGCCGCGAAGATGCCCTTGACCTCTAGCTTCACCGTCATCGACCCGTTCGCAGGGTCTTGCAACACACTCTATTGGATCCTCAGGCATCTCATCCAAGCCGAAGGCATTGCCTTCGAGCTAGATCCTCTCGTCTATGCGCTGAGCAATCGCAACATCGCGGTTCTCGACCGGAAGATCGAGTTGGTGCAGGGCGATTACCAGACGCTGCTGGAGAACAGCAAGATCCCGGCGGATCGTGGCGTCGTCGTTTTTGTCGCGCCGCCCTGGGGCACCGCGCTGGATGAGCGTGTCGGGTTGGATCTGCGACGGACGACGCCCCCAATAGGCGAGGTCGTCAGCCGCATCGGGCGCACATTCTCGGGTCAGCCGCTTCTGTTCGCGACGCAGGTCTACGAAAAGGTAAATCCCGCGTCTCTTGCCGAGCTTCGCGCGCTGGTGGATTGGTCGGAGCTTCGCATCTACCGCCTGAACGACGAGGGCAGAAACCACGGCATCTTGCTCGCCACCAAGGGGTGGACTCCGTAGGCCTCTGGCAACTTCGCATGTGTCGATGTGTGCCTCCCCGAAAAGCCCCGCGAAGCTGAAGTCGAACAGGACGGGCGCTTGGAGCGAATGGGGCGCCCCCGTCCGCACTTGCTCGTTCCCGGTTGGGTAGCAGGTCGGGGTGGCTGCGCCCTCCTTGGGCGCTTATGCTATACCGAGCCGGACCGAAGCTGGAGGGAATGCGATGTCCGGTCTTTCCCATTGGCAACTCGACGGCAGCGCGCCGGAGCTCTACGAACGCTATCTTGTGCCCGCGATCACCGCCAAATGGGCGGCCGATCTCGTCGAACGCGCCGGGGTGCGGGCCGAGGAGAAGGTCCTCGACGTGGCTTGCGGCACGGGGATCGTCGCCCGCCTCGCGAGCCATCGGACCGGGCCCGGCCGGGTCACCGGGCTCGATTTGAACAAAGGGATGCTGGCCGTGGCACGCACGGTTTCCGGCGGCGATGGTACGATTGAATTCATCGAAGGAAGCGCCTTGGATCTGCCGTTCGCGGCGGGCGCTTTCGATGTCGTGCTTTGTCAATTGGGTCTGCAGTTCTTTCCCGACCAGAAGAAGGCTCTGCGCGAGATGCGTCGCGTTCTGTTGCCGGGCGGGCGCCTAGCGGTGAGCGTCTACAGCCCGATCGAAAAGACTCCCGGTGCCCACGCCTTCGTGCAAGCGCTCGATCACGTCTTCGGGAGCGAGGCCTCAAGGATCAAGCGCGGCGAGCATTCGTTCGGCGCCGCGCGCGATCTGGAGGAGCTCCTGCGTGACGCAGCGTTCGAGAACGTCAAGGTCGATACCGTCGTCCAGCGGATCGCTTTCCCGTCCGTTCTCGACTACGTGCGCTTCCAGCTTCTCGCGACGCCTATGGCAGCGCTGCTTGGTGGTCGTCCGGCGTCCGAACGTCAGGCGCTGATCGACGAGGTCGCATCGCAAGTCGAGGGCATGTCCGATCCTACGATGCTACAAGGCGGCGAATTCTCCTTCCCGCAGGAGGCCTACGTCGGAACGGTTTCGGCTGCGGGCTGAGCGATTCAACAATCTCCGTTCGGACACTCCGGGCAGGTATCGCCGATCGAATTCAGGACGTCGCGTACCTCCGCGACGGCGTCCGCCGGCGAGACCCCGGGCGGTGGTTCGCGGCGGCCCAAATCGAAGGCGCGCTCCGGGCATGGGGATCGGCGCGGTCCTGCATCCAGCCGTGCTCCTCGCATTCGTGGATGGCGCCGGCCTCCTGCAGCACGTTGATCGCCCACCCGCGCAGCGTCCGGATCGCCGGCCGTCGTTTCTTCGTCATCAGCATCGAAATTGCTTCTGCCGGGAGGAATCCTTCCGCCCTCCTGCTCGTTCCGAGCGGTTAGCACGGAGCAGGGATTCGCTATCGGCAGAGCTCCAGCTTGTCCACCTGTTCCGTATGGCCACCGCGGACGTTGGCGCTGCAGCAACCGAGTTGCCCATCGAGACCCTGCGTTGCCCGAGTCTTGTCGTGACCATGCGCGGCGCATGGCGCTTGGGCTAACGATCCCATCTGCAGTTCTGCGGCGCGCGGGCCGAGTAATGCAGTAGCTTGAAGAGTCGGTGCAATCCCATGGCCCATCGTGGCACATTGCGCTGCCGCTCTGCTGTAGGGTCAAAGCGGACTTACTTTTCGTTGAATCACGCTGCGAGTTTTATGGGTAGACGGCCTCGGTCCGCTCAACGAGGCATTACCCCAAGGGGTGCGCAACTTCGAGCTTGTCCGCCTTAGCGCTCGCGTTCCCATTCTAGTGTTCCCACGACTTTCTTGCCCGGATAGACGGCGCTGATTTGTTCGGCCGTTCTGAGGCTCAGCTTGTCCCCTTCGAGCTT
>NZ_JAKLTZ010000019.1:0-100489 GCF_022012555.1 Bradyrhizobium zhengyangense | reverse complement strand
CTCCAGCATCGACAGCGCCTCGTTCACAATCGTCCGGATCGCTCGCAGCGGATGATCGCGCCGGACCCGCGCCTCCAAGTCAACGTAGCTGAACAGCTCGCCCGTTCGAATGTCCCCGCCGCGCACGTCCCATCTCCGAATCTTCTCTTCGGAGCCAATGAATCACGGTCACCGGTCGGCGGCGAGCGCCTTTTTTCAACAGCCTGCTAGAGCATGATCCGGAAAAGTGTGCAGCGGTTTTCCGAAAAGATCATGCTCAAAAAACAACCCAAAGCGCGATGACGATTCATCCCAGTCTCATCGCGCTTTAGTTGTTTTGGCTGGATCTTGGCGAACTCGCGATGCGAAGGTTCTGGTCCGCCTCCGACAACGGACATTGTAAGACCCTGCCGGCATGTCTCGAACGGGCCAGAAGCGGTCATTCGATCACTTCGTCGGCCCTGGCGAGTAGTGTTGCCGGTATTGCAAGGTCCAGTGCCTTGGCGGTCTTGAGATTTATGACCAACTCGAAGCGGGTCTGCTGGTAAAATGGAATGTCTCCCGGATTGTCTCCCTGGAGAATGCGATACACAAGGTTGGCGCATCGCCGCTGAATATCCAGTAGATCGGTCGAATAAGCCAGCAGGCCGCCAAGGTCGACGAACGCTCGATAAGGATACACCGCGGGAATTCGCGCCTTGGCGGCCAGTTTCGTAATCAAGCCGAGATAGGGAAGATGCTCAGGCTCGTCCGACACGACGATTGAATCCGCTCGTTCTTGCTCCATCAACTGAAAAACCGGCCGGTATGCTGGCTCGCTGATCATCGTGAGCAGCGCGCCTGACAGCTTTATTCCGGCCTGCCGCGCGGCCTCCTGGACTGCCGCCCCCGAGCCTGACGCCCTCTTCCATAGTGACTGCGACGCAAGAAAACGCGTGTTGGAGAGTGTCGACGCAGCTTCGATCAGAAGCCCAAGACGCTTGCCCCATATTTGGATTCCGGCATCTACACTAACGCCTGTAATATTACTGCCGGATCGCGCAATGCTCGGGACAAGTCCAAGTGCAATCGGATCGGCAGATATTGCGACAATCGGTATTGTTGCCGTTGTCACTTTAAAGACAAGTGCCAAGGGACCAGACATCGCGTAGATCAGATCGGGCTGCGTAGCGACGACGTTGCGGGCAAGTTCAGCAAACCGGTCAAGTTGACCCTCTGCGGAATATCTTTCCACCGAGAGATTTTGGCTTTCCACATAGCCAAGCTGAGCCAACTCCTCGAAAAAGGCGCGGAAATATTTATTGTCGTTATTCATTGCGTTCGTCTGGGTTCCTGCGGAAACCATTGCAATCCGCTTCATCTTCGTGGGTTTTTGCGAGCGTGCAACGGCGGGCCACAAAGCCGCGCCACCGCCGACCAAGAGCTGGATGACGCCGCGCCGCCGCACACATCCCCCTATAAGCCCACCCAACGAGGACTCTTATTCTATCATTTCGCGACGTAGCGGAGAGTGGGAAATGGTAAGCAATTAGTCTCGGGGCGTGGTGCATTGGATATCCGCTTTGGGTCAAACTGAGAAGTCCGGGCGCTCAGCCGGCGGGTCGGCCTTACCCCCACTCCAGACAAATCGCTGCATCGGACTAACTGACGCGATGGGCCACTTCCGGACTCGTGCAATGCCACTATTCGATCACCTCGTTGGCGCTGATGAGCAACGTCTGCGGTAGAGTGATGCCAATTTTTTGCGCCGCTTTGGTATTAAGCGATAGGCGGAAAGCGGTCGGTTGCCGGAACGGAATTTCGGTGGGGCTTTGGCCGGATAATATCTGCGCCATCTGAGCGGCCATCTGCCGAAACGCATCAGGCAAATCGCGATAATAAGCCATCAGCCCTCCCGCCACGACGAGATCGTGAAAGGGATAGCAGGCGGGGAGACGAGTACGAGTGGCCAGATCGACGAGCGTCTTGCCGTGAGACAAGTGCTCCGGCTCGTCCGAGACCAGTAGCATGTCGATCTTGGTCCAGTCGGTTGAGGCGAAGGCAGTTTCATAGGCCGCATCGTCCAGATCGCTTCCGAGGTCTACCTGTGAAAGCGACAGCTTGGACGATTGTGCCGCCTCCCGAACCATAGAGGCTTGAGGTTGCTTCCAAGCCTGCGAAGACGAAAGATAGGCGACTCGCGAACCGTTAGGCCTTATCTCTCGAAGAAGCCCCAGACGCTTTCCATGAAGCTCTATCCCGGCGTCGACGGTCACGCCGGTTACGTTTCCTCCCGGTCGCGCGAGGCTTGCCGCAAGCCCCCAGACGACAGGGTCACCAATGATGGTGACTATTGGAATGCTCTGTGTTGCTGCCCTGAGAGCGAGGGTCATAGGACCGGCTGAGGTCAGGATTGCTTCTGGATTGGTGCTTACAACCGTTCTGGCCAACTCAGGATAGCGATCCATATCGCCGCCTCCCGAATAGCGCTCAATGACAAGATTCTGCCCTTCGGCAAATCCCAGACGCGCAAGCTCATCGAGGAAAGCCCGATTGTAAGAGTTTGTCCTGAGACTTTCAATCGAGCGGGAAGGTGCCACAACGGCGATCCGCCTCTTTCCCGGCGGCTGCGCTCTGGAGATACCAGACAACGCAACTGATCCGGCGAAACAGCCTGCGATGAATTCCCGCCGTCTCATCCACCTGCCCGACGTTGTCCCGTCCGAAAGAACATTTGATCATAGGCCGTTATGCTCGACCAGCCAAATTAGGGTGACCTCGGAGGTCCGCCTTGGGTCAAAACCGGTCCATTCCGCAATGCTTGAGGAAAGTCAGCTAAGGGTCCCACAAGCAGACATCTGGTCCGTCACTTCCGTTTCGCCATCGGCTTTGCGAGTTCACGGGCGCTGTCGATGACGAGCTGCACAACCGGGCTGACGGCGCGGTCCTTGATCGTGACCATCCCGTTCGGTCGACGGGCCGCCGGCAGTTCGATGGGCAAGACCTTGAGCGTGGCCTCCCTGGCGAGAAATTTCAGCGCCGAAGCCGGGAAAACCGTGATGAACCGCCCCGTCTCCAGCAAGCTGACCCGCATGTGGGGGGAATCGGTGACCACCGTTGCCTGGGGATACGCGAGGCCTCGGGCCAGAAAGGCTTGCGTGATGATGGAGCCGATCACGCTCTCCCGCGGCGGAAGCACCCAACGCTCCTCCGCCAGATCCGGGAGCTGGATATTGCGCCGACGCGTCCATGGATTTTTCGCGCCTGCCGCGATGACGTAGCGATCTTCAAAAAGAAACTCGAAATGCAATCGCTCGTCGGTCATCGAGCCGCTGCTCCGCACGAACAGCAGATCGACTTTGCGTTCGCTCAACTCGCGGTGCAATGTCTCGATGTAGCCGGTTACGAGCTCAAACTTGATCCGCGGATGACGCCGGGAGAGCCGGTCGACGAGCGCGGAAACGAAGCTCGCCGCCAGAAAGGCCGTGCTCCCGATCCGCACTTCTCCAGCGGTGGGGTCGGCCAGGAATTCGATGCTCTTCACGCCCCGGCGCAGTTCGTCGAAGGCGGCTGCGCCGCAATCGATCAGGGCGCGACCGCACTCGGTCGGCTCGATTCCGCGCCGGTGGCGATCCAGCAAGCGGACGCCAAACGCATGCTCCAGTTCCGCGATCGATCGCGAAACGTTGGGCTGGGTCGTGTTGAGCATGAGCGCCGCCTTGCCCATGCTGCCGGCCTGCACCACCGTCATCAGCACATGCAGGTCCTGCAGCTTCATTCGCTTTCCGATGCGATCGCTCATCTGCATGGGAGCACCCATTTCCGTCTTGAGATGACCTCATCAGACAATAGCCTTATGCGCTTATGACAGCATCAACTATCCTCGGCCGTCGACGAGAGCCCGCGCGGGTGCCGGTTCGACGGAGCAAAGCCTATGATTCCCTCCCGACGTCGATTTCTATGCTTTGCAGCGGGAGTGGCCGCACCGGCGCTGCTCTCAGGCCCGGCCTGGGCGCAGACTTATCCCGCCCGGCCGGTCCGGATCATGGTCGGCTTTGCCGCCGGCGGCCCAAACGACATTCTCGCGCGCCTGCTCGGGGAGTGGTGGTCGGAGCGGCTCGGCCAGCAATTCATCGTCGAGAACCGGCCGGGAGCAGGGAGCAATCTCGCCACCGAGGCGGTCGTGCGCGCGCCTCCCGACGGCTACACACTCCTGCTGGTCGGCTCTCCCAACGCGATCAATGCCACGCTTTATGAAAATCTCGATTTCAATTTCCTGCAGGATATCGCGCCGGTCGTCGGTCTGACCCGCGGCGCCCTGGTGATGGTCATACACCCGTCGGTTCCTGCCCATACGATTCCGGAGTTCATCGCCTATGCCAAGGCCAATCCGGGCAGGCTCTCGTATGGTTCGGGCGGCGTCGGCGGGATCACGCATATCGCCGCGGAGCTGTTCAAGCAGGCCGCCGGCGGGCTCGATCTTCAACATGTGCCCTATCGAGGCGTGGCGCCCGCAATTACGGATCTGCTCGGCGGGCAGGTGCAGGTCGTCTTTGTCAACCTGGCGCCATCGATTGGATACATCGGAAGCGGCAAGCTACGCGCACTCGGGATAACGACAGCGGCGCGATCCCAGGCGTTGCCGGATGTGCCGGCTATCGGCGAGTTCGTGCCCGGCTATGAAGCGAGTTCGGTGTTCGGCATCGGTGCGCCGAAAGGCACCCCGGCCGCGATGATCGACAGGCTCAACATGGAAGCCAATGCCGCTCTGGCCGATCCCGGTTTCAGGATGCGCCTGCGCACCCTTGATGCGACGGAACTGGGCGGTTCGCCCGCCGATTTCGGCAAGCTGATGGCCGCTGAAACCGAGAAGTGGGCCAAAGTGATCAGCCTCGCGAAGATCCGACCGGAGTAGCGCGGGAAGTCTTGCATGCATGGAAGGTTCGGAAAGGTCCGCGCGAAAGGCGGCGGCGCGTTCGATTGTTATCTGGTCGCGCCCGAGACTGAAACGGCGGTTGCTGCAATTGTGCTGGCTTGCGCCATTCACGGCGTGGATGCCGACATGATCGCTATCGCCGACGAGCTGGCGGGATACGGCTTCATCGTAGCAGTGCCGGATCTGTTCTGGCGTTCGATTGCCGGTCCGCTGTCCCGAAGCGACCCGCGCGCGGCGCAGCGCGCGCAGCCGCGCCTGGAGCAAATCAAGGTCGGCGAAGAGGATATGATCGACACCTTGAGACACCTCGGCACAATCCCTGAGTTCAATGGCCAGGCGGCGGTTATGGGATTTTGCTACGGCGGTCCGTATGCGATTCTCGGACCCAAGCGGCTTGGCTATGCTGCCGGTATCTGCTGCCACGGATCTCAGATGCTGGATTATCTTGACGAGCTTGTCGGGGTTCGCCAGCAGGTTTGTCTGATTTGGGGCGACAAGGACGACCGCGCGCCGATCGAGGTGCTGGAGGCGTATCGCGACGTAGCGATGCGCATGGAAAACGTCGACGTACACATCCTTCCCGACGTGCGCCACGGCTACATGATGCGGGGAAGTCCGTGCTTCGATCGGGCAGCATATGATTTTTCAATGAGGCGTGCCCGAGAGATTCTCAAAGGTCTGGCGTCGCCCGGTCGCTGGCAGCCTGCGAAATGACGATCGGCGGGATGATGCCATCGTACACCTGTTTTGCCCGACGCGTCAAACGATATTCGGAAAATACAAAATAGGCGCGGTGCAAAATTCTTCAATGATTTGTACTGTGCATGGGGTTGTTTCCGCGGCTTTTGTTTTCACCCCCGCACGCGTTTGATCATCTGCTCGACATGGGCGATCGGCGTCTCCGGCTGGATGCCGTGGCCGAGATTGAAGATGAAGCGCCCTTGCGCAAAGTTCGCCAGCACGTCGTCGATTGCGCGGTCGAGTGCCGCGCCGCCCGTGATCAGCACCAGCGGATCGAGATTGCCCTGCACGGCGACCTTGCTCTGCACGCGCTCGCGGATGAAGGCGGGCTCGGCGGTCCAGTCCATGCTGACGGCGTTGACACCGGTGGCCTCGACATAACCAGGCAGCTGCGCGCCGGCCCCGCGGGGGAAGCCGATGATCTTCGCGTCAGGTACCTTGGCGCGGACGCCTTCGACGATGCGGCGCGTCGGCTCGGTCGACCAGCGCGCGAATTCGGCCGGCGGCAGCACGCCGGCCCAGGTGTCGAAGATCTGCAAGGCGTTGGCGCCGGCCTCGAGTTGCGCCAGCAGATAGTGGATCGAGTTCTCGACGAGGACGTCGATGATCTTCGCGAACGCCTCGGGATGCCGGTAGGCCATCATCCGCGCCGGCGCCTGGTCGGGCGTGCCGTGGCCCGCGACCATGTAGGTCGCAACCGTCCACGGCGCGCCGCAGAAGCCGATCAGCGCGATCTTCGGATCAAGCGCGGCGCGCACGATCTTGAGCGCCTCGAACACCGGATGCAGCGTGCCGAAGTCGGCCCGCGCGGCGAGCGTTGCGACCTTGGCGGGATCGTCGAGCGGCTCGAGCCGCGGACCTTCGCCGACCTCGAAGCGCACCGAGCGACCGAGCGCGTAGGGGATCACCAGAATGTCGGAGAAGATGATCGCCGCATCGAAGCCGAACCTTCGGATCGGCTGTAGCGTGACTTCGGCGGCAAGCTCCGGATTGAAGCAGAGATCGAGGAAGCCGCCCGCCTTGGCACGCACCTCGCGATATTCGGGCAGATAGCGGCCCGCCTGCCGCATCATCCACAGGGGCGGGACGGCTTGCCGCTGGCCGGAGAGCACGTCGATGAAGGGCTTTGTCGCAGACTGGGGCACGAATGGTCCTGATGCAGAGTTGAGGTTCCTGATACACCGCCGCGGGCAGAAGCGGAACAGGGGAACCAGCGCAAATGCGCCGCGTTGACCCGCCAATGGAGGAGGAATTCCATGGCCCAGACATTCGATCCCGCGCCGCATGACAAGCACGCCGAGGACTTGCGCGAAGCCCTCGCGGCCGATCGCCACGCCAAGCTCGACACCGGGTTGGAGGATACCTTCCCCGCCTCCGATCCCGTCAGCGCCGCGCAGCCGACGCCCTCGAAGGCCGATGCTGACGCCGACAATCCCTCGCTGTGGGACAAGGTCAAGGCGATCTTCAGCTAGGGACCGCCAGTTTCCGATAGGCTTGCTAAGACCTTGTTAGTGATCTGCGGAAACCCCGGTCCGTAGGAGTACGGAAAAACCCGTAGATGAATGCGAATCCCTGTCAGCGCTTCAGGGTTCAATAACAGAAGCGGCAGAGTTTCCGGCGATCGGAGATTTCTGCCGCATGAACCTCGCCTCACAGAGAGCCGGATGGAGCCGCTTGCCGTTGCGCGCGGCGGCGTTCGTCGTGCTCACCTGCGTCGCGATCCTCGGCGTCAGCGGCTGGCGTGAATGGGCCGCGCGCGATCAGGTGCTCAAGGGCGCCGAAACCGAGATGGCGAACGTCGCCCGCTCGTTGACGCAGCATGCCGAGGACAGCCTCGATCTCCTGGATTCCGGCGTCGTCGGCGTCGTCAGCCGTCTCGAGATGGATGGCGCCGATCCCGCCACGATCGGCAAGCTGCGCAACCTGCTCGAGGCGCGCAAGAAGGCGATCGACCGGGTCCATAGCCTCGCCATCATCGACGACAAGGGCAACTGGCTGACTTCGCCCGGGACGATCGCCTCGACGCTCAGCGACGACGCCTTCTTCCGTCACCACCAGCTCTCGCCCAAGCGCGAGGCCTATATTGGCCACCCCGTGAAGAGCCTCGTGGACGGCGAATGGGTCGTGACCCTGTCGCGGCGGTTCAACAAGGCGGACGGAAGCTTTGGCGGCGTGGTGCTCGCGGCCATCGGCTCTCGCTATCTATCGCACTTCTACGAGCAGTTCGAGATCGGCCGCAACAGCTCCGTGACGCTGATGTACGGCGACGGCTCGATCATCGCGCGCAATCCGAACAACGAAAAGTTCGTCGGCCGAAATGTCGGCGATACGCCGCTGTTCCGCGACGCCAGCCTGCAGCGGCCGAGCGGCGCCTATCATTTCACCTCGCCGCTGGATGGGGCCGAGCGCGTCAGCTTCTTCAAGCGCTCCGGCCGTTATCCGCTCGTGCTGCTCGCAACCGTCGACAAGGACGAATTGCTCGCGCCGTGGCGGGCTGCGGCGATCTCGCGCATGCTGTACGTGCTCGCGCTGGTGATGCTGATCGCGATCATCGGCGCCGTGTTGGTGCGGCAGTTGCAGCGCGGCCAGCGCATGGCGGCGGCCCTGATCGAGAAGGAGGCGCATTTCCGCCTGCTCGCGGAAGGCTCCAGCGACATGGTCACCCGCATCGGGCTCGACGAGCGGCTGCGCTATGTTTCGCCGTCGTCCAACCGCGTCGTCGGCTGGCGACCCAACCAGCTGATCGGCACGGAGGCGCTCGCGGGAATCCATCCGGAAGACCGCCCGCACGTCCAGGCCATCGTCGATGCCATGAAGCGTGGCGACGCGGAAGAAGCGCGCGTCACTTACCGCAACACGCATCGGCAGAAGTCCGAGGTCTGGCTGGAATCGACCATGCGCGTGACGCGCAAGGAGAACGGCAGTGTCGACGGCGTGGTCGCGATCTCGCGCGACATCACCGAGCAGAAGAATCTGGAGACAAGGCTCGAGACCCTCGCGATCGAGGACAGCCTCACCGGGCTGGCCAATCGCCGCCGCTTCGACGAGCGGCTGAAGGAGGAATGGGCGCGCGCATATCGTGATCGCTCCAGCCTTGGCCTCTTGATGATCGACGTCGATCACTTCAAGGCCTACAACGACGAATATGGCCATCCCGCGGGCGACGCCTGCCTGCGCGTGGTGGCAAAAACCATCGCGGCCGAGGTGCAACGGGTCGGCGATCTCGCAGCCCGCTACGGCGGCGAGGAATTCGCCATGTTGCTGCCGAACACCGATGCCGCCGGCTGCGCCCGGCTCGGTGAGCGGATCCGCAACGCCATCCACGATGCCGGCCTGGTTCATGCCTCCAATCCGGCAGGGCCCTGCGTCACCGTCTCGGTTGGCGGCGCGGCTTGCCGGCCTGCGGTGGAGCGGACCGCGGGCACGAGCTCGCTGGTGGAGGCCGCCGACCGCGCACTCTACGCCGCCAAGGATGCCGGCCGCGATCGCCTGATGATGTCGGGCGAGGTCGCGAACCTGCTGCGCAAGGCATCTGGCCAGTAGGCGGGCGTCAGCTCAATAATGCGGCGGGCGCTCGTTGGCGGGGCCCGGCGCATTGGTCTCGGCTTCCTGCAACCGCTCGCCGAGCTCTGTGACCTTCCGCATCAGCGCATCGACCTGCTTCCATTGCGCGGTGATGGTCTGGTTCAGCGTCTCGATGGTGTCGTCCTGATAGGCGAGGCGCATCTCCAGGGCGTCGATGCGCTCAGTGAGCGTCTTGATGTCATTCGTCACGTGCGACGTCCTTGTCCCGTTCGCGCAGACCAATTTCTTGCAGGCCGTGGCCAAGCGCGACACGCTCGTCGAACACAAAACATTCGCCACGCCAGCGGCTCTGCGCCTCTGGCACCTCTTCCAGATATTTCAGGATGCCACCCTTGAGGTGATAGACCTCGGCAAAGCCCCGCGCGAGCAGATGCGCGCTCGCCTTCTCGCAGCGGATGCCGCCGGTGCAGAACATCGCGATCTTGCGATGCTTGGCGGGATCGAGCTTTTGCGCGGCAAAGTCCTTGAACTGGCCAAAACTCTTGATGTCAGGGTCGACCGCGCCCTCGAATGTCCCCATCGCCACCTCAAAGGCGTTGCGGGTGTCGAGCACCAGCGTATCGGGCGAGGCGATCAGCGCATTCCATTCCGCAGCATCGACATAAATGCCGACCTGCCTTGTCGGATCGGCGGCTGTATCGCCAAGCGTGACGATCTCCTTCTTCAGCCGCAACTTGAGCCGGCCAAACGGCATTGCTTCGGCAGTCGAGCACTTCAGTTCGAGATTGTTCAGCCGACCGCCGAACATCGGCCCATGTGCGAGCTCATGGGCGAAGGCGTCAATCGCGTCGGGCGCCCCGGCGATGGTGCCGTTGATGCCCTCCTGTGCCAGCAGCACGCTGCCCTTGAGGGACAGGCCGGCACAGAACGCGCGCAGCGGCTCGCGCAGCTCGCGGTAGTCGGGCAGGGCGGCGAATTGGTAGAAGGCGCAGACCTTGTAAATCATGCGCCCGTTTAGCAGGCGGCCGGCGCCCAGAAAACCCGCAACGAACAGCTCTATTCCCGGCGAATGGCAGCCATTTCCCTGGTATGCCAGCATTGCCCGGACGCCCTGGAATGTGTCATGAAGGCCCGGTTTTTCCGAGACGGCGCGGCGCGCGCCCACGGTCTGAGAGAGCAAAACTTCGATGAGAAACTTCCATTTCCCCGGCAGGTCCACGGTCCACGCCACCAACGCGATGGTGGCGACCTCGCATCCGCAGGCATCCCTTGCCGCGATCGAGGTGCTGCGCGAGGGCGGCACGGCTGTGGATGCGGCGGTGGCGGGTTCTGCCCTGCTCGGCGTGATCGAGCCGCAGTCGACCGGCATCGGCGGCGATTGCTTCGCGCTGATCCAGCCGCGCGGCGAGGGCAAGATCATCGCCTATAACGGCTCCGGCCGCGCGCCGAAGGCCGCCAACGCCGACTGGTATCTCGAGCGCAAGATGACCTCGGTACCGCTGACCTCCGCGCATGCGGTGTCCATTCCCGGAGTGATCGACGCCTTCGCCACCGTGCTGCGCGACCATGGCAAGTTCGGCTTCGACCGGCTGCTCCAGCCCGCGATCAAGGCGGCGGAGGAAGGCTACGTCGTCGCGCCCCGCATCGCCTTCGACTGGAAGAACCAGTTCGAGAAGCTGAAGAACGGTACCAACACGGTGCGCTACCTGCTGCCTGGCGGCAAGCCGCCGGTCGCCGGCGACGTCATCCGCCAGGCCGAGCTCGGCAAGACGCTGCGCGCGATCGCCAAGGATGGCCGCGACGCCTTCTACGAGGGTGCGATCGCGGAGGATATGGTCGAGACCCTGCGCGGCATCGGCGGCCTGCACACGCTCGACGATTTCGCCGCCCATATCACCGAAACGACAACCCCGATCGGCACCATGTACAAGGGCTACGACGTCTGGCAGTGCCCGCCGAACGGCCCTGGCGTCACCGCGCTGTTGATGCTCAACATCCTGTCGCGCTTCGACCTGACCAAGTACGCGCCCGTGAGCGTCGAGCGCTTCCATCTCGAGGCGGAAGCTGCGCGCATCGCCTACATGAACCGCGAGATGCATGTTGCCTCTCCCGACCACATGAAGATCAACGTCGCCGAGATGCTCGAGAAGGGCTTTGCCGACGAGTATATCAGCAAGATCCGCATGGACGGCATGTTGGACCTCCCCAATGTCGCGCCGCCGATGAATCCCTCGACCATCTACATCACGGTGGTGGACAAGGACCGCAACGTCTGCTCGTTCATCAATTCGGTCGCGCATTCCTTCGGCTCGGCCATCGTTTCCAACAAGACGGGTGTGCTGTTCCAGAACCGCGCCGGCGGCTTCCGGATCCAGCCAGGCCATCCCAATTGCATCGAAGGCGGCAAGCGTCCGCTGCACACGATCATGCCGGGCCTGCTCACCAAGGGCGGTCGTTCCACGATGTCGTTCGCGGTGATGGGCGGCCAGTACCAGCCGACCGGGCAGACCCATCTGCTGACCAACATCCTCGACTATGGCTGCGACGTACAGGAAGCAATCGACATGCCGCGCGGCCTGCATTACGAGGGCCATTATCAGCTCGAAGACAGCGTGCCCGCTGCGGTTGTCGAAGGCTTGCAAAAGCTTGGCCACAAGACCACCAGCGTGGTCGGCCCGCTCGGCGGTGCCCAGGCGATCTGGATCGATTGGGACAAGGGCACGCTGACCGGCGGTTCCGATCCGCGCAAGGACGGTTGCGCGCTCGGGTACTGAGCGTCGCGCGAGGTTCCTCGCGACAAGATCAGGAAAAGTTGACGGAGGGCGACGCGGCATCGGCAGCGTCGCCCTTTCCCGTTCGGAACGGAGCTCATGGCCCCAAGTTGGTGGGCGGTGAGCGGCGCAGGCGTGCGCTGCTTTGTTTTCGAAGCGGCGGAGGCCGTCCATGTCCGATATCTCAAGTTCCCAATCATCTGGATTCGACAGGCGCGCCTTCATGGCAGGTGCTGCCGGCAGCGCGCTTGTTCCGCTGACCGCGCGCGCGACCGCGCAGGAGGCACGAGCGCCTGCGGTGCAGGATCCGGCGCTTCCCGTTGACGTCACGCTGCGCGTGAACGGCCAGGACAAGCGCCTGAGCCTCGATGCACGTACCACGGTGCTCGACGCGCTTCGCGAACATCTCAAGCTTACCGGCAGCAAGAAAGGTTGCGACCACGGCCAGTGCGGTGCCTGCACGGTGCTGATCGGCGATCGCCGCGTGGTGTCGTGCCTGACGCTCGCGCTGGCCGCTGAAGGACAGGAGATCACGACCGTCGAAGGCCTTGCCACCAACGACCGTCTGCACCCGATGCAGCAGGCCTTCGTTGATAATGACGCGTTCCAATGCGGCTATTGCACACCGGGCCAGATCATGTCGGCGATTGCCTGCGTCAAGGAGGGACATGCGGGCACCGATGCCGACATCCGCGAATACATGAGCGGAAATATCTGCCGCTGTGCCGCCTATCCCAACATCATCGCTGCGGTGAAGCAGGCCGCGCCCGAGATCGTGAAAGGCTAGGCGCATGCGACCATTTTCCTACCAGAGGGCCACAGACCCTGACATGGCCGTGCAGGCGCTAAGCGCCGCTGCGGCCGCCAGCAAGCCGTTAACGCAGGCCTCAGCCCAGCCGCTCGCCGGCGGCACCACGCTGATCGATCTGATGAAGCTCGACGTGATGCGGCCCACCGCGATCATCGACATCAATCCGCTCGCGCAAGGCTGGTCGGCGATCGAGCCTGGCAGCGAGAACCTGCGGCTCGGCGCGCTCGCAAAGATGTCCGATGTCGCGGAGCATGGCGAGATCCTGCGCAACTATCCGGTCATCGTTAATTCCCTGAAGCTCGCGGCCAGCGCCCAGCTGCGCAACATGGCGACACTCGGCGGCAACGTGATGCAGCGGACGCGTTGCAGCTATTTTCGCGACGTCTCCTATGAGAATTGCAACAAGCGCAATCCCGGCTCCGGCTGCGCGGCCATGGACGGCGTCAACCGCATGCATGCGGTGCTCGGCATCTCCGATCAGTGCATCGCGACCTACCCCGGCGATTTCGCCCAGGCGCTGATCGCGCTGGATGCCACGGTCGAGGTTACCGGCAGATCCGGGACTCGCAGCATGCCGTTTGCGGAGCTGCACAAGGCGCCGGGTAATTCGCCCGAGATCGAGACTACGCTTCAGCCCGGCGAGCTGATCTCGGCCTTTCTTATTCCCGGCCGCTGGCCGCGCTCGGTTTACCTGAAGGCGCGCGACCGACAGTCCTATGAGTTCGCGCTATCCTCGGCCGCCGTTGCGCTGGACGTGCAGGACGGGACGATCCGGGACGCGCGGGTGGCGCTCGGCGGCGTCGCTACCGTGCCGTGGCGCGCCCGCGAGGCGGAGGCGCAGCTCAAGGGGCAAAAATTCGATGACGGTCTGGCGCAGCGCGCCGCCGATGCTGCATTCGCTGACGCCAGGGGACGCCAGCACAACGGCTTCAAGATTGCGCTCGGCAAGCGCGTGGTGATGCGCGCGCTGCAACAGGCCGTAATGATGGAGATATGACCATGACCGCTGCCGCTCCCGAGCCGAAAGCGAATATGGGCAAGCCGGTACCGCGCTATGATGCGGTTGCAAAAGTCACGGGGCGGGCGACCTACGGGTCCGACATGCCGCTGGACAATCCGGCCTATGCGTTCCTCGTCACCAGCGCGATTGCCAAGGGCCGCATCAACAGTTTCGACCTTGAAGATGCCGAGCGTGTCCGCGGTGTGATCGACATCGTCACGCACGAGAACGCGCCAAAACTGAAGGAGTCAAAACTCTTCAGCAATGGCGGCTATGCCGGAACCACGATTCAGCCGTTAAAATCGGCCGACATCGCCCATGACGGCGAGATCATCGCGGTGGTTATAGCCGAGAGCTACGAGGCTGCGCGCGAGGCCGCCAATCGCGTCAAGGTCAACTACTCAGCCGTAACCCCGAGTGCGAGCTTCGACTCGCAGGGAACGACGAAAGCTGCGGCGAAAGGCCAGAACGCGCAATTCAAGGAAGACCCGAAGGTCGGCGACTTTGCCAAGGCGTTCGACGAGGCCGAGGTCCAGCTCACTGCGTCCTACGAGACGCCGACGCAGCACCACAATCCGATGGAGCCGTTTTCGACGAGCTGTGCCTGGATGGGCGACACTCTCGTCATCTATGAACCCAGCCAATATGTCTACGGCTTGAAGAACGGCGTCGCCGAACAGCTCGGCATTGATGCCGACAAGGTGCGGGTGGTCAATCCCTATGTCGGCGGCGGCTTTGGCTCGCGCGGTTCGATGACACCGAGAACTGCGATCATTGCCGGCATCGCGAAGCGGCTGAACCGGCCGATCAAGCTGGTCCCGACCCGCGACCAAGGCTTTACCATTGCCACCTATCGCGCCGAGACCCGCCACGAGATCAAGCTCGGCGCGAGCCGGACCGGCAAGCTGGTCGCGCTCAGACATGAAGGCGCGGAGGTCTCCTCGCGCGCCGACCCCTATTGCGTCGGCGGTACCAAGACCACGACGCGGCTCTATGCCTGCCCGAATGTCGACAGTCTCGTGTCGATCGTGCGCGCCGACCGCAACACGCCCGGCTTCATGCGCTCGCCGCCGGAGGTGCCCTATCTGTTTGCACTGGAGAGCGCGATGGATGAGCTGGCTGTGAAGCTGAACATGGATCCGGTCGAGCTCCGCCGCATCAACGACACGACCAATGAGCCGATCGGCGGCAAACCCTACACATCGCGCTCGCTGATGGCGTGTTTCGATGAAGCCGCAAAGGCTTTCGGCTGGGCGCAGCGCTCAGCGGCGCCGAAATCGATGTCCGATGGTGATTGGCTGATCGGCTACGGCTGCGCGGCCACTTGCTATCCGACGCAGATGGCTCCCGCGGCAGCGCGCGTTCGCCTGCAGCGCGACGGCCGTACCCGCGTCGAGATCGCCGGCCACGAGATCGGCACGGGCGCCTATACGATCCTTGCGCAGACGGCCGCCGAGCGGCTTGGTGTGCCGCTGGAGAAGGTCGCGGTCTTCATTGGCGACAGCGACCTGCCGCCGGGCCCCGTTGCAGGCGGATCGAATTCGACGGCCAGCACCTGCTCCGCTGTGATGATGGTGTGTGACCAGGTTCGTCAGCGGCTGTTCAAGGCGCTGATGCCGAACGAGAGCCTCGCGGACAAGGCCAAGGAAACGGTCGGCATGGGGCAGACCCCATCGACAGAGGCGGCCAGGAGCGATCGCCCGCTCGATCTGGAGAAAGCGTTCGACGCTCTCGGTGCCGGCGTGGTCGAGGAATATGGTGAGTGGAAGCCGGAAGGCGCGCCGCTGGATTCCTTCAAGGCGATGCACAGCGGGCACGCGCGGCTCGTCGGCGGTGCGGCCATGAAGGACAAGATTGCCTATGCCTTTGGCGCCGAATTCGTCGAGGTCAGAGTCAACCGCTTCACGCACGAGATCCGCGCGCCCCGCCTGGTCGGAGCGTTTGCGGCTGGCCGCATCATGAATCCGCGCACGGCCCGCAGTCAGCTGATGGGCGGCCTGATCTGGGGCATGTCCTCGGCGCTGCTCGAAGCCACCGAGATCGACGAGCGCACCGCACGTTACGTCAACGACAACTTTGCCGACTATCTCGTGCCCGTGAATGCAGATGTCCCCGGCGTCGAGGTGATCTTGCTCTCCGAACAGGATGATCACATCAACCCGGCCGGCGCAAAGGGGCTCGGCGAACTCGCCAATGTCGGCACCAATGCGGCGATCTGCAATGCCATCTATCACGCCACCGGCCAGCGTATCCGCAAGCTCCCTGTGCGGCTGGAAAATATCGAAGTTTAAGGGGTGGAAACGGCATCGGCCTTGCGCTAGACACCTCCCGCCTCAAACGGAAGGTGCCTTATGCAGCGTTTCCAGCGCGTGCTCCTCGCCATCATGTCGGCATTCGCGATCACGTCGATCGGCGCTGTGTCGACATTCGTTTCCACCACGGCCTCGGCCCAGACCGCAGGAAAGACCATGACCACAGCTTCAGGATTGCAGATCACCGATAGCGTCGTCGGCACCGGCGCCTCGCCGAAGCCCGGCCAGATTTGCGTGATGCACTATACCGGCTGGCTCTATGAAAACGGCCAGAAGGGCAAGAAATTCGACTCGTCCGTCGATCGTAACGAGCCCTTCGAATTCCCGATCGGCAAGGGCCGCGTCATCGCCGGCTGGGATGAGGGTGTTGCCACGATGAAGGTCGGCGGCAAGCGCACGCTGATCATCCCGCCACAGCTCGGCTATGGCGCGCGCGGCGCCGGCGGCGTCATCCCGCCGAACGCGACGCTGATGTTCGATGTGGAATTGCTCGGCGTGAAATAACGGCGCAGCCGTCCCGGGTTCGCATCGCGCCCCGGAATGACTTGCTAAACAAAAAGACCGGCCTTTCGGCCGGTCTTTTCGCTTTCAGTCCAACGCAGTTTACTCGGTGGTGCGACGGGCCGCCGCAGCGGCGCGATCGATCGCTTCCTTTGCTGCATCCTTGGCATCGCCCATGGCCTTCTGGCCCTTGCCCTTGACTTCCTGGACCGCGCCTTCTCCCTGAAGACGCTCGGAACCGGTGGCTTCGCCGATGCCCTGCTTCGCCTTGCCAATGACTTCGTTGGCGTTGCCCTTGATCTTGTCGCTGGTGCTACCCATGAAACTCTCTCCTTCCAGATTGCTCGCAATGACAACGCTGGGCAGCTATGAGAGTTCCGATTTTTGTATGGCTTGATAGGCCGGCTTTGGTTAGTTTCGCGCGCACAGAACCAGCAGAAAGCAAGATCAATGACCGGCCATGACCACAGCCATTCTCACCATGACCACGATCACCACGATGATCGCTGGAAACATGACGGCGTGCGCGTCATTCCCGGCAATCAACTCGATACCAACGTGCCGTCGACCGCCGGCATGGACCGTGCGGCCGCGATCAATTTCGCCCGCGTCGGTGCGCAGAAATTGTGGGCCGGCACCGTCAGCATCAAGCCCGACGCCAAGACCGGCGCGCATCACCACGGCCATCTCGAGAGCGTCATTTACGTGGTGAAGGGCAAGGCGCGGATGCGCTGGGGCGAGAGCCTGCAGTTCACCGCCGAGGCCGGCCCCGGCGATTTCATCTTTGTGCCGCCCTACGTGCCGCATCAGGAGATCAACGCCAGCCCCGACGAGGTGCTGGAATGCGTGCTGGTGCGCAGCGATGGCGAGGCGGTTGCGATCAATCTCGACATCGAACCGGTCGAGAAGCCCGAGACCGTGCTGTGGATCGACCCCGTGCATCGGGATCCGAACGAAAAGAAGTAACATCGAGGACCACACGGGTTCGGTGCGACCAGACCCCGCAGGCACGGTCTAAAAAATATCCGGAAGCGCTGTCGGATGGCCGCCCAGCCATCCGTCCTTGGGCAGAACCCCCAAGGAGCTTCCGATGCCCAGGATGATTTTTCTCAATCTGCCGGTGACCGACCTCAAGCGTGCGACCGCCTTTTACGAGGCGATCGGCGCGACCAGGAACCCGCAATTCAGCGATGACACGGCTAGCTGCATGGTCTTTTCCGAGACCATCTACGTCATGCTGACGACCCACGATAAATTCCGTCATTTCACGCCGAAGCCGATCGCGGATGCGAAGACCTCGAACCAGGCGCTGTTCTGCCTGTCCGCCGAGAGCCGTAACGAGGTCGACGATATCGTCGGTAGAGCCAAGGCTGCTGGCGGCGTGGCCGATCCAAGCCCTGTCGACGAATACGACTTCATGTATGGCCGCAGCTTTGAGGATCCGGATGGCCATATGTGGGGCGTGAACTGGCTGGACATGGCAGCCGTCCCCGCGAAGCCCGCCATGGCGAACGCCTGATCGAAGCCTGAAGAGGAGCAGTCGCAATGTCCAAGCTCGTGCCCTGCATGTGGTTCAACGGCGATGCCGTGGAGGCCGCCAAGTTCTACGTCTCGCTCGTTCCGAATTCGGAGATCACGCACGTTCAGCACAACGTTTCGGACGGCCCATCCGGCAAGGAGGGCTCGGTGCTGGTCGTCGAGTTCACGGTGGCCGGGCAGCCGCTGGTCGCGCTCAACGGCGGCATGAAGATGGAATACACGCACGCGATCTCGCTGATGATCCATTGCGACGACCAGGCTGAGGTCGACAGCGTCTGGAATGCGTTCCTCGCTCATGGCGCCAAGGAAGAGCAGTGCGGCTGGCTCAGGGATCGCTGGGGCGTGGCCTGGCAGGTGGTGCCGAAGGTGATGTTCGAGTACCTGTCGAGCCCTGACAAGGCTGCCGCCGCCCGCGCTTGGCAAGCCATGATGAAGATGGTGAAGCTGGACGTGGAGGTCCTGCGGCGAGCGTTCGAGGGCAGGTCTGCGGCGTGACGGCCAGTGCCGTTCCTACACGACAAGTGTCATCGCCCGCGAAGCCGGGCATGACAGCGGAGGTTTGGGCTGCTCGCGCGAACCGCGCCAGCTAATAATTGATCCGCAGCCCTACGCCGCCATGGATCGTATTGCCCACCGGCTGCGGGCCCAGTGTGCCGTTGGCGAAGAGATCCACGACCCAGCCCTTCTGCACACGGAAGCCGAGGCGGCCGCCATATTCGAACCAGCCCTGGTTGCCCATCGTCGGCACCACCATGCCGTCGCCGGTCACGGTGGCGACGATGCCGCTATGGCTGGCGAAGGACTGCACCCACCCGCCGTTGATGTTGGTCTCGATATTGCCGGCGAAGAGATGGGTCCACTGGCCGCCGATCTTGACCAGGCTGGTACGGTCGGTGCCTGTTGCAATGGTGGCGTCGAACGGATTGAACGCGACCGTGTTGTCGGCGTATCCCGACACGCGCTGCCAGAGCTGCCAGACCTCGATGGAGGCTGCGACCTCGTCGCGCGGTGACAGGCGACTGATCCAGCCGGCGCGGCCGAAGACCGCATAATTGGAGGCGTCCGTTGAACTCGTCACGCTCACCGGACCCAGGCTGGTATTGTAACTGCGGGTGTAGCGCGCTTTCTCCCACGGCGTCAGGATCGTGCCGACGTCGAAGAACGGACGCGACGAGCCCCAATCGGTGAAGTCATAACGCAGCGCAAGGGCGCCGATCGGTGCGCTGGTGATGTGATAGCCGCCCTCGCTGTATTGCGTGTAGGCGATGCCGGCAAGCAGCGACAGGTTGGGCGTCAGTTCCTTGCGGCCGTGGATGCCGGCCGAGAACGAGCCGGCCGAGCCGAACGCGCTGATGCAGTCGCTGCAATTGACCTGCTCGTTGACGCCAAGCAGCACCGTGCCGAGCACGCGGTTGGTGATCATCTGATTGAAGCGCTGGTTGGCGAGTCCGTTGACCGAGTTGCCGCTGGAATCGGAGCCGGTCGGCGTTGGGGTCGGCGACGGAGCCTGGCTCGGCGACGGAGACGGGCTTGGTGACGGAGACGGACTCGGGGAGGGCGATGCGCCTGGCGTCGGGGACGGCGAATATGTCGGTGACGGGGAGGGGGTCGGACTGCCGCACTCGGATTCGCAGAAGGTCGCGGCTGTCGCTGGACGGGCGTTGAGCGCGAACAGCGTGAGCGCGGCGGCCGCGCCGAGCGTGTAGGCCAGGACGAGGCGTTTGAAGCCGGGCTTTGCCATCGTCAGCGCCCGCACAGCATGCCGTCGTCATGGACGGCGGGTGTGGTCGGCGACGCATCGGCATATTGGTTGACGGTGCACAGCCCGGCATTGGCGGCGCAGTTGGCTGCGAACGTCCAGGGCGGCGAGTTGGTCTTGGTGATCGTGACTTTGCCGCCGGTCGAGGTGATGATCGCGGTGTCGCCCGGCTGGGTGAGCTGAATGCACTGGAAGCTCAGCGTGCAGACGCTTGCCGCTCCCTCTTGAAGGACGACGACCGAGCGGCCGCGTTGCGAGAGGATGTCGAGGATCGTGCCGCGAACGCCGATGGTCGCGAGCGGCGTCGTGATCTTGTAGGCGGTCTTCTCCGAATGTCCGGTGACGAAGCGGAATGCGCCGGTCGCCATTCGGATGGCGACGTCGCGATAGCTGTGCTCGTCGTTGAAGACGGTGCGGTCGAGCTTCAGCGTCGCACTCGGCCCCAGCGACAGGTTGGTGCTGTCGGCCATGACAAAGCGCGCCGCGCTGTCGGCACCGGTGCGCACGGTTTCATCGCGCAGCATGCTATCGCCGACATTGATCGGCGTCGTGCTCGCGGCCACACGCACCACTTCGTTCTGGACGAGGACGGCTTCGCCGACGCGCGTCTGGGCCTGCACAGAAGGCGCAGCGCAAAGTGCAGCCGACAGCAGTGTTGGGAAAAGCAGAAAACGCAAATTCATATCGTAACCGATCGAGGTCCCTGATCGTACTGGATCGCGCGCGCTTGTGTTGTGGCAGAATTATCACAGGCCGCGCGAGACGAGCGTTAGCTTAGTGACAGTTGCGGCAGAATGCGTTCAATGGATCGCCTGAGTTATTTTTTATTCGCGGTGACGCAGATTTGCCACGCAAAATAGCCCTATCGCAGTCGCTGGAAGCACATCCAGTTCCTGGATTGTCGCGAAGCGCAGTGATCGCTGTCGCGATCTTCCTAGCCGCGCATGTCGCGCTGCTGATCGGGCTGACGACGCCGGACAAGTTCGTGTTCGACGAGGTTCATTACGTGCCGGCAGCGCGGCAGATGCTGGGCTTCACTGCGCCACAGCCGATGCTCAATCCGATGCATCCGCCGCTTGCGAAAGAGCTGATCGCGGCATCGATCGCGGCATTCGGCGACAACGCGCTCGGCTGGCGCTATCCGGCGACCTTGTTCGGCGCGCTCGCCGTTGTCGCGATCTATCTCTGCGGGCTCGCACTGTTCGGGTCGCAAGGACCCGCGATTGCGACGGCGCTGATCGCGGCCTTCAACCAGATGCTCTATGTGCAGGCGCGCATCGCGATGCTCGACATCTTTGCGCTGGGTCTTGGCTTGCTCGCCATCGCTGCCTTCATGCACGGCTTTCGACGAGAGCGTCCGCAGGCGCTGTTCGCGATCGCAGGGGCGTTGTTCGGTTTTGCAGCTGCCTGCAAATGGAGCGGCTTGTTTCCGCTCGCTGTCTGCATCGCGATCGTTGCGGTGGTCCGCCTGATGCAGGGTTGGCATACTCTGTTTGCCGATGCGAGGCCAACCGATTGGTACCGCCCTGACCTCTGGCCCACATTCAGGGCGCATCATGCCGCACTGTGCTTTGCGCTGTTGCCGGCCGTGACGTATTTCGCCGCCTTCGTTCCGCTCTACGGCCTGTCGCTATCCGATCTGATCGAGGCGCAGCGCCGGATCTTCGCCGACAACACCACCACTGCGATCGCCGGCCACACCTATATGAGCTCCTGGCCGTCCTGGCCGTTGCTGGCGCGCCCGGTGTGGTTCCTGTTCGACAAGACCGCGGACGACAACGTTGCAGCGATCGTCTTCCTCGGCAATCCGCTGGTCGCCTGGCCGGCGTTGCTCGCGCTTGCCGTTGTGTTGCGCGACTTCGTCGTCGCGCGCCGTTGGGATGCGTTCCTGATCGCGGCGTTCTATTTCGGCTGCTGGCTCGCCTGGGCTTTGCTCCCACGCACGCTGGGCTTCATCTACTACTATCTGCCGGCTGCAACGGTTGCGTCGCTTGCCCTGGTCTATGCGCTGCGCCGAGAGGGGCTGCCGCGCTGGCTGCTGTGGGCCTATGTGGGCATGGTCGCGATCGGCTTCGCGGTGATGCTGCCGATCTCGGCGGCCTTCATCGGCACATCGATGCAGACGTTCAACCACCTGATGCTGTTTCAGAGCTGGATCTGACGACAGAAAACCGCCTGCCACACGCGGCAGGCGGTTTGTCGGCTGTTGCGATCGTTTCTCAGATCATTTGGACGCGGTCTTGGTGTCCATGTTCACGACCTGAACGCGGCGGTTGATCGGGTCGGCGCCGTTGGCGGCGTCCTTCAGCTTGGTCTTGCCATAGCCGACGGTGACCAGGTCGCTGCCGTTGAGACCGTAGTTCTGCACCAGGTACTTCTTGATGGTGTCGGCGCGACGCTCCGAGAGGCCCTGATTGTACTCCTCGGTGCCGATCGCATCGGTGTGGCCGGCGACCACGAAGGTCGAGCCCTTCAGCGACGGGTCGGACAGCGCCTTGCCGAGAGCTTGCACCGACGGCACAGACGTTTTGGCAATGTCGGCCGAGTTATAGTCGAACTGGATCTCCAGATCGATGTTCGGCTTGGTCGACGCGAGCTCGGCGATCTGGTCACGTTCGCCCATCGAGAGCGAACGGGTCTGCCGGTTGCGCACGGTGTTCAGGAAGGTCGCTTCCTTGGCCTGCGCCGTCGGATCGGCCTGCGGACCGACGGAGAGGCCGCGGGTGATCGGCTTCGGCTTCAACGCATCCAGGATCTGGCTGGACGAGACGTTGTTGTCGCCGGCGAAAGCCAGGCCCGCGGTCAGCGACAGCGCGGCCGTGAGCGTGATCGCCTTCAGTCCAAAAAACCTATCGAAATGGGTCATTGTCGTATCCTCGCTGTGACGCCTGATGGCGATTTGATGCTGCGAGCATAGGGAAGGTTCAAAGGCTTCGATGTGATCTTCGTCACATTCGTGGGCGGGGGCTTCCGGGCTAAGCTGGCTCTCTTAATAAGCTGGCTCTCTTAAGGAGCCTGAGCTGCGCTTCCGCCCCGACCTAGGGGGACTGAGGCAGAGCATTGCTGAAACCCGTGTACACCGGTCGTCGCAAAGCGGTCGCGGCATGGTCCGCCCGCGGACAAGCTTTCGGCCAGATGCGCGCCTAGCAAGCAACGTCACTCGACAATCGTAGATGAGGGAGCCGAGTTCCGTCCAGTGCCGAGGCCGAGTGACTACCAGTTCTATCGTAATGGCCGGCCGGATCGGACCGTGTTTCTCAGCGCCATGCCGATCTATATCGGTGCGGCGATGATCGCGGTGGCGATCCTGCTCTCGACGCTGATCACTGGGTTGGCCTCTCGCTATATCGGCCTCGAAGCTCCGACAGACGAGACGATGTGGCTGGTCGATCGCCTGACCGGCAGCGTCTATCGCTGTCAGGCGGAGGGGCGGGGCAGAGCCTCCTGCGAGCCCGACATCGCCACCGGCAGCCTCAGCGACCGGCCCAACGACCGGGTCAAGGCGCCCAAGGACGGTCGCTAATGTCGGCCTGCTTTGCGTTGCAGCAAGAAAATTGTCTTCTCCACGAAACGTTCTCACGAGAGAATACGTATTTGCGAATGCCGGCATGACGCCGGTTTCGTTTTACTTGAGGAGACTTTTCGATGAGGACCTTGCTCACCGCCGCAGCCTTTGTCGCGTTCGCTCTCTCCGTTTCGCCCGCCTCCGCCGCGATGATGGCGTGCACCGGCGAAAACATGATGAAATCGACGGCCGCGATGACCGGCACCGCCGACACGCCCGCCAAGATGGCCATGAACAAGGAAATGGCCATGGCCAACACGGACATGAGCATGGGCAAGATGAAGGGCGCCTGCATGCATTACATGAAGGCGCAGAAGGCGATGATGATGAAGTAGGCCTCGGCCCTACCATCAAGCCGCGCTGTCAGCAGATGGCAGCGCGGCTTTCGTATGCCGGGTTGTTTTTCCTGTTCTTTCTCTTGGTGCGAATCCCGCTACATTGCCTCTCGCAATGCCCCGCGCACCAAAACCCCTTCTGATACCGACGACACAGGCCCGGCAGATCTGGCTGAGGGCCCAGCGGCTCGATACGCGCGCACCGTTCGGCGAGGGCGCCCAGGCCGTCACGGACGCGGTCGCCCATCTTGGCTATGTGCAGATCGACACCATCAACGTGATCGAGCGCTGCCATCACCATATCCTGTTCAGCCGCATTCCGTCCTATCGCCGCGCCGATCTGCGTCAGGCGCAGAGCGTCGACAAAAGCGTGTTCGAATACTGGACCCATGCGCTGTCCTACGTTCCGTCGAACGATTTTCGCTTCTTCCTGCCGGCGATGCGCGAGCACAAGCGCGAGGGGCACAATTGGTATGCCTCGGTGACGCTGGCTGACACCCGCAAGGTGATGCGGCTGTTGCGCGCGGGTGCGCTGACCATCCGCGACATCGAGGACGACGTGCTCATCGAGAAGGAGCATCTCTGGCAGAGCCGAAAACCCTCGAAGCGGGCGCTTCAGCTGGCCTTCTATACCGGCGTCGCGACCATCAGCGCGCGCCAGGGCATGCTGAAGACCTATGATCTGATGACGCGTCATTTCGGCTGGGACAAATTGCCGAAGCCGGCTTCAGCGAAGGAGATCACGGCCTATCTGCTCGATCGTGCGCTGCGCTCGCAAGGCGTCGTCAGCCTCGATTCGATCTGCCATCTCGATGCGCCGAGCAAGAAGGCGGTCGCAAGCCTGGTCGCCTCGCGCGTCCGCCGCGGCGAGCTCGTGCCGGTCGCGATCGAAGGCGCCGGCAAGCAGGAGCATTGGACCGCACCAGCGACGCTCGAGCCTGCCGAAATATCGTCCGACCTCGTCCACATCCTCTCGCCATTCGATCCGCTGATCATCCAGCGCAAGCGCACCAATCTCATCTTCGGCTACAATCATTTGTTCGAGGCCTATGTGCCGAAGGCCAAGCGCAAGCTCGGCTATTTCGCGCTGCCCGTGCTGGTCGGCGACGAGATCGTCGCCGCGCTCGATCTCAAGACCGACCGGCAGGCGAAGAAGGTGCTGATGCAGAAATGGACTTGGGTCGGGCAGGGCAAGAAGACGGCGGGGCGCAAGGAGCTGAAGCGGAAGATCGAGGAAGAGCTGGATCGCTTCGAGCGGTTTCAGCTTGATGAGTGAGTTGCAAGACCGCGCCGCGCGACCAGCCGATCGATCCAAACGCCGCACGCGATCCCAATCGCATACGCCAGCACATTCCACAGCGAGAAAATCCGTCCCAACAACAACGCGCCGGCCGTTGTCAGTCGGAACGCATCGAGCCACGGCGTGTGCACCAGCCGCGAAAACTCGACCGCGATCGCGATCACCATCGCGATCGCCGCAAGCTGCGTCCGCGTCAGCTGCGGCAGCAAAACCCCGACCAACAGAAACACCATCGTCGCCCACAACAGCGAGCCGCCGTATTTCACCATGAAGGCGGGCAGGCCTAGCTGAAAGCCGTACCAGCGCAAGGAGAGGCCGCAGGCGATCACGACCAGCGCCAGGGCGGCGCGCATCAGCGATGCCTGGAGCGGTGCAACGGTGTTGGCCGGTTGCGTCCCGTGCATTGCTTGCTCCATTGACTCTTTGTCCGCGATGCTGAAAACCGCAATCAGCCCACAAAAGCAACAACCCCGGGGGAAGCGATGAGCCAGACCACGACTTATGCCGGTTCGGCCGGTATCACCAAGAGCGAAATCGAGACCTCGACGATCCGCGCCATCTCCTGGCGCCTGATTCCGTTCCTGGTGCTGGCCTACTTTTTCTCCTATCTCGATCGCGTCAATCTCGGCTTCGCCGCGCTGACCATGAACGCCGAGCTGAAGTTCACCCCGCTGATCTTCTCCTGGGGCGCCGGCATCTTCTTCATCGGCTATTTCATCTTCGAGGTGCCGAGCAACCTCGCGCTGGAAAAGTTCGGCGCCAGCCGCTGGATCGCCCGTATCATGGTGACCTGGGGCATCATTTCGGCGCTGATGGCGCTGGTGAGCGGCGTGACCAGCTTCTACGTCCTACGCTTCCTGCTCGGCGTGGCGGAAGCCGGCTTCTTCCCCGGCATCATCCTCTATCTCACCTACTGGTATCCGGCCGAATATCGCGGTCGTTTCCTTGCGGCCTTCGCGATCGCCGTGCCTGTTTCGACCGTGATCGGCGCGCCGATCTCGGGCCTCCTGCTCGGGCTCGACGGCGTCATGGGACTGAAGGGCTGGCAGTGGCTGTTCATTCTCGAGGGGATCCCCTCGATGCTGCTCGGCATCGTCACCTGGTTCTACCTCACCGACAAGCCGGAGAAGGCGGACTGGCTCTCGGCCGAGCAGAAGGCCTGGCTCAAGGCGAAGCTCGATTCGGAGATCGCGGCCAAGCAGGCGGTGAAGCACTTCTCGCTCGGTGAAGCCCTGTCCTCGCCGAAGGTGATCGCACTCAGCCTGATCTATTTCGGCTTCGTCGGCGCGCTCTATGGCATGCAGTTCTGGCTGCCGCAGATCGTCAAGGCGTTCGGCCTCACCAACGCCCAGACCGGCTTCGTGACCGCAATCCCCTATGTGTTCGGTACGATCGCCATGATCCTATGGGCCCGGCATTCGGACTCAACGCGCGAGCGCGTGATACATGTCGGCGTGCCCATGATCCTGATCGCGATCGCGCTCGCCATCTCCAGCTATCTCACCGATCCCACAATGACGATGGTGGCGCTGACCTTCGCCGCGATCGGCGTGTTCTGCGTCTTCGGCGTGTTCTGGACCTTGCCGACCGCCTGGCTGTCAGGCACGGCAGCTGCCGGCGCCATCGCGCTGATCAATTCGATCGGCAATCTCGCAGGCTTCGGCGGCCCCTACCTGATCGGCTGGGTCAAGGAAGCAACAGGGCAGACCTCGACCGGCCTGTTGGTGCTTGCCGTGCTGCCGCTCCTCGCCGGCATCCTGGTCTTCATCGGCGGCCACGAGACCAAGCACGAATTCGCCGACCAGGGGCGGTAAGGGCAGTCTCGTAGGGTGGGAGAAAGGCGCGCTCTTCGCGCGCCGTGCCCACGATCTCTTCCGATAGGCCAAGGGCGTGGACACGCTACCCTTTGGCCACCCTACGATAGCACCTTCCTGGTAATCTCCTTCTGATCCTTACCACCCCTTAACGATCACACATTCCTGATGACTGACGATTATTGACTTTTATCAGTGATTATTCGACATTCCTCTCATCGCAGACGCAGGAGTGTCCCCCGATGTTCGTTCGGTCGGTTTTGTCCAGCTATTCCAGGCTCTTGGCAGGTGTTTCGCTGGCCCTGATGGCCGCGGCGCTGGCCGGATGCAACGATTCCGTGGCGCAAAAAGCCGAGCCGCCGCGGCCGGTTCTGGTCGCCACAGCGCATTATGATGCCGAGACCCCGGAGCGCAGCTTCGTCGGCACCATCAAGCCCCGGATCGAGAGCGACCTCGGCTTCCGCGTCGCCGGCAAGGTCGCGAAACGCCTTGTTGAGGTCGGCCAGACCGTGGAAGTCGGCCAGGCACTCGCCACCCTCGACGAGGTCGATCTGAAGCTCCAGGCCGAGCAGGCGGTCGCCGAGCAGACCGCTGCGACTGGAGTGCTTGCCCAGGCTGCAGCCGCCGAGCAGCGCGCCAAGGATCTGAAAGCCAAGGGCTGGACCACGGACGCCGCGATGGATTCGAGCCGCGCCGCAGCTGACGAAGCCCGTGCGCGCCTTGACCGTGCCATCCGCTCGGTCGAGTTGACCAAGAATTCCCTTTCCTACGCGACGCTCAACGCCGACGCCCGTGGCGTCGTCACCGCGACGCTGATCGAGCCCGGCCAGGTGGTCGCCGCGGGCCAGGCTTCGATCCGTGTCGCCCGCTTTGCCGAAAAGGAAGCGGTCGTCGCGATCCCTGAGACGCTGGTCGGACGCGCCAAGTCGGGCGTCGCCAGCGTCACTCTTTGGTCGGAGCCGGACAAGAAATACGCCGCGAAGCTGCGCGAGATTGCGCCTGCTGCCGATCCGGCCACGCGCACCTATCTCGCAAAATTCTCGCTGCCCGAGGCCGGCGACAAGGTCGCGCTCGGCATGACGGCGACGCTGACGCTGTCGGACGCCGCCACCGAGCGCGTCGCGCGGCTGCCGCTGTCGGCGCTGTTCAACGAAGGCGGCAAGTCGTCCTTCTTCGTCGTCGACGACAACGGCGCGGTTTCGCTGAAGCCGGTTGCGGTGAAGGCGTACGACAGCAACGACGTCATCATCACTGGGGGTGTCGACGAGGGCGCCAAGATCGTCACACTCGGCGTGCAGAAGCTCGATCCCGGCCAGAAGGTGCGGGTCGTGTCGGCGCTGTCTTTCTAACTACCGTTGTTCCGGGATCGCCCTGCGGGCGCCCCGGAATGACAGGAGAAGCGAGCTACGTCGTGTGAGGTGAGCTTCTGCCTTTGCCCCTACGCAAAGGCTGAAGCGGCGAAGCGATCCAGAACCTGCCCAGCCCCCTGGATTGCTTCGCTGCCTCGCGACGACGGTTTGAACAGAGCGGCTGTCGTTTTGGCAATTGGATCGATTTTCCGGAGAGTGCGATGAAGCGCTTCAACCTTTCGGCCTGGGCCGTCAGCCATCCGACGCTGGTCCTGTTCCTGATGCTCGTGCTCGGCGTCGCCGGCTTCTTCTCCTATCAGAAGCTCGGCCGCGCCGAAGATCCGTTCTTCACGGTGAAGGTCGTCAACGTTTCCGTGCTTTGGCCGGGCGCGACCGCACAGGAGATGCAGGCCCAGGTCGCCGATCCCATCGAGAAGAAGATCCAGGAGCTGCCTTATTTCGAGAAGGTGCAGACCTATTCCAAGCCCGGCTTCACCGCGCTCCAGGTCACCTTCCGCGATTCCACGCCGCCGAAGGACGTGCCGTATCTCTTTTATCTGCTGCGCAAGAAGCTGGTCGACGTTCAGGGCCAGCTGCCCGCAGGGATTCTCGGACCCGTCGTCAACGACGAGTTCTCCGACGTCGATTCCATCCTCTACATGATGACCGGCGACGGCGCCGACTACGCCCAGCTCAAGAAGGTCGCCGAAGGTTTTCGCCAGCGCCTCCTTAAGGTGCCTGGCGTCACCAAGGTCGATATGTACGGCAATCAGGATGAGCGCATCTACGTCGAGTTTTCGCATGCCAAGCTCGCCACCCTCGGCATCACGCCGCAGGCGCTGTTCGATTCGCTGGCCAAGCAGAACAACGTGACGCCGGCCGGTACGGTCGAGACCTCGTCGCAGCGCGTGCCGCTGCGTGTCACCGGCGCGCTCGACGGCGCCAAGGCCGTGGCCGAGACGCCGGTCGAGAGCAACGGCCGCGTGTTCCGCCTCGGCGACATCGCCACCGTCACGCACGGCTATGTCGATCCGCCGAGCTTCGTCGTGCGCCAGGAAGGTAAGTCCGCAATCGGCATCGGCGTCGTCACGGCCAAGGGCGCCAACATCCTCGAGCTCGGCAAGGACGTCGAGAAGGCGACCGCAGATTTCATGAAGGCGGTGCCGCAGGGCATCGATGTCTCGCTGATCGCCGATCAGCCCAAGGTGGTCGAGCACGCCGTCGGCGAGTTCGTGCACTCCTTCATGGAAGCGCTCGCGATCGTGCTGTTCGTCTCGTTCCTAGCGCTCGGCTGGCGTACCGGTATCGTGGTCGCGATGTCCGTGCCCTTGGTGCTCGGTATCGTCTTCATAGTCATGAATTCGATGTCGCTCGATCTGCACCGCATCTCGCTCGGTGCGCTGATCATCGCGCTCGGACTTCTCGTGGATGATGCCATCATCGCGGTCGAGATGATGGTGGTGAAGATGGAGCAGGGCTGGGACCGCATGCGTGCGGCGTCCTTTGCCTGGGAATCCACCGCGTTTCCGATGCTCACGGGTACGCTGGTCACGGCCGCTGGCTTCCTCCCCATCGGCTTTGCCAATTCGGCGGTCGGCGAATATGCCGGCAGCATCTTCTGGATCGTGGCGATCGCGCTGGTCGCCTCCTGGTTCGTGGCGGTGATCTTCACGCCCTATATCGGCGTCAAGCTGCTGCCGGAGATAAAGGTGCATCACAATCACGATCCGCATGCGGTTTACGAGACCCGGATGTACCGCGGCTTGCGCGCCATCGTGCAATGGTGCGTCAATCATCGCATCACCGTGGTGGTCGCGACCGTCGGCGTGTTCGTCGCTTCCATCGTCGGCTTCGGTCATGTCCAGCAGCAGTTCTTCCCGCTGTCGGAACGGCCCGAGCTGTTCCTCCAGTTGCGCCTGCCCGAGGGCACGGCCTTCAACGTTACCGAGAAGGCCGTGAAGAAGGCCGAGACGCTTCTGAAGGACGACAAGGATATCGAGACCTATACGTCTTATGTCGGCCAGGGCTCGCCGCGCTTCTGGCTCGGCCTCAACCCGCAGCTGCCGAACGAGTCCTTCGCCGAGATCGTCATCGTCGCCAAGGGCGTCGAGGCGCGCGAACGGGTCAAGGCCAAGATCGAGGGTGCGGTTGCCGATGGCATGCTGACGGAGGCGCGTGTGCGCGTCGACCGCTTCAATTTCGGCCCCCCCGTCGGCTTCCCCGTGCAGTTCCGCGTGATCGGGCCTGACGCGAACAAGGTGCGCGAGATCGCCTATCAGGTTCGCGACGTCATGCGCGAGAACAAGAACGTCAAGGACGTCCAGCTCGACTGGAACGAGCAGTCGCCCTACCTCAAGCTCGTCGTCGATCAGGACCGTGCCCGTGCCATGGGCCTGACCCCGCAGGACGTCTCGCAGGCGCTGTCGATGCTGATCTCCGGCGCGCAGGTCACGACCGTGCGTGACGGCATCGAGAAGGTCGGCGTGGTCGCCCGTGCGATTCCGTCCGAACGTCTCGACCTCGGCGGGGTCGGCGATCTCACCATCACCTCGAAGAACGGTGTTGCCGTGCCGCTGCAGCAGATCGCCAAGATCGAATATGCCCACGAGGAACCGATCATGTGGCGGCGCAACCGCGACATGGCGATCACCGTGCGCTCCGACGTCGTCGACGGCGTGCAGGCGCCTGACGTCACCAACCAGATCACGCCGAAGCTTCAGGCGATCAAGGACAGCCTCGAGCCGGCCTACCGCATCGAGCCGGGTGGCGCCTTCGAGGAATCCGCCAAGGGCAATGCCTCGATCTTCATCCTCTTCCCGGTGATGGTCATGGTGATGCTGACGCTGCTGATGATCCAGTTGCAGAGCTTCTCGCGCCTGACGCTGGTATTCCTCACCGCGCCGCTCGGCATCGTCGGTGCCTCGCTCGGTCTGAATGTCGCCAACCAGCCGTTCGGCTTCGTGGCGCTGCTCGGCCTGATCGCGCTCGCCGGCATGATCATGCGCAACACGGTCATCCTGGTCGACCAGATCGAGACCGACGTCTCGCACGGCCTGACCCGCCGCGAGGCGATCGTGGAGGCGACCGTCCGCCGCGCCCGTCCGGTGGTGCTGACGGCGCTTGCCGCCATCCTCGCCATGATACCGCTGTCGCGTTCGGCCTTCTGGGGCCCGATGGCGATCACCATCATGGGCGGCCTGTTTGTCGCGACCTTCCTGACGCTGCTGTACCTGCCGGGCCTCTATGCCCTGTGGTTCAGGAAGAGCCTGGACGAAGCCGGCACGCCGGAACAGCCTGCCGCGCCGCAGCATGGGAGCGATGACCAGCACGCAATTCCGCTTGCTGAGGCGGCTGAATAAATGAGAAGACTAGCGATGGACGAGTCCTGACACATGACATTGGTTGCGGAACATATCGAAGGCGACACCCGGGATCGTATTCTCGAGGTGGCCGAGCGGCTGTTCCGCCAGATCGGTTATCAAAAGACCACGGTCGGGGACATCGCCAAAGAGCTCCGGATGAGCCCCGCCAATGTCTATCGCTTCTTCGAATCGAAGAAGGCGATCCACCAGGCGGTGGCGCAGAGCCTGATGGGCGAGGTCGAGCTCGAGGCGCAGCGGATCGTGGCCAAGCCCGGTCCGGTCAAGGAGCGCTTTCGTGAGCTGCTCACCACCGTCCATCGCATGAACACCGAGCGTTATGTCGGCGATTCCAAGCTGCACGAGATGGTCGAGATCGCGATGGAGGAGGATTGGGAGGTTTGCGTGGCCCATATCCATCGCGTCACCGAGGCCATCGGCGCGGTGATTGCCCAAGGCGTGGCCTCAGGCGATTTCGAGGCGCCCGATCTGCCGCTCGCCGCGCTCTGCACCTGCACCGCGATGATCCGGTTCTTCCACCCCCAGATGATCGCCCAGGCCGACAACAAGCCGGGCCCGACCATCGACCAGATGATCGATTTTGTCATCGCCGGTCTGTCCCCGCGCCACTGACGGGGCGGAGCTTTTCCCATATAAGCAAGCTGACCGCGCCGGACTGACCGGCTGGCGGTGTGCGACGACGGATCAACAAATTCCGTCATTGCGAGCGCAGCGAAGCAATCCAGATTGTCTCCGCGGAGGGATTCTGGATTGCTTCGCTGCGCTCGCAATGACGAAAGGAAGCAGCGCGTGACCGAGAAAGACCTGCATTTCTACGAACCCTCCAAGGGCCACGGCCTCAAGCACGATCCCTTCAATGCCATCATCGCGCCGCGGCCGATCGGCTGGATCTCCTCGCGCGACGCCAAGGGCCACGTCAATCTGGCGCCCTACAGCTTCTTCAACGCGTTCGCTTATGTGCCGCCGATCATCGGCTTCTCCTCCACCCACTGGAAAGACTCGGTCGAGAACATCCAGCAGACGGGCGAGTTCGTCTGGAATCTCGCCACCAAGGATCTTGCCAAGCAAATGAACGCCACCGCCGCGCATGTCGCGCCCGAAGTCAATGAGTTCAAGCTCGCAGGGTTGACCGCAGTCCCGGGCAAGCTCGTCAACGTGCCGCGCGTCGGCGAGAGCCCGGTCGCCTTCGAGTGCAAGGTGTCCGATATCATCCGCCTCAAGGGTGCCGACGGCAGGGAGGCGAATGCCTGGCTGACCCTCGGCGAGGTCGTCGCCGTCCACATCGACAAGGCCATGATCAAGGACGGCGTCTACCAGACCGCGGCAGCCCGCCCGATCATGCGCGCGGGGCGCCGCGGCGACTATTTCGAGATTCAGCCGGAAAACATGTTCGAGATGGTCCGGCCGGATTAAGGCACTCCGTCATTCCGGGGCGCGCCGTCAGGCGCGAGCCCCGGAATGACGCTTCCCCCCTCCCGGAACTGCCCGCGCGCCCCGACCGTTATGGTCCCCGGGGGCGGCCGCCCGGCCGCGTCAATTCGCATCCTTTTGCAGGCGAAGTCTTCACGCCTCGCGGCCATTTTCCGCTAAAATGACCTGTCACCGCGCCGTTGCATGAGGTCCGCCATGAGCTTCCGCCGCGACACCTTCACCAAGCCGATCTTCTCCTGGGCCCGCGGCGTGCTGCCGGCGATGTCCGACACCGAGCGTGAGGCGCTGGAGGCCGGCGACGTCTGGTGGGACGCTGACCTCTTCACGGGCAACCCCGACTGGTCGAAGCTCCTCAAGATCCCGCAGGCGACATTGACCGCCGAGGAGCGGGCCTTCCTCAACGGTCCCGTCGATGAGCTCTGCGCCATGCTCGACGAGTGGAAGATCTTTTGGGAGTGGCGCGACCTGCCGCAGGACGCCTGGGCATTCATCAAGCGCGAGAAATTCTTCGGCATGATCATTCCGAAGGAATTCGGCGGCCTCGGCTTCTCGCCCTATGCCCATTCGGAAGTGGTGCGCAAAATCTCGACCCGCTCGATCGCCGCCGCCGTCACCGTGATGGTGCCCAACTCGCTCGGCCCCGGCGAGCTCCTGATGCGCTTCGGAACGAAAGAGCAGCAGGAGCGCTGGCTGCCGCGGCTTGCCGACGGCCGCGACATTCCCTGCTTCGGCCTCACCAGCCCGGAGGCGGGCTCCGATGCCGCCTCGATGGTCGACACCGGCATCATCTGCAAAGGTGTGTTCGAGGGCCGCGAAGTGACGGGCCTCAGGCTGAACTGGCACAAGCGCTACATCACGCTTGGCCCCGTCGCGACGCTGCTGGGTCTCGCCTTCAAGGCTTATGATCCCGATCATCTGGTCGGAAACCAGGAAGAGCTCGGCATCACCGTCGCGCTGATCCCGACAAATCTGCCCGGTGTCCAGATTGGCCACCGCCATCTGCCGTCGATGCAGGTGTTCCAGAACGGTCCGAACTGGGGCCGCGACGTCTTCATTCCGCTCGACTATGTCATCGGCGGTGAGGAGCGGCTGGGCCAGGGCTGGAAGATGCTGATGACGGCGCTTGCCGCCGGCCGCGGCATCTCGCTGCCGTCGCTCTCGGCAGCCGGTGCCGCGTATGCGGCGCGCACGACCGGTGCTTACGCCCGCATCCGCGAGCAGTTCGGCATCTCCATCTCCAAGTTCGAGGGTGTCGAGGAGCCGCTCGCGCGCATCGTCGCCACCGCCTACCAGCTCGACGCGGCGCGGCGGCTCACCTGCGCGGCGCTGAATGCGGGTGTCCATCCCGCCGTGATCTCCGGCATCATGAAGCTGCACGCGACCGAGCGGATGCGCATCGCGATCGACGATGCCATGGACATCCATGGCGGCAAGGCCGTGATCGACGGGCCGCAAAACTATATCGGTAATCTGCATCGCGCCGTGCCCGTGGGCATCACGGTAGAGGGCGCCAACATCCTCACGCGCAACCTCATCATATTCGGGCAGGGCGCGATCCGCGCCCATCCCTATCTGCTCGACGAGATGAACGCGCTTGCGGACACCGACCGCGAGCGCGGGCTTACCGCATTCGACAAGGCGTTCTGGAAACATGTCGGTCACAGCTTTCAGACGCTGTTCCGCGCCTTCGGCCGGAGCTGGAGCTTTGGCGCCTTCGCGCTCGCGCCCGACGCGGGGGATGCGACGCCGTTCTATCGCCAGCTCTCGCGTTACTCCGCGGCGTTTGCGCTCTGCGCCGACATGGCGCTCTTGACGCTCGGCGGCGCGCTCAAGCGCAAGGAGATGCTGTCTGCGCGTTTCGGCGACATCCTTTCCGAGCTGTACCTGCTGTCGGCCGCGCTCAAGCGCTGGCAGGATGAGGGCCGGCAGAAGGAGGATTTTGCCGCGCTGGAATGGTGCATGGCGACCGGCTTCAAGACGATCGAGATCAGGCTCGCGGAGATCCTCGCCAATCTGCCGAACCGCCTCGTTGCCGTCATCCTCAAGCTCGTGGTCCAGCCCTTCGGCGCCCGCGTGCTCGGCCCCTCCGACCGAATCGTGCACCAATGCGCTGGCATCGTGCTCGAGCCGTCGACCGCGCGGGAGCGTCTCACGCCGGATCTCGCCCATGTCGACGACGACAGCGGCTTCGCCCGGCTGGAGCGCGCGTTCAAGCTGGTCGCGGCGACCGACGCCATTGCCAAGCGCATGCGCGCCGCGCATGTGCGGGACTGGAAGGAGGCCGTGACGAAGGGCGTGATCACGCAGGCCGAAGGCGAGCAGCTCGCTTCCGCTCATGCAGCCGTCGCAGGAGTTATCGAGGTCGACGATTTTGCGCCGGAGGCGCTGTCACCGATTTACAGGAAAACCGGCGACGTGCATCAGTTCTTCCAGGAACTCGGAGAACAGAGGGCGGCGAGCTGATGGCACGACCGGTATTCATCGTCGACGGCAGCCGGACGCCGTTTTTGAAAGCGCGCTCCGGGCCCGGCCCGTTCACGCCTGTCGATCTCGCCGTGCAATGCGGCCGGCCGCTTTTGGCGCGCCAGCCGTTTGCGTCCAGCGACTTTGACCAGGTCATTCTCGGCTGCGTCAACGTCATTGCCGACGAAATGAACCCGGCGCGCGTCGCCGCGCTCCGGCTTGGCATGGGCGAAGACATGGTTGCCTTCACCATGCAGATCAACTGCGGCTCCGGCATGCAATCGATCGACACGGCCTATCGCTACATCCGCGAGGGCCATGCCGACATGATCTTGGCTGGCGGCACCGAGGCGCTCAGCCACGCGCCGCTGGTCTGGCCGAATTCCGGCGTGCGCTGGTTCGCTGGCCTCGCCACGGCCAAAGGCGTAGCCGCGAAGCTCGCCGCCGCGTTCAAGCTGCGGCCACGCTATCTCAAGCCGATCATCGGCCTTGAGCGCGGGTTGACCGATCCCGTCACCGATCTGAACATGGGCCAGACCGCCGAGGTCGTCGGCCATCTCTTCGGCATCACCCGCGCACAGTCGGACGCCTATGCGGCCGAGAGCCACCGCCGGCTCGCGCATGCGCAGGCCGAGGGCTATCTGAAAGGCGAGGTCGAGACCGCGTTCTCCCGCGACGGCAAGTTCTTCGATCATGACGACGGCGTGCGGCGGGACTCGACGGCCGAGTCGCTCGCGAAACTGAGGCCGGTGTTCGAGCGTCCCTGGGGCCAGGTCACCGCCGGAAATTCCTCGCAGATCACCGACGGTGCGTCCTGGGTAATCCTGGCCTCCGACGCCGCGGTGGCGAAGCACAAGCTGACGCCGAAGGCTGCGATCGTCGACAGCAATTGGGCCGCGCTGGATCCGAGCATCATGGGGCTCGGTCCCGTGATGTCGGCGACGCCGCTCCTGACCCGCAACAATCTTACGCTCCAGGACGTGGAGACCTGGGAATTGAACGAGGCCTTTGCCACGCAAGTGCTCGGCTGCCTCGCCGCCTGGAACGACGAAAAGTTCTGCCGCGCGATTCTCAGGCTCGACGGCGCCGCCGGCGAGATCGATCGTGAAAAGCTCAACGTTGATGGCGGCGCAATCTCGCTTGGCCATCCCGTCGGCACGTCAGGCAACCGCATCGTGCTGCATCTCGTCAATGCCATGAAGCGGCTCGGCACGCGGCGCGGGATTGCGACCGAGTGCATCGGCGGCGGGCTCGGCGGCGCCATGCTGATCGAGGCGGTGTGACCATGGATTCAAAAATCATGACCGCGCTCGGCAATCGCGTGCTCTCGCTCGGGCCCCCGCCTGCAGCAGATGGTCCCTACAAGCACTTCAACCTGACGCGCGATGCCGATGGCGTCGCCTGGCTGCTGTTCGACCGCGCCGATTCCAGCGCCAATACGCTGTCTGCCGACGTGATGGAGGAGTTCGACGCAGCCCTCGCCGCGATCGAGACTGAGCGTCCCGCCGGTCTTGTGATCCGCTCGGCAAAATCGTCCGGCTTCATCGCCGGCGCCGACGTCAACGAATTCCGCGGTGCGTCCGATCCGGAGATGGTCGAAGCGCGGATTCGCGCTGCGCATGCGGTGGTCGATCATCTGGAAGCGCTCAAGCTGCCGACCGTTGCGGTCATTCACGGTTTCTGCCTCGGTGGCGGGCTCGAGGTCGCGCTCGCCTGCCAGTCGCGCATCGCCATCGATGGCGCGCGGTTCGGCTTTCCGGAGGTGATGTTGGGCCTGCATCCCGGCCTCGGCGGCACCGCGCGCTTCACCGCGCTGGTCAACCCTACCCAGTCGATGGCGCTGATGCTGACCGGCCGCACTATCGACGCGCGCCGGGCCAAGGCGCTCGGCCTCGTCGACAGCGTGACGCAGGAGCGTCACGTCAGGGGCGCCGTGAAGGACGTGCTGTTCGGCCGGCTGAAGCGGGCTAAGCCCAGCCTGCTCACCCGCGCGGCCAATCTCGGCCCCGTGCGCGGGCTGCTCGCCAAGCGCATGCGCACCGAGGCGGCGAAGGCGGCGCCACGCGAACATTATCCGGCACCTTACGCGCTGATCGATCTCTGGGAGGCGCATGGCGGCAGCAAGGCCGCGATGCTGAAGGCGGAGCAGGCCTCCTTCGCCAAGCTGATGGTGACGCCGACCGCGCAGAATCTGATCCGCGTATTCTTCCTGCGCGAGCAGATGAAGAAGGCGGCTGGCAGTGGCAACACTGTCAAGCACGTCCACGTCATCGGCGCCGGCGCCATGGGCGGCGACATCGCGGCTTGGGTAGCCGGGCAAGGCTTGCGCGTCTCGCTCGCCGACATGAAGGCCGAGCCGATCGCGGGCGCGGTGAAGCGCGCCGCCGAGCTCTACGGCAAGATCATCCGCAAGCCGACTGAGGTGCGCGACGCGCTCGATCGCCTGATCCCTGATATGGACGGGGAGGGCGTCCGTAACGCCGATCTCATCATCGAGGCGGTGCCGGAAAAGCTCGAGCTCAAGCAGAAAGTCTATGCCGGTCTCGAGCCCAGGATGAAGCCGGGCGCGATCCTGGCGACCAACACGTCGAGCATCCCGCTTCAGGATTTGCGCACCACCCTGGCGCGGCCGGAGCGCCTGGTCGGCCTGCATTTCTTCAATCCGGTGTCGCGGCTGCAGCTGGTCGAGGTCGTCAGCCATGACGGCAACGACGCACAGGTGCTGAAGGAAGCGCTCGCCTTCGTCGGCGCGATCGACCGCCTGCCGCTCGCCGTGAAGAGTTCGCCGGGCTTCCTCGTCAACCGTGCACTGACGCCCTACATGCTGGAAGCCATGGTGATGCTCGACGAGAAGACCGACCAGCGCCTGATCGACGCCGCGGCCGAACAGTTTGGCATGCCGATGGGACCGATCGAGCTGGCCGACCAGGTGGGGCTCGATATCTGCCTCGATGTCGGCGATATGCTGCGCGCCAAGTTCGGCGATTTGCTGCCGCCGACGCCGGCCTGGCTGCGCGAGAAGGTTGCCAAGGGCGAGCTCGGCCGCAAGTCCGGCAAGGGATTTTACACCTGGAAGGATGGCAAGGCGGAGAAGGCGCCATTGCCCGAGACCGGTCCGCGCGTGACCGACCAGATGATCGACCGCCTGGTGCTTCCGATGTCCAATGTCTGCGTCGCAGCGCTGCGGGAAGGCATTGTCGACGATGGCGATGCGGTCGACGGCGCGATGATCTTCGGCACGGGTTATGCCCCGTTCCGCGGCGGTCCCCTGAACTATGCGCGCACGCGCGGCGTGGAAAATATTGTATCCACCTTGCGCGCGCTGGCCGAGCGATTCGGCGAGCGCTTCGCGCCCGATCCGGGCTGGGACAATTTCAAGTGAGACGCTTATGACTGAAAAGTCTGACACCGAGCCGAGCGGCGATCTCTGCATTCGCACGCTGGCGATGCCCGCTGACACCAATGCCAATGGCGACATTTTCGGCGGCTGGCTGCTCAGCCAGATGGATGTCGGCGGCGGCGTGTTCGCCTCGAAGGTCGCGAAGTCGCGCACCGTCACGGTTGCGATCGAGGCGATGAATTTTCGCAAAGCGGTTTATGTCGGCGATCTCGTTTCCGTCTACGCCACTCTCGTGCGGGTCGGCCGCACCTCGATGACCGTCCATCTCGAAGCCTGGGCGCTGCGGCGGCGCGAGCTGCAACCGATCCTCGTGACCGACGGCAATTTCACCTATGTCTCGATCGACGATAACGGCCATCCGCAAGTGATCCAGCGCAACGATCCGCCGATCGCGACGTAACCGCGCGCGGCGTATCGTCCCATTTCACGAAGACTTGCAGGCTCGCGAAACGCGGCACTGATGAGTCAACGCGTCGCTTCTTTGCCAAGAACGGGTCACAAAACGGATGACGTTCAGGCGTACTCAATAGCCCGTCGATTCGGGGTGGAAACGGCCGATTTGCCCTCAGGAACCTTTGGGCAGAACCGTCGTTATTTGCCCGCATTGAGGACTCTACGGGCCATGCCGGACAGCTACATCATCGAAGTTAATTCAGAGACCGCGGGCATCGTCGTTCGCGGTCAGGGCGGCTACTGCTTCTTCGCCTCGTCCCACCAATTCAATCGCCTCGAAGGCCAACTCTTCCGTAACGCCCGCGAAGCCGAACGCGCTGCGCGCAAACTGGTGAATGGCGATGTGAGGGAGGCGGCGTAGTGGCTGCTGGTCGTTCCGGCGCGCAACGCGAGCCCGGAATTGATCACGCTGCAGAAATTGCCGATCAATAGATTCCGCGCCATGCAGATTCCGCGCCCTGCGCGTTCTCGAATGACGCCGACGATCACAACTTTGTCGCGGAGCGTGACAACAGCCTCCACGCGTCGCCCTGTTTCTGCCAGTTCATCAGGATGTGAAGGCTGTTTGCCACTTTCTTTCCGTCGGTCACCATCTCGGCCATCCAGTGGAAGCGCACGATCGCGGCAGGGCCGACGATCTTGATGGTCGGATCCTTGTACGCAATCGACAGGAATTTCGTCTTGCCGTCTGTGGCATTGGCGACGAAGGCCGCCTTGTCCTCGAGGAAGCCGTTGGAATGGCTGTAGCTCAGATCGTCCGCGCACAGCGCGCTGAGCGCCTTTGGATCGGCCGCGATCTGGGCGAGGCGAAAGGCCTCGACGTTCTTTGCCACCGCCTCATGGTCCGTCGTGGCAGCATGATCGCGATTCAGTGTCATTACATCCTCCGGTCTTGATCTTGCGCCCACTGTTGCAGCCGAGTGCGACTTTGTCGAGTGGCGCGTGGTCGCCATGCGCCTGCGTCATTGCGCGCGCGAGGCTCTATTGATACGTGTTCGGCATTGATGCGCCGCGCATTCGGGAAAGTGCTGACATGATCGAAACTCTTGGAAGGGCATTGCTGTTCGACATCGACGGCACGCTCGCCAACACCGACCCGCTGCACTTGAAGGCGTTCAACCAGGTGCTGGGGCCGCGCGGGCATGTCTTCGACCACGCGCGCTTCTCGAAGGAACTGCAGGGCTTCGCCAACGTGTCGATCGGCGAACGCTTCCTGCCTGACGAGACATTGGAGCGCCGCGCCGAGATTCTCGGTGAGAAGGAAGAAGTGTTTCGCGACCTGGTCGCAGGGCAGATCGAACCGTTGCCGGGTCTGATGGCGCTGCTCGACCGCGCGGATGGCGCCGGCGTTCCCATGGTCGCCGTCACCAATGCGCCGCGTCTCAATGCCGAGCTGTTGCTCTCCGGTCTCGGCATCACGCATCGCTTCAAGACACTCGTGATTGGTGATGAATTGCCGTACGGCAAGCCGCATCCGCTGCCCTATCAGGAGGGGTTGCGCTTCGTCGGCGCCAGCGCTGCAGCCTCGATCGCGTTCGAGGATTCGCGCTCCGGCGTGCAGTCGGCCACCGCCGCCGGTATCCCGACCGTCGGGATCCGGACCAGCCTCAGCGATGCTGACCTTGTCGGCGCAGGCGCGATCGCCTCAGCAAGCGCTTTCGACGATCCCACGCTGCTCGGGCGGCTCGCGCGCGCCATGAACTGGTAAGAGATGGCCTGGTAAGAGATCTTCATCCATTAACCGTGATCGGCATGCGCATTGACCGCGCCCGCGAGAAGCCGCACCATGCATCATTCTGACGTGAGGCCATTGCTGTGACCGGATTGACCCATCGCCAAGCCGAAATCCTCAACATCGCCCGCGCCTCCGGCCGCGTCATGGTCGAGGAGCTGGCGCGCCGGTTCGAAGTGTCGGCGCAGACCATCCGCAAGGACCTCAATGATCTCTGCGAGCGCCGATCGCTCACCCGTATCCACGGCGGCGCCATCATCGCCTCCGGCGTGGAAAACCTCGCCTATGAGGCGCGCCGCTTCGTTGCCGCCGACGAGAAGAAGGCGATTGGCGCGGCCGCCGCCTCGCTGATCCCGAACGGCTGCTCGCTCTTCATCAACATCGGCACCACGACCGAGGAGGTGGCGAGCGCGCTGACCTCGCACGAGGATCTGCTGGTCATCACCAACAACCTCAATGTCGCGATGCTGCTCTATCGCCATCCCCGCATCGAGGTCGTGGTCGCCGGCGGCACGGTGCGGCGCGCCGATGGCGCCGTGGTCGGCTCGACCGCGACGCAGCTGATCGGCCAGTTCAAGGTCGACTACGCCATCATCGGCGCCTCCGCGATCGACGAGGAGGGCGCGCTGCTCGACTTCGACTATCGCGAGGTGCAGGTGGCCCAGGCCATCATCGCCAACGCCCGCAGCGTCATGCTGGTCGCCGATTCCACAAAGCTTCGCCGCAGCGCGCCGGTCCGCATCGCCCACATGACCCAGATCCAGACCTTCGTGACCGACCAGGAACTGCCCGAGCGCCTCGCCACCATCTGCCACAGCAAGGGCATCGAGGTGGTGGAAGCGATGCCAAAGGGCGCTGACATCGACGAGAGCCAGGCCGAAGTCCAGGATGCGGCGCCTGAAGCCGCGCCGGTGGTGAGGCTGCGCTAGCGGCTCAGCCCGCGTCCCACGGGTTGAGCAGCGGCACGCCCGTAGGTTCGAAATCCTCCACATTGCGCGTGACAACCGTCAAGCCGTGAACAAGCGCGGTCGCTGCGATGAGAGCGTCGCGTTCAGCCCGTGGGTTGGGGACGTGAAGTTGTGCACAGCGCTGCGCGACTGGCGTATCAATCGCCAGGATTCGCCCTTCGAAGCGAGCCAGAATCTGACCGTCGATCCAGGCGCGCAGGACGGCACCTTGTGCTGCGTCCTTGCGCGCGATCAGGCGTGCGCCAAATTCGATTTCGAGAATCGAGATGGCGGACACGAAGAAGTTCGTTGCAGCAACAGAATTGGCCCAGACGACGACATTGGGATTGGCTTTATCCGGTCGTCGGAGCTCGGAAATGACATTGGTGTCGAGCAGAAACATCAGTCGAGATCGGCGGGCTTGAAGATTTCGCCGGATACGCGAGGCGGATTGAAGTCAAAGTCCGCACTGGTTTGCGCCAGAGCCTCGGCAAGGCTCATGTGTCCGCCGCTCAGACGCAAATAATCCTCGATCGTCAGAAGCACATGGGCCGGGCGACCGCGATCGGTAATGAAGACAGGTCCTTGCGACGCAGCTTTTTTTGCACCGCTGGTGTCCTGATTGAATTCTCGGCTGGTGAGGGTGGTCACCATCGTCAGCACTCCAATTGAGGACGCATCACACGTGCGCAAAGATATGTAGATATGTTGCTACATTCAAGGCTGTAGGCGGCGCCTGCCGTTCAATCGCGCCCGATGCCCGGGAAATCGCCCATCTACCTGCCGATTTTTGCGCCATCTTGATCGGTGGAAAGTTCCATTTTCGCTTTCTTTCGTCTCTCTTTCGTCTTGCTTTCGTTTTGCGGTGTGATCTAATCAAAAACGAAAGCTGCCGCGCGACTGAACGAGCGGTTTCCGGGGGATGCGTCTGTTGGAGCGTATTTTCGACCTCGCCATCATTGGAGGCGGTGTTAACGGTTGCGGCATCGCGCGCGATGCCGTGGGCCGCGGCAACACTGTTTTCCTGTGCGAAATGAACGATCTGGCGAGCGGGACGTCGTCCTGGTCGACCAAGCTGGTGCATGGCGGCCTGCGCTATCTCGAATATTACGAGTTCCGCCTGGTCCGCGAAGCGCTGATCGAGCGCGAGATTCTCTGGGGCATCGCGCCCCACATCATCCGTCCCCTGCGTTTCGTTTTGCCGCATCACGCCGGCCTTCGCCCGGCCTGGCTGCTGCGCCTTGGCCTCTTCCTCTACGATCACATCGGCGGTCGGCATCTGTTGCCGGCGACCCGTTCGCTCGATCTCAGGCGCGACGAGGTCGGCAAGCCGCTGATCCCGAATCGCTACGGCCGCGCATTCGAATATTCCGACTGCTTCGTCGATGACGCCCGCCTGGTTGTGCTCAATGCGCGAGACGCCGCCGACAAGGGCGCCGAGATCCGTACCCGCACCCGTGCGACTGACATCAAGCAGTCCGACGGCGTCTGGACCGTCAGCATGGTCGACACGCTGACCGGCGCGCGCTCGCAGGTCCAGGCGCGTGCCCTGGTCAATGCCGGTGGCCCCTGGGTCGAGGACGTGCTCGGCCGCGGTGCCGGCGTCAACGCGAAAGCCAAGGTGCGCCTGGTGCAGGGCTCGCACATCGTGGTCAAGAAACTCTACGACCACGATCGCGCCTACATGTTCCAGAACGCCGATGGCCGCATCATCTTCGTCATCCCCTATCAGGACGACTTCACGCTGATCGGCACCACCGACCGCGATTATGACGGCGATCCCTCCAAGGTGAAGGCGACGCCGGAGGAGATCGAGTATCTCTGCAAGGCCGCCAGCGAGTATCTCGCCAAGCCCGTGACATCGGAAGACGTGGTCTGGACCTATTCCGGCGTGCGACCGCTTTATGACGACGGCGCCAGCGAAGCCAAGGCCGCGACCCGCGACTATGTGTTCGAGCTCGACACGCCCGGCGGCTCGCCGCTGCTGTCGATCTATGGCGGCAAGATCACGACCTACCGCCGCCTTGCCGAAGAGGCGCTGGAGCGGCTCGCGCCCTATCTTCGCAGTGCGAAGGCGCGCGAAGGCTGGACCGGCAAATGGCCGCTGCCGGGCGGGGACATGGACGTCTCTGCCGTCGATGGTCTGATCGCCGAGCTCCAGCGCGGCTATCCCTTCCTGAGCCATGAGCATGCGCGTCGTCTCGCGCGCGCCTACGGTACCCGCGCCATCAAGCTGCTGGGCGACGCCAAATCGGCGGCCGATCTCGGCCAGGCCTTCGGCGCAACCCTGACCGAACGTGAGGTTCGCTACCTGATGATCAACGAATGGGCGGTGACCGCCGAAGATATCGTTTGGCGCCGCTCCAAGCTCGGTCTGCGGCTGTCTGCCGACGAGATTGCCGCACTGGACGACTGGATCAGCACGCACATTGTATCGCAAAGTCCTCTGCTGGAAGCAGGAGGACGCTCATGAGTGTGACACTCGAGCACGTGACCCGGACCGTCGACGGTATCGAGCATATCCGCGACGTCTCGCTGACTCTCGAGAGCGGCACGCTCAACGTGCTGCTCGGGCCGACGCTGTCTGGCAAGACCTCGATCATGCGGTTGCTCGCCGGCCTCGACAAACCGACCATGGGCAAGGTGCTGGTCAACGGCAAGGACGTCACTGGCATCGACGTGCGCCAGCGTTCGGTCGCAATGGTGTATCAGCAGTTCATCAACTACCCCTCGCTGACAGTCTACGAGAACATTGCCTCGCCGCTGCGCGTGCAGGGCAAGCCGCGCGCGGAGATCGAGACGCGCGTGGCGGAAGCCGCCAGGCTGTTGCGGCTCGAGCCGTTCCTGAAGCGAACGCCGCTCCAACTCTCCGGCGGTCAGCAGCAGCGCACCGCCATGGCGCGCGCGCTGGTAAAGGGTGCCGATCTCGTGCTGCTCGACGAGCCGCTCGCCAATCTCGACTACAAGCTGCGTGAAGAGCTGCGCGCCGAGCTGCCGCGCATCTTCGAGGCATCAGGCGCGATCTTCGTCTATGCCACGACCGAGCCGACCGAGGCGCTGCTGCTCGGCGGCAACACGGTGTGCATGTGGGAAGGCAAGGCGCTCCAGATCGGCGAGACGCCCGGCGTCTACCGCCGTCCCCAGACGCTGCGGGTCGCGCAGGTCTTTTCCGATCCGCCGCTCAACCTCGTCGGCATCGAGAAGAAGAACGGCTCCGTGCAATATGCGGGAGGCATCGCCGCGCCGGCGTCCGGCCTCTATTCCTCGCTCGCCGATGGCGCCTACCGCGTCGGTTTTCGCGCCCACCAGCTTGCGCTCGCCAATGGCGAGACTGACCGCCACGCCTTCCATGCCACTGTCACGGTGACCGAGATCACCGGTTCGGAGAGTTTTGTGCACTTGACCCGCGACGGATCGAACTGGGTTGCGGTGTTGCACGGTGTGCACGAGTTCGAGCCCGGCCAGACCATTGATGCCGTGCTCGATCCCAATGATGTTTTTGTCTTCGACGCGGCTGATCGCCTCGTCGCGGCACCCGGTTCCTGAGGGAGATGCGCCATGGCCCGCATTGACCTCGTCGATCTCGCTCACTCCTACGGCGGCAATGACGCGCCGCAGGAAACCTTTGCGCTGAAGCCGGTCACCATGACCTGGCGGCAGGGCGGCGCCTATGCGCTGCTTGGGCCCTCCGGCTGCGGCAAGACCACGCTGCTCAACGTGATCTCCGGCATCATCACGCCCTCGCGCGGGAAAATCCTGTTCGACGGCCAGGACATCACACCGCTGTCAACGCAGAAGCGCAACATCGCCCAGGTGTTCCAGTTCCCGGTGATCTACGACACCATGACGGTGGGGCAGAACCTGGCGTTTCCGCTGAAGAACCGTGGCGTGCCGAAGGCCGAGATCGACAGGCGCGTCGCCGAGATCGGCCGCCTGCTCGACCTCGAACCCTATCTGAACCGCAAGGCGACGCGGCTCACCGCCGACGCCAAGCAGAAGATCTCGCTCGGCCGCGGCCTCGTCCGCTCCGACGTCGCCGCCGTGCTGTTCGACGAGCCGCTGACGGTGATCGATCCCGAATTGAAATGGCAGCTCCGCTCCAAGCTGAAGGCGCTGCATCGCGAGCTCGATCTCACGATGATCTACGTCACCCACGACCAGACCGAGGCGCTGACCTTCGCCGACACCGTCGTCGTCATGCATGACGGCCGCGTGGTGCAGAGCGGCACGCCGGCCGAGTTGTTCGACAAGCCCGCCCACACCTTCGTCGGCTATTTCATCGGCTCCCCCGGCATGAACATCCTGCCGGCCGAAGTGAAGGGGCGCGAGGCCAAGGTCGATGGCCATGTCATTGCGCTGAACCGCAGCTACGACAACCTGCCCGCTGGCGCCAAGATCGAGATCGGCGTGCGTCCGGAATTCGTCGACGCGGTTGCGCCGGCCCCCGGCCTGCTCAGCGCAAGGATCGAGCGCATCGACGACCTCGGCCGCATCCGTTTCGCGCGTGTGCGCCTCGGCGAGGCCAGGATCGCGGCGCGTGCGCCGGCGGGCTTCACCGGCTCCGATGGCAATGCGGGGCTGAAATTCGATCCGGGACACGTCCACGTCTATGCCGACAGCCTTCTGGTGGAAGGAGCCGCCTGATGGACAAGACCGTCAACCAAAAAGCCTGGTTCCTGGTGCTGCCGGTGTTCCTGGTCGTCGCGTTCTCGGCGGTGCTGCCGCTGATGACCGTGGTGAACTATTCGATGCAGGACACCTTCGGCAACAACCAGTTCTTCTGGAACGGCGTCGGCTGGTTCAAGGAATTGCTCGATCCCTCGACCGATCTCGGCGGCCGTTTCCTGGCCTCGCTCGGGCGCAATCTGTTCTTCTCGCTGGTGATCCTTGCGATCGAGGTGCCGCTCGGCATCGTCGTCGCGCTGTCGATGCCGCGGCAGGGCTGGACGGTCGCGGCCTGCCTCGTCACCCTCGCGCTGCCGCTGCTGATTCCGTGGAACGTGGTCGGCACGATCTGGCAGATCTTCGGCCGGCCCGACATCGGCCTGCTCGGCTATACGCTCAACGCGATGGGCATCGACTACAACTACGTGTCCGATGCAGTCGACGCCTGGGTCACCGTCATCGTGATGGACGTCTGGCACTGGACCAGCCTCGTCGCGCTGCTCTGCTACGCCGGCCTGAAGTCGATTCCCGAGGCCTATTACCAGGCCGCCCAGATCGACGGCGCCTCGCGCTGGGCCGTGTTCAAGGCGATCCAGCTGCCGAAGATGAACCGCGTGCTCTTGATCGCGGTGCTGCTGCGCTTCATGGACAGCTTCATGATCTACACCGAGCCTTTCGTCGTCACCGGCGGCGGACCCGGCAACTCGACCACTTTCGTGTCGATCGAGCTGGTCAAGATCGCGCTGGGCCAGTTCGATCTCGGCAAGGCTGCCGCGCTGTCGCTGGTCTACAACCTGATCATCCTGATCGTCTGCTGGATCTTCTACACCGTCATGACCAATGCCGGCGTCGAGCGTAAGGCACAGACGGCGAAGGAGCCGGCGGCGGAGCCCAAGCCCGCAGGCGCGCTCCAGCCCGCGCCCGCACTCACGCCGAAGGAAGGAGTGGCCTGATGCATTCGATTCCCGGCCGCCGCCTCATCATGGGGCTGTTCCTGATCTTCCTGCTGTTGCCGATCTACTGGCTCGTCAACATGAGCTTCAAGACCAACGGCGAGATTATCTCGACGATGACGCTGTGGCCGCACGCCCCGACGCTGCAGCACTACAGGCGCATCTTCACTGACGAGAGCTGGTATTCCGGCTATATAAATTCGCTGGAATACGTCGTTATCAACACCCTGATCTCGATCTCGGTGGCGTTGCCTGCGGCCTATGCGTTCTCGCGCTATCGCTTCCTCGGCGACAAGCATCTGTTCTTCTGGCTGCTGTCGAACCGCATGGCGCCGGCGGCGGTCTATGCGCTGCCGTTCTTCAACCTCTATTCGGCGATCGGCCTGTTCGATACGCCATGGGCGGTTGCGCTCGCGCACTGCATCTTCAACGTGCCGCTGGCGGTGTGGATACTCGAGGGCTTCGTCTCCGGCGTGCCGCGCGAGATCGACGAGACGGCCTTCCTCGACGGCTATTCCTTCCCGCGCTTCTTCGTCCGGATCCTGGTGCCGCTGATTGCAAGCGGTATCGGCGTCGCCGCCTTCTTCTGCTTCATGTTCTCGTGGGTCGAATTGCTGCTGGCGCGCACGCTGACGTCGGTCAATGCCAAGCCGATTGCCGCAGTGATGACGCGCACGGTGTCGGCGGCCGGCATGGATTGGGGCCTGCTGGCGGCGGCCGGCGTGCTCACCATCATTCCGGGCGCGCTCGTGATCTGGTTCGTCCGCAACTACATTGCGCGCGGCTTCGCGCTCGGCCGGGTGTAAGGGGGCAACGATGGAATCCATCGCATGGATGGCCTGGACGCTGCCGACCGCGATCTTCTTTGCGGCGCTGGCTTGCACTCTGGCGGTGATGACCTGGCTCGCCGCCACCTATCCCGAGGCCGAACGTGTCGGGATTCTGCGTATCCCGACCACGCGCGGCGACCGGCTGTTCATCTCGCTGATCGTGGCTGCCGTCATCCATCTGGTGTGGATCGGTCTCGTCGGCACTGACCCGATCGCAACGGTCCCGATCGGAGAGGAGGGATTTGAGATTACGAGCCTGTGGCTCGCAACCGTGATTTCGCTTGTCTCAGGCGCGGTGATTTTTCGCACCGTCTGAGGCAGGCGAGAAAGAGCAGATCCGGGGTCTACCCGGGCCTGGATTTTAGTTTGTCGCTTCAACCGGAGGAAACTAATGCGACACTTGAGAACGACCAAGGCCAGTCTTCTGACCATGAGCAGCGCGGTTGCGCTGATCGCGGCTTCGGTGACGATCGCCGCGCCTGCACGCGCGGACGAAGCCGCCGCCAAGAAGTGGATCGACAGCGAATTCCAGCCGTCGACCCTCTCGAAGGACGACGCACTGAAGGAAATGCAGTGGTTCATCAAGGCCGCTGAACCCTTCAAGGGCATGGAGATCAACGTTGTCTCCGAGACGCTGACCACGCACGAATACGAATCTCGTACGCTGGCGAAGGCGTTCGAGGAAATCACCGGCATCAAGGTCAAGCACGACATCATCCAGGAAGGTGACGTCGTCGAAAAGATCCAGACCCAGATGCAGTCGGGCAAGAACGTCTATGACGGCTGGATCAACGACTCCGACTTCATCGGAACGCACTTCCGCTATGGCCAGGCGGTCGACCTGACCGACTGGATGGCGAAGGACGGCAAGGACGTCACCGACCCGATGCTCGACGTCAACGACTTCATCGGCAAGTCGTTCACGACCGCGCCGAACGGTCACCTCTATCAGCTGCCCGACCAGCAGTTCGCGAACCTCTACTGGTTCCGGTACGACTGGTTCACCAATCCCGACTACAAGGCCAAGTTCAAGGCCAAGTATGGCTACGATCTCGGCGTTCCCGTGAACTGGTCGGCCTATGAAGACATCGCCGAGTTCTTCACCAACGACATCAAGGAAGTCAACGGCGTCCGTGTCTATGGTCACATGGACTACGGCAAGAAGGATCCGTCGCTCGGCTGGCGTTTCACCGACGCCTGGCTGTCGATGGCCGGTAACGGCGACAAGGGCATTCCGAACGGTCTGCCGGTCGACGAATGGGGCATCCGCATGGAAGGCTGCCGTCCCGTCGGCTCGAGCGTCGAGCGCGGCGGCGACGTCAACGGTCCGGCGGCGGTCTATTCGATCGTGAAGTACCTCGACTGGATGAAGAAGTATGCTCCGCCGCAGGCACAGGGCATGACCTTCTCCGAGTCCGGTCCGGTTCCGTCGCAGGGCAATATCGCCCAGCAGATCTTCTGGTACACCGCCTTCACCGCCGACATGGTGAAGCCCGGCCTGCCCGTGATGAACGCGGACGGTACGCCGAAGTGGCGTATGGCCCCGTCGCCGCACGGCTCGTACTGGAAGGACGGCATGAAGCTCGGCTACCAGGACGTGGGATCGGCGACCTTGCTGAAGTCGACCCCGGTCGATCGCCGCAAGGCGGCCTGGCTCTACCTCCAGTTCATCGTCTCCAAGACGGTGTCGCTGAAGAAGAGCCATGTCGGTCTGACCTTCATCCGTGAATCCGACATCTGGGACAAGTCCTTCACGGAACGCGCGCCGAAGCTCGGCGGCCTGATCGAGTTCTACCGCTCGCCCGCGCGCGTGCAGTGGACCCCGACCGGCAACAACGTGCCTGACTATCCGAAGCTCGCTCAGCTCTGGTGGCAGAACATCGGTGATGCGTCGTCCGGTGCGAAGACGCCGCAGGCGGCGATGGATGCGCTGGCAGCCGCTCAGGACTCGGTCATGGAGCGTCTCGAGAAGTCGGGCGTGCAGGGTGCCTGCGGTCCGAAGCTCAACAAGAAGGAGACCGCCGAGTACTGGTTCGCCAAGTCGGCCAAGGACGGCAACATCGCTCCGCAGCGCAAGCTCGCGAACGAGAAGCCGAAGGGCGAAACCGTCGACTACGACACGCTGATCAAGTCGTGGCCGGCCTCGCCGCCGAAGCGCGCCGAAGCGAAGTAATTCGCGAGACATCATGATGGCCGGGCTCGTCCCGGCTATCCATGAAAGCGGGAGGCCGGGAGCAATCCCGGCCTTTTGTCTTATTGGCTATTGCCTTATCGGCAGTGGTGATCTGAATTGGCCAAGATCCGGTCCTGGATGGCTCGGATTCAGACGCGAGACTTCACCATGCGAATGATTTTCCGTTGCGATCCAAAGCTGGCCGGTCATCTGCTGCAGCCCTTTCCGGCGCGCAGCGCCTTGCCGGACTGGCTGCGGGCAATGCCGGCGACGGCGCATTCGGACATCCACGACCGCGACATCCGCACGGTCAAGCAGTGCCCGCCCTTCGTCGATGCGATGGCCTATGGAGTCATGATTCCGCTGCCGTGCGACATCAGGATCGAGTCAGGGGAGTTTTCGTGGGATTGGGACATCCCCGAGCCGGAGACGGCGGGGCATCCGCGCGCGCCTCTGAGCTTCCATCCCGCTGCGCAGTTCGCTGCTGCGCCTTTCGCGAACGGACGCTCCGCCATCAAGTTCAACAGCTTCTGGACCATCGAGCTCGAGCCCGGCTGGTCGCTGTTCGCGACGCATCCCGTCAACCGGGATGACCTGCCGTTTCGCCTGGTGTCGGGCCTGGTCGACGCCGATCGCTTCCACGACGGCGGCATCAATTTTCCGGCCGTTTGGATCAAGCCCGAATTCTCAGGTGTCCTGGAAAAGGGCACGCCTTTCGCGCAATGCTTTGCCGTTCCGCGGCAGGCGCCCGAACTGATGTTCGAGTCCTTCGACGAGGCGCATCGGCAATCCTACGCGAAGGTTGTCGCCGAAGTGCTGGCTGCGCCCAACGTCTACCGGAAGCAGTTTCGCGCAAAACGCGGGCGGCTAACGCGCTAGAGCGCGGCGCAGCCCGTCCTCGTCGAGCCAAAGACGGCCGTGCGAGGCCGACGTCAGCGCCATTGCGATCGAGCCGAACAGCTGTGGACGCAAGCGATAGGCCTGGGCAAAGGCACCCATGGCGGCGTCGACGTCTCCACCCTCCTGCAGGGCAATGCCGAGGTTGAGTGCGGCCTCGGCATGATCGGGCTTGAGCTCGAGCGCCTCGCGGTAGGCGGTGGCAGCGCCGGTGTGATCGCGCAGATCCTGCCGCGCAACGCCGAGATCGAACCACACCGAAGCCGGCGCGCTCGCTGCGACCGCTTTCGCGAGCAGGCTTGCGGCGGTGGCGGGATCGCCGTCTTCCCACGCCAGCCGTCCAAGCCGCGCCGTCGCTTCCTGATGACCGGGGACGACCTTGAGGATCGCCTGCCACGCCCCGCGCGCCTGATCTCGCAGTCCGGCCATATCGAGCGTCCGGGCCTTCTCGACGAACATCTCGCGCTGCGGGCTGGTGGCGATCGCGGCATCGAGATGTCCGAGCGCGGCGTCGAGCTGGCCTTCGCTGCGCGCGATGCGGGCGGCCAGCAGTCGGGCCGGCGCATTGTTGGGCCGCTTGGCCAGACTGACGTCGATATGTGCGTGAGCCGGGGCGATGACGCCTCTGGAGAACAACACGGCGGCCAGCAGATGATGCAGCACCGGATCGGCGGGCGCGCGTGCAAGGCCTTTTTCGCATAGACGCTGCGCCTCGTCCGGCTTGCCCGCATTGAACGCGTCAGCCGCGCGGCGAACGAGTGTCTCAGTGTCATCCATCGCCGCATTAGAGCAAGGATGCGAGGGTCCAGCAATATAGCGGGACTGGGCGCACCGAAGGAAAAAAGGCCGGGAGTGATCCCGGCCTTTTGTCTTTCTCACCTATCCCCGCAAGCGGGGAGAGGGAGACGATCACTCCGCCGGCTCGGCCGCCAGCGTCGGGTAGTCCGTGTATCCCTTGGCGCCGCCGCCGTAGAACGTGTTCTTGTCCCAATCGTTCAGCGCCGCGCCCGTCTTCAGCCGCTCGACCAGGTCGGGGTTGGAGATGAACGGCTTGCCGAAGGCGATGAGATCGGCCGCATTTGCGTCGAGCACCTTGGTGGCGAGATCGAAATCGTAGCCGTTGTTGGCGACGTAGGCACCAGCGAAGCGCTTGCGGATGCTCGCATAGTCGAACGGGGCGACGTCGCGCGGACCGCCGGTGGCACCTTCGACGACGTGGAGATAGACAAGCTTCAGCGCGCTGAGGCCGTCGACGATATGGTCGTACAGAGCTTGCGGGTTCGAATCCGAGATGTCGTTGGCGGGCGTCACCGGCGAGATGCGGATGCCGGTGCGGTCGGCGCCGGCTTCAGTCACGACGGCCTTGGAGACTTCCAGCATCAACCTGGCGCGGTTCTCGATCGAGCCGCCATAGGCGTCGGTGCGCTTGTTGGCGCCGTCCTTGGCGAACTGCTCGAGCAGATAGCCGTTGGCGCCATGAATCTCGACGCCGTCGAAGCCGGCTTCCAGCGCATTCTTCGCGGCGCGCTTGAAATCGTCGATGATTCCCGGAATTTCGGAGAGCTCGAGCGCACGGGGCTCGGAGACGTCGGCAAAGGTGCCGTTCACGAACGTCTTGCCCTTGGCGCGGATCGCGCTCGGCGCCACCGGGGCTGCGCCATTCGCCTGGAGGTCGACATGCGAGATGCGGCCGACATGCCAGAGCTGGATGAAGATCTTGCCGCCGCGCTCATGCACCTTGTCGGTGACCTTGCGCCAGCCGGCGACCTGGTCCTTGCTGTAGATGCCGGGGGTGTCCTGGTAGCCCTGGCCCTGCTGCGAGACCTGGCTCGCTTCGGTGATCAGCAGGCCTGCGGAAGCGCGTTGGCCGTAATACTCAGCTGCGAGCGGGGAGGGGACGAAGGTGCCGGGCGCGGCGCGGTTGCGCGTCAGCGGTGCCATCACCAGGCGGTTGGCCAGCGTGATCGGGCCGAGCTTGTAGGTCTCAAACAATTTGGTCGAGCGGCTCATCGGGATGCTTCCAGAGGTTAAGAGGTCTGGAACACTTGTGCATCGCGGCATCAGGCGCAAGGGATGAGCCATACGGAAAGTGCAGGCGAGCTGCGCGGCAGGGCCCGCGCAGCATGATTCATGCGCAAATTCGGCCGTGGCAGCGGATTTCCGCTGTCGTGGCCGTGCGATCCAGCAATCAGTTCGCGCCGAGGAAATCGCGTTTGCCGATCTCAACGCCGTTGTGGCGCATGATGCCGTGAGCGGTCGTGGCGTGGAAATAGAAGTTCGGCAGCGAGACGGCGCTGAAGAACTGCTGACCCCTGAGCGTCATGGTCCGGTCCGGGCCAGCCGGGAAGGTCACGTCCTTGCTGTCGGCGCCCTCGAACTGCTCTGGCTTGAACGACTTCACATAGTCGATCGTCTTCGCGAGCCGCTGCTTCAGCTCCTCAAACGTCTTTTCCGTGTCGGGCATCGAAGGCAGCTCGCCATGGGTCAGCCGGGCGCAGCCCTTGGCAGCGAAATCGCTGGCCAGCTGGATCTGCTTCGAGAGCGGCAGCATGTCCGGGAACAGGCGGGAGCCGAGCATGACGCTCGGGTCGATCTTCTTGGCCGCGCAATGCGCCTCGGCCTTGGTGAGCAAGCCGGTCAAGCTGTTCAGCATTTGCAAATAGGCGGGGACGACGGCGTCATAGAAGGACATGTGATGCTCGCTTTGATGGTGGGAATCTCAGGCGGAAAACCTGAGCCACTCACATGGGAGCCTCATGGAATAATACAATTGCGAAAATGGCTTGTGCGGTGCGAAAATTCTATCGCACTGTCGCCTGGGGCTGCGCCTGTGCCGTGCCGCCGCGCATGCGGGCCAGAAGCTCCACGGTCGGCCAGGAATCGGCCGGCAGGCCGTATTTGATCTGCATCGCCTTGACGGCCGCGCGGCTCTGCTGGCCGAGAACGCCGTCGACCTTGCCGACATTGAAGCCGGCCTGGACCAGCAGCTGCTGCAATTGCTTGAGCTCGTTGAACGGCAATTGCGCCACTTGCCCGGCAGGCTTGCGCATCGGCGCTGCGCCCGCGATGCGCGAGGCGAGATAGCCTGCGGTGGTCGAATAGATCAGCGAGTTATTCCATTCGGTATAGGCGGCGAAATTCGCGTAGGCCATGAAGGCTGGCCCAAAGCGTCCCATCGGCAGCAGCACGGAAGCCGGAAGATTATCGTTCGGCAGCGGCCGGCCGTCGGGATAGGTGACGCCGAACTGTGCCCATTTCGAGCGCGGCAGCTGCACGCTGAGGTCGGTCTGATCCCATGGCAGGTTCTGCGGGACCTTGATCTCTTCCAGCCACGGCTCGCCGCGCCGCCACTTCAACCCATTGGCGATGTAGTTCGCGGTCGAGCCGATCACATCGTCCCCGCTGCGTAAGAGGTCGCGCCGCCCGTCGCCATCATAGTCGACGGCGTAGTTGACATAATGCGTCGGCAGGAATTGCGTCTGGCCGAGCTCGCCGGCCCAGGAGCCGATCATCTCGTCGGGCGTGAGATCGCCGCGATCGATGATCTTCAGCGCGGCGATGGTCTCGTTCACGAACATCTCCGAGCGCCGGCAGTCATAGGCGAGCGACACCAGCGATTTCAGCGTCGGCAGATTGCCCATGTTGGCACCGAAGTCGCTCTCCAGACCCCAGAACGCGGCGATGACCGCAGGCGGCACGCCGTACTCCTTCTCGGCGCGCGCGAATGCGGCCGCGTGCTGCTTGATGTGCTGCTGGCCGTTCTGCATGCGATAGGGCGCGGCCATGCGGCCGGCGAATTCGGTGAAGAGCTGGCCGAACACGCGCTGGCCGCGGTCGCGATTGACGATGCCCTGGTCGTAGACGAGGTAGGGCGAAGCCTCCGATATCGTTCGTTGCGACACGCCTGCGGCGACCGCTTGCTGTTTCACCTCGGCGAGGAAGCGATCGAAGCCCGCTCCGTTGTGGCACGAGGCGGCGCGTGGCGACGGCGCAGTCGCCCTGGGCGCCGCGGGCTTTGCGGGCGGCGGCGCGAACTGGGCGGAGGCGGGAAGGGAGAGCGCGGCGAGGGTAACGGCCGCGATCGCAAATCGGGTCAGGAGCATGAGGTTTCCGAAAGGGGAGAGGCTTGGATTCTCGACGAAGTTTAATGGAATGATCGAGCTCAAGCCAGTGCCGCGGCTCCGCGACGCACCTTGAAACCTTGCGCTTCAGCAGGGGTCGTTCCTACCTGATGTCTGCCGGCCCGCAGTGCCTTTGGCGGCCATGGCCGGCGCTGGAGACGGTCATGAACTATCTACGTACCGGAATGCTTCTCGCAGGCCTCACCGCCTTGTTCATGGGCGTGGGCTATCTGATCGGCGGCGCCTCAGGCGCCATGATCGCGCTCGTGATTGCAGCGGCGACCAATCTCGTCACCTACTGGAACTCCGACCGCATGGTGCTCTCGATGTACGGCGCCCATGAGGTCGACCGTCAAAGCGCGCCGGAGCTGGTCGGGCTCGTGGCCGAGCTTGCTGGCCGCGCTGGGTTGCCGATGCCGCGGGTGTTCGTGATGGACGAGGCGCAGCCGAACGCGTTCGCGACAGGCCGCAATCCCGAGAACGCCGCCATCGCCGTCACCGTCGGCCTGATGAACCAGCTCAGCCGCGAGGAGCTCGCCGGCGTGATCGCGCATGAGCTTGCGCATATCAAAAATCACGACACACTGCTGATGACCATCACCGCGACCATCGCGGGTGCGATCTCCATGCTGGCGCAGTTCGGCATGTTCTTCGGCGGCCATCGCGACAACAACGGTCCCGGCATCGTCGGCTCGATCCTGATGATGATCCTCGCCCCGCTCGGAGCCATGCTGGTGCAGATGGCCATCAGCCGCACCCGCGAATATGCCGCCGACAATCTTGGCGCGCGGATCGCGGGACAGCCGATGTGGCTTGCCTCGGCGCTGGTGAAGATCGAGAGTGCCGCGCATCAGGTGCCGAATTATGATGCCGAGCGCAATCCGGCGACCGCGCATATGTTCATCATCAACCCGCTGTCGGGCCACGGCATCGACAATCTCTTCACCACCCATCCCTCGACGCAGAACCGCATCGCGGCGCTCCAGCAGCTCGCGGCCGAGCTCGGCACGCAGGCGACGCCCTCGGTCGGCGCCAACGAGAACTATCCGCCGCGCGGCCCGTGGGGCCGATCATCCTCGCGCGGTCCGTGGGGATGAGCTCGCGAGCAGCGCCGGCGTATTCTCACGGCGCTGCAATTCAAGCGAGAAATTTCTGATGCAACGTCGCATTGCCGGCGTCTGGCGTGATCATCGTCAGGGTGCCGATTGTTGCTGCGCACGATCCGAAATGTAGCTTGCACTCCGTCGGCCGTTGCGCCAGACCTGTCACTGCTCGCCTTGGCTGGGGGAGCAACAGGTTGGAATGCTTGCCGAGTGGCAAGATTTGCGCATGCAAATCGCCGGAGGTTCGCATGGTACCGTTGCAGATCGAGCGTGTGGTCGAACGCGACATTGCGCCGCGTGAAGGCTTTCTGGAACGAATGGAAGGCGCGCTTCTCCTGACGTCACTGGCCTCGGTAACGGTGGTCTGGTGCTACCTGCTTGGTCTGGTGGTCTGGAAGTGCTGCATCTGGGTGCTCCAATTGGCCTAGATTGGCCTAGCCCAAGGGACGGCAGGCGAGCGGGAGGCCGCCTTGCGCGGTCATGCATTATGCTGCCATTGTGATCTGGCGCACAGAGGGCCGCCTCGGGGGGTGTTAACAGCCGACCCAGAGTGTTCCTTCGAAAGGGGATGTGCGGCCGGCCTGCCGGTCGCCGTCGAAGATGACCAGAGTTGCCCTGCCATTATTGATCGTCCTGGGCGTGGCCATCGGCCTGTCCACGCATACGGTCGTGAATTGCGGCGACGAGGATGAGCCCGACATCTGCTCGGCCGTGATCGGCTTCTCGCCGTTGCGCGGCTCCCTGATCGCCTTCGCCTATGAGGGACGTGGACGGATCGCGCTACGGCACGGCGACAACGGCCGGGCGATCGCCGATTTCAACGAGGCCATCCAGCTCAATCCCAACCGCGCCTCGCTCTACCGCGACCGCGCGCAGGCATATCGGCAGAACGGCGAGCCGGAGCTTGCGATCACCGATTATGACGAGGCGATCGCGCTCGATCCCAAGCCGGCGGCGCCCTATCGCGAGCGCGGCCGTGCACTCATCGCCAAAGGCGATCTCGACCGCGCCATCCTGAGCTACAGCACGGCGGTCCGTCTCGACCCCCGCGATGCGCAGGCCCGCCTCGACCGTGGCCTCGCATTCCTTGCGCGCGGCCAGGCCATCGAGGCCCGCGCCGATTTCGAAGCCGCCCTTGCGCTGCCTCCCGGCAAGGACAGCCGGGCCCATGACGCCGCGCGCGCCAAGCTCGCCGAGCTCACCCGTTCCGAGCCGACCGAGGTCTCGACACCGCGGCGGTGAAAGCGCCGGCCGGCTATTTTGCTTTCTTTGCTTTTGCCGCCTTGGCCTTCGCGGCCTTCTTCGCCGGCTTGTCTTTCACGGGCTTTTCCTTGGCAGGCTTTTCCGCCTTCACCTCGGCTTGCGTGCTGGCGGCGAGCCGCATCGCGCGGGCGTAGCTGTCGGCGACGTTGTCTGCGGACATCTGCAGGCGCCTTGCGGCGGCCGTGGCCTGTTCCATGGTGGCCTTGGCCATCATCTTGAAGCGGGCGCCGGTCTCCTTGCTCTTGGCCTTGGCTGCGAGGCCGCTGAAGCGATCCCGCCGCTCCTTGGCGCGGGTCATCAGGCCCGTCTGCAGCTGTCTTGCCAGTTGCCGGATCACGACATCCAGGTCGGCGTCCGCCATGTCTTCTATCCTCTTCGAAACAGTCCAATCGATGCGGCGGGACTATGCAGATCAGCCCCCGCCTTGGCAATTGCCGCCCGTGCGTCATCCGCAGCTTCCGGCCTTCCAAAACGAAAAAGCCGCGCATGTCGCGCGGCTTTTGGCTTGAGGTTGGCGCAGGTGAGCCAGACCGAACTCACTTCAGCGAGGCGACCGGTCCGCTCGAGGCCGCTGCCGGATCGGGGTCGAAGCCGAACACGCCGACCAGATATTTGTAATAGTCCGGCATCTTCTCCTTGAGCGCCGCGCGGGTCTTCGGATCCTGGTAATCGCTCTTTCCCGCCAGGAAAATGCTCCCAGTCACGGCAAAGAATTCCATGTGATTCTTCATCGCGTAGGCCTCCTTGGGCAGGAGATCCTTGGACTTGGCATAGGCGTAATAGCTGATCACGCCCTTGTTGGCGTAGCCGTCGGGCAAGAGTCGTGCGTGATAGGCGTGCAGCATTTCATGCAGCAGCACGGCCTCTTTCTCGTAGCGCATCATGTCCGGCCGGATCATGATCACGCCGAGCCCGGAATCGACCGCGAGGTCGACGGCGTTCGGATTGGTCCAGCGCTGCTTGTCATGGTCCCACACCGTCAGCGTGCGGGGCGAGGTGCGCTGGATGTCCGGCGTGACCCGGCCGTAGCAGGCGGTCGCGGCGCCTTCGTCCAGGCAAGCCAGCTCGCTCGCGATGATCGGAACGGTGTGGAAGAAACGCATCACGCGCGGCGAGAGGCCGGCGGCCTCGACGACGTCGATCTGCTGCTTCAGATTGTCTGTGAGCTTGTCGAGGTCCTTGCGATCGGACGCCTCCGACACGTCGAACATGTAGCCGCGATAGCTCTGAAAGCCGGGCGGCAGCGGCTTCGCGGCATCGGCCGACGCAACGTCGAGCGAGCCGGCGTTGGACGGATTGGCAAAGAGCGCGCCGACAACGGTCGCGGTCAGCAGCAACGCAATGCGCATGATGAACCCCCTGATGTCACTTCACGCGGCAGGATAAGCTGCCGTTGTTTGCGAAAAGTGAGTGGGGCGAGACTAAGGCAGCGATGTTGAGGCGTGCTTAATCCTTGGTTGCAGATCGCGCAGGCGGATTAGGGCAGGGTTAACCAAGCAGGGTATCCCGGCTCCGCGCTTCGGCGTAGGATCGAAGCCGGGCACCATGCCCACAGCAATACCCGGAAGGGAGGATGCCATGTATGCCGCCATCCGTCAGGCCAAGGCCAAGAGCGGAAGCGCCGAGGAGCTTGCTCGCCGCATCAAGGACGGTGCCGTTCCGATCATCAGCGACGTCGACGGCTTCAGGGCCTATTACGTGGTCTATGCCGGCGACGACACCGTGACCGCGATCTCCATCTTCGACAAATTCGAGCAGGCCGAGGAGGCCAACAAGCGCGCGATCGCCTGGATCGAGAAGGATCTGGGCTCGCTGCTGGCCGGGCACGCGAGCGCCGCGGCCGGGCCGGTGATCGTGCATACGCTGGCGTGAGGGTGGCGGTTCGCGCTCGCCTCGCGCTCAACTGTCATCGCCCGGCTTGACGATCCAGTACGCCGAGACGGTGGTGGTTGAACCGAGGCGCCGCGGCGTACTGGATGCCCCCGCTTTCGCGGGGCATGACAGTTGAGCTTCACAACTCCCTTGCATTCGAGAACGCGAAGCTCGACACCCTTCTCGTCGTCTCGTCCAAAATCAGCGTGCGCGTGATCGGCGGCTCGGCGCGCTGGGCGCAGTTTTCGCGCTCGCAGAGGCGGCAGTTGACGCCGATCGGCGTGCCTTCCGTCTTCTCTAGGTCCATGCCGGCTGCATAGACCAGGCGTGACGCATGACGGATCTCGCAGCCGAGGCCGATGGCGAAGCGCGGCTGTGGCAGCGGGTGCGGCGCGACGGGACGGCGCACCATCTGCGCGATCGAGAAATAGCGCGTGCCGTCGGAGAGCTCGATCACCTGCTTGAGCAGGCGATCCGGCGTGTCGAAGGTCGAGTGCACGTTCCATAAAGGACAGGTGCCGCCGAATTTCGAGAACGGGAACGTGCCGGACGAGAAGCGCTTGGAGACGTTGCCGGCATTGTCGACACGCAGGAGGAAGAACGGAATGCCGCGCGCGTTCGGCCGCTGCAAGGTGGTGAGGCGATGGCAGACCTGCTCGAAGCCGGAATTGAAGCGCTGCGCCAGCACGTGAATGTCGTAGTTCAGTGCTTCGGCCGCGGCGAGGAACGCCGGATACGGCATCATCACGGCGGCCGCAAAGTAATTGCCGAGCGTGATGCGGAACAGCCGCCGCGGCGCATCGTCGAGCGGACCGGCGCGGCCGATGATGGTCTCCAGGGCTTGCGCGCATTCGCCCAGGCCCAGCTGAAAGGCGAGCTGGAAGGCGCGGCCGGGCGGATCGACCAGCTCCGAGATCAGCAACTGGCGGCGGTGGCGGTCGAAACGGCGGAGCGTCTCGCGCATTACGTCGACAGGCATGATGCGGGTCTGGATCGAATGCTTTTCCCGCAGGCGCTCCACAAGCGCGGCATAGAGCCCCTCGGCCGGCACATTCAATTCGTCGCGCAGGTTTTCCGCGGCCTGCTCGAGCTCCGGAAAATAGTTGCGATTGGCCTCGATCAGCTCGCGCACGCGCTCGACCGGATTGGCCTCATAGCGCGTGCCGACGTCGCGGTCGGCCATTTGCGCGGCCGCCAGCGTCTCGCCCTGGCGCGCCTCGGTATAGGCGGCATAGAGCCGTTGCAGTGCATGGGTGACGCCGGGGCAGAGCTCGGCGAGGTCGCGCAGCTCCTGCTTGGGCACGTCGATCTGGCGGAACAGCGGATCGGAGAAGATCTCGTTCAACTCGGCGAAGAAGCGGTCCTCGTCGGCGGTGGCGAGGTCGCGCAAGTCGAGGTCGTAGGTCTCGGCCAGCCGCAGCAGGATCTGCGCCGTCACCGGGCGCTGGTTCCGTTCGATCAGGTTGACATAGCTCGGCGAGATCCCGAGCCCCTCGGCGATCTGGGTCTGGGATAATCCCAATTGTTGCCGGATCCGCCGGAAGCGGGGGCCGACGAACAGCTTTTTCCCGGACTCAGCGGGCATTTCAGGCCTCCAGAGGGATCAAGGTCAGTCTTTCTGACCTATAATTTACAACATTTACAAAATAACATCTATTACATGTTCTGATGTTACATGACATCACCATTCAAATACAAGGCCTCTATACGAACTTCTCTTTCTCGCGTTTATCTCGAGACACGCATTTCGCAATGCATTGTCAAAAATGTCGATGACGAAGCACTTCGTTTTGTCATCCGTCGAGAAGGATAAGGCACATGAACTACCAGCCCCGCGGCATCAGCACCCTTCAGGGCCCGGCCTCGTATCAGAGCGAGATCGATGCGGCCCAGGCGCTCCTCAAGACCCAGCCGACCTGGAACGGGGTGACGGCCGAGGCCGTCGCGCGCATGCGCCTGCAGAACCGTTTCAAGACCGGCCTCGACGTCGCCCGCTACACCGCGGCGCTGATGCGGGCCGACATGGCGGCCTATGACAACGATCCGACCAAGTACACCCAGTCGCTGGGGTGCTGGCACGGCTTCATCGCGCAGCAGAAGCTGATCTCGATCAAGAAGCATTTCGGCGGCAAGACCGATCGCAAATATCTTTACCTGTCCGGCTGGATGATCGCGGCCCTGCGCTCCGAATTCGGCCCGCTGCCCGACCAGTCGATGCATGAGAAGACCTCGGTGCCGGCGCTGATCGAGGAGCTCTACACCTTCCTCCGTCAGGCGGATTCCCGCGAGCTGAACGACATCTTCCGCGGCCTGGACAAGGCGCGCAAGGAAGGCGACACCGCGCGTGAGAAGGAGCTGATCGCGAAGATCGACAACTTCCAGACCCACGTCGTTCCCGTCATCGCCGACATCGACGCCGGCTTCGGCAACGCCGAGGCGACCTATCTGCTCGCCAAGAAGATGATCGAAGCGGGCGCCTGTGCGCTCCAGATCGAGAACCAGGTCTCGGACGAGAAGCAGTGCGGTCACCAGGATGGCAAGGTCACCGTGCCGCACGAGGTGTTCATCGCCAAGATCCGCGCCTGCCGCCACGCCTTCCTCGAGCTCGGCGTCGAAGACGGCATCATCGTCACCCGCACCGACTCGCTCGGTGCCGGCCTGACGCAGCAGATCGCTGTCAGCCACAAGCCCGGTGATATCGGCGACCAGTACAACAGCTTCCTCGACTGCGAGGAAGTCACGGCGGCGAATGCCAGGAACGGCGACGTCATCATCAACCGCAACGGCAAGATGATGCGTCCGAAGCGGCTGCCCTCGAACCTCTACCAGTTCCGCGCCGGCACGGGCGAGGACCGCTGCGTGCTCGACAGCATCACTTCGCTCCAGAACGGTGCGGACCTGCTGTGGATCGAGACCGAGAAGCCGCATATCGAGCAGATCGCCAAGATGGTCGACCGCATCCGCGAGGTCATCCCGAACGCCAAGCTCGCCTACAACAACTCGCCGTCCTTCAACTGGACCATCAACTTCCGTCAGCAGGTCTACGACGCGATGAAGGAAGCCGGCAAGGATGTCAGCAAGTACAGCCGCGCCGAACTGATGAAGCCGGAATATGACGATACGCCGCTGGCCATCGAGGCTGACGAGCGCATCCGCACCTTCCAGGCGGATTCGGCCAAGCGCGCCGGCATCTTCCATCACCTGATCACGCTGCCGACCTACCACACGGCCGCGCTGTCCACCGACAATCTCGCACGCGAGTATTTCGGCGAGCAGGGTATGCTCGGCTACGTCAAGAACGTGCAGCGCCAGGAGATCCGTCAGGGCATCGCCTGCGCCAAGCACCAGAACATGGCCGGCTCCGACATCGGCGACGACCACAAGGAATACTTTGCGGGCGAAGCGGCCCTGAAGGCGGGCGGCGCCCACAACACCATGAACCAGTTCGGCTAACGCACCTCGACAGGAGACTGACAATGACCAAAGGCAGCAATTTCTGGGTGATCGGCGGCGAGTTCGGCTCGATGAACTTCCACAAGCTCGTCGAAGGCTCGGCCCAGGTGCAGGGTCCGTTCAAGACCCGCAAGGAAGCCGAAGACGCCTGGCGCTCGGTTTCGGAAGAGAACCGCCACAAGGCCGGCGTCCGTTTCTCGATCGTGGAAGAGCCGTCCCGGGTCTCGGCCTGACGGCTGGCTGATAAACGACTTAAGAAGACGTCCAAGGACGGAAGGTCCCATCCGGCGCAAGCCGGGTGGGATCGTCTGTTTTTGGCACACATCAGCGGCCTGTGGGCACCGTAAGTATCTGGAATAATGGGCCCTTTGCGGGGCTGTTGGTTGCTGATAGGTTAATGGGAGAGTTGAGGACAGGGACGACAATGTCAGAGCCCGAGACCAGCAGTATCAATCCCGGCCAGCCGCGTCCGGTGCGGCTGCGCGATGCGCTGTTGCGCGCGCGGATTGAGGCTGCCGATCGGACCGGCGTGGTCGTCGATCTCAGGGACGCCGAGGTGGCCCGGCTCGAGATCCTCAACGACGCGCTCGATCCGCTATTCGCCCAGGTGCCTGACAGGATCGATCTGTTCGACCGCGGCATCAGCCAGGGTGATACGCCGAGACTCTGGGTCGACGTCGTTGCCCATATCATGATGGGACGCGACAAGCGGCAATACCGCTTCGTCCAGGACACCCGGTTCGGCCGCATCGTGCTCGCCGAATCGCACGACACCGCCGTGATCGTGGACGCCGTGACCGACTACGTCGCCCGCCGCATGATCGAGCGCGAGCATGCGATGGTGGTGCCGCCAGAGCCCAAGGAAGAAGTTGCGGAGCAGCCGCCGCGCCGCTCGCGCGTCTGGCCGTTCCTGTTCGGCTTCATCCTCGGGGCCGCCGCGCTGTTCGGTGTCGCCGTGCTCGCGGTGTTGCGGAGCTGGTAAGTTTTATCCACCGTCATTCCCCGGAATGACAGCCAGCTACACCACCCGCGTGCGTTTGATCTCCCGGATCTGCAGGCCATGATCGATGCTCCGCACGATCTGCTCGCAGCGCCAGCCGGCATTGTCCTTCTCGATCGCAAACAAATTGTAGGCCGCCGCGGGATAGCGCCCGTGCGCGAGCGCGGAGGCCGATGGCACGCCAATCGCGGGAATGTTGCCATCAGGGCCTTCGAACCACATGGTCGAATGAATGTGGTCGTGCCCGTGCAGGATCAGCTCGACACCCTGGCGCTTCAGGAGCGCCAGCAGCGCGACCGAATCCGTCAGCCGCTTCTGGCGCGCGTCGGACTTCAGGGGGTGATGCACCAGCAACACGCGGAAGACGTCTTCGGCCGCGAGCTGCACGAGCACCTGTTCGAGATTGGCGAGCTGATCGCGCCCGAGCGTGCCCGTCGCCATCAAGGGCAGCGTCGGCACGGCGCTGGAGAGGCTGATCAGCGCAACCGGCCCGCGCCGGCGCACGCCGGGAAAGCCAACGCGGCCCTCGTCGTCCGCGAGATAAGGCGCAAAGGTCTCGCCGAAGCGGTGATAGGTCGCGCGGACATAGGCATCGTGATTGCCGGGAATTGTGGTGACGCGGTCGGGCGGGCCGACACTGTCGAGCCAGGCGCGCGCCGGTGCGAATTCCGCCTCCATCGCCAGGTTGACGAGATCGCCGGTCACCGCGATATGGTCCGGCGCCTGCGCCTGCACATCCGCAACCAGCGCGTCGAGCACCTCGCGGCGCTGGTATTTATGGCGGTTGCGCGTCCAGTTGACGTAGCCGAGCACGCGCTTGCCGGCGAGCTCGGTCAGCCGCGGCTTCGGCAGCGGCGGCAGATGCGGGTCGGACAGATGGGCGAGCGTGAAGGGTGCCATGAAAGATGCCATCGCGCGCGATTGCCTCGCTATTCATATGCTGTAATGGCAAGGTCGCCGGCAACGTGCAAGGAAAGCCTGAAAGAGGAAAGCCTGAAAGACTGATGGGAGAGCGTCTGTACCGGATCCGACGGAAATTCGAGCCGCTGCTGCGGCGGTTCTTCCACGCCTATTTCCTGGTGGTCCGTGGCATGACGCTGGGCGTTCGCGCCGTGGTGCTCGATGCCGACAACAAGGTGTTTCTGGTCAAGCACAGCTACGTCTCCGGTTGGTATCTGCCCGGCGGCGGGGTCGACTTTGGCGAGACCATGGAACAGGCGATGCGCCGCGAGCTCAAGGAGGAGGGCGACATCGACCTGACCGGAGAGGCCCTGCTGCATGGCATCTTCCTGAACAGCCATGTCTCCCGCCGCGACCATGTCGCGGTCTACGTCGTCAGGCATTTCCGGCAGGACCGGTTGCCCGAGCCCAACCGCGAGATCATCGAATGCGGCTTCTTCGACGCTGCCGCGCTGCCGGAGGGGGTAACGCCCGGCACGCGGCTGCGGATCGCGGAAGTGCTCGATGGCAAGCCCCTGATGACGACGTGGCGCTGAGGGCGGGCTATGCTAGTACGGGTCCGCACGGGCACCACGGAAACCTGATGAAAGCTGCAAAACTCGTCTTCGGCCTGATCTGCCTTGCGATCCTCGCCAGCAACATTTGGACAATGTCGCGCTGGAGCGAGGCGCGTGGGGTCTACGACGACATCTGCTATCTCAGGCAGGCACATCTGTTTCAGCGCTTCGGCGCCGGCGGGCTCGACACCAATGTGGTGAGGGACGACGATCGCTACTTCGAAGGCAAGATGAAGGAGATCGCCTTTCCCGAGTGGACGGATCAGCTCCGCTGGCCGTGCCACAATCCGATGCGGGGCGGCAAGATCGTGCTGCAATATCCGCCGGGCACGGGCTTCCTGCTGGCGCTGTTTCCGGAAGGCCATCAGGTGGTGCCGCTCTACATTGCCGCGAGCCTGGTCGTGTGCGGCCTCGCGCTAACAGGCATTGGTCTGGCGCGGACGCTGCCGTCGGTCGTCGGCGCAGGCCTGTTCGGCGCACTTACCGTCTATCTCATGATCAACCCGGCCAAGGCGAGCTATTCGATCGCGCCGACCATGGCCGTGTGCGCTGTTGCAGGTTTCCTGACTGCGGTTTGGCTGAGCAGAGACAAACGCAGCGTTCTGCTGATTGCGTTGATAGGTCTCCTGCTCGGCATCTCCGTCAATTTCAGGCTGCCGAACGCACTGCTCGCCGCCGGCTATTTCCTGTTCCTCGGTATTCCCTTTTTGTGGACGCGCTCCCTCGTAACGTTCGTGCAGGGCCTTGCCTTCGGTGCGGGCGTGCTGGTCGGTATGGCGCCGACGCTGGTCGCGCAGGCCATCAACGCCGGCAGCGCGCTGGCGACGACCTATGGCAGCGCCGACGTGGTCGCGCCCGCGTTCGATCTTGCCGTGTTCGGCCAGTATTTGCGCGACATGCAGTTCGTGCTGATCGTGCTCGCGATCGGCGCGACACTCTGGCTGCTGCGGGCCGGCGAGGGGCATATGCGACAGGCCGCGCTCGTCGTTGCGGGCAACCTCGTCGTCAATCTCGGCTTCTTCATGAGCCATCCGATCTTCACGCCGTACTATGTCGTGCCGATTGCGATGCTGTCGCTGTGGACGCTGTCGTTTGCCCGGCTGCTGCAGCCTGCCGCTGTGCCTGAGGCTGCATCGACTCGGCATGAGCCGGCCAGTCGCGGAGCGATACCGCAATGACATCGGCCCAACCTCGCATTGCCGTGCTGGTGCCCTGCTACAACGAGGAGGCGGCGGTTGCGACTGTCGTCGCCAATTTCCGCAGCGCGCTGCCTGCCGCGGAGATCTATGTCTACGACAACAACTCACGCGACCGCACCGCTTCCGTCGCGCGTGAGGCCGGTGCGATCGTCCGTAGCGAGCGGCGGCAGGGCAAGGGCCACGTCGTGCGCCGTATGTTCGCCGACGTCGAGGCCGACATCTACGTGCTGGTCGACGGCGATGCCACCTACGACGCGCCGAGCGCCCCCGCCATGATCGACAAGCTGCTCGACGGGCATCTCGACATGGTGGTCGGGCTCCGCATCGACCAGTCGCAGGCGGCCTACCGTCTCGGCCATCGCACCGGCAACCGCATGCTGACCGGCTTCCTGTCATCCACCTTCGGACAGGAGTTCAAGGACATCCTGTCCGGCTACCGCGTTTTTTCGCGCCGCTTCGTCAAATCCTTCCCTGTGCTCTCCGACGGTTTCGAGATCGAGACCGAGCTTGCGGTCTACGCGCTGGAATTGTCGCTGCCGGTGGCCGAGGTCGAGACACCCTATTACGCCCGCCCCGAGGGCTCATTCTCGAAGCTCAACACCTGGCGCGACGGCTTTCGCATTCTCGGCACCATGCTCAAGCTCTACCGCTCGGAGCGGCCGCTGCGCTTCTTCACGGTGATCGGAATCCTGCTGGCGTTGGTCGCGATCATCCTCGCGATCCCGATCGTCATCACTTTCATCGAGACCGGACTGGTGCCACGCTTTCCGACTGCCATCCTGTCGATGGGCCTGATGATCATGGCGATGCTGTCGGTCTCGTCCGGGCTCGTGCTCGATACCGTGACGCGCGGCCGGCGGGAGATGAAGATGCTGGCCTATTTGTCCCAGCCGGCGCTGAAAAGCGACTGAAGTTGGGCGCGACGCCCATGGACCTCAACAGGCGCAGATGCTATCCCGCAACGTAATATGAACGATCTCTCAATCACGATCCGTCCCGAAGCTCCAGGCGACGCCCAGGCGATCGAGCGGCTGCACGAACGCACCTTCGGCCCCGGCCGTTTCGTTCTCAGCGCCTATCGCATCCGCGAACATGTCGAGCACCTGCTCGACGTCTCCTTCACCGCCCGCATCGGCACGCTGCTGGTCGGCTCCGTCAGGCAATTGCCTGTGACGGTCGGCGAGACGCCGGCGCTGCTCCTCGGGCCGCTCACCGTCGAGCCGCCGTTCCGCAGCCGCGGCATCGGCCGCATGCTGATGGACCGGGCGTTGAACGAGGCCAGGGACAAGGGTCATCGCATCGTGCTGCTGGTCGGCGACGAGCCCTATTACAGCCGTGTGGGCTTCAAGCTGGTCCCTAAGGGCCGCGTCACCATGCCGGGCCCGGTCGATGCCGCGCGTGTCCTGGTGTTCGAGCTCGTCGACGGCGCCTTCGAAGGCGTCTCGGGCGCGGTTGCTCCGGACTGGAGCAAGGCGCGGGGGTAGCCTACCCAACCACCGGTCGAGGCTCACATGTTCCGCGTCACCGCCGATACATTGCAGGCCTATCTCGATTTCGATCCCGAGCGAAAGCGCGATCTGACCGCGTTGCACAAGCTCATCGTCTCGGTCGCGCCAGCGCTCAAGCGCCATTTCCATCAGGGAACGCCGGCGGGCGAGGCGGGCATGCGCATGAAGATGATCGGCTATGGCAAGTTTCGCTACGCCATCAAGTCCGGAAAAAGCACGGACTGGCCGGTGATCGGTGTTGCGCTCCAGAAGAACTACATCAGCGTGTACGTGACGGTAACCAGGCAAGGCGCCCCGGTCGTATCCCGCTATGCCGGCAAACTGGGCGAGTTGCGCATGGGCGGCAATAACTTCAGTTTCGAGCGGTTCGACGATCTCAAGCAGGATGCCGTATCGGCCCTGTTCGCCGAGGTTGCCGGCATCTTCGAAGCAGATCCCGAAAATCCCGTTCGCTACATGCAGGGGTCCTGATCTGGCGGCGCCGCGCCAAAGGTGTGAGCCCTTGTGCGCGGCGCTTTCGCTCGAATTAGCTTGCGTTCTCACGATCATGCGATCCTATCGACCGGGATCGCGTCGTCGCCCCAGCTCTAAGCCTTGATCGCGAGCTTGCGGATCTTCTCGCGGTCCTTGCCGTCGACCCAGACGCACAGTGTCAATCCGTAGCGACAGGCTTCCACGGCAAGACTGCCGACGTTTCTGGCTCGGCTGTGGAACACATGCGTCTCGCAGCAATCTTCGAGAATGAAGCCGGTGAACTCGCCGTGACAGTCGTACAGAACCTCGCAGACCTTACCGCAACGCTCTCGCTCCGGTTCATGCGGCCGCTTCGGCAAGGGCGGCACGAAGGTCAGCGAAGGCGGCACGGCGCTCGCATTGCCGCCGAGGCCGTCGACGCGGTCGGAGATGTATTTGATGTAACGTACCAGCACCGGGTGCCAGCGATTGGACGGTGACATCTGCTCCAGCCGCCATTTCATGATCGCAAGCGTCGTCTCTTCAGCGGGGAGGATCTTGTCGCCCGTGGTCACGGGAATGCGGATCTGGAACGTGCCGACGACGTAGCGCCATTGCGTCAGCCGCTCCACCTCCGTGGGCCGCGTGCGATGGGGTTTGGAGCTGCCCTTGGCGGTTCCCACCTGTGCCGTCTTGCCGTCGGCATGCAGCAATGCCGGCGCGGTCTGCAGCTTGGGGCCGGGCGGCGGAGGTGGAGGTGGCGGCGGCAGCGGCTTGCCGATGCGGGTGCCGAGCCGTTTGATCGTCACGTCGAACACCTGTCCGCTGCGAACGCCCTGGGGAAGGTCGATGGTAATGAGGCCGGCGAAATTTTCGCCGGTGCCCGGCGGAATCGGCACATAGCTGACGCCGCGTGTGATCGGAATCCGGATCGTATTGGCATCGCTCATGCCGAGCGGCGAGACGCCGTAGAAGGCCTTGGCGAGCGCCAGCACCTCGCTGGCATGCACCTGCGGCCAGTAGAGCGAGGCGACCGAGCCGGTAGGGACGTTGCCCCATTCGATCATCAATTCGTCCGGATAGATCGTGTTCGGCCCATGCGGCGGACGGACGACGCGGCCTGGCTTCGTGTCAAACGTCTGCGGAATGCGATGCGCGGCCGCGGGGCCCGGATTGTCGGAGCGCGTGACCTGGAGATTGCGCTGCGCCAGCTGGTCCCAGGACAGCGGCGAGACGCCTTGGGGGATCGGCGCGTCGTCGAAGGCGATCTGGGCGACGATGCAGTGGTGCGTGCCGTTCAGATAGGTCTGCACCTGCGCGCCGTTGATGACGTTGCCGCTGTCGTAGAGATTGAGGAAGCAGCCGTAATATGCCCAGAGCTGATCCTGATGGTCGGGGATCGTCAGCGGCTGAATGTTGGGGCCGGTCGAATAGTCGGTCTGGCTCGAAAAATTGTTGGTTGCGAAGAACGGAATCGAGGTGTTGCCGGCGCCCAGCTTCGGTGACCCCGGCTTGCCGGCGGCATCATTGTTGGAGAGGTAGGCGCCGTTGACGTCATAGTCGGTGTCATTGGTCTGGGTGGTAAACAGCCTGAAGAAGACCCGGACATTGCTGGCCTGCGATCCCCCGGAGCCGCGCAGCCGCACGCGCGCGACGGCGAAGCTGTAATTGTTGTCGATGCTGATATTGGGCGGGAACGTGCCGCTGATCTGCACGGTGAACGGGTTCACGGACGAGTCGCCCTGGTTGGCGTCGCCCTGATCGGGCAGGATCGTCGTGAACGGATCGGGACCGTTCGGATTGGTGAAGCCGTTGGCCGCGGAATTCCAGCGCGACAGCAGGTTCTGGATGTAAGTGTAGGCGCCGGAGACGCTGTCTGCGAGCGCAGGCACGCCGGGGATCGGCGTCGCGTTGAGCGCCGGGGTGACCGTGAAGACGCGCAGGTCCTGGCTGAGATAGGGCAGGTTGCTGTGGTCCGCGTTCAAATTGGTGAAGTAAGGATCGGCGCCGGCAATCAGCTCGAACTGCATCGTGGCCTGCGAGCCGCTGACCTGTCCGGTCGCAGAGGCGTTCAGCGAGACCGTGAGGTCGAATTCGGTCTCGTTGCTTGCGGGGAACTGCCCCAGCAACGGCGTGTCGATATGCAGATCGTAGGGAATCTCGATACGCTGCGGCGCGAAGTCGTTGATGCCGCTCTCGAACTGCACGCCGGTAGGACTGGGCGTGATCGCCACGCCGGGGAGGCCTGGGAACGAGCCGCCAAAACTTCCGACCGTGATGCCGAGCAACAGGAACGAGTTCTTGCTGAAACCCTCGATAAAGATCGTGAAGGCGTTGGGAACGTAGCCTCCTTGCGTGTTGATGATGTCCTGCGTCTCGTCCTTGCCGAATGTGTTCTTGCCGGCACCGAAGGAGACGCGGGCGATCGGGAAGGGATTGTTTCGGTTGGGACCGGAAATCGACGCGGTCGCTCCGGGTGGATAGACGCTCTCGACGAGACCGAGGAAGATCGGGAACGGATTGGAATTGTCGCTGGTCAGGGCGTGATAGATGCTGGCGAGGTTGGAATTGTAGTTCGCGATGATCTGGTTGATGCTGAAGCCGAGCTGGACGTTGAGGTAGTAGATGAAGCCGAGCGCACAGCCGTAGCTGACGGGATCGCCGTCGCCGTGGACGAACGTGCCGTCGCTCACGGTCGAGCCGGTGTAGGTCGTGGTGACCCAGTCGCCGCGCGCCGGATTCGGCAGGATCGTTCCCTGATTGGGGTTGCCGTCGCCATTCAGCCAGTTCGCGACGAACGATCCGTAGTAATTGTCATGGCCTTGCTGGAAGCGGGTGATGGCCGACCAATGCGACAAGCCTTCGCCGCTGCTGTCGCCGGCGTTCCAGTTGCCGCGGATGCCCATCAGCACCTCGACCCACTCGGCAATGAACACCATGCCGACGCGCTGCGCCGGCAGCGGCGCGTCGCTCATCAGGTTTTGCGAGTCGAGGCTGATCGGATTGCCGACGCCGTTGTTGCTGGCGCCGGGAAAGGAGAAGCCTCCACCCGAAAGGGCAGAGTCGGCCTGATCGAGGCGGACCTCTTGCCGCGCGCCGGTGCCGAACTGGGAGGAGGGCGTGCCGAACCAGCCGGTGGTGACGTTGAACTCGTTCTCGATGACGCTCAGCGAGGGACTGATGTTGCCGAGCAGGGAATTGGCGTTGTTGATGACGTTGGCCTGATCGGGCAGCGAATTCTCGTATCGTATCCAGAAATTGGTGGTCTTGCCGGCGCCTTGTCCAATATCAGTCAAGCTGGTGCTGCTTAGGGCCATGTTGCTACTCCTTAAAACTGAATGTCTCGCGATCGCTTCTGGTTTTGCGCAGGCGCGGCTTCGAGAAAATTCCGCAGTTCAAGGTGCTGTGGCTTGCAGACGCTTGACCTCGCCTGCGCGCAAATAAATTGGGTCAGTTGTCCGGCAGGTTGAACGCAAGCAATGCGATCGTTGCTGGCCGAATTCGGCACGGGCAGTGTTGAAATCACAACCTGCCATGGTGCTCAAAACAATTGCACGCCAATAGAGTTTAACGAGGAGATGCTACCACAGGTTTGAAGGGGCGTTGATCACGCTTGCGGCAAAACAGTCGCTGAGCGGCTGCAGCTTTGTGAACTGGATAACATTGAAGCTGAATTCCGAATGCGCAAAGGCGGACGCGCTATACCGTTGGCGCGGTTTGTGGCAAAACCGGAAACCGAAGCTGACGAAGGATTGTGAAGTTTGGCCGCATCGAAGAAGGGCGCCTCGCCCGCGGAACGCCAGAACGGGATTGATCGGACCATCGATCTCCTGGAAGCGCTGCTGCATTTGCGCGCGCCCTCCAAGCTCAGCGACCTCGCCAAACAAATGGGCGCGCCGCGATCGACCGTCTATGCCATTGCGAATCGCCTGATCGAGGCGGACCTGCTCGAGAGCGTCGGCGAGGGCGGCCAGGTCTATTTCGGCAAGGCGGTGCATCTCTACGGGCGCGCCTATGCGGACGCCAATCCGCTGCATCGCCGCTGCCGCGAGGCGCTCGATCGTCTCGCGACCCAGCACAGTGCCACCGCGCAGCTCTGCGCGCTGCGCGGCCGCAAATATGTGGTGGTCGACACGCGTGACGGGTCGGGCCTGTTCCGGATCACGACGGACGTCGGCATCGAGGTGCCGCTGCCCTGGACGGCATCCGGCCGGTTGCTGCTGGATCACATGAGCCCGGCGGAGATTCGCGCGTTCGTGCCGAAAGAGGATTTTCGTCTTCCTGATGGCCGCGTGCTCGACGTCGATGATTTCATCAAGGACGTCGCACGCGCGCGGCGCGACGGCAAATGCGTGACGACGGCGCTGTCCGATCGCTTTACGTCGTGCCTTGCTGCGCCGATCCGCGACAAGAAGGGTGTCGCGGCCGCGACGCTTTGCTTCGTCGTTCCCGCTGACTCGGTGAAGGAGCGCAGGACCGCGCTGCTCGACGATCTGGTCGCCACCGCAACGGAACTCTCGGATCGTTCCTGAACTCAGCCGACCGTCAGCGTCGCTGACTGATTTATCCGCATCGTTTTCGAGAGTCGTCGTCGCGCGTTCCAATGAAACGCGTCACGGCGAATGCGCGTCGTGCCGAGCGGGACTAGAATGTCCGGGCTTGACATCATGCCGCTGCAATATCTAACGTGTCGCTATAAGATAATATTGTCCACTATAAGAGACAGTATGATTGTAGGCGCGGCGAGGTTCTCTCGGTCCCATGTCGGGGCGGAAGACGCGATCCTGCGTGTCCAAGCGAGGATTCGAAATGGCGAAGGCAACCCAACAGGTACCTGGACGACGCTGGCTGATCGGTTGTCTCCTCGGCGTCGGAATTCTCATCAACTACATCGATCGCGTCGGCCTCTCGGCCGCGACGCCGGAGCTCACCAAGGAGCTCGGCCTCACAGCCACCGACATCGGCTTGCTCGGCAGCGCGTTCTTCTGGACCTATTCGCTGCTGCAAGTCCCCGGCGGCATGGTGCTCGATCGCTTCGGCGTCACCATGGTCGGCCGCGCCTCGAGCTTTCTCTGGGCCATCGCTGCCACCATCACCGCACTCGCCAGCGGGCTCTGGGGCATCGCTGGCGCTCGCCTGTTGCTCGGCGTCGCGGAAGCGCCGGCGTTTCCGGCCAGCCAGAAGGCGACCGGCCACTGGTTTCCGCTCGACGAACGCGCGCGCTCGACCGCGATCTTCGATTCCGCCGCAAAGTTCTCCAACGTGATCGGCGTGCCGTTGGTCGCCTTTGTGATCTTTCTGTACGGCTGGCGCTGGGGTTTTGGCGTCACGGCGGTGCTGAGCTTCCTCTATTTCATCGCCTACTACATCATCTACCGCAATCCGAGCGAGGATCCGAAGCTCTCCAAGGCGGAGCATGACTACATCGTCGCCGGCGGCGGAACGCCGGAAGGCCCGGCTGCAGCGGGGCAGAGCCGCATGCTCGGCTACCTCCTGCGCAACCGCAAGGTCTGGGGCCTGACCATCGGCTTCTCCGCCTATGGCTACACTTTCTATCTCTTCCTCACGTGGCTGCCGGGCTATCTCGCCCAGACCATGCACATGAACCTGATGTCGGCCGCGGGCTATTCGACCATCCCCTGGATCTTCGCGACCTTGTCGGACCTGTTGATCGGCGGCTTCCTGGTCGATCATCTGATCGCGCGCGGCTACGACTCGACGCGGGTGCGCCAGTCGGTGATCATTGTCGGTATGCTGATGGGGCTCGCCGTGATTGGCGCCGCGTTCACCGTGAGGCCGGGCTGGGCGCTGCTGTGGTTGTCGATCGCGATCTCCGGCCTGTCGGCCGCAGCGCCCGTCGGCTCCTCGATCGTGTCGCTGATCGCACCCAAGGGCGGTGCGGGAAGTGTCGGCGGCATTGTTAACTTCACCAACAACATGATGGGTGTGCTCGCGCCGATCGTCACAGGCATCGTGGTGGACTGGACCCAATCCTTTGCCGGTGCCTTCATGATCGCCGGCGTGGTGCTGTTGATCGGCATCTTCTTCTATGTCGTGGTGCTCGGCCCGATCGAATCGATCCCCGATTACGAAGAGGTACCACCGCCCGGTGCCGTGCCTGTTCACTGAGGAGAGGGGCATGCCCCGGACTTCCAACGGCAAGGACACGCTGATCCGCAACGCGCGCCTGATCGACGGCACTGGCTCGCCGTGGTTCGAGGCGGATTTGCGCGTCAGCGGCAGCCGCATCGCGGCGATCGGGGCCGCGCTGCCGGCGGAGGGGGCCGACATCATCGACGCGCGCGGATGCTATCTCGCGCCGGGCTTCATCGATGCGCATTGCCATGACGACCTGATTTGCCTGCGCGAGCCCGACAGGCCCGAGAAGGTGTTGCAGGGCGTCACCACGCTCGTGGTCGGCAATTGCTGCTTCTCGCTCTATCCGGCAACTGCCGGCTCCGCCGAGATGCTGCGTTTGCATTTCTCGGGGCTCGCTGGCGAAGTCAGGACGAACGAAGTCTTCGACAGTTTTGACGGCTACCGGCAAGCCCTGGAAGGGCCGGGCGTGGGACTCAACCTCGTCTCCCTGGTCGGGCACGCCGCGATCCGTCTCGCCGTGCTCGGCTACGAGCGCCGCGCGGCGAGCATCGAGGAGATCGCGGCGATGCAGGCGTTGCTCGCGCAGCAACTCGATCAGGGGGCGGCCGGCCTGTCGCTTGGCCTCGTCTATCCGCCGAGCGCCTTTGCCGATACCAACGAGCTCAACGCGCTGGCAGAGACCGTCAGGGCGCATGGCAAGCTGCTCACCGCGCATGTCCGCAGCTACGAAGCGGGCCTCTTGCAATCCATCGACGAGTTCATCGCGATCCTGCGCGCCTCAGGTGCCGCGGGGCTGCTGTCGCATCTGCAATCGGCGGGCAAGCCGAACTGGGGCGCTATCCCGAAGGCGCTCGACCGGCTGGAGGCCGCGCGCGCAGAGGGGATCGACATCTCCTTCGACATGTATCCCTATCCCGCCGGCAGCTCCTACATGCTGCAATTGCTGCCGCCGGCCGCGCTCGAAGGCGGCGTCGACGCGCTGCTTGCGCGGCTGCGCGATCCCGCCCAGCGCGAAGCGCTGCGCGTGCTGGTGGAGGAGGGCGATCCCGATCCGCATGCGGCGCAGTCCAAGATCGTGCTGATCGGTTGGCACAATGTCCGCATTTCCGCCACCGCCAATCCGGCGTTGAAGCCGCTCGAGGGCAAGTCGATGGTCGATGCCGCGCGCGAGCTCGGCATCTCCCCGTTCGATCTCATGGTTCGCTGCATCGAGGAGGACCAGGGCCAGACCGGCATCATCATGTTCCAGCTCGATGAGGCCGATCTGCGCGCGGCCTTCACCCATCGCCTGCACATGGTCGGCTCCGACGGCATTCCACGTCCCGGTACCAAGCCGCATCCGCGGGCCTATGGCAGTTTTCCGCGCGTCGCCGGCCGGCTGACACGTGAGCAGGGCTGGTTCACGCTGGAAGATGCCGTACGGCGGATGACCGCGATGCCCGCCCAGCGCTTCGGCCTGTCCGACCGCGGCATCCTGCGGCCGGGCATGATCGCGGATCTCACGCTGTTCGACGAGACCATCATGGACAAGGCGACGTTCGAGACGCCGACGGAAATGCCCGCAGGCATCCGTGCGGTCTTCGTCGCCGGCGAGGCCGTGGTCGCGGACGGGCGCAGCACCTTCGCACGGCCGGGCCGTGCCCTGACCTAAACCATCACACGCAGGACACCATGCAATGACGTTGAAACGATACGGCGCGGCCGGCGGCACCGGCACCGGCGGCCAGCACCTTCCGTTTGCCCGCGCGGTCGAAGCCGATGGCTGGCTCTACGTCTCCGGCCAGACGCCGATGGAGAACGGCGAGGTGATCGAGGGCGGCATCATCCCGCAGTCGCACAAGGCGATCCGCAACATGCTCGCGATCCTGGCTGAAGCTGGATACGAGCCCAAGGATGTCGTCCGTTGCGGCGTCTGGCTCGACGACCCCCGGGACTTCCAGAGCTTCAACAAGGTCTTCGCCGAATATTTCGGCGCCAACCCGCCCGCGCGCGCCTGTGTGGTGTCGAGCATGGTGGTGGATTGCAAGGTGGAAATCGACTGCGTCGCCTATCGCAAGTGAGCCGCCGCCTGCTGCGCCGGGGGCCCGCAGGCCCCGACGCACGCAAGCCGCGCAGCTAGAACCGCTGCGAGACGCCGACATAGAAGCCGCGTCGCGGTCCGTATTGCGGGGCGAACACGCCGATGCCGGAGCCGTCGCGGATCTGGTAGATCGTGTCGAACACATTGACCACGTCGAACCGCACCGTCGTCGGCTTGTTCGGCGCCACGATGTTGAAGTCGTGCGACAGGCCGAGATTGACCTGCGTGTAGCCGGGCAGATGATCGGTGTTGGCAAAGCCCGAGCGCAGGCCGCTGCCATAGATCATCGACACGCTGTAGCGCGTGCCCTCCCAGAGATAGGAGGCGCCGGCCGATCCCGACAGCATCTGGGCGTGGTCGGTGTAGATGTAATGGCCGTCGATATAGGCGAGTTCGTCCGCGCCGAACAGATACTGGTTCGAGACCACATTGGTCGCGATCTGCTTGGCCCAGGCGAGGTTGGCATAGGCGCTGAAATTGCCGCTTCTGTAGGTCGATTTCAGCTCGACGCCGACATTCTCGCCGCGATCGTAGTTGAAGCCGCTCAGCACATAGGCCGCGCCGAACTGGCCATCGTCGAGCAGGTCGCGCGCCTTCTTGTAATAGGCGTCGGCGCCGACCTCGAGGCCGGGGATCGCATGGATCTTCTGCGTGACGCCGACGTCGAATACGTGCGACCGCTCCGGCAGCACCGGGCTGCTCTGTCCGACCTCCGGCGTTTGCGTGTTGGCAGGCGGGCCAGGCGGGGTCACGAGTGCAAGATTGACGGGGCTGGCGATCACCTGCGAGGGCGGGGTGAAGTTGCGCGCATAACCGGCATGGAAAATGGTGCCGTCGAACGGCTTCCAGGTCAGGCTGACGCGCGGGCTGAGCTGGTTGGCATCGACATATTGAACCATCTGGTCGAAGCGCAGGCCGGCATTGAGCGTCAGGCTATTGGTGATCTTCCACTCGTCCTGGACATAGGTTCCGACCAGCCAGCCGGTCTTGGCGTTGGAATCGAACACCGAGAACGGCGCGTCGATCGTGCCCGCGGTCGGATCGCTTGGATCGGCCAGCGGCAGCATCGTGGTCCCGCTGTTCACCAGCGTTCGCTCCGCGCTCACCGAAAGACCGAAGCGCAGCGTGTGCGCATAGCCGATGCGCCAGGCGGTGTCCTGCTGGATGCCGTTGACCGCGCTCTGGCGATAGACGTCCGAGGAGACGCCGTTGAAGACGAGGTCGCCGATCGGATCGGGGTAGAAATGGAGTTGGCTGTAACGGTTGAAGTACGATGTTTGTGTGTCGAACTCGCCGTTCGAGGTCTGGTAGGAGACGACGTTGAACTGGTTGAATTCGTTCTGGTGCTCGTTCAGCCGGGACGAGTCGAAATTCGAGACGCCGAACGCCGTGTTCGCGGGCGCCTGCCCGGGATTGTTCGGAATCTGGAACGTCGCGTTCGACACGCCGCTCATGAAGGTGAGGCGGCTCGTTGGATCGATCATCGTCGACAGATAAAGGAAACCCTTCTCCTGGTTGGTGCGGTCGTGGATCGCGTTGACTGACGGGGTCGGGTTCTCGATGCCGAGATTGTTCTGCAGGAAACGTCCCGACAGGAAATACTGCGTTGGCCCGACTGTCCCGCCATATTCGATATTGGTCGAGATGGTGCCGTTGCTGCCGCCATAGACGCCGACCACGCCGGAATTGTTGAAGGCGTCGGCCTTGGTCTGGATGTCGAGCACGCCTGCGGTGCGCTGGCCATATTGCGCCGGCAGCGCGCCGGTGAGCAGGCTGAGGCTGCCGACGATGCCGGTGTCGAGGATCTGCCCGAACGCGCCGACACCATCGGGCAGCATCACGCCGTTGATGCGATATTGCAGATTGGCGTGCTCGTTGCGGATATGCAGGTCGCCGCTCGCCGCCGAGTCCTGGGTGACGCCGGGAAATTGCAGCAGCACCTTGTCGAGCGAGGCATTGCTGCCCTGCGGCAGCGCCTCGATCGCTTGGCGCGTGAGCGTGTGGGTCGTGGCCCCGCCTGGTGGAAGCACAGATTGGCGCGCGGCATCTAACCGGTTGCTCTGGCCCTCGACGGCGGCTGGCGCCTCGGTCTGTGGACGCGCCTGCGACGTTGAACGTCGCTTGTCGATGGCGACACGAACTTTTGGACGGCGCGGCGCCTGCGTCTGCTTGGGCGCGTCGACCTCGACGCTGGGCAGCGTCGTCATCGGGGCCGTCGTCTGCGCCAAGGCGCCATCGCCGGAATGAAACAGCGTGAGTGCGGCGAGGCTTGCGCCCGCCAATATTGCTTTTGAAGACACCATTGTCCTGATTTCCGGATCGCGCGCCGCCGCAGCTCTGCAGAGCACATGCAGGCAGCACGCGCCGTCGACACGCGACGGATCATCTTGGATAGCCCAGCGCAATCGGCGCGCATGCGCGGCCGATGCCGAAGGCGGCTCAATCGATGGGGATCAGGAGGCGGGAGGGGCGCGCGGCTGGAACGCGTGCTTTGCCGATTCCAGATGGATGAATTCGGCATCGGTGGTGCGATAGAGCAGCTCGACCGCCTGCGGCAAATGCAGCAGAGGCGGCGTCGCGAACACGACCGTACCGGCCATCGCGACCAATGCGCAGATCGCGCAATTGTCGTCTCCCGGCTGTTCGCGGTCGGGATTTGCAGGTGATTGCTTCTGAACCGCCGCGCTATCGGGCGATGCGATTGTCTTGGCAATGGTCTTGGCGTGATCGCTCAGCTGGGACTGAGCAAGCGGTGCAGCTTGTGCGAACCAATGGCTGTGGCCGAAGGTCAGCGCTATCTGCACCAGCATCGCGAATATCGCGAGCCGGGCACCGTGCCTGATATTCGACCGGAACCACTTCATCTGGAAAACACCATCCCACATCGGGCGACGCCGACCGGGCGTTGCGATGTTATAATGTAACATCGCCCGATCGGTCAGCGGATGTCAACTGAGGGAGGGGCCGGCGCGCGCAGGCGGCCGATCCGATGTGGCGTTCGGGCAACGCGATCGTCGCGCCTCACCGCCCTTCGCGGACCCAGGTCGCAGCAAACGCACCGAGCAGCAGCAGCAGGCCGATCAGGCCGGAGAAGATCGGCAGCACGCCGACGCCCTTCACGATGCTGGCGTCGCGCATCCGCACGCCCATCCAGCCGTCGCCGGCGAAGACGCTCGCCGAGCGCACCGGGACGATGCGCGGCAGCTCGACGCTGCCGCCATCCGCGATCCGCAACGAGCTGCCGCCGGTCGCCTGCGTCAGCGGCTTCAGGGTCTCGGTGGTGGAGGTGACTTCCGAGAATTCCTTCGGATTGGTCGGGCCGACATTGATCAGCGCCTTCAGCGTTCCGTCGGTCGCCTGCCACAGGCCTAGCTCGTTCGCCGGAAGGCTGGCGCGCCACTCGCCGGGATCGCCGGGGCTGAGCGTCAAATCATGGGAGACGCCGGAAGGCGACGTCACGCTCACCGGCTGCACGGTGTCGGCCATGGTCTGGCGCACCACGACGAGATCCTTGCCCTGCACCTGCATGCGCAGCGCTTCCTCGTCGAGATCGGGCTGCTTCATCAGCCAGTGCGACATCCGCCTGAGCAGATCGAGATGCGGACCGCCGCCCTCGTAACCGCGCGCCCATAGCCAGATGTGGTCGGACAGCAAGAGCGCAACGCGGCCCTCGCCGAAGCGCGACAAGAACAGCAGCGGCTTACCGTCCGCACCCGTCATCACAGGCGGGTTGACCGCATTGCGGGTTTCGACGGTGCGGAAGAAGCGGCTCCAGTGCGGCGGCTCGAATGCCGCGCCCTCCAGCCCGCGCGTCACGGGATGGCGTTTGCCGATGTCGGAGAGATGCGCATAGAACGGTTTCTCCGTGACGCCGACCGGCTCGGCCGGCAGCACTGCGTCCAGCGGCGTGCGCCAGATGCTGCTGGTCGAGGCATAGTCGGGGCCTGCCGAGACCAGCACGGCGCCGCCCGCGCGCACATAGCGTGCCATGTTCTCGAAATAGGGGATCGGCAGCACGCCCTGGCGGGCGTAGCGATCGAAGATGATCAGCTGGAATTCGTTGATGTGCTGCTGGAACAGCTCGCGCGTCGGAAACGCGATCAGCGATAGCTCGTTGATCGGCGTGCCGTCCTGCTTCTCCGGCGGACGCAGAATCGTGAAATGCACGAGGTCGACGCTGGCGTCGGACTTCAGCAGGTTGCGCCAGGTGCGCTCGCCGGAATGCGGCTCGCCGGAGACCAGCAGCACGCGCAGCTTGTCGCGGACGCCGTCGATGGCGACGACGGCGCGGTTGTTGACCGGGGTCAATTCTCTTTCGAGGGGCGAGGCCTCGATCTCGACGATGTTCGGGCCGGCATGCTTGATCTCGACGTCGACGCTTGCGCTCTGGCCGCTTGTCAGCGTGCGCTCGTTGATGACCTCGCCGTCGCGGCGCACCGTGACCTTGGCGCGCTCGCCGGTGACGCCCTGGTCGTCGAGCTTGTAGCCGATGGTCTGGTTCTGGCCGACGATGCCGAAGCGTGGTGCCGCCGTGATCGCGATGCGGCGGTCGCGCTCGTCCTTCTGACCGGTGATGAGCGCCTGCACCGGCGCCTGGAAGCCGAGCGCGGCGGCGTTGGCCGGGATGTCGTGAACGCGGCCGTCGGTGATCAGGAAGGCGCCGGCGACGCGGTCCACCGGCACGTCCGACAGCGCGGAGGCGAGTGCGCCAAACAGTTTTGTGCCGTCGGTCTCGCCGTCGGCCTGTCCGGCCTCGACGATGCGCACCTCCAGCCCCTTGATCTTCTTCAGGCCGTCGACCAGCGCCTCCTGCGCCTTGGCGGCTTCCTGGTTGCGCTTGCCGAAATTCTGGCTCGGGCTCTTGTCGACGACGACGGCGGCGACCGAGGTGAGGGGATCGCGGTCCTCGCGCGTGAAGGACGGATTTGAAAGGGCCAGCAGGAACAGCGCCAGCGCCGCCACGCGCACGGCCGCGCCGCGTGCCCGCGCCACCAGCAGCACGATGGCGATGAGGACGATCGCAGCGAGCGCGATCCAGAGGACGATCGCTGGGACAAGCGGCGTGAACGCGATGCCGTAATTCATATCGATCCTATTGCCCCAGCCGTTCGATCAGGGCCGGTGCGTGCACCTGGTCGGCCTTGTAATTGCCGGTCAGCGTGTACATCACGATGTTGACGCCGGCGCGGTAGGCGAATTCGCGCTGGCGCGGCTCGCCGGGCGTGAGCGGCAGCATTGGCTGGCCGTCGGGACGGAGTGCCCAGGCGCCGGCGAGGTCGTTGGAGGTGATGATGATCGGCGAGACGCCGTCGCCGCCGCGCGCGGGGCGTTGTGCGCTCTCGTCGTCGTCCTCGCGCGGCAGCGCCTCGACCCAGGTCTGGCCTGAATTGAAGCGGCCGGGGAAGTCGCGCAGCAGATAGAACGTCTTGGTCAGCACGTGTTCGCGCGGCACCGGCTCGAGCTCGGGCACGTCGAGCGAGGACAGGATCTCGCGCAGCGCCTGCATGCCCGGCGTCTGCGCGGCGCCGCTATCGCCGGGTGGCGCTTCGACCGCGTCGCGGGTGTCGAAGATCACGGTGCCGCCCTGCTTCATATAGGCGTCGATCTTGTTGATGGCGTCCTGCGGCGGCTTCGGCTGGCCCGGCACGATCGGCCAGTAGATCAGCGGGAAGAAGGCGAGCTCGTCGCGCGCGGGATCGACGCCGACGGGATCGCCGGCCTCGAGCGCGGTGCGCTGCGCCAGGAACAGCGTCAGGCCGGACAGGCCGGCCTTGACGATGGAATCGACGTCGGCATTGCCCGTCACGACATAAGCGAGGCGGGTCTGCGACGTCGACTTCATCGCGAACTCGTCCGACGCACTGTCGGCGCGCGAGGGCGTCGGAGACAGCACCGCGATGCCGGCGAGCAGAACGCCAAGCAGGATCATGGCGGGTGCGGCACGCCGGCGCAGCAATGCGGCAAGACCGCCGCCGAGCAGCGCGACGATCAGGGCGTCGATCAGGAACAGCGCCAGCGAGGTCGACAGCAGCCAGCCACGCAGGTCGCGTGGTTCGGCATTGGTGTAGGTGGCGCGCCTTGCGTTCAGGGGCGCGGTGTTGAGGGCTGCGATGCGGTCGGCGCTGGCGAGCGTGTTCACGGCGAGCGGTCCTTCTGCCGGACCGTAGTAGCCGGGCGGATGGTCCGGCGTGGCGCGGTCGCGATAATCAGCCGTCAGCGGCTTGGCGGTGGCGGGCGGCGGCCCGAAGGCGCCGAAGCCATCGAGCATGTGCAGCGGCGCCAGCGTCTCGGCGGTCGTCTCGGTGGCAACGCCGGGGCCCGGCTTGGCGGTGTAGCTGGACATGTCGACGACACGCCGGAGCATTTCGACGAAGGTGCCGGACATCGGCAAATCCGACCAGCGCATGTCGGCGCTGACATGGAACAGGGTGACGATGCCCTTGCCGCGGTGCTCGCCTGTTACGAGCGGCGTGCCGTCCTCGAGCGAGGCCCAGCTCTTGGTGGCGAGCACGGCATCGGGCTCGGCAAGCACCTGCCGGCTCACGGTGACGTCCTTGGGTACGGCGATGCCGGCAAACGGTCCGTCGGCAGTGAAGCTGGCGAGATGCTGCGGCTTCTCCCAGGTCAGGCTGCCGCCGAGCGTGCGGCCGCCCTTGCGCAGCTTGACCGGCACGAGATCGTCTTCGGCTTGCGCCAGGCGGGGCCCGGCAAACCGCACCAGCACGCCACCCTGGTCGATCCAGGCGTTGAGGCGCTCGCGCAGTTCGGGCGCGACGGTGCCGACGTCCGCGAGGATGATCATCGGCAGCTTCTGGTCCAAAAACTGGGTGATGCCCTGCTGCGGGGCGCCCTTGTCGGCGAGCCGCACGTCGGCGAATGGCGCCAGCGCGCGCGTCAGGTAGAAGGTCGGCGCCAACAGTGGCTGCGAGGTCTCGCTGGTCGAGCCCGAGACGATGCCGATGGCGCGGCGGCGCCAGCGCTTGTCGAGCAGCTGCACCGCGCCCGCCGAACGCTCGCCGGAAATCTCGAGCCTGGAGATATCGTTGCGCAGCTCGACCGGCAGGTCGAATGCGGCTTCGACTTCCTTGTCCTGCGGTCCGAAGGTGAAGCGCGCCTCGCCGATCGGCGAGGCCTTCTGGTCGAGGGCCCGCACGGTGCCGGCGAGAATGCCGCTGTCGGTGCGCAGCACCTTCACTGTCATCTTCGCAGCCGCGTTTTCCGCCGCGACCAGCGCGAGCGGCGAAGAGGTGCCGCCTTCGAACAGCGTCAAGCTGCGATCCCCTATGGTCTTGCCGAGCCCAGCCACGAACTCCTCGCCGCGGCCGGTGTCGACGCCGTCAGACAACCAGGCAATCTCGCAATCGCCGGTTGCCTTGAGGAAACGATCGATCGCGGTGAGGGTTTCAACGCGCTCGATCGAATAGGGCTTTGGCACGATCTGCCGCAGCGCAACGCGCGCCGCGCCCGCCGGCATCAGCGTAATGTCGCGGTTCGGCTCCGACAGCGGCACCAGCGCGATCGCGCGGCGGTCGTTGTCGGCATTGGCGATCAGCTCGTCGGCGGCCCTGATCCTGGTGTCCCAGTTCGAAGCGGCGCTCCAGCCGTCGTCGAGCATGATCATCAGCGGCGCCTTGCTGGCGCCAAGGCCAACCTGCGGATTCCAGATCGGGCCGGCGGCGGCGAAGATCACCAGCGCCGCGGCGAGCAGGCGCAGCGCCGTCAGCCACCATGGTGTCCGTGCCGGCGTCTCTTCGCGAGGCGCGATGTCGAACAGCAGGCGGGTCGGCGGAAACTCGATCCGGCGCGGCCGCGGCGGCATCACGCGGAGCAGCCACCACAGCACCGGGAGGCTGACGAGCCCGATCAGGAGCAACGGTTCGGTGAAGGCGAGCGGCAATCCCATCATGCGGCCGGCCCCGCCTTGATCGAGGTGACGCGGGCGCCCGACTTGCTCACCTGCATGCCGGCATGGAGGAACAGCAGCAGCTCGGCGGCCGAGCGGTCGGTCGCATGGGTCGTGAACAGCCAGTCGAGCTTGTTGGTCTCGGCGCGGATCTGGTCGCGGTGCAGCGCAAGGCGCGTGGTGTAATCCTGCGCCCAGCTCTCGGCGCGGCCGGCGGTGATCACGCCAGCGCCTTCCGGTTCGACGAACTCGATGCGGCCGGAATAGGGGAAGCTCTCTTCGGCGGGATCGACGATCTGCACCAGGGTGCCATGCGCGCCGGAGCCGGACAGCCCGGCGAGCGTCGTCCTGATCTCTGATATCGGCGACCAGAAATCCGACAGCACGATGGTTTCGGCCAGCGCCGCGGGCACGAAGGACGGCGGCAGGCTCAGCCTGATGGCATCGTCATGCAGCATCGCCTGCGCCATCTTGTCGATGACGCTGCGGCTCGTGGTCGGTGCCATCAATCCGGGAATGCCGACGCGTTCGCCGCCTGCAACGAGCAGCTCGGCCAGCGCGAAGGCGACGATCAGCGTGCGCTCCAGCTTGGATTCGCGCGCGGTCTTCGAGGCGAACGCCATCGAGGGCGAGCGATCAGGCCAGATCCACACCGTGTGCGAGGCCTCCCATTCGAGCTCGCGGACGTAGAGATGGTCGTCACGCGCCGATCTCCGCCAGTCGACATTCTGCGACGGCTCGCCCGAGACGAAACGGCGGTACTGCCAGAAATTTTCGCCGGAGCCGGCGCGGCGCCTGCCGTGCAGACCATGGATGACGTTGGCGGCGATGCGGCGGGCCTCGAGAACCAGGCGCGGCAAGGAAGCTGCGAGCGTGCGGCTTTCGCCATCTGCACGTCGGATTGCGATGATCTCCTTCGCCGTGTGCCCGGTCTCTGCAGCCATCAACCGATCCGTGTCTTCAATTGCCGGATCACGTCCGGAATCGTCCGCCCTTCGGCGCGTGCCTGGAACGTCAACGCCATGCGGTGCTTCAGCACCGGCTCGGCGAGGTCGAGCACGTCGTCGATCGAGGGCGCGAGGCGTCCGTCGATCAGCGCACGGGCGCGCACGGCCAGCATCAGCGATTGGCTGGCGCGCGGGCCGGGGCCCCAGGCAATGAATTTTCCTGCCTCGCCGCTGTCAGGACCCGGACGCGCCGCGCGCACCAGCGAGAGGATGGCTTCGACCACGGAATCGCCGACCGGCAGGCGGCGCACCAGCCGCTGCGCCGTGATCAGCGCATCCGCATTCATCGATCCCTTCGCCAGCGTCTCCTCGGCGCCGGTCGTTTCGAACAGGATGCGGCGCTCGGCGTCGCGGTCGGGATAGTCGACGTCGATCTCCATCAGGAAGCGATCGAGCTGCGCCTCGGGCAGCGGATATGTACCTTCCTGCTCCAGTGGGTTCTGCGTCGCCAGCACATGGAACGGCTTCGGCAGATCGTGGCGCGCGCCGGCCACGGTGATGTGCTGCTCCTGCATCGCCTGCAGCAGCGCCGATTGCGTGCGCGGGCTGGCGCGGTTGATCTCGTCGGCCATCAGAAGCTGCGCGAACACCGGACCCGAGATGAAGCGGAACGAGCGTTTTCCCGCGGTGCTCTCGTCAAGCACTTCGGCGCCGAGAATGTCCGACGGCATCAAGTCAGGCGTGAACTGGATGCGCTTGGCATCGAGACCGAGCGTGACGCCGAGCGTCTCGACCAGTTTTGTCTTGGCAAGGCCGGGCACGCCGATCAAGAGCGCGTGGCCGCCGGAGAGGATCGTGACGAGCGTGTTCTCAACCACACGATCCTGGCCGAAGATCACCGACCCGATCGCATCCTTCGCTGCGCGAATCTGACTGGACACCTGCTCGGCTGAACGGACGATGCCGTCTTCGAGCTTCTCGACACTTTCTGCCATCCGTTAGCTCCTCAAGCCTGCCACGCGGCTTTTCTGCGTCGTCGAATTTATCGCATCAATCTGCGTCATGGCCCCTATGCTAGACTTGCAGGAACGCCATGTATTCGTTGAATTAACCTATCCCCACTTTATCGGCTTCGGGTTATGTACGGCATCACGAAGTGGAGACCTCCACACCGGACGAACCCGGGGTGGAACCGTAGACTTACGTACAACGTAGACCTGCACCAATCGTGCCAACGGACAAAGTCAGGGCAAACCATGGCGAACCAAGGGCAGAGCGCCGATCGCGGTCTTGAGGGGCTGACTGCCGCCGCCAAAAGTGCTGCCAATACCGAAGGCGCCAAAAAGGGCCTGCCTCCGGTGCATCTGTGGAATCCGCCGTTTTGCGGCGATCTCGACATCCGAATCGCTTCCGATGGTACTTGGTTCTACATGGGTACGCCAATCGGCCGTCACGCGCTGGTTCGCCTGTTCTCCACCATCTTGAAGCGGGAGGGCGACAAGCATTTCCTCGTCACGCCCGTGGAGAAGGTCGGCATCGTCGTCGACGACGCGCCGTTCATGGCGGTCGAGATGCTGAAGCGCGACGAGGACAACCATCGCGTGCTGAGCTTCCGCACCAATGTCGACGATTGGGTCATCTGCGATGCCGCGCACCGGCTGCGCTTCGAGCAGGCGGCCGACGGCGGCCTGACGCCTTACTTGCATGTCCGCGCCGATCTCTGGGCCAAGGTCACACGCGCGCTCTATTACGATCTGGTTGACATGGGCGAGGAGCGGATGGTCGATGGCCAGCCGATGTTTGGCGTCGAGTCGGCCGGCGAGTTCTTCGCCATGGCCGACGCGGAGCAGGTGAGGGCCGCGCTTTGAACAAGCCTATTGCGAAGAACGGGCAAGTCGCGTTCCGCGCGCCGGATTTCTTCGCCCGCTCCAAGGCGAAGCTCAGCTTCGACGTGCCGCCCGGCCTGTTCGATCCGAACATCATCCCGGCTTCCGGCGATCCCGGCACCGACAAGATGCTGGAGATCGTCGCGCGCGAGCAGCCGGTGCGGCCCGCAGCGGTGCTGATCGCGGTGGTCGACCATCCCGAGCCGACCATCCTCCTGACGCAGCGCTCGGCGCATCTCAACGACCACGCCGGCCAGATCGCCTTTCCCGGCGGCAAGATCGATGCGATCGATTCCTCCCCGCTCGATGCCGCGCTGCGCGAGGCCGAGGAGGAGGTCGGGTTGAGCAGGGATTTCGTCGACCCGATCGGCTATCTCGATCTCTACGGCACAGCGTTCGGCTTCCGCATCCTGCCGACGGTCGCCAGGGTGCGCCCCGGTTTTCAACTGACGATCAACCATTCCGAGGTTGATGACGCATTCGAAGTGCCGCTATCCTTCCTGATGAATCCGGCCAATCACCAGGTCCACAGCAAGGAATTCCGCGGCATGGAGCGGTTTTACTATGCGATGCCGTTTGCTGAGCGTTATATCTGGGGCGCCACGGCCGGAATGCTGCGTGTGCTGTATGAGCGGATCTATTCGTCATGATCCGGCCGGTTTTGACCGAGATCGGAATCTTCCTCATTCCCTTTGCCGTCTATGCGCTGTTTCTGGCCGCCACGCGGTCCGGCCTGTTCGTGCAATCGTCCTGGCCGATCACCGTCGTCGCGCGCCTCATCCTGGTGGCGCTCGTGCTCGTCATCGCCGGGCTGGTTGGCCTTGCGCATTTCTCCGGCGCCGCGCCGAACTCGACCTACATTCCCGCCCATGTCGAGAACGGCAGGCTCGTGCCGGGCACCGAAAGATAAGGGCCGGACGATGAGCGCGGAGCCGATCCTTGCTGGTGCGCCCTGGCTGACTGCAGGCGGGACCGCGCGCGTCCTGCAACTGCTCAACGCTGACGGCGAAGAGGCGCGCGTGGTCGGCGGCACCGTCCGCAACGCGCTGCTCGGCCTGCCGCCGGGCGATATGGATATCGCCACCACGGCGCTGCCGGAGGAGGTGGTGCGGCGGGCGAAAGCCGCCGGCATCAAATGCGTGCCAACCGGCATCGACCACGGCACCGTCACGCTGGTCATCGACGGCGCGCCCTATGAAGTTACGACGCTGCGCGAGGATACCGAGACCTTCGGCCGCAAGGCCAAGGTTGCCTTCGGCCGCGACTGGGTGAAGGACGCCGAGCGGCGCGACTTCACCATGAACGGCCTGTCGGTCGACGCCGGCGGCGTCGTCTACGACTATGTCGGCGGCATCGCGGATGCGAAAGCGCGCCGCGTTCGCTTCATCGGCGCGCCGGACCAGCGCATCGCCGAGGATTATTTGCGCATCCTGCGCTTCTTCCGCATCCACGCCGCCTTCGGCGCCGGCGAGCCCGACCGCGACGGCACTCTCGCCTGCATCCGTGGGCGCGCAGGCCTTGCCACGCTCTCGGCCGAGCGGGTGCGCATGGAAATGCTGAAATTGCTGGTGGCGCAAGGCGCATCCGCCGCAGCGCTTGCGATGGTCGAGGCTGGCCTGCTGCAGGCGATGATCGGCGGCGTTGCCTATGCCGGGCCGCTGGTAGCGATGATCGCCATCGAGGGTACGCTTGACCTGACGGCCAGCAGCACGCGCCGTCTCGCTGCGCTCTCCGTCGCCGTCACTGAAGACGCCAAGCGTGTTGCGACGCGCCTCCGGCTCTCCAACGCGGAAGCCAAGGCGCTTGATTCGATGGGCCATCGTTGGTGGCGCTTCGCCGCCATGGACGAGGCGCGTGCACGGCGGCTGCTCTACCGGCTGGGGCCCGAGCGCTATCACGATCGCGTGTTGCTGGCCTGGGCGCGCAGCGGTGCTGAGGCGAATTCGTCGCGCTGGCGCGAGCTCGCCGAGCTGCCGCAGCGCTGGACCGCGCCGAAATTCCCGCTGAAGGCCGTCGACTTCATCGCGCGCGGCATGGCGGAAGGACCTGCGCTCGGACACGTGTTGACACTCGCCGAGGACGCTTGGCTTGCGGCGGATTTTCCACTAGAGGAAGCCGCACTCGCTGCCATCGCCGATCAAGCCACAGCACGCGCCACTCGCGAGAAAAATTGACCATCGTCTCAGGCTTCGCCGACATCTCGATTTTCCAGCTGGTGCTGGTCGCGATGATGGCGTTGTTTGCTTCGATCATCGGTGGTCTCGCCGGCTACGGCACCGGCGCCCTGATGCCCCTGGTGCTGGTGCCCCTGGTCGGCGCCGAGCCCGTGGTGCCGATCATCGCGATCTCGGCGCTCTTCACCAATTCCAGCCGCGCAATTGCCTATCTCCGTTACGCCGATCGCCGCCGTGCAGCGATCGTGCTGGCCTGCGCGGCGGTGACGACCGCGCTCGGCGCCTACGGCTACACCCGCCTCACCAACGCCGGCGCCGCGATCGTGATCGGCACCATGCTGATCCTGAGCGTGCCGCTGCGCCGCGTGCTCCGCCGCCGTCATGTCAAGATTGGAGATGCGGGCCTCGCGACAGGATCGGTCGGCTACGGCGTCCTGGTCGGCGGCACGTCGGGCTCCGGCGTGATCCTGCTCTCGCTGCTGATGGCCGCGGGCCTCGAAGGCGCCGCCGTGATCGCGACCGACGCGATGATCTCGCTCGGCACCGGCCTCATCAAGATCTCCGTGTTCGGCCTCGCCGGCGCCGTCACCGCGCAAGTGCTCGCCTTCGCGCTGCTGATCGGCGGCATCGCCATCCCCGGCGCGTTCCTGGCAAAAGCGTTCGTCGAGCGGATGCCGGTGCACATCCACACCGCGATCCTCGACGTCGCGGTGACCGCCGGCGGGCTGGTGATGATCTCGGCAGCGGCGAAGCAGCTGATCTGACAGACAATAGCGGCTTGGGTGGCATTCGCGCTTGGATCGCTAATCTTGCTTGCCCGGGGGCATCTCAAGAACTGTCTTGAGCAGCGTGGGATGGCCAAGAACAGCGAGTAGTTCTCGCTTGTCGAGCCATGTCGCGGCGTCCTCCAGGCTTTTGCATTCCTCGACCTTGGCGGTTGCAGTCGCAAGCGGCACGTTGATGGGGCCGAACCTGCGGGGGCTGGCAAGCGAAAGCGAGTCCAAATGCTCGCCCAGTAACTTTGGGTCAAGCTTGAGCTGTTGCAGAGCTCCGGCCATTTCGGCGGGCTCGGATGCGGCAAGCTCGTTCGCACGGAGCACCACGGCAGGCGGATAGTTGGTCTCCGGCGTGGCAAAGACTCCGGGCGAGCTCAATCGCGAAGACGTCATGATCCCGAGCGGGATTGAAAGCAGCAGACCCAGCACCACGGGCGACATCCAGAGCAGCAGCGGCAAAGAGACGGCATAGGCGCACAGCGACAGGACCAAGCCGCACAGTGCAGGCCCGGCGAGCTTTCGATAGACTTCACCGCGGGCGAGCTGTCCATCGCTTCGGCGTTGCACCTGCCAGCCCGCGTCTCGACCAGCGAGAATTTCCATGACGGCCTTGGTCTGGAGGATCATCATGCAGGGAGCAAGCAATGCCGCCACAAATGTCTCGCAAACGACTCCCGCCAGAACACGGAAGCTTCCTGCAAATCCGGCCCGCTCGTCACGATTGCTGATCAGCACAAGATAAGCCAGCAGCTTCGGCAGGATCAGAAGTCCCATTGTCGCGGCAAAGACCCAGGCCGCAAGCACCGGGTCCTGTTGCGGCCAGGTGGGAAACAAACTGAAGCCCTTCGGAAAGTATTCCGGCCGGATGAAGTGCGCCTGCAGCGAAATGAGCAGACCGACCAACAGGAACAGAAGCCAAAGTGGCGCCGTCACGTAGGATCCGATGCCGGTGAGCAGATGTAGCCTCGAGACCCAGTGCAGCCCGCGCGTGGGCAGGACCGCCAGATGCTGGAGGTTACCCTGGCACCAGCGACGATCTCTCCCCGCAAAGTCCAGCAGCGACGGTGGGACCTCTTCGAAGCTGCCGCGAACGGCTGGGACCATGTAGATCGCCCAGCCGGCGCGGTGCATCAACGCGGCCTCGACGAAATCATGGCTGAGGATGTGTCCGCCGAAAGGTTTGCGACCGCGCAGTTCGGGCAGTCCGGCCTCCGCAGCGAAGGCCTCGAGCCGGATGATGGCGTTGTGGCCCCAATAGTTGCCGTCGCCATCGTGCCACCAGGCATTGCCCGCCGTGATGAGGGGGCCGTATACGCGCCCAGCAAATTGCTGCAGCCTGCTAAACAGGGTACGGGCGTTGACGATGACCGGCTGTGTCTGGATCAGCGCGCAAGAGGGGTTGCGTTCCATTGCGTGGACGAGGCGAACGATCGTATCACCCTCCATCAGGCTGTCCGCATCGAGGACGACCATGTGATCATAGGCCGCGCCAAACCTGGTGACCCAGTCGGCGATGTTGCCGGACTTCCGCGCGGTATTGTCGGAGCGGCGCCGGTAGTACAGCCGATCTCCGCCGCAGGCGCGGCGTAGCTCGATGAAGGCCATCTCTTCGCTGATCCAGATGTCCGGGTCGGTCGTATCGCTCAGCAAGAACCAATCGAATTTTTCGCCATATCCGGTCGCGTCGATGGATTCGTACATCGCGCGCAGCCGCGCCATGACATGATGCGGATCCTCGTTATAGGTCGGCAGCAGCATCGCGGTGCGCGAGGTGACGTGAGGCAGCGGGCCTGTCGTGTCGATCGGCAGATTGGGCTGCCGGCGCGTCAGCAGCACGAAAAATCCGGCGAGGGCGGACATAAAGGAGAATGCGACCCAGGCGAGCAGCACGAGGAACAGACCAAGCAGCAGCGCCTCGAGAAATGTCACACCGCCGACCTTCACCACGTCGTACATGCCGTAGCCGCCTGCAAGCGTCAGCAGGGCCGTCCCGACGAAGATGAAAAGACGGCGAACGATCAACGTGGCCCCGCTATGGACCGGCGATTGCCTGACTTCAGCCGCGCGGTCGAGCCGACACGGCAGCATCGAGAGCGGGCGTTCCTGCGGCAAGAACGGGCGGGCGGGCGCGCTTCGCAGCGGCGCCTGCGATTGCTTTAGGGCGTCCATCGATAGATCCATACTTCGGAGACCGGTGCATCATTCTGCGCCAGGAAGGCACGAAGCTCGATCGACGCCTGCCCCTTGACCGAACATTGGAAGCTCAGGCGCCATCCGCCGGTCACGGGATTTGGTTGCGTGACGATGTTGCTGATGTCGGCTTTTTCAGCGGTCACCACCCCTTTGATGGCCTTGGGATCAACGCCTTTGAGGCGGTCGCCCATCAGTTCCAGGACGAACAGCTTGCTGTCATCTCCCCGACTGCCGATTCCCGTTCTGGTAAATCGTGCGAGCGCGTCGGCCTTCGGCGCGTCCGTGCCCCAGTGCAGTCGATAGGTAAAGATGTGTTCGCTCTTTGCCGTCAGGGGCTGCTTCGGCTGCCAGAGCGCGGCGATATTGTCGTGGACTTCCTCCTTGGTCGGAATCTCGAACAGTTTTACCGCCCCTTCGCCCCAATCGCCGATCGGTTCGAACCAGAGGCTCGGGCGCGTTTCGAAACTGGATTCCAGATCCTGATAAGCGAGATAATTCCTTTCCCGCTGCATGAGGCCGAAGCCGCCCGGATTGACGTCGGCAAAACTGCTGACCTGCAGATCGTGCGGATTGTTGAGCGGTCGCCAGAGTTGTTCACCTCTGCCGTTGAAGATCGAAAGTCCATCCGAGTCGTGAACGGCGGGGCGGAAATCGTCGAAATCCTTTCGATCGTTCGGACCGAAGAAGAACATGCTGGTCATCGGCCCGAGCCCGGCGTGCTCGAGGTCGACCCGCGGATAGAGCGCCATCTCGACGTCGAAAACCGTGGTTTGGCCGGGCCGAATGGTGAAACGGTAGCTTGCGGCCGCGCTCTTGCTGTCGAGCAGCGCGTGGACCACCATCGAGGAGGCATTCAGCGCCGGCTTCTCCAGCCAGAAGGCCTTGAACACCGGGAACTCTTCGCCTTTGCTTTCGCCGGTATCGATCGCGAGCCCCCGCGCCGACAGACCATAGGTCTGTCCTTTCGCAACGGCCCGGAAGTAGCTTGCGCCGAGGAATACGCAGAGTTCGTCGTAATAATCCGGTTTGTTGATCGGGGCGTGGATGCGGAAGCCGGCGAATCCAAGGTCCGCATCCGGCCATTGTCCGAGGCCCTCGCCGAACGAAAAGTCATCGCGCCGGTACGAGACCGGTGTGACGCTCCTGTCCACCACCTGAAAGATGTCGACCCTGTTCTTGTAGAAGAAGCCGCGGTGGAAAAATTGAACTTCGAATGGCAGCTTTTCTGCGCGCCACAGCGCCTTTTCGGGCGCGAAACGAATAGACCGGTATTGGTCGTAGTTGAGATTCTTCAGTGCATCCGGCAGCTTCTCGTCCGGAGCCGCGAACGGCTTGGCCGCAAGCGCGCGCGCCAGCTCGCGCACATAGGATGGGCTGAAGGGCGGGGCGGCGCTGGGCTGAGCGTGTGCGGCCCGCGGCAGTATGGCTGCAGCTGAAACTGCAGCCGATCCGCGAAGAAGTTGTCGGCGGTTCACACTGGTCTCCTGGTTCGGAACAAGTGCAAACGGCTCAATTTCCCCGGAGTTCCATTCCTCGTTCTGCGGCTCTCCGCCTCCCCGGCGCGTTCCTGGCAAAGGCTTTGGTCGAGCGGATGCCGGTGCACATCCACGCAGCCATCCTCGACGTCGCGGTGATCACCGGCGGCCTGGTGATGATCTCGGCGGCGGCGAAGCAGCTGATCGCTGAGATGGGCTTGCTCAGTCAGCGCGCGGGCGTATCGGGCGTAGCGTTCAGCGGCGCTCCGCCGACCGAGATCGGACCCGTCGGGGTCGCGACACGCGGCGGCTTCTTTGGCCGTGGGACGACGCGCGCTGCCGGAGCGGGTGCGACAGCGGGCACGGAGGCTGGCGGCATCGACGTAACAGGCCCCGGCGACGGGAACGGTGCGGCCGCTGGCTGCGGGGCCTGGCTCTTCAGCGCGTCGATCTTCGAACTCAGGTTGGCAAGCTGATTGACGATCGCCTTCAGCTGCTCTTGCTGATCGGCGACGGCCTTTTCGATGGCGGCCAAATCGTCAGCCGTCTTTTGCTGCGTGGCGAGCAGGTCCGTCATGACAGCTTTGTCATTGGCGCTGGTCTCGGCATCCGCGGCCTCGCGTCCCGCCGAGGGAAGGAACAATCCCCCGTTCAGCCAGACATAACCGGCCGCTGCCCCCGCGAGCGCAAGGACTACGGCAATGACGAGCGCAAGCGGCCACCGGCGACGGGGCGCGGGAAGGAAGGGCGGTGGCTCCACGACTGGCCAACTGGGGGTCGATTCGGAATTCATCCGAATTTCCTAGTCAGCCTTTTCGCTCCGCGCAATTGGTGCTTCGGCGATCGGCATGCATAGGGGGTCCCCGCCGAGGCGCTGCTACAGAGAGGCTGGGCGCGGCAGTGCCTCGCTCAGCCTCTCACGCGAAGCAGTGCAGCCCTTAAGCGGCGGTCGCCAGCACGCGCAGGCGATGGCCGTCGGGATCGAGCGCAACGAAGGTGTCGCCGAAGGGCATGGCGGTCGGAGGCTGCGCAATCCGCACCCCGCGGGTCAGCCATGTGTCGTGGGTCGCGCGCACCGCCTCCGCGTTCGCGACCGCCCAGGAGATCTCGCTGGAGCAGATCTCGTTGCAGCCGGCCTCCGAAGCGGAAGGCGGCACGACCGCATCCCGCTGCCACAGGCCCAGCATGACGCCGCTCCCGAGCGGAAGAACCACGAATTTGGGGGATGATTGCGCGACGGGGCACCCCAGCAGGGTCTGATAGAAAGTGGAGCTCGCTTGCGCATCGTTGACATAGAGCACCACGAGATTGAAGTCGGCCATTTGCATCTCCCGTTCAGCTGGCGATGGCCGACGCTTACAGGAAGGTGCTGCCAGTTTCTGTCAGCATGGTTGCTGCTCGCCAATGCTGTCCCGCTGCCGCCACTCCCGCAGCAAATCGGTGCGGCGTCGCGGGTAGCGGCGCTCCGTGAGCGTGATCGACAGGATCCGGTCGGTGCGGAAATGGCGGTAGTCGCCGCGGCTCTCGCACCAGGCCGCCACCATGCGGACCCGATCGAAGAATCCGAGCGCGATCGGCCAGATCGTGCGGCTGGTGCGGTTGTCCCGTTCGTCGCTGTAGACGATGCGCAATTTGCGCTCGCTGCGGATGGCGGCGCGAATGATCGGCAATTCGGCGTCACCTGCCGCCGGATCGCGCCGAGCGACCATCAGGCCTGACGTTTCCAGGCTCCGCTGCAGATCGTCGGGCAATACGGCGGCGATCTTCGCAAGCGCGTTCTTGGCCGCCCTTCCGAGCGGCTCATCCGGCTGTGCGGCAACCCACCGGCCGCCCAGCACCAGCGCCTCGATCTCCTCTTCCGAGAACATCAGCGGCGGCAACATGAACCCCGGCCGTAGCACATAGCCGATGCCGGCCTCGCCATCGATGTGGGCGCCTTGGCCCTTCAGCGTCTCGATGTCCCGATAGATCGTCCGGAGAGAGACACCCAGTTCCTCGGCCAGCCGGCATGCCGCGACCGGCCGACGATGCCTGCGCAGGAGCTGGATCACATCAAGAAGGCGTTGAGCGCGCGACATACCGGCTGATATCACGCGCTACTGCCAGATTCTGTCAGCATCGAAGTCCAGCTCGGCTGGGCGTCGTCCGTGACGCCGCCGAGGGCTGCGGCAAAGATCAGCTGACGGGATCGCGGCGGGGCAGACCAGAAGCGGCCGCCCGGCATTCCGGGCGGCGCTCCCGATTGCGGGTGTGGACTAGCGGCGGCTTTCGGCGACTTGCTTTTCGCCGGCCAGCTTGCCCCCGGCCAGCAGGCTGGTGCAAAGCCACCTGGTCTCTCGGGGCGATGCGCCGAGGAAGGACTTGGTCTCGACGCACTGCGCGTAGGTATTGTAGGTCAGCGTGTCCCGGCACGTTGGCGAGAAATGAGAAGTAAAGGGCTCAGAGCCGCTGCTGAAGCTGCATCCGACCCACGGGGCGTTGCCTACTCGATAGCTGGTTTCGCAACCACCGTTGCAGCTGCTGGCGGATCGCTCCAGCTTGGCAAGCCTTGCCAATGGTGTACCCGGCGCGAACGCCGGATTCTGAGCCGTCGATGAGCCAGATGTCCGGTGATGGGATGTCGCGGTCGTTGGCCCCGGCCTCGGCACAACGGTTTGTCTTGCCTTCGGTGCTTCGACCGAGACGGCGGGAAGCGAGGAGTTCGGTGTGGGTTGCGACATTGCCGCGCTGCTGCACAGCAAGACAGTTGACAAGGTCGCGACGACTGACGGCACGGCGAAGCCTAACGAGAATCTCATGAGGTGCCTCCCAAATCGGGGACGGAACAGCCGTCCCGACAGCCAAGGGTTGTATCACGGCACTCCAATACCGACAAATTCAAAGGCCGCATGATCGTCTGCGCCATCGACATGGTCGCCAACAGAACGCAGGCCGCTCGTGCGGTTGCGATGCCGGCTTCCGATTCTTCTGTGACATCCTGTGATGTTCGCGAGTGACCGCAGTGTGAGCTGCAGGATGAGTTGAGCTCTTGCGAAATCCATCGCTCTTGTCTCGCGCTAGCCGTCCGACATGGTCGCACGCCAACCCGATCAAGCAATTTGTGATGAAACGCGTGCGCGACTGGCCGCGCCTTCGTTTCACCATCGCGCAATCCATCCCACGGTTTGCTCTCGGGCGATCGGTCTCGCCAAGTTGCAAACAAGCGGTCGGCACAATACCGTCGATTGTTCGACGCCCGGTCTGACGACCGCACTTCCCAGGAACCAGTCATATGAACGATGTCTCTGCACCCCGCGCGATCAATCGCCCTCCGGGGAAGATCGACATCCCCTCCGCCTGGCTGGGCGCCGAGATGAAGGCCAATCCCGATCGTTGGTTGGTATCGCTCAACGCCGGCGAGATCGCCGAGCTCGAGAACGCGGCTGAGTCCTATCTGGGGCGGAGCAGGAAGATCGCCGAGATCACGAAGGAGAGCTTTCCGCTGCCTCAATTCGGCGCGCACCTGGAACAGCTCAAGACAACGCTGCTCACTGGCCTTGGCTTCGAAGTCATCCGCGGCCTGCCGGTCGCAAAGTATACCCAGGAGCTTGCTGCGACCATCTTCTGCGGGGTGGGTGCGCATTTGGGATCGGCGCGATCGCAAAATGCCGCGGGGCATATTCTCGGTCATGTCCGCGACGTCGGTGCCGACGCGAAGGATCCGAACGTCAGGATCTATCAGACGTCGGAACGGCAAACATTCCACACCGACTCGTCCGATGTGGTTGGATTGCTGTGCATCCGCGAGGCGATGGAGGGAGGGGACTCTCTCCTTGTCAGCACGTCGACGATCTACAACGAGATGTTGGCCAGACGCCCGGATCTTGTTGCTCTCTTGTTCGATCCAATCGCGACGGACCGGCGCGGCGAGGTGCCGGAGAACGAAAAGCCCTATCTCGAAATCCCGGTGCTGAACTGGCACGCGGGATTCCTCACCGGGTTCTACCAGCGCCAGTACATCGACAGTGCGCAGCGCTTTCCCGATGCGATGAGGCTGACGCCCGATCACGTCGAGGCGCTCGATCTGTTTGACGCGCTTGCAAATGACCCCAATCTGCATTTCGGCATGCGGCTGCAGCCGGGCGACATGCAGTTCGTGTACAATCATGCCCTGCTGCACGATCGGACCGGATTCCGCGACTGGCCGGATGTCAGCCAGAAGCGTCATCTGTTGCGGCTGTGGCTCAGCATGGAAGGCGACCGGCCGCTGCCCGATTGCTTCAGGCAGCGCTACGGCTCGATCGAGATCGGCAACCGCGGCGGCATCATCGTCAAAGGGACCAGTTTGAACGTTGCGCTGGATTGAGGGCCGAAGCCAGAAGTGCGTCGCGCGACGGCATTCGTCCCAATGGGGTCGCCAGCGAAATGTAAGTGATTTCCCCGCTTCGAGCGTTCACGGGCTGAATACGCTCTGGAGGAAGCGCTCCTTCTCGCCAGGCGCATAACCCTGACAAGCGCCGAAATACGGTTCAGGCTTGTTGCAGTCCGCCGTGCCGGGCCGGTCCCGGAGCGTCTCCCGAGGTGGCACGTAGGCATAGCTCGAAGCGCGAACCGGATGGCGGTGGGGATGGTGCACCGGCGCGGCGTTGGCAACGCCGCATAGGGAAATCAAAAGGCTCAAAGCCAGAATGGAACGCATCGCTTTTTCTCCAGATGCCGTCGCCCTTAGTTAGCGCGCGACCGCAAAGCCCCAACGGATCACGGCGTTACGACGGGTCACATTCCCGGCATCGCGGGCCGCGTGAGCAGTCGTGCGATTTGGCAAATGTTGCCTGGCGACCTCAAGCGATGTCTGTCCACGCAGCATCGCTCCACCGTTTTGAAGTCTAATTGAAATACCGCTGAGCAAACTTCCGGAAGTTTTCCATCAAGAACCGATGTGCGCGCTTGCTGATCGGAGCGTCTGGCACCATCATATCAAAACCGTGATACGCGCCGTCGAACATTTCGAACTCAACCGGAATGTTGGCCCGACGAAGGTTCTCGACGTAGATTTTCGTTTCATCCCGAAATGGCTCGAGACTGCCGACAAACGTGATCGTCGGCGGCACCTTCGTATAGTCCGTGCAGCGTGCCGCAGCCGCGTAGGGCGTAATGGTCTTCACGCCCTCGAGATAGCGCGACCACGCCAGCCTGTTGGCTCGTTCATCCCAAACGGGTGCGTCGTTTCCAACAACAGATGCGCTATTCTGCCGGTCATCGATCATTGGATAGAGCGGCATTTGAAACGCGATTTTTGCGTCGCCGGTATCGGTCGCCTTGAGCGAGACGGCGGCTGCAAGCCCACCGCCCGCGCTATGGCCCGACACGATGAATTTGTCAGTCCTTCCGCCGAGGGAGGCCGCATGATCCCTTATCCATAGCAAGGTGTCGTAGCAGTCATTGAATGCGGCCGGGTACGGGGATTGAGCGGCCTTTCGATAGTCCGGCGCGACGATGATGCACGGCTCCGTATCGATGAAGTCCTTGAGGATCGAGCCGAATTGCTCGGGCACCCCGTGAACGTAACCGCCACCGTGCAAATAGAGCATGATCGGCAGCGGCCCAATCGCCGCGGTTGGCCGATAGATTCTCACACGAATAGGCGCCCCGCCATTCCTGCTTGGAATGTGTCGCTCTTCGTTGACAAGTCCCCTGATGTTGCTTCCCCGCAAGATCGCCGCAGAGAAGCGGAACACAAGCAGAGAGAACCATCGCGTGTGAACGAAGCTTGCGATGATCCGCCCAAAGGCATATCGGCCGCGCAAGTCTTCATCCACCATTTCTCTGGTGACCTTCATCCGATACGTCCCGCCGAGTTCAGAAGGCTAGCACTACTTTGGCAGATTGTTGATTTTGCCGCGATTTATAGGATTCCCGAATCAATTTTTCAATGATTCATGGGTGGT
>NZ_JAKLTZ010000018.1:0-106484 GCF_022012555.1 Bradyrhizobium zhengyangense | reverse complement strand
TCGAAGGCAGTTCGTTTCCCAACTGGAATGGCACGCAACAGAAGCGCTTCGTCGCGGTTGCGGGAGATCAACTGACGCTGACTGTTCGTCCTCCTGCGGGAGACGTAGTCGACGTGATCTGGAAAAGAGCGAAGTGATCCGACAAGTGGGCAATCGGGCCGTAGACATGCGGCGACGCCCCCGGTCCACCCGTCCCGCGGCTAGTGCAGAACTTTAAGCCGCAGGCGCCGGATCTTCCTTCACGCCCCGTGCCACGATCCGGAGAGCCCCGTCCGGAAGTGGCCAAGAATGTCCGCTCGAAGTTCGGAGGGGACCCCGCCGTCCTTCAGATCGGCACCACCGACTTTCCTGAACGAATGGAAAGTCTTTTTCTCTTCAGCAGCGTTGGCGACAGCCACATTTTGAACTTTGATCCAGTCGCCATAAAAGACGTCGCCCAACGGCGTGCGATCACTTGCGGCGCGGAGCTCCGGGAACAGCAGTTTATGTCCGAGCGATTTGATTTCCGCCCTGTAGCGAAGAAGCCCGAGACGGACCACTTCGCCGATCAGGGGTATTCTTCGCGTGGACTGCGGATTCTTGAGCGTCCGGTGTTCGTTTGGACGAACGAAAATGAGGGGATCCCACTCTCCTCCAACACATCATCGACATCGAGGCCGCAGAGTTCCTCGCGACGTGCCAACGTGTATCTCGCAAGATAAGGCACGATAGATAGAGCGTCGTGATAGATCACCTCGCCCGGGACCATCCGCTTCTTGAGGCTTTCGCATCCCGTCCACGGCGGCTGTCGAAAGATCGAGGTCAGGTCTTCTGGAGAGAAAGGATTCCGTTCGTCGCGGGCGCGACCCTTCTTCTTCGACAGCAGCTTCGAAACGCCGGAGAACTCTGGAATCTTGTGCCCGCAAGCCTCGATGTAGACTAACACCTCCTGAAGCTGCGTAAGATGTCGATTGACCGTACCCGACTCGCGCCCGACCTCGTGTGCAGGCAATTTCTTGGCGCGTTCCAGCCATTCGGAAAGCGGCGTGGCGCGGTCACGCTGGCCCTTGCCGTAGCTTCGCGGAAGAGCGAGCAGAAGCGAGCGATACTCGGCAATGCGGCCCTGGGCGAGGGCTCGAACATGGTCCTCGCCGATCATTTCGACGAACGTCGCGACAAGTGAACGGACCTGCCGCTGGGTTTTTTCGTTCCCCGCGTGTGCGCGACATCGGATGTGCTGCGCCTTGGCATGGGGAGAAGAAGCCGAAGAGGGTCCAGACCGCGCTGGAGAAGCGCTCATCAAACGCTGCTCGAATTGGTCCTCGCCGTCGGAATACATCCGCGAGGTCCGCTCGAGATCGCTAGGCAATCCGAATTCAGGCTCGACCCGCTCGAGACAATCGGGTCAGATATGAAATTTCCTGGACCAAGGCTGACGGGCTTGGGCGCAGGACAAATTGGCGGCAAGCTCGGTTCGGTTTTCGCATCAAACCTCACGCAGATGGCGACCAGTTCATGATCCTCCGACACTGATGCACTTTGGCACGTTCGCGGTCGGTCTGCCGTATCTTTTCCGGCGTGCCGTTGATGTCCACGGTGGATGGTGTATGGTTCCGTCCCAGGACGCGGATGCAACTCTGGCCGGTGCGAACCCATAAAGCATCGCGACCGCGGGTGGTCGATCGCCAACCGACCATGCAAAAGTGAATTTCTGAAGTTTTGCTTCGGCGTCGGTGACAAGCACTGAAGATCCGATTTGCGTTGTGGATTGGGTCAGGCGACATGCCTTGGGTCGATGAGATTTCCGAGCCGAAGGAGCTCAGGCGCTGTATCCGCGATCTCGTCGCGCTTTCGACGCTGCCGACAATCTGGAAAGACTACAATTCGCGGCAGATTGCCGACAGCGCGGCGGCCGCCTTGCTTTCGATGCTCAATGCCGACGTCATTTACGTGACTGTGCCCGGGCTGCGCGACGAACCGGTGGCCGACGTGATGCGCACGAGCCAAGCGGTATCCATCGGATCGTCTGGTCACATTGAACGCATCCTCCGCGGTGCGTCGCGCGGAAGGCGCGACCAGATATCCGCGATCGACAACCCACTCGGGAAGGGAACGTTACGAATCGTGGCGGCGCCGATGGGCTTTGGCGGCGACGCCGGGATCGTCGCAGGTTCCGTCAATCCGCAATTTCCAAGCGAGACGGACCGGCTCCTTCTCGGAATTGCGGCGAACCACGCAACGCTCGCTATCCAACGCTGGCACGCTGAGGCGGAGCAACGACGTCTGGCGAGCGTGATTGAGCGGTCGTCCGAGTTCGTTGGTTTCGCCCATCTGGACGGCACGCCGCAATATCTCAACAAGGCGGCCTTCGAACTCCTCGGGCTTTCAGGCATTGAGGACGTGCAGGGGCTTAGCATCTTCGATTTCATGGCTCCCGATGAGCGGACTCGGGCGCACCGCGAGGCGCTTCCAATGGTGATGGGAACCGGACGCTGGCTTGGCGAGCTGAACCTTCGCCACTTCAAAACTGGAGAAATCGTTCCCTTCCTGGTCGATTGGTTCCGCATCGACGACCCGCGCACGGGCCGTCCTGCGAACATGGCGACCGTCAGCCGCGATCTGAGGCCTCAGAAAAAGCTCGAGGGTGATCTTCGACGCCTCAACGAGTCGTTAGGGCAGCGAGTGACGGAACGGACATCGGAATTGGCGGAAGCGCTCGAGCAACTGACGCTCGAAGCTGAAGAGCGCACGCGCGCGGATGTCCGCGCGCAGAAGCTACAAGCGGAGCTCCATCATGCATCGCGGCTCAGCGCAGCGGGTCAGATGGCGGGTGCGTTGGCACATGAATTGAACCAGCCGCTGACAGCGTTCACCAATTTGCTCAACGCTGGACGCCGGATGATGGCAAACGGCGCGCCGTACAGGGTCGACACTATACGCGATGTCCTTAGCGAAGCCGGCGAGCAGGCGCTCCGCGCCGGCGAGATTATTCGGCGGCTGCGAGAGTTCGTTACGCGCGGCGAGACGGAAATGCGAATCGAAAGCCTGCCTGATCTGATCCGTGAAGCCAGTGAGCTTGCCTCGGCGGGAACCGGACCGAGCCGTGTGAAGGTCCGGCTGAGCTTCGATCCACGCGCCGATGCGGTGTTTGTAAACCGAATTCAACTGCAGCAGGTCATGCTCAATCTGATACGCAATGCGCACGACGCCATGGCGCAGAGCGAGTGGCCCGAGTTGGAGGTGGTCACGGCGCGCCTTGATGACAAGTCGATAGAGATCGCTGTAGCAGATCGTGGCCCGGGCCTACCGGACAATATTGTCGAACACCTCTTCGAGCCATTCCACACCACAAAAATCGATGGCATGGGACTGGGGCTCTCGATCTGCCGCTCGATCGTCGAGGCCCATCGCGGAAAGCTGGGCTATGAGCCCAATAGCGGCGGCGGAGTAATCTTTCGTGTGACGCTGCCCGTCTCGCTGGAACGATGAGTGCATCGATGGCCGCCGAACGGTTGATTTACGTTATTGACGACGACCCGGCGATCCGCCGATCGTTGGAGCGGCTGCTGGATGCGGTCGGTTTCCAGGTGGTGTCATATGCAACACCAAAATCGTTCCTCGACGTCGCGGGCAGCTTGGTCAGGGGCTGCGTCCTGCTAGATCTCCGCATGCCGCAGATGGATGGCTTCGAGGTTCATGCCCGCCTTCGGCTGATAAACCCGGACTTGCCGGTCATCGTGGTGACGGCTCAAGGCGACGTGCAGACCGCGGTCCGAGCAATGAAGGCGGGAGCTGTGGACTTCATTGAAAAGCCCTACAGCGACGATGCCTTGTTAGCGGCGATTGAGTCCGCGCTGAAGACTAGCGCGGCGACAGGCCGAGCCGATGATATTGCTGCGGCGGCGGCGTTGATCAATACGCTCAGTCCGCGCGAGCGCCAGGTGCTTGAGGCGCTCGTGGCCGGGCAGCCAAACAAGGTCATTGCCTTCGGTCTTGGTATCAGTGTGCGCACGGTCGAGGTTCACCGCTCACGTATGATGGACCGATTGGGCGTACATCAGTTCGCCGAGGCTGTCCGGCTTTGGGTCCTCGCGAAGTTTGCTGAGCCGACGTGAGCGGATATGCGAAACTAATGATGGCCATCAAGTCCGCGCGACAATCTGCCTCGCCGGTCACCAAACTCGGACGATGCATAGCTGCGCATTTAGGCCGGCGCCCTTAGACCGGGCGAAGAAAGCCACTCCGCGATATGGGAGGCTGTCTCGTTCTGCCTAGCTTTGCGAAGCAGTGCCTCGCGCTCGGCGCACAGTGGAAGCGCATTCGCGGCCTCGCGCAGATCGTGCGCCTCTTGGGTGAGGCGTTGTTCCAGTGGCTGGGAGTGCTGCACACGTCGGCGCCGTTTACGCATGAAGCTGCTCCATTGCTACGAGTGGCACGGTGGAACACGCTACCGATCAAAGCCGATTTTAACGGAGGTCACGCGCGCGGCCACCATGACGACCGTCAACTTTCGCTCCGGAAACCAGCGGGAGGGATTGGTGAGTGTCGTGCGCTTGATGCTGAAGCATTGTCGCGTCGTGGTGACGATGCGTGGCGACAAGAAGCGACGCAGTGTAGCGGACATTGTCGGCCAGACCAGTCATGCCCGGAAGAGGCGCTTGCGGTGGCTGGAGGCGGATCCGACAACTGAGACGGACCCGGCGAGGGGAACCGGGCCCTGACATTCACCGCAACAGCGCCTCCCTCTCTGGCCGCTCGGCAAATGCTGGTTATAAAAACAGCATTCTGGGAACAGTGTTCCTAGGCTGCCACACCGAAGTGGGGCCTTAGCGCTTCTCTATGACAACGTTTCCTTTCACAACATAAATTGTGCGTTCGCCGTCCGACACCTCCCAGGCCATCCGGTCCCCCTGTACTGCTCGCGCTCAGGGCCGTTCTTTTGACCGGCTCAAAATTTCGGTTGCTGGGTGTGACCAACCAAATACTATTGCCTGGCGCAAATGGGCCCCCCAAGGCTTTGCGTCCAATGCCGCCGGCCCTTCCACCAATCCCTTAAGACCCCAGGGCCGGCGGCTAGGACGATGACCTGGTCGCGGACATTCGACGAGCCGATCCCGCTGCCAGATGGCCGCAACCTTGTGACACTGCGCGACGACCGACGAATAGATCGCTGCGCTGCCGAAACGCGATCACGATCGGCCGGAATGGCAGGCTGCCTAGAAGCCCTGCTTCTGGTCGTCGACTAAAGCGGCCCGACCATGTTCGCGCGTATCGGAATCATGCGCGAGCTGAACCACGGAAACCCTCTCCAGAAATCGAGGCCGGTGGACGAGCCGTCCACAGCATCAAAAGCTGACGGTAGGTCAGCTCAGTAAGGTCAGGGCCAACTCCGGCAGTCGCTCTATTCGATAACTTTGTGGGCGCGCGTCGTGAGGAAGGTCCGGATCGAACTGCTGGGCCGGTTACGCGCATCGGCTAGAAAGTGATGTGGCGAGCTGCCTTGACCGACGTCGGCTTGGAACCCGAAATGCTTCATCACGGCCAGTTGATCGCGTGATTGACGCGGATGATCAAACGCGATGGAGTTCCCCGAAATTGCGCCAAGAGCTGCCGGCCTGGGCCTTCGTCCAGGTTGCCTCGTCCAAAAAGGCGGCCTGCGAGTGGTTCTTATGGCGCGCCGTATTATGCGCGTCGCCACTCACAACGGCCTTCGCCCCTACAAAGATCGCAGAAGAAGGAGTCCAGCATTCAATTTGGCGCCCTCGATAGCCAGCGCGACTCAAATCCGCATGATCTTTTCGTTCCCGGGCATGCGCCTCGACATCGTCGCGGTCCCGACGCGAGTTACAACAACCACTTTCCACGAACGTCTGGCTAGACAGCCTTTGTGAGCGCCCCATCGATGATGAGGTTCGTGCCCGAGATGCGGCTCGCGACCGGGCTCGCGAGGAAGACGACGCCGGCAGCAACTTCCTGCGCCGTACCCATGCGTCCTGTCGGGTTGAGCGACATCGCCGTCTTATAGAGATCAGGCATGCCGCGCTCGATATTCTGCCAGATGCCGCCTTCGAAATAGGTGTTGCCCGGCGACACGGCGTTGACGCGGATGCCCTTGGCGATCAGCTGATTGCTGAGACCCTTGGCATAGTGGATCAGGGCCGCCTTGAAGGCGCCGTACGAGCCGGCGGCGAAATCGACCTCGAAACCCGATACGCTCGAGACGATGATGATCGAAGCCGATTTCGACTTTTCCAGATAAGGCACCGCGGCCGCGACCGAATTAACGGTATGCATCATGTCGGTGCGGAATGACTTCTCCCAGGTCTCTGGCGTGTCGCCGACCGCCAGCGCGCTGACGTTGCAGACCATGGTATCAATGCCGCCGAGCTCGGCCGCGGCTCCGTCAATCCAGCCCTTCAACGCGACCGGATCGGCGACATCGATCGCCTTGCCCCACGATTTGACGCCTCCCGCCGAGAGGCTCTTCACGACGTTGCCAACCTCGTCGGCATTGCGCGCGCAGATCGCGACGTTGGCACCCTCGGCCGCAAACAGCTCGGCGATCGCAAGCCCGATGCCCTTGCTGCCGCCGGTGACGAGCGCGCTCTTCCCCTTCAATCCCAGATCCATTTTTACCTCCGTTGCTGGTGCAGCGGCCTGCTCGCATACCGGCAGGCCGCCTCGGTTCGCTTACATTGTCTTCCAGTCTCCGGCGCCTTCGAACGCGGCGGCGGCGCGATAAATCGTCGGCTCGTCAAAATACTTGCCGATCAGCATCAGCCCGATCGGCAGACCGTTGCTCATGCCGCAGGGAAGGCTCATCGCCGGATGTCCGCTGGCGTTGAACGGCGCAGTATTGGGAACCATCTCGAACGCGCGCTGGATGTAGAGCTCGCGCGGCGCGTCCGCCGGGGGTATTGGCGTTGCCGTCATCGGCAGGGTCGGCATCAGCAACAGGTCGTATTTGGCCAAAGCCTCGTCATAGGCTGCGCGCAGCTTGCGGTTCAAATTCTGAGCCTTCGCATAGAAGTGCCCGCGATAGTGCTTGGTGAAATATTGACCGAGCAGCATCGTGATCTTGAGGCTATCGGACAATTCGTCCGCGCGATGCTTCCAGGCGGAGTGGGCGTCGAGCAGCGTGGTGTTGTAGAGACCACGCCAGTTCGTTCCCATGCCGTTGCCCTTCATCATGAACTCGGTGGCGCCTTCGGCGGCGATCGGCAGCCAGATCGCCGGCGCGGCGAGGTGCATCGGAACCGAGACGTCCTCGACAGTGGCGCCGAGCTTGCGGAACAGGTCGGCAGCAGCCTTGACCTTCGCGTCGACGTCCGGCTCCGAGCTCGGATGCCCAAACCCCTCCCTCACGATGCCGATGCGCAATCCCCTGACGCCGCCGTCGATCTCGTCGCTGTACTTTCCGACCTTGAGCGCGCCCTGCCTCGGATCGAGTCCGTCGGGCCCTGCCAACACCTCCAGCAGCAGCGCATTGTCGCGCACATTGGCTGTCATCGGGCCGGTGTGGTCGATCGTGAGCTCGATCGGCATCACGCCGGTATAGGGCACGAGGCCATAGGTCGCCTTCATGCCGTAGATGCCGCTGAAAGCGGCCGGAATACGGATCGAGCCGCCCTGATCGCCACCGATCGCCATATCGGCCTCACCGGTCGCCACCACCACGGCGCTGCCTGAGGACGAGCCGCCAGCGGAGTATCCCATCCTGTGCGGATTGTGGACGGGCCCCGCCGCGCAGGTATGGCTGCCGCCGGAGAAGCAGAAATATTCGCAATGCACCTTGCCGACGATGGTGCCGCCGGCGTCGAGCATGCGGGTGACGATGGTGGCATCCGTATCGGGGATATAACCCTCCAGTGTCGATGCGCCGTTCATCATCGGAACGCCGGCGAGGGAGATGTTGTCCTTGAGCGCGATCTTCTTGCCGGCAAGCTTGCCGTTCGGGGCGCCCTTGATCTCGGTCTTGACGTACCAGGCGTTGAACTTGTTTTCCTCGCCCTCGGGACGATAGCCGGGTGTGCGCGGATACTTCACTGCCGGCACATAGTCCGGCATGGCATCGACCGCATCGTAGGCGGCGTAGTTCGCCTGCATCAGCGCGTCGTAGGATTTGAGCTCTGCATCGCCCATGTGCATGCCGAGGTCTTCGGCCACGCTGCGCAGCTGATCGAGTGTGGGTCTCCTGACGGCCATGGCTTGGGTCTCCCTCTGATCATGCCCGCGTGCGGCGGGCCTACGTTGCGATACCGACGAATTCTCCGACGAGGCTTGCGTCGCCGAGCTCGCCCGGCGCCACTTCCCGAGTAATCGCGCCCTTCTGGATAATCAGAATCCGCTGCGACAGCGAAGCAATGAAGTCCAAATTCTGCTCGACCAGGATCATGGTGAGCCCGCTCCTGGCCCGCAGCCGCTGCAGGGTGTCGACGATCTCGTCAATGATCGAGGGCTGGATACCTTCCGTCGGCTCATCGAGCAGGATCAATCGCGGGTCGCCGCAAAGACAGCGCGCGATCGCCAGCAATTGCTGCTCGCCGCCCGACAGCGCGCCGCCGGGGCGATCGAGCAACGCCTTCAGGCGGGGAAACTCCTCCAGCACGGTTGCGATGATATCGCCTTCCACGCCGTCCTGCGTGCTGCAACCCATGCGCAGGTTCTCATAGACGGTGAGCCCTGGGAATATCTCGCGGCCCTGTGGCACGTAGCCGAGGCCGAGCCGCGCGCGCCGGTAGGGCTCGATCGCCGTGACATCGTCATGGCCGAACATCACACGGCCGCTGGTCGCCGGCAAAAACCCCATCAGCGCCTTCAGCAGCGTGGTCTTGCCCATGCCGTTGTGGCCGAGAATGCCGATGAACTCGCCCTTATTGACGGAGAAGCTCACCCCGTTGAGGATCGGAATCCGGCCATATCCCGTTCGCAATCCCTGCACATCGAGCATCATGCGGCCGCCTGTTTGCCCAGATAGATGTCGCGCACCTGCGGATTGCGCATGATGTTGTCCACGGTGTCCTCGACCAGCACGCTCCCCTGGTTGAAGACGGTGACCTGCTTGGCGATCATGCGGATGAACTGCATGTCGTGCTCGACGACGATCAGCGCCTTGGTACGGTTGATCTCGCGCACCAGCTCGGCCGTCTTGTTGACCTCCTCGTGGGTCATGCCCGCGGCGGGCTCATCGAGCAAAATCAATTCGGGATCGGTCGCCAGCACGAGCCCCAGCTCGACCCATTGCCGCTGTCCGTGGGCAAGCTGCCCCACAAGACGATCGGCGGCTTCCGTCAGGCCGACCCGCTCCAGCATCTCGTCGACGACGCGCCTCGTCTTGTCGCCGGAATGAAGGCGGTTCGCCGCGAGCCAGATATTTTCGCGCACCGAAAGCCCGTCGAAGACGCTCGGCACCTGGGTCTTGATGCCGATGCCGAGCCGGGCGATGTCGTGGGCGTGCGCGTGCGAAATGTCCCGGCCGCGGAACAGCACCTGGCCATGGGTCGGCTCCAATTGCCCGGTCAGCATCTTGAAGAAGGTGCTCTTGCCTGCACCGTTGGGACCGATCAGGCAACGCAGCTCGCCTTCGGCCAGCGAGAAATTGACATGGCGCACGGCGCGAACGCCGCCGAAATGCATGCTGAGATCCTGGGTCTGAAGCAGCGGTGCGGCCATCAGCCCTCCTCAGCCCGTTTGGGCTGGAGCCGCTTGGCTCCCTTGCCACGCGAGACGAGCAGCGACTGGCCGATATCGCCAAGCGTCGGCACCAGCCCCTTGGGCACCAGAAGCACGAAAGCAATAAGGATGATGCCGAAGATCAACGGCGCATTGGCGAAGATCTTGGCCCACAGGTCCGAGCCGCCGCTCGGTTGGTTGGCGCCGAGCGCGGTGGTGAGCCATTGAATGCCGATGCAGCCGACGATCGGCCCGATCAGCGTGCCGCGCCCGCCGACGATGACCCAGATGATGATTTGCGCGGATTGGGCGAGACCGAAAATCGTAGGGCTGACGAAGTTGCCCCAATTGGCGAACAGGCAACCGGCAAAGCCGGCCAGCGCACCGCCGATGGTGAACGTCGCAAGCTTGTAGGCGCGCGGATCATAGCCGAGCAGCTCGGCGCGCCGTTCGTTTTCCCGAATGCCGACGATGATGCGGCCGAACCGGCTCGCCAGCAGCAGGCGCAATCCGAAATAGGTCGCGAGAAGCGCTGATGTCGCCAGATAGAACATGCCTTCGAGATCGATCGGCGCGGCCTTGTTGCCCGGCAAATTCAACGGCGGGATACCGGGAATGCCGTTGAAGCCGCCGAGCCGTGCCGAGCCGATATGGAATTCCGGTCCGGCCGTCGAATTGATGGAATTGAACAGGATCAGCGTCACCGTCAGCGTGATGACGCCGAGATACACATCGCTGATGCGACCGTAGAACATGAAATAGCCGAGCAGCGCCGCAAAGGCCGCCGGCACGATGACAGCGAGCAGAAGCGGGACCGTGCTTTCGCCGATGTTGAACATCGCGATTGCGTAGGTATACGCGCCGAGCCCGAAGAACGCCGACTGGCCGAAACACAATATGCCGCCATAGCCCCAGATCAGAGCGAGGCTCAGCGCCAGGATCGCCATGATCATATAGACCGTGAGCTCGAGCACGACGTCGAGCTCGAAGAGGCGCGGCACCAGCACCAGGAACGCCACGCCGACCGCGCCGACGAGGCCGAGGCCGACAAGATTGAGCAGGCGGGCGTTCACAGGCCTCTCCGGAAGAAGCGGCCGGTGATGCCTTGCGGTAGCAGGCGGATCAGGATGATGGCGGCCGCGAGCAGCGCCACTTCACCGAACACCGGCGTGGTGACGAAGGTCGCGATCTGGTTGATGGTCCCGAACAGCGCCGAGGCCGACACCGTCCCGCTGAGGATCGCGGCGCCGCCCCCGATCACCGTGATGAAGGACTTGGCGACATAGGCGACCCCGATGGTGGGAAACACGCCGGAGACCGGCGCCAGCACCGCACCGGCGAGGCCCGACAACGCTGCGCCGACGCCGAACGTGACGGCGTAGACGCGCGGCGGATTGACGCCAAGCGCCGCGGCCATGTTGGCATTCTGCATTGTGCCGCGGGCGATCAGCCCAAGCCGCGTCCAGCGCATCACCGCGAAGATCACGGCTAATACGACCGCCGCGACCGCGATCACGAACAGCGTGTAGACGCTGGTGCGATAGGCGCCGATCTGGAAGCTGCCGAGCGGCGCCGAAATGCCGACCGTGGTATTGCCGAAGATCGCCGTGGTCAGCCCAACCAGGAACAGGCTGAGACCCCAGGTCGCCAGCATCGTGTCGATCATGCGGCCATAGAGAAAGCGGATGATGGTCCGCTCGACGATGACGCCGATGAGGCCGACCACGATGGGTGCCACCACCAGCATCGCGATCCAGATGCTGATTCCGTGGCTGGTCGCGACGATGGCCGCATAGCCCCCGAGCATCAGGAACTCACCATGCGCGAGGTTGATGACGCGCATCATGCCGAAGATGATCGCCAGCCCGACGCTGATCAGCGCCAGGCTGGCAATCGCATACAGGACCTGGATGGCCAGGAGAGCGACGAGATCCACGTTCACCTTTCCCAAGCAAGAATTGAGGGTCGGCCCGCTCTCAAATCTTGATCACATATTGCTGGTTGTCGGTCGGGTTTTTGATGAGATCGCAGACAGCGGCGGTATCGGCCGGCTTCTGCTGGGCGAAATCCTCCAGCACCTTGAGCTTCTTGTCGGCGACCTCGGCGATGTGGACGTCGAGCACGCAATGATGCGTCGGCGGATCGATCGTGACCTTGCCGGACGGCGCGTCGATGCTGATGCCGGTTTCGAGGGCTTCGATAACCTTCATCCGGTCGACACTCCCGGCTTTCTTCACCGCTTCCGCCCACAGCCGGAACCCCTGATAGGTTCCCATCGCGAGCTCGGTGATGTTGGGATAGTCGGCGCCGAAGCGCTTGAGGAAGCTCGCGACGAACTTCTCGTTGACCGGATTCTTCAGGTCCTGGAAGTAATTGTAGCAGATCAGCATGCCGTTACACTCATCGGGCGACAGCACGATGTGCTCATTGCCGACCGCAAACGTGGTCGACGCCATTGGAATGCTCTTGCGCATGCCGGCAGCCGCCCATTGGCGATAGAAAGAGATATGCGCGCCGCCGACCAGCGCCGACCAAACGAAATCCGGCTTGGCCGCCTGAATCTTGGAGATGGTCGGGCCGAAATTGGTGACGTCGAGCGGGAAGAAGTCGATCGCGGGGACCTCGCCACCGTTCTCGGTGACGTATTTCTTCACCCATTGCGAGGTGATCTGGCCGTAATTGTAGTCGGCCGCGATCACGTAAACTTTCTTGCCCCATTTCTTCATGGCATAGGGCACCAGCTTTTCCACCGTCTGTGCGGGGGTCACGCCGGTATCGAATTGATTGCGATCGCAGACGCCGCCTTCATACTGGGTGTTGTAGAAATAGAGCGTCTTGAATTTGTCGAGCACGGGACGGATTACCTCGCGCGAAGCCGAGGTGATGCCGCCATGGACCACCGCGACCTTGTCCTTCAGGGCCGCCTGCTGCGCGAACTGGGTGTAGAGCTGCATGTTCGACTGGGTGTCGTAGTTGATCAGCTTGAGCTGCCGGCCCAAGAGACCACCCGCCGCATTGGCCTCCTCGATGGCAAGGGTCATCGCGTCGACCATCGGCTTGCCGTAGATGTCGAGGCCGCCGGAGAGATCGTGAATGCTGGCGACGTTGATTGGCTCTTCCGCCCAGGCGCTGGAGGAAAACATCCCGGCGGCAGCGGTAGCCGCCGTACCCTGCATGAACGTTCTGCGATTGACCCTCATAGCCCTACTCCTCCTCGCGGTTGCCGATGTTTCATGAAGTCAGGTATTTCTTCAGAATTGACGCGCCCATCGTGTATTTCGGGTCGACCATGTTGCCGAGCCGCATCCGCCCGGCCTGGCTGAGCAGCATGTAGGCATCGATCTCGTCGAATCCGTAATCCGCACTCATCCAGCGAACCAGCTCGCGATACGCGATCCGCGCCGCATCCTCGAGCGGCCGGGCGCTGCCGATCGTCATGACAAATTCCCTGGTCTCGAGCCGCGGCCACGCAAAGCTCCAGTCCTTGATGACGTCGATCTGCATCGTCACGGTCGCGCGCTGCTCGATCGCGACGCCCGACAATTCGCCGTCACCCTGGGCGGCATGGCAGTCGCCGACATAGAGAAAGCCGTCATTGACATGTACGGGAAAGTACAGGATCGCGCCCGGCGCTACGTCGGGCAGGTCCATATTGCCGCCGTGATAATCCGGCTGCAGCGACGAGATCGCCTCGATCTCGGGCGAGACACCGATCGTGCCGATGAATGGCTGGTACGGCAGCGTGATCTTGTCGCTCCAGCGCACGCCGTCCTTGTCGACATGCATGACCCTCACCCGCTCCGGCAATGGCGGATTGAGCAATGCGGTCGACGCGGTTCCGACAAGGCCGCCAAATTCCGGAATGATGCAGGTCTTTCCGGCCGGTTGCGCGCCGCGGGTCTCGACGGCAAGAATATGCACCGCCAGACAATGGCCCTTCCCGATGCCGTTGACGGCAATCGGACCGCATTGCGGGTTGAGGAAGGGAAACTTCAGCTTTGCGGTCGGACTGTCCTTCTCGCTGGTAATGACGCCGCCAAAGGCATCTTCAGTCTCGACGACGACGACGTCGCCCGGATCGATGGTGAGAGCCGGCTTTGCGTAAGGACCGTAGACGTAATGGAAGGAACCCTGCTTTTCGATCGTGAGCTCATGGCGTCGTCCCGCGTGGCCCTTGGCGAGGCCGCGCTTTGCCATGATCGAGCTCTTCAGCCAGCTATCGTCGGTCATTGCGAAATCCTCTGAGGCAATCGGCGCTGCAAGCACGCCGACGCCGGATGCACCTTGGTCAGTTTGATTTCCAGTCTCCGGCAGCCTCGATCGCCCGCGCCAGCCGCATCAGCGTGGTTTCCTCGAAGTGGCGCCCGACCAGCATCAGGCCGACCGGCAAACCATTGACGCGGCCGCATGGCACGGTGAAGGCAGGATGCCCGGAAACGTCGAACGAGCAGGTGTTGGCCTGCATATTGAGCGCGACGTCGATCACGGTGTTGAGCGGCGCATCGGGCGGCGGGATCGGCGTCGCCGTGAATGGAATCGTCGGCATCACCAGCGCGTCGAATTTCTGCAGCGCATCATCGTAGGCCCGACGCAGCAAGAGCCGGAGATTTTGCGCCTTTGAATGATAGCGCCCGTGATAGTGGCGGTGCATGTACTCGCCGAGCATCAGCACCAGCTTCACCGTAGGCGACACGTCGTTGATCCGTGTCCCCATGCCGCGCGCAAGCGCCTCCTGCATCGAGACCGGATAATAGCCCTGGACGTTGTTGCCGACACCGTAGCCTTTCAGCATCATCTCGGCGGCGCCCTCCAGGATGACGCCGCTCCAGACGTGCGGTCCATCGAGATGCCAGGGCACGGAGACGTCCTCGCTTGCGATGCCGGCTTTGCCCAGCGCCGCAATGGTTTGCCGCACCTTCTCGTTGACCGCCGGATCGCTCTCGGGATGACCAAACCCCTCGCGCAGGACGCCGACGCGCAATCCCCTCGCCGGTTGGCCGAGCGCCGCCATATAGTCGCCGGTGCGCGCTGCAATTGTCCTCGTGTCCCAGCCGTCGTGACCGGCGATGACCGTCAGCAGGCGTGCGACGTCTTCGACCGAAGCGCACATCGGTCCGCAATGATCGACCGAATAGCTGATCGGCATCGAGCCGGTGGTCGGCACTAGGCCCCAGGTCGGCTTCAAGCCGTAAACGCCGCACCAGCTCGACGGCGTCCTGATCGAGCCGCCCTGGTCGCCGCCGAGCGCCATCGGCACTTCACCCGATGCGACCAGCGCAGCGCTGCCGCCGGAGGAGCCGCCGGCGCTGTGGGCCGGATTGTGCGGATTGCGGATCACGCCGCCGGCGCAGGTATGGCTTGCGCCTGAAAAGCAGAGATCCTCACACGCGGCTTTGCCGGCGATGGTGCCACCGGCGTCGAGAATGCGCGTCACGACGGTAGCGTCGAGCTCGGGGACATAACCTTCGAGCAGCGCCGAGCCGTTCATCATCGGCACGCCGGCGACGCAGATATTGTCCTTGATCGCGATCTTCTTGCCGCTCAACAGCCCCTCTGCGCCGGTGCGGATATTCGTCTTCCAGTACCAGGCGCCGTAAGGATTTTCGGACGCCGCAGGCCGGTAGCCCGGCGAGCGCGGCGCGACCGGCGCCAGCGCCGGCGGCACCAGCTCGTCCAGACGGCCGTAGGACGTCAATGGTCCCTTGAAGGCCTGCTGAAATGCAGCGATCTCCTCATTGGTGAGGACCAGACCAAAGTCCGCACCGAGATCCTCGATCTGCTCCAGCGTCGGAAGGCGAACCGCCATGCTCCACCCTTCATGTCAGGGAGACAAAACGAAAAAAGCCACCCGCGGCCCGAGAAGGCCCCGAATGGCAACAATGCCGATGCTATCAGTGGTCGCGTAGGTTACGGTGCAGATCGAAACTTGGAAGTCGTCGCTCAGACGTCATCGGCTGTGCGAGAACTCTTTCGCCATGCACGCGTTCACGTGGCCATTATTGTGTCTTAGCGCCGCCAGCCTTGTCAATGCGAGGTCCGCACCTTTTTTATGCGGGTCGCATCAATGACATGCAGTGCCGATTGACGATGCAAGCAAGCAAGGCCTAGCTTTCAGCGACGAGACTATCGCCGAACAGCGCGCCCGGGTTTCTTCATGAGCAAGCCGTCCATCCCTCTCGGCCTCGTATTTTCGCAGTCGGGACCCTACGCCATGATGGCCGGCGAAATGCGCAAGAGCGCATTAATGGCGGTCGACGAAATCAACGAGAGCGACGCGTTCGATTTCTCGTTCGCACCTCATCTCCGCGATCCCGGCGGCGTCGTCGCCGAGTATCACACCGCGTGCGCCGATCTCATTCGCGAGGAGCATGTCGGCCACATCGTCGGCTGTTACACGTCGGCCTCGCGCAAGCAGGTCATTCCGATCGTCGAACGGACCGAGCGACTGCTCTGGCATCCGGCGCGCTACGAAGGTTTCGAAAGCAGCGACAACGTCATCTATGTCGGCGCCGCACCAAACCAGCATGTCGTGCCGCTGGTGCGTCATATGCTCGACCACATCTCCGCCGACGTATTCTGTATCGGGTCCAATTATATCTGGACCTGGGAAATGAACCGCGTCATCCGCGAAATCGTGACCAGCGCCGGCGGCCGTGTTCTTGCCGAACGCTTGCTCGAACTCGGCGAGACCGCGGTGGACCACATCGTCACCGAGATCATCGATCGGCGGCCGCCGGTCGTGTTTAATACGCTGGTCGGTGAATCCAGCTACGCGTTCATGCGTGCCCTCCATGCGGCGGCGACGCGCGCCGGTCTCTCGATCCCGATGCTGAGCTGCAGCCTGTGCGAGCCCGAACTCAAGCTGATCGGATCTGCGGCCTCGGTTGGATGCATCACCTCGTCCGCCTATTTCGAGAGCATCGAGGGCGCCGACAATCGCAGCTTTGTGGCGCGATGGAAGGCGCGTCATGGCAGAGACAGCAGCCTCTCGGTGGACGGGCAGTCTACTTATGTCTGCGTGATGCTGCTTGCCCGCGCCATCCGCCGCGCGGGTTCGGCGGAGGTCGGCGCCGTGCGGCGCGCTGCGGCAAATCATCGCTACGATTCTCCGCAAGGTCCGGTTTGGGTGGATCCCGACAACAATCACTGCTTCCTTACGCCGCGGCTCGCGCGCTCGATGCCTGGGTGTCAGTTCAGCATCTTCTGGGAAGCGGATGCCCCAGAACGTCCCGACCCCTATCTTTCGAACCTCGACCTGACGGCGATTGGCACGAGGGCGGAAAAGAGCAATGATACGATGGCGAAGCGCTCGAACCATTTGCGTATCGTGAAATGACCAGACCATCCCCTTTTTCCGTCCGTGGCCGTCGCGCTCTCATGGTGATGAGGGATGAGCGCGAAATCCCGATTGTACGCCGCCAGCTCAGTCGCCTCGGCATGACGATCTCCGAGCATGATCCGGCCGAGCCGCCGCGTGACCAGTCTTCCGACGTCATCCTGTTGGATGCAGACAGCATTCCCATCAAGTCCGACCATGCCATCTTGTGGAAAGGCAGCATCCCGATTATTGCGCTGATCGGAACTGAAACGCCCAGTCGATTGAAGTGGCTACTGGACCTGCAACCCGCGTCATTTCTCGTCAAGCCGCTCCGTTCTGCCGGGCTCTATACCGCACTTGTGGTCGCGTTCGATTCAGCGCAACAAAGATTGGAGCAAGCCGCGCACATTGAAAAGCTGGAGGATCGCATCCGGTCCCGGCGGGTCGTGTTCGCCGCCGTACTGCAGATCATGCGCGGTCACGACCTGTCAGAAAAGGACGCGTTCGCGCTCATTCGGCAAACGTCAATGCGGCATCGCACGACCATCGAGGTCTTGAGCGCGGAGATCGTGGCAGCCGGCGGAATGCCGAACCGGACGACGCGAACGGCATAGCAATTGGAGTCGCGCGGGGCCCTCGATCTAGATTCTGAACCGATCAGCTCTCAGCTATTACCTCATCGGTCCGCCAACTGACCATTTCGCATGAAGCTTATGAGAGGAGCCACCGCAGCGGCGAAGGTCTGCTCTGCTCCAAATCGCCGACCGCAGCTGCAATGTCGGAATCTCTGACAATGAGATGGCCTCATCGAGCCACTAGCGGCACGTAGTCTTCGAGCTCAGGATCTGGAAACTGTACCGCGCGGCCGAGTTCAGCCGAACGATACAGGCCCATGAGCATTTCCATGACTCCAACTCCGTCATCGAAGGTCTCGGCAGGGCTTCTACCAAGCCTGAACGCTTCGACCATATGACGGTTTTCGTCTGTGTAACCATAGGCACCAGCCTCGTCCTCCACCACCGGCATCAGGCCCTGTTCGGCATTCTGTTTCTCGACGAGATCCTCGCCTTCCGACCCGGTGAGCGTCCGCGACAGGAAGACCTTGAGCCCGGTCGAAAGCGACGAAAACTCCATCGAGTATTCGGGACCGAGCAACTCGAGCTGAATACGCAGCCCGGCGCCAACATAGGCCCATGATGTCGTTGCCTCGATCATCAGTTGATGTCCGTCGGCGTCCTCCATCGTGACGATGCCGCGCGCGAAATCTTCGACGGGGCGCTTTGCAAAATCGATACCCATTCGCGCCTTGAGATCGGCGGCATAGCGGGGCCGTGTCCATTTGAGATTGGCCGTCGTGGCGCTGGCACTGACCAGCCGCAGGGACTCGCGCTTCGCGCCCGGCGCGGTCAGCATGAAGCGTGCGACCTCGACCGAATGGCACATCATGTCGGAAAGCACTCCGCCACCCTGCTTGTCGCCTTGCCAGAACCACGGCTCGTGCGGTCCGGAATGCTCCTCTGCCGCACGAGCAAGATAAGGTCGACCGCTGCCGGGTACGGCGCGCCGCCAGATGATGTCTTTGCCGCGCATCACCGCAGTCGAGAAGATCTGGTTTTCCAGATAGCCGTGGAGCAGGCCTGCATCTTCGGCCAGCCTGAGCATTTCGCGTGCCTCAGCAAGTGTACGTGCCAACGGCTTTTCGCAGGCGACGGCGCGCAGAGGGGCTCCGGCCTTGGTCACACGATGAATCTCGCGCATGATGTCGAGGCGCGTGTCGTTCGGTGTCAACAGCCAGAGCGCATCCACCTCGCCGGACATGGCCATCGCCTCGATGCTATCGAACACCTGCGTCTGTCCAAGTCTAAGACTTCGCGCCTTGTCCGCAATACGCGCACGACGCTCCGCGGAACGGCTGTACACACCGCCAACGCTAACGTTGCGTACGCCGAGCATCGACTGCAAATGGAATGCAGCGATAAAGCCACTACCGATGAGCCCGACACGCAGTATCGGAAGTTCGTTGAGCTTCTGCATATCAGGCCTCCTTCAATGATGGCTGGGCTTGGATCAGTTCGGCGCTTTGCGTTGCCGCCCCGGAATCGCAGCCAGCAATTGCTGCGTATAGGGATGCTCCGGCCGATTAAGCAGGTCTGCTGTCGGCCTGATCTCGACGATTTCGCCAAGCCGCATCACGGCGATCCGGTCGCAGACCTGGGCTGCAACGTTGAGATCGTGGGTAATGAACAGCACCGCCAGCCGCAGCTTCTCCTTCAGCGTCTCGAGCAAAGCCAGCACCTGCGCCTGAACCGAGACGTCGAGCGCCGACACGGGCTCGTCTGCGACCAGGACCTCGGGGTCGAGCGCCAGTGCGCGCGCAATGCCGACCCGCTGGCGCTGCCCACCGGAAAATTCATGCGGAAAGCGTCGCGCAGCGGCCGGATCGAGACCAACGAGCGCCAAAAGCTCGTCGGCGCGGGCGAAAGCCTGTGCCGCAGGGACCCCGTGTGCGATGGGGCCATCAGCAATAATCCGTCCGACGCGACGGCGTGGATTGAGCGAGGCGAACGGATCCTGGAAGACCATTTGGATGTGCTTGCGGGCGGTCCGCAGGCTCGCTCCGCGCGCCTCGGAAAAATCGAGTTCGCCGATGCGGACCACACCTGCATCGGCGTCGGTGAGGCGCATGACCAATCGCCCAATCGTGCTCTTGCCCGAGCCAGATTCTCCGACCAGGCCGAGCGTCTCGCCACGCCGAATCTCGAAGCTCACGTCCTTGACAGCTGCGACCTCGGTCTGCGCTCCAAACCATCCGTTCCCGCGATAAGTCTTTGCGAGCCCGATCGTGGCACAAGCGATCGGTTCATCCTCGACGTGCGGGCGCTCTGGCGGAACTCCACCGGGCACGGCGGCGAGCAATCGGCGCGTATAATGATGTTGCGGTCGCCCGAGAACATCATCGACCGGCCCCCGTTCAACCAGCCGCCCCTTCTCCATGACCGCGACGCGGTCTGCGATGTCGGCGACGACGCCGAAATCGTGGGTGATGAAAAGCACCGCCATGCCACGTCGCTGCTGGATGTCGCGGATGAGCCGAAGGATTTGCGCTTGCGTGGTGACGTCAAGCGCCGTGGTCGGCTCGTCTGCCACCAGAACCGACGGCTCGAGCGCCAGTGCCATTGCGATCATGGCCCGCTGACGTTGTCCGCCCGACAATTGATGCGGATAACTGCGAATGATCCGCTCCAGATCACGCAAACCCACTTCATCTAGGAGCGCGCGCATGCGCACCTGCCGTTCAGGCGGCGTGAGCTGCTCATGCGCCTCGAACGCTTCCAGGATTTGATCGCCGATCCTGATAACGGGATTGAGCGCCGTCATCGGCTCCTGGAAGACCATTGCGATGCGCCGCCCGCGCAATGTCCGCCATTCTGTGGGCGGCAACCCCAACAGGTCGCGCCCTTCGAACCGAATAGTACCTGCGACGGGGCGAATGACTTGCGGCAGCAGTCCCATCGCCGCATAGGCGCAGACCGATTTGCCGGAGCCGGATTCGCCGACAACACAGAGAATCTCCCGCGCACGCAAGTCAAGCGAGACGTCTTCGACCGCGAAGGCTCGATCGGCGCCGGCGGGTAGCGCCAACGTCAGGTGCTCAATCGACAGGATCGGTTCGACGATGTGGTTCATTCTGCCCGATCCAACATCGCGCTTCTCCCTCGTCCCGATCACGCCGCCAGCGCGATGCCATCCTTGCGATGATCCGACGCGCCGAACATGACACCCCGAGACGTATCGACGTGCACGGCCTGGTAGCCTCCTAACGGTTCGTCGGCCCAGACGACGCGATGGCCGCGACCGATCAAATCGTCAGCTACGGCGCCGGGAATCGTAGGTTCGAGCGTCACTGCGCCATCGAATGCAAAGCTGCGCGGCGCATCCGAGGACTGTTGAATGTCCATCCCGCGGTCGAGCATGCCACTCAGGATCTGCAAATGCCCCGTCGCCTGATATTGTCCGCCCATCACACCAAAAGCCATGACCGGCCTGTCATGCTTGGCGAGCAAACCCGGAATGATCGTGTGGAATGGACGCTTTCCTGGCGCAATGACGTTGGGATGCCCGTCAATGAGCGAGAACCCCGAACCCCGATTCTGCAGCAACACGCCCGAGCGAGGAGCGTAGATGCCGCTTCCGAAGGCGAAGAACAGCGAATTGATGAGAGACACCATGTTGCCGTCGCGATCCGCGACCGCAACGTAGGCGGTATCACGATGAACAGGCATGTCGAAGTCTGTCGGTGCGCTCGCACGCTCGCGGCTGATGCGAGAGCGCAAAGTCGCGACTGATCTCTCGGAGAGCAGTGCATCGATATCGAATGGGCGGAACGAGGGATCCGCGAGGAGCGCGTCGCGCTGCCGGTAAGCGGCCTTGGTCGCCTCGGCAAGCAGATGGATGCGGTCCGCCTCGCCGAGCGTGGTGTCGGTCATGTCGTAGCCGGCCAGGATTCGCGCGATCAACAGCGCTGCCACGCCCTGCCCGTTCGGCGGGCATTGCCAGATTTGATGATCACGGTAGTCGGCGCTGATCGGCGTCACGTAGTCCGACCGCGCGGTCGCTAGATCGTCGGCCTCCATCAGGCCGCCGAGCGCCTTCAAGATCGAGACGATTTCATCGGCGACGGCACCTTCGTAAAACGCGGCTCGGCCCTCACGTGCGATCCGACGCAGCGTGGCGCCGAGCGCCGGATGGCTGAGCTTGCCGCCGACGACGGGCGCAGTGCCGCCGGGAAGATATACGGGAGCCCCAGTCTGATGCCGTTCGATGCGATTGGCATAGCGTGCCCAGTCGAGGGCAGCGCGCGGCGTGACTACGAAGCCGCTCTCAGCCGCTTTGATCGCTGGTGCAAAAACCTCGTCCAGACCCTTCGATCCATGATCGGCAGAGAGCCGGCACCAGGCATCGACCGCCCCCGGAATCGTAACAGCATGTGGCGAGTCATCCGGGATCGACATCAATCCCAGCTGCCGGAACCAGCCTGGCTCTGCCTTCGCCGGCGCTCGACCCGAGCCATTGATGGCGACCGGTTTGCCCGAGGCAGGAGCATAAATCGCAAAGCAGTCGCCACCGATGCCGGTCATGTGCGGATCAATAACGCCTTGAAGAGCGATTGCGGCAATCGCGGCATCGACGGCGTTGCCGCCGCTGCGCAGGATGTCGACCGCAGCTAACGTGACGGCGGGATGGGAGGCAGCGACCATGCCCCGATCGCCGACCGCCAAGGAGCGGCCTGGCACCATGAAATCGCGCTGTCCCCAGCTCATGCCCTTCTCCGATCGTTGATGTGAGGCCGCTGGACTTTCATGCCGCAACATCTGTCGCCATGGCGGGAAGGGCCAGCGGACCCGCGTCCCTACCGATGCCGAACAGAGAGCGATGCACGAGGTCTATCGCGCTGCCGACCGCGCCGATCAGCGTGGCGCGATTGCCGAGCGCGCTGAGCTCGATGCGAACCGGCTGTCGCATACATCGCCCGAGATACTCTTCGATCCGCAGCTTCAGCTCGGGCCGTACACCGATGCTGCCACCCATGATGATGATCTCTGAATCGAGGATGCAGTGCACGGCCAGAATCGCACTCGCGAGAATCCGGCTGACTTCGTCGATTGCAACACGTGCCGCCTCATCGCTATCGAGCCTATCGAAGACATCACGCACCGTACCGCCCGGAACGCCACCAAGTCCGAGATAGCGCTCGACAATGCCAACGCTGCCGACTGCGGTTTCCAGGGTACCCAAGCGAAGACCGCGCGTATCGTAGGGATCGCCTCCGAGCGGCAAGTAGGCGATTTCGCCGGCTGCGCCACGCGCGCCGCGCACAAGATAACCGTCCGAAAAGATGCCCATGCCGATACCGGTGCCGACAGCGATAAAGGCGAAGCTACGGGCCTTGCGGCTGTTGCCGCGCCAATGCTCGCCGATCGCAGCAAGATTGACGTCGTTCTCGATCGCGACGTCGATCCCGAGTCGCTCGCGCAGTGCGGCCCGCACATCCAGGCTGTCCAATCCGGGAATATTCGGCGCGATGACGATGCTGCCCGACGCCGGATCGATGATACCAGGACTTCCCATCACTCCGCCGCGCAAACGTTGTGCCGGTACAGACGCTTGCTGAAGCAAGGACTCCTGCATGCGTCCGATCTGCGCAACCACGGCAGCACCACCGTCGCCGGACGTCGGTTCGATGCTCTCGGCAACGATCTCTCCCTGCAGGTCGGCAAGCGCGACGTGCAGTTTCGTGCCACCCAAATCGACCCCGAGCACGAAAGCGGCGTCCGGTCGCAACGCGTAGGTGACTGCACTCCTGCCCACGCTGCCCTGGACTTGTCCGTCCTCGCGGACCCAGCCGTCACGTTCGAGGTCGCGCATGACTTCGGAAATCGTCTGCTTGGACAGACCCGTGCTGCGAGCGAGCTCCGCGCGCGAGACCGCTCGATCTCGCAACAGCCGCTCGACGACGAGGCGCACGGATTGCTGCCGCGCAATGGGCAACGAGGGGGCGTCGGACATACAGGCCGAATCCAATTTGTCAGGACAGCGAACTAATGCTGACTCATGGCCGCCGTCAAGAGCCACAACTCGGGATGTTTCTCCTAGATATAGGTATTATATTACGTATATTTTCTACGCCACAAGTCGATTTGTTCTAGACATTTACAAACTCGACCGAGCGTGCTTGTCTTGCCCTTCGGCAGTGGAGCCTCGGCAGAGAAGCCCTGGGATGAAAGGAATTCGCATGAAGCGGATCGGCACAGCGTTGGCGGCCATTCTGATGATCGGATCCGGCCTCGTGTCGGCCGGTGCAGCGACATTGCGGGTCGGTATTCAGGACGATCCCGATGCGCTCGATCCCGCACTCAGCGGCACCTATTCCGGCCGATTCGTGTTTGCCGCGCTGTGCGACAAGCTCGTCGATATTTCCCCCGACCTCAAGATCGTGCCTCAGCTGGCAGAGGCCTGGGATTGGGCTGCGGATGGCAAGTCGGTCACCTTCACTCTGCGCAAGAACGTCACGTTCCACGACGGCACCGCGTTTGATGCTGCGGCGGTCAAGTTCAACATCGAACGCATGAAGACGATGCCGGATTCGAAGCGCAAGGCCGAACTCGCGCCGATCGTCAGCGTCGAAGCCCTCGCAGCGGACAAGGTCAAGTTCAACCTCTCTGAACCGTTCGTGCCGTTGCTTGCCAATCTCAGCGATCGTGCCGGCATGATGGTATCGCCGAAGGCCGCTACGGAGAGAGCGGGCGAATTTGCAGCTGCACCGGTTTGTGCCGGCCCGTATCAATTTGTCGAGCGCAAGTCGCGCGACCTCATTCGCCTCAAGAAATATCCTGGCTACTGGAACGCCGGGGCCGTCGGCTACGACGAGGTCGTCTATTACTACGTACCCGACTCGACCGTACGCTTGTCGCGGGTACGAGCGGGCGATCTCGAGCTCGCGGAACGCGTAGCGCCAACCGATCTCAAGACCGTGCGCGACGATCCCAACCTCACACTCCATGCCGGCCAGGGACTCGCAGTCTCACATCTGATGTTCAATGTCGGCGCAGGCGCGAAGGCCGACACGCCACTCGGCAAGAACCCGACGCTTCGACAGGCCTTTGAGCTCGCGATCGATCGCAATGTGATCAATCGCGTTGCCTTCAACGGCGAGTTCCTGGCGGACAATCAGATGATTCCGCCGTCGTCTCCGTTCTACGATTCTGCTCACAAGGCGCCGGCTCGCGACGTTGCCAAAGCCAAGGCCTTGATCGCAGCAGCCGGAATGACCCGCGTTCCGGTCGAGATCTCATACGAGAATGCGGCTGGCGACTCACGTGTCGCACAGATCATGCAGTCGATGGCGGCCGAGGCCGGCTTCGACGTGAAACTATTGCCTATGGAAACGACCACCGCGATCGAGCGCTACCTGAACGGCAATTTCGAAGCCTACATCGGCAACTGGAGCGGCCGTCCCGACCCGGACCCGACGCTGGTCGCCTTCTTCAGCTGCAGCGGCTCGCAGAACGTCAACAAATACTGCAACAAGGATCTCGATGCGATCCTGACCCAAGCGAGGGGCGAGGCCGATGACGCCAAGCGCAAGGCGCTCTACGCGAAAGCGACCGATATTTACTTAACGGCACTCTCGTCGATCCCGCTCTATCATCCCAACTGGTTCTTTGCTGCCCGCAAATCGGTCGGCGGCATCGTCATGGTGCCTGATGGGCTCCTACGCCTTGTGGGCGTCAAGCCAACGAACTGACGCACGACACTTTCTCCAGATGACGACTCGTCTGTTCCAATGAAGACCCTGCTTCTGCGCCGTCTTGCCGTCCTGCTGCCGACCCTGTTGCTGGTGTCGATGATGGTGTTCGGTCTGCAGAAGCTACTGCCTGGGGATCCGGCGCTGGCGCTCGCCGGGGAGGAGCGCAATCCCGAGGTCATCGAATTTCTTCGGCAGAAATATCGCTTCAATGAGCCGATTCCGGTGCAATACGGCATCTGGCTAAAGGCCTTGGTGCATGGCGATTTCGGCACCTCGGTTCGCACGCGACTGCCGATCGGCACCATGCTCGTAGAAAAGCTGCCGGTGACGATCGAACTTGCGGTCTTGTCGATGCTGGTCGCGCTGCTCGTCGGGTTGCCGATCGGAATCATCGCGGCACTGGGGCGTGGGACACCACTCGACTATGGTGCCAGTCTTTTTGGCCTCGCCGGACTTTCCATTCCGCATTTCTGGCTAGGGATCATGTTGATCCTTCTCTTCTCGGTAAACCTCGGTTGGCTACCAGCCGGAGGCTTCGTGCCACCAACCGAAAGTGTCGGCCGGAATCTGATTTCGATGCTTATGCCTGCTTTGGTCCTGGGGACCGGCACAGCTGCGATCATGATGCGCCATGTTCGCGGCGCGATGATCGAGGCTATGAAGCAGGACTATGTCCGTACCGCCCGCGCGAAGGGCGTCCGCGAACATACCATCGTGCTGCGCCATGCTCTGCCGAATGCGCTGATCCCGGTGGTCACGCTGGGCACGTTGCAATTTGGCGAGCTACTGGCGGGCGCGGTCTTGACTGAGCAGGTCTTTTCGATTCCCGGCTTCGGCAAGATGGTTGTCGATGGCGTGTTCAGCCGCGATTATGCCGTGGTTCAGGCGGTCGTGCTTTGCACGGCGGCGGTATTTCTGCTGATGAGCCTCGTTGCCGACGTCGCCTATGTGCTCCTCAATCCGAGGCTGAGGTCATGAGCACGATTGAGGCCGCACCGGTCCCTGCCCAGATGCGAGCAGCCGGGCGCTCTGAAATTCGTCGCTTGCTACGCGAGCCGTCAGCTCTGATCGGTGGCGCGATCATCTTGTTCTTCGTCATCTTAGCAGTATTCGCAGCATGGATTGCGCCCTACGATCCGAATGCACCGGACTGGATAGCGATCCGCGCCGCTCCCAACGCCGCGCATTGGTTCGGCACGGATGATCTCGGCCGCGACGTGCTGTCCCGCGTCATCTTCGGAACACAGGCATCGCTTGCAGCCGGCCTGGTTTCTGTGACCGTTGCGGTGCTGATCGGGCTGCCGTTCGGTCTGGTAGCCGGCTATTTCGGCGGCGTTACCGACATGGTGATCTCGCGCGTTGCGGATGCGCTTCTCGCCTGCCCATTTCTCGTCCTGGCAATTGCACTGGCAGCATTCCTGGGTCCCAGCCTCCAGAATGCAATGATCGCAATCGGCATTTCCGCGATTCCGGTATTCGTACGAGTTGCGCGTGCCGAGACGCTGGTTGTCTGTACCGAGGACTACATTGCGGCAGCGCGCGCTCAAGGGCTCGGTCATGTTGCTATCCTGACCGGCCAAGTCCTACCGAACGTGCTTGCACCGACCATCGTCCAAGCGACTCTCACCATGGCGATTGCAGTTCTCGCCGAGGCGAGCCTCGCCTTTCTTGGTCTTGGTCAATTGCCTCCGGCTCCCTCCTGGGGCGCTATGCTCGATGTGGCTCGGCAATTTCTCGGCGAGGCGCCGTGGATGGCGCTATTCCCAGGTCTCGCAATCATCGCTCTCGTCATCGGCTTCAACCTAATCGGCGACGGCCTCAATAGTGCGCTGAATCCCAGGCACTAGACCCGAATGGATATGCAGGCGAGTTCCAGAACCACTCCTCTCAGGATGAAGCCGCCGTCATTTGTGAAATGAGCGATCCTGAACGCCTTGTTGTGGCGATAGCCGACCTATCCTACTCCGCGGTCAGCCTGTTGGGGCACCACCCGGGTAGAAGGGCGGGATCAACCGCGAACGGTTGCTTCATCTCCGGCGCGGCGATTTATCGGCGTCGATACTCTTGAGTATATCGCCCGCTCTATCCCGGAACGGGCGCTTCTGCGTCCAGCAAGCGCGCCGCTTTGAGGTCGCCCCAGAGTGCGGTTGGCACTGAGGCGGTCAGCGCAGCTACATTACGCTCGACCTCCTGTGCATCATGCGCCCCAAGCACCACGCTAGCAACAGCCGGATGACCAAGGGCGAAGTGCAGTGCGGCCGTCGGCAACGGTACTCCATGAGCTGTGCAGATACGCTGGATTTCGACGACCTTCGAAAGGATGTGCGGCGGCGCATCCTGATAATTGTACTTGGCGCCCTTGGTGGCGCCCGTCGCCAGAATCCCCGAATTGAACACACCACCAAGGAGCACCGCGATGCCCTGCTTCAGTGCCAGTGGCATGAACTCCTCGAGTGCCGGCTGCTCCAGCAGGGAATAGCGTCCGGCGAGTAGCATCACCTCGAAGGAGCCGGCCCGCGCAAAACGCACGCACATGTCCGCCTCATTGACGCCGATCCCGATGCCCGCGACCACGCCTTCGGAACGAAGCTTGTCGAGCGCTACATAGGCTCCGGACATCGCCTCCCGAAAGCGGTCTTCGATCGCGTTTTGGCCGTGGGTCCACACATCGACATCATGGATCAGCAACAGGTCGATACGGTCGGTGCCAAGCCGCAACAGCGATTGCTCGACCGAGCGCATGGTGCCGTCGTAGGAATAGTCGACAACGGCCCGGTGCGGCTGTCCACCGACGAACCCGGACCGGGTCTCGGGCTGGTGAAAAGGATCCATCCAGCGACCGGTCTTTGTGCAAAGCACCACATCCTTGCGTGGCACGCGCCGGATCGCCGTTCCGCAGCGATGTTCCGACAGGCCATTGCCATAGTGGGGCGATGTATCAAGCAAATTGATGCCGAGCTCGAAGGCGCGGCTTACGGCAGCAATCGCAGTCTGGTCGTCGAGCTCAAGAAAGAGATCGCCCAGTGGCGCGGTTCCGAAGCCGAGACTGGTAACTTCAAGCCCGGTCCGGCCAAGTTTGCGACGCGGCAACGCTGATTGCGAAACCATGGTGGATTCCTCTCCCCTTCTCCGCGCCTCGCTCGCGCGCTGGTCTCATTGGCAACGACGCGCAGGGTATGAATCTGCCGTCACATGTCAACGCGAAGAATGGGCGGCCCTCGCAAGGGATTGTGCAACGGCGAAGCTGGCCATGGCTGGCCTTTCGTGGTCGCATCCAAGCGAGTAACGAAAAAAATGACACTCAGGGGAAAGTGTGAACGCTGTGCGAGGCTGACCGACCCCCGCTTGCTAAAGGTGACTTCGCCGTCATGATGACTGTAGAAAACGTCGCTATCGCCTGCAGCTGCTCGCTCAGCAGCTCCAAAGCGCGATCGGGTATCGCACTGCGATGGCGGCTGGCGAACGTGCCACTTGCTTGACACGTTCTGGAGCGCCAGTCTCTAATCTGCCTCAAGGTCCTGCGGTTGGACAGGCAATACTTTGCTACCCAACAAGAACAGGATCGACGGCCCACTCGGCGACTGTCGGGTCATGGGTGCGGAAGCCAAGATAATTTCCTGGGAGGGAACAATGGACAGACGCCAGACGCTCAAGCTGATCGGTGGCACGGCCGCGTTGGCCAGTGCCGGTTTTCCGGGCTTTGCCTTTGGGCAAGCCCAGAAGGAAATGGTCACGGTCGTGAAGATCGCGGGAATTCCGTGGTTCAACGCACTTGAAAAGGGAATCCAGAAGGGTGCGAAGGATTTCAGCATCAATGCCACTATGGTTGGACCGGCGAACGTCGATCCGGCGCAGCAAGTAAAACTCCTGGAAGATCTGATTGCCAAAAAGGTCAACGTGATCGGCTTGGTGCCGCTTGATGTAAAAGTCTGCGAGCCCGTACTGAAGCGCGCCCAGGCAGCCGGAATCAAGGTCATCACGCATGAGGGTCCGGAACAGGAAGGCCGCGACTGGAATGTGGAATTGATCGACTCCGTTCGCTTCGGCGAGGTGCAGATGGAACGTCTCGCCAAGGACATGGGCGGCGAAGGCGACTATGTCGTCTATGTTGGGACTCTCACGACACCGCTCCACAACAAATGGGCCGACGCCGCGATTGCCTACCAGCAGAAGAATTTTCCGAAAATGAAGCTTGTCGCCGACCGCTTCCCGGGCGCCGATGAGATCGACACCAGCCAACGTACGACCCTCGATGTGATCAAGGCCTATCCGAATCTGCGTGGTATTCTCGGCTTCGGTTCGAACGGACCAATTGGGGCCGGCAATGCCGTGCGTCAGCAACGCCTTGGCAAGAAAATCGCCGTGGTCGGCACCGTTCTGCCGAGCCAAGCGAAGTCTCTTATCGCTGATGATACGATCCGCGAGGGCTTTCTGTGGAATCCGACCGATGCAGGTTACGCCATGGTCGCGGTGGCCAAACTCGTGCTCGATGGCAAGCCGATCACGGATGGCGTCGATGTACCCGGCCTTGGCAAGGCCGCGGTCGATGTTGCCGCAAAGCAGATCAAAGTCGACAAGATCATGCGCATCAACAAGGAAACGATCGATGGGCTGATCGCCGGGGGGCTCTAGGCCGAGACCGGTTTAGCCACCTCAAGGCACTGCATTCCCGGCTGTTCCGGTCGGGAATGCAGTATCACCAGAGCGATCGCGAGATCCATTGCAGGCGAAACTTTGACGACTTTCCTGGAGATGTCTGGCATATCGAAGCGCTTCGGTGGCGTGCACGCGCTCCGCGACGTCGATCTCACTCTGGAAGTCGGCGAGGTGCATTGCCTGGTCGGTGAAAACGGCTCCGGCAAGTCCACCCTGATCAAGATCATCTCGGGCGTAGAAGCAGCGGAGCCCGGCGGCCGGATCACAATTTCCGGCAAGGAATATCCCAGACTGAACCCGGTCTACTCCACGCAATGCGGCATTCAGGTCATCTACCAGGACCTATCGCTATTCCCCAACCTCACCGTCGCTGAGAATATCGCGATGGCGCACCATCTTGGCGGCCTTCATTCGGTGAACTGGGCTTCAATGCGCGCCACCGCGAAGGCCACCATGGCAAGGGTGGGCGTCGAGTTTGACCCAGACGCGAAAGTCTCAGAACTCAGCATTGCCGGACGCCAGCTCGTGGCGATCTGCCGGGCCTTGGCAGCGGATGCCAAACTCCTGATCATGGATGAGCCGACGGCATCGTTGACCCGCCACGAGGTGAACGCCCTGATCGCGCTCGTGAGCGAGCTGAAGCGCGCTGGCATCTGCGTCGTCTTCGTCAGCCACCGCCTCGACGAGGTACTTGAAATCGCAGAGCGCGTAACGGTTCTGCGGGATGGCGCCAAAGTTGGTACTTTTGCTGCAGACACAATTGACGGGCGCAAACTTAGCCACCTGATGACCGGCAAGTCCTTTGAGTATCAGGTACAGGCGCCTGAGCTTGCCGCTGGTCCGGTCGTGCTGGAAGTAAAGGACCTGGGCCGCCAGGGTGAGTATGAGGACGTAAGCTTGCAGTTGCGCGCAGGGGAAGTGGTCGGTCTCACCGGTCTGCTCGGCTCGGGTCGAACCGAACTCGCGTTATCGCTGTTCGGCATGAAGCCGCCCGATCGCGGCACCATTTTGCTTGACGGGCAACCGATCGAGCTCCGAACGAACGCAGAGGCGATCCATCGAGGGATCGCCTATGTATCCGAAGACAGGCTTACGCTTGGTCTCATCCTAAATCAGTCCGTCACCGCAAACATCACGCTCACGGTGCTGGAACATCTGGTTGGCGCATTGGGGCTGATTGCCGCACGCGCGCGACAGAGCCATGTAGCACGCTGGGTTGCTGAACTCGGGATCAAGGTCTCCAACCCGGCCAACGCGGTGAAGACCCTTTCCGGGGGCAATCAGCAGCGGGTCGTGCTCGCCAAATGGATGGCGACCGGCCCGCGGGTACTTATTCTCGATAGTCCCACGGTAGGCGTCGACATCAGCGCCAAAGACGGAATTTATGAAATCATCCGACGGTTGGCCCGCGACGGGGTCGCGGTGCTGATGATATCAGACGAAATTCCCGAGGTCCTTTATCACAGTCATCGCGTGCTGGTGATGCGCGAAGGGCGCTTGACAACCGACGTGGCTGCTGCAGCCACTTCCGAAGATGCACTGCGGCAGGCCGTCAATGCCTGAAGTGCGCGTTGCATCATTCGACAGGTTTCGTCGCAGCCATGAGTTCTGGCTGTTGATGGTTATCCTCGGACTCTGCGCCAGCCTGGGCTTCGCGAATGCGCAATTCCTGACCATGCAGAATCTGTTTGATCTGCTGACCTCCTACGCCTTCGTCGGCATTTTGGCGCTCGGACTACTGGTCGTGCTGATCGCTGGGGGAATCGACATCTCATTCACCGCGACGGCGTCGGTCGCACAATATGTTACACTCTCGCTTGCCAATGCTTACGGAGCGAACTGGATCAGCGTCTTCGCCATCGCGATTGGGATTGGCGGTGCGCTGGGCGCCCTCAACGCGATCTTCATCCAGAAGCTTCGGATACCATCGATCATTGTTTCGGTCGCAACGCTGAACATTTTCTATGGGCTTCTGATCTTCTTCACCGGCGGCAAATACATCTATTCGTTACCCGACTGGTTTGCGACCGGAATATTCTGGTTCGAATTCGAATGGGGCAAGGATAGCTCATACGGTGTCAACCTGCAGATCCTCGCACTCGCGCTGGCATTTCTCGTCACTTGGCTCCTGCTTAACCGAACCAATATCGGCCGGCAAATCTATGCCATGGGAGGCAATGCAGATGCCGCGCAGCGACTTGGCTTCCACGTTTTCGGCCTCAACATACTGGTCTATTGCTACATGGGCGTCATGGCGGGAATCGCTTCGCTGATCCAGGCACAACTCGCCCAGTCCGTTGCCCCGACAGTGCTGGTCGGCAAGGAACTGGACGTGGTCGCGGCCGTCGTGCTCGGCGGCGCCAGCTTGATGGGCGGCGTCGGCACGGTTTTCGGCACGTTTTTGGGCCTGACGCTGCTCGCGGTGCTCCAAAATGGAATTGTTCTGCTGGGTGTCTCGTCCTACTGGTCGCCGTTCTTCGTCGGTTTAGTAATTCTCATTTCGGTGTCGGCGACTGCCTGGTCGCAGCGAGAGCGGCGAACCCGGAGCGCGCGCCAATGAGCAACGCGCCCGGGCTCTCACTTCGCCGGCGAATGGTCGGCTTCGCCGGTAGCGGCACGGTCGCCACCCTCACCCTGCTGTTGTTCGCGCTCTGGGTGGTGTTCGCGATCACGATCGGCGACCGTTTCTTCTCGGTCAACACGCTACAATCTATGGCCTTCCAGATGCCAGAGCTCGGCATCCTTTCACTTGCGATGATGCTGGCGCTGCTATCCGGCGGACTCAATCTTTCCATCATCGCGACCGCCAATCTGTCCGGACTGACCATCGCTTTCCTGCTGACGCATTACATCCCGGGGAGTCAGGGCCTTGCCTGGGTCGGCATTCAGGTGCTGGCAATCGCGGCAGGATTTGCCGTCGCCGCGTTGGTCGGCCTTGTCAACGGATTTGTCATCGCCTACCTCGGCGTTTCGCCGATCCTGGCAACCCTCGGCACCATGACACTCTGCAAGGGGCTTGCGATCGGCCTGACACGCGGCAACGTCATCTCCGGATTTCCTGAGCCCATTGTTTTCATCGGCAATGGAACGGTTTTCGGGGTACCTTTTGCGCTGATCGTGCTAGCGCTCTGCGCCTTGCCCGTCGCGCTCATGCTAAATGCAACGCCCTTCGGAGCGAGGGTTTACATGATCGGCTCTAACGAGAAGGCAACCCGCTACTCCGGCGTCGATACCCGCGCCGTCCTGCTCAAGCTCTATGTTCTCTCGAGTCTGCTCGCCGGTGTGGCAGCGGTAGTCATGCTGGCCCGCTTCAATTCGGCCAACGCGGCCTACGGCGAAAGCTACTTGCTGGTCACCATTCTCGCGGCCGTCCTCGGCGGCATCGATCCGTTTGGCGGCTTCGGCAAAGTCGGCGGGCTATTGCTTGCGCTGATCATCCTTCAGGTGATCTCCTCGGCATTCAACCTTCTGAACCTCAGCCAATTCCTCACGCTGGCGATCTGGGGTGGAATCTTGATTGCCGTCGCGGCGGTTCCTCATTTCGCCGGCAAAGCGCCACGGTAGCCAGCGATGATACGCTCGCCACTTATCGCGGTTCTCGATATTGGCAAGACCAATCTCAAATTGCTGGTGGCGAGCGAGGATGGCTGGCCGCTCGAGACGCATTCGATCCCGAATGTGCCGAACACGGCAGGACCATACCTTGCATATGACCTTGCTGGCCTGGAAGAGTGGTTCCTCGACACCTTGGCCGTGGTGACGCAACGCCATACCATCGGCGCGGTGATCACGACCGCGCATGGGTGTGGCGCTGTTCTTGTCGATGGTGAAGAGCCGGTTCTGCCGATGATGGACTATGATGCCATCCCTCCGCCGGCAATCGATGAAGCCTATGCCCAGATCGCGCCCGGCTACGATGAGGCATTCTGTGGAATTGCGGGCGCGATGCGGCTCGGAAAGCAGCTGCTGTGGCAGGAACACGCATATCCCGTCGAGTTCGCCCGCGCAAAAACCTATCTGACGACCGCTCAGTTTTTTGCCTTGCGGCTTGGCGGACGTGCGGCCAGCGAAATTTCGCAACTCGCGGCTCAGAGCCACATCTGGGACCTCATCCATCATCGGCCCTCTTCTCTCATGTGTCACCGCGGCTGGAGCCATCTACTGCCCGACCGCGTACCAGCCGGTGCAGTGCTAGGGACGGTTTCGGAGTCCGTAGCCCGGCGTACCGGCCTGGCGCGTTCGACCGAAATCCTCTGCGGCGTACACGATTCAAACGCCAACCTGTTTCGCTACAAGGCCGCCGGCATGGCCGATGCCTCGATCCTATCGACCGGCACCTGGATGATTGGCTTTCAGCGCGGCCTCCCCCTGGACAAACTCAATTGTGCGCGCGCGATGGTTCTCAATATCGATGTCGATGGTGAGAATGCACCTTCGACATTGATCGCGACCGGCCGCGAATACGACCTGATCCGCGGGCGGAATTGTGCGACTGATGCAGCCGTCCTCGCCGCATTGCCCACCCTGCTATCGAGGCGGACCCTGGCGCTCCCCTCGTTCGTCGACGATGATGGACTATTTCCGGGCGCCGCTCGCCGCGGTCGGGTGATCGGGCCGCCCCCCGAAACGCCTGCCGAAATGCAGGCATTGGCCGTGCTCTATGCAGCGTTCAGCGCAAACCGCTGCCTTGATGCGCTTGAGAGCTCAAAACGCATCATCATCGATGGTGGCTTCGCCGCAAACTTGCCCTTCGCGCGCTGTCTTGCGAGCCTGCGACCCTCGCAGAGCGTCTGGGTCAGTCAATCTCCGGACGGAACGGCGCTTGGCGCTGCGCTGCTGTGGCGGCGATTCTCGCGTACGCTTCCGGTTTCAAGTGTGGCACTTGAAGCCGTCACATCACTCGGCAACGATGGGTTCGAACTGCGCGACCTTTCCGCTGCCTACCAGTCCTGGATCGCTTTCTCGGAGCCCGCCTTATGACAGACCACAATCATGCCGATCTTCGCCAAGGCATTGTCGATACCTGCAGGCAGATGAATCGAAACGGCCTCAATCAGGGCACATCCGGCAATCTTTCGCACCGGATTCCAAACGGCATGCTGATCACGCCTACGAGTCTGCCCTATGATCGAATGCAGCCAGAGGACATTGTTGCGATGGATTTTGCCGCGAACTACCGAGGCAACCATCGGCCTTCATCCGAATGGCGCTTTCACCGCGATATTCTGCGAGCACGCGAGGACGTCAACGTCGTGCTCCATACGCATTCTACCTTCAGCACAACTCTCGCCGTTCACGAGCGTAGTATTCCCTGTTTTCACTATATGGTCGCAGTTGCGGGCGGCAACGATGTCCGTTGTGCGCCCTATGCTTGTTTCGGCACGCAGGCACTATCAAACTACGTCCTCAAGGCACTCGAAGATCGCAACGCTTGTCTGCTTGGCCATCACGGCTTGATCGTGACGGCCCAGACTTTTGAAAAGGCCCTTTGGCTCGCCGTGGAGGTGGAGACGCTAGCGAAGATGTATGTCCATGCGTTGGCGATCGGTGAGCCGCCGCGCCTCAGCGACGCTGACATGGCGCAGGTACACGAGCAGATGAAACGCATGGGATACGGCCAGGCGCCTGACCTTGACGATGTCGGCGATGTTCCACGTGCCTTACCTGGGTCACAGGGGGCAGCACATTGACCGTGGATTTGATGGACAGCCGTGACCGAGTTCACTTAGAAGCAGCCCACGCAGAACGAAAGACGTGGCTGGATGTGCGGGTTAGACCAACTGTCGCAGTTCCTGGACAGAAGACGTGAACGAAAATCGCCTTCGTAGAAATCTCGACCTATCCAACCCAATGGACAAACGACTATCATTACCAGCGTTTCGATTTAGTAGTAGCCCGCGCACAGATCGCCATTCGCGACCAAAAGCTCATCAGCCTTGCGTCCATCCGTGGCCGCCTTGCTGCTTTCCAAGTTATACATTCAAGTAAAACTCGATCGCGCGGTCAGCTGCTCTTGTAGCATTCACAACGAGTTGCAGGCGGCGCTTTACAGGAGTTTACGCCTATCTCGGCGCTCAAATCTACCCATGGCGGCTCGACCTGGACTGGCGCTGGCACCAGGCAGCCCTCGACTTCGGTTGCATGCTGAGCATCAATCCGGACGCCCACTCGATCTCCGAACTCGACCACATGCACTGGGGCGTCCAGATAGCCCGCAAGGGCGGCGTCCCTGCCGACCGGGTGCTGAATGCGATGACGCTCCCGGAGATCACGCGCTACCTTCGCCAGAAGCGGCGCCCGCTCGCCCGCGCCGCCTGATGTCGCAGGGGCACGATCTGGCGCTCGAGGGCAGGGTCGTGGCGGTCGCCGCCGATCGCGGCCATCACTTCAGCAAACCAACTCGGGAGCGCATAATCCTGGTGGAAGGCCACGGCGTCGAAGGCGACGCTCACGCCGGCCCGTTCGTCCGGCACCGCTATTTGGCACGCCGCCGGCCCCGTCTGCCCAATCTCCGGCAGGTCCATCTTATCCCATCCGAACTCTTCCCGTCTCTCCTCGAAGCTGGCTTCGAGGTTGGCGCTGGCGACCTCGGCGAGAACGTCACCACCGCCGGATTGGGGCTCGAACGAATGCCGCTCGGGACCCTAATCGAGCTCGGGCCGTCCGCGGTCGTCGAGCTGACGGGCCTCCGGACGCCCTGCGTCCTGATCGACCGCTTTCGAGCCGGTCTCAAGCGGCAGGTGCTCTCGTCGGCGGAAACGGGCCCTCCGTTCAAGTCCGGGGTGCTGGGCGTGGTCCGGGCCGGCGGGACGGTCGTGGCCGGCGACAGCGCGCGGGTTCGCCTTCCATCCTTCTCGTTTCGGCCTTTGCCGGCGCTATAGGGAGCCCCTGCCATGGCCCGAAAATCGACCCTGCCTCTTCGCCTGCGGCCCATGCTGGCCACGCTGACGGATGCACCGTTCGACGATTCCAACTGGGTCTTCGAGGACAAATTCGATGGTTTCCGCATGGTTGCGGAGATCCGGGGTGGTCGGGTCGCGCTCTACAGCCGCAACGGTAAAATCATCAGCCACTCGTATGTCGAGGTCGCGAAAGCGCTGGAGGGCGTGAAGGCGGACGCTGTGATCGATGGCGAGCTCGTAGCGATCGGCAAAGACGGCGCATCCCATTTCCAGTTGCTTCAGAACGCCCTGCGCCATGAGGCCAAGCTCTTGTACTGCGCGTTCGATCTCATGTTCGCGGACGACGAGGATCTGCGCGCACTGCCGCTCTTGCAGCGCAAGAAGCGGCTCAAGACCATCCTGCCGCGCCACAAGCTGATCGCGTTCAGCAACCACCGCAAAGGCAAGGGAACGAAGTTCTTCGCGGAAGCCGAGCGAAGGCATCTCGAAGGCATCATGGCCAAGCGCGCCGACAGCCCGTACGCGTCCGGACGCCGGACCGCTGACTGGCTGAAGGTGAAGACCGCCCAGCGGCAGGAGGTCGTGATCGCCGGCTTCACGGCGCCTAGGCGAACCCGGCCCTTTTTCGGCGCGCTCGTCCTGGCAGTGCGCGAAGATGATGGATGGCGGTACATCGGCCACGTCGGCACCGGCTTCAGTCACCAGGTTCTCGAAGAGCTCCACGGAAAGCTCATGAGCCTTAAGACGGCGAGGTCGCCCTTTCCTGCCAAGGTAAAGGATGAGCGGGTCACGACTTGGGTACGCCCTTCGCTGGTTGCAGAAGTGAAATTTGCGGAGTGGACCAGCAAGGGCGAGCTGCGTCAGCCGGTCTATCTAGGCCTGCGGTCCGACAAAAAGGCCAAGGAAGTCGTTCGCGAAAAGAGTTGGTCGCGGAAATAACTCCGAGCCGACGACCCGGAATTCAGACGGTTTCGCGCTCGGATGCCGAAGGCCACGGCGGTAGCGACGGCAACCGCCGCCGCCCGGCGGCCGTGATTCTGACCAAGGCTCTGGCCCTGAAATGGGTCTTGGAAGACATCCGCGTCAACGCGGTTGTGCCCGGCTATATCGAAACGGCGATCAACGCCGCCGGCCGGACTGATCTCGCGCATTATCAGCGCATCGCTGACCGCACCGCCTTCAAACGCTGGGGACAGCCGGAGGATATCGCGGGCGCGGTTGCGTTCCTCTGCATGCCGGCGTCGCGATATGCGACCGGCACTGTCGTTACCGTCGACGGCGGATTTCTCGCGGGCTAGCCTGGAGCCTTGGGGGAGCACGACCTCGTCTCCCTACGGTAGCGCTCAGGCAAAACGGAGTATTGGTCGGCTTCGTCTTGGAACTCACCAAGCAAGTCGCCGAGACCTCGACCGAAGAGATCCCGACTATACCCGCCGCAATTATTTGGGTCTCGAATTCCCAGGAAACTTTCTCGGCGAAGTCGCTTCTTCAGCAACTATCGAGGTCAATCGAGTGATCGGCTGGGATCGAGCCGCTGTATTGTGGCTGCGAAGGTCTTAAGTTGATACCATCAGCGATCGCTCGATCCCTACATGGATCGAGGTGGAAATCGCCTAGTCTTTCGTTCTGGAGAGCGCCGGTACGCGCGAGCTGCTGATCTTTTGATGCCCACCAGAACAGCGATATCTCCTACGGTACGGAGACCTGCGACGAGCGTCGCATCAGTGGTTTGTTTCCGGCAAACTGATCGGCAGCTCGAAAGCAAACCTGGCACCGCCCAGCGTCGATTGATTGTCGGCCCAGATCCGTCCGCCAAGTGACTCAATGATCGACTGGGCGATAGGCAGATCAAGGCCCATGCCGGACTCCTTGGTCGTGAAAAAGCTGTCGAACAGATGTGGCAAGTGCTCCGGGTCGATACCCGGTCCGCTATCTTCAATAATGCAGCTTACCACTTTGGCGTCGACTAACTCGATACGAATGCCAATCCTCTTCTGAATTATTCCGCTGCTCGTAAGCTCCTGCAAAGCGTTCGTCAAAAGATTCACCAGCACTTGCTGCAGCTGAGTGCGATCGCCGGCAACCATTGGAAGACCGTTGTCCAGGTCCAACGATACGTTCACATCCTGCACATCGAACTCGTGCTGCAGGAAGGCCATGGACTCTTTGACGATGTCGGCGAGCTCGAACTCCGATTGCCTGACCGTACCGCGAGTTGCCATAGCGCGGATCCGGTCGACGATTTCAGCCGCCCTTTCGCGCGTCGGTGACGACACGCCTGACGAACACTTGCGCCTTCTCCACATTCGGGTCGAAGCGGTCTCCTCTTTGGCTTTGGCCGACTGTCAGCCAATACCGTCAGCGATGGCCCGCAACCCATTGATAGTCCGGTTTGCCATTTGTCGATGTCCAGTCTAGCTGATCCGGAAGTTCGGTGACGCGGCGGGCGATCTCGGCGATCTTGCGCGCACCGCGGTCGGCGCATCGCAAAGTCTAACTTTGTCGCAAAAGCGCATCGCTGATCTTCTCGGCCGCCATGATCACGGGGATGTTGGTATTCGCGGTCGGCAGCCGCGGCATGATCGAGGCGTCCGCCACGAAGATATTGTCGCTGCCGATCACTCTGCCCTCGGGATCGACCACGACCATGGGGTCAGCCGGATCGCCCATGCGGCAGGTGCCTACGGGGTGCCAGACTCCGAACACGCTCTGCCGCACGAAGGCCTCCAGGGCGCGCTCGTCCGCAAGCGTCGTCTGGAAGGCAGTGCCGTTGAGCAGCACGAGCCGGATCAGGAGCTGCCTGAGGCCCGCGGGCACGTCGAGCATCGGGCCGAGGATCGAGGCGACGATGCGGTTGGCCGTGCTGTACCGGCTCAAACGCTTGATCCGCGGGGAATAGGAGGCCGGGAAGAAATCACCCCCCTCCGGGTTGAGCGAGGGATGGACGACGAGCTTCGCGAGCAGCCGAACGGACGCGATCATGCGCTCGACATCGCGCGGGTCGGACAGCAGGTTGAGATCGGCCACCGGATAGGTTTTGGGATCAGGCGCCGCCAAGGTGAGCGAGCCGCTCGAATACGGCCGGTTGCACCAGAGGAAATAGAGACCGAGCCGCGTGCCCAGCGCGTGCCAGCCGCCACGGGCCGAGGCCGTGATGTACATGTCCGAGGCGTCACAGCCCGGATTGTCCGACGAGTAGCGCATCGCCGCAAAATTAGGACGCCGCCGGGCCAGCGGGAGCCGAAGGCCGCGTGGCAGATATTGACAGAAGGTCAGCGCGGGATGATCGCGCAGATTGTTGCCGACGCCGGGGAGATCGATGACCGTGGGAATGCCGAGCGCCTGAAGCGCCGCACCCGGACCGATACCCGCCCGCATCAGGATCGCCGGCGATTGCAACGCGCCCGCGCTGAGGACCACGCGGCCGGCGCCGACCGTGAGCTTCTGCCCGCTAAGCGAGACCACCACACCCGTCGCGCGGCGGCGGTTGAGCTGAAGCTGCTCGACCACACTGTCAGCCCAAATGGTGAGGTTCGGCCGCGAGCGCGTCGCTGCATCGAGATAGCCAGCGGCCGTGGAGACGCGCCGATCGTTGCTGTTGGAGAACGCCGGCGGAAAGATGCCGTTCTCGAACTCCGCGTTCTGATCCTTACGGAACGGCAGCCCGGTTGCCGATAACGCCTCGCCCACGGCGCGGCCGAACTCGGGCATCTCCTCGCGGGCGATGCGGCGGATCGGGATCGGGCCGTGCTTGCCGTGCAGCGGCCCGTCGAAATCGAGATCGGTCTCGAGCTTGAGGAAATACGGCAGCACGTCCGCCCACCCCCAGCCCCGCGCGCCGAGATCGCGCCATTCGTCATAGTCGCGCGGCAGGCCGCGATTGGCCGATTGCACATTGATGCTTGAGCCGCCGCCCATCACCCGCGCCTGCTCGTAGGCGCGGACGACCGGCCTGCCCCCGGCATTGCGGCCGGCTGCCGCCGACAGACCCGGCCAGATGTACTTGTCGCCGAAGAACAGCGTCATCGGATAGCTGTCGAGGATTTCCGGCGGCGTCGCGTCCGGCGGGGTGTCCATGCCAGCTTCGATCAGAAGCACGCGGCGGCTCCCATCCGCAGAAAGCCGATTGGCGAGCACGCAGCCTGCCGACCCGCCGCCGACTATCACATCGTCGAAATGCAGCTCATCCATTCCCGTCTCATTGCGCAATTCGATGGACCGGCGCGGCCGCAGTTGCAGCCGCGCCGGTAGAGCTCAGCGGAAGTTGCCCTTGGTCTCTGGGATCACGATCGCGCCGATCAGGTAGATCACGAACACGCCGACCGCGAAGTAGGCCAGCGACATCGGGATTTCCGCCGGGCTGCCGCTCACCAGCGAGACGAAGGTCGGCATCATGCCGCCCAGCGCGAAGCCGATGTTCCAGGACAGACCGGTGCCGCTCGCGCGCAGCGCGGTCGGAAAACGCTCGTTCAGGAAGATCAGCACCGGCGCGTAGCCGGCATTGCCGATGAAGGCGATGGCGAGGGCATAGAGCGTGATCTGCGTTGTGTCCTTGGTCGCCGCGAGGTTGAGATAGCACAGCGGCAAGAGCACGGCTGCGAGGACGCCGATCATCAGGAACGTCTTCTTGCGCCCGATGCGGTCGCTCAGCGCGCCGACCAGCACGGCCGAAAAGAACGCCGAGACGCTCGCGCCCATCAGGATCAGCGAGGAGGTCTGGTTCGGGACCGCGTTGATGACCTTCAGGAAGCTCGGCAGATAGCCCGATGTCAGGTAATAGCCCGCGCCACCACCGAAGGTGATCAGCAAATTGATCAGCAGCACGCCGCGATATTCGCCGGAGAACACGTCCTTGACCGGCGCCTTCGAGACTTTTGCCTGCTTGTTGCTCTGCTGGCGCTTGAGTTCCTTGAAGTACGGGGACTCCTCGAGGTTCCGGAAGATGAACCAGCCGAGCAGCGAGCTCAGCAGACCCGAGAAGAACATGAAGCGCCAGCCCCACACCGCGAACGCATCGCCGGGGAAGACCGAAGACGTGATCAGGAAGATGAACGATGCCAGCAGCGCGCCGATGCCGGCGCCGCCGCCGCCGACCAGACCGGACATCGCACCGCGCCATTGCGGCGGCACCGATTCCGTGCCGATCGTGTGGGTGGAGGCCACGACACCGCCGACGAACACGCCCTGCACCAGACGCAGCGCCAGGAAGATGACAGGCGCGATCACACCGACCTGAGCAATGGTCGGCAACAGGCCGAACGCCGCCGTGCTGATGCCCACCCCGATGATGGCGACCAGCATTGCCTGCTTGCGGCCGTGCACGTCGGCGAAGTGACCGAACACCGCCGAGCCGATCGGCCGCATCAGAAGCGTCACGGCGAACGAGCCGTACACCGCGGCCAGCGACAGCGCCGCATTGCTGGCCGGGAAGAACAGCGCGCCGACGACCGGCGCCACGTAGAGCAGAATGAACAGATCGAACAGATCGAGTGCCCATCCGAGCACCGATGCGATGATCGCGTTGACCATCTGTTTGTTGTCCGCTGATGCCTCTGCACCCGCGACCGGCATATCCATCTCAGCCATTTTGTTATTCCTCCCCCGTTTGAATGGCGCCGCGGTTCGCGTCATTGCGAACCGCGGCCGTTTCAAGTGCGTGCGTCAGCGGCCGGCGAATTTCGGCGGGCGCTTGGCGTTGAAGGCCTCGACGCCTTCCCTAAAGTCGTCCGACTGCCGCAGGCGGCTGTAGCAATGGCCTTCGAGCTCGATGGCAATCGCGAGCGTGGAATCCTCGGTGTCGTTGAGCAGCTTCTTGGCGGTTCGCTGCGCCAGCGGCGAGAAGGTGCGGAGCTCGTCGACGAGCTTGTCGGTCGCCTTCTCCAGTTCGGCATCGGGCACGCATTCGGTGGCGATGCCCCAGTCATAGGCCTGCTTGGCCGAGATGCGCTTGGAGCGCATCACGATGTCCTTGGTGCGGGTGATGCCGACCATCTTCTGCAGGCGGGCCGATCCGCCGGAACCCGGGATCTGGCCGAGCTTCTGCTCCGGCAGCGCGTATTGCGTGGTCTCCGAGGCAATGCGGAAGTCGCAGGCGAGCGACAGCTCGAAGCCGACGCCGAAGCAATAGCCGCGGTTGGCGACGATCACCGGCTTGGCACAGCGCGCGGGCGCCGCGATGTTCCAGGCAAGCTTGGAGACGTGCTCGGGGCTCGCCTCCATGAAGCCGCCGATATTGCCGCCGCTGGAGAAGTGCTCGCCCTCGCCGCGCACCACGATGACGCGAACGCGCGGATCCTCGTCCAGCGTCTCGAAGGTCAGACGCAGCTGGTCGCGCTGCGGCATCGCCACGACGTTGTAGGGCGGACGTCCCAGGATGATGTCGGCGCGCTCATGCGCCTCGTCGATCTCGACCTTGAACCCGTCGACTTTTGCAAGCCGAGGATCGGCGAACGTATAGGATGACGGCATTTTGGCTTCCTTCTGTTGATCGTTGATGGGTGATGATCAGGCCGCGTCCGACGGCGGCAGGCGCTCGGCCTCGTATTCTCCGGCGACGAGCAGTCGCCGCAGCAGCTTGCCGACCGGCGATTTCGGGATCGCGTCGACGAAGACGTAGCGGCGCGGCCGCTTGAAATTGGCAAGGCCCGAGGTGCGGCAGAACTGCTCCAGCTCGACGTCGGAGACGGCGCGATTGCGCTTGACGAAGGCGGCGACGATCTTGCCCCATTTCTCGTCGGCAACGCCGACCACCGCAACCTCGTCCACGGCGGGATGCAGCGACAGGCAGCTTTCGATCTCGACCGGCGAGACGTTCTCACCGCCGGTGATGATCATGTCGTCGACGCGGCCGGTGACGAACAGATCGCCGTCGGGATCAACGAAGCCGGTGTCGCCCGTAAAATACCAGCCTTCGCGCAGCGACTTGGCGTCGGCCTCGGGACGGCGCCAATAGCCCTCAAAGGCCTCGTCGCCTCTCAGCGTCGCGATGATCTCGCCCTCCTCGCCGACCGCGGCAAGCTCTGCGATCGACTTCGCGCCGATGCGCACCACCTTGACGTGCTGGTTCAGACCGGCCTTGCCGGCCGAGCCGGGCTTTGCCGTCGCGTTCTGGTCGATCGTAAAGGTGTAGATCTCGGAGCTGCCGTAATGGTTGACGAACAGGTCGGGCTCGAACGCCTCGTTCAGCTTCTTCAGCAGGCCATCGGTCATCGACGCGCCGGCAAAGCCGAGCTTGCGCACGCTGGAAACGTCGGTCCTGGCAAAGGCCTCGTGATGAACGAGGTCGTGATAGAGGGTCGGCACCAGGTAGAGGTTGGTGATCGCCTCCTTCACGATCAGCGCCAGCGCCTGGCGGCTGTCATAGCGCGGCAGACAGACGAAGCTGCCGCCGATCAGCGACATCGCCAGCAGCGAGCGGACCCCCATGGTGTGATAGAGCGGCATCACGCCGAGCGTGCGCTCGCCGCGGCCGTAGAGATTCTGCGCGACATGGGCGATCGCCGCGGCCCGCTCGGCACGATGCCGGCGCGGCACGCCTTTCGGACGTGAGGTCGTCCCCGACGTGTAGAGCATGATCGACCAAGCATCGGCGCCGACGCGCGGCTCGGCATCCGGCGCGCCATCCTTGATCAGATCGTCAAAGCTCGTTGCATCGCCGATCCCGGGATCGACCGATACCCGCAGCCGCCTGCCTGATAGCGCCGAGCCCTGCACCGCTTCGGCGGAAATATCCTGATAGAACACCGCGCAGGCTTCGGCGTTCTCGATGCAATAATCGAGCTCGTCCGCCTTGGCGCGCCAGTTGATCGGCGTGATGACGAGGCCGGCAAACTGGCAGGCCCAATGCAGCGTCGCTGCCTCCCAGCGGTTCTGCAGCAGCGTGACGACGTGGTCGCCGGGCTTGAGACCGAGGCGATCGAACGAGGCCACCAGCGCGGAGATCTTGTCGTACCATTGCCGGTAGGTCAGGCGAAGGTCGCCGTCGACCAGGGCAATCGCGTTCGGATCGCGCGCGGCGCTGGCCGTGAAGCTGCTGGCGAGATCAAGCATCTGACGTCTCTTTTGTGGATGAAGCGAGCTGGGCGGCGGCTTCCAGCGCCGCCTGGATGATCGGGGTGTAACCGGTGCAGCGGCAGATATGGCCGCTGAGGAGGTCACGGATGTCAGCTTCGGTCGGCGCCGGATGCGTCGCGAGATAATGGTCGAGCGACATCAAGATGCCGGCGGTGCAGAAGCCGCATTGGAGCGCGTGGTTGCGGCGGAACGCCTGCTGCAGCACGCCGAGCCGGTCAGCTGAGGGCGCGAGCCCTTCGACCGTTTTGAGCTCGCAGCCGTCGACCTGCGCGGCGAGCGTCAGGCACGACCGCGTCAGCATGCCGTCGACGACGATGGTGCAGGCGCCACAGACGCCGTGCTCGCAGCCGACATGGGTCCCGGTCGCGCCCAACTGATGCCGTAGAAAATCAGACAGCAGCATGCGCGGCTCGGCTTCTCCCTCGACGGGCCTGCCGTTGAGCGTGAAGCGCACGGAGTGGCGCTGATCGGCCTTGAGACGGGTCATCGCAGCACCTCGCCGATCAGATCGCGGCCGATCAGGCGGACCAGGTCGCGGCGGTAGCGCGCGGTGGCGTGGACGTCGTCACGCGCACCGAGCTCGTAGGCGAAGGCATTGAGGGCGTCGTCGAGCGCGCTGCCGTCGAGAACAGGCCAATCGCGCGCGGTCGGGACGTCGGCGACGCCCCCGACGGCGAGACGCACGCCGGTCGGCGTCCTCATCGCGGCGCAGGCGACGATGGCGAAATCGCCGTGACGGCGCGCGACCTCGCGAAAGGCGACGCGTGATCCCTTGACGAGAGGCAACGAGATGCCTTCGATCAACTCGTCATCGGCGCGCGCGGTCAGCATCATGCCGGCGAAGAAGTCCTTGGCGCTAACGCGGCGGCGGCGCTTGGCGCTGCGCAAAAGCACTTCGCCGCCGAGCGCAACCAGCGTCAGCGGCATCTCGGCGCTGGGATCGGCATGGGCGAGCGAGCCGCAAATGGTCCCGCGGCTCCGCGTCTGCATGTGCCCGACCCAGGGCAACGCCAGCGCGACCAGCGGCAGCGTTTCGGCAAGCTGAGGCCAGGCCAAGAGATCGGCCTGGCGCACGCCGGCGCCGATGACGATTGCATCACCCTTGCGTTCGATCTGGCGGAGCTCCTTCAGCCGCATGATGTCGATCAGCAGTTTGGGCTTGGCGAGGCGCATGTTGAGCATCGCCATCAGCGATTGCCCGCCCGCGAGCACGCGGGCATCGCCGCCTTGCTGCGCGAGGCCGTCGAGGACGTCGCCTGTGGTTTCAGCGCGGAGATAGTCGAATGCGGGCGGCTTCATCGGCGCCCCCCGAACAAGCTGGCCAGCTTCGCCAGCACGGCAAACAGCGAGAAGCCGCCGCTCTCTGCACTGCCGCCGCCGGCCTTGCGGGCGAGCGCGGTGAAAAACTGGCCGATGATGACGCGCGTCGCGCCGTCGAGCAGGCGGCCGCCGATGCTGGCGACCTTGCCGCCGACCGCGGCGTCATAGCTGTAGGTCAGCTTCGTGCCGCCGTTGCCGTCAGGTGCGAGCGTGATCCGTCCCTCGGCGTTACCAAACCCGAGCGCGCCGGTGGCGCCCCCGCGCAGCCTCACCGCGCGCGGCGGATCGAGATCGAACAGCTCGACGTCGGCGCGATAGCGCCCGCTGACGGGACCGACGCCGAGCGTGACGTCGGCGCGAAAATGCGTGTCGGTGATCTTGTCGACGCGCTGGCAGCCGGGAATGACCGATTGCAGTGTGGCGGGATCGAGCAGCATGGCCCAGACCTGCTCGGGCGCACCCTTCACCGAAGCCTGCCCCTCGCCGCGCAGCCGCCGATCGCCTCCGCGCGCGGGCGCGGCAGTCGCGCCGCCCGCAGGTGGCGGCGGCTCAGCGCCGCGCACCAATCCTGCCAGCCGCGCCGGCACCAGCGGCAGCGTGACGTCGGCGACGCCGAGCGCATCCGCGACCGCATTGGCAAGGCACACCGGCGTCGACATGCAATTGCCTTCGCCAACGCCTTTCGCCCCGAGCGGCGTGAACGGCGACGGCGTCTCCATGTGGAAGATCTCGGGCTCCGGTACCTCTGTGGTGGTCGGCAGCAGGTAGTCGGCAAGCGTTCCCGTCAGAAAACTACCATCCTCGGCATAGGCATATTCCTCAAGAAGTGCGGCCCCGAGCGCCTGGGTAAAGCCGCCGCGGATCTGGCCGTTGACCATGCCGGGATGCAAAATGGTGCCGCAATCGTGCATGGTGACGTAGCGGTCGATCCGCGTCTCCAGCGTGGTCGGATCGATCTCCACGCCGCAGAAGTCGAAGATGAAGCCGTGGCAGAGCGAGGAGTTGATGCGGTCATCCTCGTCGGGCGGCGTCAGCTCCGGCGGCGTCCAGAACACGGTCTCGCGGATGGTCTGGCCGGCATCGTCGGGCAGCGAGCCCGGCGACCAATGGCTGAGCGCAGCGACGCGCGAGAACGCGATCCGGTTCTCCGGATTGTGCCTGGAGGCGACGAAGCCCCTTGCGAACACGATGTCGGTCGCTTCGACGTTGAGCTGACTGGCGGCGATGCGCGCAAGGCGGCCGGCGACGCGCTCGGCAGCGATCTTGGCGGTGCCCGCGACCGCCGCGGCAAAACGGCTGGCGTAGTTACCCGATGCGATCGACCAGGCATCCTTGGCGGTGTCGATCTCGGTGTTGACGCGGATATCCTTCAGATGAAGGCCAAAGACGTCCGCAACAACCTGCGCCAGTACGGTGCGATGCCCCTGCCCCTGCGGCACCGAGGCGACGTGAACCGTGACGCTGCCGACCGGATCGAGCCCGACGGTCGCGGTCGCCTGCGCTCCGTTCTTGGGACCTGCCTTGCGGCGCTCGGCGGCGGTCAGCACGGTAGTGATGTAGCCCATGTTGGAGACGCTGGGCTCGACCACCGCGGTGAAGCCGATGCCGTAGAGACGCCCCTGTGCGCGCGCCTCATCGCGCTTCGCCCTGAGTGCAGCGAGCCTGCCCTGCTCGACTGCGAGCGCAACGGCTTCCTGGTAATTGCCGGAATCGAGCAACGCACCCGTCGCGGTCCGATAGGGAAACGCGCCGGCATCGATCAGATTGCGCTTGATGACATCGAGCGGATCGAGGCCGAGGCCGATCGCGATGCGCTGCACCAGTCGTTCCAGCGCGAAATAGACCTGCGGTCCGCCAAAGCCGCGGTTGAGACCGGTCGGCGTTTTGTTGGTGACGACGACGCGGTTGCGGATTTTGACGTTGTGGATGTCATAGGCGCCGGTCAGATTGCCGTGCATGCGGTAGAGCGTCGCTGGCTCGGGCGCGCGCAGATGCGCGCCGCAATCCTCGACCTGATCCCAGTCGAGCGCGAGGATCTTGCCATCGGCGGCTACCGCCGCCGCCAAGGTCGTCGCACGGTTGGTCGCCGACACCGATGCGGTGAGATGCTCGAGCCGGTCCTCGATCCATTTGACAGGCCGCCCGGTGATGCGCGCAGCGGCGGCGATCAGCACGATGTAGGGAAACACCCCCTGCTTGACGCCAAAGCTGCCACCGGAATCCGGCGGCGTGCGCAGCCGCAAGCGATTGCCCGGCACCTTCAGCGCACGCGCAATCACGGTGTGGATGCTGAACGGTCCCTGGAAATTGGCGAGAACTTCATAGGCATCTTCGCCGGCATCGTGCGAGGCGATGACGCCGTAGGTCTCGATCGGCGTACAGGAATTGCGGGGGTAGCGGATATCGATGGAGAACCGATGCGGCGCGTCCGCAAAGGCTGTGTCGGGGTCGCCATAGCGGAACGCACGGTCGCTGGCGAGATTGCCGGGAAAGCCGTCATGCAGCACCGGCGCGCCCGTCGAGATCGCGCCCAGCGGATCGACGACGGCCCCACGCGGACGATAGTCGACATTGATCAGCTCAGCCGCGTCTTCCGCGCACGCGCGATCTGTCGCCACGACCACAGCGACAGGCTCGCCGACATAGCGCACGCGATCCATCGCAATCGGCCAGCACTCGACCGGCGCCTTCACGCCGACGACGAGACTGGTGGTGACGGCCTTGACGTCGCTGCCGGTCAGAACCGCGGCAACGCCCGGCCAGCGCTTTGCCGCTTCAACGTCGATGGAGAGAATGTCGGCATGGGCGTGCGGCGAGCGCAGGATGGTCGCATGCAGCGAGCCGGGCTGGACGCCGAGATCGTCGATGAAGCGGCCGCGGCCGGACAGCAGCGCAGCGTCCTCGACGCGCTCGATCGAACGCCCGACCCACGGTTCGTCGCCACTCCCCGGATTTGCGGATGTGACCGCCTGCAACATGTCCCGGCATACCTCCCGACGCGCTCTTTGACGCGACGGTGACAGTTGTCAGGACAGGGCGTGCGGGAGCCATACCGCGCACTCTCACGACTTACCAAATCGTCTCATTCGAGAGAGTGCAGCGCAGCATCGATCCGCGAGCATCGCCCCGCGAGACGCGAGACGTTGCGGAATTCGCGCGGGCTGACGCCGGCATGATCGCGGAAAAAACGCGTGAAATGCGCCGGCTCTGGAAAACCAAAACGCTCGCTGAGCTCGCCGAGCGGCGTCTCCTCGCGCATCACCGCCTCCAGCGCGCGCTCCATGCGCACGACGTTGAGATAGATCTTCGGCGAGACGCCGAGCGAAGCGTCGAACAGGCGGAAGAACTGCGCGCGCGAGAGGCCCGCGCCCTTCACGAACTGATCGACATTGGAAAAGGAATCGTGGACGCGCATCGCGTCCATGGCGCGGCGGATGCGCCAGTCGCAGCCCACCGCGCTCATGCCGCGGATCGAGGTCGGAAAGCTGCGCCAGGGCGTGAAACGCTCGATCACCGCGATCATCAGATCAGACAGGGTCTGCTCATGGGTGCGCACCGCATCCGGATTCGCCATCATTTCAGCGGCCAGATGCAGCGTGAGTTGGCGGATGCGCGGCGATACCTCGCCCGAAGGACGCTCGAAAAAACCCGGCGCGCCGCTGGCGGCCCAACCGGGGCGAAACTCCTTCAGCCATTCCGGCTCGATATAGAGGGCCATGATCAGCGTGCGCGGACGATTGACGTCGTGCACGTAAGCATGCGACTTCCAGCCGTCGACGAGCACGGCCGCGGCATCGGTAAGCGGCGTGACTTGGTCGCCGACCAGGAACTGCGTGTCGGCGCCCTCAACCTTGAGCAGGACGTGACAGTGATGATGAGCGTGACGGACCAGCGAACGGTCCATGTCGAGCAGCGCGACCCTGCCGAAAGCGCCGTGAGCGATGCGCAGGGCCGTCGACATCAGTTCCTTCCTCCCGACAGCATTGCGCTGCAACACGGTTGGCTCATTCGCGCGGCACTATAAGCGGCACCCGCTTCATATTCCAACCGCGCAAACCGACGCAAGTTTCTCGCACGCGTTGATCGGATCACGTTCGTGCCTCCGCAAGAAGCCGCACGATGGCGGCGCTGGGGTCGGCCTGCAACGCGGTGACGAGATCGACATCCTCCTCGCCCTTGACGCGGATGCGCTTGAAGGCGAGCTCGGGCGCGCTGACCGGTGCGGTCGCATCTAGGCCCATCTTGGCGCTGATGCCGTTGTCGGTGGTCGGATCAAGCTTAGAGCCGAGCGCGCCTGAGACGACCATGAGATCGCGATCAGCCTGGAAGCGCGTCGCCACCGCCCATTCGATCTCGTCCGACGAGGAGATGTCGACGTCCTTGTCCACGACGACCACCTGCTTGATGTCGTAATGCGCGCCGAAGGAGCACATCATTATGTTCTTGGGCTCGCCGTCATTGGCCTTGTCGATCTTGATCGCGAGATGATAGCGGCAGGTACCGCCGCGCGTCAGTCGAACGTCGAGCACGTTGGGGAAGCTGCGTCGCAGATGCTGGAGCAGCGTCGCCTCGCGCGGCACGCCGCCGAGGACCAGGTGCTCGAAGCCGCCGCCGACGATGGTGTGGAAGATCGGCTTCTTGCGATGCGTGATTGCGTCGACCTCGATCACCTCGCGATTGGCGCGCGGGCCGTAATATTGGGGGAATTCGCCGAACGGCCCCTCCGGCTCGCGCACGTCTTGCAGAATGCGCCCCTCGATCACGATCTCCGCATGGGCGGGAACCCGGACCGAATTGGTCCGGCACTTCACAACGTCGACGGGCGCGCCTAACAGCGCACCGGCAATTGCCATCTCGTCCTCGTCCAGTGCCGCGATCGCCTGCGAGGCCAGCATCAAGGCCGGATGCGCGCCGATAACGATCGCAATCTCCAGCGCCTGGCCCAGCTGCTCGGCGAGGCGATAATAGGAGAAAGTGTGCCGCGGCAGCAGCAGTACACCGATGCGGTTCTTGCCGGAGATCTGGCAACGATGGATCGAGACGTTCTGGACGCCGGTCTTCGGGTTGCGAGCGATCAGCAGGCCGGCTGTGATATAGGGGCCGCTGTCGCGCTCATTGTGCTTGGGGACCGGAAGCTGGCGCAGCAGGTCGACGTCGTCATGGACGACCTCCTGCACTGGACCGCTCGCGACCTCGTGCGTCGGCAACGGATGGCTGGCAGCCGCCAGGAACCGCGGCAGCAACTGGTCCTCGGTCACACCGATGGAATCGGCGACCCAGTCGCGGCCGGCAAAGAGGTTCGCGACCACGGGGATCGCGTGCCCGTCAGGGCGCGGAAACAGCACCGCGCTGTCGCGCTCCAGCCGCTTGGCGATGGCGGCGAGCTCGTCCACCAGCGCAACGCCCTCGCGCGCGATCGCGAGCTTGCCGCGCTCGGCAAGATAAGCGAGCCAGGCGCGCAGATCGGCGGGCGCGTTCCTCGCAACATTGTCCATTGCCATACGGGTCTTTCCTCAAGGTCTCAAATCAGGGCGCGATCTTGCGCAGCGTCGGCGAGCGGCGCTTTAGGGCCTCGTCCTCGCCCCAGCGGCGCACCACGCCGATGTCGATATCGAACAAGTCGAGCACGCGGCCGACGGTGTGCTCGACCATGTCTTCAAGATTTTCCGGCTTGACGTAGAAGGCCGGCACGGGCGGCGCGACGATCGCGCCCATCTCCGATAGCGCCGTCATGGTCCTGAGGTGCCCGGTGTGCAGCGGAGTCTCGCGCACCATCAGCACTAGACGGCGGCGCTCCTTAAGCACGACGTCGGCAGCACGGGTCAGCAGCGTCGTTGTCACGCCCGAGGCGATCTCGGACATCGAGCGCATCGAGCACGGTGCCACGATCATGCCGGCGGTGCGGAACGAGCCGCTCGCGATGGCTGAGGCCATGTCGTCGATAGCATGGTTGACGTTGGCGAGCGCCCTCACCTCCGCGATCTTCAGGTCGGTCTCGTAGGCAAAGGTCTGCTCGGCGGTCTTCGACATCACGAGATGCGTCTCGACGCCGGCATTGCGCAGAAGCTGCAGCAGGCGCACGCCATAGGTGACGCCCGAGGCGCCGGAAATGCCGATAATCATCCGCTTGGGGCTGGCGTCCTGCATAGGTCTGGTTTCGCTCCCTGGAACTTCACCCGAGGTTACCCGGTCTGTGGCCAGACTAGGTGGTTGCATCCATCATCACAAATAATGATTGATTATGCAGACGATCATTTGTGATGATAACAGGAGATCAGCGACCGAAGGACAGGCCAGTGGAACTCAGGCAGATGCAATATTTCCTGTGCCTAGCCGAGGAAAAGAACGTCACAAGGGCCGCGCGCCAGCTCAACATCGTGCAGCCGGCACTAAGCATGCAGATCGCCAAACTCGAGGCCGAGCTTGGTCAAAAGCTGTTCGACCGTAGCGTCCAGGGCATGACGCTGACCAGCGCCGGCGAAGCGCTGGTGCGGCTGACGGCGCCGATCCTGCGCGACGCCGAATATGCCCGACAGGAGATGGCCCAACTCGGCGGGCGCATCTCGGGCCGCGTCTCGGTCGGCCTCATCACCTCGGTGGCGCAGAGCACGATGGCGAGGTCGTCGGCGACCGTCGCCAGCCGCTATCCAGAGATCATGCTGTCGGTCTGCGAGGGCTATACCGAAACGCTGATCGACTGGGTCAGCACCGGCCAGCTCGATTTCGCGCTGATCAACGTGCCGCGCCGCAAGACGCCGTTAGCCGCGCAACATGTCATGGACGAAGAGATGGTGTTCGCCTGCCGGAAGGACGGGCCGATCAGGCCGCCTGCAAAACTACGCTTCGACCACATCGCCAAGGTCGATCTCGTGCTGCCGTCGAAGCGCCACGGCCTGCGCCTGATCCTCGACGAGCATGCCGCCGCAATCGGAATCGACCTGCGGCCACGCCTTGAGCTCGACACCCTGCCCGCGCTCTGCGACGTGATCGCGACAACCGATTTCGCGACGGTGCTGCCGACCATTGCGCTCCGGCAATCGCTCGCCAGCGGCAGCATCCGGGCGCATCGCTTCGACGAGCAGAGGATCGTGCGCTCGATTGCCTGGGTGCATCACCCCAGGCGCGCCGTGTCGGTCGCGGCCAAGGCCGTGCTCGACGTCATCAGCCAGGATCTTGCGCAGGCCGCCGCCGTGGCGAGCGGGTTCGTGGAGCCCGCCTCGCGCAACGCAACTTCGCCTTCGCGCAACGCGCGCAGGAAACCGATCTCCTGAATGCAGAATTCCGCACGGACAAGATGTCGCGCCCGCTGCAAAATGAGACGCGTTGGTAAGTTTTGAGACCAGCCGGCATCACGGCCGCAATGGCCTGCTAAATACGGTCCAGGCGCAGAAACTCGCGAACCTGGCGCTCATCACCGACGACTCCTGTCCCGGACGATTCCAGGTCTTGCAGAACAAGACACAGTCGGGAGGTCCAGTCCGAGATGACACCATTCGGTCGCGGCAAGATCACGGACAGCACGGCGCCGTGCGCCAACGGCTTTCACCTCAACCGCAGGTCCTTGCTGTCGTTCGGCGCGGGCGCTGTGCTCGCCGCCACAGGACTTAGTCCTGCACGAGCACAGGACTATCCCGCCCGGCCGGTGCAAGTGCTCGTTCCCTTTGCCGGCGGGAGCGCCAGCGACGTCGTCACGCGTATCCTGCTCAACCGTATGTCCACATCTCTCGGGCAGGCCTTCGTGGTCGACAACCGCCCCGGCGCCGGCGGCAATATCGGCACTGCCGCCGCAGCACACGCAGCCTCCGACGGTTACACGCTGCTGATGAGCACCTCCGGGCCGCTGGCCGCTAACAAGTCGCTCTACAAGGACCTCCCCTACGATCCGCTGAAGGATCTAGCCCCAATCGGCCTGTTCGCGACGCTGCCGAATGTCATCGTGATCAACTCAAAATTGCCGCCGAAATCGCTGGCCGAGCTGATCGACTACGCCAAGGCGCATCCGCGCGAGCTGAACTACGGGACGGTCGGCGTGGGCTCCTCGCAGCACCTGGCAGCCGCCTACTTCGAGCAACTCACCGGCGCCGAACTGACCCACGTGCCCTACCGCAACATCGCCGCCTACACGCCGGACTTCATCGCCGGACAGGTCCCGCTCGGCTTCCAACTCCTGCCGAATGTCCTCGGTCTGATCAAAAGCGGTGATGCACGTCCGCTCGCGGTTGCCAACGACAAGCGCATGACGGCACTGCCGGATGTGCCGACCGCGGCCGAGGCCGGCCTTAAAAATTACGAGAGCGCGGCCTGGCTCGCGCTGCTTGCGCCGGCGAACACCGAGAAAGCTGTGGTCGAAAAGCTATATAAGGCGATGGTCGCAGCGGTGAACGATCCGAAAGTGCGCGCCCTCTTCGTCGAACAGGGCGCCGAGCCGCTGGTGATGGACCCGCAAGGCCTGAAGGACTTTATGACCTCGGAAGCCGCGAAATGGGCGAGGATCATCAAGAAGATTGGCATCGAGCCGATGTGACTCCGAGGCCTTGCTTCTCGTGGCTCTGGCTGTTCTGCACGCTATGATGCGCTACAATACTCTGCCCGCGGAAGCACGTGGAATTCACGCACCGATCGGGGTTCAATGGGGTCAACGCTCGAATATGAGAGGAAGTGAGAACATCCCCACCAAACCACGCCAAATTACGTGACAGCCGCCTTCCCTACTACTCCCACTCGATTATTCGGGAAGGTACTTTCGCGTTGATTTCCAAACACAAATCCTAGGAGCTGACGGACAAATGCCGGCGGTACGGCCGTTCCAATTCTTTGGTCTTGAATTCACAGAAAAATTCGAGCTCCTCGCGATCCTCATCATTTCGCTACCTATTGGAGTCAATCGACTGATCGGCGCTGCCTGCCTAGGCAGGGCCGCAATTACCGCGCTTCTTCGGCGAAGGTTCAAATACCGTCAAAGAGCGGGAGCGCGCTGGTCCGGCCGTTCGATTTCTTTCACCTAGTCGTTAGGACGCCGTCGACATGGCTCCGTGGCGGCTTTGAGCTAGCGCAAGGGTCGGCCGCCGGACTCAGCGAACTTGATCCGCATGAACCAGCCAGACGACCAGAACCAGCTGAGCGCGCCGTCGGAATCCAAGCCCTCGCGTTTGGAGCAGGCGCGTCGGATCGCAGAGTAATATGCCGCAGATCTTCGTGAGATCGTGGGAAAACTTCGCTAGCGCCTTCTTCACTCACCCCACGCGCGGCGCAGAAACCGGTCGACCGCGGCGGAGCCACCGCGCTTGAGGCCTACCGGCGCGATGCCAGCGTCGGGCTCGGAGATCTCGCCGGGTCCGGACCGCTCTCCAGCGCCGCACGTCTGTCTGCAAGGGCATGATCGAACAGTTCGAGGACGAGGCTGAACGCTACCATGTCCTCCTGTTCGATCGTTCCGTCGTCGTAGCACTTCAACGTTTCGGCGATGATCGCATCGACTTCTCGTCGCGATGCCAACAGATCCTGTTCGGACCCCGCTTCACGAAGCTCCGACGCCAACGCCAAGATGCGGTTGCGGCGGCTGGTGTCGTCGTCCCGGTCGTCCCTGTTCAAATAGCGGCGCAGCCAGGCGGCGGCCGACCCGATGCCGGAGAGAAGAAGCAGGGCGAACCAGAAGTAGTCGCTGTACTTATCCAGGAAGGTACGCTCCGTCCCGTTGATGACGGCTGCGGCGCCGCGGTGCACGGAGGGCTCGGTTTCCTTCTCCGTGTCGGGTTTGGTGATGTGAGCGGCGCCGGCGACGCGTCGCGTGATCGCGTCGCGGACCGCAAACAGCTGGCGATAGAAGGCCGCCGCTTTGGTCTCCGATAGCGCCCGTCTGGCTACAATGAGATGGCTGACGCTGATGGTGTCGACTTTGTCCTCCGGCCAGGCCGGATTCGCGTTGAAGACGCTGCCCGGGATTTCCTCGGCTTCGTAGCGCGGTTGCCTCAATGCGATGGCCTCGGATGCATCGACCGGAAGAAACTTCGGAGCACCGCGCGATCGCGAGGTCGCGGTGATCGCGTCGGCCGTGATCCTGCTGTCGAGCGGACCGACCGCGAGATAGGCGTCGAGGGAGGTATCTTGCGCAAGCTTTTCGATCTGATCGGTCCCGAATTGAACCGTCGTCACCTTGTCCGGCTCTACGCCGGAGCCGACCAGAACGGTGCGCAGGAGCGCCAGATTGGCGCCGGTCCTTCCGATGATGCCGACCTTGTGGCCGGCGAGATCGGCGATCTCTCCGATCGTCCCCTTCGGCTTCTTCCGGGATTCCTTGCCCGGCCGTCCGGATGGCGTCCACAGGACGACGTAGTTCTTCCGCAGCACGGCCAACGTCTGCGCGTCCGACGGCATGCTCAGGTCGCCGCGACCGACCGCGAGGTCGGCCTTACCGGCGCCCAGCAGTGCGAGCGACTCGGCCGCGCCTTCGGTTGTGATCGGAGATAGCCTGACCGACCTGCTCTCATCGGCGAAGGCCTCGGCCATCGCCTCAACCACTTGATGGTCGTCGCTGCCGGCGGGGCCGACCGCGATCCGGAGGGTCTCGGGCTGCAGGATATAGTAGAGAGCGGCGGCGGCAGCAGCGAAGACGATGAATCCCAGCGCCAGCACCACCAGCAGCCTTCGTTGGCGTCCATTGTGCGCGATCTGGCCGGGGTCAGACGGGGTCATCGGCAGAGCCTCCGCCACCAAACGAGTGGCTCAGGGATCGGTTCACGCGCCGCTTTTATTTTCCTGCCGAGCTTCCCTCATTGCATCGGTTATATCGAGAAGCTGCCTCTCATGGATTGGGCGGACGGGTCACAACCGAGATCCCACGCCTGGATCGGAGAGCGAGCGCTTCGATCGCATTCGCTCTCCGCGATGGTCCAGTTACTTCTTTTCCGGCACCCAGGTGGTGCTGGCTCGATCGTACTTGAAGCCCGGGGCGCCCTTCAGGTCGTCCTTGGTTTCGTCGAGGGTCAGCCACCACTTGTCGTTCTTCTTGGCGGTCTTGACCGCGCTGAACGGCACGATGACGTCCTTCTCGCCCGCGCCGAGGAACCCGCCCACCCCGATGACGAGTCCCGTGATCTTGCCCGATTTGTCGACGAGGACATCATCGATGTCGCCGATCTTGCTCTCCTTCGGATCGTACACAGCCTGCTTGTAGTAGTTCGTCACAGTCCAGCTTTCCGTCGGGGCCGCGGTCAGCACGGTGGTGGCAGCGAAGGCCCCGGTCGCCGTCGTCGCGGCCAGCAGACATCCGATCGCAAGATTCTTCTTCATATCCGAACTCCTCGTTTCGTAATGGACCCATCCAACGGGATAAAATGGCAAATGTTCCGATGCTGGAACGGGCTGAGCGCCGTGCAGCAGGGCGTGGGGTTTGCGCGAAGCGAGCGCTGTCGGCCTCACCCTCAGTGCAGGTCGATCTCAACCGCCACCCTGACGAGGTCCGAGTGGCTCTTGGCGCCCAGCTTCGTCTTGAGCGCCGAAGTGACGTTCGCGACGGTTTTGTAGGAGATGCCGAGTTCGGATGCCACTTCCGCTATCCGGTCTCCCCTTCCCAGCAGCCTGAGTATTTCGAGTTCGCGTGCGCTCATCTGTGTCAACGGGCTGGCTTTGATCTCGGCGCCGGCGAAGGTCGTCGCTTCGGCCAAGCGAGGCGATACGAAGCGCCCACCCGCTGCAACTTTCCGTATGGCCTCGGCCAGGATCTTTGGATCGTCGCTCTTTGAGACGTATCCTTGGATGCCCATGTCGACGGCGCGCACCACGAAGGCCGGATCATCGCTCACGCTGAGCATGACGATCCGCGCGGCGGGATCGTCCTTACGGATCCGGCGCGTCAGTTCGAAACCCGTCAGGTCTGGAAGTCTCAGGTCCACGACGGTTACGTCCGGATGCTGCTGCAAGTACGCCTGATGGCCCGTCTTCGCGTCGAAGGCTTCCTCGATTTCGACGGAATGGTCCGATGCGAACAGCGCGCGGCATCCCGTCACGACGACAGGATGGTCGTCGACGACCAGCACCCGCACCACCGATTTTGTCTTATCCTGCACCAACGATCCTCGATTCACGCGACAGGAACGCCGGGCACGCGCCATTGGTTCGATATCATCCCAACGGAAAACGAGCGAAGCGCTCGAAGAGCGCAAGTTGCCGAAGCATCCAGATCGCTTCTTCCTACGGCGGCCGCAGCACGCCGAGGCTGCAAGCAAATGCACTAGCCGGGAAAAACAGGCAATCGGCCTCTCACAAAACCGGAACCTTGCCACCATCCGCGTGTTCTCGCAGGCCGCATGTTGCGGAGAGGGAGATATTCATGAAGAAGCTGATGCTGACGTGCGCGGTTGCCGCGCTGATCTCGACGGGCGCGATGGCACAGTCCACGGTCGTCACCACCACCGGCACGGGTCACACCGCCGCGGTCCAGATCGAGCCGGAATACCGCACGAAGATCCGCACCTTCGTGACCGAACACAAAATCCGCCCGGTGGAGACCCGCGAGAGGATCGTCGTCGGTCAGCCGGTGCCGCGCGAGGTGGAGCTCGAGGCCGTGCCCGCCGACTGGGGTCCATCTCTCACCAGGTATCGCTACGTCTACTCCGGGGAACGCGTGATGCTGGTCGACCCGTCGACCCGCACGGTCGTTCAGGAGATCGACTAAGTCCTTCGGGGTGGGTCGCCGAACAGTGGCCCGCCCCGACATCAATCCGGCGCCCGCCGAGTGTTGATTCCTTCCCCGCGAGCGGCCGTCCATGCCCATCATCCGGTACTTCGTTTTCGTCGGCGCGCTGCTGCTGGCGTTGCTCTTCGCGGCCAGCCGATACCTGCCGGCTCCCGTCGAACGCGCAGCGGCGGCCGAGCCGGACAGAACCATCATCCGGATCACCTCGGCGAGAAGACTTCCCGACCGGATCGTCTTCGATACGCGTCCGCGGTCCGACCTTCCAGCCATCGCGCAGGCCGATTCGGTGGCTGAACGGCCGCAGCAGCTTGGACGCGAAGCCATGGCCGCCGCGCCCGCAGCGCCTCTTCCGGAGTCCAAGAACGATCAGCCGATGCGCTTCTCCACAGCGCCTCGTCCGCGTCCCAAGCGCGTTGCCAAGCCATCGAAAAGAGTACCCGAGCCGCAGCTTGCCTTCGACCGACACGACCGGTTTTCAGCTGAATGGAGGTAGAGAAAAGGAAGAGGCAGCGCCTTGCGGAGCGCGGCCTCTTCTGCGTCGGACCGACAGGTTTACCAGTGGTGACGATGCCATCGATGTCGAACCACCGGATAGGATCCGCCATAGTAGGCGTAGGCGGGTCGCACGACGCGCCGATAGCGGTAGCCGTAGGAGACAGGGGCGCTGTAGTAGGTGCTCGTGTAGCCGCCGCCCCAGCCATAGGGTTCGTCGTACCCGTAGTCGTAGGCGTACGGGCCGCCATAGTAGCCGGCGCCGTAGTAACCGGGGCCGCCGTAATATCCGTAGCCGGGGCCCCAACCGTACGCCGAGGACGCAAGCCCGCCGATCACGGCACCTGCGACGAGGCCGCCGGCGATGCCCGGGCCCCAGCCACCACCCCGCCAGCGAGCTTCGGCGGGAGATGTCGTGGCCACCGAAGCCAAACCGAGGGCGCCGACCATGAGCGCCGACATTGCAATCTTCTTCATCGGAATTCCTTTCTCATTGCGTGCCCCGGCCGTTAACGGGAAAAATAGGCAATGGTTGCTACTGCGGCGGCATTCGGCAAAGCAGGATACGGCGTGAACTTCCAGGTCACGGTGCTCAAGATCCTCGTCAGCTATCCCGACGGGTTCGCCGTCATGGCGGATCTCAAGCGGGACATGGCTATCCTGGCCACCAGCGGCCGGGAGTGGGCGGACAGAACTCGTCGCCTTGCCGCCCGCGTCCCCGATCTCGACCTTTTCTCGCAGGGACTGGTCGAGCGCCTGAACGGCGGATGGCGGATCACCGATAAGGGGCGCGCGGTGCTCGACTTCATGGAAGGAAGGCCTGTCGAGGCGCAAGCGAAGCCAGGCGCTTCCGCTGCAATCCCCGCCTCCGAGAAGGCCACTCCAAGGCTCCTCGCCCGGACAAGGAGCGCCCGAAGCAGGCGCCTGCAACGCCGCCGGGCGGCACGCGAGAAAGCAAGTGCCAAGGCGTAGACGCCTCCGCGTACAGATCGGGAAAAACTGGAAACTTTTATGCGTGCGTTGAGTTTGCGTCGGATGCAAATGCCGGCGGCCGGAGCGCGACGATGTTCGACGATGTAGTGTTGAAGACTGCCGCGGAGACGGCATGGACGGTGTACCGGTCGCGGCACCCCGGCATCGACGCTCGAGATGACCGGCGTTGCCTGCTGCAGCGTCATCTGCGGAGGAGATGGGAAGAACGACGAAGCGATACCGAAGGACTCGCGAGCTTCGGAATAGCTTATCTCGACCGGCTCCCTAGAGAGGAATGCTAGGACGGCTAAGAGCATTCGTTGCGCGGGCGGCTCGCGGAAGCACCAGGCTTTGCTCGCGATCTCCTGTCTCGCCTCCGCCGCGATCGTCATGGCGCTGCGCTTTGTGGTCGAGGGCTGAAAAGCAGACGCGTCCATCAAAAGAAAACGGCCCGCCGGGTTTTTCCCGGACGGGCCGCTCCGTCGTCAACCGGTTCAGTGCATGTGAATCAGGAAGTATCCGGCACCGCCGACGAAGATCACTGCGGGGACAGCCCACAACAAGATGACGGGCATGACGTTCTCCTCCATTCCGATTCTATCGGAAGGACCTGGCGGCCCTTCAGTTACTCGGTGCAGACCTTCGTGGTCTTCACGGCGGATTCCGCCTCGACCTTGGTCTTGTACACGCCGTCGCCAACGACCGTGGTGGTGGTCGTGGTCGGCTTGCTGTCGACGACCGTGCACTTCTTCGTGGTCGCGTCGCGCACGATGTAGAACTCCGCGGCGCTCGCGGCCTGGGTGCCAAGGGCGAAAGCGGCGAGAGCGCTGCACAAGATCAGTTTCTTCATGATGTCCTCTCCTCCAGTAGCGTTTCAAGTATCACGCAAACGAGAGCGCGGACCTAAAGTTCCTCTTTTTCCCAATTCCGATGCAGCAGTGGAAAGGCCTCATCGTAACGGCTTTCGAGAAAGAGAGCGAAAAAAAATTGCCGTTAATTCCCGATTGGAACTGAAGGTGACGTTGCATGTTGATCGGCACCATGTTTCAGGAGGTTCAGATGAACAAACGTCTTTTGTTGGCAACCACCGCCTTCGTCGCGATTGCGACTTCGGCCTTCGCCCAGTCTTCGCCGAGCACCTCGACGACCGCGCCGTCGGCGCAGCGTCAGCAGGATTCCACGTCGACTTCGACACCTTCGACAACGAGCTCGCCGTCGGCTTCGACCACCAGCCCGTCGACGTCGAGCGCCGCGCCCAGCAACTCCGCGCAGACCTCGAATCCTTCGTCGACAAATTCGGCCCAGACGCAGCCGCCTTCGTCCCCGAGCCAGAGCGCAGCTGGCCAGGCGCCCAACTCTGGCAACAACACCAGCACCTCGCAGGCCCCGGCATCCTCGAATTCGCCGAGCCAGGCGCAGACGAACACGACCACTCCGCAGTCGAACCAGGCCCAGACTAGCCAGCCTTCCGGCAACTCGACCCAGTCGGCCAACCCGCCGGCGTCGAGCAGCAACCAGGCGCAGCAGAATCAGACCGGTTCGAGCTCCACAAACGCCGCGCAGCGGACCAACGATAGGCAGAACAATGCCGACCGGTCTTCGATCAACGTGAACGCGTCGATCAACATCAACGATCAGCAGCGCACCCGCGTCAGCCAGTCGATTGCGCGTCTCGACGTGAGGCCGCTCACCAGCGTGAACTTCTCGGTGTCCGTCGGCACGGTCGTTCCGCGCGACGTGCGCCTGCAGCAGCTGCCGGCCGACGTGGTCGAGATCGTTCCGCAGTACCGCGGCTACGACTTCGTGATCGTAAAGGACGAGATCGTCATCGTGGAGCCGTCCAGCTACAAGATCGTCGCCACGCTGCCGTATTCCGGCAGGTCGACGGCTTCCGCGCCGGCCCGCAGCGAGGAGCGCAAGACCACCTTCAGCGATCGCGACCGCGAGGTGATCCGGAAGCACGCGAGGGCACGGCCGGTCGAGCGTGAGAAGCACGTAACCACCGGTAGTACCGTCCGCACCGAGATCCGGACCGGCGAGCGCGTGCCCGAGGGCGTCGAGGTCGAGACTTTCCCGGAGGAGGTCTATCGCGACGCGCCGACGCTGCGCGAGTATCGGTACATCAACCGCGACAGCCACACCTACATCGTCGAGCCGCGCGAACGCCGCGTCATCGAAGAGATCGACTGATGTCGCTACGCTGACTTCGATGGCCCCCGGTCGTTGCTACCAGGATTGGGGGCCATTGCAGCGGCAGCCCAAGCAACGGTTTGGCTTCGGCGCTAAAACTGGCAAGCAAGACAAGGGCCGCTTTCCGAGCGGCCCTTTCGTTGACAATCTGGGATGAACCGTATGTCCACTCTCGCAAGGCTGACGGCACAGAAAAAACAATTGCTGGCGCGGCTCGGAGCCGATCCGGCCCCGAATGAGCGCGCCGAAATCCAGGCGCTGCTCGCCAAGATCGAAACCGCTCTCAAGCTGCTGGACCCGCAAGGCGCTTCTCTGCCGGACAGGGGTTGACGAGACCCATTAGGCCTATTTTTAAGGTGATGACGACGATGCGCTTGGTTGCCAGCTTGACGGAGGTCTGCCTGGTTCTCGGCAATTTCGGTTCCGCCGAGGCACGTTCCTATCGGAGCGACGCCTTCGACGGCTCGTGGCATCTAATCTTCGAGACGCGATCCGGATCTTGCGACCCAAGCTATAGTTTCGACGTCAACGTCTCGAATGGCAACATTTCTCATCCGAACCTTGTCAGGTTTCGGGGCCGCGTATCGAGGAGCGGCGCGGTGCGGGCCTCCGTGACAGTTCAGGACAAGCATGCCGAGGGCACCGGGAGACTAGACGCGACAAGCGGATCGGGCACGTGGAGCGGATACTCGGGCACCGCCAAGTGCGGGGGGATCTGGAGGGCGACTAAAGCCTAGAAAGCTTCTGAACTATGGAAAAGGGTGGACGCGTCCCGCTCGATAGAAGACTGGGGAATCTGGTTGGCCCCGACTGGCAGACGGCGGCCGAGATTCAAAGAATTTCCGGCGGAGAAACGCTTGAAGTCGCGAAGACACTCGATCGGCTGTGGGAGGCCGGGCTGATCGAGCGGGAGACCCTGGACATAGGCATTGGTGCTCGGCGCAAAGGTGGAGGAGCCCAATTGCGTCGCATCAGATACAGGCGCAAATCCTCGAAGCTGTAGCGATCGGTTTGAGCGTCGTGGGCGGATCTCTACTTCCCTACGAAACGGCTACCGCTCCTGAAGCGCGATGTCTCTATCGATGGAGACACCTTGTTGCTATTGACTCCGTCCCCGGGACGACGGCGTTAAGACGATTTTCAAGCAGCTCGCTTGGAATAAGGCTACCGGAGCGGGAGCGGCTTTTTTGGGAGAGGCGGATTCGAGTCAGCAATCTCAAGTTCGGCGACGCTCAGACACCGACACTTCGTCGCATTCATTTCGCGCGTGTCCAAACAACGTCGACGACCTCTCCGCTCAGCGGACGGATGGTGAGCGTGAGCCGATCTCCTGTGATCGCCACAAAGCGCTTCTGGTCCGTGCCGTTCCAATTCGGGAACGAGCTCCCTGCGACATGAATCGCGATGCTGTGGTCCGCCTCGTTCACCGAGTATGTTCCGAAGTAGGTCTGGGTCCCGTTCGCCGTAACCGTGTTCTCTTCGGCAGTGCCCTGCCAAAGCGCGCTGCTGGCGTTTTTCGCGCGATCCGACCGCATGACCGTGATGACGTACCGCCCGCCAGCGTCGAAGACGGCCATGCCCGCCGGGCTCGCTCCGAACTGCTGCAATGTGGTGCCATCGTTCTTCTTCTGCTCCCAAGAGACCGCCATCCATGTTCCGACGAGTTCGTCCTTCAGGGTTGATGCTGCCCCCAGGCTCCGTCCGCTGGAAGAGACAATCCCAGCGCCGCGATGACGCAAAAGCTAAGGATCCAACGGTGTTTCATATCGCGTTCTCCGTTTCTGCCTCGGAAATGCTGCCCGCAAATCCGGGCCGACGGTAGCGCGTCGCCGCACTGTGTTGTGATCGCGCGGCTTGAGCGGCGATCAACCGGGCACGGGACCTGCGGCGGATCGGCTTGTCGGCGCGAGGTCGGCAGGGCGTGCTCGGCCCGCATCTCTCGCCCGTCGGCGTTCCGAAAGAAACCGCGTCAGCCACCCGAGAAGGTCGGCGATCCGGCGATGCTGCGCGTCGTGGATAATGCGGTCGAGATCCTGAAATAGATTGGTTTGGTCCTGCATTGCCTACTGCGTTCGGAGGGAAGCGTCTCAGGGATTCGATACAAGACGAGAGACGGGCTTTTTCGGATGGTCAGTCAGCGACCCATCACGGCCCGGATCGCGACGCCGATCACGAACGCGGACAGGACGGTCGACGCGATGGGATATTTCGTGTTGTCCACGGCTAGTGCGACGCTTCGAGCTTCCGCATCTCTTGCAGGCGGGCGAGGCAATAGTCGCGATAAAGAACTTCGATGAATGTCCACATGACCAAATCCCCATCCGATCTAATGCGAACAGGGTGCTCCCGTTCGGTTTCAGCAGTGTGTCGCGACCGCGGGAAATGGTTTCCCCGTTCGGCTGGCCGGCGGCTATCGACCCGACCCCGCGCGAACCCTCGAGCTACTGAAGTCCGAGCCGCACGCTGCTGCACCTCCGGCGGAACCGTTAGGCCCAGGCGGCGCGCAGCGCGCATGTCCACGACAAGGCTCGGGCAACACAGGGACTCGATCGGCAACTCGTTTGCGGAACGGCCCTCGAGGAGACGGCAGGCTTGCCCCGCCATGCGGTGGGCAGCTTGCCCAAGCGATGTTCCGTAGCTCAGAAGGCCTCCGGCGCCGGCCTGTTCCAGCGCAACCAAGGCCGGCAGGTTCTGCGCCAGAGCACGCTCCGCGATCTGGACGGCATGAACGCCGATGATCGGGTTTTCCAGCGCCACGAGAGCTTGCGTGCCATCTTGGCCCATCCTGGCGAAGGCCGTCTGCAGATCGGGTTCAGGCCCGACGACACGCAGGTCGATTGCGTGCAGACCGGCTTCCCGCGCGGCGCGCGTGCCGGCATTGCGAAGGCAATCGGAGACGGCTGCGTCGGACAGATAGGCGATCCTTGTCAGGTCAGGCTTGATCGCGCGGAGCAGCGCGATCTGGGCCGCCGCATGGCCGTCGTCAAAGGTCGTAACGCCTGTCATGTTTGCCAAAGGGTCGCCCGAAGGACGCGCGAGCTCGTCCCCGGCCGGCTGTACGACCACCGCAAAGACGATCGGAATCGCGGCCGTGGCAGCTCTCTCTGCGCGCGCGGTCACTGCGCCGACCGCTGCAATCAGATCGACGCGGAGCCGCACCATGTCCTGCGCGTATCCGGCGAGTTTCGTCGAGTCCCCGTATGCGATCCGTTCATGGAATACGACGTTTTCGCCCTCGACCAAACCGTGCTCGCGCATGCCTTCCTTGAGCCAATGGCTCGGCGAACTCCGCGGACAGTTCGATCACTTCCCGACCTGGCGCACCAGCCAGCAGTCGGTGTGGGATATCCGCAAGCGCTTCCAGTGGTGCCAAGTCGCCATCTGGGCTGACGATCTGCCCCCCGACGCTCCCGAATATGGCGACCTCGAGCTCTATCTCGCGAGCCAGAACGCGGGACAAAAACTTAGCGTTCCCGGCATCCGCCACTAGCCGCACAGAATCGCTTGTACAAGCTTGGTTTCCGAGGAGTTCAATTTGGCAACGCGACGCGAAATCCTTCAGGTCGGCGTAGCAGCCGCAACGCTGGCCGCTGCGAACGGCCTCGGACAACTGGGCCGCGTTACTGCCCAGCAACGGCTGACTGAAGCCGAACTCCTCAGGTTCGAACCGATGGGCAACATTACCCTACTGCACATCGCCGATCTGCATGGTCAGTTGATGCCAGCTTACTTGCGCGAGCCTTCGATCAACGTCGGCGCAGGCAGCGTCATGGGCTTGCCGGAAGGGGCGAAAGCAAAGGACCTTCTGTCTCATTTCGGCATCCCGGCCGGCTCAGGTGCCGCCCACGCGTTGACTTCGGAAGATTTTGAGCAACTGGCAAATGCCTACGGCCGGATCGGCGGCCTCGACCGCACGGCGACCGTGGTCAAGTCCGCTCGTGCCGAGCGCGGCGCCGAGCGGGTTCTGCTGCTTGACGGCGGCGACACTTGGCAGGGCTCGCTGACCTCCTACAGGACGCGCGGGCAGGACATGGTCGAATACCTCAAGCTGCTCAAGCCCGACGCCATGACCGGCCACTGGGAATTCACGCATGGCGAGGCCCGAGTCAAGGAATTGGTCGAAGCGCTGGGCTGTCCGTTCCTTGCCCAGAATATGCGCGACAATGAGTGGCAGGATCCGGTGTTCGAGGCCTATTCCGTGATCGAACGTGGCGGCATCAGAATTGCCGTCATCGGTCAGGCGTTTCCGTTCACCGGGCTCGGCATTCCGCGCAGGCTGATTCCCAACTGGAGTTTCGGCATTCGCGAGGAAGACCTGCAGGCCACCGTCCTCAAGACCAGGCAGCAAGGGGCCGCGCTGGTCGTCCTGCTCTCGCATAACGGGTTTGGCATCGACCGTAAGCTCGCTAGACGGGTCGAGGGTATCGACGTGATCCTGACTGCCCATACGCATGATCCGTGGCCGCAGGTCGTCCGGGTCGGCAAAACGCTGCTAGTGGCTGGCGGCAGCCACGGCAAATTCCTCGCCCGCCTCGATCTCGATGTGCGCGGCGGCCGCGTAGAGGGTTATCTGTTCAAGCTGATCCCGCTGTTCTCGGACGTGATCCGTCCCGACCTCGAGGTGCAAGCGCAGATTGCGAAGGTTCGCGCGCCGTTCGCGGCGGAGCTTGCCCGCGTGGTAGGCCGCTCGGATAGCCTTCTCTACCGGCGTGGTCGCTTCGACTGCAGCGCCGACGACATGATCTGTGCCGCACTGCTCGAGGAGCGCGACGCCGAGATCGCGCTTTTCGCCAGGCTTCTGGTGGGGGACGAGCCTCTTGCCCGGCGCGCCGATCACTGTTGAGGACATCCACAACATGACTTCGATCGCCTATCCCGAAGTCTGCCGCGCGCCGCTGACTGGCGAACGCTTGAAGAATATCATGGAGGACGTTGCCGACAACCTGTTCCATCCTGATCCCTACTACCAGCAGGGCGGCGACATGATCCGCTGTGGCGGCGTCGGGTATTCCATTGATCGGCGCAAGCCGATCGGACAGCGGATCTCGGACATGGTGATCTTGAAGACCGGTAAGCCGATCGAATCCTCCCGCGACTACATGGTTGCAAGCTGGGGCTGCACGGGCGACGCGGTCGAGGGACCCCCTATCTGGGATCTGGTTGAGCGATATGTCGCGCGCAAGAGGGTCGTCACCGCATCGTCTGTTTCAGCGATATCAGTTGTCGACAGATAGGCGGCAAGCCTCTCCCTTTGCCGACCCGGACCGAGTTGATAACCTCACTTGGGCGCGCCGAGCTTTTTGAGCCGACGCAAGTCGCTTGCGGCCTCCGAGAGCAGCCACTCGCGGAACGTCACGATCTTCGGCAGGTTCGCGGTCGCCTTGGGGCAGAGAATCCAGTAGGTCTTCGACAGCGGAAGCGACAACGGAAACGGCCGCACCAGATGGCGGTTGACGAGGTCCCATGCCGCCAGAGCGGTACGCGCCAGCGCGATGCCTTGTCCGTTGATTGCGGCGTCGATCACCATGCTAGCGCGGTTGAGGACTGGGCCGTGAGTCGCGGCGGCATCATCAAGTCCGGCTTCCTGAAGCCAATTCTTCCAGTCGGCGCGACTGTCCATGTGGATCAGTGGAAACTTCAGGATGTCGGCGGGTTTGCTCAAGCGTCGTTTGCCGGACAGCAGCTTCGGGCTGCAGACGGCAAAAAGCTGTTCAGGGCTCAGCCGCACCGCGTCCAGCCCTGGCCAGTTGCCGTCGCCATGGCGGACCGCAAGGTCGACCTCCTCCCGCGCGAAGTCCACGTGATGCAGCGTGGCGGAAACCCGCAGGTCGATGCCGCTGTGCGCCTCCGCAAAATGGCCGAGCCGGTGCACCAGCCATTTGGCGGCGAAGTCTGGTGAGGTCGAGACGGTGAGCACGCCTGCATTCTGCCGCTGCAAGAGCCGCTCGGTGCCGATGGCGATGCGGTCGAGCGCGTCGCGCACCACCGTGAGATAATCGCGACCGGCCTCGGTGATGATCAACCGCTGCCGCTCGCGGTTGAACAGCTTGAGCGCAAGCTCCGTCTCCAGCGCTTTCACTTGATGGCTTACCGCGCCTTGGGTCACACAAAGCTCTTCGGCCGCGCGCGTAAAACTCTCGTGGCGCGCAGCGGCCTCGAAAGCCTTCAGGGCATTGAGCGGCGGCAGGCGTGGGCGCATCGAACCGACTTCATGAGAAAAACTAAGGCAGGCAGGAGAAACGATGCTTTGCGGGGAAGCATCCCGCAGCATTATTGAACAGCTCCAGCGCAGCGTTTCAAGCCATTTGGAGCTATCTATGTCCATCCTGCTGACCGTCCCCCGGTCGATCCCTCCCGTGCCGGCGACGAACCCGGCCACCCCGCTTCATCAATTCAGCTCAGGAATCAAGCCAGCCGTTCGGCGGCAGGGATGGTGGAGCTGGCTCGACCGGCAGCACGAACGCAGAGGCCTGCGCGAGATTGCCGATAACCCGCATCTGCTCAAGGATCTGGGACTAACTCGCGAACAGGCGCTGTGTGAGGCTACCAAGCCGTTCTGGCTCTGGTTCATGCTCTAACCCAGAGGAGAAAAACGGATGTCTGACCCGATCGTCTACGGTTTTCCACGCAGCACTTTTGTGAACATCGTTCGCCTAATCCTGACTCACAAGGGCGTAGCCTACCAATTCCATGACCTCGAGCCGGTGATGGGGAAGCCCGATCACCTGGCGCTACACCCGTTCAATCGCGTACCGATCCTCAGGCATGACGATCTCACCGTCTATGAAACGAGTGCAATCGCCGCCTATGTCGACGAGGCCTTTGGCGGCGTGTCACTGACGCCGAAAGACATCAAAGCGCGGGCGCGTATGAACCAGTGGATCAGCGCGGTCAATAACTACTACTACCCCTATATGATCTACCACGTGACGCATGAGCGTCTGGTTTTCCCGGAGCTGGGAATTGCCTCTGACGAGAAAGTCGTCGCGCATGCGCTGCCAAAAGTCGAGACGGCGCCTTCGGTCGCCGAGCGCCAGCTTGCGCACGGCAAGGACTTCTTGCTCGGCGACGAGCTCTCGATCGCGGATTTCTACCTGCTGCCGAGCACGTTTGCCTTCAGCCTCACGGCCGAGGGGCAGTCGATGTATCCCAAGTTCCCGGCCTTCTGCCGCTGGCGGGAGCGCATGGACCATTTGCCGGCGACACAAAGGCTGCGCGCGTCCGTGCAACGCTTGCCGATCGAACACGCACGCGAATGGGCCACTTCGCACCGGCCGAAATACTGACCATTTCGGCTGGCGCGCGGCGCTAACGATAGAAGCCGCTTCGTCAACCAGAGCCGTCGCCGGCTATGGAGGCCGGCCAGAAAGCCCCGAGTACGGCGGCGCTGGTCCCGCCATGCTAAACGCGACCAGCACCCAGCGGAGGTGAACGCTACGCGACCCTCGGCAGAGGCAGTTGGGCGACGCCCGGCACCACTTCCTTGATGCGAATATTGCGGAATTGCACCTTCGAACCATCATGATGGTTTTGCAGTGCGATATGGCCGCGAAGCGAGCGCGGGTTCGGGTCCGTGTAGTCGTTCACAAGCACATCATTCAGCGTCACTTTGATGCGGTTGCCGATGGCTTCGATCACGAACGTGTTCCACTGCCACGGGCCCTTCGCAACATCTGTGCGGGTCGGGGCGCTGATGTTGTAGATTGCGCCGGTGCTCCGTAAGGGATCATTCTCCTTCTGCGCCTCGGAATTAAATCCGCGCGGATCGATCTGGATTTCGTAGCTCTGGTCGATGGCCGCCATCCAATCGTTCGGATTCGAACTGTTCAGGTTCGGCACGCGGATGAAAACACCGGAGTTGTCGGTGCGGCTCGCGTTCTGCCATTCGAGCTCGAGCACGAAGTCCGAGAAGCTTTCACGCGTGTACCACAGCAGCCCGGATCCGCCGACGGACTCGAGAATGTCGAACACCTGAAGGAAGCTTCCGACGCCCGACATCTGCCAATCGGCCAAACTTCCGGTGTAGAGCGATTTGAACTGCACCGACGGGGCCGGCGTCAGTGCGGCAACGACGGCCGCGCTGGTCTCACGCGCGAGCGCCAGGCCAGTCAGGGACGGGTTGGCCGAGCCGAGGGTGGGGAACAAGGCAGGACCGGCAACGTAGGTGTTCGAGATGTGATGGAAGCGTCCGACGGGGTCCGTAATCGACATCGCCGGATCATCGCCCATCCACAGCGTGCCCCCTTCATGATGGGTGTTGCCCAACTGATCCTTCGTGACGGCAAACGGATCGGGGGGCGGAACGCCTTGCCAGCCGCCGTTGTACAAATACTGGACGTCGCCGGCGCTCTTGCCGAGGCGACCAGCCAACTCGACAGCCGCTGCGGCGAGCTTTCTCCAAGCGGCGTAGTCGTTCGGCGTGGGCGTGAAATTGACCCAAGCGCGGGCGCTCAAACCATCGCTCTGAAGCGGATCGGCTCCGTTCGTTAGGTTCACGAAGCTGGTCGTGCTGCCTGGTCCGCTGCGCTTGTCCCCGTCCATTTCTCCGAGGCCTCGGAAGACGATTGCCACCCAATCGGGGTCCTCGTTCGAAAGCAGGTTCCGCAAGAGGTCGATGTCGGGCACCATCGTCCACATCGTCGCTTCCGGGTTCTGTCCCCTCTCCGCCGATGCGAGCACCTGAAAATGATAGCGGCGCTTGCTTCCGTCAGGGTTTGTGATCTCGCCACGAACGATCGCGCCGGCCTGTTCGAGCGTTGTGAGCGCGCCGAGCCCGAGGGCGCTACGCTTGACGCGCACCGTGAGATTGGTGCGCAGATGGGCCATGAAATTGGCGCCCATGCTGAACGGGCCGCGAGTGACCGGAAACGACTCAAGGGCCAACCGCGTCGACTCGATGGTGCCCACCGCTAGGACCACCTGACAATCGGTACTGAGATTGTTCGGAGCGGAAAGCGACCGGAATTGACCATTATAGGTCAGATCGATCCCGCTGACCCTGCCTCCGGCGGTCTGCAAGCGTATGACGTGACACCGGGGAACGAGGAAGAAGCGGCGCCGCGAATTGTCATTCAGCGTCCAGCGCTTGGCGATGTCGTCGCGGATGCTTTCGAGCAGCATGGGTCCGCTGCTGAACTTGTCGAACGAAAAGAGCCCGGGGCCCGGCGCGTTCGCCTGCACCGCGATCGGAGCTTCTTCGACTAGATCCAAGCTCACGTCAGGCAGAATCACGTTCGTACCTGCAGCAACGGCTCCCAACTGGGCATTGACCGCCGTGTTGAGGGGACCGGATAGGTAATCTGCCTTGTCCTGTACGCCGATCTCTCGCTCGACATCCGGGTAGTTCGCGTTCAGAAAATCGCGCGCGCCTTTCGGCCACGCATTGAGGTCGGCCGGCATCAGCCGCGGCGACCAACCTCCCCAGAATAGTGAGCGGCCACCCGGGCAGTAAGCCAGTCCGGTGAACGGCTCGTTGCTATGCCAAGGAATGCCCCATACGCCATTGCGCGCGCCTGGATCCTGATTGTTGGCCGTGACCAGCGCGCTATCAGGCGGATTCAGGCCGAGATGCGGCATGTTCTGCACGTGCGTCGGCGCAAGATAGCCGCCCGCGTCCAGGAGCAGCACCCGCAAATTCTGGTCCGCGCCGGCGCGGTAGATTTTGCTGGCAGCGTAAGCGCCGAACATTCCGGCGCCGATGACGACGACATCAAATGGCCGGCCGCCATTGTTCACGGCTTCGTCGTACGTGCTGCACACATACCTGCCGAGCAGATCACGCGTGAATTCTGTGTCCTGGATATCGACTGGAGTCGAGGGGTCATTTCGCAGAAAGGTCAGCATCGGAGAGCTCCTTTCGAGGCGTTGTTGAAGCAGCCATGAGGCGCATGGCCTGGATAGCCGCAAAGACCTGGCCCGCAAGCGCGGCCAAGAACAAGAATATGAGAAGCTGGCGGCCGGTTATATGAGCCGGTTCACACGCACAGCGCGAATTGGCTCGGCTCGACGGAGGCCGGACGGCCCTTCGGAACTGCAGGTAGTGCAGAAAACTATCTGACCTCGCCATAGGCCAGATCATCGAACAGAGTCACGCTGTCCGCCTTGGTCCACAAGCCAATCATGCCAGCGTCAGCGATCGTAGTGTCCTCCACCTCGAAGATCGGCTTTCCGTCATAGGTTACCTTGAACCGACTTCCCGTGAAGTCGCAACGCAGCACGTGCCATTGCCCGGACGCCACCGGCGTACTGACGCCATAGCCGCCCTTGCGCCCGACAATATCCAGCGAGGTACGAACGCCTTTGATGGTCTTATAGAGCACCACGTTGTCCTCCAGCGCGTTGGCTCGCACGACATAGTAGTTGTCGGCATCTTTCGCGCGCCAGATGATTCCCGCTGCGCGATCCTCTGAGCCGGCGATGGCCTTGAATTTGACCTCCACGAAGCCGTCACGGAAACTGGAATCATTCTTGATGGCTACCGGGAAGGTCGCCCGCCCGGATTGCTTGAGCACGTTCGGCTTGCTCGGCGCCGTGGCGTCGGCCTCAACCGTCCATTTCGGTTGCCCCCGGCCGGTCTTTGTCAAAGTCCATCCTTCCAGCGGCATTCCGACAGGAGTGCTGTCAAAGTTCAGGGTGTTGGCCACGGCGTTACCTCCCAGCAAGAAAACCAGCATGGCCGTCAAGGCAAACTTCGCCCGCGCAAAGAATCTGCGCGGAGGGACATATGGGCAGATCATCGATTTGCGCATCATTACATCCTGTCTTTAAGCCCATTCTTTACGAACCAAGCCCATCCCGGCGAGTTGATGCAGACCTCCAGTGAGGAAGGGAGACCATCATGAGAAATTCAGCAGCGGCAGCCCTGTTGTCCTCTGTCGTACTGGCGTTCGCATTCAGTGAAGGCGCGGCACAAGCGCAGTCCACCCCTGTCCAGCAACCTCAGTCGCCCCAGCAGTCGGAACAATCCCGCGAGCAGGATCGCAGCCACGCGGAAGACGTCACGATCGGACGCGACTGGAAGGCTCAGGGCGGCGAAGCCGATCACACCGGCCAAGTCGCGCCGAACGAGGACCATCAGACGGTCGGCCGCGATTGGCGCGCTCGTCCGGACGACAAGGATCGGCAATAGGCGACCTGGCCAGACTTGCGATGTCGAGCGTGCGGCCGAAGAAACGATCGCCGCACGTCGCTCCACCGCCTGACCATTCTCAAGCGCCACACGCATGGTCACTCCTCACTTAAGCCCGGTGAGCACCCAATCCGGCTGAAGGATCGGATAGGCGATCAGCCCGACCACGGCCGTGACCGCAATCATCATGGGATTGCTGACCTTCCAGCGGAACAGCACGGCCAGCGACACGATCCCGATGAGCGCGGTCAACCAGTCGCCGATCGCGATCTTGCCGAGCAGGAAGCTCGCACCCAGAATGGTCCCTATTGCTGCCGCATAGGCGCCCTTCACAAACCCCTGCACGTTCGGATTCTTGCGATGGCGCGCCAGCAATGGCGCCACGATCAGGACAAGCAGGAAAGACGGAAGGAAGATGCCGACCGTCGAGATCAGCGATCCCCAGAAGCCCGCCACCAGATAGCCGACGAAGGTCGCCGTGATCACGACCGGCCCAGGGCTCATCATGCCGATCGCGACGGCCACCAGGAATTCGCGCTCGTTGAGCCAGCCATATTGCTGCACCAGCCCCTGCTCGAGGAAGGGAACGATGACCAGGCCACTGCCGAAGGTGAGCGAACCCGCCTTGAGGAAGAACAGCAGCAGCTTGCCCAACGTGGAGCCGGTCGCGGCTGGCACGGCCGCGGGTGCCGCTGCGGGGATCAGTGCAAGCTGCATTGCGACGGCCGGACGCCTGATGTGGCCGTAGTAGACGATACCCACGATGCCGGCCCCTATGAACAGCAGGGCGACCTCCGCCTTCAGAATGACTGTGACGGCCAGACAGACCGCGGCGATTACCCACTGCAGCCAGTCTTCCATGCCGAGCTTCGCGAGGCGGTAGCAGGAATGCAGGATCAGGGCGATCACGGCAGGGCTGACGCCATAGAAGATACCCGTGACAGCCCTGAGATCTCCAAGGTGGACGAAGAGCGCGCCGAGGGCCGCAACGATGACGAAATTCGGCAGGATGAACGCCCAGCCCCCGGCCCACGCCCCCCAAAAGCCGCAGCGCAAATAGGCGATAAAGATGCCGACCTGAATGGCGAGCGGCCCAGGAAGCGATTGGCAAATGGCGATGGTCTCGCGCATCTGCTCCTTGGTGAGCCACTTCTTGTCGTCGACGAGCTCGCGCTCCATCTGGCCGACCAACGCCACCGGTCCACCGAAACCAAGAAAGCCCAGTCGCAGGAAATAGCGCACCATCTCACCCATCCTTCTGCGCTCGGTGCTTGTCGTTGTCGTCGTCATCACTTCTCCCCGTCCCCGTGATATGCGGGCTGCAAAATTCCATCGAGCGAGCCGCCGAGCCCCATCGGCGTCAATTCGATCCGGTCACCGACCCTCGTCACTTGGAAGCAACCATCGTCCATTTCTCCGAGGTAAAGACAAAGTTCGTCCTTCTCGACGATCCATTTGCCGACCTTCTTCACGCCCATCGAGAAGCTCCGAAGCGTACCGTCCGGCTCATAAACAAAACGATAGTGACCTCGTCCGTGAGTTGCTTCCCCGGAAAAGCCGGCTCGAATCTGTGTACCGGTCAGCTTCCGAGCGCCTTCGGCGGCGACAAAGCCGGCATCGAGGGTGACCAGTCCCCCGATGCCGGTAGCGAGTGCCGCGATGAGACACCTCGCAAGTTGGCCTTTCGAAGCCGGCATCCTCACTTCTTGCAGGCCTTCAAACACATCTGGTACTCGGTCTTGCAGGCCGGGCCGGCGTAGTTCTTCATACAAGCCGCGCGCTGTTCGGCGCAGACCTTGCAGGATTGCGCGCGAGCCGCCTCTGAGGCAGCAAGCAGACCGGCCAGCGCGAAAACGGCGACAGCAAAGTTTCTCATCTCGCTCACCTCGACTCTCCTCAGCCTTCCCTAGCGTATTGATCATAGAGCGCGGCAGCGTTGTCCCAGCGAATAGCCTCCATGTAGATGTCGACGTAGCGGGCAGCCGCCGCACCGAAGTCCATGTGATAGGCATGCTCGTACATGTCGAGAACCAGCACGGGACGGCCGCCGGCGAGCGTCGTCGTATGATCGGCCGCCCACTGGTTGACGAGCCGCTTGTTCCGGGGGGAATAGGAAAGGATGACCCAACCCGAACCACCACCCTCCGCCTTGCCCATCGCCGCGAACTCCGTGCGCCATCGCTCGATACTGCCGAAGTCGCGTGCAATCGCATCGGCGAGAGCGCCGCCCGGCTTGCTCGCGCCACCGAGACCGTCAAAGTAGATCTCATGCAAGATCATCGAATTGGCCGCGATCAGCTCTTCGCGTTTCAGGCCGTTGATGACGAAGTTCGGCGCCTTGGCGAAGTCCAACTCGGCGAGTTGGGCGCCGATCGCGTTTAGCCGCTTCACCGCGCCGCCGTAGTTGTTCTCATAGTGGCTGACGAGCACCTTTTCAGAGATGCCGCCGATCGATTTCGGATCGAACGGCAGCGGCTTAATTTCGTAGGGCATTATAGGCAACTCCTTCGCTCAATCTGTGGCTCAACTCTTCGTACTAGCGGTCTTGTCGAGCGCGGCGCGCAGGCCCTCGGCGAGCTTCAAGGCGTCGTCGTTCGCCCAGAAGTGCATGAAGAACAGCCGCGGCTGCTCATCCAGCATGTGGCTGTGCAGCGCGGTCACCTCGATGCCGTGGGTCCGCAGCGCCAGGATGACCGGATTGACCTCCTCGCCGGTCAACACGAAGTCGCCCGTGATGGCGGCCTTCCCGCCGCCCGTCGGCTGGAAGTTGATGCCAATCGCGACACCCATCGGGCCGACGGGGGTCAACGGCATGCCGTCCTGCGTGATCGGGTCTCGCCGCTTGACGTTGAACTGATAGACGCCGCCGTTGGCCTGACCCTTTACGCCGATGATCTGGTCGAGCTTCGCGGTGTCGAGATCGACGGCGGGCGGCGGGCTCGCCGGCGCAGCGACCGTCAGCGGCGTTTTGCTCTCGGCCAGCGCGTCGTGGATGGCCGAGGCCAGCTTGACGGGGTCGCCATGGCCGGCGACGTGCATGTAGAAGGTTGCAGGGCTCGCCCGCAGCAGATGATTGTGCACGGCCGTGATCTCGAGACCGCTGGCAATCATCTTCGCCATTACGGGGTTGATCTCGGTCTCAAGCAACACAAGGTCGCCCATGACCATCGCGCCGCCGTGGCCTGGTTTGAACGCGACCCAGCCGCCGAGCGCCAGCGCCGGTTTTATCGACACGCCATCCAGCGTCACGGAAAGATCGGTACGAGGGAAGCCATAGCGGTGGACATCGTCCGAGACGGCGGGTTTGCGCCCCAGCGTCTCGTCGACCTTCTGCCAGTCGACGCTCTGCGCACGTGCCGCCGAAACAAAGGAGCCGGGACCAGATGCGAGGATGCATGCGCCGAGCGCGATCAAAGCGTGAATTGTTCGTTTCATCGTACTGCTCCTCGAACTCAGTTTCGCTCTTTGATCTGGCCGCGGCTGTCGACGACAAGCGTTACCGGCTTGCCGTCTTTCACCGCCTTGGCGGTGGTGCCTTCGGCCGTCGATTTGACGTCTTTCACCTGCGAGTAGCCGGCCGCCTGGATCTTGGCGATCAGCTCCTCTTGGGTCAGGGCATGAGCGGGCGAGAGGGCCGCCGCAAGCGCCACGAAAAGCACTGCCCGATAGATCATCGATGTTCGCATAACTGATCTCCTGGTTTGTCCCTGCCCCAGAAGTCATCAGGCCTTCGGCCTTACCTGCCCTTGTTGGTCGGCTAGTTTTGCAATTGCTTGGTCGCGTCGCGGCACCATCGGTGGAACGCGTCGTCGAACTGGAGATCCGCGTTCAACTTGCAACAGAGCTTGGCCGCGGTGCTTTCGCTGAGCTTCTTGCTCTTTTTGACAGACCACGACGGCGGATTGGCCCGTCACGCGAGAGGCCCACTCCTGGACGTCGAGATGCGAGCGCCGCCCGGCGTCCGGAATCAGGCGCGGGTCGGCTGAAAAATCCTGGTCGATGGGCACATCGACGAGCGTCCGCGCGGCCGACGGACCTACCAATCGGGACACCTTATCGGGTGAAATGGAGGAGTACGATGCTGACATGCTGCGCCCTTGGTGATCAGGACGCGATTCTTGGGCATGACGCCTCGCGGGGAGATCGCAAATCCCCGTCACGCAAATAGAACCCCTGATCCTCGAGCTGTCAACCCGCGTCCGCTCGGTGCTCCCCGAAACCATCGATGGACCGTCACGAAGATTTCATCGTCCGATTGGAACGGATCCGATATCGCCTCTGAGGCAACCTCCCCATCGGAAAACCGCAGCTTGAAGTATCCACGCGGTCTCACGTAGACTGTCGGTCCGGGACCAAGCAGACTCCCGGCGAGACTTCGGTCCAAGTTCTGCGCAGCACGCAACACGTGGAGCTTGCGCATGGATATCGAAAGACACCCCTCTCCTCGTCGTACCGTCGCCATCCTCTCGCGAGGAGATGCCGCCGCGCGCCGAGATGCCACCTCGAAGAACGGCCGCTTCGTGGACGTCTTCGACGCCCTCGCAACCGTTGGCGTCGAAGGGCGTCCTGCGATCTACGACGAAAGCTTCGCCGATGCAGTCCGCGAGCAACTGCTCGCGGTGGACGGCGTGCTGGTCTGGGTCAACCCGATTCAAGACGGCCGGAACCGCGCCGGCCTCGACGCCCTGTTGCGCGACGTCGCCGCGCAGGGCGTGTGGGTGAGCGCTCATCCGGACGTCATCCTCAAGATGGGCACCAAGGAGGTCCTCTATCGCACTCGCTCGATGGGCTGGGGATCGGACACGGCGCTCTATCAGACCGCCGCCGCGATGCGCGCCGAGCTGCCTGCACGGCTCGCCGCCGGTCCGCGCGTGATCAAACGCAACCGGGGCAACGGCGGCCAAGGCGTCTGGAAGGTCGAGAAGCTGCCGGCCTCCTCCATGATCAAGGTCCTGGACGCCACCAAGGACACGCCCGAGGACCTCACGCTCGATGATTTCCTTCGTCGCTGCGCGGAGTATTTCGAAAGCGGCAGCGTGATCGACCAGGCGTTCCAGCCTCGCCTGAGCGAGGGTGTGGTGCGCTGCTACATGGCTGGTGACCGCTGCGCCGGCTTCGGCCATCACAAGGTTAAAGCCCTTGTCGACTCGCCTGCCGCGCGTTCAGAGGCCGGACCGCGGCTCTACTGCTCGAACGCGGACCCGCGCTTTCAGCGGCTGCGGCGGCTGATGGAAGACGAGTGGACGCCGCAGCTAATTTCGCTGCTGGAGATCGCAGGCGGTGACCTGCCCGCGATCTGGGACGCCGACTTCATGCTCGGGCCGGTCCAGGCCGATGGGACGGACAGCTACGTGCTTGGCGAGATCAATGTCAGCTCGGTGCATCCCTATCCGAGCGAGGCCCCGATGGAGATCGCCCGGCGGGTTGCCGACCGGCTGCAGCTCAAGCTCTGACGCATGTTGACGGTCAGAGGGCTCAAGCGCCTGCACCTCTCCGTATCATTTGACCTGCCGGACGGCGAATGCGTCGCCCTGCAGGGGCCGTCCGGAGTCGGGAAGACCTTGCTGCTCCGCTCCATCGCGGATCTCGATCCCAACGAAGGAACGGTCAAGCTGGACGGCATGCTCAGAGAGGCGATGCCCGCCCCGGCATGGCGAAGGCGGGTGACCTACCTCGCCGCCGAGCCGGGCTGGTGGTCCGACACCGTGCAGGATCACTTCGCCGCCTGGGAGGATGCCCTTCCGCTGGTCGCGCGACTGGGCTTGCCGGACGACTGCGGAGCGTGGTCGATCCAAAGACTTTCGACCGGCGAGAGATTGCGGTTGGGACTTGCGCGGGCGCTCATGCTGCGATCACGGGTGCTTCTGCTGGACGAGCCGACCTCGGCCCTCGACCCGGCAGCCGCTGCGGCCGTGGAAGGTGTGATTGCCGAACGCATCTCGGATGGAACGAGTGTCCTCTGGACGACTCACGACGGCGCCCAAGCCCGCCGGGTCGGGGCCAGGATTTTTGTGATGAGAGCCGACGGCGGGATCGAGGAAAACCGGCCGTGACCTACATCCAGCTTTCGTACGGCGACCTGCTCCTACCCGCGCTCCTTGTCGTCATGGACGGCGTCTTCTCGCTTGTTCTCCGCCTTAAGCTTGAGAAGCAATTGGCTGTTGCGACCGTGCGCATGGTGGTCCAGCTCGTCCTCGTCGGATACGTGCTGACGTTCCTGTTTGCTGCGGTGTCCCCGCTCTGGACCGCTCTCGCCGCCCTGATCATGGTCCTGTTCGCCTCGTGGGAGATCGTCGCGCGGCAGAAGCGGCGCCTTCAGGGCGTTTGGAAGTACGGCCTGGGCGCGGGATGCACGCTGCTCGCCGCGGGGACGGTCACGATGTTCGCACTCCTGACCGAGCTACGACCCGATCCCTGGTATCATCCGCGCTATGCGCTGCCATTGCTGGGCATGATGCTGGGCAACACCATGACCGGAACAAGCCTGGGCCTGGACGTGCTGACGAACAGCCTGGTGCGCGAACGAGCCGGCGTGGAAGCTTGTCTTGCGCTGGGTGGCACCCGACACCAAGCCCTGCTGCCGGTCATACGGGACGCCTTGAGAAGCGGCTTCATGCCGATCATGAACAGTATGGCGGCGATCGGCCTCGTTTCCTTGCCAGGGATGATGACCGGCCAGATCCTTGCCGGCGTCGAGCCTGTGGATGCGGTCAAATATCAATTGCTGATTATGTTCCTGATCGCCGGTGGGACTGGACTCGGAACGTTGGCTGCTGTCCTGGGCGGCGCACGCCTGCTCACTGACCATAGACATCGGTTGCGTCTGGATCGCCTCGCCGCGGAAAAGTCCGCTTGAATCCGCTGGACGTTCAACTCTTGAACGCGGGCTCGCGGCAGACGCGATCCGCGTGAGGCTCAGCGATCCGTGCCCGCTTCGGTTCTCCTCATAAAAGATGAAGCCCTTATCCGAATGATGTTGGTCGAGATGATCAAAGAGGCTGGGCATTCGGTCGTTACGGAAGCAGGCGACGTCAAGAAGGGCGCTGCCCCTTGCAACTCACGCGGACTTTGATCTCGCCATATTGGATATAAACTTAGGCGGCGGCGCCGACTGGCTCTCAGGAGAAGCACAAAAAGCATGAGATGTACGCACAGTAAGAAGGGCACGTAAACAGTCGGAATGTAAAACGTGGCGCCGAGTGCCGAGGGAAAAAAGTTCGCATCAAAGAGGCCTTTGTAGAAGGCGAACAGAAGGTCTGCGGCCCCCCACAGGTTAAAGATCCAAAGCGCGGCGTATCCCGCGCGCTTACGCAAGAGCATTAAGGCCACCCAAGCGAGTATGACTGCAAAAAGGTCACCGAACGCACTGGCCACTGCGAAGGATCGGGGCAGCGATCCCGCAACGCCAGGAACAAGGAACGATGCACCGACGAAGCGAAATACATTAATATAGAGCAAAGGCGCAGCCGCATCCGGCAATGAGCGCGATCGGATTAATGGCCAGATGTAGCGATAGCAGACGGCTCCCCAAGCAGCAAAGCTGAGCGCGACGCTAATTCCAAAAATTATAAACTCTGCCATGAGACCCGTCCGTTACGGAGTTCAGATCCCGCATACTCCCGCGCGTAGACCTTTCCCCGCTCGCGCCCCACAAAATGCTCCGTGAACTGCTCTTCCCTTGCGGTTGACGATGTTGCGATGCCGCCGGCAATCACAGACGCTGCCGCGGCTTCAAGGATGGTGCGCCTAGAGAGGCTGCTCATGCGGTATCTCCTTTCAGTCTTTGCGGGAGGCACAGAAGTTCTTGTTCCTCGACCGCACTTCCAGTCGGTTCGCTCGCCCTTTCTTACGCCTGCAATGCCAAGTCCACGACATCGCGCAGGAAGAATTCTCAAGACGGTCGATTCAAACGTCCGTTCAGAGAAGACTGGAAGACTGACCACGGCAATTATACGCAGGTGTACAACGCGAAGGACAGGATGAGCGACCTCCGGGATTGAGTTTAGTGCGTCGCCGACACTCCAGACCCGCCATTGTGAAATGGCCGATACACCCATGTATAGTTTGACCGGAGACGTCTGATCGTTAGACCGCTGCCATCGCCGGCATAAGCCAAAGACCAATTGATGAAGGCCGATCTCCGCATCAGCAGCAATGAGAGTGTTTCCAATGGATCACAGTAAGCCGATTCTCGTGACCGGCGCCGCGGGCCAGATCGGATCCGTCGGCAGGCATGCGACTGAACTTCTGCTCGCGCGTGGATACCGCGTTCGTGCGCAAGTGCGTACAGACGACCGACGGGCGGCAGCACTGCGAGCGCTTGGTGCCGAGGTCGTCGTGGGCGATCTGCTCGACTTAAAAGCTGCGCATCAAGCGGTCGAAGGGTGTGATCGCCTCTATTTCGGCATGTCCCTGTCCCCGCAATATCTTGAAGCGTCCGTTAACGTTGCGGCAGTCGCCAAACACCATAAGGTCAAAGCCTTTGTGAATATGTCTCAGATGACAGTCAAAGAGATGTCCGTCTGCGAGACCACGTCGAGCCCGCAGCAGAAGCAGCATTGGCTGGCCGAGCAGGTCCTTTCCTGGTCCGGTTTGCCGGTTGTCGAAGTGCGCCCAACGGCATTTATGGAAGGACTCTTCCTTCAGCTCGCCGGAGCCGTGGCGGCGCAGGACAAGATCCTTGCACCGCTGGGGGGCGGAAACAACTCCGCAATCGCAGCTTTCGACGTAGCTAGGGTCGTGGCGGAAATACTCGGCGCCCCGGACAAACATATCGGTCAGACATACCACCTGACCGGGCCCGTGTCGCAGGACGTTGACGCAATCGCCCGAGAGTTCTCGCTCGCGCTTGGACGACCCATCAGTTACGTAAATGTCCCTCCGGACATATGGGCGGGCAAAGTTGCCACGCTGGGGCTCCCCTCACACGTCGTCTCCCATATCACGACGATGACCGAGTTGCACCGCGACAATCGATATGATCGATATTCCGACGACGTAGAAAAGATCACCGGACAACGGCCAATGAGCGTCCGGGAATTCGTCGAAAAGAACGCAGCGACGTTCACGCCATCATCCTGATTAGGCGGCCATCCGACGGCGCGATTTACCCGGAGAGATATTATGTCATCACACAACACGTCCAAAATCTTTGTAGTCGGGGGCACGGGCGCGCAGGGAATGCCGATCATTCGAGCCCTTGTCGCTGATCGCAAGAATTCTGCACGGGTACTCACTCGCGATCCGTTTTCGCGCCGCGCAAAATCTCTCGCCACCCTAGACAATGTTTCGATGCTCGAAGGATCATTCGCCGACGAGGTTACCCTGCGCGAGGGATTTCGTGGTTGCGATGGGGCCTTCATCAATATTGACGGCTTCAACACTGGCGAAAAGACGGAGACTTATTGGGCAATCCGTTGCTACGAAATTGCGATCGAAGAGGGGATCAAGTTTTTTGTTTACGGAAACCTAGATTATGGGCTCAAGAAATCGGGGTATGATTCCCGATTCCGTAGCGGGCATTATGATGGAAAAGGACGGATCGGAGATTGGATTTTGTCCCAAAATACGGTGAACAAGGGTCGCATGGGAGCGGCACTGTTCACATCGGGACCATACATTGAAATGGCATTTCAACCGATGATGCCCATGACGCCAACCGTTGAGGACGGCATTGTCACCTGGAGGGTGCCGCTGGGGGACGGCGCCGTAGTGCACGCCTCGAGCGAAGATTGCGGCTACTACGTTCGTTGGCTCTTTGACCATCCCGAGCGTACGAACGGCATGAACCTTGAGGTCGCCATCGAGCATGTAGCTTACGCTGGTCTTGCGGCCGCGTTCACGAAGGTCACGGGGAAACCTGCGCGCTATATTGACACGGACCTGCACTCCTACTGGAACGGACCACTAAAGTTCATCGCAAACGCGCCGGCGGGATATAACGCAGATCCCAATGACAAAAGCACCATGACTTTCCGCGACAACTTTACCGGCTTCTGGAATCTGTGGAAGTACGGCATTGTGAAGCGGGACTATGCGTTGTTGGATGAGATCCACCCCAAAAGGATCAAAAGCGCCGAAGAATGGATGAGGCGCGAAGACAAGCTTGGAAGAGAACTTGGAAAGGGGGGTCTTTGGGAGCGGGTACAACCTCAAAATATACAAAACGAGACCCCGATCTTGAAGAGCAACGAGGACCGGAGAAAAGGGCGGCTCTGATTCCGGTGGACGTTGTTTCATGCTTCAAACGCAAGCGTGGCCTCGCTTGCCGGGGTTGGCTGTAAAGATTGCCGCCCTCGCTCGAATTGTCGAGCGTATCATAATCATCCCCGTCCAGATGGAAGATTAGAATTTTGTCTGTTCGCTAGGCGGCGCTGATCGGCTCGCGCCTAGCCTTCCGCCGCAGCGCCTGCGGCGGCACGCCGAAAGTCCTGATAAAGGACCGGCGCATGCGTTCGCGGTCGGCAAATCCAGTGTACTCGACGACCTCTTTAACGGAGTGCCGCCCCTCTTCCATCATGAACCTGGCAGCCTCCAACCGAATGCGTTCAACGGCCTTGGCAGGCGACTGACCGGTCTCAGCAAGAAAGGTGCGGCTGAACTGGCGCGCGCTGAGATTGGCGACTTCAGCCAACTCCTCGACCGAAAGCTCGTTTTGCAAGTTCTCGCGAATATGCGCTAGCACCAACTCGATTCGGTCGGACTTTGGCGTCATGTCGAGGAGTGCCGAATGTTGCTTTTGCCCGCCCATGCGCCGTTGGTGCATGACCAACAGGCGGGCCGCCGCCTTCGCTGCCTCTGCGCCGAGATCACTGTCGATCAGTGCCAGAACGAGATCGAGGCCCGCGGTCATACCTGCGGATGTCCAGATCGGACCGTCGTTTATAAAGATCCGATCCTCTTCTGTCCGCACGTTAGGAAAACGGCGCCTGAACTCGTCGGCGTGCGCCCAATGCATGGTGGCACGCCGTCCGTCGAGCAGGCCGGCTTGGGCAAGCACAAAAGCTCCGCTGCAGATCGAGGCAATTCGTCTCGATGACATAGCGGCCTGACGCACGAACGCGACCACGGCGGCGCTCGCGGGCGGAATGTCGAACTCGGTTAAGGAACCAAGCACAACAGTATCGTACGTGGCGCCCGTGAATGGGGCCGTGTAGACTGCAACACCGGTGGACGACGGGACCGGCCCTCCTCGCTCCGACAGAAGCTCAACTTGGTAGCGCGGTCCCGAAGGCAGTAAGTTCGCGACCTCAAACCCGGTCAGGGCAGCCAAGCTGAGGATTTGAAAGCCTTGCGGCACGATGAAACCGATCCGATGCATCCAAATACCCGAGTGTCTGAAGTCTGCACTCTACTTGCGATTTAGCCCGCATTCGACACCTTTGTGATCGCCGCGGCATAAAGAGTGGCAAAAACGTCCTACAACGTTGAGAGCACAGAAGCTAATTTCTCGCGTGAAATTCGGGCGTTTAAAGAAAGGATCGACCGGCGGTAGGCTGAGCGGTTTCGCAATCGAGTGTCTTTGGACGAAGGAAGCGTAGTCGCAAAGCGGCTTAGGGCCAATTTGCATGCAAGATTCAGAAAACAAAGAGGCGCCAGGCCAGCAGGCCATATACGAGTGTGGGGACACGCAGATCGATCTCGATCGCCGCGAACTCCGCGTTGGGCGCGTTCCGGTGGCGATCGGCAGTCGCGCATTTGATATTCTCGAGGTGCTGGTGCAATCTGCGGGAGAGCTCGTCACAAAGAATGAGCTGATGGACAAGGTGTGGCCTGGAGCCGCCATTGGCGAAAATACCCTTCAGGTTCATGTTTCCGTTCTTCGTAAAGCACTTGGACCGGCCTCACGTGAAGTACTGAAAACCGTTTCGGGGCGCGGCTACCGATTGGTCGGGGATTGGATCCTTTGCCCCTCGAAGGGGACGCTTCCCGAATCCAGAACCGATGACCGCGGACGTGAGCCACGGTGGCGAAATCCACCCAGTCAGCTGACCCAGCCTCTCGGCCGCGAACAGTTCATCCGGGATCTTGTGACCGAGCTGCCGCGGCAGAGACTGGTTACAGTCGTCGGAGCAGGAGGCATAGGGAAGACCACGGTTGCCCTTGCCGTAGCGGAACGGATCCAGGCCACCTACGAACATCGCGTATGTTATGTCGACCTGGCACCCGTTGAAGACGGCCGCCATGTGCCTAGCGCCCTTGGTTCCGCGCTAGGGTTGTCGATGATGTCTGACATGCCGATACAAGGCATCGTCAGGTTGCTTAGAGATCAACAAGCTCTCATCATCCTCGACAACTGCGAACATCAGATCGAAGCGGCTGCGTTGCTCGTCGAAGCTATCTTGAGCGGCGCGCCGGGCGTCACCATTTTCGCAACGAGCCGAGAGCCCATTGGAGCAAGGGGCGAGACGACGCGCCAGCTCGGTCCCATCGACCTTCCCCCCGATGGGAGTTCGCTGTCCGCAAGCCAAGCCCTCGGTTTTTCAGCGATAGCATTATTCGTACAGCGCGCCAGAGCGGGCTTCGACCAGTTCGACTTCACAGACTTCCAGGCGCCGATCGTTGTGCGGATCTGCAGGCGTCTCGATGGCATACCTCTCGCGATCGAGCTTGCCGCAGCTCAGGTGCGTTTCCTAGGTGTCCAAGGGTTGGACATCCGTCTTCGTGACCGCTTTGCGCTGATGATGAGAGGGCGACAACGGACCGCCCTGCCCCGTCACCAGACACTGCAAGCAACGTTAGACTGGAGTTTTGTGACCCTTACCGAGAAGGAACAACGACTTCTCCTTCGCATGGCGGCTTTCAGAACCCCCGTCCCCCTCGACTGGATCGCAATGCTCGCTGATGACTTTACCGAGCTTGAGCTCGCGGAGGTTCTCGGAAGTCTCGTCACAAAATCGCTCGTTGCAAGCGATGTTGGCGGGCCAGTGGCATACTATAGGCTTTTGGAGCTGACGCGGAGCTACGGACTGACAAAGCTGTCGGACAGCGGAGAGCTTGACGGGTTGTCCCGCCGACACGCGGTCGTAATTTATAACATTATCGCGGGTATTGATCGGCAGGACATACCGGACAAAAGCCGGCCTTCCGATGTTCCCGTCGGGCTGGTTGACGAATTACGATCGGCGCTGGATTGGGCTTTCGCTTCCACGGGCGCCGCACTGCTTGCCGTAGAGCTGGCAGCGGCCGCGGCTTCGCTCTGGATTCGGCAAGGACTACTGGCAGAATGCCGAAACTGGCTCGAGAGCGCAGTTTCGCTGGTGGGGTCATCTGTCGAAGAGGATCGGTTCCGAGACATGCGCATGTACGCCGCGCTTGGCTCAGTGATCATCCAGACCGCCGGCCCCAACGACAGAATGTATCAGGTTCTGAAACACGCCGCTGATCTTGCGGATGAACTTGGAGACGATGAATACCGATTGCGCAGTATGTGGGGGCTCTGGATCCGGCACTACCTCACGGGAGATTACCGGGGGGCGCTCCTGATCGCTGAGCACTTCACCGATTTGCCGGAGACGATTCCAGATCGATTGATTGGGGAGCGGCTGCTTGGCATGACGCTGCATGTCCTTGGCGAACAGACTAAGGCACGTGAACACCTCGAGCACTTCCTTAGTCGGTATAGGGCACCCCCCGGTCGATTACACCTGGTGCGATATGGGTTTGAGCAGCGCGTGGTAGCCCTCATCTATCAAGCTCACATACTTTGGCTCCAGGGATTTCAGGAACAGGCCTGCCGACTCGTGAAGCAGGCGGTGGCAGACGTCATGGCCGACGGACATGCTCCAACAATTTCGAACGTACTGATCCATGGGGCATGTGCGATTGCGCTCCAGTCACGGGACTATCAGGCGGCGAAGGAATTCACGCGGATGCTATCGCAACTCGCTTCCTCGCAAGAATCGCAGGCGCTTGCAGCATGGGCTGAATGCTACGATGGAGCCTTGGAGTTGCGGCAACAAAGCTCTACCACGGCGATCGCTCGATTGCGGTCAGGCCTCGCCCTTCTCGATCGACAAACTTTCCAGACCCGGTACGTGACTTTTCTGGGAGAGCTGGCACTGGGAGAGCTGGCGGCCGGCAATCACGCTTCCGCCCTGCAGGCCATTTCGGAAGCGATCGGTCATGCCGATCGAGCCGGAGAGCGATGGTATCTCGCCGAGCTCCTCCGCATTAGGGGTGAAATCGCGCTCGGGCGACGGGACTACCCAGCTGCGGAACAATGCCTGCTGCAGGCCATCGACTTGGCAAAACAGCAATCCGTCCCCTCGTGGGAGCTCAGGGCAGCAACGTCTTTGGCGAGACTGTTCAAAAAGCAAGCACGGATCCCCCAAGCCCGCAATATCCTGGATCCAATCTACAGGTGGTTTACTGAAGGCTTTTCGAACCTCGACCTTGTCGACGCGCAAAACCTTCTGGCCGCGATCGGCTAAGGCCCGTTTCCTCAACCCAAGGGCCTAAGGGATTTTTCAGGTCTTGCCCAAGGACTTTACGGCCACGCCGGATCCTTATGACGCAGCAGAAGCACGGATCGGGCACGTTCGCCGGTCCTGCCGACAGCCTCAACCTATTGTGGAGCCAACTCATGCAAAGCCCGGCAAACAAGGCCGCTGTCTACGTAGTCGATGACGATCCTGGAGCGACAATCTCGCTCGTAAACACTCTGCAATCCGCTGATGTTCCCGTGAAAACCTTCCTCTCGGCCCAAGAGTTCGTTGCTGCTTGGCAGCCCTTCAACCGCGGTTGTGCCATCATCGATGCCCGGATTGCGGATTGCCGGGGATTGCGGCAGTCAGGCGTCGAAATCCCGATCATCGTCGCGGGGCGAGCGGATGTCTCAATTTCCGTAAGGGCCATGAAAACCGGGGCTGTCGATTTTCTCGCCAAGCCCTTTGAGGACGTGCGAGTGTTGGACGCAGTGGCGGAGGCATTTGAGTATGATGCCATCAGACTCCGCCGGAATTCGCGCCTTTCTGAGCTGACCCAATCATTTGCAACCCTAACGGTTCGGGAAAAGGAAGTCTTTTCTCTGGTTGCTCGGGGGTTGATGAACAAGCAAATCGCAGGTGAGCTGAAGTTGCGCGAGATAACAGTCAAGGTACATCGTGGATCGATGATGCGAAAGATGATGGTCCGCACGGTGGCCGACCTCGTGCGAGTCTCCGAAGCCTTAGCGTCTGCAAACGGCCCCGCTCTCTCATACCGCACCTCGCTGCCGGCGCTGCCAAGGGACTATCACTAGTCTGGGGATCGCTCGAGAGGCGCGCCGCCCTCCCATTGATCCGGAGATCCTCGTTTCCGCCTGCGTCGAAACAACTTCACGCGCGCGACTTGGAAGGGCACCGATCTTCAAGCGTCGGGGTAGCCCAACCCCTGTGTTGCTGCTCTTTCGGGTCGACCGGCCACCCACTGCAGGGATGGATGGCCGATCGGGCGCCGCAAGGCAGCGATGCGGCCCAAGCCCAGCGGGATCACGCCTTCAGGAATCCCAACAGATCGGCGTTGATCCTATCTGCATGCGTGACACAGAGACCGTGCGGGGCACCTTCGTAAACCTTAAGGTGCGCCATGGGCGCGAGCTTGACGGTTTTCTGCGAGGCAATTCCAATCGGGACCATCTGATCGTCGTCACCTTGAATGACGAGAGTCGGCACCGTCATCTTCTTCAAGTCTTCTGTGAAGTCCGTTTCCGAGAAGGCCTTGATGCATTCGTATTGGCCGGTTATGCCCCCCAGCATGCCCTGCATCCAAAATGAATCGATAGCCCCCTGCGAAACTTTCGCATTGGGCCGATTGTATCCGAAGAACGGGACCGCAAGATTCTTGAAGAAAGCCGAACGGTCCGCCGCTAGTCCGCTGCGAAGACCGTCGAAGATCTCTTTCGGCGCGGCCTCAGGATTGTCTGCCGTCTTGAGCAGATAGGGTGGCACCGCAGCGATCAGCACGGCTTTTGAAACCCTGCTGGTCCCATGACGTCCGATGTATCTTGCGACCTCGCCGCCCCCCGTAGAATGACCCACAAGGGTCACGTCCTTGAGATCGAGCGCCTTGATAACCGCCGACAGATCATCGGCGTACGTATCCATATCGTTGCCTGTTGACGATTGCCCCGACCGGCCATGTCCGCGGCGGTCATGCGCCACGACACGATAGCCCTGTGAGGCCAGGAAAAGCATTTGACTGTCCCAGGCATCGGCAGACAACGGCCAGCCGTGGGAGAACACTACCGGCTTGCCCATTCCCCAGTCCTTGTAAAAAAAATCGTTGTACCGTCCTTGGCCGTGACTGTCTCCACGTTATCTCTTCCTCGCGGAATCAGTTGTTTCGGCTGGCTCGCCGCCGCTGGCAGGTTCGTTGCCGCAGCTATGCCGCTCGCAGCGATTAGCAGCGTGCGACGAGAGTTCGAGACGGATTCGAGAGGTTTGGTCGACATATGCGGTCTCCTGTTGTTGCGCAAAACGCCCGTCCTGGATCGCGCAAGTGCACCGACTATACAACTATACAGGGGTTTCGCGGCGCAGGGTTCCGACGCCTGCGCGTCGTAAGGAGCTCGTTGTCGAGCGCTCAGGGCCAAGCGGCAGCTTCCGAAACGCACCGGCAAACGCCATCGTGTCAGCCATCGTACCAACACAAAGCGCTCGACGATCGGTGCCGTCTCGGTCTTGCGCTATGAAGCGCTGCCTCAACGCTCGGGCAAATCATCTTCGTTTAAGCGATGTGCCGGCTCATCGTAACCATGACGGCTGCTATAGAATACAAGCGCCATCAAACCAACGCCCAGAACCAATGAAAAGCCGACGCCAATCGCCATTGCGACGTAACCTGACGCCGGCACAAGAGCATCGGTAGAGGTCCACCCCAAATAGGCAACCACACAGGAGAACAGTAAGAGTCCTGCCAGTGTTGCGATCAGAACCAGCGACCGCAAGTTGAGCCAGCGTGCCATTCGAGCCACCCCCTCATTGCGCTTGAACCGCAGATCTTCTTCATGTCTCACTATCGCCGACGCGGCTTCACGTCGCTGTCGGCAGCGCCGTCAGCAAACCCTACAACCCGAGCCTTTCGGGCCTGCCAACCGGCTCGCCCGCGGCCATGGTGATCCGGCTGTTACGTCGAGCCGTTCATCGATCCGACGAGAACGGCCCTGGAGGAGATCTGGTCATCAATGTGACGAACCCCAATCCCAAGCCAGCGAACAACGCCGTCAGCCAGAATCCGTCGATGTACGCCAACGTATTCGCCTCCTGTTGGACAATCGACACAAGCGATCTGATGCTCAGTGCCGGCGCCAGGTTGGCCGGCGCAAACGCGAAGTGTTCCGTCAGTCTCGCAATGAAGTGCATCACGTCGGATTTACCTCCGTCGATATACTGCCCTAGTAGATTCGAGTGAAATTGCTCGCGCACGCGCAGCCATGTCGCCATCACACTCATGCCGATCTCCGCGCCCCCCAGCCGCATCACCTGGACGTACGCGGCAAATTCGGTCGACCGCGTCGGGTCGGAGCTTGCCAAAGCAATCATCATCAGCGGAAGAAGTGAGAAGGAATGTCCTAAAGCTTGAAGCAGCAAGATCGGGATGAAGTCGTCAACCGACCATTGATGGGTGATGCCAGTGCCGAGTATCCCCGCAAACCCGAACGCAGCAAGGCCGACAATTAATACAAGCCGAGGGTCGTGGCGCTGAACCAAATAGATCGTCGAAGGAAGCAAGATCAGCATGGGCAGGACGCCGAACGTTAGAAATAGCCCCCCGGTCTGCTCCGGTCGTAGCCGGCCGATCGAAATCAGGAAGTTTGGGACCAAACTCGCATTTGATAGCGCGGTGAGCGTGTAGAGCAGGATCACGATCAGCGCCAGGCAGATATTGCGGGTCAGGATGACGTCTATCCGTGCCCAGGGCTTACGGATAAGGGCCTCGTTCAGTAAGAACCCTAGCGATAAGGCCGCTCCCCCGGATAGAAGAGCGACGACGGCCCCCGATTGCAGCCAGTCCAACCTGTTGCCCTGATCCAGACCGGCATAGATCATCGCCATTCCAGAGCCGAGCAGCAGCATTCCCCCCCAATCGGCCTCCGCGACTAAGCGTCGGTTGATGGCCTCATGCGGTGTCCCGAGGAGAACACAGATGCCCATGAGCGGCGCGATAATAACGTCCTGCCAAAACAACCAATGCCAGCCAACGTCGCTCACGTAAAAGCCGACGATCGAAATCCCGGCGTTCAGCGACAGCCCAACTCGTGCCGAATAGATCGCCATAGCGACGATCCACCATTTACGCGGCAAATTTCGCACGACTATCAGCAACGTTGCAGGAACGAATGTCCCAAGCAGGAGCCCATGCAATATGCTTAGAGCTATCAGCACACCGTAGGTATCAGTGAGGGGCATCACAATAGAGATCGCCGCATAGACCACGCTGGGAATAGCAAGTATTTTGCGGAGACCGAAGACGGTACACATCCAGGCGACCGCGGGCGCGATAAATATCTGCGATGCCGTGGCCGCTGTGCTCAACCACGCCCCCTCATCAAAGCTGAGCGAGTACGCTCCGCGCAGGTCTGGAAGTCCCACCGAAAACAGCCTGGAATCGAAATTGGCGAGAAACGCGCCGAACAGTACTGCCCCCACTGCGAAAATCGGGCGATGACTTGACCTGGCGTCTACGTTAGCGGGCATTACTAACGGCCCGTTCGGCATCTTCCATCACGTGGATCCTGGTCACGGCTGACATTCCAGGCAACAGTTGTTGCACCAAGGGCTGCCCGTCTTCCAGGACAATGCGGACCGCGACACGCTGAACAACTTTCGTAAAGTTCCCTGTCGCATTATCCGGCGGCAGAAGAGCAAATTGAGACCCGCTTGCCGGGGATATGCGCTGTACTCTTCCGCGTAGGGGTTGATTGCGAAACGTGTCGACCGAAACCTCGACTGCCTGTCCCTCCCGTACCCTCCTTAGCTGCGTCTCCTTGTAGTTCGCGATCACATAGACATTCGGCAGTGGTACGACGCTTATGAGGTTAGTGCCGATGTTGACATAATCGCCGGTCTGCACTTGGCGTTCACTCACGACGCCGTCGAATGGCGCCGTGATCTTCGTATATCCCAGCCGAAGTCTTGCAGCCGCTAGGGCACCTTCCGCCGCGGCGACATCAGCTCTACGCTGCCTTTGCAGACCGGCGAGCACGTCCAATTGATGTTCCTGAGCTGCGATCAACGCCGCGTTCGATCTCACGTCAGCGTGTGCTTTCGCAAGAGCGGCGACCGCCTGCTCTAGTCGCTGCCTCGTCCCGGAGCTTGTGGTTGACAGCGTTTGCTGCCTTTCCTGTTCCTGCTCCGCCTCGACTTCGAGCGCCATGACGGATTGCCGTTGTGCCTTGCTCTGGGCGATTGTTGCATACTGAAGTTCAATTTCATTCGCCAGATTGTCGAGCCCAGCCTTGGCGGCAGCCACGGCCGCCGTCGACTGGTCAACCAACGCCTGATAGTCGGCAGGATCTACCTGCACCAAGAGCTCGCCAGCTCGAACGCGTTGAAAATCGTTGACGCCGACTTTGAGGATTTCCCCGGCAACTCTCGTGCTTATCCGCGCCGTCTCAGCCCGAACGTAGGCATCGTCCGTGACTTGTATGCTGCGCATCGCGACCCACTCATCCCAGCGGACCGCGACAGTCCCTGCCAAAATCAGCACCATAATCACGGCGACGATCGGAATCAGAGACCGCCCGAGAATTCCGCGGGCCGGCGTTGCTAGTATCTGTGATGAAGCGTCGGTCACATTGCTTACCTTGATCGGACCAGAAGAGGCTTGTGCTGCCCGGCGCAAATTCTTCACCCCGAGCGTTTGGTTATGATCACCGATACGATTCAGCCAAAGGGCACGCGCTGCTTCAAAACGGTCGAAGCATTCCGCGCGCGACCGCACCCGGCTCGTCCATCTGGACCCAATGTCCAGCTGGAAGCGATACCAGTTCTCCGTATTTCAGTGCAGAAGCCAAGTGCTCGGCCACGCCCAAATTGAGATAGGGGTCTCTGTCTCCCCAGATCAGTCTAACGGGAACTGTCATGGAGGACAGCGCGGGTAATCGCTGCGTATTTCGCTGCACTTCCTCGAAAAGTCCTGCCGTCATCTGCGCGAAAGCGCGGGCCGCACTGGGTTGCTCCCGAAAATTCGCATCGATGATTGGACCCAACACCGACGAGTAGTGCGCGCGATGCTGTTCCGAAAGCTCGGCCTGGAATGCGGCCCGCTGGAAATTGAGGACCCACGCGAACTGCTCAGGGCTCCTCCGAATCGTCTCGCTCAGCTTGTTGAGACTTTTGCTGGCGAACAGCTCGATGAATTCTGGGTACCTGAGCGTCGGCGCTTCGCAGTAAAACGAGTTCAACACAACTACGGCTGCGGTGCGTTTGGGATCCTTCAGCGCGAAGTTCAATGCTGCGGGCCCCGAAGAGTCGTGGGCGACCGGCATTGCACTCTCCAGAGCCAGGTGGGAGACAACCGCTTCCAGATTGCTGAGTTGCTGAGCAAAACTGTACCCACCTTCTTGCGATTTGTCAGAGGCGCCAAACCCAAGGAAATCGAACGTCACCACGCGGCGTCCTGCGCGTGTAAGTCGGGGGACAAGGTCATCGTAGATGTGCAGATTGTCCGGAAACCCGTGCATCATGACAAACGCGGGGCCGGTCCCAGCGTAATCGCGCGCATACACGCCCCCGCTTGGCGTTTCGACACGCGCCGTTCTGAAGCCCGCCCCGCTCTGGTCATCTTTACGTTCGGTTATCGCTGACATCCCGGTTTCCTCCTGGGCCGTTGCAATGTCGCCGCCTGCATACGCTGCAGTCGTGCATGACGGGGGGACGCAGGCCATTATACGAGCGTATCGCTCCCAACTCTCAAACGCTGATGTAGGCAACAACGGAAACGCGCTCGGAGCTCCGAGACCCTTTGAGATCATCACTTCAGTGTTGTTCTCAGAGTTGGACGGTTATGGAAACTGCCAGGAGCTTAGGCTAAGCCACTGGCGTGTTGGGACGCGATCAGTTTACACGATACCGGTGGATGCGGCACTGGGCCGATCCCTTGTCGCTGACGTCTAGCGACGGTTCGCCATCGTCCCGGCGCCTGGCCGCTGATGCTCTTGAACACCTTGGAGAAGCGCGGGTGTGTAGTAAATCCCGCCGCAATTGCGATCTCGGTTAGTGACAACCGGGTTGTCGTCAGCAGGGCTTTGGCCCGCTCGACACGATGATTGAGGAGGTATTCGTGAGGTCGGCATCCGGTCGCGGCCCGGAATTGGGCCGCGAAATGCATTCTAGAAAGCCCAGCGACACTGGCGAGTTCAAACAGGCTGATCGTGCGATCGAAATGTAGGGCGACGTGCTGTTCGACACGCCGAAGGCGCCATTTCTGCAAAGGGTTAACCTTTGCGCGGCCCGATCCGGGTCGCTCTCGACGTGCCAAAAGGCTAACCCCCGAGGAAGTGGTGCTCTGCACTTCAGTTAGCATTGCTTATCGCCATACGGTTTCGCGGCCATTTGTCGTGAGGACCTTCTAGCTTCACGGGCAGGGCGACTGGCACGCAGACCTATCCGCGCACCAGCTCGGGTGGAACCGTGATGTCGATCCTGCCGGTAGCGACGTCGTAGACCATTCCGGAGACTATGAGACCCGCCGGTAGTCGATCGCTTGACACGAGCATGGCGGCGTCGAGACGAACCGCCTCGTAAGGATCCGCGATAGCCATGTGATCGAGGTCCGAGGTCGAAACGCTCAAATTCTTTGCCAATAGATCGGGAGCATGCTTGAAGCACGGCACGATCCCGCAATTTGTGTGATGAAGGACGATCAGATTCCATCCCTCGCCCAGCGGCTTGCCGGCAGCACTGGCAACGACCTGCAATATCTCAAGCGTCTCATAGAGGGCGGCATTGACGCGGCCTCCCACATTGCGAATGACGACCGCTTCACCTTGCTCAAGCTCGAGAACTTCCGCCGGGTCCACCCGACCGTCCACACAGCCGACAATCACGGTCCGCATCGACGGCAACATCTTCAGCGTGTTATCGAAACTCTCGCTGGCAAAGTGAGCATTTCTCTCGGCCAACGTGCTGACAAATTCCATGTCAACCCTCCCCTTCGGAATCTTTTGAAATCGCTTTATTCTTGCAGGACCGCTTGGTGCGCTGCGCGCGCAACGGCCTGCGTCGACCGTTGCAGCAGCGCGAACGTCCCTCGTTAGTTTTTCGCTTTGAGCAACCTGCCCAGCGGCAGCAAGGGCCCGATCGGCGTGAGATCGAATGTCATCATGCCCGCCTGCCCAAGGGGCAGAGGCTCTAAAAGGGCGCGTGCCTCCTCGACCGAAGTGACATTGAGGAGGAAAACGACCTCGGTCTGTTCGGCCGTAGCATACCAATCGGCAATCTTGCCCCGAAGATAAAGCTCAAGCGTAGCTGGAACCTCTCGGGAAAGCACTTCCGGAAGGTCAGCTGACTTCGCTTTCTCCGTCAACTTACCGATCGCGAGGACCCGCGTCGTATGGTGCTGAGCCGCGACCGAGCCCGCACCAGGGTTCGCCGACGATTGCGCGAACAGCGGGGCACTTTCGAACAGGAAGCCGGCAACCAAAGCGCCTAAAGCAAGTCGAACACCAGTGTGGATCATGACAGCATCTCCTTTGCGACAAGGTCGGGGATATCGGCCTGGAGCCAGTGCCCTCCCGGAAGCGGGCTGAGCTTGGCATTCTTGAAATGGGATGCCCGATTGCGACCAACGCTCGTCGTCATGTACGGGTCAAAGTCTCCCCAAATCACCTTGACGGGAAAGTCGAACCTTTTCAGTTCGGGAAGATGCTGAGTATTGCGATGAAGCTCGGCGAGGAAATGCGAGGCCAACTGCACGAAGGCCGGTCCGCCGCTTGGTTGTTTCATGAAATTGTCGGCGATAAGTTGGCCAACGCTACTCTTGAAGGCATTCCTCTGTTCGATCGGCTGAGCCGCCATGAACTCGTCTTGTTGCCAATTGAGAAGCCATCCGAACTGGGCCGGATCGTTCGCGATCGCTGAAGCCAAAGCGGCCAGACCGGGTGTAGCGAACAGCGTCACCATTTCCGGCCACAAAACCGGAAAGTCATCGTCGTAACCCGAATTGAGTATGACAAGCGAGGCAACTTTTTCGGGGAATGCCAACGCATAGTTGATCCCAGCCGGGCCGGAGGAATCATGCGCGACGGGCACGCATGTCGACACGCCGAGAGCCGTCACGACAGCGGCGAGATCTTGCAACTGTCCTTCAAATGTATACTGGGCGCCATCCGGCCGGTCTGATTTTCCAAAACCAAGGAAATCAAATGTGACCACGCGCCGCCCTGCTGCCGTCAGCTCCGGCACCAGCTGATCGTAGATACCAAGATGATCCGGAAATCCGTGCATCAGTACAAACGGAGGACCTTCGCCAGGATAATCTCTCGTGTAGAGACGTCCCGCGCTTCCGGGGATCATGCGCTCGGTGAAGCTCGAAGGATTGCTCATGGGAAAATCTCGCTTGTCTCAGATGGCGAGATGCAAGCTATCTGACTGCCGAGATCTGCTAAATTATACGGCTGTATATTGCCTGCTCACAACGCAGTCTTGTCGCTTCAGGACTCCAAGCATCCACGACTGCATACATTGGCATAGTTGATTTTCGCATACCCTCAGCCTTTCTTGGCCGAAGTTGTGCGGCCGCCAGGCGCGTCGCACTCAAAGCTGTCAGCGATGAGCGATAGGAGACAACGGGATGTCACGGCCCGCAACGGTGGATTTCCTTCAAATCGGCGAAGGCATCGAATTGCGACGAACGGTTGTTCGCAACGAAGGTGCGAACGGGATCGTTTTTCTTCTGCATGGATTTCCAGAGACACTCTATGCATGGCAAGGCGTTGTGGGGGCTCTGGCGGGTGACTACGAAGTTCACGCCTTGGACTGGCCGGGCTATGGGTTTTCTTCACGGCCGACGGTCGACCGATTTCCGTACTCGCCCGCGGATTACGCGCAGGTTCTGGATCGATACATTCAGAAAACCGGCATCGAACCGTCGAGGCTTGTGATTTACGCAACCGACATCGGAGCGCTGCCCGCGCTCTTGTTGGCCGTGAAAACGCCTACTATCGCAAGAAAGATCATCGTCGGCGACTTCGCGCCCTTCAACAGACCTCAATTCATGTATGCGGGTCTGCAGGGTTTGAAGACGGGACCCGCGATGGAGCAGGTTCGTGCCAACATGAACGGCAGTCGCGACCAAATACTTGAGAGCGCTTTCACGATGGGTTTGCCCAAGGAGGCACATTTTGAGGTGGCGGCTGATTTCAAGGACGACATGCTTCGAGGTTGGTCGCACGGGCCGATGACTACAGTCGACGCATTCTCCCAATATTACTCGCATTTCACTCGGGACCAAGATTACTTCGAATCGAAACTGGCCGACCTCACAACGCCAGTGAAGGTAATCTGGGGTGAAGATGATTTTTTTATCAACAAAGAGATGGGAGTGGAGCTCGCCAAGCGCCTCGGTACGCAGCTGAAGCTTCTTCGCGGCATTGGACATTACCCTCACCTGCAGAATCCAAAGCTAGTGGCCGGTGAGATCCGTACTGAATTCGAATGATCGACGTGCCTTTAGCATCAGAAAAAGTTCGAATAGTCGTCCGGCTCATCTTCGCAGGTCCACGCTGTCCAATACGCTCGTTCGATTAGACTTGGTATCTGGAGTTGCGACTAAAGAAACCGGCCCTTACGATCCAAGCGGTAGGGTCGACGCAATCACTCTCGCATAAGCCGGTTGAATACATCCATATTTGTGCCGGCAATTCTTGTTCTAACCAGGTTAGCGAGACATGTCAGTCAATACACGATCGGCTCCTGCGTCCGTCGGTTTCTTAGGAACCGACACGCCTGCAACGCAACGCGGCTCCACCGTTGCCTTTGCGGATAAATTGCGCGAGCTAGGTTGGACCGAAGATCGCGCAGTCATAAGATATTGGTGGGCCGAAGGACAACCCGATCGGTTTGCAACACTCGCTTCCGAATGTGTCCACGCCCCCGTCGATGTCATTGTCACTGCCGGTACACAAGCGGTGACCATGGCGATGCAATCAACCTCAGCCATTCCGATCGTGTTTGCTCAAGCGGAAGATCCGGTCGCGGACGGCTTAGTCGCAAACCTGGCGCGGCCGGGTGGGAATGTTACCGGAGTGTCTTTGGGGCGCAAGGACATTTGCCGGCGGCTTTTGGAGACCTTGACTGATATACTGCCGAGTTTTCGACGACTGGCAATTCTTGTCAACGGCAACAGCCCCGCCGCCTTACTAGAGGCAGGAGAACTCCAAGTTGTTGCACGCCTACTCGGCATCGACATCGACCTATTAGACGTCCGAGTGGAAGACGCTATCATCCCAACGCTAGGGGCCCACTACCGGGGTATCGACGCTCTCTACGTAACCAGCGATCAGTTGACTTGGGGCAACCGCGACCAAGTGCTCACCTTTGCGCTGATATCCAGCTTACCAACCGTTTTTCGACGCCGCGGCTTTGTCGCTGCCGGGGGCTTACTGGCTTGCGGCCCGAACTATCAGAAGCAATTTGAGCGGGCGGCCGAGTTTGTCGATAGAATCTTGCGAGGCGCAAAGCCAGCAGAGTTGCCTGTGCAGCGATCACAAGAGGTTTCACTGGTCGTAAACCGGAAGACTGCAGCCTCGCTTCGGCTGGAGTTATCATCGCTTCTATCTATGACAGACGACATAATTGAGTGATCCAAATCCACGCTTTAGTATACGCAAACGCCCCATGGAAGTTTCGTCCGTGCTAATCTCTCTGACCGTCTTGTCCACTTCGACTGCACTCATGTGGATACCATACGTCGTGGCACGAATGATGACCCACTGCGTGCTACGACCAATTGGTACTCCCGGGTCCGACTACCCCGTAGATGCTCTCAGTAAAGTTTTGGCCAATTCGGCCGGTGAATACGATGGCCAAGCTGGTTGTTCGCCTGGGGCCTTTGGGCTTCGGAGGCTCAATGTCTGAACGATGTGGAAGACGGAGACGAAAAGGATCCCCGTCTCCGTACTTAGGTTTGCCCCATATCGGACTTTGCGCGAACTCAGGAAGGACGCTTCGCGAAAGCCCTGGCGCAATTTGGCTCTCTCATTCAGAGCGGGCGTTCAGTTCGCTGTGTCGACGGTGGTCTATGTTGTTTTTTCCTCAACGTAGAACTTGTGTGCACTTTTGTACTTAAGCTATTTGCCACACCGGGTGGCCGGAGGGGCGGGCGGTGCAAAATCTGTTGTGGATTCTGATCGTTGAAGACGACTACCTCATTGCCGAAATGGTCCGAGACGCGCTGTCTGATGGAGGGTTCGAACCCGAGGTAGTCGGCTCCGGTCAAGAGGCGCTACACCTGCTGGACGATGGCGGGACCTACTGCGCTCTAGTCACCGACATCAATCTCCGTGGCGACTACACGGGTTGGCAGGTGGCACAACGCGCCAGAGAGTTATCCACCGACCTTCCGGTGATTTACATGACCGGCGCAGCCGCCGACGAGTGGGCGTCGCGGGGGGTACCCAACAGCGTTCTTCTGAACAAGCCGTTCGCGCCTGCGCAGGTCGTGACTGCTGTCTCGCAATTGTTAAACCATACGACGCCACCGAATGATTGATGGCACAAACGGCACGGCCTTCGCTCTCAGTATCTGCTCGGCCAGCCAATGTTGCTTTTGTTGAGGGCTTTCCGTCGTATCGAAGACGTCCATCTCCTTGACGGTCATCTGAGACAGATTCACGAACGCCCTCACGTCGTGATGCCTTTCGGCGGCCGCAACGTTGGTTGCGACCTCTAGACATGGCTGGCACAGGCGTTCACATCCTTCGATCGGGCGGTGAACATCCGCCAGCTCGCGCAGATCGCGGCCGCGCCCGTCACCAGAATGGGGTTCTTGTATTCCCTGGGATTTTACTATCCTTCGCCTCGGCTACGGAGCCTGTTCATCCCGGAGGCGCGCCGGAGGGACCGTGATTTCGATCTTCCCGTTTGCGACATCGTAGACCACGCCGGACACCATTATCGCGGCGGGAAGGTTCGCATTCGCCTTCAATGCATCAACATCGATCCGCACGGCTCGATACGGGTCCATGATGGCCATCTTGTTCAGTTCGTCTTCGGTGACGTTCAAATAGCAGGGTATGATTCCGCAATCGGTATGGTGCACCGCGGCAACAAAGCCGGCCACGATTGCGATCAAGCTAATGGCGACGTGTGATAGCGTCAAAACTAACAACACCGCTATTTCTCCGAGCGCCGGAACGAGATTGTTGCGTACCATGCCAACCTAGGCAGCCATAACCATCTCACGTTCGTACTGCAGCAAGTTCTCGATGACCGTAGCCGTGCTGTCAGTTCTGGCGTAGGTCATTATTGCCGCCTTTTGTAACGGGCATGGTTGATGGCTAGGCAGGTCATCTGAACCGTGCCTCGCGCAAAGACGGATGAAATAGTGCAGAACGCATGCGTATTGGCTCAAGCAGCAGCGGAGCCGGCGGCGACACCAGATGTGGAGAGCCTCCAGGAATTCCCGACCAGACACTTTGACACGGAGTGCGGCTATGCATCGGATCGGCCTTATTCTCCCATACGATTTTCAATTGCTGAACCTCGCCGCGTTAACCGCGTTCGAACTCACGGCGGAATCGTCGGGCTCGCCGCGGTACGACCTGCACCTCTTGTCAGAGCAAGGTGGGCCTCTTCGGTCTTCTTCTGGCTTGATCGTTGAAACCGAGGCCCTCGGACATCCAGCCTTTGACACGATCGTAGTTGGCGCGATTACATCGTTCGCAATGCCTGCTCCGTCCACCGCAAACATGATTGCATTCGTCCGTGCAGCCGCGACAGCCTCGCGGCGCGTCGCTTCATTCTGCAACGGTGCGTATGTTCTCGCTGAAGCCGGACTTCTTCATGGTCGGCGTGCAACAACGCATTGGAGCCAAGTAGCCAGCTTCAAAGCCCGCTTTCCCAACGTAAAGTTGGAGGAGAACAAGATATTCATCAATGACGGCCCAATCTGGACCTCCGCGGGGATGACCGCCGCGGTCGATCTAGCGCTGGCAATGATCGATAGAGACTTGGGGCCCCGAGCGGCTAATTTGGTAGCGAGGCTGCTTGTCGTCGATCGGATCCGCATGGGAGGGCAAAACCAGCATTCAGCGATGCTTGACATGACGCCGAAGTCAGACCGCATCCAGTCGGCCTTGGCCTATGTCCGCCAAAACCTCAAGAGTACCCTTTCCGTCGAGGAGTTAGCAGGCGTCGCTGGTCTTAGCCCCCGTCAATTCAGCCGCGCCTTTCTGACCGAGACGGGTCAGCCTCCGGCCAAAGCTGTTGAGCTACTTCGTTTAGAGGCTGCGAGATTCATGATGGAGGAGGGACGCCATCCGGTCAACGTGGTGGCGCAAGAGGCGGGTTTTCTGGACCGCGAACGAATGCGCCGCGCATTCCTGCGAATGTACGGCCTATCACCCCAAGCTATGCGCAAGAAAGCGAAAGGCGCGACAGTTGATTAGCTGCACGGTGAGGTAAGTTCCGCTTCCGGGCCCTTGGCTGACCTTCGCGGGGCGGGCTACGACGTCTGCTTCGAAGTGGTGAGCTGACTCCGCATTGCCTTCTTGGTGACCTCGCTCGTAACGTGCTACTTTGATTATGATGCCTCTCAGAGGTGCTACACAAAAAAAGTCGACGGACCGAAAAACGAAGCAAAATCAATATACTCTGGGATTGCTCTAACAGTTCAAGCCTGCCTGGCAGCTGACTTTACAGCTCTAACTGTTGCCCCGCGTCAAGACATTGACCAACAACGGGTACCGATACTTTCCTCATCCCCTAGCCCTAGCGACTTCCCCCAAGTTGGATTCAGCGCGACCATGACTGAATGTCCCCTCGCATCATTCCTATCCCCCTCTCCGGCGATCTGAGGAAAGCTCAGGCCAAAGGCGTCCGTCATGCTGACGGGCTGCACGACACCTACTTCGAGCAGTCGAAGCTGATCCGCAGTACAGCAGAAGCCAAGATACGTGAAGCCGACAGGCTGGAATGCACTCATGTGGGCGTGGACAACTGGTGAGATGCGCCCGGTGGTCGACGACCGGCAAGCGAATCCTACGATCGGCAAGGCTATCAACGGCGGATACGATCTGCTTGAGGCTAAGTGCAAACGATGCCGGCGCCTTTCACTAGTTTCACTGCGTGAAATTCGACGACCCGCGCGGACGCCGATCTTGATGCTGGAAGACGCACTGTTCTGCGAACCGTGCAGCGAGGGCAAACACTATACTCATCGCCAGCGGGCGTTCATCGTTGGCCTTACAAATGCCAAGCCCGATGCTCCGTCGTCAGGAGCGGCAAGCGATGGGAAACGGCGACGATGACGCTCTTCCGATTAGCTCCGATCGATATCCGTGCCGCTGACGAAAAGTGGTCTGCCTCTACGATTCAGGAGACTGTGTGGGTCGAAGCACGCGATGAACTACATGCGCGCCACCTGGTGGAAGCGGCGACCCTAAAGATGGTTGACCTGAAGCCGGGACGGCCACCCCTGTTCTCGCCCTGGCTCGATCAGGTAATCACGTCGTGCTTTGCAGACCAGGATGCGAAGAAGCCAACAACAGGACAAATACTGACTGCGACCGGCAAAGCGATTGCCATTCCCGGCGCCGAGACCGCTTAAAGATGTGCAATCTTTATTCGATCACGACGAACCAGGCGGCGATTAGTGCCCTTTTCAGGGTCGTCAATCGCTACGTCGGCAATCTTGCACCCATGCCCGGAGTGTTTCCGGACCACAGAGCACCGATCATCCGGACCGGTGCCGACGGGCGTGAACTCGCGACAGCGCGTTGGGGCATGCCGTCGTCATCGAAAGCACTCATGGACGCGACGAAGAAGCGTGCCGAGAAATTGCAGGCCAAGGGCAAGGAGGTCGATTTCAAGGAGCTGCTCCGGATGGAGCCGGATTCCGGAACCACCAACATCCGCAACGTGAAGAGCAAACACTGGACGCGGTGGCTGGGTACGGAGCACCGGTGCGTGGTGCCGTTCAACTCCTTCAGCGAGTTCAACAAGGCCGAAGGCGGCGACATCTGGTTCGCACTCGACGAAACCCGCCCCCTCGCGTGCTTCGCCGGGATCTGGACCAACTGGACGTCCGTCCGGAAGGTCAAGGAAGGCGAGACGACCAACGATCTCTATGCGTTCCTGACGACGGAGGCCAACGCCGAGGTCTTCGCCATCCATCCCAAGGCGATGCCGGTGATCCTAACGACGCCAGAAGAGGTCGAGACGTGGATGACGGCGCCGGCCGAGGAGGCGCTCAAACTACAGCGGCCCCTTCCGGACGGAACGTTGAGGATCGTTGGCCGCGGCGTGAAGGAGGATCCCGCGCCGGCGACGTAACATTTTCCACAAGCGCTGCGGAACAGATGGACAAGGCCCAGCCCTGCAGATTGCGAATCCCTGACCCGTGGTAACTGCCCGGAACGAGCAGGCGGGCGGAAGGATTCGTCCAGGCAGGAGCCATCTCGATGCTGATGACGAAAGAAGGACGGCCGGCGATCCGCGCGCTGCGCGGCTGGGCGATCAGCGTGCTGCAGGACGCCGGCGCGATTCACGAATGCGAGGAGCACGGCTGGGCAAAGGATCGGACCGACCCCCATGCCCGCGAACGCGCACTGGAGCTTGCTCGGCACGATCACCCCGACGGCGTCTCCCCCGCCGATGCTGTCGCAGAAATCTGCTCCGTCTTGGATTCCATCGGTGATACCTGCCCGGAGTGTCCGCCGAGCGATTGAGCGCGTCCTTATCCCCAGCGCGCTCGTTACAGAGTCACGGTGCTGGGCTTTGGGAGCAAGCGCTTCGATTGTCTGAGGCTTGCCGCCTGGACCCGGCGTACCAGTCGGCGTACGGCGTGTTCTTGACCGCGTGTCGATTGAAATCGGGCGTGCCGTCCTTCCACCACACCGGTCCGCGCTCACCCAAGCCACGCTTGGTCTGATCGACGAGCCGATGCGCTGCAGCTTCAGCTTCCGGATCTCCGGCCGCTTTGGCCGTCTTCACTGCGCGGCGCGCATCCATCAACTGCTTCACCAGCCGCGCCTTGTCGCCGGGAGCTATGGTCGGATCGCTCATCCGCCAGAGTTTCCCCCGGACGACGAAGTAGCGCCCGTCCGGAGTCACGGGATGCCTGAGACCTGCCATCCAGAAGAGCTTACTTGGTACGAACGGTCTTCGCGCCGGCGCCCTTCAGCGCCTCGGCGATCTTGTCCGGCTCGTCGCCGTGGAAATCTACCGACACCTCGATCTCGCCTTCAAGCCTTTGCTGCCCTTCCGGCGCTGGTGCAGCCTTCACGTCCGCACCGGCCGATCGTGTTCCAGACGAATTGGCGGCGCCCACGGGCTGAACGAAGACGTCGCCTCGCGCAACGCCACATTCCTGGACGACGTGCTCGACGGCCAGCTCGGCCTCGTGCCGCGTGGCGAACTCTCCGATGATCGTGCTTTCCAAGGTTGTCCTCCGACTCCAGGGATCGTGAGGCGGACAACCGGCGAGTGACGTCGAGAGTTCCTATAGCCAGTCCGGCGCCCTTCCTCCGACAGACGCCGCGCGCGATGCGCTGGCGCTCAGCAGCAGAAACAGCGCCCGCTCGGCCTTGTACCTCGCGGCCGCCCGGCTGCACTCTGACCCTGACATCAGAATTTCTCCGCCAGCCCGGCGCACGGCCCACTTCCACCGGCCGCGTCCGCGCGGCTTCAAGACGATATCGTAGCAACTCGGATGTTCGGTCGCCGTGCCGGGCTGCAGCAGGGCATTGATGTCCATGACCTTGTCGGCGGGGGCGGTCGTCGGCCGCATCGCTTGCTCCATTTCTAAAGACGAGTTGAGGGATCGCCGCGCGGGAAAACCCGCGCGGCTTCGGATCGAACCCGGCTGCCTGCCTGGTCAGGCAGCCCTGGATTCGATTTGGGTCACGTTGCTCGGTGCGGCGCCGTTGATCTCGATGCGGCGCGGCTTCATCGCCTCGGGGATCTCCCTCTGCAGGTCGATGACGAGCAGGCCGTTCTCGAAGTGGGCCCCTTTGACCTCGATGTAGTCGGCGAGCGTGAATTGGCGCTTGAAGTTGCGGGTCGAGATGCCGCGATGCAGGAAGGTCTTGCCTTCCTTCTCGGACTTCTTGCCTTCCAAGGTCAGGACGTTCTGCTCGGACGTCAGCGCGACCTCGTCAGGCGTAAAGCCGGCGAGCGCCACCGAAATCTGGAAGCGGTTCTCGTCGATGCGTTCGATGTTGTAGGGGGGATAGGTCTCTTCGGCGGTCCGCTGGACCTCGTCGAGGGCGTCGAAAAGGCGGTCGAATCCGATGCTCGACCTCCACAGGGGAGTCCAATCATACCTCATATCCAAATCCTCCTTGGAGCAAGATGGGTACGAGCAGGCTCCGGACACCGTCCGGGCGCCCGTCTCGGCCGGGACCCTACAGGCGTCCCGGTCGCCGAAAAAAAATGAGAACCGATGCGAAAGTTTCAAGGGGCGCGGCTCGATTTTTTGCCGCCGAAATCGGGATGGTTAATGCTTTGAACTAGCCGGCGGCCGCGAAAAGATCCCACTTGTGTCAATCGGCTTGCAAATTTGGCTCTGACTCACTTTTGATGCAGTTCGAGGGATGTCTGGCGTTTTGATTGGAGGAGAATCAGCGCCATGCAGCA
>NZ_JAKLTZ010000017.1:0-131626 GCF_022012555.1 Bradyrhizobium zhengyangense | reverse complement strand
CCAGGAGCTTCACGACCCGCCCCGAAAGCGGCAGATCGGTCACACGGCGCCGATAGCGGCTGTGGACACGTCGGGAAGCCGCTCCGCACAATGGACACATGCCGACGCTTCCGGACGCCCGGACCGTGATGACGGCTTTATCACCCTCGTAGCACGCACTCTCTACCACAAACCCACGCGGCACCAGACTGGAGCGGTGGAGTGCTTGCTGCATGGCGCTGATTCTCCTCCAATCAAAACGCCAGACATCCCTCGAACTGCATCAAAAGTGAGTCAGAGCCAATTTTGGACGCCGATCCCCCGGCTTAGGGGGTCAATATTGCAGGCCGAATGACAGTTTGAGGCCAAGCTTGATCACCTTGCACCGAAGAGCGACACGGCGAAGGCTTTGCGTTACGCGCTGCGTCATTGGAACGGCCTGGCGCTCTACCTTGATGACGGGCGCATCGAATTGGACACGAATGCTGTCGAGCGTGCGATGCGGCCGATCAAGCTCAACGCCAAGAACTCCCTTTTTGCCGGTTGCGACGAAGGTGCCGAGAATTGGGCATTGCTGGCTTCGCTCATTGAGACCTGTAAGCTCAATGGCGTCAGTGCCGAGCACTGGCTCGCTGACGTTCTCGCCAAGCTCGTCAATGGTTGGCCTGCGGCGCGGTTGGACGAACTGCTTCCCTGGGCGTCGACCTATACGATGCATACACTTGATCCGAGGCTGGCGGCATGAACCTGAACACGACCGCGGTCCGGATCAAGGTGACCCTCAAGGATGTGAAGCCGGCGGTGATGCGTCGCCTCGTCGTACCCGTCACCTTGCGCCTTGATCGGTTGCATCTGACGCTTCAGGAGGCATTCGGCTGGACGAACGGTCACCTCTTCGAGTTCTTCGCTGGCGATGTTCATTGGGGAATTCCTGATCCCCACAACGATTACGGCCACCAGCCCATGGATGCGAGCAAAGCGCGCCTCTGCGACATCGTTCGCGAGACCGGCGCCAAGACGATCCACTATCTCTATGACTTCGGCGACAGCTGGGACCATGTGATCAAGCTCGAAAAATGGTTCGAGAACACCACGACGGAGGGACTTCCCTTCTTGCTCGAGGCCGCCGGTCGTTGTCCTCCGGAAGACGTAGGCGGTGCGCCGGGTTATGCCGAATACCTCGAAGCCATCAGAGACCCCGCCCATCCGGACCACGAACATATGCGCCTCTGGGGCCCGGGGCGGTTCGATCCCAACGTCGTCGACCGGAAGGCGCTCGAAGCCGCCGTCAACGCGTTGTCCGACATATGGAAACCGCGGCGGCGCGCTACGCGAACAAAATAGGCGTCAAGCGCCATTCAAAAGGGCCGCAGAGCTACACTTACCATGAATCCGAAGGTAATGCTGTTCGACGAGGTCCTGCCGCGCTCGATCCGGAAACAAAGAAGGAGGATCTGGTCACCATTCGCGATCTCGCCGCAGAAGGCATGACCTGCATTCTCGACACCTACGAGATGGGCTTCGCTCGCGAAGTGGCGGATCATGGCTACTGCACCGATGGCGGCGTCATCGTCAAGCACGGTGCACCAAGTTCGATCTTGGGTACGCCACGCGAAGAACGGACCCGGGTATTTCTCGATAAAGTACTGGGTTGATCTAACCGCCGCAGTATGAAGATTCAGGAAACGCCGGTGGCGTGAAGGAAAGTACGCTTTCCGCGCCAGCAATAGGAGCGCTCACCGACTCCTACGGCGCTGCACCATGAGCGCCTTCTTGGTGTTAGAGATATGTGCTTCGAGAAGATCGACGGCCTTTTCAACGTTCCCGGCGCGGCAAGCTTTTAAGATATCCACATGCTCTTCTTGCGGCGTTTTCTTGCCTGACGCCATAGAGACTTGTGCCCGGACGAACAAGCTCACCTGCCCGTAGTTGCCTTCGATAAGAGACAGCAATCTAGGTAGATTACAGGGGATATAGAGGGTTTCGTGAAACTTCCAGTTCATCTCCGCCCATTGAGCGGGGTCGCTTTTCTTGTCGTATTCCACGAGAATACGTTTGGCCTCATCAAAATCACTCTGAATCATATTAGGAATGGCTAGACGCAACGCGCGGCACTCCAGCGCAATGCGAATTTCCATCAATTCGATCACCTCGGCCGAAGTGAATGAGACTACCTTGGCGCCCCGATTGTTTAGGAGCGTGACCAGACCCTCCGCCTCGAGGTGTCGCAAGGCCTCCCTTACCGGAATGCGGCTCGTTCCGAATTTGTCCGCCAATTCCTCTTGGCGAAGCTGCTCGCCGGGGGCGAATGTCCCAGCAAGAATGTCAGCCCGGAGAAGCTTTCTCACCGTCTCAGTCGCCGAAGGCCTTTGTTGATTGTCCAGTTCTGTCACAAACTTCGCCTCAAATGTATCCTCTTTGCCGAAATTATATACAAAAGGAGGACGAAAGCAATTCGCTCACCCGAACATCAAGCGTTTCTGGGCCTTCCGACCTCCGTTGTTCTCCCTAAATACCCACCACCAGCAGATGTTGATTCTGACAGATTGTATTGACTACTCATCCAGAAGGCTATCGACTTCCGACCACTGCACAGTTTCGAGTTTCATCAGCATATTCCAAAGATCCCTGGCTTTCGGCTTTCCAACAGAAAGCGCTGCACACGTTTCGAATTTTCGTCGGAGCCTTTCAGGCGGAGCCGGATATTGATGGTTGCCGACCGCCACGCTTTGCCGCTTGAGATGGATCTTCCCCGACTTGTGAACCGCTTCGATTTCGGTAAAGGCGGCTCCTTTGGTATAGACCTTTTCGAACTGCTCCTTGGTTGACAGGTCGGGATGAACATAGGCATTGACTTTGCCCATGCGGCCGCGGATCTCATTTCCGGCAACGGACTGGTCGGAAAAACTCCCAAGCGTTACGTCGCCATGCGCCAATGCCGCCGCTATGCAATACGGGATGCTGAACCTCGCCTGCAGTGCATCTTTCGGATCGTTGTATCGCATTAAATTCAAAGCATGGTAGCTGACGCCCACATTGATGACCTCGAGGTCGTCCGCCACGATTTCGCCACTCGCAATACCCTCCGTTACAAGATCCAGGGCCGGATGTACAAGCGAGCATGTCGGATAAAGCTTGGGGTTATTGCGGATGAGTTCGAGGGATAGGCCAAGATCGCGGATTGCTTCGTCCGCGTTCAGCTTTTCTGGATCTGTAAAGAGATCGAAAAACCCCTCGTGCCCCTCGATCGCATTAGGGCTTGATCGCATTCCGGCCTTAGCAAGTTTGGCGGCAAGGACGCCGTTCTGCGCTGCGAATCCTGCATGTAGCGGTTTGGTCATGTATCCGAAGTTTTGACGTAATCCAGATGCAAGCGAGGCTGCAATTCCGAAGGCTTCTAGCATGAGCTTGCCATCAAGCCCCAACAGGTTTCCGGCGGCAGCGGCAGCTCCGAATGTCCCGAGCGAGGAAGTTGTGTGCCAGCCACGACCATTGTGTTCATAGGTTACGGCGATGCCGAGACGGCCTTCCATCTCGACACCGGCCGCATAGGCCGCAATGATATCTGCACCCGAAGCTGCCAGTTCGTCTGCGAGCGCAAGGATAGCGGGCAATACTGGGGCGGATGGATGCCCCACCATCGCATAATTACCGTCGTCGAAGTCATGCGCATGAGCCATAGCGCCATTGGCCAGAGCAGCATTTCGAGCTGTCGTTCGCAGCGCAGTATTCCAGACACGTGCCTTTCCTGGTTCTTCGGCGAAGAACCCGCCCATGACTCCCGCAACTTCCTCAGCTTTCGCCGCTAGGGCAACAGACAACGTGTCGGCAATGCCCCTCTTTGCGGCCTCGACGGCGGCAGCGGACATTGATTCGAACTTCAGCTCCGCGCAGAAGTCAGCAAGGATGCGGCCGACTTCCGGTCGCTGCTTTTGAGAGTCTGACGCTCTTTTCGCGTTCATTTTGCTTCCTTTTGCTTATCTATCGATTATGCCGACCAGACGTTTTTGTCCGGCCAATTCGGTTCGAGCTCGATTGGCATAGGTCCGCCATTTTTCAAATCGCGCCTTCGGTGCGCGGCAGCGCGATCCGGCCGCTTACGCATCCAGTTCGGCGAGAATTCGCCGTACACTTTCGAACCTCCCAATCGTCTTGCGATCCCAAATCTAACTTTTTCTTAGTTCGACACTCCGTCGATACGCAGCGCTGGTTGCAGCGCGTACTATCTTGGGAAGGGCCCCCTCACGCTCCATTTCGATCACGCCAGCCTCAGTGGTCCCTCCCGGACTTATGACGGCTCGCTTGAGCTCGGAAGGCGAGCGCGGATCAGCTGCTAACATCGCCGCCGAACCCAACATCGTCTGCGCAACGAGCAACTGAGCGAATTCTGTATCAAAATCCAGCCTCGCCAGCCGCTTGCGCCGCTGCTCAGCAAAAGCGAAAATATAGCGAGGCGCGCAGGCGTAGAACGGCATAGCCTTGTCAATCAATGCCGCGTCCACCACCCATTCAAATTTGCCGACTGGCGCGAAGACTTGCTCTACGGCCGTTTTTGCCGAGATTGGAAACGTCTGCCCGGTTACGCCGAGGCTCGTCCCTTGACCAACAAACGCAGGAAGGTTGGGCATAACGCGCGCCACTCTCGCACTGCCGCATACCTCCATTAATCGCCCAAGCGGCATGCCGGCCATAACCGAAAGAACCGGACTCTCGGCCAGCAAGCGTCGATGTCCATCAGAGAAAGTTGCAACATTCTGCGGCTTCACCGCCAATACGAGCAGATCGTAGCCTGATGATGAACTCGGAGCGTCCGGCAAGATTGATACGCCTTGAAGACCACGCACAGCGTCTTCCACTCGGCCGACATCCGGATCAACCAAGATCAATTTTAAATTAGGTAGTGCTTGGCGTACTCCTCGGATAAGAGCCGAACCCATATTTCCCCCGCCGAAGAACAGCAGTCGAGTGGACTCCTTCATCACCACCATTTCCCTATCCTGCTGGTCCAACTTTGAGATCAGGTTGCATCTGCACCGGCACGGAATTCCTCGTACATTGCCGTGCCACGCACGCCGACGAATCTGAATGGCTCGGGCGGCAGCCATCCGGGACGGCCGAGCGGTCCAGTCACCGTTTCTTGTGCGACTTTGCCGGCGACTAGTTCGGCAAGACGGCGCCCCAATGCGGTACCTTTCGCGACACCAGAGCCGTTATAGCCGGCACTTATAAAAAGCCCCTGCTCCAGCTCTCCCCAAAATGGAGCGCCTCCACGCGTGACGTCGGTAACTCCGCCCCATACGTATTCGAAGTCGATATCCGCAAGATGCGGATAACGACGGCGAAACCGATCGAGCAATCTTCGTCGGATTACGCTCTCCTTGAGCTCGGCCTCATAGGAATAGAGGCTGCGGATCATACAGCGTCCGTCGGAAAGTCTACGAAGGGTGCTACCACCGGCCCGTTGGGCCGACGTCATGCCCCATTCCGGAAGACTACCGAGCAGACGTGCCCTGTTGCCCAGCCTTTCCGTCACGCCCACATAAGTAAATAAGGAAACCAACCGATCTTTGCCGTATCCCAGCAGCTTAACAAAGGCATTGTTGGCCAGGATGACGTTCCGCGCGGATATCCGCGCCTGCGGACAAGTCAAGTGCCAACGCTCACCTACTTTTTCGATGTTGCTGACAGTGGTTCCTTCATGAAAGACAATGTCAGAAGGTAGATGATCTGCCAGACCGCGCACGAGCGCAGCCGGCTGAAATAGATGTGTAGACTCGGATCGAATGGCCAACCGATAAAAGCATGTGCCGGTTAGCTCTTCCAAAGCATCTTGTTTGTAAACCGGAAGCGTGCGGCCCTGTGTCGATGCGCTCTCGCTCATTCTCAACAGAGCCGCAGCGGCTCGCTCGCTTACAGCGGCCTTGAACGAACCGACCTGTCGAAGCCCGCAATCGATCCCGTACCGGGCCACGAGGTCTTTCAGCCAAGCCAAACCCTCGGCATCAAATACGGCTATGACGTTCTGTTTGCTTAGAGCATCGGCTGAGGCGTCAGCTCTGCTGGCCGATGCCATACTCACCGTTGGCAGATCGCTGCCAGAAAAGCCGGAATTCCGACCTGAAGCATTCTCGCCAACTGTTCCGCCGTCAATGATGAGAATATCAGTTTCGGGTTCCAGCTCTTTGAGCCTTCTTGCAACAGCGAGCCCAGTGAAACCTGCGCCTACAACGGCATGATCGACGCTCAGCTTTCCGTTGAGGGCGGGCCGGCAAATGCGAGGCGGTAGCATCGCGTTCCAACCGCTTCGCATCTGATACGTGCTTGCGCGATACATATCCGTTCTACTGTGCGAAAGCCGGCTGGCGTTTGACGCTCGACAGCCGGTTGAAAGTAAAAGGAGAAGGATCGACGATAGGTTTTTCGGAAGTAACCAGATCAGCCGTCAGATGCCCGGCCGCAGGACCAATCCCAAAGCCGTGACCGGAGTACCCGCTACTGATAAAAAATCCCGGAATGGTGTCCACTGCCCCAATGACCGGCTTTGTATCGGGCATGACATCGATCAGGCCGGCCCAGGTTGCGGCAACTCTCATATTGGCGAATACGGGAAACTCGCGACTGATATTACGCTGCGCCTGACGAAGATCGTATAGTGATGGCACGGGATCCAGGACACGTGTCTGTTCAAAAGGCGTTTGTTCATCCATGCGCCAGCGCGATTTCTGAAACAGCTCCGCAAGCGTGCGCCGCCCCAGACGCAGCCGTACATTGTTTCCACCAGTCAAAATCATCGGCAAATAGTCGACGAGATAGCGGAAACTGTCGGGCACGATTTCCGTTCGATTCCACGCGCCGTAACCTATGGTGAACCCTCCATCGTGCCGAGTGCGGATCGAAAAATCGGGGCCCTTGATCGACGTTTTTGGAGCCCCTTCCAACGGGTACGCTCGGACAAGGCTCGACATTGTCTTGAGTTGCGGCAACCGCAAACCCATATTGTTACAAAAGAGCGAAGACCAAACTCCGCCCGCCAAAACAACTGCTTCGCAAGATACTGGCCCGAGCTCCGTCACAACGCCACAAATGCGTCCCGCCCGGGTTTCAATTCCTCTCACAGCGCATGACACGACAATCTGCGCGCCGAGCGCCCTCGCCGCGCTTGCGTACGCAGCAGCTGCCAATGATGGCTCCGCCCTGCCGTCATTGGGAGAATACAGGCCGCAAGCCCACGGTCTTGACGCGCCAGGCAGCAAGGCTCGCAATTCAGCCCCTGAAACGATGCGAGCAACGATATCGTCGGGACAGGTGTTGGCGAGCCAGCTTTCACAAGCTTCTGCTTCCTCGTCGCGCTTGAATACCGTCAAAATACCCGTCTGTTTAAAGCCGACACTTTGGCCTAGCTGCCGCTCCAGATCGTTCCAGATTCGCAAACTTTCCCGGATCAACGGCATTTCTTGAGCGTCGCGCTTTTGAGCGCGAACCCAACCCTGGTTGCGTCCGGATTGCTCTGCTCCGATAAGTCCCTTCTCGCAAAGCAAGGTTGGAACCCCTCGCTTGGCCAGGTAGTAAGCAGTTGAACTGCCGATAATTCCGCCCCCTATCACGATCACTTTGGTTGAAGCGGGCAGTTGGGACATGACGAACCAGCAAAAAGTCAGGGCGAGAGACTTGGTGCATACTTAACTTAGCTATTGGATACAATCAACCAACTTCTGCGTCGAAAGGTGAGAGGGCGCTTGGATCGTACTCAAGATCAAAGCATTGCTTCGGGTTTTGGCGGAAAATCGCTTCGCGTGGGAACAATCCGGCTATCAATCAGGCGATGCACACGACGCAGATCCTTAGGCCCCCGATGTAGACTGCGAAGCGACGCCAAGTTGTCAGCGTCTGCCCGTACACGGCGGCCATGATGACGCAGATATTCGATCCACGTTGGCGAGTAGTAGCTTTCAACCCAGACGAGTGGCCGTTCAATGTCTCGTAACAAGGCCCAACGACGGGCCCAGTCACGCAAACGGATACGACGCCGTTCTCGCATCAGCTCAAGAAAGCGAAGAGTATCCTCGTGGGCAATTTCATACTCTATTAAGACCAAGACCGGCCCCGAATCCGGCTTGATCTCGACCATAGGCTCGGGCGCTTGGAATGGTCCGATGGGATCGAGATCATCGCCGGACAACGCGTGAAGCGGATATTGAAAGCCCAAGACCGCTCCGATCATCATTACGGTCCCTGCCGCCACGAAGGCGATCGAAAGACCGTGTGAACCTGCAACTTCGCCCCAAAGCCAGGATACAAGGGCCATCCCGCCGAAAGTCGCGGTCTGATAGAAGGAGAGCGCTCTTCCAACCACCCACCGTGGCGTGACAGTTGCACGGTGACGTTGAATAAGGACAATGAAATGACCCAACAGGCACCGGCGACAAGTAGTGCGATGCAGCTAAGGGGCATCGAAGTTGAAGCGCCCAACAAGATGAGCGCGAGCGCAAAATTCGCGAAAGTTGCGCGAATGACAACCTCGTTATTGAACTTGCGGACAATGGCAGCGTTTGCCAAGCCGCCGCCGATCGCACCGAAGCCAAAAGTGCCCAACATCATGCCGTAGGTTAGTGCCGTTCCCTTCAACGTGTCTCGTGCAACCAACGGAAGCAGAGCCAAAACGACGACACCGGCCAAGTTGAAGATCGCCGTTCGTAGGAGAACTCTCAAAAGATGGGGAGACACCCTGATGTAACGAAGGCCGGCACCAATCGCTGCTCCCACATGCTCGGGGGGAGCTCCGGCTTTGGATAGTGCGGCTTCCAATGCAAGAGCGCGCCTATCAGCGGCAGTGTGAGAAGAACATTCGCAGCGAACGCCGCGGCGGACCCTGCCACTACGACGACCAATCCGCCCGAGGCAGGGCCAACGCTGCGCATCATGTTGAAGCTGAGCCCATTCAAACCGACCGCGCCGGCAACATCTTCCTTTGAGATGACATCGCCTATCGAGGCTTGCCACGCGGGATTGTACAGCGCGTTGCCACAACCGATTAGAAATGTAAGGGCGAGAAGAAGCCAAGGATCCAGAACATTGAAGCAGATAGAAGTCGCGAGAACCGCGGATACTAACACCATGCCACCTTGTGCCATGATCAATATGCGACGACGACTATAATTATCCGCCAGCGCACCCGCTATCATCGAGAAGATCATCACGGGAAGGGAATTCATTGTCTGAACCAGCGCCACCATGGCCTGCGAACCCATCATAGTGGCCATGACCCAGCTGGCGCCCACCGACTGCACAAGCGTCCCGAGATTCGACATCATCGTCGCGATCCAGAGCGATCGAAACGCCTTTTGCTTTAATGGAGACAGAAACAGGGGAACCGGCACAATTGTCTCGGTGATGCTTTTGGCAACACTTGTCGCCTTCGCGATATCAAGATCGCTAGTCCTCCGCCAAACTGAGAACGCGCGCCCAATTGCGCGCATCGACCGACAGCATTCCGCTTTCATGCACCGCTTGGCGACGCCGATAGCGGTTATCGGCCGGCATGCGAGTTGATCCTGCGTGTTTCAATTCCGCTATTAGCCTCTCCAACTGTCCCTGGAACGAAGCATTCCCGCCAGCACCGGGATCAAGGGCCAAAATGAATTGCCCGGCATTCGAGGTCTTCGCCCCAGGAAAGTTGGAAGAACAATCTTCAAATCCGAAGGTGCCGCCGGAGAGTGCCGCCACCAGAACCTCGGCCATAAAGGCAAGCGACGCTCCTTTTGCTCCGCCGAACGGCAGGAGCGCCCCCCCGTCCAGTATCGCCGCCGGATCAGTAGTTACGTCTCCGTCCCTGTTAATTCCGACCCCTGAAGGAACGGGTCTACCAGCGGCAGCGTGCAGCAGGATGTCGCCGTGCGACATGATGCTCGAAGCTTGGTCCCACACCAAAGGCGGCGCGTTTGTCCTTGGACAGGCAAATGCGATCGGATTGGTGCCGAGCGTCTTTCGCTTACCCTGCCAAACAGCCATATGGCTGCGACTGTTCACCATCGCAATTGAGATCAGACCGGCGCGCGCCAGGGGTTCCACGTCCTGCCACAAAGCACCAAAATGATGCGAATTGCGGACAAACATCGTCGCGACACCTTGGCTCCGAGCCATACCAGCAAGACGGTTCGAGAAGGCGCGCGTTGCTTGTTGAGCAAACCCGTTGTCAGCCTCAACCGCCAAACAGCCGGGCCGCGTCTGCTCGCAAGCCGGTTTAGCTGCAGTATTAATCCAGCCGCTGGATATGCTTGAGACATAGCCGGGCAAGCGATGGATCCCGTGGCTTCTACTGCCGTCGATTTCGGCGCCGGCAACCGTTTCGGCAATGATTCGTGCGATGGGTTCCGACAGTCCCGCTCTGCGCAAGGCCGAAGCTAATTTGGGTTCGAGGATCTCTAGCGGGATCTGAATTTCGTCGTCCGCTACGGTCAAGTGACGCTCCGCGATGAACGCTGTTCTATTCGACAAGCTCTGTCAGTGGCGTCACTTGTCCACCGCCTCTCTCAATCGTGTCGCGCAAAGTCTTGGCAATCTCGACCGAGCCAGGCGTATCTGAATGAACCAGAATGCTTTTCGCATCCAACTTGATTCGTTTTCCCGTGATAGCTGTCACCGTGCCGTCATTCAAGAACTGGCTTGCTCTCGCGGCGATTTGATCGAGATCGTTGATGACTGCTCCCTGCTTCTTTCGCGAAACGAGCGAGCCGTCTTCCTCGTAGGCCCGGTCGGCATAAATTCGTCCAACAGTCCGCAACCCGATCTTCCGCGCGTAAGCTTGCCAAGGGCTGCCGGGTTCTCCCGGCACGATGATGTCGGGATCATAGGCTTTGAAAGCATCGAAGATGAGCTGAAGATATTCCGGTGTTTCGCGCGACATCATGCCAAAGACGCCATGCGTACCGGCATGTGTCACCTTATAACCTTCAGCCTTGGCGATCGCCGAGAGAGCGCCCAACTGGTAAAGTGCGTGTTTCCGCATATCGTGGGGATCAATCTTCATCGGAACACGACCGAAGCCTAGTAGATCGGGCAGGCCGACATGCGCTCCTAGCGCCACTCCCCGCGCTCTCGCCTGCGCCGCCATGTCGGTCATGATGACCGCATCACCCGCGTGAAAACCGCAGGCCACATTCGCGGACGAAATCAGCGCCATCAGAGCGGCGTCATCGCAAAGCCGCCAACGCCCGAACCCTTCTCCGATGTCAGAATTGATATCGATTTTCATCGTTCGCCATCCCTGCCTCGGTTTCTCGCGAAATGCGCGCTGGTACGCCGCCGTTGTCGGCCGTCGCTATCAGGCAACCCAGCCTGTCCAAATATTTCACGATCTCAGATAGAGCCTTACGCGCTTCGGTTACCGAACATTCCACGAAACGGAACACGCTGCCTGGCCGCGCTTGGGCGACGCGCCAGAGATCGGCTTCTATGACGTAACCAATTTTCGGATAGCCACCCGCAGAGTTGCCGTCGACCAATTGCACGATAGGGCGCCCGCCTGGGGGCACCTGGATCACCCCGGGCGTGATCGGACATGATCGCATTTCTCCGGGGTCGGTACGCATCAGTTCGGCGCCATCCAATCGATAGCCCATTCTATTGCTCTGAGCGGAGACCCTCCAGGGATCACGCCAGAACGTTTGCTGCGACCTAGATGTGAAATCATCATATTCTCCGGCACGAACGACGCGGAGAACAATATCGTCCTGCTCCGCTAATGCGTGAAGTCCGCGTTCGAGAACGTTGTCGGGCGGCAAGACGGAGAGTTCGGGTTGCGGCTGCGCACTCTTTTTCAGAGCGCCTAGCTTGTCGCCTACGCGAAGCATGCGCCCTTCCAGGCCACCAACGCGTTGCCTGAAATAGGTGCTGCGGGATCCCAGCACCTCGGGAACGTCGATGCCTCCGGGCACACAAAGATAGGCTCTAAGCCCCATACGTGCCGGTCCAATCGCCAGCTCGTCGCCCGGCGCAACCGCGAAACGCGACCATGGTGCGACTTGACGTTGGTTGAGAACGGCCTGACAATCGGCCCCACACAGTGCAACCATGATTTGCTGATTGAACAGCAACCGCATGGGACCCATCTGGACCTCAATTCCGGCGGCCTCAGTGGAATTTCCAAGCAAGATGTTGCCCACCGATAGAGCGACCCGGTCGGCCGCTCCCGTTCGGGCAATTCCATGGTGACGTTGCCCTATCCGCCCCAAATCCTGCACAGAATTCAAGGGAAGCGTTTGAAGCACTTCGATCATGTCTCAACCCGTTCGATTCGGAAACGAATGCAGTCTCCCAGGTCAAGAACGTTGGGCGGCGTTTTGCTGAAGTCGAACGGTATGGGCGATGCCGGTGCATGTCCGAGTGCGTACCAGCCGCTTGGAACGAGCGAAGGCTCCTCCCCCGGCTTCAACGGCGGTCCAAGAGACGTCTGCGCTCCCGCCATGCTCAAATTTGGACCATTGGGTACCATTTGAGGTTCAGGCCGGCGTGGCAGGTGCAGCCGTCTATCCAGTCCGAAGAGAAAGCCGAAGCCTGGACCCGTTCCAGGCGCAAAGACAGTGTAATTGCCTGCCGAATGCAATTCAGCCACCCTGCTCGGCGATACTCCGAGACGATCGGCAACTTCGCGCAGGTGCCGACCTGCAGCTCCCCCGTAAACGATCCCGATTTCGAGTGTGCGGCCATTACCGGACCAAGCGGTCGTTCCATTCCATTCCGCCAAAAATCTCATCGCCAAAGGCTCGGTGTCCGTTGTCAAAGGGTCGACAACGATTAAGAGGCTGTTCAATCCCACCTGCGCGTCAGTCACCTCTTGCCAATTCCGGACCGTTCTATCCAACGCCCAAATGCGTTGCTGCGTTTGCAACGAAAGTGGCCCTTCGGCATCGAGCAGCAGAGCCGAAGCACCGCAGTGACTGACCCTCGGTGCATCAAGAACCACTAGCTTTGCGCACATGCCCGTACTTTGTCCGTCACTGCAGCTCTTCAAGGCCCAATAGAATTGGTGTACCGACCCGGTTCAGCCTGTCCAAATGTTGGAAACGTGTCAAAATAAGATCCGACCTGGCGGAATCGAACATTCCATCAGTACACGCCCGATATTTCCGCTCCAGATGTTCCCAACTGACGGGGTCGCTGCTCGAGCCGATATAATTGGATTTGCGCCGTTTAAAGAGACTCCCGTCTCGCCGCATGACATCAACTTCGGTAAAGGCTTTTCCGGCTCTGTAGAGCGGCTCGAAAAGCTCTGGCGTGCTCTGGTCTGGATGAACATAAGGTTCAACCGACTCCATTATCTTGCGCGTCGCGGGATCCTTGAGCGCATCGGGAGTGAAATCGGCTAGCGTGACGTCGCCTTTTCGCAGTGCCACAGCCACGCAATAGCTGTAGCTAAATTTTGCCTGTAAGTGACTTTCAGGCCGATCATAACGCATGATGTTAAGCGTTTGATAGCTGGTGCCGCAACGCACCGAGGTTATATCTGCCAGATCAAGCTCTTTATTTCGGAGGCCTTCGACAAGCACGTCGAGAGCCGGGAGCACCATCGCGCAAACCGGATATAGCTTGACGTTGATGCGCATCACTTCAAAGGGGGCTCCCATGTCGCGCATTGCGTCTTCAAAACAGATCACACTCAAGTCACCGAATAGGTGCATGAAACCTTCATGACCCTCGATGGCAGTCGGGCTTGCGTCGATGCCAGCCAGAGCCAGCTTTGCGGCCATTACGCCGTTCTCGGCAGCACGGCCGGCGTGGACGGGCTTGGTCGACGTTCCAAAGTTCTGACGGATGCCACAAGCCATCGAGGCGGCGATCCCCAACGCATCTCTGGTCTGCTGCGCGTCCAAACCCAACAGCTTTGCCGATGCAGCCGTCGCTGCGAAGGTTCCGAAAGTCGACGTCGTATGCCAACCGTTGGCATTATGTTGGTAGGTCATCGCCCGCGCAATCTTGGCGCCGACTTCCATCCCAGCCACATACGCGGTGATCAGTTGTTCGCCCGAAACGTTGCGCTCGTCGGCCAGCGCAAGAAGCGCCGGAACCATGCCAGTGGATGGATGGCCAAGCATAGTCGCGTTGCCGTCATCGAAATCGTGCACATGAGCTGCCACACCATTGAGAAAAGCCGCCGTTCTCGCCGTCGTGCGCAAGGAAGTGCCGATAACCAGCGATTTGCCGGGTTCATCGACCAAAGCTTGACGCGCCCTGCTTGCGGCCGCCTCGCCTGCGCCCGCAAGCGTCACAGACAACGTGTCTGCGAAAGCGCGCTTGGTCGTCTCCACCGCCTCTGTCGGGATGTCGGAAAAGCGCAGTTTCGTAACCCAATCAGCAAGGAAGGCGGTCACGGGTGGACGTGATCGCGTCGCCTCGGCGGCACTGGAAGTGATCTCGTTCATATTATGATACTTCGAATTTGGTTCAGCGTAAGGCTAGAACCGCGGAGCGGATCGCTGCCACGGCGGTACGCAAGTCGTCGTCCGACGACGCGATGGAGATACGGAAGTAAGGAGAAAGGCCATAGGCCGCGCCTTGTACAACTGCGATGTCGGCCTCGGCCAGTAAGTAATCGCACAGAACGCTATCAGACGAGATTCGGCCGCCTGCCGGCGTCGTTTTCCCAATCAGATCGGTACAGCTCACAAAGATATAGAACCCTCCCTCAGGGCGCTCGGCGGAAAGACCTGGAATTGCCTTGATGATCGGTAAGACAAAATCTCGCCGCCGGTGGAACACAGCTACGCGCTGGGCTAAGAAATCTTGTGGCCCTTCGAGTGCGGCCAGAGCAGCAGCCTGCGCGATTGAACATGCGCCACCCGTCGCTTGCGACAAGACTCGAGTAATGTCCCTGATCAGCCAATCCGGCCCGGCGCAATAGCCGATACGCCAACCCGTCATGGCGTATGCTTTGGAAACGCCGTTGACCGTCAGGATGCGCTCCCGCAAATCGGGCGCAATCTGCGCCAAGGTGTAAAACGGCCGCCCATCAAACCGAATGTGCTCATAGATGTCATCTGACAAAGCAAGGACGTTAGGATGGCGACGCAATATTTCGGCGAAGGAAAGCAATTCCGCCTTTGAGTAAATTGATCCCGACGGATTGTTTGGCGAATTCAAAAGAAGCCAACGCGTCCGAGGTGTGATGGCCGCCTGTAGTTGTCCAGGCTGCATCTTGAAGTCACTTTCGACGCCGCACGCGACTATCACCGGCTGTCCGCCGGCGAGCCGCACCATGTCTGGCATCGGCACCCAATAGGGTGCAGGTATAATGACCTCGTCGCCGTCGTTTAAGGTTGCGGCGAAGGCATTATATATACTTGGTTTCGCGCCCGGAGCGACCACGATCTGATTGACTCCGTATTCCAAGTCGTTGTCGCGTCTCAGCTTGCGCGAGATGGCCTCGCGCAGCTGAATGGTACCCGTATTGATGGTATAGCGGGTTTCTCCAGCTCGGATCGCCGCAATTGCCGCTTCCTGAACGTGCTCTGGCGTATCGAAGTCAGGTTCGCCCTGTGCAAGGCTGATAACGCGCTTGCCTGAGGCCACTCTCAACTTTGCTTTTTGAGCCATGCTCTCGGAGACATCGACCTGAATCTTGCCAACCCGCTTCGATCTGCTTCGTGTATTCAAATTAGTCACCGCTTCCTAGTCCGTGAGAACGACGCCAGGCTTTCGACCCGTCTGCGCGCGGGCTCGGCTGTCGCAGCCTCTTATTTGATGAGCCAAGCGTTGAACATTTCATTCGACTTGGACAAGTTTTCACCCCAGAAGCTGACATCGAGGGGCACGAGCTGCTTAAAGTTGTCAGGCTGCGTCGGGATCAAATACAAGATCTTGGGGTCGATATATTGGTAGGCGCTGATCGAAGCCGTTCCGTTCAGGACGCGCGCTGCACGCGCGGCTTGTCGCTTCGGATCAAGAGTGAATTCGATGAGCTTCTGAACCATCGCCACCTTCGGATTCCCTTTCGGAATCGACCAGCCATATGCGGTGTAATAGCCTTGATTCCATAGGATCTTAAGATCCTCTCCTTGCACGATAAGCTCCGCTGCCCGGTTGACATAGGTCGCGGTAATGTCGATTTCGCCGCTGTGTAACAGCTGCGCGCTCTGCGGCGCCGTCGTCCACCACATAGCGATCCGCGGTTTGATTTGATCGAGCTTCTTGAATGCCCGAATCCAACCGGCATCTGTTTTCAGTTCGTTTATGATGGCCTGGCCGGGCTTGACGCCGTCGGCGCGCAATGCCCACTCGATGTTGTCCCGGCCGCTGTTGCGGAGGGACCGCACGCCAGGGATCGCTTTGTCCCACATGTCCGCAACGCAAGTCAGATCTTTCCCGGTCGCGGAGGTCCGATAAACCGTTGAATAGGCTGATATCGAGTCGGGCACAAAACCGGCGAGGTTCCTCAGCTCCACCGGAAGGTCGTCATACAGGTGTTTTGGAAGGGTGATCTTTTCAACCAAATCCAAAGCCAAATATCGAACTGCTTCGTCCATGCCTGCGCCAATGCAAGCATCGAAGATATAATTCTTCGTGTCGACCATCGACTGCATCTGGGGCAGCGGCTGCGCGGCTCGCACCACGGGAACGACCGTGATGCCGGTAGCCTCCGTGAAAGGAGTGTAAAAGAGCTCCTTATAAATCTGAGATACGGAGCCACCAGCATCTGCAATGTAGAGAGTTTCGCCCGCTGCCGAAGCGCGACCCATGATCGCGGGTGCTGCTAACGTTGCGCCCGCCAGCATTGTGGTCTTAGTAAACTTTCTTCTGTTCATTTCTGGCCTTCCGTTAGCGACTTACGCCGACCGCGGATTTCATCGAATGTCGTCGGAGGCAATCATCCCGGGGCGTTCAAAGGGATGGTCGTTGCCGATAGTGCCGATCATCATTCGTCATTTCACAAGCCACTGATTGAACAGCTCATTCGATTTCGTGAGATTCTCTCCCCAAAAAGCCACGTCCAACGGGACCATCTGCTTGAAATTATCTGGTTGCGTCGGGACGTACTCGAGCACCTTCTTGTCGATAAATTCGAAGGCACTTTTCGAGGCGCTTCCTTGCATCAACTCGGAAGCAAGCGCGGCTTGACGCTTCGGATCCAATGAGAACTCGATGAGCTTCTGCACCAAATGGACCTTTGGATTGCCTTTTGGGATGACGTACCCATAGGCAGTGTAATAACCTTCGTTCCAAAGCACTTTGAGGTTCTCACCTTGCCGGATCAGCGTTGCAGCCCGGTTCGCATACGTCGCTGTAATATCGATCTCCTGAGCTTGCAGAAGCTGAGCGCTTTGTGGGGCCGTACTCCACCAAGTCAGGATTTTCGGTTTGATCTCATCCAATTTTCGAAATGCGCGCTCCCACCCGGCTTTTGTTTTCAGCTCATTGATAATGGCCGGTCCCGCGGGAACGCCATCCGCTCGAAGCGCCCATTCTATGTTGTCGCGACCGCCAGTACGCAGCGAGCGAACTCCCGGAATGGACATGTCCCAAATATCGGCAACTCGTTTCAGATCCCGTTTTGTCGCTAACGGCCGATATACCGTCGCAAACGCTGCAACGGAGTCCGGATAGAAGCCCGGAACATTTCTGATGGAGTCAGGAAGGTCGTCATATATTGACCTCGGCAACTCAATTCGTTCGCTGAGCCCCTCAGCATCGTAGCGGACACCTTCATCGAGACCGGCGGCCCCATGCACATCGAACGTATAGTTCTGCGTTTCCACCATGGTCTTCATCTGAGCCAGCGCTTGGGCTGGCCGAACGACCGGAACGACATCAATTCCCGTGCTTGCAGTAAAGGGCGTATAGATAACCTTCTTGTAGGACTCGGTGTACGCACCGCCCGCATCCGCAACATAGAGGGTCTCACCGGCCGCCGATGCGCGTCCGACGATGGCGGGTAGTGGGAAAGTCGCGCCGGATAGCGCAGCTATCTTGACGAATTGCCTTCTATTCATTGTTGGCCTCCTCACTAACCATTGCCTCGAACTGACGGCTCTAATGTCGGCCCATCCAACCGATGCAAGCGCTACACGCGTCTGGACGTCCCGCCAACGGAATTGGCTATGAGCATAAATCCGAGAATTAACGCCAGGAGTAGCGTCGACACTGCTGCCAACTCCGGTGACGCCCCGTACACTGCCTGTTGGTATAGCTGCTTCGGAAGCGTGGTGAAGCTGCCTCCCGTGACAAACAGAGAAATCGTCACTTCGTCAAACGACTGGATGAATGCGAAAAGAAACGCGCCATAAACTCCAGGCTTGATGATCGGCAGCATGATATATCGGAAGGTCTTGAATTTTGACGCGCCCATCGTCCATGCGGCATAGTCCAACGAACGATTGTAATTTTTGAGCACGGCCATCAGTGACATCGTGGCATAGGGCAGCGCAAACACCATATGCCCCATGATCAATCCGACCCATGTGCCAATCAGCCCGAAGCGGGCATAAGCGTAGAACAGCGCGACCGCCGTGATGATATGAGGCAGAAAAATCGGAATGGTCAGCAGCAGAATTATCAGGAACTTTGCCCTCGTCTTTTGACGAACGAGAAATAGTGCCGCCGGAATAGCGATGGCAATGGCCATCAAGCTGGTGATGGCGGCGATGCCAACCGATCGCCAGAAAGCCAATACCCAGATTGGTGAGCTAAGGACCGACGTGTACCATCGGAGTGAGAAACCCTGGGGCGGCCAGCCGAACAGAAGGCTGTTAGAGAATGAAATCGGAACGATACAGAAGATCGGAAGTATCAAGAACAACGCAATTGCCAGCGAAACCATCGACAGAATGGGTCTACTCACCCTTTGCCTGAGCTTCACCGTCCGTCCCGTCAGTTTTTCGGCGACCAATCCGAAGCTGGCGGTAATCCATGAAATTCCGTTGATTAGTTTCATTCCGCCACGGCGGAGCATTCGGTTCAGTCTCGACGGATGCTGGTCGCCCTCTTCTCCGGTCAGAATGTGCATTCCAACCACCCGATCAAACAGAAAGAAGGAAATAAGTGTTGCCAGCAACAGCATGGCGGATATCGCCGCAGCGAAGTTCCAGTGCAACACCTCGGTAACTTGTTCGATGATCAATTGAGCGATCATCGTTTCCCGAGGACTCCCGAGCAGCTGCGGCGTGATGAAAAACCCAAGAGCACTCACAAAGATCAAGATACCGCCGGCCGCCACTCCCGGTAACGACAGAGGAAAATAGACCCGCCAAAAACCATGGGAGGGGCGGGCACCCAGCGTGCTCGCCGCTTTTTCCAAGTTCGGCTCGATGCCCTCCATTACGGAGTACATCGTAATAATCGCCAAAGGCAAAAGCGAGCTGCTCAGGCCGATCATCACGCCGTTCCAGTTGTAGAGGAAGGCGATCGAATGATCGAGCCAGCTCAACTTCAAGCCGGTTACGTTGATCAAACCGCGGCGACCGAAGATAATAATCAGTGACAGATTGCGGATCAGAAAGCTAGTCCAAAGCGGCACCAGAACGGACGTCAGGATTGCTGCTCGAACCCCTGCATTTGCTTTGGAGAGTGCATATGCAACGGGGTAACCGAGCGTCAGGCAGATCCCGGTGGCCCAAGCAGCGGTTTGAATCGTTCGCACGAGCACGCTAACGTATAGATTGGTCTTAAATACTCGCGAAAAATTCTCTAGCGTCAGCGCACCGTGAGCGTCAAAGAGGCTGAGAACAAGAATTCCGCCGACAGGCAGTACAAATACGACGGATAGAAACGTCAGCAGCGGTGCTATCTGAAGAAACGGCCAGCGCGCTAGCAATTCGCTCAGAGGTAGGCGCCGATCTGATCGCGGCCATGATCCCGGGATGGTCGTCCGATCTGTCACGTTCCTACATCCTTTATTTCTACCGACCGGGAGGCGGCCCAGCTCAAGATGCAACGTTGACCGTTCTCGATATCGTGAGGAGCCTGTGCATTCAGAACAAGGGCTGAAAGGACGCGATCGGACGCCGACTTGAAGAAGTACCGGGTTGTCGGCCCAATATTGATGCGCTCAATAAACGTCGCTTCGGTCCGGTGGTGCGCGGGAACGACGTCGGCGTTGACGCGAACGTATTCAGGTCGAACCATCAGTCGCGTTCCCGCCTGCATGGGCGTCACGTTGCCGCTTGCATCGCTCACTTCGCCAGCCGCCATGATATTGGACTGTCCGATGAAGTTAGCGGCGAAGACCGTCGAGGGGCGATCGTAAATTTCGTTCGGTGGTGCCAGTTGCTCGATCTCGCCACCGTTCATCAGACAGATCCGATCTGACATGGCCAACGCTTCTTCTTGGTCGTGGGTCACGTAGATGATGGTCGTCTTTAATCGCTTATGCAGATGCTTGATTTCGATCTGCATCTGCTCGCGCAAGTTCTTATCCAGCGCGCCCAAAGGTTCGTCCATCAGTACGATCGACGGCCGGTAGACCATTGCGCGTGCGAGAGCCACGCGTTGTTGCTGACCACCCGATAGCTCCTTGGGCACACGCTCGGCAACGTGAGGTAAGCTGATGATCTCCAACATCGACTTTACCCGGTCGCGTATATCAGCCTCCGGCATCTTCCGCATGCGCAGCGGAAATGCGAGGTTTTCCGCGATACTCAAATGAGGAAACAAGGCATAGTTCTGAAAGACCATGCCAATATCCCGATAAAACGCGGGCTCGTTGGTAGCTCGACGACCGTTGATGTAGATCTCGCCGGAGTTTGGAGGGGTTAGTCCGGCGATCATGGTTAGGAGCGTCGTCTTTCCGGAGCCAGAAGGGCCCAATAGAGTCAGAAATTCTCCTTCGGCCACATCGAGAGACGTCGGCTTCAAAGCGTCGAACGCACCGTACCGTTTCGAGAGGTTTTCGATCTTGAGCTTCATTCGTATGCCCGCTCTAACGATGCGCAGGAACTGAGTTGCGGGGCGGTCCCGCCAGGAATGAAATGCTGCGTACAATCGTGTAGTTCAACAACCCCTCAGCCCCACCCTCACGCGCATACCCCGAGTCCTTTGTTCCCCCAAAAGGCGTCTCCGGCAGCGATGACGTGAAGTGATTGATCGCAAGGTTTCCGACCTGCATGTGGTCGGCGATGTAGCCGGCGTAGTCAGCCGAATGAGTCATCGCGTAACCCGCAAGCCCATAGGGCAGTTCGTTGGCGCGCTTGATCGCGTCTGGCAGCGAAGTAACCGAATTTACGAGTGCGACTGGGCCAAACGGTTCTTCCTTCATAATACGCGCATCCGCGGGCACGTCGGCCAATACCGTAAGAGGCCAATAGTAGCCGTTATTCTTGATGCGCTCCCCACCGGCAACAAGCCTGGCACCTTTCGCGATCGCCTCGCTGACGAGTTCCTGTATCGCAGCAAGGCGCCGTGAATTGGCTACGGGCCCCATCTGCGTGGCCGGATCGAGGCCATTGCCGACCTCAATTTTTCGAGCCGCCTCGCCCATGTTGTTGACAAACTCTCCATAAATGGAGTCGTGGACGAACCAGCGTGTCGGTGATGTACAGATTTGGCCCGAGTTGCTGGCTTTAGCGGCAACCGACCTGCTCGCTGAATCGAGCGGATCGACATCGTCACAAATTATGACCGGCGCATGCCCGCCCAATTCCATAATGCAGGGCTTCATATGCATTCCGGCTTGCGCGGCAAGTCCCTTGCCAACTGGAACGGAGCCAGTAAACGCAACCAGTCTGATTGACGGGTGTCCTATCAAATAGCGCGAGATATCTGCGGGAATGCCGAATACCAAATTCAACACGCCATCTGGCAGTCCGGCTTTCACAAAGGCTTCCGCCAGATGCACGGCAGCCGCCGGTGTTTCCTCAGAAGCTTTCAGGACGAGACTGCAGCCTGCCGATAGCGCACCGCCAACCTTCCGGGCGACTGAACTTAAGGGATAGTTCCAAGGACTAAAGGCCGCTACAGGGCCAATCGGATAGAGTTGCACGGTGTTTCGATACCCGGGCTCGGACGGAATGGTCCTGCCGTAAAGTCGGCGTCCTTCTTCCGCATCCCATTCCAACACCTGACATGCCCGCCGAACTTCGGTCTGCGCGTCGCGTAGCGGCTTGCCTTGCTCCAGAGTGATATCGCGGGCCACCACATCGGCATTCGCACGCAGGTTCGCCGCGGCTTGACGAATTATCTCGGATCGCCGGGCCGCTGAGGTCAGTGACCAAACGTTGAAGCCGTTCGTTGCAGCATCGACGGCAGCGGCAAGATCGGCCTCCCTTGCCATAGGAACGATCCCCAGCACGGCTTCGTTTGCGGGGTTCAATATCGGAGCGCCGTTACGTTCGATCCATTTTCCACCGATAAACAGCCTTATTGGGGTGTGCCCAGTCATCGGGTCACTCCGAGGAATTTTCGTGTGTCGGCCACCACTTTTGCCGGACTACGCTTACGCCACGGCGCGCGCTGACCTGGCGGACGGTTTTCGATTTCTGGGTGGATCTTATTCCAGACGAAGACGGGCCCGTCCTTCGCCAGGATTTCTGGCAGGGCGGCAGTATATGTGGCTAGATCATCGAAAAAATAAGTGCGATTGATGCCACATCCGCGAGCCACAAGGTCATAAGCAACGTTCTTCGCGTTCGGTACGGGCTGTCCACCAGTTGTGGCATAGCATTCGTTGTCCATCAAGAAGTAGTAGTAGTTTCGAGGCGCCTTTTCGGCGATCGTTGTCAAGATGCTGAGGTTCATTAGTAGATCGCCCTCAGAATCGAAAACGACTACCGGCTTCTCAGGTTGGGCCAATGCGAGCCCAAAACTAAAGCCGGCATGACCGCCCATGGAAGGATCACCGACTGGAAGGTCCGCACCTCCTTCGCTGATGTCCAACCAATATTGACCCGAGCGACCCGAGACGACGAGCGCATTCCTGCGATGAGGTGCGAAAGCGTGGACAAGATCTTTTGTGTAAATCATCGACCCGCGCCTCAATTAAAACCGTGAAATTCGTCGGCGATCAGTACGACGACTGGGCGCTGAGTTAGTTCAGACTCGGTGAAAGCGAGCGAGATGCGATCGGCGTCCGCATTACTTTCCACCATGTAGAACTTGATTCCGAAAGCGAGCAGGAAGCGTTCTGTATATTCGGCCGCGCTATCGTGATTGACGCCGTGCCGCGTGTAACCGCGGTAACCAACCAAGAAGACGACCGGAACGTTCAGATTGAGCAGCCAGCCGCGCATGGAATCTCCCGATTCCATCATGCCGGTATTCTGCACCAACACGATCGGCTTTGCTCCTCCTGCGAAAAGTCCGGCCGCTATTGAGCAGGCATGCCCTTCGCGGGCGACGCCGACCAAGCTCAGCGATTGCTCCTCCTGCATTTTCAAGAACAGCCAGTTCGTCTCGCTATCTGGCAGCCAAACAACATGCGACACGCCGTTTTGCTTCATTTGCGCAACGACCGATTCGGGACTCAGTGCCGCGGCTTGCTCGTCACTCATCATCGTCCTCTTTTCGCCGGCCGCCATGGGAGCGAGGGCCCGCGGCCCAATTTGTATCCGAGACGTTAATTTAGGATACGATTAAAGGGCCTCCGGCACATTCGTGTCAACCTGAATGTGACGAAATCGTAATTTCCGAATGGAATCCTCATTTTCAGAAAGCCACGAACAATGCCCGAAACTCGGCAAGCCCCCCAAAAGGGCTCGGTCTGCGACAAGTCATTGGGGGGATCGCGAACGGTTTCATATGTATCCGGGAGGGATTGCTACGGCGCCCCCTCGTTCGCGGTCAAACGCTTGCGCAATCCGGAAGGCCGTTGCATCACCAAAACGGCGGACGGTAATTTGCAGACCTACCGGCATAAGGGCTGCGAGCCCCATGGGTATCGATATAGCGGCCAAGTCCATTAGATTGGCTATACGGGCGAGGAGACCAAAAGGTGCGGTTTGCTCGTGCGCCCCCTCGATCTCTGGAGTCACGATCGGAGCCGAGGGCAAGAGAAACGCTGCTGCGCCTTCCAGATAACGATCGAATTCCACCTGCATTTCGCGGCGGGTTGTAAGCAGGCCGAAATAGTCCCTCGCGCTGATGCCACTGCTTTTGCGCATTCGCTGCGCTATCAAACGATCAACTCGACTGTCGAGCCCCTCGATGTATTGCGATAGCCCATTCCAGCCTTCGGTCCCCGTGATACCGGATGCGTGAGCCGCATATTCTTCGTGACTCCGAGGCATGGGACGCACATCTATGTGAGCGCCTAGTCTCTTGAGGTCGCCCAGTGCCTTATGGAAAAGGTCCATAATTCGGGGGTCGACGAATTTGAGCTGAGAGTCAGTTGGCGCTCGCAAGATCAAGCCCTCGACGCCAGCCGTTAACTCGCCAAGAGGATTTATGCGCCCAATTCCGTAGGTCGAGGGATCCTGGGGATCCCGCCCTTGCAAGGCATCGAGTACCAACGCGGCATCCCGGATGCTGCGGGCCAACGGACCCACAGTGTCAAATGTCGGCGCCAATGGAAAGACGCCGCCCCGGCCGACCAAGCCGAGCGTACTCTTGTGGCCAACAATTCCACAAAGCGATGCGGGGGTACGAATTGAGCCGCCGGTATCGGTCCCGAGCGCAACCGGCACGAGCCCCGCCGCGACCGCGACTCCCGATCCGCTGGATGATCCGCCGGGTACTCTCGCAACCGAGGTATCCCAGGGATTCACCGGCGTACCGCAGACGGGATTGCACCCCCAACCACCAAAAGCGAATTCAACGGTGTGCGTTTTCCCGATGAGAACCATTCCTCGATCGAGGAGGCGCTGAACAGCGTGGGCTGTGTTCTCCGCAGGGGTCGATGCGGTCGCAAGCGATCCGGCCCGGGTCGGTCTCCCCTTGACATCAAATAGATCTTTGACCGCGAAAGGTATCCCGTCCAGCATATGCAAAGCGTTGCCGCCCGCACGCCGTGCATCGGCGGTCTTGGCAGCTACGCGAGCCGAATCCGCGTAGATTGCGACGAAGGCATGGAGCTGCGGGTCGAACTTCGCAATCCGCGCCAGAAAACGCTCCGTGATCTCGAGCGACGTGACCTGCTTGGTGGCCAATGCGCGCGAAAGCTCCCCGATCGTAGCGAACGCGACGTCACCAAGGGGCAATGTATGGCTGTCACTCATCGGAGTTCCCAACTAGTCCAACGCTAGGCGCGTATCTCTCAAGCAATGCATCAATCGGTCGGGCGCAGACATCAAAGCAGCCCCGCGCCCACCGAGCCCAGATCAGGGATCAACGAAGGATCCGTGAACCTGTCCATTGTGAAGACAGCCGATCCGGGCAACGGCTTATCCGCAACCCATGCGGCCGTTTGCTCTCCGACAGCGCAAGCCATCATCGTGCCAAAGCCGGAAAGACCGACGCACATATAGGAGCCTTCCGGTCCCATGGGCCCGACCAGCGGCCAATTGTCGTGGGTCCGCGTATACCAGCCGCTATAATGATGCAGACCGCGCGTCAGCCGTCCGATATAGGTCCTGAGTCCGGGGTTGAGCCTCGAAGCCCCTCGAAGCACAATTTCGGGAAAGCGGTCGTCCAGCGGAACGTCCCAGGTCGCGTTTACCTGCGCCCTCTCGTTGTAGGCCCATCCGAGCCGTAGCCAGCTGCCGCCGTCTCCTCCGTCGGGACGGCAATGAATTGCGCCGGTCATTGGTTGTGTGAGCCAGGCAGTGTCTGCACTGGCCCGAAGCAGGCTAGCTTCTTCTTCCGTCCAATTGATCATTTGATCATCGAGGTCGATCGAAAACGGCATGTCCCGAGGAATGACCTTGTGAACATCCTCGAAGGCGATTTTCTGCTGCATCACATTGAATAGGGGCAACTCGACGTCGAGCATGGCGGCAATGTCGTTCGCAAAGGGACCCGCACAGTAAATTAGCTTGACCGCTCGGAGAGTCTTAGAGGTCCCCTCGTCCTTAAAAGCGATAGTAAACCCGCCTTCTCGCTCCGCCTTAATGCCGTCGACCATGCCCTGCATGCGGTGCGCGCCGACGCTGCCCGTGTATTCCAGCATGAAGGCTCCCATCTGCTGCCCCGAAATGTCGCCGGCTTGGCGTACATGCAGGATTGTTCGCAGGTCGCGATCATAATTGGGAAACAGCGATTGGATCAGCTCGGGATTGCGAAGCAGATCGAAGCCTCGTGGCGCCAGCGTCCAGTCAGCGTCTGCGGGTCGTTGATAACTGCGGCTCGTGGTACCCTCATGGATCCGTACCTGCTCATCGAATTCCGCACCCAAGCTGAAGCGCAATCCCTCGATCAGCTCGGAGGCATCTGTCTTTCGCGACGCCAAGACATATCCGCGTCGAGTCATGTTCAGCCGATTGCCCGACTCTCGCGCGATGTCTTCCATGAGCTGGATGGAACGATCAGAGAGACGAACCATCAGTGGATGGGTCCACCAATTTCGATAATTCTCGCCAGACTGAGCGGACGTGAAGGCCATCGGAGGGCCTTGGTCGATGAGCGCGATATCAGTGATGCCGTGGTGTTTGGCCAGATAGTAGGCGACCGCGATACCAATCGTACCGGACCCGATGATAGCGACCTCGGCGCTTTTCACGCTCGCCATATTTTGCATCCCTTCTATTGTTTTTGGATACATTTTATATTGCCACACCGCAACTGATTTCGCATCGCCGATCGCGTTTTACGGAAGGGTTCCAAAGCGCCGTTTCGAGGTCACACGGTCCGTGGCGCGTGGCGCCTCAAGGAGAACGGCCTCGCGGTCACATCGGAAGGTCTTGGAAGGCAAAGCTCCCAAATCCCACAGGCAGGGGAAAGCGTTGAAACTATATGATGCCGCGCTCGGGCAGAGGGGCGTCGTCGATCAGTCGCTGCCAACCGAAACGAGTTAAATCCAGCGTTTCGTATCGTCCCTTCAGGATAAGTTCGGAAATCGCCAGACCACAGCCGGGCGCATGCATCAGGCCGTGACCTGAGAAGCCCGCCAGCATGTGGAAATTGCCCAGACCATCGGCCCCCGGCCCGATGATGACATTGCCGTCGAAGTCGTTCTGATCATAGAGACCCGGCAAAGTTGAACGGCATTTCGTCCGTTCGAACTGCGGGAAACGGTGCGCCAATGCTGGCCACACAACTGATTCGAAATAGTCGTAGTCGACCTCGAAATTATAGCCCCGCGGTTCCGCGAGCGTCGGAACACCGCCTGAATAGCCGGCGCCTTCGGGACGGAAAGCTAATCTTTCGGGGTCTTTGAGGTAAGGCAGCGGCTCGATGGGTTCTTGCGTTTCGAAGTAATGTTCGAAACGCCGCAGCGGGGTGATTGGAACATCGAACCCCAGTTGCTTGCAGATTTCCTTTGCCCACGCTCCTGCGCAATTGATGAATTGATCCGCTTCAATCTGAGCGCCGGATGCCACTCGGGCATGCGTTACAGCATGAGCGGCGCGGTCCATCCCCACCACATCGTCGGCAAGATATTTGACGCCGAGAGATTGCGATTTCTTACGAAAACCCATCAGCACACTATGCGGATCCAGCCAGCCGTCATCGGGAGAATGGACGCCGGCGCCAAGGTCCGAAACGTTCATCGAAGGGAATTTCTCTTTCAGACCGTCCGGCGTCAGCCATACGACATTGCAACCTTGATCTCGTTGAGCGTCGTAATTTTGACGCAACATCCCCGTCGCACTAAGGGGCACGATGAAGAGGTAGCCATTTTTCTTAAAGCCGATCTCGGCATCCACGCCTTCGATCGCCATCGTCTTCGGAAATGACTCAAAGAAGGGGATTGAGAAATTTGAAAGCTGGATATTCTCGGAAAGCGCGAAAAGACGTCGGACGCCACCAGACGCCCGTGGCGTCGAGGCTATCGCATAGGTCGGATCGCGCTCTATCACTATGACATCTGAAGCCGGCGCCATGAGCTTGAGAAAATAGGCAGCCGCGGAACCGATGGCTCCGCCCCCAATAATTGCGACATCATATTTCATTTTCCTACCTGCCCGAGTAGAGTAGATGGTGTGATACTATGCCAACGCCGTGCGCCGATGCCGTTCGTAGATGCCGCCTACTCCACGTCTACCGGAAGGATCTCGAACAAGGGCGCGCCGTAACTAACCGCGGCGCCTTCTTCGATAAGAATTGTGACCAACCGCCCCCGCTGCGGCGTTCTGATCGGGATTAGAATCAAATCATCCTGTAGGTAGCCGAGGATATCATCCGAGTTTAAAGACGAGCCCATCGGCACCGCCGCTGAAGCCGCCGCGGGATGCCTTGGTAAGAATCTTCCCGGCCCAACCGCGCGAACAACAATATTTGCCGTAGCCGGCGGCGCCGCTCGCACCTTCTCGTCGGTCGTCGCCGCAAGCTCAATGTTTATAAACTCGCCGCCTTCCTCATATTCCAGCCGGATCAAGCCATGGCGCCTCATGATGGCAGTCAATTGCGGAATGTAATCGCAAAGACCCGTCATGATGCCACCGCAGAAGTGGCTCTCTTCAGCCTCAGCCCAGCGGCCAACCAATTCTTCAGAAACCGGATGTCCGCGCTGCCGGCTTTGAACGCTTCAATGGCACCGCAGGCGCGCTCCATTCTAACGGCTATTTCCCCACGGTTGGCGATCAGCACCTTGTCAAACATTTGCTCACTCGAGAACGAGAAGAGTGTCACCCGCGCAAACCACCTGGCCGTCGTCGGGTAGGATTGCTCGCACCGTCCCCGCTCTGTCAGCTTCGACACGGAACAGTGTTTTCATGGACTCTACGACAGCAACGATCTGCCCCTTGGTGATTGTCTGCCCTACTTCAACCGCAGGAGAACCACCCTGGACATCCGAGCGATAAAACACTCCGTCGGTCAAAGCTCGTATCTTATGACCTTCTTGATTCGAACCGAGACTGTCAGCTTTTTGCAGTGACAGCGGCGCGCTGGTGAAAGCGGATGTCACTTCAGCGGCGGCGATCAGCAGCAGCCGAATGTCCCCTCTTTTCAGCTCAATCTTCTGCAAATTGAGCTCAGCCGCCTTCCGGCAAAAAACTTCGATCTGCTTCAGGTCCATGAAGGCCGCGGTCTCCCGAAGAACGAACTAATCGGCAACCGAAGACGGGGCTGACAGCATCAAACTGCGCCGGGCCGTTTGCGCCGATCGCGAGACAATGAGCACGACGCCCATAACAGTCAAGCACAATGTATTCTATTGCGGCCCTTTTGGATACATCATCATGTTGCGATAGATGCTGGCCGGACATATCGACCACCCAATGTTACTCAAGGATGGCATTCACGGCTTCATCAAGAGCTTTAGCGGCGCGTTCGCGAACACAACGCAGCTTTTCCTGCTGCTCCGCATCTCTGGTCTGGCTCTCGCGAGCGAGCTTTATCTGCGCGCACACATTGGCGGGCGCCGGGCTGCCGTAAGTCGAACGTCGGCCAACGAAAGCGAGTGGACTAAGGCTTTCCCGAAACAGTTGGGGGTCAAGGCTTGGTGCAGGAAAACCGAGCTGATTTGCTGCTGCATCCAAGTCGGCACTTGTCACCGTGTTTGGCATCATTCCGCAATTGAAACAGTGCGCCACGAATCCGGCGACCAATTCATGCGCTTTACGCCACCCCAACGCAGTCTCGCGCGCTATGGCCGCAGCAAGGTCCGTTGCGGTGCACCAGTTGGCACCCGCCAAATAGCTCATTCTCGCGACATCAAAGCGCACATCGCCCACAAGGCGCGACAGAGTATCCAGTCGTGCGGGAATCATTTCACCAATGGCCTTGAGCTGACTGTCCGTATTGACCCGCTCCATGGTGGTAAAACCAGTAGGTCCGCGTTCGGACATGCTTACAGCCAGGAAGGCCGATGATGCTTGCGTCGCCAAACTCTTGATGTCCTCCAGCCCATCAGGATTTTTCTTCTGCGGCATGATCGAGCTAGTACCACACAGATAATCCGGCAATTCGACATAGCCATATTCAAATGTCGACCATAACTGCAGATCATCGGCCAAGCGAGCGAGCGAATGCGTTAAACCTGCCATGAGACCGGCATATTCGATCTCCATGTCGTGGCTGATGATCGCATCGAAAGTGTTGGGCAAGGGCCCATCGAAGCCGAGGAGCTCTGACGAGCGCCGACGATCGATCGGAAAATCGCTCCCAGTCATGATGGCAGCGCCAGCAGGCGACTGATTGATGCGAGCATGAGCTTCTTGATATCGCTGCTGATGCCGGGCTGCGACCAGTTCAAACATCAGAGCCCAATGCGCCAGTGTTGTTGGCTGGGCGTGCTGGCCATGCGTGTTGCCCGCCATGACGGTCTCGATGTGTTTCGACGCCAATTCTATGAGAGAATGGCGCAGCTTCATCATGCCATCCAAGGCTGAACAGATCTGAGCCGCAAACGCCCTCCTTCGAGAAACGGCATTCAGATCTCCCGAACTGCGCCCGGTGGCGATCTGCCCACCAATTTCACTGCCATAAAGCTTTGTTAGATATCGTTCGCCCGCGTGCAGGCCCGAGTTCATCTTAGAATGAACATTTAGAACACCTTCTGCCTCCATCTGTCGCAGGCCGGCTAGAAGTTGCTGTCCGATTTTACGCTTAATTGCGCCCCCTTCGGTTAGCGCAACTAGATGGGCCTTGTCGAACGCATGAATATGCGGAGCCGTTATCGCATCGAACCGAGACTTGTAGTTGTCAAGATAATCTAGAGGAACTTGCTTCAAACGCGCTCCGGGGTTGGCGGCGCTGCGATAAGTTTGCGGAGCGTGGGTTTCCATTTAAGGATCTGCCTTAGCTTCGGGCCCGAACGAGCCGGTTTGCCGGCCACCGACACAACCAAGCAAGCCTGATGTATGCATATTAATTATACTGTATCCAGTCGCGCTGCCTGTCAATAACATGACACTGGGCGTGGCCGATAGCCTCCGGCGAAGCGGACGAAAAATCGATGGCGAGGTGGCCGCTGAGGTGACGGGTCAGAAGACAAATGGCTTGAGACGAGTTGTGCTGCGTGTTCACTTCAGTCATTGTCATTGATGCCAAGCTGCTTCTCGACTGCCGCCAGCAGAATTGAGATTGCAATTGCCTCAGCTGCAATCCGCACGTCTTCCAACGATGCAAAACTTGGCGCAATGCGGATATTGCTGTCCTTGGGATCATGCCCGTTTGGAAAAGTCGATCCTGCTGCAGTGAGAGAGATTCCCGCGTCGCCCGCCAGCCTGACAGCTCGTTGCGCTGCGCCTGCAATAGTATCGACGCTGATGAAATAACCGCCCTCAGGCCGAGTCCAGACGGCAGCACCTTTGCCTGCGAGACGTCTTTCGAACGCTTGGAGCACTGCGGAAAACTTGGGAGCAAGAATAGCGCGGTGTCTTTTCATGTGTCGTGTCACGCCCCCTGCGTCCTTGAGGAAACGCGCGTGACGAAGTTGATTAAGCTTGTCTTGACCAGCTCCACGCCGCTTGGCGCAGTCAAGAAACCAACGAACGTTCGCGGGAGAAGCTGCGAAGAAGCCGATACCGGCTGTGGCGAAGGTAATCTTTGAGGTAGACCAGAACATAAGCGGTCGATCCGCATTCCCGGCGGCCGCGCAAGCAGGCAAGATCCGTTTAGCTGGCTTGCTGTTATCGGCTAAGTGATGGACGACATACGCATCGTCCCAGAAGAGCCGAAAATCTGTGGCCGCAGCCTCCATCGCAGCCAGTCGATCAATTACTTCATCGGACCATATTTCGCCCGTCGGATTGGCATAAGTCGGCACGCACCACATGCCCTTCACACGTGGATCCCGCACATGATGCTCCACCACCTTCATGTCTGGCCCCTTGGGCGTGACAGGGACCGGAATCAGATCGATGCCATACTCGATGCACATGTTATGATGCAGTTCATAACCAGGCACGGGGCTAAGGAACGCGATTCTTCCCTGTTTCATCCAAGGGGTCGCAATTGCTGTCACACCCTTTAGAAGAGCCCACACAATTACATCATGCATGATCGCAAGGCTGGAGTTACCTCCTACCACGACTTGCTCCACTGGAACGTCTAGGATGGGAGCGAATATGCGGCGGAGTTCGACAAGTCCCTTCGGATCGCCCCCGTAATTTCGTGCATCGTCCCCAGCTTCCGTGATCCAATCATCGGGTTTCGGTAGCGAAAGCAGTTCGTTCGACAGATCGAGCTGCTCTTCTCCCGGGCGCCCGCGCGCGATGTTCAGCTTCAATTTGCGCGCGCGAATAGCATCGTATTCCGCCCTCACGTGGCGGAGCATCTGCTGAAGTTCGTCGGCGCTCATCTCGGCAAGCCGCATCATGATCCTCTCTCGCACCTGGCGAAGATGAGGCCTGTGGGACGATCCGATCCCGAGGTCTTGCATCATCGCACGTACGGCTTAGCTCTTCGCACTAATGCCATTTCGACGCCTGAGCCGATCTACTGCTCGCCTCTTGGCCATCATCGCGTGGTCTCATCCAGTTGCAGGCGAAACCCAGATCGCGCGTCACCACCAACATGGTCACGCGCTTGTTCCTCCGCATGGTCCATCCGTCGCCTCAGGCCAAAACGCAGCACTTCTGGTCGTGGCGGAGACACGGAGTTTCGGGAAGCACCCAGTTGCTCCAGCCGGCCCACAGCCGCCGCATCTTGCCGGAATTCCACCTGGAGGATTCGATCTCAGAAGCTCGGCAAAGCTGTTGATTATACACTTGACGGTGTTTGGATACGAAAATAGCGTCTGGTAGTCAAGCAGCGCTGGCGACCGCGAAGCGGAATGCCAGACTTGCGCGCCAACAGCAAGAAACCCGGAGAAGGTTGGCGATGGCAGCTCCCGTAACACGGCAACTCACAAAAATCTGCGCCTCACGGCGGCACCTTCGTCGCACTGCCCAAGCAGCTTTGGGAAGAAGCGATTTACCGCGCGACCCCTTCTCTTGCCGCGGTCTCCGCTTGGCTTCTGCTGGTCGTGCGCTCTGTGATGCTTATCGCTCACGTGACCGCAACGAGAGCCAACGCGACAGTGGTAAGGGCAATCAGGAATTCTAGGAACGCCATGAACAGAAGGACGTTTTTAAAATGGACGGCGCGCGCAACTGCCTCGTTGGCCGCGCCCACAGTCTGGAGTCCGGCGCACAGACATTATACGTTGCGGATACCGGAGGAGCGATGACTGAAGTCAATCGTGAGCTTCTCTATGGGCCATTTGAGAAAGCCACAGGAATCCAGGTCGTCCCCGTAATCCGTAGCGCTAGTCCGACCACCCAGATCAAATCGATGGTAGAGACCAAGAACTACATGTGGGACTGTGTTTTCGGGGCCGGCGCCGATGAGTCGCTGCAGTGGCAGCAGGCGGATTTGCTAGAACCGCTCAACGTGAGTGGCGAATTCGTCGATCAGATTCCCGAGGAGATGCGGCACAATCCAAGCTTTATGCCAGATATATCTCTGCCATTGCTCTGGTATGCCTTCCCTCTGCCACCAAGAAGGAGCTGACGTCTTTCGCCGACATGTGGGACTTTTCGATCCCAGGAGCTCGTTCACTTCGCAATGGCGGCCGCGACGACAGCGAAGTTGCCTTGCGGGCTGACGGGGTGCCCGGAGGCGAGGAGATCTACAAGGTTCTTGAGACTGACGACGGCTGGAAGCGCGCCTTCAACAAACTCGACAAGATCAGAAGATAGTGACTTGGTGGACGACTCCGCCACAAGGCGCTCAGCTGTTCCACAGTGGCGAGATCGATATTATGCCAACTTTTTCGAACCGGGCCTATCAATTGATCGCGCAAGGGGATGGGCTGGCGATTTGCTGGAATCAGGCATTTTACAACTCTTATGGCTGGGTCATCCCGAAAGGTAATCCCAAAGCCGAGCTGACTCGACGTCTCATCGTTTTCTCGCTGGAACCAGAGAGTCAGGCAGCTCGTTGCGCCAAGATCGGTGCCGGACCGTCTAATGTGAACGCATATCAGTTTATGAGCAAAGACGTCAGTCGATAATGTCCACCTATCCTGACAATCTGAAGCAAATGGTGCCGGTCGACAACGAATCTTGGAGCAAGAACCTTGCCGAAGGCGAGGAACGATTCAGGCAGTGGATACTCCAGTGAGCTGGCGTAACTTCGGAGCAGGCTCTTACAGGCCGGCAGTGCCGAAGGGCGTCAGAAGAGTGACCATGGTTCAGAAGGCATGGACGCAGCTACCCTGGCTTGGACCCTCCACAATCATCGGAGAAAAAGCATCCCTTTCCCCCGCAAACAGCTGAGGCGAGCATGTCACTACCATTAGTATATGTATTGACGACTGGCGGCACGATCGCGGGCAAGGGCGACTCGTCGGTTCGCCCTGCCGACTACGAGGTCGGTCTTCTTACCGGCAATGACCTCGTTCAGGCCATCCCCGAACTCGCTCAGTTAGCGGACACACGGGTCATCGAGATTGCGAACATTGGCAGTCAAGACATTTCGTTCGGTCATTGGAAAAAGTTAGCTGAGACTGCAAACGGTCTTCTCAGTTCTAAAGAAGAGAACATTGCGGGCATTGTGGTTACCCACGGAACCGATACCCTGGAGGAGACAGCCTACTTTCTGAATTTAACGATGAAATCGGACAAGCCGGTGGTCCTGGTCGGATCGCAGCGTCCCCCAACTGCAATGAGTACGGATGGACCCTACAATCTCTACAGTGCAGTTCGCGTTGCCATTCAGCCAGAGGCGGCAGGCAAGGGAACTCTGGTGGTCATGAACGAGCAGATCAACGCTGCTCGCGAGGTTGTCAAGACCAGCACCTTCCGGCTAGAGGCCTTTAAGTCGGGAGACTTTGGCCTTCTAGGCTATGTCGATACGGATAGGATTGTTTTCTATCGGGCACCTGTCCGTCGTCATGGCAACAACTCTGAATTTGATATCAAGAACATCAACGAGTTGCCGACGGTGCATATTGTTTACTCCTACGCCGATGCACCGGGAACACCGATCCGGGATGCTCTCGCTTCGGGCGCGAAAGGAGTTGTCATTGCCGGCGCGGGTGCCGGGACCCTATCCCAAAATGAGAAGGCGGCCGTCGCGGCTTATCGTAAGACAGGTGGTGAAGCCATCATCATGCGTTCCAGCCGCACTGAACGGGCGCGTCATTGAACGCGACCACTACCTAGAGCTTGGCGTCCTCAACGCAGACAATTTAAGTCCGCAAAAGGCTCGCATCCTCCTTGCGTTGGCCCTAACCAGGACCAACAAGCCGCATGAGATAAAGCGAATCTTCTCCGAGTATTGACCGACATGGACGAGTGCGCATGTCCTAGATGGCTACCTTGTCCCTCTGCGACGCGCCAGTGCGCTCATCGGATGAAGGGGACGGGTGGTGCATCATTCATGAGGGTGCTGAGACGTTCCTTGAAGCAGGCAACGTCGCACGGCACTTCTGGCGGTCATCTCAACGACCAGCATTCCCGACCACCCGCTTCATTCCAAGCCGACGGCGCAACAGCCCAATATTAGGAGGCATCCGCGCATGCTTCGCATCCCAAACGGCTTTCTCGCCATCCCAAATCCTGGGCGAGAGGCATCCCCGGCGACGGGGGTCTTTCTGTTGTGGCTTCGCGAGGTCCTGGCCGAGAGTTCTTTGGCCGCAGTCGAAAATCGCTGAAAGACCCGACCCGCCGGCTGGTCCGCCTGGTCAATATGGCGATATCTGCATAATGCGCATGGCCAAGGGCTTTGAGAAGATTACTGATTGACTCGATGCAGTCATTGACAACAAGCGCGCCGAACGACCCGAACAATTGACTTTGGGTGCTACCGTTGCGCGGAAACCAGAAGCATCATCGGTCGCTCCAACTCTTCTTCCAGCTCTGGCGTTTGTGTGATCTGCTCGGGGGACGGGGCAAACTCTTCGACGGCTAAGATCCGGAAGCCAGCACGGATCAAGGTGTTAAGCGTCGTGCCGATGGTCCGGTGATATTTGATTACGCCTTTCGCAAACCAGTCAGTCTGGCGCTCACCCTCGATCGAATAGCAATTGACTGGCCAAGTCTTGCGCCCGTCCTCGTCGGCGATCCAATGCGGATGGACCGCTGCCATAAAGATCGGATGCTCGATGGTGAATACGATATGCCCGCCGGGCGTGAGCGCTTGGTGGACCATGCGCGCGAGACGGCTGAAGTCCCTGATATAGTGAAAGGTGAGTGCACTATAAGCGAGATCGAAGGCTGCCGGCGGCAACTCCACTGTCTCCAGGTCTGCAATCCGGTATTTAATTTCTGGATCGTTGGTATCCGCCTTTGCCCGGCTGATCATGTTTTCGGAGAGGTCCAGGCCGAGCACCGAGTTTGCGCCTTGCTTGCGCATCCAGCGCGACGTCCAACCAAGGCCGCACCCCAAATCGAGGACGCGCTTGCCGAAAATCGCTGGCAAAATCGCGCGTATGGAGGGCCATTCAGGCGCACCGTCCAGACCGCGAATTTGTCTCGGAAGCTGGCTGTAACCGGCGAAGAAATCGGGATTGTCGTAGATATTCTGTGCCATGGTGTTCTCTTGTCCGGCGTAATGGGATTCGGATCATACGACAGACCGAGATTCCTTTTGTTCCCCTTTCGTCGCGTTTACGGCGCGAATTGGTTTCAACCAATTCTCACTATTTGGGGCAGTGGCGGCGGCGAGCTTCCCCTTGAACCCAGCGATGCGGGGCTCAATCTAGACCTAGGGGATGCAGCCGACACTCTGCACGCCCAAAGCGGCTGGAAGAAACGTCGGATGATGCCGGGATTATTGGGCGTCAAAAAGAACAGAGCGACTTGGAGACTCTAGACCCCATCCCGGACGCTCTATTGCCCGTCGCCAATGAGGTTTGGCAAAAGCAAAATCTGTCTCGCCTTCTCATTGCTGACTTTGTCGCCCCGGAAACGGGAGAGGTCTGCCTTACGTAAATGACGCGGTTCAAACGCTTCCAACCATTCTGCCGCCTGACATCACTCCGGAGTATTACCGTCGTCTCCAAGGGCCGCTCAACAGGAACTATCAGGACAACCGAGGCACGGCTCGTATTACTCTTCATAGCGCAAGTGTTACTCAGTAAGGCTCTAGGTAAGCCGCTTGGAAAGAGAGCTCTGGTGGGCATCACCAAAGGACCGGGTATCTCAACAGAGCGCCGTCAATTCAGATGAAGCTTGCTTTGGACTACGTGGTCATAGAGCGCTTTCGTGGAGCGGCCTGGAAGTCGCCGCCCCGTTCGCTTTCGGCTTCGCAATTCAGCGATGGCCCCCCTGACATCGCAATGCGGGACTGAGGCCGGCGTTCGGATCCGAATTGCAGTTCTCCATGGATCATTGGACTCTCGGCAGAGACTTCGCGAAATCGAGCACCCGTCCGCTTACGCTGGTATCCACCGTATTGTACGAGCTGAATTGAGAGATATGCCCATGGCCCAACAACCGGAGTAGCAGGGGGCAATGGGACGCCCGCAGCGCCAAGGTGGCGAATAGTTCTCCGGCTTGCACCTGCATCGGAACCGGATCGTATTCCGCGTAGGTGATCAAGGTCGGCACGTCCGGGGCATCTATCAGACGGGTCGTCGACATCTCCAAATATCGGGCAGTCTCCTCGCCGAAATAGGCCTGATTGCGCAGGTCGGGAGAAGGTATACCGAAAGCCGCAGCCGCGACGCGTTCGAGAGCGACGTTGTAAGACCCGGACTGCAGAACCACGCCGGCCGCTCGGAGAGGTCGCCCCTTGTGGAAGGTGGAGACGAAGGAAGCGAGAGCGACGTGCGCGGCTCCCGCCGATTCTCCGAGCAGACATATTCGTCTCGGATCTCCTCCATGATCTTGCGCATTCTCCTGGGCCCACCTCAAGGCAGCAATCACGTCGCGTGCCCCAGACGGCCACTTGCATTCCGGGGCAAGGCCATAGTTCGCGATGAAGGCCGTGACCCCGTTGCGGGCAAAGAAGTAACCCACATTGCTCCTATCGGACTTGTCGCCGCGACTGTAGCCGCCACCGTGGAAGAACAGCACCACAGGCACCGAACCCGATGTCGCAACCGGCCGATAGACGTCCAACGACTGCCTGGTCCCGTTTCCGTAGCGGATGTTGGGAATGACGTCGACTCCGTCGGTCGGCTGGTGAGCCAGGATGTCTGCGTAGATCCGCGCGGTTCCGGGCGGATCTATCACCGGCCCCAAGGCTCTTATTCTTTCTGCTATCTCGTTCGGCGGCGAAGACATCCAGCGATTGTTTTCGAATGGAGCGGTCATGCCTCCCCCTTTGCCCTTTCATCCAAAGTCCAGCCTCCGAACCTCTGCCGGCAGGCGTACGTCAGCACGCCAGCTATCAGGACGCCGAATACGAGAGGCAACGCGGCGGTTTCGAAGAAAGCGGTACCGGAGAGTTGCTTGGACATCAGGAAGCCTCCGAACAGAGGGCCTCCGATCGCTCCGAGGCGGCCGATCGCCATTCCCCACCCGACGCAGTTCGACCGGATGGTGGTTGGATATAACATTCCGAAAGCCGAGTTGATCGCGGATTGGGTACCGGCAACGCATATGCCGGTCACAAGAACCAACCACGGCAGGACTCCGCGATCGACGAACGGCTGGCCGATGAGCGCCATCGAGGGGATCGCGACGATGTAGAAAGCGACGATGACGAGAAAACCATAGCGATTGAACCCCACCGTAAGCATGAAGCTTCCGATCAATCCTCCGAGACCGAACAGGGTCGCCGTGAGCGCGGCGGCTTCGGGTGAAAGTCCGATGTCACGCAAGACCGTCGGAGCCCAGCTCGCCATCAGAAGGGTCGTGAACAAATTGACCACCGCGAGTAGCCAGAGGAGCGGTGTGATGATGTGCATGCCGTTTCGAAGCGGCACGAGCGGGGACAAGGCTCCCCTCGAGCCCGTGGACTTCAAGGCGAAAACCGCGTCGTCCGGAAGGTGGCCCCTCGGGTCGAGAGCCCTGGCGATCCTGAGAAGCTCCGCTCGCTTCGATGGAACGAGCGACAGGTACTTGATGGACTCGGGCAGTACGAAAACGAGCACCGTCGCCAGCACCACCGGAGCGGCGCCTCCTATATGGAAAAGTACTTCCCAGCCGTAGCGGGAGACCAGATACGCGGCGACGAGGCCGGGTACTATGCCTCCGATCTGCACGCCGAGCTGTACGACTATGAGGAAGGCACCGCGGACGCGGCGTGGAATGAACTCCGATACGAGCGCGGTCGCGTTAGGGATGATCCCGGCAAGGCCGACTCCCGCGACGAAACGAAGAGCGCAGAACTGCGCGACGGAAGCGGCCAGCACGGTCGAGCACGTGGCTAGGCCGAAAAGCAATGTCGACAGAACGATCAGAGGCTTCCTGCCAAAACGGTCGCCGAGATAGCCGGCTATCGGAGTGCCGATCAGCATTCCGACCAGGCTGGAGCTCAGGATGACGCCCATCGCGCTCCGATCGAAGTTCAATATCTTGATGATCTCGGGGGCGGCATAGCCCATTACGACAAGATCGAAACCATCTGCGATCGTGACCAGCAGTGGCCAAAGCACGACATTGAGGTGGAAGGCGCCGATCGATCGGCCTTCCACGAATTCGTCCAAGTCGATCCTGCGGCCGTCCGGTCGGCTATCGACCGGAGCGGACCCATCGAACGGAACGACGACTTGTCCTCCGATTCCCATATTCCCTCCCGCTTTTTCGTTCGTTTTGGTTCGTCAAGCTCCGCGCACCCGGTCGATCACAGCCGTCGGATCCTCCGGTGGAGCGTTTCCGTGCCATGCGATGTGCTGGTCGGGCCTGACCAGAACGAGTTTGGATTGGTAGGGCTGGCCAGGAGCGGGACAACGGACCACCGACAGCGGGAGCCTCCGCAGCTTCGCGGCCTCGAGCAACGCCTCGAGAGGTTCTCCGCTTTCGAAATCGACAAGGGTGTAGTCTCGACCCAACAGATCGTAGAAGCCGCGTCCGGGCGACGGCCAGAAGTGGGGCGAACGCGCTCCCGGAAAGTCGGCGGGCTTGTAGTTGCTCCATGTGTCCGGAGGCGCGGCAGTGCCATTGGCACAAACGATGGGGGAGGATTCGTACCGCTCGCCCAACTGCAGTCCGGACGTGTCGTATTCGTCGAGATCGTCTACGACCACGAAATCCCCGAACGTCTTCCGGGCACGCGCACCGGCCTCGCCTTCATCCTCGATGGTCGGCGGGATCAGCCACTTGCCTTTCCGTTTCGAGCAGTGGATGCCGATCTTCGAGTTCCTCAAACCGATGGATCTCCGCTCGGCCTCGTACGAATCCAGGAGGTTGGGACCGGCCCACCCCGAGTATGCTGCCGCAAGCTTCCAAGTCAGGTTCAGGACATCTCCGATGCCCGTGTTCATGCCGAAGCCACCTAGAGGTGTGTAGAGGTGCGCCGCGTCGCCAACGAGGAAAGCGGGACCTGCCCGGTATGCCGCGGCAACCAAAGACAAACCGCCGGTCCACGGCCCCTCCGCGAGGATTTCGTACGGAAGGTCTTTGCCGAATATCGACCGCATCACCTCGTCGCTGCGGACCTGCTCCCAGCCGAGGCCTTCCGGAACCTGATAATGAATGATCCAGCGCTCGCGGCCGTCCTGGGCAAAAACGAACGCGCGGAGGTCGTGATTTATGATCCAGGTGATGGTCGCCGGCGCACGCCTGCTCTCCTCCAGCAGAGTCGGGGCCCGAACGAAATACGTGATCATGGTGCCGGAGACGAACGCATTGTCGATGCGCCCGTCGTCGCCCGCCATGGAAATGTTGAAGTGACGACGAACCGGACTCCGAGCCCCATCGGCACCGATGACGTACCGAGACCGGATTCGTTTGCGCACTCCCGTGCGCACGTCTTCGACCGTTGCGATCGGAGCGCCGTCCTCCCCACCGAGCGCGACCAGGCGTGTACCGAAGCGCACGTCGACCGACTCCGAGGCCTCGGCATGTCGGCGCAGCAGCGGCTCCAGAAAGAGCTGGGAGATGGACAGGCCGGACTCCGGTCCGAGCTGCCCTTCACTAAGGCGCGTCTTCAGCAGATCGATGTTACCGAATTCGTGGCCGCAGAAGCGCGTGACGAAGGCTACGCGCGGATGCATTTTGGCAAGCGGCGCCGCCGCGCGAACTTCCTCCGCCAGTCCGAGACGACGGAAATGCTCCATAGTGCGTGCATTCACGAAATTGCAGCGGGGCTGGGTCGCCGTCTCGAGGTTTTCCGTAATCAGAATGCAAGGTACCCCCCTCTGCGCGAGATCGATCGCGGATGTCAGCCCGACGGGTCCTCCGCCTACGATAAGAACGAACGTTTCCTCGAAATCGCCTGTCATTTCCTCTCTCTTCGGCTTCTTGTTTGTTTTTAGGAACGCTGCCTAGCAAGGCGTTCGCGTCACGACACCGGGCTGGGCTTTTCCCTGCAACAGCAGTTGCTGCCGGCAGAGTTCGGCGGTCTCGCTGAAGTGTCGTGTCAGCAGGACGACCGCCTCGTCCGGACGGTGCGCGAGCACCGCGTCGGCGATCATCTTGTGGTCGGCGGTGCGGGCTCCGCCGACGTGTGCGGCGCGAGACATGAACCGATACCTGTCGGCGCTGTCGAACAACTGATCGCAATACGCCAGAATGCGCGGCGCGCGGCACGCGGAGAGAAGCGTGGCGTGGAAGACACGATGCGCGCGCTCCCATTCCGGGTCAACGGAAGCCGGCGTAAACGGAATGCGGGACAGCCGGTGCCATGAGAGCAGGACCTGCTCCTCCCACTCGGCCCCACCGTACTCGAACGATTTTCTGAGAGCGAACTCGTTGAGCACGATCCTGGTCTGCAAGAGGTCGTCCAAATCCTCGATGCTCAACGGCGCGACGGAAAAGCCGCGCTGGTCGGAATGCATGATGAGGCCGTCTTTGGCCGCCCGGGTCAGAGCCTCGCGCATCGGAGCTGCGCTGACCCCATAACGTTCGCACAGCGAGCGGATCTTCAGCTTTTGGCCGAAGGAAAACATCCCTCCGATCACGTCCATACGGAGCTTCTGGTAGGCGGCCGTTGCGAGCGTCTCTGATGCGTCCGACAAACTACCCCTCCTGAAATAGAAATTTCTTGCCTTGACGTATGATAATCTTTATTTAAGTCGGGCAAGTCAAATAATATATTGTTTGGAGCCGAAATGGACCTCGGTTTGGCGGCTAAACGGGCCCTCGTATGCGCGTCCTCTAAGGGGTTGGGTTTTGCATGCGCGACTTCGCTCGCCCGCGAGGGCTGCGAAATCACACTGAACGGCCGGGATGAGGAGCGCCTTCGCCTGGCCGCAAAGTCCATCGAGGCCCTCGCGGGTAAGCCAGTGGCGTTCGTCCAGGCGGACATCGCGGAAGAATCGGGTCGCCAAACGGTTATCGAGGCCTGTCCCGAACCCGACATCCTCATCAACAACAATCACGGGCCGGCGCCCGGAAATTTCCTCGAGTTCGGCCGCACGGAGTGGTTGGAGGCGATCGAGCAGAACATGCTCGCGCCCCTTCACTTCGTAAAAACCTTTCTTCCTGGAATGCGGGACCGGAAGTTCGGGCGGATCATCAATATCACGTCTGCCATGGTGAAGGCGCCGCATCCCAAGATGGAACTCTCGTCAGGCGCGCGCGCCGGGCTCACGGCGGCCTGCAAGTCGCTTGCCCGGCAATACGCCGCCTACAACGTCACCATCAACAACATGCTGCCCGAGCGCATCGATACCGATCGTCAGCGCTTCATGGCGGAAAGGATGATGTCGGAGCTGGGAATATCGCTTGAAGAGGCACGCACCAGGATCGCCGACTCGCTTCCGGCGAAGCGATTCGGAAAGCCAGAAGAATTCGGGGATGCCTGTGCCTACCTCTGCAGCGTACAGGCGGGCTTCATCACCGGCCAGAATCTTCAACTGGACGGCGGCTCCTACCCCGGCCTGATTTGAACGAAAACCAATACAAGGGAGGACTTGATGGCGATACCGCGACCCGTATTTCGTCCACCGTTCAACATGACCCGAGCAAGCCATGTCGTGCTCGCGGTGAAAGACCTGAAAGAGAGCAAGCGCTTCTACGTCGACGCGCTCGGATTCGTAGTCAGCAGCGAAGACGAAAACCGCCTCTACCTCCGAGGACTCGAAGAAGGTTGCCATCATTCCCTCGTTCTGGAACAGGGCGGCAAGCCGAGCGCGCAACACATTGGCTTTCGCGTTCTGACCGAAGAGGATTTGGATGCTGCAGAAGCTTTCTTCCGGGATCTAGGTCATCGTCCGACCTGGGTCGAGGTACCTCATCAGGCTCGTACGCTGCGTGTTTCCGACGCCGCGGGTGTTCCTCTCGATATTTGCGCCTCCATGGAAACGAGGCCTCGTCTGATCTTGCAATCCAGCCGTTTTAGCGGCGCCTGTCCGCAGCGGCTCGACCATTTTCAGATTTTGACACCACACGTGGACCGGGCGCTCGAATTCTACACTCGTCTCGGATTCAGACTGTCGGAGTACATTACGCAGGACGGATCGGAAGAACCGAGCTTCGTTTTCCTGCAGAGAAAGGGCAATCCGCACGACATAGTGTTCGCCCCAGGTCCGGGCCCAGGACCTCTCCTTCATCACGCCGCCTTCACCATCCCGGAGACCTACCATCTCATGTTCATCTGCGATCTGCTCGCCGAGATGGGCTTCGGTAGGTCGGTGGAGTACGGCCCGGCGCGCCATTTCGCTCCCGGATATGCCCGCTTCGTTTATCTCCGCGACCCGGACGGACACCGCATCGAACTGTTCAACACTCACTACCAGACGATCGACATCGAGGACGAACCGCTCAAATGGGAGATGGCGAAGGTATTGGCCGGTGGATGGGGCCCCCCTCCTCCCCAATCGTGGATGACCGAGGCAGCTCCGTTCGGCGCGGCAGAATAGTCCGGCCAAACTGGCTGCGGCAGAGGGCCACCGGCTATTCCGAATAGTACCTCTAGAAGAGGCGCACCCGGGTGGAATTCAGGACTGAAAAGCTAGAGCGACGCGAGGTTAACCATCAGCGCGCCGACTGCCTGCGTCGGGAGCTCGGTGATCAACTTGGAGCCCTAGCCTTCAAAGGGTGTATCCGACGTGCTATATAATGATACACGGCAACGGCTAGAGGATCCGGATGGCTTTCCATATTAAGAATCCTGATACTGACGCGCTGGCCCGCAGGATCGCGGCGCTCAAGAAGATCGGCCTCACCGAGGCCGTGCATACGGCGCTCACCCATGAGCTGGAGCGTGAGCAGGGTAAGCCTACCTTGGTCGACTTGGGCGTACAGTTCTGTCGCGATCTCCGGGCCAGGGGCAATCCGCAAAAAAGTAGGCCGGCAGACAAGGTGTTTCGCGACGGCCTTTACGAAGTTGACTGATGTTTATCGATGCCTCGGCGTTGACCGCGATGTCGATCGATGAAGACGAAGCGCGGGAGCTGTTGACGCGCCTTCAACAAGCGGCCGCGCGTTGACACTCGCCGCTGGCAGTGTGGGAGGCGGTGATCGCCGTAGCCCGAATACTTGGTCTTCCAATCTCGGACGCTAGCGAAGCAGTCGAGAGCTATCTGGCGCTAATGGAAATCAAGATGGTGCAAGTGCCGCCCGAAACGGCCCGGATCGCGCTCGACGCCTTTGACCGTTAAGGCAAGGGCCGACACCCAGCACGGCTGAATTTCGGGACTGTTTTGCTTATGCATGCGCCTGCCATTTAGGAGAGCCTTTGATGTTCAAAGGCACCGATTTTCCGCAGACTAATATTGAAGCTGCATGATGCCGTCCGCGCAGGAGTGCTCACGGCAAGTGTAGGCCAGGACGAGAGCTACAAATCCCGGTCAACGACCGGCCAGTGACTGGAAAGGGCAGGTGGCTTTCCGAAGAACGCGGGCAGTCTCATCTTCTTCCCGAAGAGTGGTGCATTGACTTCCAGAGCGGACGCGCCACCCTAGACTCCGTCGAGACAGAACTGTTGCAGCTCTCCCGAGTTTCCAACTCGTTCACCTCCGCGGTGGCTCATAAATATGCGCAAAACGCCTGTCGGAATACACATTCGACGCAACCATGGATGCCATCATGGAGCTCGACATGCTCACGACGGCGTTTGTCGTAGCCTATGTGCGTCTGCATCAGGGCGGAAACGGCAGCGGATTCGATCGCCATAACCTTCCTTAAACGTTTCACAAAGTTCATGATGAAATCATCGAGATGCGCAACAAGATTCGCGCATAAAGACAGCCACCTTCACGAACTCATGGGGCTCGATTTTTATGGCGAACGCTTCTTTCTTAAATGCGGCGGAGAGGATGAAGGAGGCTGCATCCGACAAGTCCGCATTGCACGATGACGTCGACCGAGGAGAGCAAAGTGAGGAATTCAAGCGCATCACCGGCGCAGCTAGTGAACGATCGGAACGACCATGCTCGGCGCTGCCGCCGAGCATCTGAGGACCGAGGTCAAATTGACCGGCATTTAGGGCAACCGGGTGCAACGCTGCCATGTCCAAGCGGCACGCCGCCTATTCGCTGGATAGTTTCGATTGTCGCACGGTCGAACGACGCCTCCTATGTCGCGACGCCGGCGGTTGTAACCGCGACACGGATTTATCACGGTAAGCGCCTTGAAGGATCAGCTCGGTTTCCCGCGGGCACCCGTGTTGGAGCGCCGATGGCGTGGCGGCCTTCCCCGATCCCGTGTTCCTGCCGACTCCGCGCTCATTTGCGGAGCACACCTACCGACATGCCAACAGGCGGCCATTTCGCAGCGATGGGAGAGCCAAAGCTGATGCTGGCCGACTTGCGAGCTATCAACGGCAGAGTCTTGGGAGAGCGCTGCTAAAGTCGGAACTCTCGCTTTCCGAAGCGCGGCGCATCACGCTTGCGGCCCAGGGCTTCAATATCCCTCGTCGCGGCGGAGCCACCAGAGCGGCGCGGCTACAACGAGCGATCAAGCGGCTCTGCCTGCTTCAAGGGGCCCATTGGTTCAGCGTTGTTTGCTCGTCCACCTGCGGCAGAGACATCGTCGATGTCCTATCTCTTGCGACGCCGCCTTCGACAATTCGCGGACAGCTATAAGCATGACCTCACTGGAAGCCCACCGAAGGCATGCCATTCACCACCAGAGGGCCAACATCGACCTTGGTTGACATGAGAACGATCTCGGCAACTGGGATCTTTCCGTCACCGATGTCGCACAGCGCCAGCGTGCGAGCCACATTTCCGAGACAAATTGCTTGACCTAATGCGCGAGCGCGCTATCCGCGATAGTTGCTTCGTGTCGGCGGCGGCTGCTACGGAGCACCACGCATATTCTCGCAAAGAAGCATCAGAACCCCGCCTTTCCGATCGCATCAGCAAACGAACGATCGACGATCTCCGCCGCAACCAGCTTCTGCTTGATGAGGCCCCAGCGGAAATACAGATCAATCGTGCCCTGCTCGTCCGCAACCACGCCGTCGTCGATCGGCGCGATCCGGATTTTTGCGCGCGAGAGCCAGTTCTGCGGTACTGATGTCGGGATGTTCATCCACTTGCCCCAGGTCGCGGCATAGCTGTCGATATTGTTCAGCGACCACGCGCGCGCCGCGGTGAGGCGACGGATGAAGTCGTTGAGCTCGGTGCGCTTGTCCCTGATGGCATCGGATCGCGCCACCTGGAAGCTGAGGCCCGGCGTCAGGCCTTCCGAGGTGATGATGCGGCGCGATTTGAACAGCACCTCTTCCTGGCTGACGTACGGCTCCCAGGTCGACCAAGCATCGACCGAACCTTGCGTGTAGGCGATTTTGGCATCGGACGGCGCCAGGAATGCGATCTGCACGTCACCGGCACTCCAGCCGTTCTTTTCGAGCGCGGCCAGGATCAGCTGATGCCCGATCGAGCCACGGCCGGTCGCGATCTTTTTACCGCGCAGGTCGGCGAAGGTCTTGATCGCCGAGCTCTCGGGCACGAGGATCGCGAGCCCCTCGCGCGTCTGCCGGATCGCGGCGATCGCCTTGACGGGCGCGCCGGAGGCGGCGGCGAAAGTGAAGGGCGCGTCTCCGACCAGCCCGGTCTCGATCGCGCCGGCGCTGAGCGCTTCCAGCAGCGGCGCCGCGGCCGGAAACTCCTTCCATTCGATCTTGTAGGGAACGTCGTTGAGCAGGCCCGCGGCTTCCATCACCGCCCGCGCATTGCCCTTCTGGTCACCGACGCGCAGCGTCGTCTGCGCGCTGGCGAGACCGGCGCCCGCAAGGGCGAGCGCCAAAGCAGCGATGAGCCGGATCATTCCGCCGCGATGCCCCGTTGCTGGTCGCGTGTCGCGATCAGCTTGCGCGTCAGCGGGATCAGCTCGCGGCCGTAGTCGATGGCATCGGGCAGCGGATCGAAGCCGCGGATCAGGAAATGGCTGACGCCAAGATCATAATAATCGGCGAAGACCTCGGCGACCTGCTCGGGCGTGCCGACCAGCGCGGTGGTGTTGCTGTTGGCGCCGGTGAGCTTTGCGATCTCGGTCCACAGCCGCTTGTCAATGCGCGCGCCCTGGTCAGCCAGCGCCAGGAGCCGCTTGGCGCCGTCGGTGGCGTGGTTTGGCCGGCGATAGCCGGTCTGGTCCTGGAGCGCAGTTGCGCGTTCGAGGATGTGCTCCGCCTTCTGCCAGGCCTTCTCCTCGGTCTCAGCGAGGATCGGCCGCACCGACAGGCTGAAGCGCGGACTCGGCCGCCCGTGTTTCGCAGCCGCTGCGCGCACCCGCGCCGTGACGTCGCGCACCTGCGCATAGGACTCGCCCCAGAGCGCAAACGTGTCGGCATACTTGCCCGAGACCTCGATCGCGGCATCCGAGCCGCCGCCGACGAAGGTGTAGATGCCGCCCTTCTGCAGCGGCTTCACCTGGGAGAAACCGTTCTCGACGGTGTAATATTTGCCGCTGTAGTTGAACGGCTTTTCGCTGGTCCATTCCAGCCTGACCACGTCGAGGAATTCGCTGGTGCGGGCGTAGCGTTCGTCCTTGTCGTCGAAGGTGTTGCCGTCCTGACGCAGCTCGGCGGCATTGCCGCCGGTGATGACGTGCAGCGAGACGCGGCCGCCATAGAGCTGGTCGAGCGTGGCGAGCTGGCGCGCCAGCAACGTCGGCGCGGTGAAGCCCGGCCGCTGCGCAATCATCACCTTGAGCTGTTTGGTGATGGTCAGCACATGCTGGGCAACTTGCAGCGCATCCGGCGTGGTGGAATGAAACGCGAGCAGCGCGCGGTCGAAACCGGCAAGCTCATGTGCTTTTGCCACCGTCTCGATATAAGCGGGATCGAGGATCGGTCCCTGGCGCACGATGGTCTCGGAAGCATTGCTGTTGGCGATAAAGCCGATGAACTCGACCGACATGATAATCTCCCTGTTGTTTTCGGAAAGGCTAGAGGCCCAATGCGGCGCGGCCGAGGCCGGTGCGCGTGGCATCGTCCTGCGGCGTGTGCACGCGCCCGCACAGGACATCGCGATAATGCCGCTCCAGCGGATTGCTGCGGGATAGGCCGTGATTGCCGGTCAGCGACAGCGCGTCCTCGACCGCGGCGACCGCATTGTTGGTGACCGTCAGCTTGATGACGTTGGATTCGCCGTTGGAGAGATCGACGCCGTCGTCGAAGTCGCGGGCGAAGGTGTCGAGCAGCCGAGCATTAACCGCGAGCCTGGCCTCGATCGCACCGAGGATTTCCTGCGCGCGCGGCAGCGTGGCAAGCGGCGCGCCGAGGCTGGCGGGCACGCGCTGCTTCAGGAACTGGACGAACCAGTCGCGCGCCGCACGGGCAATACCATCATAGATCGCGGCGACGAAGACGGTGTGGACGGTCGCCTGCGCGACGTCGGGGGCGCGCCAGTCGGCGGGCTTGCGGACATCGACCTCGGCGTCGAGCGGGATCACGACGTCGTCGAAAATGACGTCATGGCTGCCGCTGGCGCGCAGGCCGTGATGGTCCCAGGTCTCGACGATCCGCGTTCCCGGCAGGCCTGCCGGCACCAGGAACTGGCCCACCCGCGGCTCGGCTTCGTCGGTCCGCGCCCATACCAGATACCATTTCAGGATCGGCGCGCCGGTCGAGTAGATCTTGTGGCCAGAGAGCCGCCAGCCGGTCTCGGTGCGGCGGGCCACTGTCGCCGGCAGGCCGCCCCGCGCGGGCGAGCCGAGTTCGGGCTCGACCCGGAGCGCATTGATGAGCGCGAGGCCCTCGACGCTTTCGCGCGCAAGCTTGCGCGACAGCCGCGCCGGCCAGGTCGGGCTGCGCGCCATCACCAAATGATTGATGTAGTGCATCGACAGCACCAGCGCGGTCGACGGATCGGCCTTGCCGATGATGCCGAGCACACGCGCGGCATATCGTGCGCCCGCGCCGGCCCCGCCGAGAGCCGCCGACACCGTCAGTGACAGCAGGCCGGCTTCGGAGAGCTCGCGAAAGTTCTGGAAGGGAAAGCTGGCGGCGCGGTCGTGCTCGGCTGCGCGCACGGCAAAGCCCGGCGCAAGCGCCTCGGCGCGCGCGATATAGTCGGGTTCGCCATGCGCCACCCGTCCCTGAGCGATAGAAGTCACCATGTTGCATCCAATCCCAGCAGGCCAAGAATCTGGCGGCGCAGGTCCGCAAGATATGGATCGCCGCGATGGCGCGGATAGGGACGGTCGACGCGGATGTCGGCCTTCACGCGCGCCGGACGCTCGCTGAAGACGATGACGCGGTTGGCGAGCACCAGCGCCTCCTCGGCATCATGCGTGACGAGGAGCGTGGTAAAGCCCTTGCGCTGCCACAACGAGACCAGCTCGGCCTGCATGGTGATGCGGGTCAGCGAGTCGAGCTTGCCGAGCGGCTCATCCAAAATCAGGATCTTGGGATCGTTCACCAGCGCCCGCGCCAGCGCCACGCGCTGCGCCATGCCGCCGGAGAGCTGGTGCGGATAGGCATTGCGGAACGACGACAGTCCGACGAGATCGAGCGCATCATCGACACGCTGCCGCTGGCTCTTCAGAATGCCCTGGGCTTCGAGGCCCAGGGCGACGTTGTCCCAGACCGACCGCCAGGGAAACAGGGTCGGATCCTGGAACACGACGACGCGTGACGGATGCGGCCTGACGATGCGGACTTCGTCCTCGCGCAGACTTCCCGCCTTGGGCTTGTCGAGCCCTGCCACCAGCCGCAGCAAGGTCGACTTGCCGCAGCCGGAAGGCCCCAGCAGCGCGACGAACTCGCCGGGCTCGACGGCGATGCTGACATCGCTCAGCACCGGCAGCGCGGCGCCGTCGATGTCGAAGGCATGGCCGACCTGCTCGATGTCGAGCGCGGCACCGGCGGCCGGATGCACGATTGCCTCTACCATTTCACGGTCCCCTTCTGCCAGACCAGCAGACGGTCGCGGATCGCAAACAGCAGCGTGATCGCGCCGGAGCAGAGCAGCGACATCACGATCAGCGCCGCATACATGTTGGCATAGGCAGCCCAGCCCTGCGCCCATTGCAGGTACCAGCCGAGACCGGCCTTTACGCCGATCATCTCGGCGACGACGAGCACGGCAAAGGAGGCGCCGAGCCCCATGAACAGCCCAACGAAGACGTGCGGCAGCGCGGCAGGGATCGCGACCTTCAGCACCAGGAAGGACGGTTTTTCCCCGAGCGTCCGCGCGACATCGTAATAAGCACTGCTGACACTCGCGACGCCCGACCATGTCAGCACCGTGACGGGAAAACCGGTCGCGAGCGCGATCAGAAAGGTCGACGCGCTCCAGCTCGAGGGGAAGGTGAAGAACGCGATCGGCAGCCAGGCGGTTGCCGGCAGCGGCCCGATGAAGCGCAGCACCGGGTGCACCCAATAGCCGACCGCGCGCGACCAGCCGATCGACACCCCCGTCAGGAAGCCGACCGCAGCGCCAATGATGTAGCCGCCGAGCTGCAGCTTGACCGAGGCGAACAGGCTGTCGAGCAGCTTCGGCAGATCGTCGGTATAGACCTCGATGATCGCCTGCGGCGGCGGGAAGAACGGCAGCGGCAGCCAGGCAAACTTGGCGGTCGCGACCTCCCACAGCGTCAGGAACGCGCCGAGCGCGATGAGCCAGGGCGCGCGCTGGCGCAGCGCCCTGCCCGCCGTGCCCAGATAGTCGGCGCCGACGGTCCCGAACAACACGACCGCGGCAATGACGAGCGCCGCGATGCCGAGCGAATGGGTGCGCGACCAGTCGCCGACATCCTCCCACCACAGGCAGGAGAGGCCGAAGGCAATCCACGCGATGCTGGCGAAAACCCCGGCGCCGGACTCGCGCACCCAGCTGGCAAACGCCGTCGTGGTCCGCGGCGCGCCGGAGGCGAGCCCGTCAGACAGAGAATACGTCGACATAGATGCGCTCCGCGAATTTGGTCGTATCGGTGCTCTGCTTGAAGACCTGCACGCTCTTGAGATCGTCGGCGTAAGCCTTCAGTTCGCGCTTGAGCACCTCACCGGTCGGATGATGATGGTGGGTGTGGTAGCGCACCATGCCCTCGATATCGGCGAGCGTTGCGGCCTTCGGTGCGTAGGGCTGGAATGACTTTGCCGCGACGGCCGGATTCTGCGAGGTGAACATGGCGGCGTCGAGCAGCGCCTGAGTGATCGCACGCGCGACCTGGGGTTCTTCGCGAACCAGCGAGCCGCGCAGGCCGACGATGCAGCAGCTCTTGTCGCGATAGTCGCCATCGAGGTTGGAGGCGACCTCCCTGTACTGGGTGTCCTTGAGCCAGAGATAGGCAAGCGGGTCGGACGACAGGAAAGCCTGCACCTCGCCCTTCTGGACCGCAACATCGAGCAGATTGCCGGGATAGGCGCGCCAGTCGACGTCCTTGTTAGGATCAATGCCGAGTTTTGCCAACTGGATCGAGAAGAAGTTCTTGTCGGGACCAGCGAGATCGCCGACCGCACCGATCTTGCCCTTGAGATCGGCAAGCTTGTTCACGCCGGAATCGGCGCGGCTCAGCACGCGCATGCAGCCGCCATGGGTGCCGGCGGCGATCTTGACGTCAAAGCCCTGCTCGAGCGGTTTCAGCCAGCGCAGCGCCATGCCGAGACCGGCATCGCTCTTTCCGGTCGCGATGGCCTCGAGCAACTGGTCGGTCGAACCGGAATAGTTGACGAGCTCGACATCGAGATTCTGCTTCTGGAAGAAGCCGTGCTCGATCGCAACAGGCAGCGGCGCAAGGCACACCGCGCCGGCATTCCACGAGAGCTTTAGCTTGCGCGGGGCTCCCGTGAGCACAGGACCGTCCGCGGCCGTGCGGCATAGCGGGAATTCCGAGAAGTCTATGCCAGGCGCGGGCGCCTGCGGCACAAACGCCTGTGCGCCCAGGGCGCCGAACGGGGCCGCAAAGGCCGCCGCCAGTCCCGCCTGAAGCAAATGACGCCGGTCGAGGCTCGATCCGTTGCGCTTAATGTCGTTTCCCATCAGCCCCACTCCTGAGTTGGCACGCTCCGCCATCGGCACAACTGTTCGCGTTGCGGATGTTCCTGAGGGAGCTGCGTAGAGAGAATATTTTTCGCGGGTCGCTTCCTGCGTCCACGTTGATGCGATGTGCAAATCATGCGGCGCGGGTACCGCATCGTCAATGAAATGGAATTTCGAATCTGGCGCGATGCGAAGTCATTCTCTCCATCGGCACACGCAACAACGATGAAACGATTTTCGCTGACGCATCGGCTCCCAGGCAGCTTCACGACTCTGCGAGAGGATCACTGTCACCCAGTCTGAGGCATGCGCACGCCGCTTTTCTGAAAAGCACACATTCATTGAAATGTCCTTGCTCATCGCGCGCGCAATACGGTTGGCCATTTCATTGACTGCGTATCACGCGGTCATAGACTTGATCGTCTCGCCGCATCACGCGCCCACGTGTCGTAACAGGCAAGCAACAAGACAGATCACATGAGCATCAACTCTTCGGACCATTCGATCACGCACCGCCTGGCGGCCTCTCTGTTCGCCGCGGTCGTCACCTTGTCGACGGCAGCCGCGTCGTTCGCGGCCGATACAGTCGTGCTGCGCGTCGGCGACCAGAAAGGCGGTAAACGCTCGCTACTCGAGATCTCGGGTTATGCGAAGGACCTGCCTTACAAGATCGAATGGTCGGAATTCCCGGCGGCAGCTCCCATTCTGGAAGCGCTCAACGCCGGCGCGCTCGACGTCGGCTACACGGGCGATCTGTCTTTCCTCTCCGTCTATGCAGCGGGCGCGCCGATCAAGGCGATCGGCGGCACGCGGTCGGATGCCAAGACGCAGGCGATCCTGGTTCGTCAGGATTCACCGATCAAGTCGGCCGCCGACCTCAAGGGCAAGCGCCTCGCTGGTACGCGCGGCGGCTGGGGCCAGTTCCTGATCGATGCAACCCTGGAGAAGGCGCAGATCAAGCTGGACGAGGCGACCTTCGCGCCTCTCGGCCCTGTCGATGCCAAGGTGGCACTGGTGGCGGGGTCAGTCGACGCCTGGGCGGTGTGGGAGCCCTATGTCTCATTCGCGACGTTGAAGGACAAGGCGCGCGTCATCGCCGACGGCGACGGCCTGACGCCGACCATCACCTTCATCGTCGCCTCCGACAATGCCATCGCCACCAAGCGCGCCGCGGTTCAGGACCTCGTGCAACGGCTGAACAAGGCACGGCTGTGGTCGCTGGACCATATTGCGGAATACGCCAGGAGCACGGCCGAGCTGACCAAGCTGCCGGAGGACGTGCTGATCTCGGCCTACACCGCGCAGCGCACCAGCCCGATTGTGATCGACGAGGGCGTGGTGAAAGAGGTGCAGGAAGCCTCCGACCGCTCGACCCGCTACGGCATCCTGCCGAAGACGCTCGACGTCAGCAAAGCCGTCGACCGCAGCTTCACGGCTGCTGCGGCGGGATCGAATTAGGTTGGCTCAGGTGGCGGCCGTCCGGACGAACATCACCACCGATTCGCTTGAACGCGGGCGCAAAGACGCAGTGTTCGAGCTATCGGGACCTTGAGAAGGGCTCCAACTTCATCTCGATGTTCCGACTTCAAACCAGGATAAGGTAGCTTGACGTAGAGAGCGGAAAGCCTTCCTGATGAGCCTCGATCACGGCGAAGGTACGCTATTGTTGTACTATGGAATACTGCAATTCTCGGAATAGATTCGAAATACCTTCGGATTACTTTGACATACTTTAATTGGAGATTTTCTCCAGATCAGACCGCTTGCCGCACGTCGCAGCCGGCTCCAAGCGAAAGTGCCGCTGTACGTAACCACGACGGGTCTTGCGCTTGAACCAGGACTCAAGCGCCTCTGCACGTGCCCATCGAACAGATCGAGCCGCCGTTGGCCGTGCCCACCGAGGCGGCCCCATTCGCGCACCAATGCTGTATCGCCAAACAGCGTCGGCTCGATCGTCAGCACGTAGAACTTTGCGGGCTTATTGCACGGTGAGTTCGGACATGCGCCAGAATCGCAATTCCCGAATCAACCGTCCAATTAAATAAGTGAATCGACCAGGGCCGACGATTCAGAAATTTCATAACGGCATTTGTGGCAATCGCTGCTGAGCTCGCGATAGGTGACCGAGGCGAAGCCCGCAAGCTCCGGGCCTGTCGGACTTCAACGAAAACGGCGAACGCACCGCGAAACAGCGCCGCGGGTACGACAGGCACGATTTTCTGAACTGCCCCGGGCAAGCGCTGGATCAAGATCATGGCGCCCCTACTCTTCATCTACATCACTGAATATCTCGATCAACGCTCCGGAGATCTTCGGCGAAGATTTGAAAGTTTCGCTTCGCCGCGGGGAGGCCGCTGGTCCTCATCCTCGTAGATCATCTCGTCCATCCGGCGCAAAGCCGTTGACAACGCCGCTTGCAACGCGTCATCGTCCCAAAAATACTTTGCGGCGGCCTCGAGAGAATCGCGAAAGTCACGATACATTCCTGCCTGATCGCTCGAGCTGTAACTTCTTCGCGTGCGACCGACCGACGCACCAAGGTCGGCAAGCCATTCCCATTTCACGTCGGCGCAGAGCCGTTCGAATTCGTCAGAAGGCAACAGTGATCGCACACGTCCATCCTGGAAAATCGACTCGTCGAAGCATTCCAGCGTATTCCCGTATCTCCCTCATCAGGTTTCAATGTCCTCTTCGGACAAAGGACGAACTGTTTGAATCGGGCAAGCAAGCGGATGTTATTGCCGTCAGCCATCGGAATATGCAGGGGAACTACCAAATCTCTGGGCGCGCCTCGACGAAAGTGCGCAGAAATCTTCATCACAGCGCTCGGCTAGGAAGTAATGAAGGACGCTATTGATCGGCACGTCCAATAGTACCTTCTGCGCTCTATGGCGTTCTGACGCATCGACATCGCTGCGACGTCCGCAAAACACGTACGCCAGCAGTCGCTCGGATTTGGCTCCGGGCAGGTATATCTCGACGAGGTCGGGGCCTCCCGCGACGAATAGGCATCCGCGATCGTCGGATGACGAAAGGTCCACCTGTCGCCTTCCTCGTGCTCGGCTATAGCAAGGTCATCCAGCGCGCCAAGAGACGATATCGCCGCGATCATCGATTTGCCGGAAGCCGGATCCCGCGAAGCAAGACGAACCGGTGATCCAGCAGCGCTTCCACGCTCCGTCTATGCGCGTCCGTGGTCGCGAAGCAGCGCAGATTTGTCGCCCATCGCGCCGAGTAGATGTCATGCCTGAAGATAGGCTCCGCCGTCGATGAATTGTCGGAGATGCGTGAGGTTGTAGATTCGCGGAATTAGCATCCTCGGGGACGGGCGGCTCCGAAGCTGGGCCGCGACCCAGTCGCCTCCAAACACGCGACAACGCTGCACACCGGCCTTTTCGAAAGCCTGCAGATGCTTGCCTCGGCAGCTCCCGAAACCCCGGCGTTCGTAATGAAGATGTAATCGCCTGCGCGCCCCCTGGGCAGCGAGCTCCTTGGCATTGCCCGGCTGTCGCGCGCCATGGAAAACTGCCCCCTCAGTTCCGGATGGCGTTTGACACCCGGCTTCTTGGTGAGGTGCGACAGAGATAGACGGGCGGCGGCATTTCCGAAATGCTTGATCTGGATCGTGCACTTTCCGGCGCGGGGCGGCCTCGCCTCCTTCCCAAGCGCCGGGAAATGCTCGTCCGACCGCCATCGTGGGAGGCCAAAAAGTTCTGTATCGGGGACTTCAAATCTTCCGCCACGATGGCGAGGCACAAATCTTGGAATGCCTCCCGTCCGATACGAGGCAAATCGTCGATCGTACCTAAGTGGATAGGGCAGAGGGAACCCGGCCGCGCCTTCGCAAGTCTCTGGCGCATCACTACGTAGTAGTCAAATATGATATATTGAAGCAGATAACATTTCATATATGATGAATTATAGACCAAGCGCTGTGTCGCTCTGATCATGGACGAAGGCGGCTTCGTAGTCGCGCGATTGGGCACGGCCGACCCCTGCCCGTCGGAAAGTTTCCCGCCATCCATCGGACACGCGTTGAGCTGTATCTCGGATGATCTTTCGCGCGTTGGCGTCGGTGATTTCGAAAAACTCGCAGGCCTCGAGGGCGAGCTTGATTGATCGGTCGTGCGTGCCACCTTCCATGATCGCCGTCTCGAGATGCGGGTTGCGATCGGGCGCCGGGTTCACATCGAACATCGGCGACAGACGCCACCGTCCCGAACCGACGTACAGGAAGCCATGGTTCTTCAGATGATCATCCTTGTTCGAAACAAGGATAGTGAAGACCATCCGCCGATAGAGCTCCTCAAAATCGACTTGCGGATCCGGAGCTGACGTCCGCATGAAATCGACAATCTCCGTGTACGAACCGAGCTCTAAGCCTGTCTTCCCGAGCGCCGTTCGGGCGGAGATGTAGGGAATGCGGGCGCGGCCGCGTCGATCGAAACGCTGGACCAGCGCGACCGGAAATTTCGTGTCAGCGAGTTCCAGTCTGACCTCTGGAATGCGGATGCCGCACATCCTGGCAAGGTTCAGCGTCGCGACCTCGACCTGTTCGATCGGGTGCTGATCGTGGACGGAAGTGAACTTGGCAAGCCAGAGAACGTCGCCGTCACGAACGTTGGCTTTGGGCCGAGCCCCGCCCGAGCCGCCGGCTCCGGCAAGAGCTTGCATGTCCGCAGGGGAAATCTCCTTGCCTTGTTCGTAGGCGCGGGCAATCGCCGTGATCGCCTCTAGATCAAGAAGACGCGGTACCGCTTCGTTGGCCTTACCGGTAATGATCTTCCCATGTTCATCGATGAAACGCAGAGCACCTTGCCGGCATGTATCGTCGGACAGTGTGAGATATTCGAATTCAGAGAGGCCATTGCCATAGGCACGTTCAAGCAGTCTGCGCCCCCAGCTGTCGGGCGCAGCATCGGAGAAGACGCCAGCAAGCGCCTCGCGCGAATTGCCAGACTGCGCCGACGCATGAAACGGCCCGCCCTCAAAGGGCATGTTCGGCTGCAATGCGAAAGCACGCGGATCCTTCGCCCAGGCCGGGTCATAGGTGAAGATCGAAAATTGACGAGGCCCGGTCTGCGTGAAGCGTAGTTCACCGACTCGCGTTAAGCCTTCGCCAAGGGCTACTTGGGCGTAGTATTCAGTCATCAGAAGGCCACGCCGTTCGGATCAACATCGTCCGGTTCGTTTTTCCCGTCCTTGTCGCCCTGCCTCTCCTGCTTGCGCAGCCTTGCAGCGTACGATCGACCGCGCTGCGGCAACCGCTCCGACGTCAACGCCAAACCCAGATCGTCTTTCCGTATATCGACGAGATCGGCGAGATTCTCGATAAGCCCGAGAGAGACGAGCACGTCCGCGAGCGTGCCTACGGCGACTCCCGGATCGCCTTTTTCCAGGCGTGCGATGGTGCTAGGCGACGTACCCGCGCGCGCAGCCAAGTCGGCCACAGCCACACGACGGCGCAGGCGAGCCGATCGAAGGTCGTGACCAAGACGTTCAAGCGCGGCATTGGATTTGGGCGAACTCATAATATCACCATATGTGGCGACTAACACTTGTTTATATGCCATATATGACGAATTGGTTTACTTGACAACAGCCTGAGCAGCTCCATTTGGGTCCGGAAGCCGGACATTTCTTCGACGCTCGACGAGACATCGCGCAGCTCTAGCTCGGCCCTGATCACCGGCGTGACCTCGATCCTGACCTGCGCGGCGCCTCTCTGGACGGTCAGCTTGATGACAATCTTTCACCGGCGCTGACGACTTCCGTCACCCGTGCTGCCGGCAATCCTTTCCTGATGGCCGCCGCCATGCGCTCCATCGCCGCATCGATCGGGGCCAGAGATTTGGGGCGCGGAACCACCGGCAGATAGGTGTGGTCGATATCCACCGACAGGCGCGGCATGTCGCGGTGGAAAGGATTGATGGCGGCGCCGTCCTCGAGCGCAAAAGTAGGCTCCGCCGCGACGAATATTTGCTAAATGTAAGCTACTCAAAGACGCCTGGGTCCGTCGACGATCTTGTGTGTGATGAGACCAAACAAGCGGAGTAGGCCGGCAAGCAATATCTCGTCAGATTGTCAGACGTCGCAGCTACCATCTCAAAAGAAGCGATGGTGACCGACCGGACGAAACGTTTCGAAGGTCAAATTGTGGCCGGCCCGAGGTAACATCGTTCACGCTGATTGTTCGGCGAGGTTAGATCACGATCCTATATCAAGGTGACGTGACGGGCCAGATCGATTGGCTTGCCGTTCGGTATGATGCTATTCTTTCCTTTAGGCCGACCTGCGAAGCGGACGCGATGAGCCTCAGCATGTCGAAGCCGTCACCCGTTTCTCCGCGAACGCTGCGAGCACTCGCTGCAGCCATCCAAATCGATTGATGCGTCGAACTATCTAGCCGACAGGCGCGAGCGGTCTCGCTAGACACTGCCCTTTCGATGTCTTCGTAGCCAATTTGTTTCATAGCCAAGCCGGATTCCAGCGCGGATTGCGCATCGACCGTCGCCCCTCCCATGATCCATTCCGCGGCCGTCGCGGCGCCGACGATCTCGGCGAGCCTTGAGGTACCCAAGACAAGGCCGAAATTCGCTCCCGGAAAGACGAACGACGACCCCGGTAGGATCCAACGGATGGCACAGGCGCAGAACAGGTCGGCCCCGGCTCCGATCGCTCGCCCTCGGGCTATTGCCAACGTCGGGAAAGGTGCATTCTTGATCGCCTGGAGACAATATTCGATACGGACGAATCTTGCCAATAGCGTATCGTCTGTTTCCTCCTGGAGTCGCGACAGATCAAAGCCAGTGCAGAAGTTGCGCCCACTCGACTCGACGATCATAAGCCTGGCGCACGATCTTCGTGCCTCCTCTACCTCGCGCGTGAGGGCCGCGATCAAACCTGGGTTCAAGGCGTTGCCTACTTCCGGTCGGTTCAGGCGCAATCGCACGACACCGTCGGCGCGACCGACGAAAAGGTCTTCCGTCCCACTCACTGCGCTGGCGCCCAGAGGTTGGGAGTGAGAGCATTGGAATAACCCGAGACAAACTCTTGGGTCTCACCGAGATCTTTGAAGACATGACGTCGGATTCTCCCGATATTCCCACCGTAGCAGTGGATACTAATGGACACGCGGTCATCGAACGCATTTCGCACTTGATGAATGTCGCCAACCGCTTCCGACACGATTTCCACGTCGCCTGGCTCCAGTCGCTCGGAACCACCGATCGGGTCCATCCCATAGGCCGTCCGGCCGTACCTCTGGTTGATCTCGGATCCTCGCAACATGCCGATGACACCCCACACGGAATGGTCATGGACCGGCGTCTGCTGGCCCGGTCCCCAAACGAAGCTCACGACCGAAAAGCGATCAAGAGGGTCTCCATATAGCAGATGTTGCTGATAGAATTTGGGATCGGACAGCGCCATCGTCTCAGGCAACCAGTCATCCGTTGACACAAGCTCGCTCATCGCCTTCCTGACGCGCGAAACGACTATGACTTCGTCCTGAACGTTTTCGACACAGCGTGTCACCTCGGCCACAAATGCAAGCAGCTTTTGGCTCACCTCAGTCCTCCGACCTTGTTGAAACTCGGTTGAGGTCCGGCTGCCTGCGGCTGTAGGCGTCACGGAACTCCTTTGTATGTTCACCCAGCAGGGGCGGTCGGCTCCGGATTTCAAAGCTTTCGCCGCCGAACTTCAGGGGCGATGCGAAAGTCTGCGTCGTTCGTCCACCCGGCAACTGGAGTTCTTTGATCCATCCCATGTGGCGCGTCTGAGGATCTCCAAGGGCCGCGTCGTAGCTATTAATCCTTGCATGAGGCACACGAGCCTTCGCGAAGGCTCCGATCCAGTAATCGACCGGCTGGGTTTCGAATACGGCCTCCAGCAGCTCCTTGAGGGAGTGCTGGTTCGAAGCCCTGTCAGCGGTGGTAAGGAAACGCCCATCGGTGACGAGATAGTCGCGTCCGACGACACGACAGACCTCGCGCCACAGTCCGTCGTTGCCAGCCGCAATCGCGAAGAAGCCGTCCGCCGCTCGATAAGCCTGGTAGGGCGCATTACGCGGGTGGGCGGATCCCAATCTGCGGGGGAGCAGACCAGTCCCGAAAAATTCACTTGTCTGTAACGCGGCTATACCCAACGTGCAGCCAAACATCGGAACGTCTATGTGAGCGCCGTTGCCCCCCGCCCGAACCCGCACCAGAGCGGAGGTCACGGCAAAAGCGGCGTATAGACCCGACGCAAAATCCGAGATCGGAACTCCGCATTTGACCGGCGCTCCATCGCTTTCGCCCGTTACGCTCATCACGCCAGCAGCGGCCTGAATGGTGAGATCAAACCCACCTTCGTCGGCTCGAGGTCCGGTTTGACCATATGCGGATATCGAGCAGTAGATAAGATCCGGCCTCTCCGCGGCGAATTGCGGATAACCGAGCCCCAAGCGCTCCATCACGCCGGGACGATTGTTCTCGATCAGCACGTCGGCATCGAGCACAAGCCGCCGCGCAATGTCATTGTCCTCATCATTCTTGAGATCCAGGACGATCGATTTCTTGTTGCGATTGAGTGAGGCAAAGTTCTCGCTAAATCCTTCTGTCAACGGCGGCCATTGGCGTAAGCCATCTCCATTTGGCGGTTCGACCTTGATGACGCTCGCTCCCATATCCGAGAGCAGCATGGACGCGAAAGGCCCCGCTGCCGTCGAGCAGAATTCGACTACGCTAACCTGATCCAGGGGAAGTGGCTTCGACGACATATTTTTTTCCGGTCGCAGTCGTTCTGCGCTGAATGGATCACGTGAGGCCGGATGCGTGGTCTTCCGGCCGCACTCACGCGAAGCTCGAAGTGCGGAAAGCGTGGTTTGCCTTTGCTCCGAATCGCAGCAAACCGGTGAACCGGGACAGATGCCCTTCGCTCTCGATATTGTTGATGGCCTCGAAGAGCCTATCGGAGGATACCTTGTCCAATCTAGATTTGCAGCAATCGTCGAATTTTGCTTTGCGGTCGTCGAGGCTAAACGGGTATTTGAGGGTACCGACCGGAAGATCCCGCGACCGTTCCAGCGACCGGCCATTCTTCAACTTGACGGTAATGACATGAGGACGCATTAGGTCGACGTTCTTCTGCTCCTCCGCAGGATCGTAGCAACTGACGGTTGTCAGTCCGAAAAGTCGACGGTATTTTTCCTGCTTGACGGATTGCGGCGTGAAGTGACTGAGCTTCGGAGCACCGTCGACAAGAGCCACGGCCATGCAATATTGCATAGAGAATCTAGCCTCCATTTCGGAGACTGGATTTGTGTACATCAGATTTCGCGAGTTACCGTATCCAATTAGCGTGTTGATGCTTTCGACCTCGTCGGCCTCGAACTTCTCTTGCGCCCTTAGCTCGAAGAACGCGTCTAGAACCCGGTGCGTCGAGGCGCAACACGGATAGCGTTTGAACATGAGACCGCGAGACTCCGCCGTCATCGGCGCGCCCAGTTTCTCGATGTTTTTTCCCCAGCCAGCCGGTCCTTTGCCGCCGAACAATTCGAGAAAGCCCATCCCTCCTTCAAGCGCATTCAGCCGTCCCTCGACGCCGGCCGCGGCCAATTGGGCCGCCTCGATGGCGTGCTGAGCGGCAAGCCCGGCGTGCAGAGGCTTTGCCATGCTGCCAAACTGGACCTTGCACCCAGACGCCATACTCGTCCCGAGGCTGAGCGCATGCGCGAAGCGCCTGGCATCCAGCTTGAGAAGCCGCGCGCAGGCGCCGGCGGCTCCGATGCACCCGATCGTCGAAGTGGAGTGCCAACCAAAATCGTAGTGGCTACGCATCACACCGCTGCCGACCGCGAATTGGAGCTCTAGACCGACCAAATAGGCATCGATTAATTCGGCGCCCGAGGATCCCGCTTGCTCGCCAAGCGCCATGAGGGCCGAGACGAGAACCGAACTGGCGTGATTGACGCCCGGAAGGAACGTATCGTCATAGTCCAATGCATGGCCGGCCGTTCCATTTGCGAGCGCCGCCAGCTGCGGCAACACGGCCTTCTCCTCTCCGACGACCGTGCCAGGACCGGCACTATCGGAGGCGTACACCATCTTGCGGACGTTAGAGGCGCCGAGATCGTTGGATCCCGCTATGATGCAGGCAATTACGTCTTCAACAGCGTGCCGAGCGACGTCTCGCGCTGCCCTTGAATGTTCGAAGGGCGCTTCGGACCCCCACTTTGCAAGATGCTCGATGACCGTCATTGAATATTCTCCTCTCTCGGTGTCCAGTTGTCGATTTCCTCTATTGCGGTTTCCAAGCGCGGGCCTGCGCCCGGAGCTCAGCGGGATCGAAACCGCCACAATCGTTCTTGAACCGTTGGTCCGCGTACTTTGATATTTCCATCCGCTCCGGAAGGATTCCGTTCTCGTACAGCTTGTCGACGGTGTGCTGAACGGTCGGCAGTTCCTGGTAGCCGATGATGCCACCGGCTCCTCTGTGGTTCACGACGTCGAGCTTGGCTCTCAGGATGACCTCGCCTTCCCGGACCGCTTCATCAAGTGGTTTGTTCGATGGGAGCTGGCCAGGATAGACCTTAAAGTGATTGCGCACGGTCCCTTCGATGTTTCCTTCGGCGAAGAAGAACGATTCGTAGAGCGCACGGCACAGGCCTGCGACCACCTTCGGATGCTTTTCGATTTCACTGCGGGTGACAACCATACCGACCATACCAACGAGATCGTTCAGCGGGGACGGCACGTCTCTCATCTTCACGCCGAGGAGATTTCCGATCACCGCGTTCGGGCTATCGAACCCCGCGAAAGCCTGGATCTTGCCGCTTTTCAAAGCGTCCGCCGCTGGTGCTCCGAGACCGACCGGCAGGAAGGTCACGTCCTTGTCGGGATCGAGGCCGGCTTCCTTGAGGATAGCCTTGCCATACGGATAGGCCGCCGTGCCAAAACTACCGACTCCAATAACTTTACCTTTCAGGTCTAAGGGACCCTTCACCGGACTATCGGGGGGCACAATCACCCGGAGAGAATTGCCGGGGTCGAACGAGACGATAACAAGGTTCGGGTCTTGACGGGCGAGCGGCAAGAAGGACGCTAACGCCACCAAAGTATAGAATGCATTGCCGTTGCTTACGGCCTGCACCGCAGCCGTCGCGCCAGCGGTAGGTTGAAACTTGACCGTCACCCCCGCGTACTTCTCCGGCAACTTCAAGGTGGGCTGGAGCGATGAGTAAGGCGCGGACCCGATGCTCAATGCTGTATCCGAGGATGCGAAGGTCACTTCCTTCAGACTCTCGGCTTGCGTCGCACCACAGACGAAGACGGACAGATTGGCTGCAACCGCCAAACAACCTACTAAACGCAAGGACTTCCTCCATTCAATCGTGCCGAAAGGCATTGCGTGCCCATACCTGCAATCAGCCCCACGCCATTGACTGAAGAGCTCGGGTCACCGTCCTGACGATGCTTCTAAGGCTTATGCCGATTGCGGCCGTGAGAGCGAGGACCGCATAAACGGCCGCTATGTCGCCCGTGAACGACTTTTGTTGAATGACCTGCCCCAGACCTGCGGCTCCGCCGACCAGTTCGGCAGCGATTGCTCCGAGCAAAGCCAGCACGATGGCCACATCGAGAGAAGGCACGATGAAAGCCATCGCGAAGGGCAGCCTCAATTTGCGAAGTTCTTGTAGCCGCGTCGCCTTCATCGATCGCAGCAGATCGATCATGTCCGAGTTCACTTCAGTGAATCCGGCAAGTGTAGCGGTGAATACCGGAAAGAAGGCGAGTAGAGCCGAAATGATGACCTTCGGTCCTATGCCGTATCCGAACCAGGCTATCAGCAAGGGAGCGATAGCGATCTTCGGGAACGTCTGAACAGCAATGACGTAGGGATAGCCGGCACGCCGCAGGAGCCCCGAATATGCGAACGTCGCCCCCAGAGTGATGGCGACGACCGTTCCAAACAGGAAGCCAAGTACGGTTTCGTTGAATGTCACGAGGATGTCGTTCAGGAAGCGTCCGCCGACCACGCCTTCGTAGAGCGCGCCCGCTACCAGAGCTGGGCTCGGGAGGATCAGAGCGGACACAAGTCGATATTGGGACGAGAGTTGCCAGATAGCGAGAAGCAGCAGCGCAATGCCGAGCGCTAGCAGTGCTGCTCCGAATTTTCGGCCCCCCTCTAGGATCGAGGGGACTGAGCCGATCTCGGATTCGCTTCTCACGGCCTGGCTGGACACTTGCATTCTCCGTTTACAACATCGAACGATAGGTCCCGAGTCACAAATGAAGCCTATCGAAGGCATCCCGGGCTCTCGCCACCTCCCGGAAAAATTCTTGCTTCTTCCGGAGTGAGGCGTCCCTCACAGCGGGAAAGCCCTGCGCTTCGATGATGCTGTCTAAGCGCCCGGGTCTTGGGGCCATCACTCCGATGCGATCAGACAGAAAGACCGCTTCGGATATGTTGTGCGTGACGAAGATGATGGTCTTTTGCGCGCTCTTTTGCAGACCCATCAGTTCATCGTTCAGGCGCTCACGCGTGAATTCGTCGAGCGCGCTGAAGGGCTCGTCCATGGCCAGGATTTCGGGATCTGTGATCAACGCCCGAGCTATCGCCGCTCGTTGTTGCATGCCGCCGGATAACTCGTCTGGCGAGCGATTTTTGAAAGCGGCAATTCCCATCATCTCAAGCAGGCGATCGGCCCGCGATCTCGCCTCTTGCATCGAGCATGATTTCGTCACCTCGACGGGAAGGAGAAGATTCTGAAGAACCGTTCGCCAGGGTAGAAGCGTGGACTTCTGGAAGACCATACCGATCCGTGAATCCGGTCCGGTCACTTGCGTGCCATTTATGAAAACGCCACCTGTCGTGGGGGTGGTGAGGCCGGCGATGATGCGGAGCAAGGTTGTCTTGCCGCATCCCGACGGTCCGATGAAGCTGAAGAACTCGCCCTTCCGGATCGTGAGGGAAAGCGGCTTGAGCGCCACGGTCTGTTCCGAAGCGCCGAGCGCGAAGATCTTCGATACATCGCGAACGTCGATGCCGGTAGCCGACGGCGCGGCGTCTTCGCTGCGTGCCGTCGGCACTTCGCGCCTCTTCGACTCAGCCGCCCGCACGAGCTGCATCCGCCAAAGCAGCCTTGAAACGGACGCGGCACACGGCCGGATCCAGAGTTCGCTTAAACTTCGGCGGATCGGTGGGCTTGACCCGCATCAAGATGAAGACGGCATCTTCAGATTCCCGCAGCAACTTGCTGCCTTTCGGTAGCTCGGCTGCTGTACCGATAGTCAGGGTGCGCCTGATGCCGGACCCGACGGCGATCTTCTCAAGGTCTACGCCCAAACTCGTATGGCTGCGCTGGTAGCCGGTTTCGCCGTAGTGACCGTTGTCGACACAAACGATTCTCAAGTTGGGAGGATTGCGGACGCCGATGGTGGCCAGGGACCCGACGTTCATCAGCAACTCTCCGTCACCGCAAAAGGCGATGACGGTACGATCGGGACGAGCGAGAGCGAGACCCAACCCCATCATCGTCGCCGCCCCCATGGCCCCTCCGAGACCATAGGCGGACGGACCATCGTTCACCAGCGAAGTCACATCGCGCGCGGTGCCAGCCAAGCCCGCGATGAACAGGAACTCCTTGTGACCTCCCACTAACGCTGGAACGGCCTCACGTCGATCAAGGACGTAGCGCTCGTCGAACTCCGGATTGCCAACATTTGCTTTCATGATCATGCCCCCTAGAACGCCTTCGCGCCGATGAGTTTTTGAGTGAGGAGGACCGCAACTGCCTCGCCGCCTTGGAAGGCCATCGTGATGGCAGCCGAGACGACAGGCACGACGTCCTCAGGCCGGTCTACACGCAGACATCGAACCGACATCGCTTCCAGGACCGGCTCGACGGCCCTCCCCATCGGCATCTGCCAGGGATTACCCTCGCCGAAATCTCCGCGCATACTCAGGAGCGTCAAGAAAGGGAAGCGTCCGCCCGCTATCAGGGAGAGAAGGTTGACGCAATTACCCGCGCCGCTGCTCTGCATAAGCAGCACGCCACGGGCGCCGCCCAACTCGGCACCCGCCATCATCGCGACACCTTCTTCTTCGGTTGTAAGCGCGATCGACTCGACCTCGGCATCTGCGAGCGACTCGTTGATGAGAACGGTGTGGCCGGCATCCGGGACGTAGGCAAACTGCGTGAAGTTGTTTCGTCGGAGCAGGTCGTACAACTCATATTGCCAGCCCGCCCGGGCGGCTTCCTTCGCCTTAACGCGGCTCTCTGCGTGCACAGCTGCTGACAATGAACGATCCTCCTTGTATCTCCGACCAACCCGGCAACCGGGACGACGTCGTAGTGATTGCTACGATCAGTGAGCCGGAGACGTCAAGGCGAGATCGACAGCCGGTCGCTTCCCGCGCTGCACCAAACCACGGCCGTCGCGACAAATTTACTCGAAGTCCCCGAAGCTTACGCGCAGGACAAGCCTCCTCTTTCATTTTGATCATACTTCCATAACAGCTGCTGTCGTTGCCCATGCTGCTACCTCGATCTATTGAGCTGCTTGTTGCGAACGCTCAAACGGAGGAGATGGAATGCAGCACTTCGAGATGGTGATCGGAGGAAAAAAGCGCGCGTCAAAGAGCCAACGGCGATTGGAAACACAGAACCCTTTTACATCAGAGACCTGGGCGACTGTCCCGCAAGCCGATGCTTCCGACGTGAACGACGCAGTCGACTCCGCACACAGGTCATTCGTCGAAGGACCTTGGCCTCGGCTGACCGGAAAGCAGCGAGGGGTTATTCTTCACCGGGTTGGAGATCTCGTGCTGAAGAACATCGAGAGCCTGGCGCGATGGGAGATCCGCGACAACGGAAAGACTATTTCCGAAATGCGGACCCAAATGCAGACGATGGCGCAGTGGTATCACTACTACGCCGGCCTTGCCGACAAGGTCCACAGCTCCGTTATCCCCGTCGATCCGGAGAATTATTTCAACTACACACGATACGAGCCGATCGGCGTCGTCGCCGCGATCACTCCGTGGAATTCGCCGTTGAGACTTCTTTCCTGGAAGATTGCCCCGGCCCTCGCCGCCGGCAACACGGTGGTCGTCAAGCCATCAGAATTCACATCCACATCGACACTGTTGTTCGTGGATCTGCTCGAAGAGGCTGGAGTGCCGCCCGGCGTCGTGAATGTTCTTACCGGCTACGGCTCCGAGATCGGACCCGCGCTGGTCCAGCACCCACTAGTCGCCAAGATCTCCTTCACTGGTGGTGTCGACGCCGGTCGCAAAGTCTACGAGCTCGCCGCTCGCCACCTCAAACCGGTAGCCCTGGAACTGGGCGGGAAATCGCCTAACATCATTTTCGAGGACGCCGATCTGGATGCTGCGGCAGCCGGTGCCGTCGGAGGTATTTTCTCCTCGACCGGGCAAACATGTGTCGCGGGCTCCCGCCTACTCGTTCAAGAGACGGTGCTTGAACAGATCCTTGAAAAGCTGGTCCGGCGTGGAAGCGGCATGCGGCTGGGCGACCCGTTGGATCCAGCGACCGACATCGGCCCTGTCGCGACGGAACAGCAATTCCGCAAGATACTTTCGATGATTGACACAGCCAGCTCGGAGGGCGCGCGGCTAGTGCTTGGCGGCAAGCGATCCCACGCCCCGGAATGCGGCAAGGGATGGTTCGTCGAACCGACGATCTATGCCGATGTGAAGAACACGATGACGATTTCCCAGCAGGAAGTCTTTGGTCCCGTTCTTTCTGTTATCGCGTTCAAGGATGAAGAGGATGCGATCCGCACGGCTAATGCGACCAACTTCGGCTTAGCCGGGGGATTCTGGACCAAGGACGTAAGTCGCGCTCACCGCGTCGCAGCCCGACTCCAGGCCGGAACGGTCTGGATCAACATGTATCGGAAGACTGATCCTGCCGTTCCCTTTGGTGGTTACAAGACATCCGGCTTGGGGCGTGAAAGTGGGATCGACGCGATGAAGGATTTCCTTCAGACGAAGAGCGTGTGGCTCCGATTGCAGTAGACATCCCGCTGCTATTTCGGGCCTGCGTGCTTGCACGCCCGCAAGTTCTCACGTGATCGCCGGCGCTGCGAGACAGCCGCGCGTCCTCCATCCGCTCGCGGGCGCTTAGTCGATTGCTCCCGGGCCGTCGCTTATTGATAAATCGGAGCCAAAATGAGCATCTATAGTGGGCCCGTCTTCGAGATGGCTTCACGACAGTTCACCGTGATTGCCGATCATCTGGCAATTCCCATCGACGAACGCAGCCGCTTGCTTCTTCCCAAGCGCGCCATCTCGGTTTCTTGCCCCATCCATTGTGATGACGGGTCGATCTCCGTATTCGAGGGCTATCGAGTCCAGCATCACCTTACACTCGGGCCGACCAAGGGAGGAACGCGCTTTGCCGCTAGTGTTGATATCGGCGAAGTCGCCGCCCTCGCGATTTGGATGAGCTGGAAATGCGCACTGGTCGGACTACCCTATGGCGGCGCGAAGGGCGGTATTCGTGTCGATCCAGCGAAGATTTCCCACCGAGAGCTTGAGGCGCTCTCGCGCCGCTATATGCAGGAGATGATTCCGTTCGTGGGTCCGCACGTCGACGTCATGGCTCCCGATATGGGCACCAACGAGCAAGTGATGGCGTGGTTCATGGACACGTATTCCATGTACCAGGGGCGTACCGTAACGGAGATCGTAACCGGCAAGCCTGTTGGCGCGGGAGGCACCTTAGGGCGTCGGGAGGCGACAGGACGCGGCGTCGCCCATCTGGCCAAACGAGTTTTGAAGGATCTGTCGATCGACTGGTCGACGGCGACCGCGGTGGTTCAAGGCTTCGGCAACGTCGGCTCGTACGCGGCACTGGAGTTGAGCAGGAGCGGCGTCAAGATAGTAGGTGTCGGCGACCACACGGGCGCATTTTACGACCGTGCAGGCCTCAACGTCACACAGTTGATCCGTCATGCGGCGAGGCACGGAAGTCTGTCTGATTATCACGAAGCGCCCCGTCTCGATCCAGCCGAGCTCCTGCAGCTTCCTTGCGACGTCCTTGTGCCAGCAGCCATGGAGCGGGTGATCGATGATCGCGTGGCGCGGGATCTGCGATGTCGCGTGCTTGCTGAGGGCGCCAACGGCCCGACCACTCCGGAGGCTGATCTGGTCCTAGAGAGGCGCCGCAACGAGATATTCCTCATACCGGATATTCTCTGTAACTCGGGCGGCGTGATCGTGAGTTATTTCGAGTGGCTTCAAGACCTCCAGCAATTGTTCTGGGAAGAAGAAGAGGTTATGCGGAGGGAATATCAGATCCTCGATCGCGCATTCAACGATATGGTTACCCGCGCCGCTCGTGACAACGTCTCTCATCGAACCGCCGCCATGGCCATAGGTGTCGAACGAGTGCGGGCAGCGAAAACGACCCGAGGGCTTTTCCCATAATAAGCTCACCATTCTTCGCTAACGGCGAGCGGCACTCTGCCCATCCTCATCTCACGAAAATGCCGAGACCTTTGAAGGCCTCGGCGAGTCAGGGAGGAAACGCCTCATGCGAGGCCGAGATCTAAAGCGCACGCGGCGAACTCTTTGTAAACTCGTTTCTGCCGAAAGCCGCCCTCGCGGTGGGCGAACACTGGCTGATTATGTCCGCAGGGGGCCGGCATCTCCGCCGATTTCGGCGAATCGAGACCTAGTAGACCTCGCTATGTCCGCTATTAGTCTCTGCACCAGATCTGATACGGGACGATCGACCGGGAGGCAGACCACAAGATTGCGTTGGGCCCAGTTATCCGACAACTCGACAGCCCGCGCTCCTGCGTCCTTCACCGAAGAAGAGATGACGCTTACTGGGACGACGGCAACGCCGGCGCCCGCAGCCACCATGCGGCAAACACTTTCAAACCCTCGCAAACGTATGCGGATGACCAGCTCTCGACCGAGCCTTCGCGCATGATCGGCGAGATATGTCTGAATGGATGCCTGCTCATCTAGGCCGATGAAGTGCTCGTTCAACACCTCGGCGAACCCTATTGAGGTGTAGTCGGCGAGCCAATGCCCCGGAGGAACCAGTACGACAAGGCGGTCCACTCCGAATGGCTCCGTTCGCAGCCCTTCAAACTGCGCATTCTCGGCGGCAATTCCGAGGTCTGCTTCACCCGCTCTTACCGCCACCGCGATGAGATCCGACGTCTGCTCCTGGAGATCGACCGTCACGTCGGGATGCCGGGCGAGATAGCTCGCCAAGACATCCGGAAGGAAGCTTGCGATGGCATTCGAATTGGCCCGCATCCGTATCAGGCCCCGTTCGCGCTTTCTCCACGATCGGACCGCCCCGCTCAGCCGCTCTGCCTGCATAAGTATGCTGCGGGCGTGCCCGGCGAACTCCAGTCCCGCTGAGGTCGGTCGTGTCCCTTTGACCGTACGCTCGAACAACTGCAGGCCAGCCCGCTCCTCTAGCGATTTCATGCGTTCGGACAGCGCAGAAACAGAGAGGTTGGCATGTCTGGCTGCCGCGGCAAGCCCACCTCTGTCCACGACGAGCACAAGCAGCCGCAGATCCACCAGATCGAAATGCATGCCTTTCTCCAACTCCGAATGCTGTTGCTGGATAATACGACTGTTGGTCCACCAGCGATATCCAATAGGTTCGACCAGAACGAGAGGTCTAGATGGTTGACGGACACGACTACCAGGAATGGATCGGGCGCACAGTAACCCAGGAAGACATGGTGACAGCCAGTCCGATTGAGCGTCTGGATGCGACCCTCGAAACCGACCACCAGCTCTATTCAACGGGGGTTGCGCTGCCTCCGCTGGCCCACTGGTTGTATTTTCTACCTAACGAACGGCAATCGACATTAGGGCCTGACGGGCATCCCAAGCGCGGGGGCTTTCTTCCTCCCATCCATGACCTTCCCCGGCGGATGTGGGCGGGCAGCAGGCTCACCTTTAAGAGCCCGCTGCGCGTGGGCATGCATGTCAAGCGGACATCGACGATCGAAAGCGTGACGTCCAAACAAGGTACGACCGGCCCTCTGGTGTTCGTCACGGTAGGGCACGCCGTCCACGACGAGAACGGCCATCTACTTCTGACGGACCATCACGACATTGTCTATCGAGATGTCACAGCGCCCGCCGACAGAGCGAGATCAACTGCACCGAAAGGACCATGGCATCGCAGCATCGTGCCGGATACCGTCATGCTGTTTCGCTATTCGGCTCTCACGTTCAACGGCCATCGTATTCACTATGACCGAACGTACGTCTTTGCGGTGGAAGGTTATCCAGGCCTGATCGTCCATGGTCCGCTCATTGCTACTCTCCTGATCGATCTCGTTAGGCGCAGTCTCCCTTCCTCAGTGGTGGTGAAGGCATATTCCTTCCGCGCGGTGTCGCCGCTTTTCGACGGCAGCGAACTTCATCTGAATGGCAGTCCGCCGGACGAAACCGGAAAAATCCTGCTGTGGGCCACGAACGATCGGGACGAGCTTATCATGAAGGCGGAAGCTACAATCTAAGGTCGGAGGTGTCGTGACGCGGCCACTGGACGGGGTATTGGTCATCGCAATCGAGCAGGCAATCGCGGCTCCCTATTGCACGCGTCAGCTTGCCGACCTCGGCGCCCGAGTCATAAAGATCGAACGGCCCGATGGTGGCGACTTTGCTCGGGCCTATGATACGCGTGCGCGTGGTCTTGCCAGTCATTTCGTCTGGACCAATCGGTCGAAAGAGAGCGTCACCTTCGACCTGAAACGGCCGGGAGCGTTGGAAGCCGTGCAACGGCTCATCGCGCACGCAGACGTGTTTGTGCAAAATCTTGCTCCAGGGGCAGCTGCCCGCCTAGGGCTCGCCGATGGCGTGCTGCGCTCCACATACAAGCAGCTGATTACTTGCAACATATCTGGATACGGTCCGAATGGGCCGTGGGAGAAGCGCAAAGCATACGATCTACTGATTCAGGCGGAGGCCGGCTTTTTGTCAACGACCGGCACGCCGGACGCCGTTGCAAAGGCCGGCATCTCGATTGCTGACATCGCTGCGGGCACAATGGCTTTTCAGGGCATTTTGGCCTGCTTGCTGCGTCGAGCCAAAAGCGGACAGGGCGATCATGTCGAAGTCTCGATGCTGGAGGCCATGGTGGAATGGATGGGATATCCGCTTTACTATGCGATGGACGGAGCACAACCTCCGGCTCGGGCGGGAGCTGGCCATGCCACGATCTTCCCATATGGGCCCTACGAAACTGCTGATGGCATGGTACTTTTCGGACTTCAAAATGATCGCGAGTGGGCCGCGTTCACGACGATCGTCTTACAACGGCCCGAGTGGGCCAGCGAAGCACGCTTTAAGGGCAATGCGGGCCGGATGAAAGAGCGAGCTGAGATCGATGCCGTCATCTGTGACACGTTCCGCAAGCTGCCGTCGAACGAAGCCATCTCGCGCCTCGAGACCGCCGGGATCGGTACGGCTCGCGTGAATGACATGTCCGCCGTGTGGGATCATCCGCAACTGCGCAGCCGCAAGCGCTGGGCTTATATCGAAACCCCGGCGGGCCCGATGCCATCTTTGCGACCAATTAGCGGTGAGTCCTGGCAGCCGCGTATGGACCCGGTGCCGTCCCTCGGACAACATACCGAGGCCGTCTTGAAGGAATTCGGTCTGACCGAGTTCCGCGAGAGCTGATATCTTCCTGGGACCCGAGCCCGAAGTCATCGACTCGATCGGACGCGATCTCGCACTGCACGAATTCGCCCAAGGCTGCCCGCCTTTGATGCGTGCTCGATTGCACATTAGGTTCGACGGGCCGTCGCCTATCACGCTCACCGTCGATCGGACGAGGCGCGCCGTCGAAGGATGTCTTCCAAGGAGTGGATGCTAAGGCGCGCGTCCCGAAAGGACGCGTCCTTCAATACCACCGAGTGAAGCTCGGTGTTCAACCGGATACCCTCTGCGCGCAGGTCTGCCAAGGCCGAAAGCATGCGCTCGATACACTCCGAACGATCCTCGCCCCTAGCGATCACCTTGGCTATCAAGGAGTCGTAGTGTGAAGGGACTTCCGAACCTGCCACGATATGGGTATCGACCCGAATTCCCGGTCCGCCCGGAGCCAGCCAGCTCTCAACACGACCAGGAGAAGGAATGCCGTCGAAAGGATGTTCCGCATTGATCCGGCACTCAATAGCATGGCCTCTGCAGGTGACCTCGGATTGACGAAGTCCGAGCGGCTCGCCCAATGCCACCCGAATCTGCTCGCGCACGATATCGATGCCGCTGGTTTCCTCGGTTATTGGATGTTCGACCTGTATGCGCGTATTCATCTCGATGAAAGCGAATATCCCGTCCTGGTAGAGAAATTCGAAGGTGCCTACGCCGCGATAGCCGATCGCCCGGCAAGCGGCTACACAGCGCTCCCCAAGTTCGGCGATATTGGCCTCAGGCACGCCTGGCGGCGGCGCCTCTTCAATTAATTTCTGGTGGCGGCGCTGCATCGAGCAGTCGCGGGCGCCGAGCCATACTCCCTCGCCTCCCCCATCGCAGATGACCTGGATCTCGACGTGCCTCGGGTGCTCCAAAAATTTCTCCAGGTAGATCGTCGGATTGGCAAATGCCCGCCTCGCCTCCTCCCGCGTGGCTCCGATCGCTTGGTGGAGACTTGCGCTGTCTCGTACGATCCGCATGCCGCGACCGCCGCCGCCGCCCGCCGCCTTAATGATAAGAGGGTACCCAACCTCGGTCGCACACGCTTGGCAGAGCTGCGGATCATCGGGAAGCGCGCCATGACTTCCCGCAACGCAAGGCACGCCGAGCTCGCGCATTTTCGCCTTCGCGGCGATCTTATCCCCCATTAGCCGGACAACATCGGAGGTCGGACCAATGAAGATGAGCCCAGCGCCTTCGACCGCTTCCGCGAAGTCTCCGTTCTCCGACAAGAACCCGTATCCGGGGTGAATTGCGTCGGCACCAACGGCGGCTGCTGCGAGCATCACCGCCCCAATATCCAGATAGCTCGTATCTGCCGCCGCGCCGCCGATGCAGACCGCTCGATCGGCAAGAGCAAGGTAAGCCGCCCCTCGATCTGCCTCGGAGCAGACAGCGATTGTTCGCAGCCCCAGCGTCCGACACGCGCGAATGATCCGGAGCGCTATCTCGCCTCGATTAGCGATCAATATGGACCGCACCGACATTACGCCGCAAGCTCCGTTAGCGGAACGATACGTCCTCCGCCGTCTTCGACCACCGTCCTTACGGCTCTCGCGATTTCCACAGCGCCCGGAGTATCGCTATGGACCAGGACACATTTTGCGTCGACCTTGATCCGCTTTCCCGACACGGACGTGATAGTCCCGTCATCGAGGAACTGGCTCATTCTCCTCGCAACCTCGGTCAGATCGGTGATAAGTGCGCCCGGATGTCGCCGATTAACCAAGCGAGCCTCGTCGTCGTATGCCCGGTCAGCAAAGATCTTGCCTACCACCCGCAATCCGAGCGACTTCGCGAATGTGCCTGCGTGACTCTTGACCGAAGCCGCGATGATCAGATCCCTGTCGAACGCCGCGAACACTTCGAGAATCTTCTCGATATATTCCTTGTTTTCCTGTGCCATCTGGCCCAGGGCGCCATGGGTCCCCGCGTGGGTAACCTTGTAGCCATTGACCTTCGCGATAGCAGAAAGCGCACCCAGTTGATAAAGCGCATGCTTCTGCATGTCACGCGGATCGATCTTCATCGGGATACGCCCGAAACCGAGTATGTCCGGCAGCCCGACATGTGCGCCGAGAGCTACGCCGTTCTCTTTCGCTGCCTCGACCATGCGCGTCATGATGACCGCATCGCCCGCGTGAAAGCCGCAAGCGACGTTCGCTGATGAGACCAGCTTCATCAGCGCCTCGTCGTCTCCCATCCTCCAACGGCCAAGGCCTTCGCCAAGATCAGAATTGAGATCAATCTCCATGGGTGCTCCTTTCGGCAGGACCTTCGTTTCAGCCCGATGCCATTATGCGGTATAGCGTCGTTCCGTATTCGACGTCGCTCTCACTGCGGCAGACCTGCTCGATCACACGACCGGCGACGGGCGCGATCACCGGCCTGAAGATTGGTCCGATAGCGATCACCCCGAGCAAGTCACCTTCTTGAACGTGATCTCCTACGGTCGTCGCCTCTCCCAACGGGTGTCTATTCGAGAACCTACCCACAGCAGGAGCCCGAACGAACGTGGCTGCGTCGGTCCGCTCGACGCCAGCCAGCTCTAGCGCTCTCGTCCCCACCATTTTGCGGTTGTGCCGGCCCAGAGAGAGGCGGATCGAACTCTCTCCGCGTTGCGCCTCCAACTCTTTCACGCCTGCCCGTTTCATTTGGGCGATCAACTCCGCTAATTCCCAAGACTCGATGCTCATGGGAGCTTCGCTCGCGGGGAACACCTACAAAACTTTGCCAACCGTCGGATCTCCTCGATGTAGCTGCGCGTCACCCTCTCGACATCGCGAGCTTCGGCGAAGCTGCACCGAACGAAGTGAAGACACTGGCCTGGCCTTGCTTGCCCAATCCGCCAAAGATCGGGCTCGATGACGACACCAATCTTCGGGTAACCGCCCGCAGAGTTACCGTCCGCCAGTTGTATCACCGGATCACCGGAAGGCGGCACCTGAATGACGCCAGGTACGATCGGGTGCGACCTCATTTCCACGTCATGCGTCCGGCACAGTGTCGCGCCCGTAAGATGATAGCCCATCCGGCTGCTTTTCGTGGAAATCGTCCAAGGTGTGGTCCAAAAGGCGGTTTTGGAGGATTCGTCGAACAGGTCGTACTCCGATGCCGTAATGACGCGGAGGATGACTCCCCCCGGGCTGCTGCCCGCCCACGTCGCCGACGGCAGCTCAGACAAGGCTGGACTGGCGCCATATCCTCCTAAATCCCGCAGAGTGACCGGAGCGGCGTGCCCTACCTCCAATTGGTCTCCGGCCTTAAGCGAGCGCCCTTCAAAGCCGCCGAAGCCATCGCGCAGCTGCGTACTGCGAGATCCGAGTATTACGGGAACTTCGACGCCACCGGCGATCGCCAAATACGTCCGCAAACCGTCCACCGGCTCGGACACCACAAGCTTTTGGCCGCCGCGAGCCGGCGTCACCCACCAAGGAAGTACCGCCACGCCATCGAGCTTTGCACGAGCTGTCGCGCCTGTAAGCACAAAAAGAGTGTCAGAATGAAACTTCACCGCGAACGGATACAATTGCAGTTCGATGGCGGCCGCGTTCTCCTCGTTTCCCAAAAGCGCATTGGCCGCCGCCAAGGCCACGTGATCCATCGCCCCGGATCGTCCAATCCCAAATCCTCGAAAGCCGACACGGCCGTCATCCTGCACGGAGTTGAGCGGCGGAGTCTGAACAACCTCAATCATCTCTCTATGCGCTCCACGCGGAAGCGAATTCGATCACCGACATCGAGAAGATTTGGCGGATTGCGACTTAGATCAAACGGCACCGGCGCCTCCGGTACGTGCCCGATGACGTACCAGCCGGTCGGAAACGTCGGTGGCCCACCGGCGCCGCGAGGATTTCCAAGATTTGATTGCCCGCCCCCGATCGTCACATTTCCCCCAAACGGACGCACCACGGGCACCTTTCTTCGAGGTGTGAAGAGACGTGGGTCTAAACCGAAGAGATAGCCGAATCCCGGCGTCGTGGAGGGCGCGAACACGACATATTCCGGAGTGGAATGCAGCTTTACGACGGTCTCCGGATCGATACCGTGATGAGCAGCCAGTTCACCAAGGTCCATGCCGCGATCGCCTCCATAAACGACACCAACCTCAAGAAGCTTCCCTTGTGGACCGCCCGGTTCAACTTTCCTCCAGCTCTCCAGAAGTCTCGATGCAAGTGCTTCCGGATCGGCCTTCGAAGAGTCGAACAGGACGAGAAGATTATTCATACCGACTTGAGTATCGACAACCACGTCCCATTGACCGACCTGCTTGCTAAGAGTCCAGATACGCTCCTGTGTGGGTAGACACATCGGCCCCTCCGCATCGAACAAGAGCGCCGCACTTCCGCACAAGCTCACCTGCGGGTTTGCAAACTCTATCGGCCTGGAAGGCTTCATGTCGCTTCGCCATCGCTACTGGTATTGCTATTGCACTTCACCTTGAACAATGGCCGTTCGGCCTGCACTTCCACTCCGTTTTCCACCAATATTTGCTCGATTACACCGGCTGTCGGAGCGAGCAGTGGAGTGAAGAGCTTCATCGCTTCGATGATGCCGACCTGCTGACCTGTGGAGATCCGGCTTCCAACTACTACGAAAGGTTCGGCACCCGGCGCGGGCGCGCGATGGAAAATGCCCTGCATTGAAGCGCAGACGAACGACGTCGTTTCGTCGACGGCTTCGTTCGACACGGTCGCATCAACTGGCGGATCGGAAGGCGCCGCCCCATGCATTTCCTGCCTACCCTGTGCGGCCGCAAACATCGTGATCTTTACGCGCAAGTCTCCGTCGGATGCTTCCAGCTCCTCGACCCCTGATCCATGCATCAAGCCAATGAGCTTTGAGATCATCTTGAAGTCTTCGCTTTTCATGGCTCCTTTTCGTCTCCAAGACTCATCTTCTTGCGTCGCAAACGTCGAAGCCATTCAGCCATCGATCCTCGATGGAGCTGCGTGCCAGCCATATGCTGGGCAACACTAAAAACAGTTCGCCAAAACAACGCCAATAACAAAAGTACCTACTTTCATGCATATGATGCATATAGCCCCGGCTGACGGCAGCTTCTTTTTTCCGCCGTCAAGCACCTCCTGTCGGAAGAGACCGGACGCCTTCTACACAGCAGCCGTTGCTATCGCCGGCCTGGCCCTCCCTCGGCCTCAGCAAACGCCTCCAAGCCAACCAACCTCTGCACAGCGATCAGTACAAAGACGGTTGCTCCGATCAACATCGTCGAAATTGCCGATATAATCGGACTTGCGTCCTCCTGTATCGCGGCAAAAATCTTGACTGGCAGAGTTGTGGCGTCGGGTCCGATTAGGAAGAGCGTCACGGTCGACTCGTCGAACGAAATGATAAAACTGAAGATGAGTGCCGTGACAATGCCCGGCCGCATCAGTGGAAGAATAACCTTGAAGAACATCACGACGGGCGTCGCGCCCAGATTCATCGCCGCCTCCTCGACATCCTTCTCAAGGCTCCGCATGTTGTTCAGGATCGGTCGATAAGCGAAGGGTAACGCTAGGATTGTATGGGCCAGCACAATGCCGCTATACGTTCCATTCCAGCCGAGCGATCCGATCACGGTCAGCATCACGACACCCATTGCGGCGTGCGGCAATACCAGCGGCACCAAAATCATGAACTCGAATGATGCGCGGCCCCAAAAATGGCGGCGCGCGGTCACCAATGCGGTTGTCAGCGCTAGGGCAGTGCTCGCCACCGCGACAACAAAAGCAATGACGACGCTGTCGGCCGCCGTTAAAATCCACTCGTCGCTACTGAAGAATTGACTGTACCACTTCAGTGAAGGCTGGCTGAGCGGAACTTCGATGAATCCCGACTCGAAGAATGAGGACAGCACCACGACCACAATCGGTGCGAGCAAAAAGGCGAGCACTAGGACGGCGACTATGCGGCAAGCGACTTTCATCCTACCTCCCTAAGAGGCCGCACTTTTCTTCGCACGAGCCTCGAGTAGCTGCAGAGGCAGCACGACCGCCAGGGCAGCGACGCAAAGAATCATCGCTAGCGCCGCGGCCTTCGGAAAATTGAAGAGTTGAAAGACATCTTGATAAATTTGCGCACCAAGCATCTTGTCACGCATGCTGCCGAGCAACAGAGGAGTGACCACCGATCCCATTGACATCAGAAACACGATGATGCTGCCCGTCACGATCCCAGGAAAGCTCAACGGCAACAGTACCCTGCGGAACGTTTCAAACGGTCCCGCGCCGAGACTGGCTGCCGCCTCCTCCAGTGATTTGTCCAGCCGGATCAGAACTGTCACTATCGCAAGGATCATGAAGGGTGAGAATACATGAACCAGCCCGATCACGATGGCGGTCGGACTGAACAGGATTTCTAATGGACCCGCGATCAGGCCTGATGACATCAACGCCTGGCTAATGACCCCTTTCTTGCCCAGGATCACTATCCAGCCGTACGTTCGCACGACGACGCTTACCAACCAGGGCATCATCAGAATGATGAGAAAGATGTCGCGCCTTCCCGGATATCGCGCGATCCAGTAGGCAGTGGGATAGCTTATCAGGAGCGAAATCGAGGTCGTGAGACCGGCCAACCAAATCGTTCGATAAAGAGTCTCAATGTAATCTTTACGCGCCAAGACTGCCTGGTATTGCGCGAAGCTCAATTCGTTGTTCGACGTGAACGAGCCGACCACGAGTGAGATGACACCGATCGCCAGAAGCATCAACGGTACGCTAGTTGGAACGAGAAGAAGAAATTGGGAGTCGACTTTTACCGGCCGCGCCTTGAACAACATTCCGCTGCCGCTGTGCCGCCGGGTCGTCCTCTCAGTTCCGACATCCGTCATTGACCCGCCGCTTTCCAATTTATTGCTTACTTGACCTGAGAGTAGATTTGTTCGACCAAATTGACCCGCTTCTCCTGGTTCGCGGCAAGCACCGAACAGTCTGGCTGGTAAAGTTTCGAACGCAACGATTGCGGCGAACCAACCTCCTTGAGCTGTTCCTGGCTAAGCGCGGCAGTTTGATTGAGCGGTAGGAAGCCAGACGCATCAAGCATGGCCAATTCTGGTGCTGGCCTTAAAGCATAGTTTATCCAGGCTTTCACGGCGTCCAGATTCTTCGCGCCTTTCGGCACGATCAAGAAATATGACAGCAGCAATCCTCCTTCGGAGGGTATTGTGATATCGACGTTCTTTACACCGGAAGCCCGCATGGTCCAGACGCGGCTCGAATAGTAGGCTCCCGCCGTGACCTCTCCGCGCGACAGCAGGGCATTCATCTGAGCAGTGGAGTTCGTGACAGTCAGAGCATTACGCGCGATCGACGTAAGCAGAGGAATGCCGGGCTGAATGTTGTTTTCGTCGCCCCCTCCGACTTTCGCAAAGAGAACCAAATCATTGGGAGCAGCATAGATCGGCCGGGCGATAGCGACTTTATCCTTGAATTTCGGGTCGGCCAATGCCCGCCAGGACTCGAAGTCTGACGCTTTTGCCTGATCGCTGTTGAATGCGGCCCCGTAATACTGAAAGTAGATGCCGAAAGCGTAAACTTCGCCGTTCTGGTCTATCAGATAGGACGACTTCTCGAAATTAGCCAGTTCGGGGAAGTCTTCCTTCTTAAAGCTTTCCAGCAATCCATCCTTTTGGAGATTTGCGGCGTTGTAGCAGGTGCCCAGTGCGACGTTGAACTGAGGTTTTCTCGCTTGGGCTCTTAACGTCGGCTCCGGATCCGACCAGTCGCGGATCTTGACCACGATACCGGACGACGCGGAGAACGGCTTGCCGACTTTCTCTCGCCACATCTCGCTGTTGCCTCCTCCCCAGGTGCCCATGACAACTTCTCCGTCGGCGGCGCACGCAACCGTCGTCGAAAGGCTGAACAAGCTCAGGGCCATCAATAGACCGGCAGCGTGCTTCACTTCCGCACCTCCTTGTTCGCGAAAACGATGGCGTCCTCCAAATCCCATGCCAACTTGACCTGAGTTCCCGGAAGCAGGCCTTGCTGCTGCACATGCCGGGCCGTCGTATCCACCACCACGACCTTGTCGTCGACCACAACGCTTTGACGGACGGTCGCGCCCATATAGATGTTCGCCACGATCTGGCCGACCATAAGACAACTGTTACCCCACACTTCGCGTCCCACACGTACGTTCTCGGGACGAATCGATATCGCGACTTCTGCGCCGATTTTCATCTCTGGAGTTGCCACTATCAGAGCGTCGGCCGAGACCTCGCTCAGGTGCAGACTCGCACCGTTTTTCTCGAGAGACTGCACGTGGCCGACGAAGATGTTGATATCCCCGAGGAAGCCTCCGACGAATGCATTCTTCGGGTTCTCGTAGACCTCACGCGCGCTGCCCAATTGTTCGAGCTTTCCATGATTGAAAACGGCTATCCGATCCGACAGGATCATCGCCTCTTCCTGATCATGAGTCACGAATACGAATGTTGTGCCGACTTGGTGCTGGATACGCTTCAATTCGATCTGCATCTGGCGGCGCAGCTTGAAGTCCAGTGCACCGAAGGGCTCATCCAGCAGGAGAACGGACGGGCCAGTGACCAGCGCGCGCGCCAGGGCCACGCGTTGACGTTGACCGCCCGATATCTGTTGTATCCGACGTCGTCCGAGCTCGCTCAGATCCACCAACGCGAGCGCCTCGCGTACTCTTGCTACGATTTCGTCGCGTTTGACCTTTTTCACCGCCAGCCCGAAGGCGATGTTCTCCTCGACAGTAAGGTGCGGAAATAGCGCCAAACCTTGGAAGACCAAGCCGACGGGACGCCGATAAGGCGCAACGCCCGTCATCACATGGCCGCCGATCTTGATTGATCCCGCGTCCGGCTGCTCGAACCCCGCGATCATGCGCAAGGTCGTTGATTTACCGCAGCCTGACGGTCCCAAAAATGTCAAAAATTCGCCCTGCTTGACCGTCAATGACAAGTTGTCGACGATCGAGTTATCTCCAAATCGTTTCGACACTTCGATGATTTCGAGCGCGGCCACTCTATCCGCGTCGGAATCGATCGAGCATGCTGGCGGTTCGACGATCCTGACGGCGCGGTTAGGCATTGCTCAACTCGAATACCGGTGCTTCTTGTGGCCGCCGCTCCTTGAACAGGCGGCCTACCCCCGTTGAGGTGACATCGATCTTCATCCTTCGGAGTGCCGCCCAAAGAGAGGCTTGGTTCGAGGTGACAACCGGCAGGTTCAATTCCCTTTCCAATCGGTCGATTTGATCCATCACCAGCAAATTGGTGCAACTGACAAACACGGCGTCACACCTTGAAATGACCTCACGGCTTGAGAGCACCTTGGAGGCAACGTCCGCCGACGAGATGGTCAGGATCTGTCGTCCATCTGCGCAAAAGAAGGAATCGACGGCCTCCACGCCGAAGCCATAGTGCTGCAGAAAGAGGGCCTCTTCCTTGTTGATTAGATCCGGATAGGGAGTGAGCATGAATACTCTGGTCGCCCGAACGGCCTTCAAGGCTTCGATGACGGCTGTTGAAGTGGTGACAGCGGGAATTCCGGTCAACATCGTGATGCGGTCGGCTAGCTTGGCTTCGTTGCCTAGCCCCTCTAGGAAGCTGGCACTCGTACATCCGTAAACTATCACCTCCGGATTCGCCTGTGCGAGATCCGAGGCCGCTCGATCCAACGAGTTGGCCATAGCGAGCTGCGCTTCCTTCGCTATAGCGGTGCCGGGTTTGGTGAGCCTGTTGTGATTGAGCTTGACATTGGGAGGAACGTAGGACGGTAGCTCGGTTTCCATAGCCACATTTATCGGCGGCGCGAGGATACCTATCCGTCGAATGGCGGCCATTACTTCCTCCCTTGTCGATCGCTTTGAGGCTAGCCATTTGGTAGTATTATTTCAAGCTACCAAATACCTCGACTTTCGTGGAGGCGGTTTTGCAAGACCAGCTCAGCGGCCAGCTCGATGAGTTGATCTTGGCGGTTCGCCCGTTTGGCCGCGATACAGAACGCTGGTTAGAGAGCTCATGCGGCCCTGGAGCAATGATGACATCATGTCGCAGATCTCCATTTCGCATCACGGACCCGATGAACCGCAAAACGATATGAGCTGCTCGAATGTGGTCCGACATCGCTCCACACGTATTGTCAGGGCAGCGAGCTGCATCAACTCAGTCGACTGCATGCCCGGGCTATGCGGACACAGGCCTCCTTTAAGGTTTCGTCCGCAGTAGCATATGAGATTCTGAAGTGGGGCGATAAGCCATAGGCCGCTCCGTGCACCACCGCCACCCCTTCGGCATCGAGGAGATACTTGCAAAAGTCCTTGTCATCGGCAAGGACGGTTCCGTCCGGGGTCCGCTTTCCGATCAGGTCGCGGCAGGAGGGGAAGACGTAAAAGGCGCCGGACGGCTTGTCGCAAGCCAACCCGGGCACGGACGCGAGTCCTTCCAGAACCAGATTGCGCCGTCGTTGATATTTCTCTGCTCGCTCTCGAAGCCCCTCTTGCGGCCCGTTCAAAGCCTCGACGGCCGCAGCTTGGCTGATGGACGATGGATTGGCCGTGGCCTGAGATTGCAATTTCGCCATTTGGGATATCAACTTCGCCGGACCCGCGGCATAACCGATGCGCCAACCCGTCATACAATAGGCCTTCGAGACGCCATTGACGACCAGGGTTCGCTCCGCGACGGACTGATCGATCGCCGCCGGCGTACAATATTCGAGCCCGTCATAGACAAGATGCTCGTATATGTCGTCGCTAAGGAGCCAGACGTGCGGATTTCTTCGCAATACATCGATGATTGGCTCCAGCTCCCTGCGCGTGTATACGGCCCCCGTGGGATTAGAAGGCGAGTTCAAGAGGAGCCACCGAGTCCTCGACGTGATCGCACGTTCCAAATCGATCGGATCGAGCTTGAAGTTCCTCGCCGCCGGGCAAGCGACGATTTTGGGTACCCCACCGAAGAACGACACCATTTCCGGGTACGACACCCAGTACGGAGCCGGGATGATGACCTCGTCTCCGTGATCCAACGTCGCCGCCAACGCATTGAATAAGATTTGTTTGGCGCCGTTGGCGACCGAAATTTGACTGACCTTGTAGGAGAGGCCGTTCTCACGCGCGAATTTCTTCGCAATTGTCTCTTTCAGGACTGCCGTACCATCCGTGTTGGTATACTTCGTCTCGCCCCTCTTCATGGCGGCGAGCGCAGCCTGCACGACATTATCGGGTGTGTCGAAGTCGGGTTCACCCTGGGTCAGATTGAGAATTGTTCGCCCCTGAGCCTGCAATTCCCGCACTCGCTGGGCCGCAGCACCACTCTGCGACGGTTGAATTCGATTCACGCGTGCGGCAAACTCGGAGCGGTTGGACGCAGACGCGGCGTCGAAGACTGTCATTGGTAGTTCCTCTCGTCGTTGTCATCTGCCGGATGTGCAGCAGGCCATTCGCGAGCCGATTTCGATTTCAAACCTATCGGCGCAGGAGCGGCCCCCTCATCGATATCGTCCGGATGCACAGGTAATCGCGTCCGTAAAACGGTCCGCACACGCTGGATCAGATTTGCCGGTCTCTCGATCTCGTATGTGCAGAACACCGTTCGCAATCTCGAAATACGATCCATGCAACGTGAGCTGCTTGCGACCTACGCGATCGCACACCACGGAAAACTCATTAGATTGAGCAAGGACTGATCGATCGCAGCCAGCTCCAAGTCGGTGTGATCGTCGTCCAGGCCGCCGCAACACGGCCAGCTCTGTGCGCCACCGGGACCAGACGTTGCATCCATGGAGTCGTGAAGCTTTCTGGTGAGGCCGATACCTTGCCTTTGGCATAAGCGGGGACGCCCCACACCGGGCGTGACCGAGCACAACCAGAGCAGCCCCGGCGGCGTGGAATTCTCCCTCGACACCGAAGGGCGGTACGCGCTGCAACGTTTCTGATGACGAAGATTTCCTCGGGTCTCGCATTGAATATCAATTCGGGTGAAACGCGGCTGTCGCAACATCCGATCACCAGGGCTTCCGGTGACTGCCCCGCGCGCGGCCAATGAATCGAACCTTTGTCGTTCCTGAGGAAAGCGGTCCAACATGAAAGCGGCGTAGCCCTGCATCAATTGTGCGGGAAAGCTCGACACGTCACTGGACATTCCGGATCCTACCACCGATGAGCAATTGCTGTCGGCCTGGCCACAGCGGACAGGATTGACCGATCGCTTATGGGGCCAAATTATCAATCACGCCTCGCCACGACGCCAATTACTAAAGCGCCTGCAACCATGCATGACGAGAATAATCTCGAAATTCGCTGTCGCGGTTGCACTTCAAACCCAAACGCGGCGTCAACTTGGCACGGCTGACGCCATTCCGGTCGGCGCCTAGCTGCCGACGGTATTTCCGAGCGCCTTGATGTTAATCGGCTCTTACAATGCGCTCCGCAAATCAGCTCATCCCGTGCTTGCCTTTGTAGGGCGAGGGTTCAGGCGACTTCCAACCATTCAGCGCGCCCTTCGCGGGACGAAGGATTTCCACCTTCAGGGGATAGCACTTGGGGGTCTGCCCTGGGACCCGCGGCCCACAGTCGCCGCCGGGACAGGCGGATAGCGCACCAAGGAGATTGATCTCCGCGAAGAATTCGATGAAGTCGCCTGGACGAACCGGGCTTGCCTTTTTGATATACTCGTGACTTTCGACATCGAAGCCTGTGCACATAAAGACGTTCATGACGTCGTGCACGTAGCCCTCGGCTTCCTTCGCCGAAATCTTTCTGAAGGCAGATAGGGCTCGAACGAGATTGGAATGGCAACAGTGATCGTAATCTTCACCGGTTATCATTCTTCTCGTGTAAGGGTCGCAGCGTGTTCCGATCACATCGTGAATTCCACAACCATCGGAATCCCACCCATACCATCCCAGACTGTCGTAAGTGATAGTCGCCATCGGCCTCAGGTATGGCATGCTGCTCCACAGGCGATCACCAGTAGAAATGTGCGTCGCATGAATCGCCCGCGTCTTACCGCTGTAGAAGTGTTCAGAAAGATTGTCGCTATTCCAAAGATTAAAATCACCAACCTGCGATCCCTCCACGCTCACGATCCGAAAGAGGTGCCCGGCAGGCACTTCGAACGCGCCGCCATCCCGAGCAGGGATCGTCAACTCCGACACTTTCTCAGCACCGGACCCAACGTTCTGGTAGAATTCCATATCGAGCGCCGGAATTTGTCCGACGGCGTAGACCGTTTCTTTGCGCGCCGACCGGCGAGTCTGAGCATTCTCCGGCTCGGGCATCGAAATGGATCTGGAAGTCATTTGAGTGTCTCCTAAGAGGAATTCGACTGCTGAGACTAAGATCGTCAGGCGTCCAGGACCGACTTTAGAAACGCCTGGGTTCTCGCGCTTTTCGGTTGAGAAAAGAACTGGTACGGCTCTCCTTCCTCGACAATTCGGCCGTGATCGAAGAAGCAAACCCTGTCGGCGATCTCTCGCGCGAAGGACATCTGATGCGTTACCATGATAACCGTCAGTTCCTTTTGGTGAGTCAGCTCCCGAATGACCGCTAGCACCTCGCCAACGAGTTCAGGATCGAGCGCCGAGGTCACCTCGTCGAATAGGAGTATTTTCGGTCTCATCGCCATTGCTCTCGCGATCGCAACCCTTTGTTGCTGACCGCCTGACATCCTCGCAGGGTAGTAGTCGCACCGATCTTCCAGTCCCACCCTTCGAAGCAGCTCCTTTCCGAGGCTCACGGCTTTCTCCTTCGGCATCTTGAGGACGCGAATCGGTCCCTCGGTCACGTTTTCAAGCGCCGTAAGGTGAGGAAAAAGATTAAAGCTCTGAAAGACCATGCCGACATCGCTCCGAATCGTACGTGTTTGCCGGGCCGATGCTTGGCGTGCTGCGCCGGTCGAATCGCACGACCACAACTCACGGCCGCAGATAGAGACACTGCCTCTGTCGATTCCCTCCAATGTCATGAGAACCCTGAGGAGAGTTGATTTTCCCGATCCACTCGGACCGATGACCACAAGCTTTTCACCCTGTCCGACTTCGAGATTTAGGTCATTTAGGACCGTGGACGCCCCAAAACGTTTTGTAACGTTCCTTAGCTGTACTGAGAACGGTCCGGCCGACATTACCGCCATCCCTTCTGGGACAGTCGCTCGAGCCTGTTGATGAGAAACGCGCCGGCAATGCTGAGGACGAGAAACATTATCCCAACCATCGTTATGGGTTCAAAGTACTGAAACCGCCTGGCTCCTTCCGCCTGAGCAACGGCCATGAGTTCCCAAACGGATATGGATGCGAGCAGCGGCGTGTCCTTCAGCATGTAGACGAAGTAACTTCCGGCATTTGGAATGATGAATGGGATCATCTGTGGAACAATGATCCGCCGATATGTGTCGAACGTTGAGAGATTTATGGATGTTGATGCCTCCCATTGCCCGGCCGGAACACCGATCATTGCGGCACGGTAGACCTCGGCCATATACGCACTGTAGTGCAAGCCGAGAGCAATGACGCCGGTCACCAGCGGGCTGATCACGACGCCTGCCGAAGGCCCCACGAAGTACAGAAAATAGATCAGGACCAGGAGCGGCACCCCTCTTGCGAATTCGACGTAGCCGCGAACTAAGATTTTGGTCAGACGGTGCTTAGCGCTGTACAGCGCAAAGAGAAGGAGGCCGCCAAGCAGGGAGGCGATAAAACCGAGGACGGCGGCGAGCAATGTGGTTTGCGCCGCGACCACGAGTTGCGGAAGCAACTCCCAGGCATATTGGAAATCGACCTTCATGCCGACCAGCCCCTGGTTGCGCCGTGCGTTGGCTTACCCTGCCATAACCCGAGACGTCGCTCTGCGTACGCGATTGCCGCTCCTATCAATTGCGCCGCAGCCACATAGAAGATCATGACAACGAGATAGATCGGCACGGTCTGAAAGGTTCTGATATTGAGAGAGTAGGCTTCAAAAGTCAGTTCCGGAACGGTCGCCAAGGCGGCAACCGAGGTGGCTTTCAATACCAGGATGCTGAGGTTACCGAGAGGTGGTATCATCGACAGCATTGCTTGAGGAAGAATGATCCGGCGCATCATCATTGATGGCACCATATTGATCGCCAAGGCGGCGTCATACTGGCCCCGCGGGATAGCGCCGATCGCCGTCCTGACGACCTCAGCTCCATAAGCCCCGAAGCACATGCCTATGGCGAGTGTGGCCGCCCAAAAGGCGGAAATCGCAACCCCGAAGAACGGCAAAACAAAGTAGAGCCAGAACAGGACGACCACCAGAGATATGCCCCTGAAGATCTCGACATAGAGCAAACTGATGGTTCGGATCCACCAGCTCTTGGATGTCCTGGCGATACCGAAAACGAGCGCGCAAGCGAACATCAATACTGTCGAGAGCGCGTAAAGGGCCATCGTCGTTACCGCACCAGAAAGGAGCAGCCATCTACCCTCGTAGAGCGCCGACATCTGTCACCGTCCGCTTCGGGCACGAGTCCTACTGCTTACAAAGAGTATCGAGCTTGACGTCGGCCGCCGGCACTTCGTTCTGCGTCATGCCGTACTTTTTCAGGATCTCAACATATTCCGAAGAATGCACGATCTTGAGCATCTCGGCATTAAATGCGTCCCGAAGCTCCGAATCCTCCTTACGGAAGGCAAATGCGCCGTAGTCTTGCTTCGGCTTGCCATCTATGAGCAGGCCCGTGTATGGTTCGGCGACTTCCAGGGTCGGATCGTTCTTTGCGTTCCAGCGTGCAGTTACCGATATAAGCAATGCCCCGTCGATCCTGCCCGCTTTCAGGCTCGCGACATTGGAGGGGATGTCCGGAAAACGCGTGATTTGGCTATCCTTCACGCCGGCCTTGACTGCATTCTGTGTCGGCTGGCCACTTATGTTGCCACCAACCTTGATGTCCTCGTGTTTGACGATGTCGTCAAGACTATGGATTTGCTTGGGATTGCCTTTGCGAACGAGAAGACCTTCCTGAACGGTGAAGTTGGGCTCGGTGAAGAGAACCTGAAGGCAGCGCGCGGGAAGGATATAGAGTCCGGTCGCGATAAAATCGAAACGTTTGGCTTGAAGTCCCGGGATGAGCGATCCGAACGCAACCACCGTTCCTTCGATCCGCTCTACTCCAAGGCGGTTGAATGCGAGCTTTGCGAGATCGTAGTCTGACCCGGCCAATGATCCATCGGCCTGCTTGAACGCGAAGGGCGGCTCGTTGCTGAAGCCGAGGGTAAGGCCGCTCTTCTTTGCGTCGTCCAGCCTGGCACCGGCAAAACTCGATGACGAGAAAGTCAGGAAAGCGAGTGCTAGAAAAATATGCAAAGTTCGTAGCATGTGTTTCCTCATCTGTCTCGAATGCGTCGCCATTGACACACCGGCATCTCTTTTGGCTTCTGCTCAGTTTGGATTGAGCCAGACTCGCATCCTACATATCTGAAGGGTTATTCGGAACCGCAGCAATTCAATTAGCGTAATGGATGCATTACTTGCTGTAATATCGAGGACGCGCGACTTGCCGGATCCTCCCGATTCCTCAGGAAAACGTGGTCAAGTTGGCTGTGCGTACCGCCGCGACCCGCGCGTCTACAGCACTGCACGGAAGAAGTGCAATTTATCGAATTGTTTGCCCTTGCACGAATTCGAACCGCCCCATCAAATTCTCCAGAGTGCTCCTCACGATTTCGGAAAACCGGACCGCCTGCGCCGTCTTCTTCGAATGGCGCGGATAGACGAAAGCATAGTTGAGCCTTGCCGACGTCTTGCAAGGGCGAACCACGACATCTCGCTCTGCTAGCAGCGCTGCGCTGAATGGATCCGATATCGACACACCCATTCCGGCTCCCACCATTTGGCACGCGATGAACGCCGACGACACTTCAACCCAAATGTTCGCGGCAAGGCCAGCTTGTACGTACATTCCATCAACGATCTGCCGCAACAACGTCGTCCGGTCCAGCGCAATAAAACGGTCCTCGATCAGATCACTGGGGAGAATCGTCTTATTCGCCGCAAGTGGATGATCGGGATGAAGCACCGCAACGGGAACCAATTCGGCGAAGGAATGCGACGTCAACATTTCAAATTGAGTCGGGAGCATTACTATCCCAACGTCGAACCTAAGTCCCGAAGCCCAACGTTCGACTTCGCGTCTTTCCCTGACTTCCAAAGAAATCGAAACACTCGGAAACTCCTTCGAAAATTGGGCCAGTGCCGGCACGAGTAGACTTCGGGCGAGTTGTGGCATTGCCACGATCCGAAGGCGACCGCCTCGATTGGCGCGGATTTCTTTGCCGATGCGGGTAAGATCGTCGATATCCAGCAGGATACGCTCGCATTCCCGCGAGAAGGCTTCTCCTTGAGGAGTCGGAACCAGGCGCCCACCAAGCCGGTTGAAGAGCTTGAATCCCAGCTCCGCTTCAAGGGCAGACAGCGAACGGCTTACCGCTGGTTGGGTCAAATGAAGTCGAGTTGCGGCCCCGGTGACCGAACCGGTCACGATTACACTATGCAGCGCGCGCAACTTTTGAAGGTTCAAAGCCAACTCCCCCTTAAGATTGCTGCTCCTTGCAGGCGCGCGAAACACGCCGGCGAAGCGTGCCAATCGCCGCGACAGACGCGTTAGATCTTTTCTTCTTTCAGCTTGGATTTTTTCTCAACTCGACTCGCGGTAAGCCCTAGAAGGCTTTCCAGCGCCGCAACTTGCGGTGCGGGAAGATACTTCCTTCGAAGCTCGATAATAGCGGGGCCGAACGTCTTCTGGATCGGTTGCCCGAACATTTCGAATATTTCCGCGAAGTAGATCTCGTGCCGCAATAGGGAGTCAGCAAGATTAACTATCGGCTTATTTCGCGTGTAGGAGCCGCCTTGCGCACGAATCTCCGCCACCAGAGCTTCTTCGAAATCCACTGTAAGGGTTACAAGATGCGGTGCGATTCCCACGGGAATGCCGTTTCCCTCGTGGAGATAAGTTCGCGACTTCGCACCGAATTGAAACTTCTCGACTTGAGTCCCGAAAAGGATGATGAGAATCGCAACCCCGCGGTCTGCAGCACGTCGAAGCGCGTCGCGGTGCGGCAGCAGTATTTTCTCTTCTGTTTTTACCCAAATGTGTGATTTCGCTCCGTCGATCATAGCCTCCATCTTGGCGGCGATCGCGTCCTCGCCGTTAATGGTCCATACGTAGCCACCGTCGTTGGACTGTGAAACAGCCGGAATCGTTCGGATCAACTTTGCGCAGCGCTTGCTCGTCGCTGTCGCAATTCGCTCAAACAGAACCTTGGGCGCTACCGCCACATACCGCAGTGGAGTTTCGGAGATCGGTTGAGCCGCCTCCTTCTTTGCCAGACTCTCGAGGACAGAATATGCGTTCGCCTTGGGTAAGCCTGCAAGTTTGGCTACTTCGTAGGCAGTCGCCTGCGAAAGCTCATAGAGCGCGAGGTAGGCACGCGCTTCGTACTCGCTAAAACCCAGAGCGAGCAAGTCTGGCATCAACTCACTTAGATTAGCTTGCTTATCGCCGCTCACCCGATTTTTCCTGATTTGAGCCAAGCAGCGCCCCCACCCGTCGACAAGAAGTGCTTTGCCTCAGTTGATCAATTCGCCTTCGAAGCTTGATTGTCACGCCCTAGCTGACCATTCCGACGTAGCTCCTTGCCGCTCGACGCCGTCGGCGCTCAATTTTGATAGAAGCGCAAGTCTTTGATATCCAGCGGGCAAAGCGAAACTAACATGGGTAGCAGCCTTTATGACTATGGCTTTCGTGTCAAGTGCATGACTTGATCGCGATGGCGCGTTCGACCAGATCGCGACCAGCCGATCGCAAAGCCAGCCAAAGCGAGCGCTCGAGATGAGATGGCCACAATCATCGACCTAATCAGGCCCACCCGACTCGCCAGATTTTCCGGAGAGCGGACTGGGGGCACAGTCTCAGCCTCCAAGCAACAGAGGACCCTGCCCAAAATATCCTGTCGGGGCGCCCCCTCGGAGAACATATTCCCATTACGGCCGCTCAAAACGAGACCTCGCTACCATTGCATCCAACGGCCAACCACCAATAATTTGCGCGTCGGCACAAGAACCGCGATGGGATGTCCTGACTACGGACCCCTCGGACGTTGATCGGATTGCAGTGCAGCAGACATCTGGCGAACTGTCTCGCTATCTATGGTGGATCGGATAAGTTGCTCTCTGGATGTTGCTGACGCAAACTGGGTTTATCTCGCGCCGCTCGCCTTTTTTGATCCGCCGTCACGTCCAGCAAAGCCTTCCGAATGACGAGACGATCCCGCGACTCCATCATATTGATGTCATGGGGCGACACCTATGATTCGCTCAAAGGCAATCGCGGCAGGAATTTTGGTTCGTCCCCGTACTTCCACGTGCCAAAGCGTGCGCGATATCTGCAGATCCTTCATTTTTATCGCCTTGAGCCGGCCAAGCTTGATCTGATCGCCAATGGTTGATGTTGAGACGATCGAGACACCAAGACCGCATGCGACAACTTGCTTGATCGCTTCCGTGCTGCCGATTTCGAGGGTTTTGCGCGGCCGCACGCCATGGTTCAACAGCGCCTGCGCGACGATCTCCCGTGAGCCGGAGCCTGGTTCCCGAACGATCAGGATTTCATCTTCGAGGGCCGCCGCATACACGTGATTTTCCGATAATGCGAAGGCGTGAGTCGGACCTGCTATCAGGCTCATCATGTCCGTCCGCCAGGCCGTACTGACGAGATCATCGTCTTCGACCGGTCCTTCCACGAGGGCGATCTCTATTTCATGCGCGCGCATCATTCCGGCAATATCCCGCGTGTTGGCGCTTACCAGATGCACATCGATGCTCGGATACCTGCGCCGGAAGCTGCCTATGTACTCAGCGATCATGTAGGTCGCGATCGTGGTGCTTGCCCCGATGTGAAGCGATCCGCTCGCGAGGTTGCGCAGCGACGACAGTTCCTCTTCGGCGGCCCGCTCGGCAGCGAACAGATTTTCTGCGTGCCTGAGAAGTGCCCGCCCCTCGCGGGTCGTACGTACTCCTTTCGATGTACGATCCAGCAAGCGACAGCCCACTTGCAGTTCGAAATCGCGTACTCCTTTCGAGACCGCGGGCTGGCTAACGCGCAAGATGTCCGCTGCTCGCGAAAAGCTTCCAGCCTCAGCGACGGTGGTAAAGAAGCGGAGGAAATGCAAATTCATTGGCATAACGCCTGCTTATCGGCCTAGATCAAAATTCTACTGTTATGAGCCCTTGGTTCTCGGGCATAGCCTTGTCGGCTGGCGAGGGACTCATGGCTCCATGCAAAGATCTTCCCAAATCGAGCAAGGTAGACGCGCCTGCCGGTCGTTTGGTTGCATTGCTTCCCGGCATCCTCTTATGCGTGCTCCTGACGCTGCTGTCGATTGGAATCCAGGAGGCCGAGGAGCACATCTTCCAACATCCCTATGTTGAAGCCTTGGTCATCGCCATCCTGCTCGGGATGATGATCCGCAGCGTCTCAACTACTTCCGAGCGCTGGAAGGTCGGAATCGCCTTCAGCGCGAAACAACTTCTCGAAGTGGCCGTGATGCTGCTCGGGGCCTCGATCAGCTTTGGGGCAATCCTGCCTTCCGGATTATTTCTGATTGCCGCGATCGTCGGAACGGTTGCGGTCACGCTTGCCGTGAGTTTCGGCCTCAGCCGCATGCTCGGCCTACCCACTAAGCTTTCGCTCCTGATCGCCTCCGGAAATTCCATTTGCGGCAATTCCGCGATCGCCGCGGTCGCCCCCGTTATAGGGGCAGATGGCGATGATATCGCGTCATCGATTTCCTTCACCGCGGTCCTTGGCGTGCTGATGGTGCTCGGGCTTCCACTGCTCATTCCACTCTTGGAGCTCTCGGCTACTCAGTACGGGATTCTCGCCGGCCTCACCGTGTACGCCGTTCCCCAGGTGCTTGCCGCGACCGTTCCGGCAGGAATCGTCAGCACTCAAATTGGCACCGTGGTGAAGCTCGTTCGGGTCCTCATGCTAGGGCCGTTGGTGGTCGGCTTGTCGCTTGTCGCACCACGCCTGCGTGGCGAAGTCGCGCCCGGCAAGCGCATTAACCTCATCAAATTGGTACCTTGGTTCATCATCGGCTTCTTGGTACTGGCCGGCCTTCGTTCGTTGCAGATCATACCCAGCAGCGTTGCCGCCCCCGTTGCGAAGCTCGCCAGCGTGCTAACCGTAGTCTCCATGTCCGCACTCGGGCTGGGTGTCGATATCCGGGTGCTTTCGAAGGCCGGCGGGAAAGTCACGATTGCGGTGACCTTGTCTCTGATACTTCTGCTCGCGATGAGCCTCGGCCTGGTTCAACTCTTCAAGTGAGGGCACTCTCTGCTTAACTTCGGGTTGCCAGCTGCGGTGAACATCGGGTTCACCGAAAGGATGTTGCAGGATGTGGTCGTATCACTTAATACTACCCCATACAAGTCAGCTTGTTGAGGATCGATGGGGACCTCCGCGGGTACTGTACAGGCACTACTTCCGCCTTGCATCGTTAAGTCGGCGCAATGAAGGCCGTACCTAAGCAGTTCGAGCCAGAGGCTGCTGGCGCGCTTAACGGCGTCCGTGTCGTGGACCTTTCGCGTCTGGTCGCCGGGAATATGCTCACCCTGCAGCTCGCCGACTTCGGAGCCGAAGTCATCAAGATTGAGGACATCGTCTCGGGCGACCCTCTGCGCGCTTGGCGGGTCAACGATGTCAGCATCCATTGGAAGACCTACGCCCGGAACAAGAAGAGTGTCGCGCTAGACCTTCGCGACGAGAGAGGTCGGACGATCCTATCGGATCTGCTCGCGACGGCGGACGTGCTGGTCGAGAACTTCAGACCCGGAGGTCTGGAAAAGCTGGGTTTGTTGCCCGAGGTCCTTCGAGCACAGAATGCAGGACTGATCATCGTGAGAATCTCGGGATGGGGGCAGACCGGTCCCTATCGGGACAGGCCCGGCTTCGGCACTCTGGTCGAAGGCATGTCAGGCTTCGCTTCCCGCAACGGATTCCCTGATCGACCTCCGCTGCTGCCACCCGCCACGCTCGCCGATATGGTCGCGGGCATTTACGGATTTGGGGCAACCATGGTTGCGCTCAGGCATCGAGAAGTGAGCGGGGGTAACGGCCAGGTTATCGACTTGCCCTTGTTAGATCCGCTTTTTTCCCTCCTCGGTCCCGAAGCCGGAATCTATCAACTAACACAGCAGGTACGCCCGCGGACCGGCAGTCGATCGCTTACCGGAGCGCCGCGCAACACATTCCGTACCAGCGACTCTCGCTGGATCGCAATCTCCGCCTCGATGCAAGTTGTGGCCGAGAGGTTGTTCCGGACTATCGGTCGCCCTGACATGATCGTGGATCCCCGATTTTTGACGAACTCTGATCGCATCAAAAACGCCGATGCTTGCGAGGAGCCTATCGCGGAATTCATTGCCGCGCGGACGCTTGAAGATAACATGAGTATATTCGAGCGGGCAGACGTAACTGCTGCACCAATCTACGACATCGATCAATTCTTGGATGACCCCCATGTTCAAGCTCGCGAAATCGTCGTTGGGTTACCGGACTCCGAACTCGGAACGGTTTTAATGCACAACGTGGTCCCGAGGCTCGAAACTACGCCCGGAAGGATTCGGATGCCCGCTCCGGATCTCGGTCAACACACGTTTGCGATTCTGCGCTCCCTCGGCATCACGCAGGCCCGGTTGGAAGAACTGCGCGAGGCTGGCGTCATCGTGCAGGCTAAGCCATCATCCCAATGACCCGTAGGCGACCGGAAGACACCAGTGTACCGATCTCTGCTTTATGTCCCCGCCTCATCTGAGCGCTTCATTGCAAAGTCGGCGCTTTGTGGCGCCGATGCCATAATCCTGGATCTTGAAGACAGCGTCGCGCCCGCACAGAAGGAGGGGGCACGCAATAGGCTTGCGTCGTCGATAAAACGATGCGCTGCCGCAGGAGCTGACATTTGGGTGCGTATTAATCGACCTCTGTCGGCTGCCGTCCGAGATATCGAGGCTTCGGTGCTCGGTGGTGCCAAGGGCATTCTGATGACAAAAGTCGAGGGCGCCGAGCACGTGCGGTTGCTTCTAGAGGTTGCTGAGCGAACCGAACGGGATCATGACCGTCGCGAGCCACTCCAAGCGATCGCAGTCATCGAGTCCGTCAAGATTTTGGCCAAAGCGGACGACATCGCACGCGCCCACGAGCGGGTGATAGGCCTGATGGGCGGTAGTGAGGACTTAGCGCTATCGATGGGAGCTAATCCCACTCATGAGGCACTTAAGATACCCAAGATGCTGGTTCACATGGCCGCTGCCGGAGCCGGAAAATACTCGTTCGGATTGTTCGGCTCCGTTGCGGACTACAAGGATGTCCGACTAATGCGCGAGCTAGCGGAGGAGGCATTCGGTCACGGAGTTACGGGTGCGACCTGTGTCCATCCTTCAGTGGTACCGATCCTAAACAATGCCTTTGCACCGTCCGACGCTGATGTCGCAAGGGCGCAATTGATCATCGAGACCGCCCGTCAGCAAACCGAACGTGGCGTCGGCGCCTATTCGCTGGAAGGCAGGATGGTCGACGAGCCCGTCGTCGAACGTGCCCGGCAACTCTTGGAGCGGGCGCGGCGCCACCGGCGTGCCGACGCAAGCTGATCAGAGCGTTAGAGTGTCGGCCTGCGGTAATCTGGGCTATTGATTCACAGCGCTCTATGAGCGGCCAGCAAACGTCTGGCGTTCGCGCTTCATCGCCTTGTCGACTTCCGCCGACAGAAGAGCCGTAACCTCGTCTTCGTATCGCCGGACCTGCGGGTCCCTTAAGTCCCGAGGGTGGGGTAGCTTGATCGCCACGTCCGCAATTATTCGCGAGGGCCGTGAGCTCAGAATAAGCACTCGATCGGCAAGCTGAACGGCCTCTGATACACTATGAGTTATCATCACGATAGTTCGATTGGCCTCGACCCAGAGGTTTTGTAGATCCTGGATCATGTAGTTCTTTGTTTGCACGTCGAGTGCGCCGAACGGCTCATCGAGTAGCAGCACCTCCGGATCGTAACTAAGTGCCCGAGCGATGGCGACGCGCTGTTTCATGCCGCCCGACAGAGACGATGGATAGGCATTCTCGAACCCCGAAAGGCCTGTCAGACGAAGCCACTTCCTCGCCCGCTCCTCAGCTTCCTGCCGTGGCACACCTTTGATGTCCAGGCCCAGCGTCGCATTACGCAACACCGTAAGCCAGGGGAACAGCACGAACTCCTGAAAGACCACGCCACGGTCGGGTCCTGGCCCCACCACGAGTTCGTTGTTGATTAGCAGTTCCCCCTGGCTTGCCTTCTCGAATCCAGCGATCAGGTACAGAAACGTCGACTTGCCGCAACCGCTTGGACCGATGATAGCCACGAATTCCCGTTCGTTGATCGTGCAAGAAATGTCCTCCATCGCCAGCACGTTTCCGAAATACTTCTGGACATTCTTGGCGACAATCTTGGGCTTGGTACCGGCACCGTCGCGCAGCGGGAGTATTTTTGCCGTTTCAACGCTCATTGAGTACTCCCCATTTCTCGATGGTAGCAGCTTCGATCTTGCCAACCAGAACGTTCTCAAGAAGATAGCCGAGCGCCGCAATCATCATCACGCCACCATAGATGACGCCAATGTTCATGTATTCGGAGGCGTCATAGATCATGAAACCCAGGCCATAGCTGCTGGCGGCCAGCATCTCGGCGGCGATCAGAGCGCGCCAGGCGTAACCTGTACCGAGCCGTGTGCCGGTGATCAGGCAAGGAAAAATGCCGGGAATAATGACGCGCCAAAATACCTGCCGTCGGCTCGCGCCCATCGACCAAGCCACCCAAAGCATTTTGACGTTCAGCATTTCGATGCCGCTCGCGACGATGTATATCATTTCGAAAACCGCTGCGAGAAATACGACTAGGATGGTCGTGCGGTTATCGATACCCATGACCAACAGCAGGACGGGGGTCCATGCTAGCGTCGGCACAGGCATCAAGATGCTAATGATTGGCTGAAACACCAGCCGCGCCCGCTGACTCATGCCAAGTCCAACCCCGAGCAGGGTACCTATGATTACCGCAAGTGATAATCCCGAGAGCAAGCGCAGCATGCTGTCTGCCACGTGCCACAGAATTGCATATGGCGGGTTTCCGTTTGGGCCGGATTGCACCCAAAGCTTGTTGAGGATCGCGGACGGCGCCGGAAACAAGAAGCCGTTTATCAACCCTAACCGCGAGCACACCTCCCAAGCCACCAGCGGCACCAGGATCAGCGCGATACGAGCCATCGGTATCGCGAGACCGGACGAGGCTGGGGACCGAGTATATCGCTGCAGACGGATGCCGGATGTGTCCACGCTCATCGATGGCTACCCACTTTTCCGTTACCGTGCCAGCGGTGAATGGTAAGTGCTTCGAGCGAGCCAAACACGCCACGTTCGATAAGGAGACCGATCAGGGCCAGGCATACGATGCCGACGAACATCGTGGATACGTCCATATAGGAACGCGCCGCGAATATCATGAATCCGAGGCCATGGGTCAACGCAGCTAGCATTTCGGCCGCGACCAGCGTGCGCCACGAATGCGCCATTCCAAGCTTCAGCCCCGAGATCAGCGCCGGCAGCGCACCGGGTAACAGCACACGCCGAAAGATATCAAACCGGCTTGCGCCCATGCTGCGCACGACCCACAAGGAGTGTCGGCCGATTGCGCGCACGCCCTGGATAGTACTGTACAGAATCGGAAAGAAGGCACCGAGGAAACAGACAGCAATGATCGTGATATCGCCTTGACCGAAAATGACCAGGAAGATCGGAGCCCAGGCAACTGCCGGTAGCGGCAGTAACAGGCTCAGGAGTGGGGAAGCAATCAGATAGGCCGTCCTGTTGAGGCCCAGGAAGAGGCCCATTGGGATGGCCAGCACGCATGCCAGAGCGAACGAACTCAGCGCACGCCACAAACTAACGACAATATGCGTCAGCAATATGCTCTTGGCGGGATCGGCTGGATCAAGCAGCACCCACGCGCGCCGCGCGATATTTGATGGCGAAGGCAGGATCGTCGCATTGATCCAGCCGAGACGTACCGTTGTCTCCCATATTAACAGGAAGACGATGATTGGCAGCGCGAACAAGAATGCCGATGCCGCCCCGCGGTACAAGATGCTACGCAGCCTCTGCTCGTCGGCAACACCCGCGAACGGCGCCGACGGCGTCGCGTTAGACATGATGGAGCCCTTAGTTGGTAGATGACGCGAGTTTCGCCGCTTCCTCATAGAATTGATTGCGCACGAGGCTCTTGAAGTCCGGAATGTTGGGAATCTTTCCGGCCGCCTTCATAGACTCGGCAACCGGCATGAGCTCGTCGGTCATCGCGTCGGTCAGCTTTGGATCGACGTTGATCCGCGTCAAGGCAAGCTCCAGCGCCTTTGGATCGATGTCCACGCCCTGCTTGCTGATATCGGCTGCAACCTTGCTGGCGGCATCGTCCGGTTGCGTCTTCATGTACGTGCCGGCATCGATCAACGTGGCAAGATATCGCGCCACGGCCTCGGGATGCTCATCAGCAAACTTGCGGCGCACCAGCACAAGGTTCGGCGATTCACTTACGCCCTTCATCGACTGAATACGCTTTACCACGCCCATCGTCTCGCCAATCGCAACATGCGGCTCCCATGCCACTGCAGCGTCGACAACACCTTGCTGCACGGCGGCTCGCAGGTCCTCAACCTTCATATTGACGATCTGGAAGTCGCCTTCCTTCATCCCGTTCTTGTCTAAAAAGACACGGAAAGTGCTGAAAGAGCCGGATCCGGCAACCGCGCCGATCTTCCTTCCTTTGAGTTCAGCCACCGCTTTGACAGATGAATGGTTCGCGACAATTACGCCGTAGCGATCGCCCCCATACTGATCGGCGGCAATAATGTAGAACAGATTGGGCTGCATCGCAGCCATAGTGATTAGTCGACCTGAGCCTCCGTTGCCGATATCGATTTGCCCGGCGACAAACGCCTTGAGTATTTCGCTTCCAGAGCTATAGCTCCCGATGTCAACCTTAAGGTTGTACTTTGCGCCCCAATCCTTGGTGCGATAAACGTCGTCGGTTGGAACGGCTTGCAGACCTATCTTTATTGTCAGCGCATCTTTGGACGTGGCGTGCGCTGGAATCAGCATCACGCAGGATGCCACAACAAATGCTACACGACGCAACTTGTTTTGGATTGAGCGAGCCATTTTTGTGCCTCCCTGTCGGCAGTTTATGATGCAGTTTGTTCTGCAACTTATTGATCAGGCCGCTGAACGGCTCTTGCTTGCAGCGACTGCCGCAGCAGCGCTCTCACCTGCGATCTTCCCGAATACAGCGCCTGAAGTGAGCCCCGTGCCACCTGGATAGTTATGATAGAACAGCCCCCCGACCAGCTCTCCAGCTGCGAACAAGCCGGGAATCGGAAGGCCGGCTGTATCCTGCACCTGACCGCTCTGGTCAATCTTGAGTCCACCGAATGTGAAGGTGACACCGCACGTGACGGCATAAGCCTCGAATGGTCCTGTATCAATCGTGTTGGCCCAATGGGACTTGCGCGGCGAACTCTCCGCGGAGCGGCCATCTTTCGCATTCGGGTTGAAGGGAACGTCCTGCCGCACCGATGCGTTAAATTCAGCGACGGTCTTGAGAAAGGCGTTGCGATCAACGCCTTCGAGTTGGTCGGCGAGACCCTCCAGGGTATCCGACGTAATCTTGGTGATTTGCCGGATCCTGTATTCGTCGCGCAAAAGGTGATGCACCTTAGCATCGAATACCTGCCAAGCGAACTGGCCGGGTTGCGCTAGGATTTCGCGACCATACTTGGCATAGGTATAATTGCGAAAATCGGCTCCCTCATCAAGGAAGCGTTGGCCTCGGGAATTGACCATGATGCCGAATGGGTAGCTGTGCTTCTGGTAGGCATCCCCTACTGCGAGATCGCCGAACGCCGGAGCATTTTGGTCCCAGCCGACGGCATGTGCTCCGGACCAATGTCCACATGGCATTGCACCAATCGCAAGCGCCATTTGGATTCCAGCGCCGGTATTGAAGCGTGTGCCACGAACTTTCGCCAGGTCCCAGTTTGGTCCGAGATACCGCGCGCGCATTTCCGTATTAGACTCGAAGCCTCCGCACGCCAGGATGACAGCATTTGAATGCAGATCGCGCTCCTTGCCTTGATGCCGGACGCGAACTCCAACGACCCCGCTATTGTCATTGATCAAACTGACCGCGGCAGTTTCGTAAAGAAACTGGATACCCTTCCCTTCCGCGGACTCTAGCAGCATGTCCACGAGACCGGGACCACCACCCCACACTTCCACACTGAGCCCACCCCAGAATTGGAACCGTCCGTTCACTTTGTAGGCTTGCCGCCCATGACTAGTTTGAAACCTAACGCCTTGCTCTCGCATCCACCGAAGCGTCGGCAAGCTGCGCTTGACTAAAATCTCGCATAAGTCAGGATCGGTCCTGAATTGCGTCACGCGAAACATGTCATCGAAAAATTGGTCCTCGGTGTAAGTGCCGAAATCAGTATTGGCTAACGTATCGGGATTGATGTCCGGCACTACGCTTAGCACGTCCTCCACACCATTGAAGACGTATCGCATGGCGCCCGCCGTATAGGTCGAGTTCCCTCCCCGCTCGTCCCGAGGCGCCGCCTCAAGCATGAGGACAGTCGCGCCATTATTGCTGGCGGATATGGCCGCACAAGCGGCAGCATTTCCTGCCCCTACCACGATGACGTCAGCGTCGAATTCACGAGGCATAATACGAGTTCTTTCCTGGCGGGGTCTTGGGCTCGCAGATTCCGCCTTCCCTGCTTCCTGGAATATGGTAGTAGCATGAGATACTATCCTTCAACAGATGTCAACTGCTGCAATTGTTGAGGAAACCCTGATGAAGGTCTTAGTGCCGGTAAAGCGGGTGGTCGATTACAATGTCAAGGTCCGCGTCAAGGGCGATGGATCGGGCGTTGAACTCGCCAACGTCAAGATGTCGATGAACCCCTTCGACGAAATCGCGGTTGAGGAAGCGCTGCGCCTGAAGGAAGCCGGCAAGGCGGCCGAAGTCGTGGTGGTCTCCATTGGACCGGCGCAGGCGTCGGAGACGATCCGCACCGGTCTTGCCATGGGCGCCGATCGCGGCATCCTGGTGAAGGCCGAAGGCACCGTCGAGCCGCTCGCCGTCGCCAAGATCCTCAAGAAGGTTGCAGAAGAAGAGCAGCCCGGCCTGATCATTCTCGGCAAGCAGGCGATCGACGACGACAGCAATCAGACCGGCCAGATGCTGGCTGCGCTGCTGGGCTGGTCGCAGGCGACGTTTGCCTCGAAGCTCGAGGTCGAAGGCTCCGACTTCAAGGTCACCCGTGAAGTCGACGGCGGCCTGCAGACCGTCAAGCTCAAGGGACCGGCGATCGTCACCACCGATCTGCGTCTCAACGAGCCGCGCTATGCCTCGCTGCCCAACATCATGAAGGCCAAGAAGAAGCCGATCGCGGAGAAGACCGTTGCCGATTACGGTGTCGACGTCACTGCGCGCCTCGAAGTTTTGAAGACGGCTGAGCCCGCGGGCCGCAAGGCCGGCGTCAAGGTGAAGGACGTCGCCGAGCTGGTGTCGAAGCTCAAGAACGAAGCCGGGGTGCTCTGATGACTGCGTTGTTGATTGCTGAACACGAACAGGAGGTCCTCAAGGACTCCACCAACAAGGCGCTGACCGCGGCGTCCCAGCTCGGCGGCGACGTCCACGTGCTGGTCGCTGGCGGCGGGCAGGGCACCAAGGCTGCGGCCGAGGTCGCCGCGAAGCTCGCTGGTGTTGCCAAGGTGCTGGTCGCCGAAGGCGAGGCCTACGCGCACGATCTGGCCGAGCCGCTGGCCGCGCTGATCGTTTCGCTGGCCCCGTCCTACGATGCGATCGTCGCGCCCGCGACCTCGCGCTTCAAGAACGTGATGCCGCGCGTCGCGGCGCTGCTCGACGTCATGCAGGTCTCGGAGATCACCAAGGTGGTCGCGCCCGACACCTATGAGCGTCCGATCTATGCCGGCAACGCCATCCAGACGGTGAAGTCGAAGGACGCCAAGAAGGTCATCACGGTCCGCACCTCGACCTTTGCGGCGGCAGCTGCCGGTGGCAACGCGCCGGTCGAAAGCGTCGCTGCCGCGGCCGATCCCGGCCTGTCGACCTTTGTCGGTGAGGAAGTTGCCAAGAGCGACCGTCCCGAGCTGACCTCGGCCAAGATCATCGTCTCTGGTGGCCGGGCCATGCAGAGCCGCGAGAACTTCGCCAAATACATCGAGCCGCTCGCCGACAAGCTGGGCGCCGGCGTCGGTGCCTCGCGTGCGGCGGTGGACGCCGGCTATGCGCCGAACGACTGGCAGGTCGGCCAGACCGGCAAGGTCGTGGCCCCCGAGCTCTATGTCGCCGTCGGCATTTCCGGTGCGATCCAGCATCTGGCCGGCATGAAGGACTCCAAGGTGATCGTCGCGATCAACAAGGACGAGGACGCGCCGATCTTCCAGGTGGCCGATTACGGCCTGGTCGCCGACCTCTACCAGGCGGTTCCGGAGCTGACCGACGCGCTCTCATAACCCCGCTCCACAAGCTTGGTGAGGCGACCGAGAAACGCCTGCAAGTTAAAGTCTGCTGGTGTCTCAGAACAGCCAAACGCCATCCGCGACCACCTCAAAGGCCTCTCGCTCCTGCGCAGGCCACTGTTATATCGACGGCGCCTAGCACTACTTTGGCAGATTGTTGATTTTGCCGCGTTTTATAGGATTGAACGAAGCCGCTGGCGCGGCATGTAGGGAGGCATAGCAAGGATTGCCTCCTGTCTGAGAGGATTGCGGGTTTTCGAAGCCCAACCCTTCAGACAGGAGGTTTTCCGATGGCTGAGATCAGCCCACTTCGCCGCCGCATGATCGAGGACATGACGGTCCGCAATCTGTCACCGGCGACGCAGCAATCCTACCTCAACGCCGTAGCGAAGTTGAGCCGGTATTTCGGTCGCTCTCCCGACCGCCTTGACCTGGAGGATATCCGTGCCTTCCAGGTTCATCTGGTGGCGACGGGGATGTCCTGGCCGGCGCTGAACCAGATCGTGTGCGCGCTGCGGTTCTTCTACGGTGTGACGCTTGGTCATGACACCGTTCCGGAGCGCATCGCCTATGCGCGCCAACCGCGCAAACTTCCGGTCGTGCTGAGCGCCGACGAGGTCGTGCGCTTCCTGGAAGCAGTCCCGAGCCTGAAGAGCCGTACCGCGCTGACCACGGTCTATGCCGCCGGACTACGCGTATCGGAACTGGTCCTCTTGAAGGTTGTCGACATCGACAGCCAACGGATGCTGATCCGGGTCGAGCACGGGAAGGGCGGCAAGGACCGTTACGTTATGCTCTCGCCGCAGCTTTTGAGGATTCTGCGGACGTATTGGCGGCTCACTCGGCCAAAGCGATGGTTGTTTCCCGGCCGCGACGACGAGCGTCCGCTCGTCCCGAACGTGCTGCACGCCGCCTGCCGTTCAGCTTGTGCGGCGGCCGGCTTGAGCAAGTCGGTGACGGTGCACACGTTGCGGCACACATTCGCGACCCATCTCCTGGAGAGCGGGGCCGACGTGCGCATCATCCAGGTGCTGCTCGGCCATGCCAGCCTGGCCAGCACGGCGCGCTATACCCAGGTCGCCACCAAGACCATCAGCAATACGCCAAGTCCGCTGGACCGGCTCCACCTGGAGGTCGTGCCGCCCGGCTGAGCGGGCGCCATGGCTCCGGTTCTGGAAGTGGCGGATATCTTCCGCCGCCACGGCGAAGTGTTTCGACAAGCCCGTGCCGAGCATCTGGGCCGCGTCGAGCGGCGCGTCATGGGCGCGATCACGGCATGCCGGACGGCTGTGCTCGGCGGCCACGTCGAGCAGTGCGATGACTGCGGCGCCACACGCATTGCCTACAACTCCTGCCGCAATCGGCATTGCCCGAAGTGCCAGGGCGCGGCGCGCGCGCAATGGCTCGCCGAACGGCAAGCTGAACTCCTTCCCGTACCGTATTTCCACGTCGTCTTCACCATGCCGGCCCTCGCCGGAGGGATCGCCTTCCAGAACAAGGCCGTCGTCTATGCCATCCTGTTCCGCTGCGCAGCCGAAACGCTCACCACCATCGCAGCCGACCCCAAGCATCTCGGCGCTCAGCTCGGCGTGACTGCCGTCCTCCATACCTGGGGCCAGACCCTGCAACACCATCCGCATATCCACTGCGTCGTGCCGGGCGGTGGACCCTCGCTCGACGGCACACGCTGGGTCGCTTGCCGGCCCGGCTTCTTCCTGCCAGTGCGCGTCCTCTCCCGGCTGTTCCGCCGCCTGTTTCTGCAAGAGCTGCAAGCTGCCTACGCGGCTGGCCAGCTGAGCTTCTTTGGCGCTCTCGCCCATCTCACCGATCCCGCTGCATTCGCCGCGCGCCTTAATCAACTTCGACGGACCGACTGGGTCGTCTATGCCAAGCCACCATTTGGCGGGCCCGAACAGGTGCTGGCTTATCTCGGCCGCTATACGCACCGCGTCGCCATCGCCAACAGTCGGCTGATCTCGCTTGCCGACGGCAAGGTGAGCTTTCCCTGGAAGGACTATCGGCAGAATCGTAAAGCCAAAGTGATGACGCTTGATGCCGATGAGTTCATTCGGCGCTTTCTGCTACACACCCTGCCGGACGGCTTCCATCGCATCCGCCACTATGGCTTCCTCGCCAATGGCGGACGCAACGATAAAATCGCTCTCTGCCGTCAACTCCTTGCTGTCCGCAACGCGCCGACTGATCAAGAAGCCGGCGACGATCCCCTCACCACATGTCAGATCCCCGTCTGCCCGCATTGCGGCGGCACCATGCGCCGCGTCGATGTCGTCCCGCGAGCCCGTGCCCACGACCATCCGTTTCGTTGTGATACGTCATGACCAGCGCCTGCACCATCCACCTCTTCTGTGATCACCTTCGCGGTGGCAACGTCCGAAGTCGCCGTGGCCGCACTCGTCTCCGAACACCCGGCCAATCGTTCGGCCACGCATCCCAGCGCAGCAAATCGCTCGCTGGATCGCGCCCTTGGCCCGATCAATCCGGCCGCTCACATCCGATGAACGTCTCGCCGACGCCCGGCGACCACAGGCGCGCCTTCCCCGCAGCCGCACCCGCTGCACTATTCCCATAGCGCCCACAACTCCGCAGCTTCGTTCAATCCGGCTTCTATGAGGTCGCACCCACGACCGAGCGCGCGGCTCGCGCCTGCCACGCGACCTCACAGAACCCTCAAGATTCCCGAATCAATTTTTCAATGATTCATGGGTGGTCGGCTCTTGGAGGGCTGACCATGCCAGGATGGGAAGACGAACTCGAACGCTGGTTGATGCCGTTCTTGGACCGGCTGGGTCATAAGACCCGGCAGCGGATGTGTCCTCTGTATGTTGCGGGATTGATCGGTCCCGGCGATCGTAAGAGCGTTCAGCCGATGGCGGAACGCCTTGCCACCAGCACCTACGACCAGTTGCACCATTTCATTGCGGACGGTGTCTGGGACGCGACGCCGCTGGGGACAGAGTTGCTCAACCAGGCGGATCGACTTGTCGGCGGCAGGGCTGCGGTGCTGGTTATTGATGACACCTCACTTCCCAAGAAGGGTGAGCGCTCGGTCGGTGTTGGGGCTCAATACGCCTCGGCACTCGGTAAAACGGCAAATTGCCAGACACTGGTGTCTTTGACGCTTGCGAGCGGCGAAGTGCCCGTGATGGTCGCGTTACGTCTCTTTCTGCCTGACAGTTGGACAAGCGACGTATCTCGTTTGAAGCGCGCTCGCGTGCCAGTCGAACATCGAACGCCACGGTCCAAGCCGGAGATTGCTTTGGCCGAGATTGACCGCGCGATAGCAGCCAACGTGCGCTTTGGATATGTGCTGGCGGTGCAGGATACGGTCTCAGCGTACCGTTTCGACTAGGGCTAACAGAGCGCGGGCTGGTCTGGGCTGTCGGAATCCCTCGGCACCTGAAAGTGTACCCGGTCGATGTGAAGCTCATTTGGCCGATTACCAAAGCCCGCGGGAAACCACGAAAGCACCACGTGCCTGATATCTTGTCGATTGGCGCAGAACAAATGCTGGCCAGCGCCAAATGGAAAGCCGTGAGCTGGCGCAGCGGGACCAAAGGTCGGCTGACAGCCCGCTTTGCTGCTCTCCGTGTCCGCACCGCCGACGGCCCTCCTCAGCGGATTTGGGATAAGGGTCAGCAGCATCTCCCGGGCGACGAAGCTTGGCTCATTGGCGAGCAACGTGCCTCAGGGGATCGGAGGAGGTTCACATTCCCGGGACTTGAGGACGTCGCAAAAGCTCGACGTCGCGCTAGTCCTTATCCTCGTCGCGTTTCCTGCGACGGATCTGGGATCAGCTTGAGGCGTATCGCCTTGATGATACCCTGGACGCGGGTCCTCGTAGCAAGCTTTCGCAGGGCGTTCTTATGATAATTGACCGTATTCTCGCTGATCTTCAGTTCCCTCCCAATTGCCCAAGACGATCTCCCTTCTGCCGCGAACTGCAGGCATTGTTTTTCGCGCTCGGATAGCTTTATTGACGTATCGTGGCTCATGTTTGAGGCGCTCCGTATCAAGATCAGATCGCAATGCCGAGACAGCAAGCCCCATGCCAATGGGGGGTTGAGAAAATCAGGCGGGAGGAAATGATTGAGAAAGGGCGGACGATCGATTTGCGTCCCCTTAGCGGTCGAAGCATTACGACATAGGTCGGAAGCTCAACGTCCCCTTTGCAGCATCGGCTACAATGATCGATATCGATCAAGAAGAGCGCGGCCTAGAACGGGACCGTTTTGCTCTCTTCTTCTGCGGCGACAGCGCGGTGTGTAACTGAACAGTGTCCGCTGCGTTCACGAGGATATGAAAGCTCCCTACCACGATACGTGCTGGAAGATGCGTCGCACCATCATGAGCAAGTCGCGAACTCGGATCGTCTCGAGGCTGACCAGAGCTAAGACTGCTGAGTCGATTAGGATTACCGGTTGCCGAATGGATGCGCCTTTTTGACTTTCTGCCACCCAGATCCACCATCCTGTCATCCGCCGCGATCGGCTCGCGGCGGAAATACGCCATGCTTGGGTCATAGGGCATATGGTGCAGCTGCATAAGGCCGGATGCTTATAGTAGGGGTAGACGTTCGCGCCCGTGGTCCACAGCACGATCCTGGCGTCGACCCGGTCCGCAAGCTCACAAACCTGCCAAAGCGCGATTGCGCCGCCTCCTGGTCCGGCTTAAGTTGCGGAAGCCGTGGAAATACCAGGAAGATTTGCTCTATTGGCTTGGCCCTGGACTTGCAATTCAGAGAAGTAGCAGGATTCTCCACCGTCTTGAGCTCGAGGTTGATGAAGGTGTCGGTTCGACGTTCGGCGAGCTCCCGTCGTGAAGTTCGACCTCGACAGCAGCGCCGCTTAGTTGGTGTAGGAAGGTCAGTGGGTTTCCTTCATCGCGTTGGCATAGACGCCGCTGAATGTCCTCCGGCGTTATGGCATGAAAGGCGCGACGTTCTCCTCACGAACTCCGAATCCGAGTAGTCGTGGATTGCCTAAAATCGCTGGTGCAGCTTTGAGTCCGGCTCGGACAGGTTGGTGCGGTCCTCGGCAAGCGCAGGTCCTTCCTTTCCGTGTAACCGGACAGGCAGACGTCGGCGATCAGTGCGGTCAGGATCTGTAAGGGTGCTTGCGCAGCCAGCGAAGCGACAGGAGCGTTGAGCAAGCGGGCGATCCTGCTTCTGGCTCTGCTCGCATCATTATCAATGCGGAAGGGGGTTGCCGAAACCTCGAAGGTGTCTAGTGCATGCGCCCTATTGCATTGTCGTATATCCTGGCAAAGAAACCGAACCGCTTCGGCCATGGGAGGGCCGCGGGCTATCGGCCAAAGTGCGGTACCGCTGACCTCGCCCTGTCCCTTGACGGCAGCGTGAGTAAGCGCCAGCACAATGCATATGCTCCCATCGGCATTCCCATTGTTAAAACGGAAAGCAACTTCGGTTGGTCATGTGAAGCGTACGATACAATTTTTGCTGAGCTAACTCAGAGCGCAGCTGGCTTCTAAGAGCGTCTTGCGCCATTCGTCGCAGATCAAAGCATGATCGAGATCTCACATGATATCAAACGCTGGTTGCTGGTCCTGGTTTCCAAATTGCTTTACATCTCCCGCCATGTCGACGAGTTCAGAATGTTGCGCTTCAAATCTCGCAGATCAAGCGCGTCTCATTGCGACGAGAAGCCAAAAAGCCGGAAGGTCTAGTGGCTCTGCACAGTGATTTTGACGTGTTGCGCGTCCGGCGGTCAGATTAGCTCCGGCAGGCTCTTGGGATCAACGAGGACCTCGATGCCGCGGGGTATCCTTGGCTGCCGTCTGATTAGGCCAGCTCGTTCCAGAGTCAGCACCATCTGGTGAACCGAAGGCGGGCTGACGCGAAAATACTCTTGCATGTCGGTTTCCGCCGGGGCCCTGCGGTGCAGCCGCGTATAGAGGTGGATGAAGGCAAGGTATTGCCCCTGTTTGGGCGTGAAGGTTTTTGCCGAAGGACTCACGCCGGCCATCCGATTCAGTTGTACGTGCGTGCCTCGATCAAGGAAACTCAGCCAAGTCGAGCGCACCGAACTCAAGACCCTGCTCAGCGGCGGCAAGCATGCGTCCCGCAAGCTCAAGCGAGCGCAGATTTTGCTGGCTGCCGATGCCGGGGTCGGCGACGAGGAGATCGCCAGAAGTGTCGGCGTGGGCGGCTCGACCGTGTACCGGACTAAGCGACGCTTCGTGGAACGCAATCTGGAGCGGGCGCTGAGCGAAGAGCCGCGTCCCGGGGCGGAGCGCAAACTCACGGGCAAGGAAGAAGCCTTGCTGGTGGCCACCGCCTGTGCCGGTCCGCCGGAGGGCCGTGCCCGCTGGACGCTCAAGCTGCTGGCAGGTGCGCTGGTCAAGCTCACCGAGCACAAGAGCCTGTCGCACGAGACGGTTCGGCGGCGCCTGGTCGAAAATGACCTCAAACCCTGGCGCAAGGACATGTGGTGCATTCCGCAGATCGATGGCGAATACGTCGCCCGCATGGAGGACGTGCTGGATCTTTACGCCAAGCCGTCCAATCCCGAGCGGCCGGTGGTGTGCTTCGATGAAAGCCCGGTGCAGCTCATCGGCGAGGCGCGCTAGCCAATCCCGGCCGAGCCCGGGCGGCTCAAACGTTACGATTACGAGTATCGTCGCAACGGTACGGTCAGTCTCTTCGTCCTGCTTGACGTGCATCGTCCCTGGCGCAAGGTCAAAGTCACCGAGCGGCGCGCGGCAGAAGACTACGCCCAATGCATGCGCGAGCTCGTCGACATCCATTATCCGACGCCGAGACCATCCGGGTCGTCCAGGACAATCTATCGACTCATTCTGCCGGCGCCCTCTATCAGGCGTTCCCGCCTGCCGAAGCCCGACGGATCTTGCGGCGGCTCGAGTTCCACTACACCCCCAAACGCGCAAGCTGGCTCAACATGGTCGAGATCGAGATCGGCGTCTTGCGGGGACAGTGCCTCGATCGCAGGATCGATGACCCCAAGCGGCTGCGCCGCGAAATCGCCATTTGGGAACGCCAGAGGAATGCCGCACGCTCCCGCATCAAATGGATGTTCACGACAGACAGGGCCCGCGCCAAAATGGGCCGCGCCTATCCCGACACTTCCAAAGAGTCATAATAATTGTGCAGAGACACTAGTACGGCCAGCACACTATCTGGCAAACGGGGACGAACTCGCAAAAGTTCCGCAGCTGACCGCCACCCATTGCGCGCGCAGTCAAACCGGCTGGCCGCCGCAGATTCCGAGTGCGTACGTCAGATCGTGGACGGCATGCTGCGAGAGGCCAAACCCGACAATAACACGATCTACAGCCTGGCTGGCAAGGAGATAACCACAGCGCGATCTGCCGAGCTGGCGACTAAGCCTAACGCATTCAAGCGTGGAGCACGGAATGGCGGCGACGATAGAGCACGTCGCCACCTTCATGCGCCGAGGACTCGGCCCTACGTTGCAAACAACGTCAATTTCCTGCGCGCCGCATTTGCCGTCGCTGAACTTTGTTCGCAGTGATGCTGTGACTTAAGCGTATCACTCGGCGAGAATGGAATAATTGACAGCGCGACCTATCCCGCGACGCAAACCCTCCAGTCTCAGGGCCTGCCCGGGCGCGATATTGGCAAGATTGACATCCGGGCCGAAATCCTGCAGCAGGCCGACATGTTGTTTTGGGTAGCGGTACGGATCAGCCTCAATCAAAATTCGTTCGAACCAAGGCGCGGCCGCCAGCGCCTTGAGCAGATCGGGCGCGCTTTTTGCAGCCATGTCTATCTCGGACTGCTCCACGATAATATGGTCGACGCCTCGATTGGTTAACGAAGTGACGAGACCTTCAAGTTCTTCCATCCGCATCGGCTGCTCGGGGTTCTTACGCCCAAATTCGTAGATAACCGAAAGCCCAAGGCGCTGAAAGCGCTCGATGAACGAAAGACGCTCGTTGTCGTTCAGCGTGATGTAATTTTCCGAAATCTCCAGAGAAGTGAAGCCGATCGAACACAGATGACTACTGAAGCGATCGATTTCGTTGCGCTGATAAGCATATTCGAACAGAATGCCGCCTGAATAGCAGTTCACTCCCGAGTCGCGGTACAGTTTGACGATCCGCTGCACGACCGGTTTTGGCAAAAGCAGTGCGTTCATCGCATAGATCTTGGCGAAGTCGATATACTCGGCCGCGCAATCAAGCAGATCGGCCACGCCTCGCTCTCCCGTCCAACCGAAGCCGTCCGGACCGTAGTCGATAACCGCTGTCATCCCTCGCTTGCGGGGTTTCCCCTGGCGCGCGGGGGGAACAAAGCCATCGTCGTGCGATTGCATCTCACTCATCAAGCTATCTTTCTGGCCAGAGCAGCGGCCAGCTCCTCAAACTTCCGTCGGCGAATATACACGGCCCCATCCATAATGATCCGTGCCGTACGCTCGATTTGCGCGCTCTCGATGATCGGGCCACTTGCTCCCTGAGCGATACTCGAGGCTACTCGCAGCACGCCGCTCGGATGGCCAAGTCGGACGTTCTGCAACGGCTTGCCGATGGCTGCCGCAACTACCGAGTTCGGGACCGAGCAGGCCACTGCGGTACACACCGCACCGGTGACGGCGAGCGCCTTGTGGGGGCGCTGCATGGCGAGCTGCCGAACGCAGATATCGATGTCCGATGCCGCGACCTCATGGCCACCAATAGCCGAATAGGACCTCGGCGGCGAGACCATTATTACACGCGGAATGTTTGGGCTTTTGGTGCGGGCCTCGGCTTGATCTGTCACCAGACCGAGTTTAACAGCCGCCCATCCCCTAACCTGCTCCAAGCGGGACATTAGCATTTCGTTGATGCGTAGCGCGTCCGGCGACTCGGTGCCGACTGCCCCGACATCGACCGCGTTGACAAAAACGAATGGTGTGGCCGCGTCGATCAGTGACACTTCAATGGTCTTGCCATCGATCGATATAGCTTCGCGAGCGCGCCCCGTGGGCAATAGCTTGCCTGATACGGCGCCGGCACAATTGCCGAAATCTAAACGGATCGGCGCCCCCGTATCGGGCACACCGGCGATTGCGCAGTCGCCGTCTGACAGCGGCTCACCATCGCGAACCGGAATGCGGGATACCACGACCTGCCGAGTATTGGTGTTATATATCCGCACAATCGTTTCTGGCTCGACCGCATCGATCAAACCGCGACGGATAGCGAACGGCCCGACCGCGGCAAGCATGTTACCGCAGTTGCCACCTGTCGAAACCGAAGGATTATCAATGCCGACTTGGTAGAATGTATACTCGATCTCGGCATCCGGGCGCGACGACAACTTCACGACGGCGGCCTTGCTGGTCAGTGGATCTGCGCCACCGATACCATCGATCTGGCGGTCGTCCGGCGATCCATACGCCGCGAGCAGGACGGCAGCCCGTTGGACTTCATCCTGCGGCAGATCGTCGTCCAGGAACACGCCCCCCCGACTGGATCCCCCGCGCATAAATGTGCAGCGGATCGGGATTTGATCTCCGCCGCCCGCATTCATTGCGGACGGCATGACCGGATCGACGTTTGCGTTATGCTGCTCGAAGCGACGGCCCATTATCCACCACGGCAGCTTGAGGAACGACATCGGCCTTGGGTTGCTTTTCGAGCGACATCATGAGGTCGCTGATTCGACGTGCTTGCTTCTCTTCGATCACCATAGTCGTCATCGCCAAGAACTTCGCTTCCAGCTCGTCGGAGGTGAGAGGATTGGACGGTTCACCCTTCGGCTCGAGGGAGCTGCGAGTCACGACTTTGCCGTTCTTCAGCGCGATGTCGATCTGAGCCTGACGTCCGCCCAGTCCATAGGCCGCCTCCTTCTGCAACTCGATCTTCCCCATGCCCTCGTGGACAGCCGCCTGCTTGTAGCCGTCCCAATATTCCTTCAGGCCATTCTTTCCGGAGGCCAACGCCAGCGCGATGCTAAATTGCGTGCTGCCCATCGCCGCATTGAGGTTGGTAACTTTTGGCTTTGACGCCTGACGAATCGCAAGCTCGCTCATATGAACGGTAACACGATCGACATTGTCGAGACGCACGCCGTCGAGCGCGAACGCATCCTGCGCGAGGTCGATCGGGCCGTGGGCATATCGGCACGCCGCATGTGGCTTGAATCCGACTTCCATGATCGCGAAATGCTTGCCGAGGTTGTCTTGCAAGTCGTCGAGGCGGACACTGTCCGTGAAGGCATTCAAGAAGCCCTCGCGCGACTCTAGCACTTTCTTAGGACCGCTGAAGCCGCGGCTCGCCATGATCGCCGCGAGAACGCCGTTAAAGGCGGACTTACCGGGGCTAAAGGGTTTTGCCATGCAAGGATCGTCGAGATATGACTGAATGCCCGCCGACTGCATGCAAGCCAATCCGATGGCCCAGGCGATCTGTTCAGCATTGCAGCCCAGAAGCTTCGCGCACATAGCAGCAGCACCGATGGCTGAAACGGTTCCAGTCGTGTGATAACCGCGCTGGCGGTGACCGGGATTGATCGCTTTCGCGATTCGGATTGCCACGTCATAGCCTGCAACAACCGCCGTGAGGACGTCTTTACCTGAAGCGCCCGACAGTTCCGAAATTGCAAAGGCTGCCGGAACGAGAACGGAACCGGCCTTTATCAATCCAGAGCCATGCGCGTCGTCCAGCTCGATTCCGTGCCCCATCATCGCATTAACGAGCGCAGCATTGGGCGTCGGCACTTTCATGCCATGGCCAATGATGGTGCTCTGCGGCGTGCCGGCCCACTCTTTGACAAGCTCGATGACTTTATTTGCTGGCTCGCTGATAGCGGATGCAGCAATTTCATTACCAACGCCATCGCGCAGGATCAGCTTCGCCTTGTTGCTGACGTCAGCGGGAATTTCCTCGAACTTGAGCAAAGCAACGTGCTCAGCGAAACGCATCGTTAGGCCGATGAGGGCCTCAGATTGCTGGGGGGTCGACACAGAGGTCATCGAAAGGCTCCACAAAGATGATGGTAGTAGTGCATAATACTATCATTTGGCGATGTGTCAACGCTATCGGGTCTGAGCTCATGATGCGATCTCGCCCGCGGATTTCAGACGTGGCTCTGCTACAACTACTCATCTTGGCCTTTTAAGCTATCGGAACTGAACTTCCCGATGACGAAGCCATTGAAGGAGACGTCGCAAATCTAAGAAAAAGAGCGTGCGAGCGCCTTCAGGCAAGCATCGGCGGATATCGAAAGCTCCGCTGGGGCCGCTCTTTGATGCGTCGTTGCTGTGATTTTTCTGTGCGCATCCAGAAGACCCCAGATAGCGCAGGTAACGCTCGTCAGGGAGCGACGATGGCTTGCTGAGAGGCCTTCAATTCCACAGCAGCTGGTCGGCGACTCTGTTGGCTGGACGCACAAGTAGCCGCGCAGGACGTCCGAGAGCCACGCTTTGGGATCATCATCGGTCATCTTGCAGGTTCGATGATCGTGTAGACGCCCTCTAGCACGGTGATTACCGGCGTCTGAGCCGGCGAAGGTCGAGTTTCATCTGCCGGCCGACACCCTCGCGCTGTTCAGCAGCGTTGTTGGTGAGGGAAGCGGGTGAACGCGGCCCACCGGTTCAGCAGCAAGTTGATCGCTTTCGCGATGTCGGCGCGGTGCGCCGTTCGCCGGCGAATCCCTCGATCACCCCCGCGGTCGCCAGCGCAGTCGACGAACAGCTTGTCGCCGGCCGCACGCGACTGGCGCATCGCAAACCTCTCCGTCAGCATCCCGGAATTGTAGCGAGATCGTGTCGGCATCTGAGCGACCGGCGAAGAAGCTGCGCTATCGCCGCTCCTACCAACAGCGCGGAGGTCGGCATGCGCGCGAGGACTGTGCGTAATCTCGATACTTCGCTCAGCCTCTTCATCCTGGAAATGGATTCCGAGATTCTATTCTCGGGCGACGTCGGCATACCAGGGCGGGCACGGGACGACGTTTTTAGAGTTTGACGATCTCGTGCAATCTGTGCTCCACTACGTACAAATGTACGCTGAACGTACGAGCGGAGACAGCATGATTACGCGACGGTTATTCCACGTCGGCGTTATTGGGACGGCCGTCATGGCCAATGCGCCTTTTGCCCGGTCTGCCAGTTATCCGACCAGAACGATAAGGTTGGTCTGCCCATTCCCTGCCGGCGGCGTTGTCGACGTGCTGTCTCGGTCGCTAGGACAAACCCTTTCGACCGAGCTTGGCCAGACGGTGATCGTGGATAACCGCGCGGGAGCTGGGGGCATGATTGGCTCTTTAGAGGTCGCGCGCGCTAACCCTGATGGCCACACCTTGCTCTTCAATTCGTCGAGCCTTGTACAGGCGCCGGCCGTTGCCGCCCAGAAACTCTATGATGCGGTGGACGATTTCACGACGATCGGCTCGCTCGGCCGGACCGTGATGCCACTCGTGGTCCCCGCCCTGTCTCCCGCCAACACGATGGAAGAATTTGTCGCCTACGCTCGCGGCAAAAGACTTGCATACGGCACTTTTGGCGCCGGCACCACGAGCCATGCTTTTCAGCAGCTATTTTCCGACTATAACAAGCTCGAGATGGTTCATGTGCCCTACAAGGGCGAAGCGCCGATGCTCAACGATCTGTTGAGTAACCAAGTGGCCTGCGCAATGGGCACGATGAGCACGATAGCGCCTCAAATCGAGGCCCGTACGGTCAAAGCTTTGGCGATGCTATCGCCCGATGAAGTCGACGGCTTTGCAAACATTCCGACATTTAAGAACCTGGGCTATCCTGCCGAATTCGATTGGCGAGGCGGCTTCATTGGCCTGTTTGGTCCGGCAAAGCTTCCCGCGGAGATAACGGATATCCTCGAGAAGACTTTTACCAAGATCGTTTCAACCAGCGCGATGCAAAATATCATGAAGCAGAATTTCGTCGTCGGCAAGCCAAGCGTTGGTCGTGATGCCGCCTCCGAGGTCGCCGCGACGCAAGAAGCATGGACAAGTCTTGTCTCGCGGCTTGGCCTGGTTATTAACTGAAACTCAACAACCCGCCAGGAGTGAACTCCGTAATCTCGTAGAACGCCACGAGCGCAAAATGGACTTTGGCTGGTTGTCAGACGTCAGCTTCGACCCATGCAGGCACCTGCCGAATCACTGCACGCCGCAGATCGTCGTAGCCGACGCGGCAGAGACCCGGGGCTTCCGTCCAGCCGCGGAGAATGCAATATGACGAAGTTGCGAGCCGAAGACACCGAAAGACGTCAGGCAGCGGGCCGCGGGCCCGATTTCCTCGAAGTGCTATCGCGCAGCCTGAGCGTCATCGAGACACTTGGCAATCATCGCGAGCCTCCGACTATCAGCGATCTGGCAAGGGCGACGGATCTTCCCAAGCCGAGCGTCCGCAGGATCCTGCACACCCTGACCACGCTTGGCTATGCAGAGACTTCGGGTCGTACTTTCAGGCTGACGCCAAAGGTCGTCCGTTTTGCGACGTCCTACCTTGCGAGCGGCGGTCACGCCCAGGTGCTGCAGCCTGCCTGTGAAGAGCTCTCGCGGATCACAGGACAATCCTGTCTGGTCGGCGTCCTCGACGGCGCAGAGGTGCTCGTCGTCGCCTACACGATGCCCGAACAACTGATGTCGCGATCGCTAGGGGTGGGCACGCGGTTTCCCGCCTACTGCACCGCGGCCGGTCGCGTGCTGCTGGGCCAGAAGACCGAAAACGAGCTCACCTCCTACTTGGCGAAACTGAAGCCGGTCGCACAGACAGAGGCGACGCAGACCGATAAAGCAGTCATCAAGTCCGAGATCATGGCCGCGCGCAAACGCGGCTACAGCGTGATGGAAGACGAGTTCGTCATGGGATGGCGCACAGTTGCGTTCCCTTTGTATCGGCACGACGGCTCGATCTTCGGAACGCTTAATCTCAACTGCAAAAAATCGCCTACGCTGACCAATGACGAATTCGACCGCTTCGTCGGATTGTGCGGACGGAAAGCGGAATCATTGAAGTCGCTTCTCATATGAGCACCGGATCTGTCGGAGACATTCCTTGACCAAGAAGATCGAAACCCGCCTTGCCATTGACATCGGCGGCACGTTCACCGACGTGGTGCTCGATGGCCCCTTCGGCAGGGTCACCCGCAAGGTCCTCACTACGGTTGCGCAGCCCGAGGTCGGGTTGATGAACGGCGCGAAGCAGCTTCTCGCGACGGTCAACCTCGACTTCTCGAAAGTCGACGTCTTCATCCATGGCACGACGCTTGCGACGAACGCGGTGCTCGAACGTAAAGGCGCGAAGACGGCACTAATCGCGACCGCTGGCTTCCGCGACGTGTTGGAAGTCGGCAGTGAGGGGCGTTACGACCAGTACGATCTGCAACTAACCAAGCCTCTGCCGCTGATACCCAGAGAGCGCCGCTACACCGTGGCCGAGCGCATCGACGCAAAGGGCGACGTCAAGCTCGAACTGGATCTCGCGGAGCTCGCCGAAATCGTCAACAAACTCAGGAAAAGCCTTGTCGAGAGCGTGGCGATCGCTTTCCTGCATTCATATGCGAATTCGGAGCATGAACGGAAGGCCGCGCGCTTCCTCGCCGGGCAGATGCCCGACCTGTCGATCACAATGTCGTCCGACGTCTGCCCGGAAATCCGGGAGTACGAACGCACGTCAACAGCGGCCGCCAACGCCTACGTGAAGCCGCTCATCAACGGCTATCTTGAAAGGATGGAGGCGGCGCTCACGGCAGCGGGCTTCACCGGTCGGCTTTTCCTAGTGACGTCCGGAGGCGGTCTGACTTCCATCGAGACCGCCAAACGCTATCCGATCCGGCTGGTCGAGTCCGGCCCCGCGGGCGGAGCGATCTACGCCGCACAGCGCGCCCGCAGGCTTGGGGACAAGCGGGTCGTCTCTTTCGATATGGGCGGTACGACCGCAAAGGTCTGCCTAATTCAGGACGGCGAGCCGGTCACCGCCAACTCGTTCGAGGTCGACCGGACGCACCGCTTTATGAAGGGCAGCGGGCTGCCGCTGCGGATCCCAGCCGTCGAGCTCGTCGAGATCGGAGCGGGCGGCGGATCCATCGCAGGCGTCGACCGGCTCCGCAGGGTCACCGTCGGTCCGCAGAGCGCGGGCTCGCAGCCGGGGCCGGCCTGTTACCCGGGTGGTGGGTCCGGGGCGACAGTGACCGACGCCGACCTCGCGCTAGGGCTCTTGGATCCCGGCGCGTTCGCGGGCGGACGAGTTCAACTCGATCCGCAGGCAGCCTCCCGTGCGCTCGACGCCGCCGTTGGCAAGAAGCTCGGCCTTTCGAGCAAAACGGCGGCCTTCGCCATCACCGAGACCGTGTGCGAAAGCATGGCGAGCGCGGTCCGCGTGCACGCAGCCGAACGCGGCGAGCCCATCGCCGACTATACGATGATCGCATTCGGCGGTGCGGCCCCACTGCACGCCGCTTGGGTTGCCGAGAAGGTCGGCATCCGCAAGGTGGTCGTGCCGCGCAACGCGGGCGTCGGCTCGGCGGTCGGATTCCTAGAGGCGCCGATCTCCTTTGAACTGATCCGGAGCAAGCACGTCAATCTCGCTTCCGTCGATCCAGCCGAGATCGGCGCTTTTCTCGACGCCTTGGCGGCCGACACCATCGCCCTGGTGAAGACCGAGGGCGCAGAGCTCGTCGAGCGTTGCGTGGCGCACATGCGCTACGTGGGCCAGGGTCATGAAATCTCGGTTGTCCTGCCGGACCGGTCCAAGCCTCTGACGGGCACCGTGCTGCGCGAATGGTTTGAGGATCTCTACGGACGCCTCTTCACCCGGTTCATTCCGGGCGCTGCCATCGAGGTCCTGAGCTGGTCGGTGACTGTCTCGACGACGCGCAAATCCGTCGAACCGACAGCTCTCATTTGGAACATCGGCGAGCCATCGGATGCAGGCGTGCGCGAGGTCTTTGATGGCACGGCCTCGAAGTCCATCGTTGTCCCCGCCTACAATCGTTCGCAGATGGCAAATGGATTGACCATCCGCGGCCCGGCACTCATCGTGGAGGACGAGACCACGACCTTCATCACATCACGCTTCTCCGCCTCCATCGACGGGGACGGCAGCATCGTCATGCAGCGGATCGCCGCCTCGGAACAGGCGGTCGAAACCCGAAATCTAAATTCCGCGATCCACCATCAAGTCCTCTGGAATCGTCTGCTGGCCCTCGTTGAGGAGCAGGCGCAGATTCTGATCCGCACCGCCTTCAGTCCACTAGTCCGCGCCTGCGGCGACGTCTCGGTCGGCGTATTCGACCTTTACGGCCGGATGTTGGCGCAGGCCGTGACCGGCACGCCGGGCCACGTGAACACGATGGCAGAGTCCGTGAAACACTTTCTGGGTCGCTTTCCGACCACAACGATGAAGCCGGGCGACGCCTATATCACCAACGACCCGTGGCTCGGAACCGGCCACCTCAACGACTTCGTCGTTGTCACGCCTTGCTTCCACAAAGACAAGTGTGTCGCTCTGTTCGCCTGCACCAGCCATCTCATGGACATTGGCGGGCTGGGCGCGGGGACTGAAGCTCCGGACGTATTTGCGGAAGGTCTCTACATTCCGTTGATCAAGCTAATCGACGCCGGCACGGTCAACGAGACGCTCATGGCGGTGATCGAAGCTAACACGCGGCTTCCGGTCGACACCATCGGGGATACCTACTCGCTCGCGGCGTGCAACGATGTCGGCGTCAGGCGGCTTCAAGAGACAATGACAGAGTTTCGCCTCGATGATCTTTCGGAGCTCGCCGACTTCATTCTCGAGCGCTCCCGCCAAGCGGTGCTTAAGGAGATCGTGTCGCTTCCGAAGGGAACTTGGAGAAACGAGATGATCGTCGACGGCTACAACGAGCCGCTGACGCTCCGGGCCGCACTGACGATTAACGAGGACGGCATCGTTGTCGACTTTGCCGGCAGCGCCCCCGCGGTGATTAAGGGCATCAACGTTCCCTTGACTTACGCGACCGCCTACACGTCCTTCGCCATCAGTTGCGCCATCGCTGACGACATTCCCAACAATGCCGGATCTCTGTCCCTGTTGAAGGTCCTCGCGCCGGAGGGTTGCATCGTCAACGCCAGGAAGCCCTCGCCCGTCGGAGCGCGGCACGTGATCGGCCAGATGCTGCCGGATCTGGTGTTTGGCTGCCTCTTGCAAATCCTGCCGGAGCGCATCCCCGCCGAGGGCAGTTCGTGCATGTGGAATATCGCACTGCGCGGGACCTTCACAGTCGGAGAGCGCAAGGGGCGCAACTACTCGTTGACGGTTACCACCAGCGGCGGTATGGGAGCCCGCTTCACAAAGGACGGCTTGTCGGCGACAGCGTTCCCAACGGGCATCCAGTGCATGCCAATCGAGATCGCGGAAACGCAGATCCCCTTCGTGTTCTGGCGCAAGGAGCTCCGCATAGACAGCGGCGGTCCGGGGCGCACGCGCGGTGGTCTCGGCCAAATCATCGAGGTCGAGAACGCCGACGGCACCGCGTTCCGGCTCAGCGCCGCCTTCGAGCGCGTCAAGAATCCGGCGCGAGGACGCCTGGGCGGCGAGAACGGCGGGGCGGGCTATGTCGGCCTCGCGTCCGGACGGCCGATCGCCGGCAAGGGGCTTCAGACGATCGAGGCGGGCGACCGGCTGGTGATCCATACGCCCGGCGGTGGTGGTCTCGGCAACCCGAAGGAACGACCGGCGGCGTTGATCGAGAGGGACGTCTTCGAAGGACGTCTGTCGCAGGAAGCGGCCGCTCGTCTTTACGGCCACCGCGACCGCGAAGCTTCATGATCGAAAGAGAGCGGCGATGACGAATATTTCGACTGAGGCCCTGCTAACCCTCGAAAAGACGGCCGTCGCGACCGTCTCGACTGTCCTTCGGCAGAAGGGCTTCGCCCGTGTCTCGCTGCGCGGACCGCGGGCGCTGGTGGAAGGGCAGAAGCGCATCGCGGGGCCGGCCTACACGATGCGTTTTGTGCCGGCGCGCGAAGATATCACGACGACCATGGCCGTAGCCGGCCCCACGTCGCCGCGCACGGTCATGGAGAAGATTCCCGCCGGCGCCGTGGTGGTCGTGGATGCGATGGGGCTGCGGTCGGCCGGCGTGTTCGGCGACATCATCTGCGCTCGGATGCAGACGCGAGGCATCGCAGGTCTTGTCACCGACGGAGCGATACGCGACCTCGTCGGCATGAAGAAACTCAATTGGCCGATCTGGGCGGACGGCACCACCGCGCCGCCCTCGCCGTCCGAGTTCTTCTGTGCCGACACGCAGGTCGCGGTGGCGTGCGGCGGCGTTACGATATTTCCCGGCGACATCGTGGTTGCGGACGACGACGGTGCCGTCGTCGTGCCGGCCGCGATCGCAGAAGCCGTTGCGGTCGAAGCCTTCGAGAAAGATCGCTTCGAGGAGTGGGTCTACGATCAGGTGAAGGCGGGAGCATTGCTCGACGGTCTATATCCACCGAACGATGCGACCAAGGAACGCTACGCGAAAGAGAGGCGCTGATTCTATCGTCAGCGCCCTAATCAAAGGATTTTTCCAGGAAAGCAAGATGTCATTCGTGTCCGACGCGCTCGAGCGCATTCAACCCTCCGCCACTATCTTCGTCACGCGCAAGGCGCGCGAACTGAAGAAATCCGGCTGTGATGTCGTCTTCCTCTCCGTCGGGGAGCCCGACTTCGATACGCCGGACAACATCAAGGAGGCCGCCAAGGCGGCGATCGATAGGGGCGAGACCAAGTACCCAGGTACGCCCGGCGTGCCGGCGCTGCGGGAGGCAGTTGCCGCGAAGTTCAAACGGGAGAACGGGATCGACTACAAGCCGAGCGAAACCATCGTCGGGACGGGTGGCAAAAACGTGATCTTCAACGCGCTCCTTGCGACGCTCAACAAGGGCGACGAGGTCATCATTCCCGCGCCGTATTGGGTCAGCTATCCGGATCTCGTCCTGTTTGCTGGCGGCAGGCCAGTTTTGTGCCAACTTGTCTGTCTGACGGTTTCAAGGTGACCGCGGCGGCGCTCGAGGCGGCCATTACACCGCGCACGAAATGGCTGATTCTGAACTCGCCGTCGAACCCGACCGGTGCCGCCTACAGCGGCGATGAATTGAAGGCTCTTTCCGAGGTGCTGGTCCGGCATCCGCACGTATGGACGCTGTCGGACGACATCTATGAACATCTCACCTACGGCAATTTTGTCTTTACCACCATGGCGCAGGTCGAGCCGGCTCTCCGCGACCGAGTCCTCACGGTCAATGGCGTCTCGAAATCCTACGCGATGACCGGTTGGCGCATCGGTTACGCGGGTGGGCCCGAGAGGCTGATCAAGGAGCTCGAAAAGCTGCAGAGCCAGCAGACGTCGGGTGCCTGCTCGATCGCGCAATGGGCGGCTGTCGAAGCGCTAAACGGCCCGCAGGATTACATTGCCAAGAGTCGTTCTGTCTTCAAGGAGAGGCGCGATCTCGTCGTGTCGTTGTTGAACGAGGCGGATCATCTCAAATGCCCGGTTCCCGACGGGGCCTTCTACGTCTACCCGTCCTGTGCAGACGCGATCGGAAGGAGCACCCGCTCCGGTAAGTTCCTCCGGAACGACGAGGATTTTGCCGCGGCACTCCTCGAGGAGGAAGGCGCCGCGGTCGTGCATGGCGCCGCGTTCGGCCAGGGGCCGAATTTCCGATTGTCTTATGCGACCTCGACCGAGGTTCTCCTTGATGCCTGTGCACGCATTCAGCGGTTCTGCTCAGGGCTCAAGTAGGTCGGTTGTTGCGGGCGCCCAGGGTACGCACCTCAAGCCGCTACTCGCGCAGTTCGTCGCAAAAGTTAGTCGTCCGTGAAGAGCGGCTAAACGACTGAGCTGGGATCGCATTATTCGTTGTTGCCTGTTTTGGGATTGCAGGGTTTTGATGCTTCGGGCATCGGAACCCTGCAATTTCGTTTTGAGGATTCCATCGAATCGCCAGTCATGATTCCGTCCTCGCATCGGAGGTGGCGATGCGACCGAAGAAGCCCAAAGCGACGGGATCGGGCGATCTGTTCCGGGCCAGGCTGGACCAGATCATCAACATGAAGCACGAGCTGGTTCAGCTCGCCGGCAAGGTCGACTGGGACTGGATCGACGGCGAGATCGCGCCGCTCTACAGCGAGAACGGTCGGCCGGGCATCGCGACCCGCTTCATGATCGGGCTCTTGCTGCTCAAGCACATTTACGGCCTGTCCGATGAGGGGGTGTGCGAGCGCTGGGTCCACGACCCGTATTTCCAGTACTTCACCGGCGAAGAGTTCTTCCAGCACGCCTTCCCGCACGAGCGCTCGGACCTGAGCCACTGGCGCAAGCGGCTCGGCGACAAGCTGGAGCTGCTGTTGGCCGAGAGCCTGCGGGTGGCGCACGAGGCCGGCGCGTTACGCAGCCAGGACCTCAAGCGGGTCACAGTCGACACCACGGTGCAGCCAAAGGCCATCACCTTCCCGACCGATGCCAAGCTGCTGCACGCGGCAATCAAGGGGCTCAACCGCCTGGCGAGGAAGCACGGGGTCAAGCTGCGGCAGTCCTATCTTCGCATTGCCAAGACCGCGGCGATGATGGCGGGACGCTACGCCCACGCCAAGCAATTCAAGCGGCATCAGCGGCAGTTGCGCATCCTGCGCAGCCGGTTGGGCCGGATCATCCGCGATATCCGCCGCAAGATCGAAGGTCAGGCCGTGCTCGAGAACGCCTTCGCCCTGCCGCTCGGCAGGGCCTCGCAGATCCGCTCGCAGCAGCAGCGCCAGCGCGGCTGGAAGCTGTATTCCTTCCATGCTCCAGAGGTCGAGTGCATCGGCAAGGGCAAGGCCGCCGCACCCTACGAGTTCGGTGTCAAAGCCTCCATCGTCACCAACAACCGCCGTGCTCCAGGCGGCCTGTTCGTGCTGCACGCCAGGGCGCTACCCGATAACCCGTACGACGGTCACACCTTGCGGGACGTCATCGACCGCACCGAGACACTCACCGGCTGTGCGATCGAGCGGGCCTATGTCGACAAGGGATACCGCGGCCATGACGCGCAAAATCCTCGTCGCGTCTTCATTTCCGGCCAGAAGCGCGGCGTCTTCGGTGTCATCAAGCGCGAGTTGCGCCGCCGCTCCGCCATCGAGCCCATCATCGGACACCTGAAGACCGATGGTCACCTCGGCCGATGCTACCTCAAAGGCCGCCCCGGCGATGCGGCTAACGTCATCCTCTCCGCCGTCGGTCACAACTTCCGCCGGGTCCTCGCCTGGCTGAGGGCTCTTTGGTGCCTGATCCTGACCACCTTCATCGCGGCCGCCAGCGACCGCTCATCGCTACAATCGGCTTCTTAACGGACGACAAGTTAAGGACAATGTGATTGCGACCGCGCCGCCGGCCGCCATTGCGGCAATCGTCGCCTTGTTTTTGGTCATATCTTCGGCTAACGGCCCGCCTTCTTCAGTCAGGCCGTGACATCGTGAATTCGAAAACACGATTTTACGCGCAGACTCAATACTTCGACCGCCTCACTCCGCGGCTTCGGCAGGCGCGCTCTTAAGCTCCGCAAATTTCGCAGCCATTGTCGGATTGCCCCGAGTTAGCTTCTTAATCGTCACGTCCTGTGCCTTGTCATTGGCAAGACGCAGGTTGCGATCCGCACCGATCAAGGCATCCTTCGTCTTCTGCAGATGATCGATCGACTTGTCGATCTCCGTAAGAGCCGTCTGAAAGTGCCGGGAAGCAAGATCATAGTTCTTTGAGAATGCGGTTTTGAACGATTCGAGCTGGTTCTCAAACTGGGTTATATCGACATTCTGCGCTTTCACGAGCGCAAGCTCGGTTTTGTACTTCAGCGAATTGACTGCCGCGTTCCTTAGGAGCGTAATCATAGGCAGGAAGAACTGCGGCCGGATGACATACATTTTTGGGTAGCGGTGGAAGACGTCGACGATGCCGGCATTGTAAAGCTCGTTGTCCGGTTCAAGCAATGAGACCAAGATAGCGTACTCGCAGCCCTTCTCGATGCGATCCCGGTCAAGTTCTTTGAGAAAGTCTTCGTTTTTGCTTTTCGTCGCGGTCTTATCGCTCTCGTTCTTCATCTCGAACATGATCGAAATGATTTCAGTGCCTGCCTCGTCCGAGTCGCGGAAAATGTAATCGCCCTTGCTGCCGGTCCGCGCGTCGTTGTCCTTCTCGAAATAAGCGCGCGGAAAAGCCATCGACCGGACCCGGTTAAACTCAGTCTCGCAGTGTTGCTCGAGGGTCTCGCCCACCATCTTGGTCGAGAGGCGGGCCTTCATATCCTTGAGACGCTCGATGGCGTCGTCGCGATCTTTGATCTGGGTTTCGTACTTATCCTTCAACGATTGCTCGGAGAGCTGCTTTTCGAGCTGTACTCGACTGATGCCGCTTTTCAGCTCATCACGCTCTTTTTCGAGGGCACCTACCGCTTCAGTCACGGCGAGCTTCTTCTCAAGCTCAACTGCCTGAACCTTCGCCTTCAGATCCTGGATCTCCCTTTCCTTGGCAGTAGCAATCTTGTGCTGCTCGCTCGCCAGGAGCGCGTCAGCAAGCTCCGAGGCCGCCTTCTTTTCGCGCTCGGACTCAGCTAGCGCGTTCGCGAGTCTATCCCGCTCCTTTTCGACGGCGCTGAGCGCTTCAGCAACCGCGAGCTTCTGGGCAACGCCGCTCCCCTCAAGCTTGGACTTTAATTCCTGGATTTCAGCGTCCTTAGCAGCCGTGGTCTTCTGCAGATCGCTGCTTACCTGGGCCTTGGCCAATTCAACGGCGCTCTGCTTGTCACGCTCGGCCAGCTCCAACCGTTCGTGGAGCTGCTGAGCGAAATCCGCGTCACGGACTTGCTTCAGGATGTCCGCGTAACCGGCTTCATCAACCTTGAAGGCCTTGTCACAGTGGGGACAGATGATCTCGTGCATGGTTCCTGGCCGGATCGTGGCGCTGCTGTTGTCATTGAAAAGGGACGGACCGGCAGAATCGGACCCCAGGAGAACAAAATTAGAACGAGCGAACTTGGAACGTCAAGTCAAGCCCAGCAAGTTCTGGGCGCTTTGCTTGGACTATCCCCCGCTTTCATGAACGCCATAGGTCGGCCCAGATCACGACATTCGCTTTGATGACCACCAGTGCTCATGTCAATCAGAGTGTCCATTCCGAATCGTCCTTGCGGCAGGGCGGTATTGATCCCGACTGTGTTCGCGTCGCTGCTTTGCGCCGCGCTAAAACACGACACGGCCACGCTCCCCTCCGGCCAGCGCATCCAGATCGACCTTCGCCTGGCGGCACGAGCATCGACAATAAGTACGCCTCGATCGCGCGGATCGTCGCGCAGCGCCGCGATGCTCATGCGCTATTTCGAGCATATCGCGGCCGCGCCTGCTACGTTCAAAGTAGCTTTCGAGTCATTCTGCCGCAGTTGTCCCGCCGCCTGCGGGCGCCGTGCTTCTTCCGGACGGACTAACCTCCAATCCAGCCCCTCGAAAAAGGCCGCGAACATCGCCCGCGACATCCGCATCACGCCGTCCGCAATCGTTGGCCTCGGTTCGATCGGAACACGAAGGCCGCGCCGAGGAACGGGTCGAGACGAAGCATCTCCTGCACCTCCGTCGCAAGCCCATCATGGCCGCCGCGGAAGTCGATCGGCCGCGTTGCAAATCCGCACCAGCCGCGATCATCGTGACGCTCGCACCGCACGGATTACCCGGGACAGCTGCTCGGCATCAATGGCCATATCCGTCCGCAGCACGACATCGCCGATCGCGATCTCAAGCTTGATCGCCGGAACCTGACGCTCCTCCAACGCACCTTCCACGACCAGCGGCGCGAATGTCGGCTGCGACGCTTCGCACGGCGGCAACATGTCTCGCTGTCGCAACCCCCTCGCCAATCGTAGATCTGCCAGCGCGTCGCTCCGTGCTTGCGCGCCACCTCGGACACCTGAGCACCGGGCAACAGACTCTCGGCGACGATCCGAGCTCTCTCTGTCGCGCGGCGATCAGGGTGGATGGCGCCACCACCGTGCATTCGTGGCCGAGCGATTGGATCAGACGATAAAGGCCATGGCCCGTCGGGCCGGCCTCGTAACAGAAGTGGATGCGATTAAACCGGCTGGCGAATCCACACTATAATACAATACGGCGCACGTTAACGTCCGAAGCATCGACTTCACCGAAGAAGCGAACCCCTCCCTCCCAGCCTGCCTCCGCAATCGCGACGGCATTTCTCAGTTTGGCGACACGATTCCAACAAATGCTTCCCTATAATCCGCCACGGCGCCTCGGCTCGGACCTAAGCAACCTCGGACACGCAGTGTAGGGCGAACGACCCCACCGGCAGAGACGGACATGCGGTCTTACAATCAATTCCTGCCATGACGATGAGATCAATCTATTCCTTTACCGCTTGGAGCGATGAGGCCGGCTTCGACCAGCAGTTTTCCCCGAGAGAGTTCCATCACCCATGTCGTGAGCCTGACTACCATCTCGGGATATATACTCCTGCGAACGTTTAGCATGGCGCCTTGCGCCGCCTAGTGCAAGGCGCACTGGCCCGGCACTCGCGACGTTCTGACCACAACGTTCTGCGTAAGCGGCCCCCCTAGTGTCGGCACGCCCCCGGGTAACTGTTGCAAACATACTGGCCAAATGGATATGGAGCAAGATCTTCACATCCATTAGGGTCGCCGACGCAAGGACTTGATGGTCCGGCTCCGAGTGCATCGGCGTTGAGATGCTGTCTTGCGACGTAGACGAAAGACGTCGCCGCCAGCGCGAGGGCGAGGACGATCGCCGATATAATCCAAACGTTCTTCATTCCAGCCGTAACTTCCTTAGGTTGACTCGGTGACGCTTAGCCAAATGGTAACAACGCGGAGCTCAACTCGAGCGCAATTGAGCTTTCATTTCTTGGCTGCTCCACACCTCGGCCTTTGTGATGGCGAGGCTCTTCGCGTCTCCGGCTTGCGACCAGTCAGCGGCAGTCGACTCCGAACGGGTAAGTCGAGCTGCAAACCACGTTCTCATCTGCTCCGGTCAGCAAATCTCTTGAGATCGCGCCGATCACGATCTCTGTTGCGCTTCTTTGCTGACGCCCCGGGTGGCCGATGCCGAACGGCAGCTCGGCCCCTCGACGGCGGCTATTGCCCTTACCAAAGGAACTTCGCGCCGTCTGGCAGCTCGCAGACAAATTCACCCTGGATCACGGCTTCGGCCGCGCCAGCAACCAACTTTGAGGCCTTTACCTTGAGCTTGCCTTCGCGGTTAAGGCTGTGGCGGATGTATTCGGTAACAGGGTGTCCTGAGTCGTCCAAGGTTTGATGCACATTGGCGAAGCTGATTCCGTTCTGCGCGCTAACCCTGAAGGCGCTGATAATCAGACCACCTTGCATGGCTGGTCCGGGCTGACCGCCATCAACGGTTGTGCAACGATCGAGATCTAGTATTAGCGTTACTACCTTGCCGGCCCGCAGGGCACTTAGCACGTCTACATATTTTGCAGAAGGCTCGCCGGCCTTCGCTGTCGTGCTTACGCTTGCCACTAAAAGCAAGGAAGACAGTCTCGTTAGACATGTGATATTGAGCCGCATATGCTCTTCTCCAATACAAGACTCACATACGTAGCAGTACCCGTCTCGTCTCGTGCTCGGAGACTTTGGCGGGCACCGAACGTCAGGCGAACGTCGCCGTTGCGATAAACAGCATGCGCTACTACCGTACGCAAGTGGTTGCGAACGCAAACCTAACGTCACAATCTCGTATGTAAGGTACGCATACGACGAAGCTTTCAATTACCCACATTTCCAGCCGCTGCAATTTCGGCACCGAGTTTGATATCTGTGAGTCTCGAGAGACAGCGCCAGATGACAACATTTCCCGGTGGCGGATCGGCTGCCCGGGCCAAGTAGCCCCCTAATCGTGCAAGTTTGGTAAGATAAAATGCAAGGGTTCCAGGCCGACATCGTCGATGGCTGGCGCCGCTGATGAGTTGATCGAGCAATGCGATCTCGGTGTCTGTCAGTGCGAGCTTCGGTGACGCGTTTGGGGCGAGGCGATTGAGCATGGTGAGCCAGAGGACGCGCCAGCTGAGAATGCAGAAGACTGCCATTAGATTGGCAAGTCGCTCCGCGGTCCGGAGTTTTGAGTCTTCCGCCTTACAACCCGATTTCAGGATCTTGTGGAACGCCTCGATTTTCCACCGCATGGCGTACCAGTTGATCTTCTCGATTGCCTCCGAGCGCCTGCGGACGGCTAGGTCCGTGATGAGCTTCCACTCAATCGGTTTACGGCCCTTTGGCGTACCGCGCTCAGTGGCATGGATTATAGTAAGGTCGAGGGCTGGATAATGTTTCTGCTTCCCGATGGGAGGCAAGACCGCGATCCGCTTGAACTTGATTTCCAGCGCGGCCTTCGTCGTCTCGCCCTTGTCGTTGCGCACGTCGATGTAATGCAAGCCTTTGACGCTGGTCTCTTCCATCTCGGTTGCAATCGTATGACCGCCATCGCCTGCCAGCCGATCGACGCAGGCGCGGACAAGGAAGTGAGCGCCAAGCTCTTGCGTCAGGCAATACAATTCGTCGATGTCGCTTTCACGGTCACCGATATGAATGCAACGCTCCGGCTGTCGGAGCCGCTCGATCGATTGCCTGAGATTGTCGAGCCAGCGAACGCTCTCCTTCTTCTCGATCGGAACGCGGGTCGGGTTGATCTTCTTCTTGAGCTGCGCCCTGCCTTTGAACTTTTTTCGTGTCCAGAACTTCACCGCCGCCAATCCCAGCGGCAAGCCTCGACAGTCACAGCGAGACTGGAATGCATCAGCATTCCGCAGACCGTGTGATGGCGCCAACGACCGTCCTTGTTCCGACCGCTGTTGACGCTCTTGGTTAGGCCAATGGCGCTCGTGTTCGCGCGTTGATAGGAGAATTCCGTCGTGTCCTGAATGAGGAGAATTGGGCCTGTACAATCATCGTAACGTGCGCGTGTGGCGGCGAAGTGGCCGCTGAGGATGTCGGCTTCCTCCACGCGCTCGTTGGCGAAGAAGCGGTAGGCCGCCTTCGTGTTCGCCCAGTCCTGACGCGCGAACGGTATGCTCCCGCCCATACCGTCACCAATTTGCTTCAACAGCTCGCCAAATCGTTGACCAAGACGAGCATCCTTGAAAGCTGTCTTGTCGATCTCGCGCTCCGTCCAGTGTTCGACGGCGCTTTCATCACCATCATCCTGGCGACCATCCGGGCCGGCCGACCAACGAGATGTCGTTCCACTTGAACACATCAAGGCACCTCGCCGTCGCGATTCAGGTGCTCGACAATGAATCACAAGCGATTCATCCGATTCAAGATTTTTCGATCAGGGCTACCGCAATCGAATAAAGCATTCGTGGGTAATTGAAAGACGACGAAGGTCGCCTGATTGACGCATGCGCGCGGGGGCCGGGTAGCGCTATGATAGCGCTGCGTGAAGGTTAGGCAGCTTGCTGATCGGTAGGTTCGTCGGCTTGGCGCGGGAGCTTCCATTCCCAGGGCAGCAGTTCGTGCAGACGCGAAGCGGGAAGATCGACGATCCGGGCGAGGACGTCGGCAAGCCCGGCTTTGGGATCGACATCGTTAAGACGACAGGTAGTGATCATCGTCAGCATGATGGCGGCGCGTTCGGCGCCGCGCAGGCTGCCGGCGAAGGTTCAATTGCGCCTTCCCAAGGCGATGCCGCAGCGCTCTTTCGGCGGCATTGTTGCTGAGGCAGATCCTGCCATCGTCGAGGAAGCGCGCAAAGTCGGCCCAGCGCCTGAGCATGTAATTCATAGGCTTCAGGACCTCGGAAGAGCGCGAGAGGGTTTCTCGCTCGCGCAGCAGCCAGGCGTGCATGTCGTCGAGCAGCAGCTTGCTTCGCGGTGTGCGCCGCTTGAACTTCTCCCTTGGCATCACAACGACTGGTTCCTGCAGTTCTCTACAAGAGCCTGTATCCAGATCGCGT
>NZ_JAKLTZ010000016.1:0-134198 GCF_022012555.1 Bradyrhizobium zhengyangense | reverse complement strand
TCAACCGAGATCATAATCCCGATGGTGGGGGCAGTTCTTCATGACGCAAAGGGGGCAGTTCCGGATGGCGTTTGACAACTGTTCAGTGCACCGGTTGCCGTCGCGCTGCAGGCAGGCAGCCCGTAGGGTTCGCCAGCTGGCAGATTTGTAGAAGGCGTCTGACTTGAAACCGGGTCTAACGTAGGGTCGCCACTGAGGTGGCCTGACCTGTTTGGATCGTAATGGCATTGTTTCCTTTCTGATTGTCGCCATGAAACCTTGGCCGTGGCTAGCGCGTTACGGCACAGTTAGTGCAATAATTTCATGGCGGAGGTTTTCGATGGAGCGCCGTCGGACCGAATTGGCAACATTTGCAGTCGCCATATTCACCGTTATCTTGATCGCGGCTGCAGTTACGATGGAAAAGGTCATTTTTCAGACGGCGAGCAACGATGCGCCGCCGTACACCACGGGCCTCGCTAGACCTCACCAACCGCTTGACCGGGCTCCGGGTGAGCCGCTACCGGCCGTGGGCGGGCCGGCTGGAGCGGTTAGTGAGCATCGCTAACCGAGACATAGCGCTACCGAATGTGTGAATCGTGAGGGATTTCATATCTCTCAAGGCGCTCAACGCCGGCCTGTCGCTCACGTTCTCCCAGCCGCAATACCAGAAACACATAAGCGCAGACTGCGGCCGCGAGGCCAAAATACAGCCTTCGCATGTCTCACTAAGGCGGTGGCGACACTGCCGTTCCTACCGTTGCAGTGCACTGAAGAATCCGCCGAACCACTCCGTCTCCCTTGCGTTACCAGCAATGGACCCGATGACAATCAGACAACACCTTGAGCAAGCTGAACGGCGCGCCGCCGAAGGCAGGCGGCTCGTCGAACATCAAGAAGCGTTACTGGCCGGACTAGACCGAGACGGCCATGACACCAAAGCTGTCCGAAAGGTGCTTGATGCGTTGCGCGAGACGCAAGCCCTTCATGTACAGGACGTAAGACGCCTACTCGAAGAGCTTGAGGCCGCGAGTCAGCCGCTGGCGTAGGTTACTGGTCAGGCCGGCCAGTTTGGCCTTTTCAATGGCCAGCTTCGCGCGTTCAGCTTCAACGTTGTGGCCGTCGTGTTCGAGTACGTCGAGTAGAATTTCTTGGCCTTCGATATACATTCGAAGTTCTTTGCTTTCCATGGCTTCAACAAATCCGTTCGGTGCAATGCGCGCACGGTACCGACTCCGGCTTAATAGGATGTCACCTGCCGAATTTCGATAGCCGGGTTAGCCGGTTCGAAACTCGCCAGCCGTACGTATCGTGCAATGAGTGATTTGCCGTCCATGGAATCGATGCCGGAAGCAATCCAAACCGCCTTTGCCAAACAAGGAGCGGCGGGCCGGGATGCGTTAAATGACAGCGAGCCTTACCGAACACCGGCCACGTCGAAAAACGCGCCAGCGACCTCGCCAGCCGGTTCTGGGCATATGACCATCCCCCTTCGAGCTTTTCTCTAAATCTTGCCTCCCACCAGCGTGACATACGGCCGGGGTATAAACCCCCGGCCTGTCACGTCACGCAATCTGGTCTGTGACACAGTCACGGAATGTAACACCCTGTCACGCGTCACAAACCCAGAACCATTCACCGACTGTCGCTATTCGCTTCTTCTCCGTAAGCTCGCTGACGGCTCGCGAAAACCGCTGTCGGAGTGTGGCGTCCCCGATCTTTGGTTCATTCGCGAGGGTATCAGCATAGAACCGGTTGCGCCAAGCAGTACGATTGGCAGCTACAACGCCTTCATGAAAGCCGGGCGAGCCCGCTGGCGGGGTGCGACCATCTTCCGCCAGAACTGCCCGCAAGGAGTCCAACGCCTTTTCGGTACTCCCTTTGAGGTTTGAGCCGTCGTTCGGCGTAACCTTCGCAGGCACAACCACAGGCGCCGTAGTCTCGTCACCTTCAGCATCCTTGCCGAGCGAAACCGATTCTAGCTTGAAGCCAGTGATGACACCTTCGTCCATGTCATTGGCCCCCGTGCACTTTAAAACAAATGCCTTCGCGGAACCGGTGCCGCCGACCTCGATGCCAAACGAGCTATCAATCGCGCCGTCCAAGTCGATAGCCCCCTTGCCACGGTCGCCTTCCCATCCGCTATGATGAATAGCAGCAACATGCGCCCCTGTGGCCCGGTGCAGTTCATCGACGGACGCGATATATCTCTGCATATCGCGCGACGCGTTCTGATCGCCGCCGCCAAAGGTCCCAGTGACCGTGTCGACGATAATAAGAACGCACTTCTGCCCAAGCCGTTCTTCAAGCCGTTTGACTGCCGCCCCGAGCGCTTTTGCATCCATCAACCCGGCTGTCATGTCCAGCTCACCGCCAGCTACAACGAACGGGATGCCATACAGCCCGTGCTTCTTACGCCACGCCGCAACCCGCCGTTCAGTCGTTCGCTTGCGTTCGGCGGCAAAGAAAACGACAAGACCCTGCTTCACGTTGCGCCCGTGCCATTCCATACCGGCCGCAATATGCGCACCGATATCGAGCAGCAACACGCTCTTTGCGGTACCAGGCTTGGCGACGAACAAGGTGAATTCGTCGGCGCCGAGAAAGTCCTTAACAAGCCAGTCCTTTTGAACTGTCTCATTGACATCATCGAATAACGTGAACTCGAAACGTTCGCGGTGTGCCGCTAACACCTCTGTCGGCGCTTGCAGGGTTCTCGGCCTAGAGATTTGACTATCGACCCAAGCGGTCCCGGCCGGAAAGATTTCTGCAAGATTCACTGATAAACCTCCGGGGTTGCTGCCCTCACTGCCATCCGCCAATAGACCTCAGCCTCAAAGTAGCCGCGAATGGATGACGGAAAGTCATCAATCTCGAACCGGCTCAGCTTGCGTTCATCGCCGCCGAAGCCGAAGTCCCACGCCTCCAGTGCAACGGTGATATCGTTGCACTCTACTGTTCTGGCTTGCCGCAACTGTCTTAGCCCGCTACGCGAGAACGGCGCGATATGACAGACCCCAGTGCAACCGGCATCAAGCCAATCCACTGGTCTTGCATGAAGCCGCACCGTCTTTCGGCAAGGTATCGTGCCAAGCCATATTGCGCGGCCATTAACTGTTTCAGTATCGAAAGCTTCGTTGGCGCTTTGATTTCATCAGTCGTACCCCACCGCTTTACTCGTTCATCGCGAAACGAGACGACGCGGGATGGCAGCTTTTTGTGTGCACTCTCAGAGAATCTTTCGACGTTTGCACTTCTTTTGGAATTTTCAGTTCGCGCACAAAGTGCGGGCTGCAATAGCCGCACTTACCAAGTTCCGGCGCTCCGATCAGCCTCGTTTCAAATTCAACACCGTCTTCGGCAAGCGCGACAAGCGTGTCTGGACTTAAAGCATCACCAAGCCCTGCTTCCGGTGCAGCCACCTTGGCATCCGCAATCCTTCCGGCATCAGATTGAAGCGGATCGGTCGATTCGAACAAGTTGAGATAGCTGCGCAAAGCTGCAAGTACGACATCGTCAAACCGTTCAGCAACGTTGCGAGAGGGCCGTGATAAAATGTGAGTGTCCGTCTCCGGATTTGCACCGCGCCAGGCATTGAGAATGCCTCTGTAGTCGGTTGGGGAGCGACTTACATTGTCGTTGGCCGCCACCGGAATATCTTTCGCTCTCCAATCCTTCCTTGGATCGAAGCGACCTAGCAGGGTGTTGAAGAGCTCAGCCGCGTTCGCAAACGAAGGCTGAATCGTCGCCATTGTGGATGTAGAAGTGGCCGACGAGCCTGCCCGCAGTGCCGATGGTAGGCCAGCCGTCTTGAATGTTCGGCCTGATAACGCTGCACCGAACCTTCATTTGGAATCGTTCAGCGCACTCGTTGGTGGTTGCTTCATCAATACGCCAGCCGTCTGTTGCGATGTGAGACAGCACTTCCGGAAGTCTTTGTGCAAGTTCGAATTCATAGTCAGTCAAAAGCGTTGCCTTTCAAATCGGTGGCGCGCCGCATTCTCACGGCACGGTTTCTTTTGTTGTGTCTGTCGCTGCCTGTGCTACTTAGTTCTTCATCGCTCCCCCACATTCCCCTTCCGAAATTTGCGCGCACGACTCCGTTACCGCCCGATTCGAGCGGTGCTGCGATTACGCACGCGGTATCATTCACGCATTGCCGCGCGTTTCGTCTATCCCTTAGCTAGGCTACGTTCTCGTTCCTCCCCCAAGCATAGGGCGACTCGCCCTACGCTATCCCCAAAAACACTTTCGCCTCTGGCGCCGGGATGGCGAACAGAGGCGAAGGCGTTAGCTCAATGCTGAGCAGTCGTTTCATTAAATCCCTTGTAGCAGAAAACCGGACGACTTTCTACGTGTCCGCAGAAATTCTCTCACGCGTTTACTTCAGTTCTTATAGCCGATTTCAGCACACTTTTGTAGGTGTATCGCGAAATCCTCTTTCGCGTTATCTGTCCTTCTTATAGCTGAAATCGGAACGTTTTTTCTAGGTGGCCCTAGAAATTCTGCCGTCAGCCGCGATACCAAATTGACGTTGAAGACATTGCGAAATTGTACTGCATTGTCCAACTATGCTTCTGCGCCGCAGCGCTTTGCGTGTTCGGAAAGGGCGAGCGGCCGTATGCTTTGGTCTAGCTGGCCGTTCATGGCGCGAGGGACGTAAGGTCGCAGCATGAAACCCGAACTCACCGACTGTAGCGACTGCGGAGCCCCGGTCTCCTTTTCGGCCTTGGCTTGCCCGACCTGCGGTTCGCGCGAGCCTGCAGGGCCATACGTTCAGAGCCGCGCTGAGCGGCGGCGGCATCGCGCCGAAGAGAAGAATGACCAGACGTTGCTGGCCATGGCAGTGCTGTGCTGTGGGATTGGGGTCTGCTACGGCAGTCTAATGGTTGGCCCTTGGGGTGCCGTTGGGTACGGCCTCATAGGCGCGATTATTGGCGTCCCAGGGTGGGTTCATCATCAATGTCAGTCGGAGGCTGTTCGGCTAAAGCCGTTCACCGCGCCCTTTTGACCGGCCGACCGGCGCGCTATCGGTCCAAATCCCAAAGCTGAAAATGCCGCTTTGTTCTTGTCGGCTACAGGGTTCAATCCCCTCAGCCGGCACCAGCACTCGATGCGCATCCCTCAGCTTGAAGTCTTCGGTATGCTGCCGTGTTGCAGATGCTCGACGTCCGTGCCGTCGATATCGATCCATGCATGCTTCGACCGCTCGAACACCGATTTGATCGGCGCCGGGAAATTCGGGTCCGCGATTGCACCGACGGCAACGCCGATCATCGTAGGGAGTTTGTCGGGCCTCCAAAACACCGTCGAGCCGCAATCGGAACAAAAATAACAGCGGACCTTGCCGCCGCTTTCGCCGACGCGAACATACTCCTTCGGCGCTCCTGAGATCTTGACCGCCTCGACCGGATAGAAAGCGCCGACGCCGAACGGCGCGCCGGTCCGCCGCTGGCATTCGAGACAGTGACAAGCCGCGACCAGGTTGGTCGGCCCCGGAAGCGACAGCGCAAGCGCGCCACAACTACATCTGGCGTCGATCATTGACTCCACTCCTTGCATCCATTGCCTCGATGTCTGTGCGTCAAGCCGCGGCGATGATGGCCGAGCGTGTCAGGCGCGCTCGGCTGTGCCTTCCGGCAACTCATCCAGCCGCCAGAGTCCGAGGCTCTTGTCGCGCCAGCCGCCACCGCCCTCGTCGCAGCGCTCGTTGATCAATTCGCGCGGGGGCGGCCAGCGGAACGGCGGCTTCGTCATGTTGAGCGCCCGCCAGTCGCCGTCCTCGCAATCGCTGTTATCCTCCCATTCCGGAAACGTCGTGACCAGCAGGAATTGCGCACCGCTGGCACGAAAGCCGGCAATGGCGCGTGCGATGTTCCGGAAGCTCAGATGCACGAGGCAATCGCGGCACAGGACCACATCACAGCTCGGCAGCGAGTCACGCGTGATGTCGGCGACGAAAAAGCGGCCCCGCAATTCGCCTCGCGCCACGCGCGCACTGTTGGCCGCGATCAGCGATGGCACGATATCGATGCCCGTATAGTCGACGTCGAGGCGCATGTTGCCGATCCAGCCCGCATCGCCGCAAGGCGCATCGAGGAGTGAACGCGCGCCCAGCCGATGCAGCAGGCCGGGCAGCGCTTCGCGGATCGCGGCGGTGGCAAGATCTTCCGACCCGAGGCCCGAGACCGACGTCGCAGCTCCCCACAAATTGGTCCGCTCGATCCTCTCAAAACGCGCGGCGAGGTCGAGGCCTGCAAAATTCTCGCGGTCGGCAATGAACCGTTCATGGGCGAGCACGGCGGGACGATGGGAGATCATCGGATGGGACTCACGTCAAGATTCCGTCGCAAGCTTACTATGCGCGCGAGGCATTCGATCCAAAATTCCCGCGAGCGAAATCGCTCATGGTCACCCGACGAACCGCCCTGGCCAGCCTTGCCACCCTGCTGGTGCCCATCGCCGAACGCAGTGCTGCGAGCGAAGGTGCGCGGGACGGCGACTGACCACAGATTGGATCAGAGTTCAACATGAGGTAGCATGCGCATCGCATGTCCTCTTATACGAACCGCGAAAACGCCAAAATCATCGCCGGAGCCGTCGCGGCCATCGTCGCGACGCTCTTCCTGTTCGCGATCACGATGGCGCTCTTGCTGCAATAGGATCTGCGACCTGCCGGCGGCGCAAGGCCGCCGGACCGTGGACGTCGCGCGGGATCAGGCCGCGCGCACCGTCCGCAGGAATTTGCCGACTTCGTCCTTCAAGCGGGTGCTGTCAGTCGCCAGCATCTTCGCAGTCGCGAGCACTTGCGAGGAGGCCGAACCGGTCTCCGCCGCGCCGCGCTGACACAAAATGGCGCGCACAATCTTGCGGAGGAATACCCATTCGACCGGTCGCACGTCAGCTTCGTGAAAAGCTTTGCTCGCTCGTCGGGCAGCCGACTCTCATCGCCCCACGGAACCAACCGAGGGGCCCGTTTGTTTTCGTCTCATGCGGATCAGAGAAGACGATCGAAATATGGTGCTGCTAACGACGGTCGCGCTGTGCTGCGGAGTCGTGGCAGGCGGACTCGCGATACTCGCGCCGGTGTTTGGTCAGGCTCCTGAGAAGCAGGTCGCAGACAGCAGACCGATCGAGAACGCAAACCCGACATCCATCCGGGTGATCGGCGCCCCCTTCGTGCCGAATGTCAATCCGCGCCAGCGCTAGAGCATGATCCTGAAAAGTGTGAAGCGGTTTTCCGAGAAGATCATGCTCAAACAAAGAGCTAAAGCGCGACGACCATTAAAGCCAATCCCATCGCGCTTTAACGATCCGGCGAAACCTCGCGACCGTCATCTGGTTGGGTATGGGCGCGCACCAAATCCTCGACGAACGCCATCACCTCCGCCCGTTTCTCGGGCGGCAGTGACAGGAAGGCGCGGACAAGGCGCAAGCCCTGCACCTCGTCCGACAGGTCGGCCCTGGAATCCATCTGGACAATGTCGGGCGACCGGGAAAAATATGCAATCCCCTTGCATGCAACCTTCTTGATTCGGCGCCCCGGCTTTGGTGGAATAGCTTGAACAGGGTGGTGGATCATGAAGTGGATCAGGGAGCGCGACGCTCTGATCGCGCAGACGCTGGCCTTCGTGCAATCGGTTGCCGGCAAGAAGGACGATTTCCGTCAGCCGGATACCGCTACGGCTCCTCCGGTCCTGACCGCGGAGATCGTCTCCGTACGGGCCGTGACCGTGGCGCTCGAACAGGCGCAGTCCGAACCGCCGCCGCAGATCGCGCCGACGCCCCAGCCCTTGCCCTCATCCCCACCGCGAATGGCTGGCGACTTCCGCAGTGAGATGCAGACCCGCATCGCCAATTTCAGGAAGCATCAGGAGCGGTTCGAGCGCGAGCGTGAGGAATATTGTGCGGCGACACTGACCAAATTACGCGCCGCCATCCGGGATGCCGACGCGAGCCCGCCGGCTCGGAAGTAGGGCCGACCGCCCGCCTACAACCAGGACCACACCAGCCAGAGATTGGCTGCGCAGGCGCCGACCAGTGCCAGCGTCAGCGGCAGGAGCATGTGCCCACAGCAGGTTTTGAGGTCGGTCGTCATGGACGGAAACATCCGCTGATTCCGCCAAATGAGTCCCAAGGTTTCTTTTTGTGGGGATTCAGGACTCGTTAAGGACTCAGGACCGGCCATCCGGCTCCCTCAACCCGGCAACGATCACGGCCCCGTGATCAACCCGGAACCGCTCGGCCTGTGAAGCCGTTAACGCGCTTTCCGGGAGCGGGAAGCATGCCCTACGCCCTGTTCTGTAACGACAGCCAGATCAGCAAAGCCTATCCCGATGAAGCCGACGTCTGGAAGCTTGCGCAACGGAGCGGGCTGGTCGTGGACATCGGTACCGACGACGAGCGGCAAGGTCCGCGCCGGGTGCTCGACAATGATTACGAGATCCGATCCTGCCGTGCAGCCCAAGGCGAGGACCCCGCCCAGAACAAGGCGGACGCCGAGCGGGAATCCAGGATGGAGCTTCAGCTCAACTCGTGAGGTCCGGCCAATAGGGTTTCAGGGCAAGGCGCGCTTCAAGGCGTCGCGATCGCGAGCGAAGCCTGCTCACCGGCAAGCGCGACGCAGGCCTTGCGGCGGTGCAGCCCGCGGATAGCTCCGGTAACCTTCAGCACCTTGCCGGACGGGCAGGACGCGTCCTTCACGAAGGCAACCTCGTAAGGTGCCAACATCAAAGGCTCGGATTTGAGGATTGTTTGGGCAGAGCACGGGACCGCGGCGAAGAACGCGACAACCACCAGTGACGCCAAGATACGCATGTTCGTCATCCCACCAGCCCGGTAATCCCCTAATACGCGTACCGGAGCGCGAGTTCCGTAAGTCGCAATAATTATTTTTGCTTTACCCGATCCCCGTGACACGCATGAGAAACCGCGCGCCAGACTGTTTGCTTGCAAATGACGCGCCAGATGGTTCACGCAATGAAAACAGGGCGGGCAAAACGAAAGGCCGGCGGGAGCCGGCCTTTGTCAGATCGTGCTGGTGCTCGCCTTGGGCGGCTCAGTAGCGCGAGGCCGCCGGCCCACCCCAGCCGAAGCGATAGTTCACACCGACCTTGACGGTATGCTCATCGTCTCGGCCGCGGACGCCGACGACGTCGGCCGGGCCGGAGGTGATCGTGGTGCTGCCGAAATTATAGTACTGGTATTCGGCCTTGGCCGACCAGTTCGGCGCGAACATGTATTCGAGGCCGGCGCCGACGGTGTAGCCGTCCTTGCTGTTGCCGCTGGCGGTGAAGGTCTGCGGCACGCCGGCGACGTTGACGCCGAGGCCGCCATTGCGCCAGGCGTAACCGCCCTTGGCGTAAAGCAGCGCCGGGCCCCAAGTGTAGCCGAGGCGGCCGGTCACCGACCCGATCTGGTCCGTGTTCGATGTCACCTGCGTCCCCAGCGGGAACGTGACCCCGTTGTTGTTGGTCGGCAGCCAGGAATACTGGGCCTCGATACCCACGACCCAATTGGGCGCGAACTGGTAGTCGAAGCCGCCCTGCACGCCACCCATGAAACGGGCGTTGCTGGACTGGAAGGTCGTGTCGCCTGCGAAGGCGCCGCCGACATGGCCGCCGATGTAGAAGCCGGTCCAGTTGTAGATCACCTGCGGCGGCGTATAGGCCGGCGCTTTCGTGTAGGTGCGCGCCTGCATGTCGGCCGCGGCCGCCGGTGCGGCCAACGCCAGCAGAGCTGCTGCGCCCAGCAAAATCGTCTTCATGATCATCCCCGTTCTTTCAAATTCGACACTCTGGAAACAACGTGGCGCGAATTAGGTTGCTTCGCGGCGATGCCGGAACGTTGATCGTTCGTTACTGTGACGGGGCGGCAACATCGCGATTTTGTTCCGTCACGGACGCTTGCGCCGACAGATTCTGTCGCCCGCGCATGTTCCGCCGTAACGATTTGTCGCAAGGCAAAACCGCCTCGTTCAAACCTCGCCAAAAAGTGATCCAGCGGCTCCGGCAGCTTTTGTCCTAGCAGTCCGCGATGAAGACGGACTTTGCGCTACCGCGTCATCTTTTCCAGTTCTGGAAAGGGCGCATAAACCGCACCGGCGCAGAGCTCGCTCGCGCGATCGACGACACGGTCCGCCCGGCCATTGACGTAGACGACGGCGCGCTCACGCATGGCCTTGTAGCTGCCATCGGTCTCCCGCGGCGTGAAGTGCAGGCAGCTGATGTAGAATTGCCGTCCGCCGATCTCACGCAGCACCGGATCCGCCATGCTGGCGTCGCGCACTCCGACAGGATTGTTGAGATAGGCGTGAATCAGAGCGAGCGCGTCACCGCGAAAATTGTCGGGAAACGGCTGCGGGCCGCCGGCCTGGGCCCCTTCCATCAGGGACGGACGGTCACCCTCGCTGCCGAAACAGGCCGCGAGCGCCAGGGGCAGCACCAGGATCAACGTCAGCCTCGCCGCACGTTTCGCCAATCGGCTCACAATTCACGCTCGTCGCTCAATCGACCTGGAGCGTGCCAGCCCCAAGGGTGCAATGATGCATGTCTAGAGATGTTTTGCCCGACGAGTCAAACGGATTCGCAAAATCCGCAGGTTGGTGTCATCTGCCGTCGTCTACTGTGCATGGGGTTGTTTTCGAGATTCGCAAAACGGCGCACCGGCCCGCCGCCAGGCCTCGCGCTTGCGCGCGGGCGTGACGAGCGAGCCGGGCCTGAACTCCACACGCGGCGGCAGGGCAATCCAGGGATGCCGCCGCGCGGGATCAGTCGTTAGCTGCGCTTCTCGGCGGTCACCGGCTTGGTGAGGCCCGACTGCGTCTTCAGCGACTCCTTGGCCGACAGATGCTTGTGGTGATGACGATGCGTCCGCACGGTCTTGTGCTCGTCCGGCGTGACTGCTGCATTGGCGTTCATCGCCTTGGTCTTGGTATCGACCTTGGCAGGCGACTTGATGTCGGCGGTCTTGGCATCAGCCTTGACGCCGGCGTCGGGCCTGGCAGCGGTGGTCGAGACCTTGCTCTGGGTCTGATCCGCCTTGATCACCGGGGCGGTCGTGGTGGTCTTGGCCGCATCCTTGGCGAAGGCCGGGGCGGCGATGACGGAAGCTGCGAGCAAGGCTGCGGAAATGGTCTTCAACATCGTTGTCTCCTCTTGGAAGGATCTTGAGGCGGCGCCCTCTCGCCAACTCTTCGATCATGGGGGAGAGCCTAGATGCCCCGCGCTGAACCCGTTCTGAAGCGCGTGGCAGGCTTCTGTTCATCTGGATGACAAGTTTGTTATCTTCGCCTTGGGAAGGCCGAGGGCCGGAGACGGCCGGGAATGTTTTTGGAGGCCGGGTGTTCCGGTCTTTGGGCAATCGTGTAGGATCGCCACGTTCCATTCGGGAGAACTTAGATGCGCAGACTGTCAACGCTTCTTGTGCCGGGACTTGTCGCCATGACCTTGGCGGCCGGACCGGCTCTGACCAGCGCCTATGCCGCCGGCAGTGACGAGCCCTCCTCGCCGCCAAAGTCCGATACCTCGACCAAGAAGGGCAAGAAGAAGAGCTCTTCCGTCAGCGATCCGAAATTCCTCGCGGCCTACCGGACCGCGTACACCACGATCTACGACAAGCACGACTATTCGGACGCGATCGGCCAGCTGAAGCAGCTCAAGCGTGACGACGTCGCCGACGTCGCCAATCTGATCGGCTACTCCTATCGCAAGCTCGGCGACTACCAATCGTCGAAGGCCTACTACGAGATCGCGTTGAAGGACGATCCCAACCACGTCCGCACCTGGCAGTATTACGGCCTCTGGCAGCTCGAGCAGGGCAACCGCGAACAGGCACAGTATCACCTGAACAAGATCGCCTCCCTCGCCGGCACCGACAGCTCCGAGTATCGCTCGCTGGCTGCCGCACTCGACAAGCCGACCGGCGCGACGCTCGTCTACTGAGATATCGCATCTTCTGATGACGCGAACGGGCACGACCTTTGCGGGTTGTGCCCGTTCTGCTTTCTCGGCTAGCTTTCGCACACCCATCCCCCTCGCAAATTGGTAACGCAATGGACACGTGGCTGCGATCCGCGATCGACTACATCGGCTCCTGGATCGAATTCCAGCAGACGACCTTCCAGCAGCCGGGCGTCTTGCTCGCCTTCGTCCATCGCGGCGAGGTCGTCGCCGAACATGCATTTGGGCTTGCCAATCTCGACACCGGCGAGAAGCTCACACCGCGCCATCGCTTCCGCATCGCCTCGCACTCCAAGAGCTTCACGTCGGCCGGCATCATGAAGCTGCGCGAGCAGCGCAGGCTCCGGCTCGACGATCCCGTCGGGCAGTACGTCAGCGGCCTTAATCCGCGCGTCGCCGAGACGACGATTGCACAGGTGCTTTCGCACAGCGCCGGGCTGACGCGCGACGGCGTCGATTCCGGCCAGTTCATCGACAGCCGACCCTACCTCAATGCGAATGAGCTGCTCGCCGAGCTGAAGCAGCCGACCGCGATCGAACCAGGCACGCGTTTCAAATATTCAAACCACGGCTTTGCCATGATGGGCCTCGTCATCGAAGCGGTGACAAAGGAGCCCTACTCCGCCTGGATCAAGCGCGAGATCATCGAACCCGCGGGTCTGCGCGAGACCGAGCCGAACGCGCCGCTTCCCAGGGGCGCGCAATTCGCGCGCGGCCATACGCGCAAGCTGCCGCTCGGCGAGCGTTGCGTGATCCCAGGCGACAATCCCGCCCATGCGATGGCATCCGCCGCAGGCTTCGTTGCCACCGCGGCGGACACCGCGCGATTCTTTGCCCAGCTTGCCCCCAATGCGAAGAAGAGCGTTCTGTCGGTCGCGAGCCGCCGCGAGATGACGCGGCATCATTGGCGCGTCCCGCAAAGCTTCGAGGCCTATTACGGCCTCGGCGTCAACGCCGGCAAGACCGACGGCTGGGACTGGTTCGGCCACGGCGGTGGCTTCCAAGGCTATATCTCGCGGACCTGCTCAATTCCCGGATGCGAGCTCGCGATCAGCATCCTCAGCAACTCCATCGACGGCGCCGCACCGTTCTGGATGGACGGCGCGATGCAGATCCTGCGCGTTTTCAAGAGCCGCGGCGCACCCGATCGACGCGTGCGCGACTGGACCGGCCGTTGGTGGACGATCTGGGGCGCGACAGACTTCGTGCCCGCCGGCAACCGCGTGCTGATCGCCAACCCGCAGTTCAACAATCCCTTCATGGACGCTGGCGAGATCGAAGTCACCGGCCGCGATACCGGCAAGCTCGTGTGGGCGGCCGGCTATTCCAGCCACGGTGAGCCGGTGCGCCGCGTCCGCGACAAGCGCGGCAAGGTCAGCGACATCTGGATCGCCGGCGCCAACGTCAAGCCAGCGGCGGTCGTTGCACCGGAGATCGCGCGGCGCTATCCGCCGCGAAAGCGCAGGCCTACTCCCGAATAAGCGCCTCGACCTCACTCCGCAGCGCCTGCCGCGAGCCATCACGCGAATAGAACATGTGGCCGCCCGGATAGACGACGAACTTTACCCGCGACGTCGCAAACGCCGGCAGCTGGTCGAGCGCCCGCTGCGTGCCGAAATAGGGCGTCGCGAGATCAAACAGACCGTGCGCGACCAGTACGTTCAGCTTCGCATCCGTGGCGAGTATCTGGCGCAGCTCCGAGATCGATTGCGGCGGGTTGATGCCGCCACCAAAGTCCCAATTGTGCTCGACGGCGCCGTTGAGGACTTCATAAGAGCCGTCCGGCCGCCAGTTGAGCTTTCGCGTGAGCACATCGACCGCCGCGCTCGTCAGCGGCGCCTGAAGCGCATCGCCGGAGGGGTCGCCAAAGCGCGAGTTGCTCGAATCCGGATAGGGATCGAGACCACGCACCGAGCCGTCGTAGCGTCCGGTCACCATGCCGTTCTTGCGATCGAGTTCGCGACGGAATTCGCCGACATCGAAGCGGCCGGCGAGCCTGCGGCTTACTGCCTGGTCGATGCCGGTGAGTTCGGCAACCTTGTCGGCGAGGCGATTGGTGGCTTCCTTGTCCGCCTCGCCCTTGACGAGATCAGCCAGAAATTCGCCGCGTGCGTAGGCCTCCACGTCGGCGAGATCAGCGCGCTTGACCGGTCCCTTGGCTTCGCGCGCCACCGCCACGTAGCTCGGCAGGCTCGCGACATATTGCAGGAGGCTCGTGCCGGTGAACTCGCGGAAATCCAGGAGTGGTGACACAAGGATCAAGCCTCTGACGCCCACGCCGTGCTGAATTTGCAACTGGCGCACGACCTTCGGCCCACGAATACCGCCATAGCTCTCGCCCGCGACATATTTCGGCGAGGTCAGCCGGTTGTGCTTTTCGAGCCAGCGGCGAATGACGAGCGCGATCGAGTTGACATCCCCGTCGACCGAGTAGAACCGCTTGCGCGCATCCTCATCATTCGCGATGACACGGCTGTAGCCGGTACCGACAGGATCGATGAAGACGAGATCAGTAAAGTCGAGCCAGGTCTCCGCGTTCGGCTTCAGCTCGGGCGAGGCCGACGGCGACAGCCCCTCGCCATCAAGCGGCAGCCGCCATGGCCCGACCGCGCCGAACTGAAGCCACGCCGAGGATGCGCCGGGCCCGCCGTTGAAGAGGAATGTCACCGGCCGCGTGGCGCGGTCGGCGCCGTCGAGCTCGTAGGACGTGGTGGCGATGTCGGCGAGCGGCTCGCGCTTCTCATTGAACACCCGGATCGAGCCGGCGGTCGCGGCGAAGTTGAGCGTTCGGCCTGGCAGATCGAGGGTCTGTTTGGTGGTCGAGTCGTCAGGAAGGCGACGATCGGAAGCCGCTGGCGAAGCCTGCCCCGCATTTTGTGCATTGCCGCCGCGACCGGCCTTCTGTCCGGCGGGCGTTGCCGCCTCGTTGCGAGGCTGAGGCGGATCGTCCGCCCGTGCCGCGCCCACGAGCGCGAAAGCAACGACCGCAAGCACCAGCCCCGCACGGCGATGCATCGGCAAGCTCATCAACATGATTGTTCTCCCTGCCCCGCTCGCGGCTTCCCAATCTCAGAAGTAGCCGCCAATTGCGACGGTTTGGGGGATCGGAGCCCCTGGATTCGCGTTCCAGGGCCGATGAACCCGGCTTTTACCCTCAAACGAGACGCCTGGCCGGCCCCGCGTTTGCCTTGCTGGCCGGTCATCCTCGACAATACAGGCCAAGGTCGTATAGACGACCTCGGCGGACCTTTCTCGAGCCAGCGGCACCTACCTGGAAGCCATGACCAAGCCATCGCGATACGAACGGATCGCCTTCGTCGCCAGCCCAAGCAGCGAGGCAGAGGCCGCCTTCCACCAGCTTACGGCGCAATACGGCAATTGCGATCCTCACGAGGCCGACGTCGTGGTCGCGCTTGGCGGCGATGGGCTGATGCTTCAGACGCTGCACCACCACATGCGCTCGGGCAAGCCGATCTACGGCATGCATCGCGGCACGGTCGGCTTCCTGATGAACGAGTACTCGACGCACGATCTGCGCGCGCGGCTCGAGGCGGCGCATGAATCCGAGATCAATCCGCTGCTGATGCGCGCGACCGACGTCAGCGACCGCGTCCACCTGCACCACGCCATCAACGAGGTCTACCTGTTCCGGCAGACCTCCCAGGCGGCACGCCTGCGGATCCTGATTGACGAGCGCGAGCGCATGCCCGAGCTGATCGCAGACGGCATCATCGTTGCGACGCCGGCGGGCTCGACGGCCTACAACCTGTCGGCCCAAGGTCCGATCCTGCCGATCAACGCGGCGCTGCTGGCACTGACGCCGATCAGCGCCTTCCGGCCGCGGCGCTGGCGCGGCGCCCTGCTCCCCAACACCGCCTATGTCGTGATCGAGGTGCTGGAAGACGACAAGCGCCCAGTCGCGGCGGTCGCCGACCACGAGGAGGTGCGCAGGGTCCGGCGCGTCGAGATCCTGTCCGACAAGACCATCTCGATGCGCATGCTGTTCGACCCCGGCCACAGCCTGGAGGAGCGAATTCTGCGGGAGCAGTTCGGCAATTGAGCCCCTGCCGGGGCGCCAGGCGGCAACGCTTCATTAACTCCCGGCGCGATATGGTTAACGAAGGTTGACCGCTTTGGCCCGGGCGTCATGTTCCGCATCGATTTCAACAAACTGCGCTTCCTCGTCTGCGACGACAATCCGCACATGCGCCGCATCCTGCGGACGCTGCTGCATTCGTTTGGCGCACGCGAGGTCTATGAGGCCGAGGACGGCGCCACTGCGCTCGAAATGTACAGCCACTACGTGCCCGACATCGTCATTACCGACTGGGCGATGCCGATCTTCGACGGGCTCGAGCTCGCGCAGATGATCCGGCAGCCGGATTCCAAGGGCAATCCCTATGCACCGATCATCATGCTGACTGGGCATTCCGAAAAGCGTCGCGTCACCGTCGCGCGCGATGCCGGCGTCACCGAATTCCTCGCCAAGCCGATCTCGGCCAAGGGCCTCTACCAGCGCATCCTCAACGTGGTCGCCAGCCCCCGGCCCTTCATCAAGACCAAGACCTATTTCGGCCCCGACCGGCGCCGCAACACCAATTCCGCCTATATGGGTCCGGAGCGCCGCGTCGGCGAAAAGCACGAGGTGCTTCAGCAGCCCTCACTGCTCGACAAGGCTCGCTCCACCATCTAGCGCAACGTCATCAGGCAAGGCAGGCATCATGGCGAAGAACAGCGCAAAGGACATCGAGGTCAAGGCCTTCGCCACGCATCACGTGATCACGCAGCCCAATCCGCTGCGCAAGGTATTGCGCCGGGTCGAGGAAAAGGACCTGGACGATCCGATCGGCCGCGCGGAGCAGGCGCTGGCCGGTCTATCCGGTGAGTTCAAGAGCTGGATGACAACCGAGGTCAACCGGCTCTCGACCGCCTACGTCGCCATCCGTAACGATGGCTTCACCAAGGAACGGCGCGACGAGCTGTTCCACGCGGCGCACGACATCAAGGGCGACGCTGCGACGTTCGGTTTTCCGGCCGCGGCGGGCGTTGCCGAGAGCCTGTGCCGCATCATCGAGCATGCCCCGGATCTCGAGAAGGTGCCGGCCGAGCTGTTCACGCACCATATCAATGCCATCCTCGCCATCGTGCACGAGAACACCAAGCTCGACAGCATCAGCGTCTCCGCCGAGCTCAGCCGCCGTCTGCGCAAGGTCGCCGACGACTATCTCGCCGACGTCAATCGCGACCGCCCCGAGCATCTCGAGGTGATCCTGGCGCCGAGTATCGTGCCGGCGGAGTAGCACTCTCTCGTCATTGCGAGCGCAGCGAAGCAATCCAGAAATCCCTCCGTGGGGACAGTCTGGATCGCTTCGCTGCGCTCGCAATGACGGATCTCGAGGACTGACTGACCTGACTACGCCGCAATCAGGTCGTCATAGATCGGATCAATCGTGTCCTCCGCGACCAGCTCGTCGCAGAACAACCGCGCCTCCTCGCGCGCCGACTCCGTGGCGAAGCGGCGGAGCAGGACCATCAGCGGCTCGGTGGCACCGCGATCGCTCTCACAATGGGTGAGCACGCGCTCGACCATGCGACGGCGCAAGCGCGCCGCGGTATCGTCGGTATCGACATAGCCCTGCTCGTGGCAGGCATCGAGCGCAACCTGGAACGCGGCGAAGGTCGCCTCGGGCAATCCGGCGCGGCGGAGCAGCGCATGCAGGCTGTTGCCGCCGCGATCGTGCAGCAGAGCCGAGACGCGCGCCAGCGGCAGATCGGCGAGCTCGGCCAGCGCCGCATCAAACAGGTCGAGATTGCTCGACAGCAGCGCGCGCAGGATCAGGCCCGCGGTGAGCTGGCCGGTGACGCGCAGATGCTTCACCAGGCCCTGCATGTCGTCGCCGCGCGAGCGCGCCGCGATGTTGATGGTGGAGCGGTCGCGCGCCTCGATCGTCACGCGCTCGGCGCGGTCGGGGCTCAGCCAGTTGCGCGCGACGACGAACTGGGCCAGCGTCTCGGAGAGTTTTGCCACCAGCGCGGCGCGCGTTGCGGCCGGAATATCGTCCAGCACCAGCATCGCCTCGCGGATCGCGGCGAGATGGCCGTGACGTTCGACGATGCGCGTCCAGGAGAACGGGGCGAGCTCGGCATGGGGATTTTCGATCAGCTCGAGGGCCGCAGCCGCGCAGCCGACCTCGGCGATAGCAGCGCAGACCGAGACCGGCAGCGCGATGCGGCGCGCGACCGCGCATTGCACCTCGTCATTGCCGGTCGCGACGATGTCGACGAGATCCGCATCGATCAGCAGCGGCGAATGTTCGAGCACGGGCAACGCCACGGTCGGCTGGTCCGCCGACAGCGCCCGCACGATCGACGCCGGCGCATCCGTGCTGCGTGCGAACGCCTCGGCCATCGCCTGCCGCACCAGCGGCGAGGGATCGTCGAGCAGCATCAGGAGCGCGCCTTCAGCGGCGACGCGGTCGTCATGAGAAAGGTCTGAGATCAGCCAGGCCCGGGCCAAGGCCCGCGTTGCCTCCGCCCGCTCACCGGCGGGCGCGGTCCTGATCCAATTGATGAACTGCCGAACAATCATGCTGCTTCCGGCTTACGCAACGAAAAAACGGGCAGTGACTGGATGTCACCTGCAACACAAAATAAACCACGACGCTTAACAAAGCGTTCACCATAACTGGCTGGTTTTATTGATGATTTGTTAAGGGCTGGGATGAGCCCGACGGCGCGGCCGCGTGCTAGCTCGAGTATGTGCCGCTGCGATCGCTGAAGAGATCGAGCGGCTGCGGCGGGCGCACGTCGGGCGTCGCCGAGGCGACTGACGTGAGCGAGGCGTTGTTACCCCACAATTTTTGCACCGTCGTCGAGACCGGCTGTGTCGCATCGCCAGGCTGATAGATCGAGCGGAAAGCTGGCGCGACCGGCGTGTTGTCGGCGACCGTGGCTGACGATGTTGCGCTCACCGGTGTCACGCCACGTGTCTCCGGAAAGGTCTGGAGATACGCGGCGCTGTTGACCGTCGGCTGCACGCCGTTGGCGGCGGCGACCTGCGTGGTCGATGGCGTGTCGCCATACATCGCCATCGCAGTGCGCGTCGATTTCGCGTTCGACGCGCTGGCGTAACGCGCGTTCAGCACCGAATAGACTTCAGAGACGCTGCGGGCGCGACCATCCTTGGCGTAGAAGATCGAACGGTTGGCGGATGCGGCATTCGGAAACAGCCGCGCACCGACGGCTTGGGGATTGTCCTCGGCATTGGCGATCAGCTTCGCCGCGCCGCCGACACCCATGAAATGCGCCATGTAGAGCTCGCTGTCGGACGGCCTGCGGCCGAGCAGACCAGTGAGCTTGAAGCTGTTGGACTGCGTCAGCGCCGCCGCCATGCTGGATGCAGCCTGCGGATCGTCGCGCAACTTCATGATCGAGCGCTTCATGAAGGGATCGTCGACGGTGTAGCTGCCCGACGAAGTCTTGGTAATGGCGTCGGCATAGTTGCCATAGCCGAGCTGAGGACCCGCCTCTTTCACCGTACCGAGCCAAGTCTGGTCGATGAACTGATAGAGGCCGTGGGCAGACGACGTGGTGGCGCCAGCCGATGGATCGAAATCCGATTCCATCTTGGCGGTCGTCAGCAGGTATTCGAAGCTGACGCCGGTCTGGTTCGAGCCCTGCTTGATCGCGCCAGCGACGCGCTTCAAGCCATCGGTCGCGGCCGTCTGCGTGGCACTGGAATTGTCGACCGACATGATGGGGTGCCCGGCCCGCGTGGCGTTGAGCGGCGCCGGCAATTCGGACGCCTGATCGTCCCACCCTGGACAGTTATGGTTAATGCGCGGTTAATTCCGGGACTACCGTCATTCCGGGGGCATCGCACCGCGATGAACCCGGAATCTTGAGATTCCTGGTTCACACCTTCGGTGCGCCCCGGAATGACGGCGGCTATTTCTTGTAGACCGCGTTCGGATCGAACAGCCTGTCCGCATCGACGAACACCAGCTTTGCGCCCCGGCCCTCGGCCTCGACCTTGCGGTAGAAGCAGGACCGGCGGCCCGTGTGACAGGCCGCACCGATCTGCTCGACGCGAATCCAAACCGCATCCTGGTCGCAATCGGTGCGAATCTCGACCACGCGCTGGGTCTGACCCGAGGTCTCACCTTTTCGCCACAAGGCATTGCGCGAACGGCTGAAGTACCAGGCTTCGCCAGTGGCAATGGTCTTGCGCAACGCCTCATCGTTCATGTGCGCGACCATGAGCACGTCACCGGTGGCGACATCTGTCGCCACGCAAGTCACGAGGCCGTTCGCATCGAATTTGGGGAGGAAGGCCAGGCCTTCCTCGATCTCATGGGAGTGAGCGGACACGACGGATCTCGCCAGTTAATCGCGAGGTCAGCGCGTCAGGCCTCGCACCATGGACAGGAATCGGGCCTGCTCCGCCGGATTATCGCGGAACATGCCGGTGTAGCGGCTGGTGAAGGTCGAGGCGCCATGCTTGGCGACGCCACGCACCGACATGCAGGTGTGCTCGGCCTCGATCAGGACGGCAACGCCGCGCGGCTTCAGAATCTCGTCGATCGCGGCAGCGATCTGCGCCGTCAAATGCTCCTGGGTCTGGAGGCGGCGGGCGAAGATGTCGGTCAGGCGGGCAAGCTTGGACAGTCCGACGACGCGCTCCACCGGCGTATAGGCAATGTGCGCCTTGCCGTAGAACGGCATCATGTGATGCTCGCACTGCGAGGTGAACTCAATGTCCCGCACCAGCACGAAATCGTCATAGCCGGCGGTCTCGCCGAAGGTCCGGTCGAGCACCTCGGCCGGGCACTGGTGATAGCCCTGATAGAGCTCGTCGAAGGCCTCGACCACGCGGCGCGGCGTGTCGAGCAGGCCCTCGCGGTCGGTATTCTCGCCGATATAGGCGAGCAGCGTCTTCACAGCCGCTTCCGCCTCGGCGCGCGCGGGGCGCGGCTGGTCGGCGCGGACGGCGGCAGCGAGGAATTCGGCAGGATCAAGCTCGGCCGGACGGCTCTCGGGCTGCCGGTCGGAAGGCTTATTCGGGCGGATGGATTTGATCGTTGCGTCCATGTCTACTCCGTTCGACGGCCTTGCAGCCGGAGTGTCACCGGCAGACGGGGCGGACAAGCCGCCGGACGCCTGAAGAGAACAGTTTTGACGAAAAAGGCCACTTGCCGACAACGCCGGCCGCGCAAATCTGGATCACCGCCGACGCACCGCCGGACTGTTTTTCCGTCAGTTCCGCCCCTATATAGGACCCTGGACCGCGCCCGCCAAGGCCGATCCGGCAGGTAAGTGTTGGGCTCCATCACATGCTGAACGACATCTATAACAAGCGGATCATTGAGCTGGCCGGGAATATTCCGCGCCTTGGACGGTTGCCGGACCCCGATGCCACCGCCACCGCCCATTCCAAACTGTGCGGCTCGACCGTGAAGATCGACCTCAAGATGGAGGGCGACACCGTCACCGACTTCGCGCATGACGTGAAGGCGTGCGCGCTGGGACAGGCCTCTTCATCCATCATGGCAAGTCACGTGGTCGGCTCGACTGCGAGCGAACTCCGTGAGTTACGCGAAACTGTTCGCAAGATGCTCAAGGAGAACGGCGCTCCTCCCGAAGGCAAATGGGAAGAGATTAAATTCCTCGAGCCGGTCCGCGACTACAAGGCGCGTCACGCCTCCACGCTCCTCACCTTCGATGCCGTGGTCGATGCGATCGGTCAGATCGAGGCCAAGGCGAAGCAGCCGGCCACTGTACAAGCCTGAGGCTGAGGATCTTACTTCTGCGGCGGCGCGGCCGGCGTCGCTACGCCCCCGGTCGGGACCAGCGCTTCCGCTGTCTTGGTCGACTTGGCAGGCTGCGGCTCCGGTTCCTCGCCGAACCTTGCCTGCGTCTTTGGCGCAAGCTCCGCCATTGCAGGCGCAGTGACGTCCACATGTGGCAGCACGTCGGACACCAGGTCAGTCGTCACGAGATTGGTCAGCTTCAGCTCAGAGGCATCGAGCTCATGCAGATCTTCCCACGGCGGCACGTTCAGCGAGAGCGACAGCAGGTCCCCCGCCCCGCCCATGTCGAAGGTGTATTTGGCGAGCCGGCCGATGTCGCGTTCCACGATCATCAAATCCTGCGCGCTGTAGCTTGCCGCCTTGGCATCGTCGGCGCGATCGCCCATCCAGATCTGATGGACGCGAACATGGGCCGCATCAGGCACATACCGCTTCTTGCCCGCCAGCAGCAGGAACACGCACATGGATTCACAATAAGCCTCCGAAGCGACCCTCGGACGGGCGCCCTTCTCGCCGCGATTCTGCTGCGTGACGCCGACGGTGGTCAGGAGACCGAGATTGCGGAAACGCCGGCCAAGCGTGATCGCGTCGTTGACCGAACCGCCGCTGGAGTCGAGCACCACTGTGGCGCCCCCGAGCTGCCGGCCGCGGGCGAAGTCGTCAAAGTCCTTTGGTGTGTCTGCAGTGATAATACCGACCGCGCTGACCCAGCCGCGGCAATTGGGCTCGCAGGCAACCCAGCCAAACTTCATCGGCAGCTTGCGCTCTTCGAGCGAGGCGCCAGCGCTGGCCGGCGAGCCAAAGGTCGCGATGGCCCCCGCCAACACGATGCCGCAAGCGGCGGTTCCCACCAGCAACCAACCACGAAGGTTGAGCGACTTCAGAACTCTCAAACTGGTTCCTTCCCCAAGCCCCAAAAGCAATCAGGCAAGCCCCGTTCCAACGTTCCATTGAGTCTACACATGGACGTCACAAAAATGGTATCCGGGGGAATACAGATCGTCCATAGGTACTTGCTGCACTGCTCCCTGAAAGCAGGCAAAATATGGCGCGCATACAACAGCTTCCTGTTCCCTGCGCTGGAACCGTGCATTAACGCGCACAGGATGTCGGCACATCGCACATGAAGCACTCAGCCTGCGAGCATTGTTCCGTACCCGCTGCCCAAGTACTGCGGCTGCCGCGCAGATTCGGTCGCGCGCTGATTTGGCTCTACCGGCATACACTGTCGCCGCTGGTCGGCTACAACTGCCGACATCTGCCGACCTGCTCCGTGTACGGCGACGAAGCCATCGAGCGCTTCGGACTCTGGGCCGGTGGCTGGATGACAGTCGCCCGGCTGTTGCGCTGCAATCCCTTCGGTACGTCAGGCATCGACAACGTGCCTCTCACTGCGCCGCAAAGCGCGCGCTGGTATTTACCATGGCGCTACGGCCGTTGGCGCGGCGTCAACGCTTCGTAGGTATGCTGCGGTGCTTTACGCATTGCTGCCCTGAGTGGAACCGGAACTTTCACCTCGCGTTGTTGTGTTGCTCCCACGGGAGGAAACAACAATGCGCTGGAAAATCAGCCATCATTTCCATTTCGGGCCTGGTTTACATCTTGGCTTCAATCCCAGGGATCACGATCCACGTACCGTCGACGTGATCGCCATGGTCGCTTTGCTCGTGCTGGTCGTCGGCTCCGGCTGGTATCTGGCAACGAGCCTTGCAACGCCGCCAAGCACGACAGCATTCATCGTGCCGAGTCAGAGCGTGCACTGGTAGCTAGCGGAACCAGAAGAATCGTCCCGATGGCGGCGGGATTGGCTCGGGGGGACGCGGCCGCTTCGGACGCGGCGGCTTCGGCGGCGGCTCGGCGGACGAGGACGCCTCCGCGGCAGGCAGCGCATCGCTCCCCGCGACCTTCACCGACAGCAGCAAATTCGACTCGTTCATGCGCCAGCGATAGCCGACGCCGAAATCGATGGGCTGGGCGCGCGAGAACAATTCGGCGTAACGCTCCTGATAGCGGCCGGGGAATTCGTTGATCGGACCGAGATAGCGGCCGAACGGGAAGAAGCGCCATTGCCGCGGATTGTAACTGGCGAGAGGAATGCCGGAATCATCCTGGATGATGGTCGCGCTGTTGGCGAGCAGCCAGTCACGCGCGACAGTGAAATTGCCGGAGTGCAGCAGATAGGACGCGCTCTTGATAAGGCTGTTGCCCGGGCCGAGCGTCTCGCAGAATTTCAGGAAGCCTGCGGCGCGAGCACCAGGATTGGAGAGATCCGTCGAGAAATAATACAGCGTGCGTGCCTCACTGTCCGCCCCCGCGAAGGTGATGCGGACGCCGCGCGTGGCGTTCGGCCCAGGATTGTCATTGCCTGTGTGCACCCCGCCTTTGTCGTCGAGCGCGACCATCTCGACGTTGCGGATGGTTTTGCCGGAGCGCGCCAGGAAGACGTAGAGGATCGGCAAGGTGCCGTTGACCTGATTGGTGTGCAGGTCGACTTTCATCTGCTTAGTGATGAAGAAGGAAAAGCTCAGGATCGAACCGAGCGAGCGCTCGACATTGTACAGCGCGGCATCGACGGAGCCTCGCGACAGCCTGGTCAAATCAGGCACCGCGCCGACCGGCTCGAGCGCGCCGAGCACATAGGTGCTGGCCTTGGAATAGAAGGCGTTGGCGTAGAGGAAATCCGGGCCACTGAACAAATAGAACATCGTCGGCCGCGGCGCGGCGAGATTGACGTCGGACCAGCTCCGGATTTTCGATAACTGCCGCTGCTCGAGCTGGGCGAAGGCGCCGTCGAAGAATTTTGCGTGATGCTGCCAGGACGGGTCCTTGGTCAACGCCGTCAGCGGCGAATCCGCCGAAGGCTGCATGCCCGCGAGGAAGCGCGCGGTGTCGTCGAAAGTCACCTCGGCCGCACGCGTGGACGAGATGGCCGCAGCCATAAGGGCAAGGGCGACGGCCGCAAGTCTCATGGGTCGAAACATGTCTATTCGCGATTGTGTGACGTAGCAGCGGCGACCGGCCGCCTGCGGAAAACAGCATAAATCAACAAGCCCGCGAGCATGACGAGCATGCCCGACAGCGACTGCACGGGCCGCTCGGTCAAGAGGTAGTACATCATGAACGCGGTCACGAGCAGGAAAACGAGCGGCGTGAACGGGTATCCCCAGGCGCGGTAGGGCCGCGGCAAATCAGGGGCGGTGATGCGCAGCTTGATGACGCCGGCCACCGTGAAGAACGAGCAGAATAGAAGTGCAAACTGGATGAAGTCGAGCACCGCCTCGAAGCTGCGCGTGAACAGCAGCAGGTTGGCGACCGCGAGCTGAAACAAGATGGCGTAGGCCGGCGCACCTCTCACCGATCGCTTCGAGAACACGCGCAGCGCCGGAATGTCCTCCCCCATCGTCATCATCACGCGCGGGCCGATCCACATCATCGCACTGATCGAGGAGATCAAGCCGACGCAGATCATCGCGCCGACGATCCGGCCGCCCAGCGCGCCGAAGATGGCGCTGCCGGCGACGCTTGCGACATCGAGCTGGCCGGCCAGCGCGCTGATTGGTGTCGCGTAGAGGAACACGGCGTTGAGCGCGACATACAGCACCAGAACGATCAGCGTGCCGGCAAGCAGCGCGCGCGGCAGACTCTGCTGCGGCGTGTTCATCTCGCCGATGATGTAGGTCGCGGCATTCCAGCCGGAGAACGAGTACATCACGAAGACGAGCCCGATCGCGAAAGGCGCGCTCCCGATATGGGCGAGATCGCCCGCGTGCGGTGCAAAGGAGATCGGCTGCGGAGTCCCGACGACGAAGCCGGCTATCAGGAAAGCGACAATCAGCACGACCTTGAGGATGGTCGAGATCAACTGAAAGGTCGACGAATGCCTCACGCCGGTCAATTGCACGATCGAGACCAGCCAGACCACGCCGATGGCAAGCGGGATCGGCGGTAAGTCGGGTATCACCGACTTGGCGTATTCGCCGAAGGCCATGGCCGCAAGCGCCACCGGCGCCGCAAAGCCGACCGTCGCCGAAACCCAGCCGGCGAGAAAACCGAAGGCCGGGTGATAGGCGCGACCGAGGAAATTGTACTCGCCGCTCGAGCGCGGAAACATCGCGCCGAGCTCGCTGTAGGAGAATACCCCGCACAGTGCGACGATGCCGCCGACCGTCCAGAGCGCGAGGATGGAGAAGCCCGAGGGGATATCCTTGACCTGGAAGCCGAGGCTGGTGAACACACCGACCCCGATCATGTCGGCAACGACGATCGCGGTCGCGACCAGAACGGAAACCCCGGAGCCGCCGGTCAGTCGCCCCGTCCAGGGCGCAGTTCCCGCATCTGATGCCGTCATCTGGGTCCCTAACCTCAGGCGTCGAGCCCCGTGAGAGGCATCGTGCAGATTGGCTCAGTCAATTCAAGCAGGGTTAACAAGGGTTAAATGAGGCGGCCAAAATAGGTAATTGGCCACCTTCTTTGCCCCTTTTGAGCCAATAAACCCGTGGTCGCCCGCGCAAACGCGCCCGCCTCTCCCACAATCGCGACACGATTGCGTGGTCTTTCTCGGTCATTCCGGATGTGGGGAAGTTTCTCCGGACACTTAACGTCGCCTAAACGCCAGTCGGCTCAATTGTCTTAATGATTGCCGATGGTTCGTGACTTGGGGTCATGCTTGGGGTCATGGGTGGATGGTCGGGGCCGTTCCGAAATTGAAAGCAGACATGCGCGCTGACCGGACCAAGGCGTCCGGGGCGCGCGGTCGTGCGCTTCGGATCGCCCTGATCTCAGGCTTGGTGCCACTGTCGCTCACCTTGGTTCAATGCGGCCAGTCGCCGAACCCGACAGCACTCGCCGCAAGCTCGCAGGCCAATGTCCAGGTCGTTGCGAAGACCAACCCGCAGGCTGCCACTCGACAGGTCGCAAGCGGCGACACGTTCGAGGATCGCTTCCCTGCCCCGCAGTTCAAGGAGCGCTTTCCTTCGGCGAGCGAGAGCTTCCTGCAGCGACAGATGTCGGACTTCTCGCCCAAGCGCGCCGTGCAGCAGCAGCCGGAGCAGGCGCCCTACAAGGTTGCCTCGCTCGCGCCGCAGGTCCCATATCAGCGTCCACCGCGCCAGGATCTGACGACACTCGTCAGCATGAAGTCCTCGGCCTTCCCCTATTTCGGCAACAACCCCGCCTCCGACGCGCCGTTCCTCAACATCTCCAAGGGCGACCGCCGCGGCCATCGAAGCTATTCGGGACGCGTGTTCTGGCAGGACGAAACCTATAACGACAGCCGCGTGCTGGTGCACGTCCCCGAACATTTCGACGTGCGCAAGCCTGGCGTGATCGTGGTGTTCTTCCACGGTAATGGCGCGACGCTCGAACGCGACGTACGCGACCGGCAGCTGGTGCCGCAGCAGATCACCGATTCCGGCGCCAACGCCGTGCTGCTCGCGCCGCAGATGGCCGTCGACGCCGCCGATTCCAGCGCCGGAAAATTCTGGCAGCCCGGCGGCCTCAAACGCTTCATGGAGGAATCGGCGAACCACCTTGCGCAGCTGACCGGTGATCCCAACAGCGCGCGCGCCTTTGCCAACATGCCGATCGTGATCGTCGGCTATAGCGGCGGCTTCCTCCCGACCGCCTGGAGCCTCGAGGTCGGCGGCATCAGCGATCGCGTCCGCGGCGTCGTGCTGCTCGATGCGGTCTACGGCGAGATGGACAAGTTCGCGTCCTGGATCGAGAGCCACCGCTCCGGCTTCTTCGTCAGCTCCTACACGCACTACACGGCGCGGCGCGACCGCGAGCTGATGAGCGCGCTCAGGCAAAAGGGCATCGGTGTCTCCGAGGACATGGACGGCCCCTTGCGTCCCGGCAGCGTGGTGTTCGTCGAGACCGGTGAGGGCATCACCCATCGCGACTACGTCAACCGCGCGTGGACGCAATACCCGCTCAAGGATGTTCTGGTGAAGATGTCGGCAACGCCGGCGCTGGCGCTGACGCGCGTCGCAGCTACCAGCTCATCAGCATCGAGCCGCTAATATTGCGCATGCCGGCATTTCGGCGCGCTGCCTGCAGTTCTCTCAGCGCATGATCAAGATGTGATGTTGATGGCCCACGATCCCCGGCAGCCACCGGATTGTTTCCGCTGGCCACGACCATAATTTGCCGGCCAAGTTGAGTTCGAGCTCTGCGGGGACAGGCAGTGCGTCAAGGACTGTACAAGGTCGACTTCCACACGGTTCACGGGACCGGCTGCGGTGTCGTGTACGTGACTGAAGGCAAGATGCGCGGCGGCAATTCGGCTTTCGCCTTCATCGGAACCTATACAGGCCAAGGCGACAGCATCAAGGTCAAGATCTCAACCGAGCGCTACAACGACGACCCGTCGTTCAAGGCCTTGTTCGGCATCGACCGGATCATGCTGACGCTCGCCGGCCGCGAGGATGGCGACACGGCCGAGTTCGAGGGCACCGCACTGCAACTGCCGGGCGTTGCCTTCCGCGCCGTGCTGAGCCGGCTCAGCGATTAGGCCGCCGGCTCTGAGATCAGCCTCTCGAGCTTCAGGTTTTGGGCAGCTTCGGAATGCTTTCGGCGAAGCCGTTGAAGCAGGCCAGTCGCTCGTCCTCTTCCTTGAAGAATTTGCAGTCGGCGTAGCCCTTGGCCTTCGCCGGCTTCGGCTTTGGCGCGGGCGGGATAATAGCGTCGTAGCAGTTGAGCCGGTCCTTGGTGCCATCGTCGAGGTCAAGGCAGGCCTGGAGCCGTGCCGCGATCGACTGCGGCTTGCCCTTCGGCGCCGCGGCGGCCGGCTTGGCAGCCGCCTCCTTTGCACCGGCCTTGGTCCCTTTGGGCTTGACCTGCACCAGCGGTTTGTCCCCCACCATCGGTGGCTTGTCGGTTTGCGCAAACGCGGAGGCTGAATAGAGCACCGCGGCAACCGCCAGAATCATCCTCATTTCAGTCAACTCTCTTTGGTCCCCATGTCTGGCCTTCTAGCGCTCTCCCGCGCCGTTTGCCAAGCGCCTTGCGCCGGGCAAGGACAGCCATCAGACCAGGACGGCAGCCGCCGGCCGGGGCCGGCTCACGACCAGCAGGACCAGCGCCAGGACGACGAAGCCGACCGCCACGAAGCCTGTGCTGTGCAGCAGGTCGCGGGCAAACAACAGCCCTCCGACGGCAGAGCCAATGGCTTGGCCGATATAGAGGACCGACGTATTGAGCGCGACGGTTGCGGGCGCGAGCGCCGGGGCGGCCGCGACCAGCCGCACCTGTTGCATCGAATTGGTCGAGGCAAAGCCCAGTCCCCAGATCGCAACGCCTGTCGCCATCAACACGAGGCTGCCCGCGCCAACTGCCCACCCCGCAATGCCCGCCAGTAACAGGCACGTGAACAGCAGCGACGTCCGATATGGCCCCCACGTGTCGACGATGCGGCTCGCCACGACAACGCCGAGGAAGCCGCACACGCCATAGATACCGAACACGAGGCCGATTGCGTCCGGACTCGCATCCGTCAGCTTCTTGAGCAGCGGGCCCATGAAGGTGAACACCGCAAACTGGCCGGACATCTGCAGCATCGTGATCGCGAGCAGCAACAGGATCGCCCTGCTACGGCCGACCTCGCTCCAGGTCTTCAGGTCGACCGGGGTGCCCTTCAGGCCGGCGGGCAAGCGCACCAGCAGCAACAGGACGCTCACACACCCGAGCGCACCGATCATGCCATAGGCGGCGCGCCAGCCATAGCGGCTGGCGATGAAGGTGATCAGCGGAAGGCCGACCGCGGCCGCGAGTGACCAGCCAAGGAAGATATACGCGATCGTGCTGCCGCGCCGCTCCGCCGGCACGATCAGCGCCGCGGTGCCGGCCGCCTGCGGCGTATAGAGCGCGCCGACCGCGAGCATCGCCAGACGGATGACGAGGAGGCTTGCGTAGTCCGGTGCAAAGGCGGAGGCGAGATTGCCAAGGGCAAGCACCGCGAGCGTGGTCGTGAGCAACATCCGCCGCTCGATGCGGCTGGTCAGCCACGCCGTCAGCGGCGAGCCGATACACAGCGTGATCGCGCCAAAGGTGATGAGCAGCCCGGCCGCACGGATGCTGATGCCGAGCCCGGTCGACAACTCCGGCAGCATCCCCGCCGGCGCCAACACCGAGCAGCCAGTGACGAGATTGCCAAGCATCAGGGCTGTCGGCGTGAGGCGGCCGGCGCGGGTATTTTCCATGCAACTGCATGTAGAGCAGGCGTATGGCCAGTTAAAGGGTGTCGTCCGAAATAGTTGGCGCACTGCCCCGGCTTTTGCGCGCCACTTTCTTGGAAATGCCGGATTGCACAGGCCGAATCGCCTGATATATCGCTCGTTCCCGCTTACCTGCGCTCGTTCGCAGGAGTGAGCCTCAGGAGAAAAGCAATGTCCGACCAGCCCAAATCCGAATCCGGCTTTCAATATTCCCTCAGCAACCTGAAGCCCGTGACCCCAGCCGCCAAAGTCACCCTCACCTTCCCCGACGGCGCCCGGCGCGAATACGAGAAGAGCATCACCGGCCTCGAGATCGCCAAGGGCATCTCGCCCTCGCTCGCCAAGCGCACCGTGGCGATGACGCTTGATGACGTGCTCACCGATCTCAACGATCCCATCGAGGCCGACGCCAAGCTCAGGCTGATCTCGCGCGACGAACCGGAGGCGCTCGAACTGATCCGCCACGACTGCGCCCACGTGCTCGCGGAAGCCGTGCAGACGCTGTGGCCGGGCACCCAGGTCACCATCGGCCCGGTGATCGAGAACGGCTTCTATTACGACTTCTTCCGCAACGAGCCGTTCACGCCGGAAGACTTTGCCGCGATCGAGAAAAAGATGCGCGAGATCATCGCGCGCGACAAGCCTTTCACGAAGGAAGTCTGGGACCGCGAAAAGACCAAGCAGGTGTTCCGCGACAAGGGCGAGGCGTTCAAGGTCGAGCTGGTCGACGCCATTCCGGGCAACGAGCCGATCAAGATCTACTACCAGGGCGACTGGTTCGATCTTTGCCGCGGCCCGCACATGACCTCGACCGGCAAGGTCGGCAACGCATTCAAATTGATGAAGGTGGCCGGCGCCTATTGGCGCGGCGACAGCAACAACCCGATGCTGACCCGCATCTACGGCACCGCCTTCGCCAAGCAGGAGGACCTCGACGCTTACCTCAAGCAGATCGAGGAAGCCGAGAAGCGCGACCATCGCAAGCTCGGACGTGAGCTCGACCTCTTCCATTTCCAGGAGGAAGGTCCCGGCGTCGTGTTCTGGCACCCGAAGGGCTGGACGATTTTCCAGCAGCTGATCGCCTATATGCGCCGCCGCCTGACCGGCGATTACAGCGAGGTCAACGCGCCGCAGATCCTCGACAAGGTGCTGTGGGAGACCTCGGGCCATTGGGGCTGGTACCGCGAAAACATGTTCGCGGCGCAGTCGGCCGGCGACGAGGCCGAGGACAAGCGCTGGTTTGCGCTGAAGCCGATGAACTGCCCCGGTCACGTGCAAATCTTCAAGCACGGCCTGAAGAGCTACCGCGACCTGCCGCTGCGCCTCGCCGAGTTCGGCGTGGTGCATCGCTACGAGCCATCGGGCGCCATGCACGGCCTGATGCGCGTGCGCGGCTTCACCCAGGATGACGCGCATATCTTCTGCACCGAGGACCAGCTCGCCGAGGAATGCCTGAAGATCAACGATCTCATCCTGTCGACCTATGCCGATTTCGGCTTCACCGGCGATCTCACCGTGAAGCTGTCGACGCGGCCGGAAAAACGCGTAGGCACGGATGCGATGTGGGATCACGCCGAGCGCGTGATGGCGACGGTGCTGCGCGAGATCCAGGCGCAGAACAACCACATCAAGACCGAGATCAACCCGGGCGAAGGCGCGTTCTATGGGCCAAAGTTCGAATATGTGCTACGCGATGCCATCGGCCGCGACTGGCAGTGCGGCACCACGCAGGTTGACTTCAACCTGCCGGAACGGTTCGGTGCGTTCTACATCGACCATGACGGCGGCAAGAAACCGCCTGTGATGGTGCACCGTGCGATCTGCGGTTCGATGGAGCGCTATATCGGCATCCTGATCGAGCACTATGCCGGCAACTTCCCGCTCTGGCTTTCGCCGGTGCAGGCAGTCGTCACCACCATCACCTCGGAGGGCGACGAATACGCCAAGGTGGTGCTGGAACAGGCGCGGCGCGCGGGTCTTCGGGTCGAGATCGACCTGCGCAACGAAAAGATCAACTACAAGGTCCGCGAGCACTCGCTGGCCAAGATCCCGGCGCTGCTCGTGGTCGGCAAGAAAGAGGCCGAGACGCATTCGGTCTCGGTTCGCCGACTCGGTAGCGACGGCCAGAAGGTGATGACGACCGGGGAGGCTATCGCCGCCCTGGTCGACGAGGCGACCCCGCCTGACGTCCGGCGGGCGCGCGGCGCGGCCTGATCCCTGAAATCGATCTAAACTCGCTTTCGGTTGCGGGCGTGCATGCCTATCTCGGCATGGCACGCCCGCCGACCAGCCGAAGAGGCCATCGCAATGCCAGATGCCATCGAACTCCTGAAAACCCGCCGCTCGGTCAAGCCGCGCGAGATGACCGGCCCCGGCCCCTCGCCGGCTGAGCTCGAGACCATTCTCACCATCGGCGCGCGCGTGCCCGATCACGGCAAGCTCGCCCCGTGGCGCTTCATCATTTTCGAGGGCGATGCGCGCCAGCGCGCCGGCGAGGTGATTGCAAGAGTCTTTGCCCGGAAGAATCCCGGCGCCCCCGCCGCCGATATCGAGACCGAACGCAAGCGCCTCACCGATGCGCCGCTGGTGATCGGCATCGTCAGCTTCACCAAGCCGCATCCCAAGGTGCCGGCGTGGGAGCAGGAGCTGTCGGCCGGCGCCAGCGCCATGAACATCGTCACGGCCGCCACCGCGCTCGGCTACGGCGCGGCCTGGCTGACCGGCTGGTTCGCCTTCGATCGCGACGTGCTTGATGGCCTCGGCCTCAAGGCCGACGAGAAACTCGCAGGCCTCGTGCACATCGGCAAGCCGACCAAGCCGAGCGAGGATCGTCCGCGACCGGTGCTTTCCGAAATCGTGACCCGTTTTTGATCGAAGTTTTGTTGACGCTTCTGATGTCTTGCGGCTTTGCTCCCGGCGAGTGAGGAAGCCCGCATGAAGCGTCGTGAATTTCTGGTCGGGGCAGCGATGCTGGCCGGCACGATGGCGCGGAGCCGCGCTGGCGACATCCCCGCTCCCGCACCCGACAAGCTGCGAGGCATCACCGCGTTCTTCGAAAACGAGGTGACCACCGGCCGTTTGCCGGGCGCGATCGTTCTGGTCCAGCAGCACGGCAAGCCTGTTTATTTCAAGATGTTCGGCGTACGGGATGTCAGGACCCGCCTGTCCATGACGCCGGACACGATCTTCGCCCTCCATTCCATGACCAAGCCGATCACCAGCCTCGCGGCCATGATGCTGATCGACGAGGGCAAGCTTGCGCTTACCGATCCCGTGTCGAAATACATTCCCCTCTTTGCCGCTACAAAGGTGGGAATGGAAATCACCAAGCCCGACGGCTCGATGGCGCTCGAGATGGTGCCGCCTGTTCATCCGGTGACCATCAGGGATTTGATGCGGCACACCTCGGGCATCACCTACGACTATATCGGCGGAAGGTGGGTCGAGCTTGCCTACAGGGCTGCGCATATCTTCGAAGGCCCCTTCAACAACCGGGAATTCGCCGACCGTATCGCGAGGCTCCCGCTCGCGCGCGAGCCGGGGACGCTGTGGCGCTATGGTCATTCCACCGATGTGCTCGGAAGCGTCATCGAGATCATCACCCAGCAGTCGCTCTACGATGCGCTGAAGCAGCGCATCTTCGATCCGCTCGGCATGACCAGCACCAAATTCGTGCTGTCGACACCGGACGAGATCGAACGGATGGCGCGACCGCTGCCGAGCGACCAGATCCTGCTCGATGGCGAGCGCGAACGTCTCGACCATCCGGAATGGCAATCCGGCGGCGGCGGCCTGCTCTCGACCATCACTGACTATCGACGCTTCGCGCAAATGCTGCTCAGCGGCGGCGAGCTCGACGGCAAGCGTTACCTCAGCCCGACCGCCTTCAAGGCCATGACGAGCGATCAGATCGGGCCCGGCTCCGGCGTCGAACGCGACTATTTCTATTACCCCGGCGATGGCTTCGGCTATGGCTACGGAATTGCGGTCCGAACCGATCCCGGCAACGCCAAGCCGCCGCCGGCGGGCTCGATCGGCGAATTGAAATGGGACTCAGGCAGCGGCACCTATTTCGGCGTCGACCCCAAACTCGACATGGTCTACATCCTGATGGAGCAGACCCAGAACGAACGCGGCCGCATCACGCCCGCGTTCAAGGAACTGGTCTACGGCAGCTTTTCGCCCGCATGAGTCGTTTGTTCGAGCATGATCTTTTCGGAAAACCGCTGCGCACTTTTCCGGATCATGCTCATGCCGCCCGTGAGGTGCGCTGACCGAACTCGGCCAGCAGCTTTGCGATCTCGCCAGCCGGGCGCGCCGCGCTGAACAGAAAACCCTGCACCTCGTTGCAGCCTTCGGCGCGGAGCCAGTCGAGCTGATCCTCGGTCTCGACGCCCTCCGCGGTCGTGGTGATGTTGAGGCTGCGGCCAAGCCCGGAGATCGCACGCACGATCGCGACGCAATCGGGCCGCTGCGCCAGATCCTTCACGAAGGAGCGGTCGATCTTGATCTTGTCGAACGGGAAGCTGCGCAAGTAGCTGAGGCTCGAATAGCCCGTGCCGAAATCATCCATGGAAATGCCGACACCCAGCTCGCGCAATTGATGCAGGATCGCCAAATTGGCGTCGGTCTCGGCGAGGAAGATCGATTCGGTGATTTCCAGCTCGAGCCGCTTCGGCGACAGGCCGGATTGCGCCAGCGCCGAGATCACGACCTGAACCAGATTGCGGCTGCGGAATTGCGCCGGCGACAGATTGACCGCGACCTTGACGTCTGACGGCCACTTCACCGCTTCATGGCAGGCCTCGCGCAGCACCCATTCGCCGAGCTGGGTGATCAGGCCGATGTCTTCCGCGACCGGAATGAATTCCGCCGGCGAGACCATGCCCTTGTCGGGGTGACGCCAGCGCAACAGCGACTCGAAACCGGAGATGCGGTCGGAGGCGATCGACACCAGCGGCTGGTAGTGCAGCTCGAACTCGCCATTGGCAAAGGCGCGGCGCAGATCGACCTCCATGTCGCGGCGCTTCTGCGCCTGCAGGTCCATCTCGCGCTCGAAGAAATGGTGCACGCCGCCGCCGTCGGACTTCGCCCGGTACAGCGCCATGTCGGCGTTGCGCATCAGTTCCTCGGACGTGGTGCCGTCGCCCGGCGACAGCGCGATGCCGATGCTCGCGCCGATGACCATTTCCTGACCGTCGATGTCGTAAGGCGCCTTCAGTATCTCGATCAGCAGCGTCGCGCAGGCGCTCGCCTCGTTCGGCGAAACGTCCGCGGCGAGGATCACGGCGAACTCGTCGCCACCGAGCCGCGCTGCGAGATTGGCGCCGCGAACCGCGGTGGTGAGGCGTTCGGCAACTTCTTTCAACAGGCGATCGCCTGAGGGATGCCCGAAGGAATCGTTGATGTTCTTGAACAGGTCGAGGTCGATATAGAGCACGCCGACCCGTTTTCCCGCAGCCTGGTCGAGCGCCTGCTTCAAGCGCTCCTGGAAATGTTCCCGGTTGGGCAGGTCGGTGAGCCCGTCGTGGTGCGCCATATAGGCGATCCGCGCTTCCGCCTTCCGCCGCTCGGTGATGTCGGCCACTGCGACCAGATAACCGTCACGGTCGTTGAAGGGGACGCGGCGGCCAAAGGTGAGCACTTCGATCTCGCTGCCGTCGGCGCGCAGGTGCCGCCAATTGCGCTGGGAGTGATAGGTTTCTCCGACGCGCTCGAGCGCCTCGGTGTGGCTTTCCCACTCGTCCTCGGGCCAGATCTGGTGCAGCTTCATGCGCAGGAAGGCGGCGCGACTATAGCCGTAATGCTGGACAGCGGCGTCATTGACGCTGAGGAACTGCCTGGTCTCGGCGTCGAACACCCACATCGGCATCGGGTTGTTGTCGAACAGCAGGCGGAACGAGGCGTCGCGCCGCTTCATCGCAGTGACATCGGAGATGGTCAGCGAAATGACGTCGGCGAAGGCCGTCGCGCTCATGCGCAGATGACGGCCGTCGCTCTCGATCTCGAGCTGCTCACCGCGGCCGCCCAAAACCGCTTTCAGCAGGAACTCCAAGATTTCGGCCGCGGCAAGCAGTGTGGTGCCATGGCCGATCTTACGCCACAGCAGGCCGCCGCTCGCGACATCAAGCAGCAGCTCCGCGCTCTTGTTGTGATGCACGATTTGGAAATCGGACGGCTGACCATTGGCATCGCGCAGCGTCGCCAGCGAGACCACGGCATCGTCGGTCGCGGAAAAGATCGCATCCAGCAGATTGTACTGCGCACCGCGCTCGTTGACATAGGCGCCGACCAGCGTCGCGCCCCAGCGCGAGGCAGTCGGGAGCGCCAGCAGATCGTAGGTCCTGACCATGCCGTCGCGCACGCAATGGGCGCTGGCTTGGTGCGGCCGTCCGTTCTTGAGCGCGCTTGACACCGCTTCCGACAGCGCTGTGGCGCAATCCGGCGCCAGCTCCTCGACCGGAATGTCCCAGCGCTCGTCGCCGAGCCATTTCTGCACGTAGCGTCCGCTGCGCGACAGTTCGAGCGTGCCCTCACCCTTGAGCAGCGCGATGTGATCGGCCATCCGTCCAAGGCTGCCGAGCATCACGTCTTCATATCGCGGCAGCCGGTCACCCGGCCTCAATGCGGCACGCCATTTGCGCTGAAGCACCGGGATGTCGTCGAACATTTCGGTGGCCGGTTTGCCCGGCATCTTCTTCGCGGCACTCATTGCAGTCCCCAACGCACTTTCCGTGCGCATCCAAGGGCTGGCTCGCTTAATGGCGTGTAAAAAGGACGCAGACGCAGGTTCCGGATCAGTGATTATGACAGTTTTAAGTCGCGCGTTGGTTAGTGGGCGTTAGAGACTGTGACGGTTGCTTGAAATGCGGGGTGTCTCTTTTGCGAACAGCTGCATCCACGTCGTCATTGCGAGCGTAGCGAAGCAATCCAGGGTCTTTCCGCAGACGCATTCTGGATTGCTTCGCTACGCTCGCAATGACGGAGCAAAGCAGACACACCTTCGCATCCTCGCGGCTACGACGCCTCCCCGGCCAATCGCTCAATCACGAGATCCAGCAGCGCGCGCAGGCGCGCGAGCCGCCGGAGATCGCGGTGATAGCCGACATAGGTGTCACGGCCCGGCGGGCTCACGCCGATGTGGAGCGCGACCAGGCGGCGGTCGCGATCACCGAGCGGACGCGGCAGCACTGCGAGGCCGCCACCTGCGGCGCAAAGCTCGGCCTGCACCTGCCTGTTGTTGCTGCGCGCGGCGATCTCCGCCTTCGGCAAATTGCGCTTCAGCCAGACGGCGTCGGGCATCTCGGCGAATTCGGCGTTCATGGTCACGACGCGGACACCGCTGCCGTCGCCGGCGCGCGGCGGCTTGCAGCCTTTCTTGCCGTAGAGCGCATAGGGAATGTGCAGCAGTTTCCTGGAAATGACCTCGGGCTCGCTGAACGGCTTGATGCGAAAGACGAGATCGGCTTCGCGCCGCGGCAGGCTGTAGAGCCGGGCATCGGTCAGGAGCTCGACAATCACCTTGGGATGGCGCTTGCCGAAGGCCGCGATGACCGGCGACAGCATCAGCGTGCCGAACCAGTCCGACGAGGACAGACGCAAGGTCCCGTCGAGCTGCGTCTCGGCACCTGTCGCCTGCCGCTGCAGCGCGAGCGCCTCCTCCTCGATCCGCTCCGCATGGGCGAGCACAGCCATGCCTTCGTCGGTGAGGACAAAACCGTCGGCCGTGCGCTGGAATAGCGTTTGCCCGAGCGCATGCTCCAGCACACGCAGCCGCCGTCCCATCGTCGGCTGGGTCTGCCCGATTTTTCGCGCGGCAGCCCCTAACGTACCCTCGCGCGCAATCGCCAGGAAGATGCGCAGATCGCTCCATTCCATCGGATCCCCCGCCCATTCAAAAATGCACGAATATCGTACGCTATTGTTTCTTCTCATGCAAAAAATCATGGGCATATTGGAGGCCGACAACGGGAGCAAGACGGCCATGACCAGACCATCGACGATGCGAGCAGGCGTGCTGGAGACCCACAACGCCCCCTTGCGCATCTCAACCATCTCCACGCCCGAGATCGGCCCGCGCGAGGTGCTGGTGCGTATCCGCGCCAGCGGCGTCAATCCGCTCGACACCAAGATCCATGCCGGCGCGGCCGCGCATGCGCGCCAGCCGCTGCCGGCGATCCCCGGCATCGATCTCGCCGGCGTGGTCGAGCAGACCGGGCGCGAGGTCTCGCGCTTCAAGGTTGGCGATGAGGTCTATGGCATGACCGGCGGAGTCGGTGGCGTGCAGGGATCGCTCGCCGAGTTCGCCGCCGTCGATGCCGACCTGCTGGCGCTGAAGCCAGCCAATCTCAGCATGCGCGAGGCTGCCGCCCTGCCCCTCATTTTCACCACCGCGTGGGAAGGCCTGATCGACCGTGCCGCCCTGAAGGCCGGACAGAAGGTATTGATCCATGGCGGCGCGGGCGGCGTCGGCCATGTCGCGATCCAGATCGCGCGCGCGTTCGGCGCGGAGGTGTACGCAACGGGCTCGGCCTCACAGCGCGCGACTATCGAAGGTTTTGGTGCTGTATTCATCGACCGCGACAGTTCGGTCGAGGCCTATGTCGCCGAACATACCGGCGGCCGCGGCTTCGACATCGTCTACGACACCGTCGGCGGCAAGGTGCTCGATGCCTCCTTTGCGGCGGTGCGCCACTTCGGCCATGTCGTCAGCGCGCTCGGCTGGGGCACGCATGCGCTGGCCCCGCTGTCGTTCCGCGCCGCCACCTATTCCGGCGTGTTCACGCTGCTGCCGCTGCTGTCAGGCGAAGGCCGTGCGCATCACGGGGAGATCATGGCAGAGGCCACGCGCCTCGCTGAGGCCGGCAAGCTCGTGCCGTTGCTGGATGCCAGGCGCTTTTCGATGGAGAGCGTTGGCGAGGCCTATGCGCTGATCCGCGATCACGCCGCCAAGGGCAAATTGGTGGTCGATATCTGACGGCGCAGAACTGCCGCTAATCCTCGCTCGACGCCGCCGAGCGGTTGCGCAAATAGGCCTGCGACAATAGGAAAAATAGTGCGCGCTCGCCGTGATATTTGGCTGACGGCCGCGTGCGTTCGAAGCCGTCGGCAAAGATCTTGCCGGACTGGTCGGAGACCTGCCACCGCCAACCGAACCGTTTGCGCCTGGTAAGGATCACTTCGAACATGCCGACGCGCTTTGGTCCCCTGCCCCTTGCCGGCTACGCGAGCCGCCAAGGCTGCGCCGGCGTCCCCCATTGGACGGATGCCCGACATATAACCCAGCAGGATGGAAAGCGAATGAAATTGATTATCGGAAATGCGTATCTTGCAAAGGTAATAGCGAAGTCGAGGTGAGGCCGGAATAAGCCGATGTCGCCGGTGTTCTCTATCTCCTTCGCTGGCGGCTTGGTCGCGCTTACTGCAGTATTCAAAGCGAAACACAGTGGGAATGCCCGGTAAGCGAACGCTCACCGAGCCTTCACAACAAATGTTAGCGGCCAACCCGTGCCTGGAGGTGCGCAGGATAGCGCTCGCCTTGCACCGCGACCGTGGCGAGCACGTCTGCAATGGCCGCAAGATCGGCTTGCGACAGCGTTACTGCAGCCGCGCCGAGATTTTCCTCGAGCCGGTGCAGCTTGGTGGTGCCGGGAATCGGCACGATCCAGGGCTTTTGCGCCAGCAGCCAGGCCAGCGCGATCTGCGCCGGCGTCACTTTCCGGGACGCAGCGATCTCGGCGAGCAGATCGACCAATGCCTGATTGGCCTTGCGTGCGTTGGATGAGAAGCGCGGTACGATGTTGCGGAAGTCGCTGCTGTCGAACGTCGTGCTCTCGTTGATCGCGCCGGTGAGAAAGCCTTTGCCGAGCGGGCTGAAGGGCACGAAGCCGATACCCAGCTCTTCCAAAACAGGCAAGATCTCCTGCTCCGGCTCGCGCCACCACAGCGAATATTCGCTTTGCAATGCGGTGACGGGCTGGACCGCATGCGCGCGGCGAATGCTCGAGGCGCCCGCCTCCGACAGGCCGAAATGCAGCACCTTACCCTCGCGGATCAATTCCTTCACCGCGCCGGCAGTGTCCTCGATCGGCACCGCGGGATCGACGCGATGCTGATAGAATAGATCGATGCGGTCGGTCTTCAGCCGCTTCAATCCGGCCTCCGCCACCGCCTTGACGTTGGCGGGGGAGCTGTCGAGCCCGGCTTCGACCTTGCCGCCCTTGAAGCCGAACTTGGTGGCGATCACCACCTTGTCGCGGAAGGGCGCCAGCGCCTCACCCACCAGTTCCTCGTTGACGAAGGGGCCATAGGCTTCCGCGGTGTCGAAGAAGTTGACGCCGCGCTCGAACGCGGTCCGGATCAGCGCGATCGCCTGCGACGTCTCGGTCGCGGGGCCATAGCCGTAACTCAGTCCCATGCAGCCGAGACCGAGGGCCGAGACCTCCAGGCCACTTTTGCCGAGTTTGCGTGTCTGCATGTCAAGCTCTCCTTGCAGATTGATATCCGGCGGCGAACTTAGGCCGCGCGCGAGCCTGCAATTAGATGATAAAACCGGCATGTACTCATAATCTGGATTCATGAATGGCTCGCACCAACACCAACGACCTGCTCGCCTTTCTCGCCGTCGCGCGCGAGCGCAGTTTTACCCGCGCTGCCGCACAGCTCGGGGTGTCGCAATCGGCGCTCAGCCACACCGTGCGCGCGCTGGAGGAACGGCTTGGCCTGCGGCTCCTGACCCGCACCACCCGCAGCGTGGCGCCGACCGAGGCCGGCGAGCGGCTGCTGCGCACGATCGGGCCGCGTTTCGACGAGATCGACGCCGAGCTGTCGGCGCTCACCGCGCTGCGTGCCACGCCAGCGGGCACGGTCCGCATCACCACCGGCGAACACGCGGCACAGGCGATCCTGTGGCCGGCGCTCGCAAAGCTCCTACCGCGCTATCCTGACATCAAGGTCGAGCTCATCATCGACTACGGCCTCACCGATATCGTCACTGAACGCTACGACGCCGGCGTCCGTCTCGGCGAGCAGGTCGCCAAGGACATGATCGCCGTACGGATCGGACCGGAGATGCGGATGGCCGTGGTCGGCGCGCCCGCCTATTTTGCGGCGCGCAGCAAGCCGAAACAGCCGCAGGATCTCACCGAGCACAATTGCATCAACCTGCGCCTGCCGACCTATGGCGGAATCTATGCCTGGGAGTTCGAGAAGCGCGGCCGCGTCGTGAAGGTTCGCGTCGACGGCCAGCTCGTATTCAACACCGGCCTGCTCAGGATGAATGCTGTGCTGGCCGGGTTTGGCTTGGCCTACATCCCAGAAGATCTGGTGAAACGCGAGATCGCCAATGGCCGCCTGATCCGTGTGCTCGCCGAGTGGTGCGCGCCGTTCGCGGGCTATCATCTCTATTACCCGAGCCGGCGACAGCCGACGCCGGCCTTCGCCGTGCTAGTGGAGGCGCTGCGCTATCGGAAGTGAGGGTCAGCGCACAATGCGACAAACTGCGATGCGCTCGTCATACCGCTTGCGGCGAATTCCGAAGGCTGTCAGGGCAGAGCTAACTCCGGCCGCCTCGATCTGGCGCCGACAAAGGATGCGCTCCGCGCTCGCCAATTCCATCGACGGGACTCATTCGCGTTGCGACGATGCCGATTCGATTTCGATAGACCAACTCGCCACCTTTCCAACCCGTGACGGCAAGCGGCCCGATAGCCACAACCAGCGCGAACGCGACTACCAGATTCGCCTTCTTGCCTTGAATCGCTCTCGCCGCCTCAAACACGGCAATGAACCACCAGACGACGGCAGTCGCGATCGCCCATCGCCGGTGGTCGATCATGAAGATCGTTTGAGACGCGTCATGAGCGACCGTGAAGAAAGCGTCGATTCCCGCAATCACGGTCAGGATCGACAGCGCAGCTCCTGTCCAGAGGTTTATCCGGGCCGCGACGACCACGACGCCCGCCCAACTGCGTCCGCCCGCGATTTGACCGAGGGCATACAGCGCCGTTGCCACGACGTACAGGGCGATCGTGAAATGCACAAAAATCGGATGCCAATTCGGAACGATCTCGGGCATCGCAATACTCCTATTTTGCTTTCTCGACGTGATCGGATTTCCGCGTCTTCGCTCCCGTCTGCAAATTCTCCAGCGCAGTAACGAAGAATAAAAACATTCTGGACGCGAGGCTCGCGAGCTTGTTCGCCCGCAGACCAGCGATCGCTGACTGGAAACCGAGACCCTGTATGATGCAGAAGTACAGGGTTGCCGCATCGGAGATGCTTGTGCCCTTCGGAAGTTGACCATCCTTGACTGCCTCCTTCAGCAGATCGGTCACGTGCCGTTCGTACAGGACATGAAGCTTTTGAAACTGTTCGTTGAGCGTCGGGTAACGATGCCGAAGATCGTCCGACATCACCACCTTAACGATTGCGGGAAATTTCTCGATCAGCCCGACGTGACCGACGAGGATTTTCTCGAGGCGAGCGAGCGGCGGCTCGTTGCTGTGGTCGTGTAGAGCGCGCCTCCAGACGCCTTCCAGGCTCTCCTGCAGCCACGCCAAAACCTCGGTCCAGAGCGCCTCTTTTGTAGAGAAATGCCGAAACACCACGCCTTGGGATCGACCAATCGTATCTGCAATGAGCTGCGTACTTACCGAGTCCGCACCTCGTTCGTGGACCAGTCGCAAGACCGTCTGCACGATCTGCTCCTTCCGGTCTTCGGCTTGCAAGCGTTCGCGGCTGAGAGACGAGGTGGTTTCGGCGGCCATTTCTGACATCCTTGATTAGATAGCGAGTACATACTATCTATCGGCCTTGAAGTTTGCTGTCAACTCCGCACAAACGACAGGAGCATGCGTTGGATCTCAAACAGCTTCGCTTGGTCATGCCTCTTGCGACCTGCCAGGCAGCGCTACTGACAAACAATATCGTCGTTATCGGCCTCAACGGCTTGGTGGGCTATGCCCTGCTCGGCGAAGACAAGTCGCTGGCAACATTACCTATCGCGACCTACATCGCCGGTACTGCAGCCATGACCTTCCCCGCGTCGCTCTGGATGAGACGGTTTGGACGCCGACACGGGTTTCTGGTGGGGACGGCCATCGGGCTATTAGGCGCACTCATCTGCATCGCCGCGTTGTTCATGAGCAGCTTTGTAATCTTGTGCATCGGAACGCTGCTGATTGGAGCCTACAACGCGTTCGGACAATATTATCGGTTTGCTGCTGCGGAGATGAGCGGCCGAGAGTTCGCTGGCCGCGCCATTTCGATGGTCCTTGCCGGCGGCATCGTGGGGGCAATCGTGGGTCCCGAGGTAGCCAAGCGGACCAAAGACCTCTTTGCGGTCCAATTCGCGGGGACCTACATTTTCCTGGCCTGCCTGGCGCTTGTGGCCCTGGCAATCCAGGCCAGCCTGCGTTTGCCGATCATCAAGGACGAAATGGAGCAATCCGAGAGTCGGCCGATTTCGCAAATCGCGCGTCAGCCCGGATTCATCATGGCGGTTCTCAGCAGCACACTCGGATATGCAGGCATGAGCATGCTGATGACGTCGGCTCCGATCGCGATGATCTCTCACCATCACGGATACGCTGACGCTGCGTTCGTGATCCAGTGGCATGCTTTGGCAATGTTCGCCCCGTCGTTCGTGACGGGTGCATTGATCAAGCGCGCGGGTGCAGCCGCGATCATCCGGCTTGGCGCGCTTTTGATGCTCGCTTGCGCTGTCGCGGCCGTAATTCTTGGAACCGGCGTAAACGCCTTCTGGGTTTCGCTGGTTCTCTTGGGAGTTGGCTGGAATTTTCTCTATGTCGGCGGAAGCACGCTGCTGACGAAAAACTATCGCACTTCAGAGGGCGCCAAGGCTCAGGCATTCCACGATCAAACGGTCTTCCTATCAACCGCCATCAGCACGGCATTGTCCGGCTGGCTACTCCAGCGGGTCGGATGGCAGACCTTGCTCGGCCTGACGGCCGCCTTGGCCACGATCGTCTTGCTGGGGAGCGTCTGGTTTACCGAACCAAATCGCAAGGGGGCACAACTCGCAAGGGAGTCGCGGTAAGCCACATTACGTCGAGGCCCGCGTTACCTTCGCGCCCTACCGCGCCACGACTTCGACCTCGCCGTCGACGCCGTTGACGACGTTGAAGCCGCGCTCGTAGACCTTGCCCTCGTTCTTGGCGATGGCGCGGTATTCGCCCTCGGAGAGCACCACGCGCGGGAAGGCGCCGATCGATTCCTTGATCACGTCGCCGCCGGGCGTCAGCACCGACCATGCGGTGTTGGCGAGCGCCTCGCCGCCCTTGTCGCTGACGAGCTTGAGCGTGATCACGGCTGCGCGGTGGGTGATGGTGACGTCGGTGAGCTTGCCGGCCTGGACGCGGATGTCCGAGCGCACCACCGAGTTGGCGTCGCCGTAATTGGAGATGATGTAGTAGGTGCCCTCGGGCAGCAGCACGACGTCGCCGGCGGCGACGTTCGGCACCAGCGAGGCCCGCTCGCCGGACTCGAACTGGCTGCCCTTGTAGATCGCGAACGATATCTGGTTCTGCGGGATGCGGCTGGTGCCGACGCGGCCCTCGATGCGCAGGCCCCCGGCCGGCAGCACGAAGGACTCGCGGTCGGTCTCGGCTTTCAGGCTGACGGTGCGTACCGCGCTGACCAAACCGAAGGCGACGTGCACGACGTAATTGCCGGGCGGCAGCACGATGCTGGGCGTGGCGCTGCGGTCCTCCTTGATCAGCTTGAAAGTACCGTTCTCGTCGGGACGGTCGGAAAAGACGCGCCAGACCAGGCCGCCGTTGATCGCCGGAGAATCCTTGCCGTATCTCGCGGTCAGCGACAGCACACCCTGGCCCGGCACGGCCGCGTTGAGCGGCGCGGACGGCGGCACGGTCGAGACGGCCGGCGGCGGCATGCTGGGCGTATTCGGCTGGGTCAGGGTCGGCGGCAGGCTCAGGGGACCGGCGCCTGGACCGGACGGCGGCGCCAGGCTGACGGCGCCGCCGGGATCGGGCACCGAGGCCGGCGGCACCGGCGGCGGACGATCAGAGAAAAGCTGCGCCTGCGCAGCGTTTTGGCCTGAGGTAACGAGGCACGCAGCAACGATCAGCGCCGGCAGCAGCCTGCCGCCGCGCCGCCATCTGATGATGCCGTCACCCCCTGGAGTCATGCTTCCTGCTTTTCACCGAAAACGCGGCAAATTCAAGCCTCTGAAATCCCATGGATTACGGTTCTATGGAACCCGGTTGACGCCTGCGTGATTACATCTCTGAGGCAACGGGCCCTCGCCACACTCCTGCCCCCTGCGTCCCGAACGCTATAAACCATGCTTTGCCCTGTTTCTGGCGAAGCGGAAGCGCGGCGCCTACTCTGGAGTGAGGACGGCCCGGAGTAGGAGAGTTTCGGTGCTGGATATCTTGAGAGGTCGGGGTGTGAACGGCGCAAATGGCGAGAAAGTCGGTCTCGGCAGCATCCGCCGGCCCGTCATTGGTCTTGCCCTCGGCGGCGGTGCGGCGCGCGGTTTTGCCCATATCGGTATCATGAGAACGCTGCTGGCCAACGGCATCGTGCCCGATGTCGTGGTCGGCACCTCGATCGGCGCTGCGGTCGGCGGCGCCTATGCGGCCGACCGGCTCGACGCGCTGGAAGACTGGGCCCGCAGCCTGCAAGGCGTGCGCAACATCCTCGGCTATCTCGACATCCGCCTCAATGGCTCGGGCCTGATCGGCGGCGAGAAGCTCGCTAGCCGGCTGGAGGAATCGATCGGCCAGACCCTGATCGAGGACCTGCCGATGAAATATGCCTCGGTCGCGACCGAGGTCCGGACCGGCCACGAGATCTGGCTGACGCGCGGCCGTCTGGTCGAGGCGATGCGCGCCTCCTATGCGCTACCCGGCATCTTCTCGCCGGTGATGATCGGCGACCGCTGGCTGGTCGATGGCGCGCTGGTCAACCCGGTGCCGGTGTCGGCGGCGCGGGCGCTCGGCGCCGAGATCGTCATCGCGGTCAATCTGTCCACCGACATCTTCACGCATTCGACGACGATCCATGCGCATGGGGCGATGCCCGTGCCTGTCGCCACCCCTGTCGCCGAAGAGGTCCCGGCCAAGCGGCGCTTTCCGCGCATCTTCTCGCCGGAGAAGACCGTCAAGCGCGAGTTCTTCGGCAGCGCCGGCCGGCCCGGCATCTCGTCGGTGATGATCGATGCCTTCAACATCATGCAGGACCGCATCACCCGCGCGCGGCTCGCCGGCGATCCACCGGACCTCCTGATCACGCCGCGGGTCGGCCAATTCGGCTGGTTCGACTTTCATCGTGCCGAAGATCTGATCGCGCACGGTGCGCGCGCCGCCGAGCGCGCGCTCGAGTCGATCCAGGAAACCATCCACGTGCTCGCACCGGCGCCCCAAGGCGATGCGCCGAAAGCCGTCGAATGAGACGGGCTTAGGCCGTCTTGATGTAGTCGCGCAGGGCTTCCTGCTCGGACTCGTATTCCCGCACGCGCCATTTGACGATGTCGCCGATCGAGATCAGGCCGACCACCTTGCCGTTGTCGACGACTGGCAGATGGCGGAACTTGCCTGTCGTCATCATCTCCATCAGTTCGGCGACCGTGTCGGTCTCCTTGCAGCTCACGACCTTGCGCGTCATGACCTGGGAGACCGCCTCGTCCAGCACGCCGGCGCCACGCTCTCCGAGCACGCGCACGATGTCGCGCTCGGACAGGACGCCCTCGAGCCGGCTCTGGTCCATCACCAGCACCGCGCCGATCTTCTTCTCGCCGAGCAGCTTGACGGCAGCGGCGAGCTTGGCGTCCGGCGCGACGCTCATGATCTGATGGCCCTTGGTATTGAGAATGGAACGTACCGTCATTGTCGCCTCCCTGAATCGGCTCCGTCCGCTTTGCGCGGTCCGGACTTGTTCGCGAGTCTTCAACTAACAGTTTCAGCGCCGGTTTCACGCTCGAGCGCTTTGCGAAGTGCAGCTTCTATGAGCTTGCTGCTTCGGAACATTCTTCCGCAGAATGATGGATGAATTCGGGCTGCGCCGCAAGCGCCGCTTCAAATACCGTTTGAAATGTCCTGTGATGACGCATCCGCAGCATCATCGCTTCGCACGCGCGGCACGGGATCGAACAGTGCGAACAGCAACAGGCCGGCGAAAAAGCCGCCGATATGCGCTTCCCAGGCGACGCCAGCGCTCTCGCTGTCGACGCCGATCGCGCCGACGCCGAAGATGATGTTGAGGGCGAACCACACACCGAGGAAACCGACGATCCGACGATCGCGCAACGCCTGGACCAGCGGCAGTGCCGGAACTCTCGCGGCGGTATCGGCGTCCGAACGACTGAACGACAGGAAGCTGCCGCGCACGAAGGCGAACCGGATCGCCGCCGCCATTGCGCCCGAGACTGAGGCCGAGGCGCCGATCATCGGCACCACCGCATGCTCGTGGGTGACGAGATGGGCGAGCGCGCCGGCGGCGGCCGTCACCGCCAGGAAGACGAAGAAGCGCAGTGCGCCGAAGCGTCGCGCCAGCGCGCTGCCGAACGGCAGCAGCCACAGCACGTTGAAGGCGAGATGGGTGAGATTGGCGTGCAGCAGCGAATAGGTGACGAAGGTCCAGACCTTCGCGCCGGCGCCGCCCTCGAATTGCAGATTGACCAGGGAGGAATCGTAGCGCTTCGGGATGAAGCCGAACACGTCGATGGTCCAGTTCTCGAGTTCCGGCGGCAGCAGCACCCGCAGATGGATCAGCGCCAGCAGCACGACATAGGCCGTCAGCGGCCACGGCAAGGTCAGGATCGGCTCGCGCCGGGCCTCTTCGGCGACGACCGGATGGTTCGACGGGGGTTGTGACGGGGAATCCAAGGCGGTTTCGCTTTCAGGCGCGATCGAGGCAACAAAGCTGGAGATAGTCGCGTTTGCCGGCCTTGCGCAAGTGCACAAAAGGAAAAGGCAGGGCCCTGGGAAAGCCCTGCCTGTCCGTGTCGGCCTTTCCGACGCAACGGGAGAATAAGGTGTATCCCCACCCCTCCCCGCGGCCAGTGACCAAGCTGTTTGACGCCCGTGTACAGGCCTCGCCGAGAACCTGGAGAAAGCGGCGAGGCTTGCGACTGGAATCACCATAACAGGCGCGCGGGACACGCAAAGCGCATAGTTAATTTAACGTTAACGCCGTAAAGGCAGGCCTGCGGATGCCAAAAACGCCTCCGCGGCATGGACGCTGCAATTCCCCTCCTGCACAACATCAAAGGGATCTCAGGTGCGCTGAAGCGGGACAGCTTTGTCCCACGAGGTTGCGCCGAGGGTAAGCGTCGATCATGAAACATCCATCGAGCCGCGCATTCTTCGCGTATTGGGACACAAAGCGCGGTAGCGCGCGGGCTCCTGACCGGGCCGATATCGACCCGGCCGCGGTGCGCGAGCTGCTGGGCGACATTTTTGTGCTGTCCTGCGAGCCGAAGGCAGGCTTTCCGTTCCGCGTTGCCGGCACCCGCGTCTGCGCGCTCGCAGGCCTTGATCTCAAGGACCGGGACTTTGCCGCCTTGTTCACGGATGCGAGCCGCAGCGAGATCGAGGAGATCACGACCGTCGTCGCCGACGAGACGCTGGGTGCGATCGCCGGTCTCACCGCGCAGCGCGAGGACGGCAGCAAGGCGCATCTCGAGCTGCTGCTGCTGCCCTTCAACGCCCGCCCGCATACGCCTGTCAGCGTGACCGGCGTGCTCGCACCGTTCGACGACGAATGCGGCGCGCTCGGCCCGTTCACCCTCACTTCCTGGCGCTACCTGCACCAGCCGGAGAAATTGCTGCCGCGCACGATCCGCAAACTGCAGATCGCACGCGGGCTGATAGTGTATGAGGGGCTGCGCTAGGCAGCCTCCCTATCACGGCATCGCCAGATGCCAGGCGCCATTCAGAAAGCCGTCGCCGGTGATGTCGCCGGGCTTGGTGTCCTTGGCGAAGGTGTAGAGCGGCTTGCCCTTGTGCGCCCATTGCTTGGAGCCGTCGTCGCGGGTGATGATGGTGTAGCCGTCGCCGGGCGCGTCGCTGGCCTCGGCCTTCAGCGCCGGCCAGTTAGTCGCACACGGGCCGTTGCAGGCCGATTTGCCGTCCATGTCCTTGTCGAACGTGTAGAGCGACATGCCCTTGGCGTCGGTAAGCACGTTGCCCTTGTCGGTCTTGCCGGTCTTGGTCGGCGGCGCCGCGAACGCAGCCGAGGTGAGTGCGAGTGACGCTGCGAGCGTGAACACGAGGCGGATCGAGGATGTCGTCATGGTGTCTCCTGTCATGCAATTGGCTTGCACGGGGTAGGACGCCGCGGCCCCCGCACTATTCCTCGAAAGCGGGCAAAGATATTTTTGGCTGCGCGCATCAAGGGGGCGGAATAAATTGCGGCTGATGATACGGAATAGCGAAGATGAGCAGGCCACATTGGCGTCGTGCGCACATCACCGATCTCGAGGCGATCAGTGCGATCGCGGCGCGGATTCATCCCGATCTTCCCGAGCGGCCCGACGTGCTCGCGGAAAAGATGCGGCTCTCTCCGGATGGCTGCCGCGTGCTCGCCACGGGCAGCGGGATCGCAGGCTACGGTCTTGCACATCCCTGGATGCAGCAACAGATTCCGCCGCTCGACGGTTTCCTCGGCCAATTGCCTGAGGCCGCCGACTGCCTCTACGTGCACGACGTCGCCGTGCTGCCCGACGCCCGAGGCGGCGTGGCGCGCGCATATGTTGCGGAGATCGAACAGCTCGCGCGATCTTCAGGCATCACGACGCTTGCGCTGGTCTCGGTCTATGGCACGCGCGTGCTGTGGGAACGCCTCGGCTTCCAGCCCGTCACGCCGGATGCGGCGCTGCGCGCCAAGCTCGCGTCCTACGGCGCGAGCGCGACCTACATGCTGCGCGAGCTCGCCCGATAGGCCCCTGCCCCGCGACCGCTCAGCCGCGGTGCTTCTTCTTGTTCTTCTTACCCGACGCGCCTGGCCATTCGGTGACCGACGGCGCATATTTGGCGTCACCGGATTTGTCTCCGAATTTCTTGTTCTTCTTCCCGAATGCCGGCTTGCCAGATTTGCCGCCGTCGTGAGGCTTGAAATCACTCTTGGCGTGCGGCTTGCCCTGATGCTTGCCCTCCGGCTTTCCGCGCGGCCTGTCGTGAGGCTTCGGCCCCTTGGCGTTCCAGGTATCGTCGCTCCGGCGGGCGACTTGATTGTCGTCGCCTTGATCGCGCTGCGGAGCGCGTGCGCGCTTCTCCACCGGAGCCTGCTCCTGCGGCGCGCCCGTCACCAGCTCGATGCGGATGCTGTCTTCCTTGTCCGGACGCTTGACCTTGGCGGCGAAGGATTCGGCGACGCGCTCGGAAATCTCGAACTCGGTGGTGGTGTCGCTGATCTTGATCGCTCCGATGTCGCGCTTGTCGATGCCGCCGCGGCGGCAGATCATCGGCAACAGCCAGCGCGCCTCGGCATTCTTGCGGCGGCCGATGGCGGCCCGGAACCAGACGGTAGGCTCCGTCATCACATGTTTCGGCGATGACTTCCCCGCCTTGGCGCGAGGCCGCTCGGAGCGGTCGTCGCCACGCGGTGCGCGATCGTCGCGATGACGATCATCGCGCGGCCGGCTGCTTCGTTCACCGGGATCGATAATGTCTTCCGGCGACGGAAGCCGCGCGCGATAGAGCCGAGCCAGTGCTGCGGCGATGTCCTCGGCCGACCGCTCGGCCAGCAAGGCCTTCGCCAGCTCGAGATCGTCGGCGGACGTTTCCTCGGTGAACAACACGTCCTTCATGCGTTCATGATCGAGCTTGCGAATCTCATCCGCTTGCGGCGCCGTGCCCCAGTTCGCCTCGATGCCGGACAAATTTAACAGTACATCGGCACGCCGCCGTCGTATTGGCGGCACCAGCAGAACGCTCACGCCCTTGCGGCCCGCGCGCCCGGTGCGGCCTGAGCGATGTTGCATGACCTCCGGATCGTTCGGCAGATCGGCGTGAACGACGAGGTCGAGGCTCGGCAGGTCAATGCCGCGGGCGGCCACGTCTGTCGCCACGCAAATGCGGGCGCGTCCGTCCCGGAGCGACTGGAGCGCCAAGGTACGCTCGTTCTGCGTCAATTCGCCTGAGAGAGCGACCACGGAAAAACCGCGCTCCAGCAGCGCCGCCTGCAAATGCCTGACCGCATCGCGCGTATTGCAGAATACCAGTGCGCTCGGCGACTCGTAAAAGCGCAGCACGTTGACGACCGCATGCTCGACATCGCCGGCAGCGACCCGGATCGCACGGTACTCGATATCGGCGTGACCGCCCTCGTCGCCGGCGACCTCGATTCGAAACGCCTGCTGCTGATACTGTTTCGCAAGCGCCACGATGCCGCGCGGGAAAGTCGCCGAGAACAACAAGGTGCGGCGCGTCTCCGGCGTGGTCTTGAGGATGAACTCCATGTCCTCGCGAAAGCCGAGATTGAGCATCTCGTCGGCCTCGTCGAGCACGACGACCTTCAATTCCGAGATATCGAGGCGTTTGCGGCGCAGATGATCGCACAAGCGGCCGGGCGTGCCGACGACGATATGGGCGCCCGCGGCCAGCTCACGCTGCTCGCGGCGCGGGTCCATGCCGCCGACGCAGGAGACGACGCGCGCCCCGGCATGCTCATAGAGCCAGGTCAGTTCGCGCTGGACCTGCAAGGCGAGCTCGCGGGTCGGCGCGACGATCAGCGCCAGAGGCGCCGCGGCCTGCGCGAACCGCTCGGCATCATCAAGAAGGTCCCTGGCCATGGCCAGCCCGTAGGCAACGGTCTTGCCCGAGCCTGTTTGCGCCGACACCAGCAGGTCGCGATCGACGGCATCCTTGCCGAGCACGGCGAGCTGAACAGGTGTCGGTGAATCGTAATTGCGCTCAGCCAAAGCACGGGCAAGCGGCGGGGTCACGGCCGGAAAAGACACGGAATGGAAAACCTTGGTTGGTCCGGGCGCGGAGCGGAAAGAGCCGAGGGGCCTCGACGCTGCAATCACTGCAGAAGGCCCGGTCACACCCATCATGATTTTGATTTGGACGCTCTTTACGCCAGAAGCTGCCAAATCACCATGGCTTTGATGCATGGCATTGGCGACAGGGTGAACAGGTTCGGGGGCGCTCAGCCCTGCCTTTAGCGCGATTTCGGGCCGGAATGGCGGGCTTTTGCGGCCGTCGCGCCTGAATTGGGCTCGATCGGCCGTGCGAGGGAGGCATGCATGCCCTGCTTTGCCGCAAGGTAACAGCCATTGCAGCGCTCGGCAGGTTGACGGACACATGTCATGCCACGTCAGTCATGCCACCCCAAATCCTGCCTTACGAAAGAGTGCGACGTGATGGTGGTGAAGGTGAAGGGCGAGTTCACCTGGCACAGGCACGACGACACTGACGATTTCTTTCTCGTACTCAGGGGCAAGCTCGACATCGAGTTGCGGGACCGCACCGTGACGCTCGGCCCAGGCCAGCTCCATGTGGTGCCCAAAGGTGTCGAGCACCGCCCGGTGGCCCGTGAGGAGGTTCATCTGATGCTGATCGAGCCGACCGGCACGCCGAACACCGGCGACAAGGCCACGGCCGCGCCGCGCAAGCTCGCGTAGCAAGCGCGGCTCTAATCCCTCGATGTCACGGGCCTGCTGAAGCTTTCGGCGAGCCTTGCTCTCACCCGCGCGACAGAGTCCTTGGCCGCGTGACTTAGGGAGCGAATAGCGCGCCAGGCTTCGGTCGCCTGCAGCCATGCCCTCATCTCAGTGAATTTGCCGTAGGCCCAGGCGAAAGCCGGGATCCGCATCAGCTTGTCGCGCGTCAGATGAAACAGGCGCTCGACCAGCACCAGCTTGAGCAGCTCGCAGCCGACGAACGCCACCATACCGCTGAGGAACTGACCGGTCGCAACGAGGTACGCCGCAACCGGCTTGATCGGCTCCAGAATGAGCACGGGCACGGAAAACAGCGCCAACGACGGATAAGGCGGCAGCGATCTGATCCAGGCGCGCAGCCGCTTGAATTCGAAGTGCCGGGCAAGCCAAGCCGAGATCGGCCGCGCCACGGCCACGAACACCGCATCCACCAGGAAGTAGACGGCCGCCAGGAAGTAGGTGATGGGTTTCAGGATTCGCTTCACGGATACTCTCCCGCGAACTGAAAGCCGGAACCCGCGCTTAAGTTTCACGCCCAGGTGGATCATTCGCGGATTCTCTGTGGAACTTTTAGGGCATGCGGTTCCATCAATCTCAGATCTCGGCGTAGACCTCCAGTAGATTGCCGTCGGGATCGCGGAAAAACAGCGTGCGATGCCCGAAGGCTTGGTTTGTCGGTGGCGACGGCAGCACCACGCCGTGCTGCACGAGTTCCTCGGCGCAAGCGTCGACCTCGGTGGCCGAGACCTTGAACGCCAGTTGCAGTGAGGCACTCCCCGCCGGCGGCGGTGCATCAGTCGCCGTGCGGCTCGGTCGCGCCAATGCGAGCGTGTTGCTCCCTATCCCATACTCGATCCAATTCGGCGATAGCTCGCGCAGCAGGGATAGAGCGAGCACGTCCTCGTAGAAGCTACGCATCGCGGCCATGTCGCGCACGAAGATGACGGTGTAGTCGATCGCTCGGATGGCGCTGAAGGGTGAGCTGGTGCGGCTTGGTTGTTCGTTTGTCATCGTAGCTCTTATTCCAGATTCCGACTCGTAGCCTGGCGCAATGTCGGACCGGCAGCCCGGATTACGCCTGCGCTCCACCCGGGCTACTAGATCTCACTCCACCAGATCCGGCCACGGCACGATGGTCGATTTCACCGTCTTCATCGCCATCGCATCTTTCACGGCTCGCGCGACGCCCTCCTCCGTGAACGGATAGATCGTTTGCATCTTCAGCCAGGGATATTTATCGCGGGTGCGGTAGAGCATGTCGACACCGAGCGGGAGATCGTTACCCGTGAATCCCCAGGAGCCGAGCACGTTGAGGTCCTTGGTGCAGATGCGGTGCCATGAGGTCTCGATCGAGCCGGCGTCGGTGAACTGGCCCATCTCGACATAGGTGCCGCCGTCGCGCAGCATCTCAATGCCTTCGGGACCGGCTGAGGGGTGGCCCGAGCAATCCATCACGAGATCGGCGCCAAAACCGCCGACGATCTCGCGGACGCGCGCGATGCGCTCTTGCGGCGATGCGATCTCTTCGATGTTCACGGTGGCTTCCGCGCCAAACTCGCGCGCGAGTTTTAGGCGCGGCTCCTCCGGCGCGCCGACGCAGATGACGCGCCCTGCCCCCATCTCCTTCGCCGCTGCGACCGCCAAAATGCCGATCGGGCCGGAACCCTGGATCACCACGGTGTCGGCCCAGGTGAAGCCGCCGGCGCGGCTCGCGCGATTGAACGCGCGGATGCACGATGTCAGCGGCTCCGACAGCGCACCTAAGCGCAGCGACATATCGTCGGGCAGCTTGTAGATCTTGGTGCCTGGCAGCATGTCGAGATCGACATAGACATATTCAGCCCAGCCGCCCCACATGTGCGGCGCCTTGTCGAAGCCAAGGTAGCGGCCGTAATAAACCGGCGTCAGGCATTTGTTGGCGGTCTGCGGATAGTGAATGCAGTAATAACAGCGGCCGCAGGGCATCAGTGGCGGGATCATCACTTTCGAGCCGACCTTGAGCGGCTTGCTCATGAAGTCTTCCGTGAATTCATCGCCGCATTCGACGATGACGCCGCCGAGCTCGTGGCCGAGCGTGAACGGCCAGGGTAGCGGCTTCGGCCAGTGTCCTTTCAAAATATGCAAATCGGTGCCACAGACGCCGCACGCGCCGATCTTGATCAGCGCACCCTTGCGACCGACCTTCGGCCACGGCACGGTCTTGATCACGGGCTCCGAGCCCGGTCCGGCGTGGGTGCATACGCGGATTGAATCCATGGCTGTTTCCTCGCGGCCCGTCTTGTGTTGAATGATGGCGCGGGCTCGGACAGAGCGTATGTGAGGTTCGGCCAGATGCCAACCGAGGCAGCGATCATAGGTGCCGCGGGCGCAATCCTGCCAAGGTGATCGTTTGAACCCAATCCCCCAAAATCCCGTAGCCGCGTCCGGCTCGTTCGCGGCGATGAAGTCCGTGCCGTACCGGCTGCAGTTCATCGCCTATGTGCTGGCGATGATGGCGGATAATATCGAGCACGTGATCAGCTATTGGGTGGTGTTCCAGAAATTCCACTCGCCGACGCTGGGCGGCTTTGCCGTGCTGTCGCACTGGCTGCCATTCCTGCTGTTCTCGGTCGTGGTCGGCGGGCTCGCCGACCGGTTCGACCCGCGCCGCATCATCCAGTGCGGCATGTTGCTGTTCATCGTCGCCTCGGCGGGATGGGGCTTCTTCTTCATCACCGACACGATCCAGATGTGGCACGCGATGCTGCTCCTGGTGATCCACGGCTGTGCCGGCGTGCTGTGGCAGACGCCGAACCAACTGCTGCTCTACGATCTAGTCGGTCCTGCCGATCTTCCGAGCGCGGTGCGGCTAAATGCAATGGCGCGTTATCTCGGCATCCTGGTGGGGCCGGCCGTGGGCGGTCTCATCATGCTGACGCTCGGCACTTCGCACGGCATCATCTTCAACACGCTGTTCTATCTGCCGATGCTGCTGTGGCTGTTCTGGGCACCGGTCCGAGACAAGAGCGTCGCCATGCGGCGCTACGCCGTGCGCGGCTTTGCCGACATCCTGCTGACGATGCGCGCGATCGGCACCCAGCCGGTGCTGATGGCGATGACATGGCTTGCCGGCCTCACCTCCTTCATGATTGGCAATGCCTATCACGCGCAGATGCCGGGCTTTGCCGGCGATCTCGGTCATGGCGATCCTGGCGTGTCCTACAGCGTGCTGCTCGCGGCCGACGCCGCCGGCGCGCTACTCGCCGGCATCGCGCTGGAATCCTGGGGACGGTTGAAGGGCACGGCGCGCACGGCGATCACGCTCGCGATGCTCTGGAGTGTCGCGCTGCTCGGCTTCGCCGCGGTGCGGATCTACCCCGTCGCGATCGTGCTGCTGTTCTTTGCCGGCTTCTTCGAGCTTTCCTTCAACACCATGGCCCAGGCGCTGGTTCAGCTGAATGCGCCCTCCGACATTCGCGGTCGTGTCGTCGGCCTCTATAATATGGCGGGACTTGGCATGCGCGCGTTCAGCGGCATCACCGTCGGCGTCTTTGGTGCTGCGATCGGGATTCACTGGTCGCTGGGACTCTCGGCCGCAGTGCTGCTGGCGCTGCTGTGCCTGCTCTATGGGCGGGCGACCAGGAAAGCCTAGGGGCCCGGTCGTCGGCCCGGGACGGCTGCGCTCCTCCGGTCCGGGAACACTGGGATACTGCCCGCCGCTGATGTGGCTTTTTGAACGCATTGTGTCGGTCCGTCATCGCCACGCCAAATCATAACGCGGCGTTAACCCTATGCACCTTAGGGTCGTGTCGGACTCCGCCCGGGCGGGGGGTCGGGTAGTGAAAATGGCGTTGGCGAACAAAAAATTTCTTCCGGCCGCCGAGGAACGTCGGCGTTTCCAGCGGGTGAAGGTGCACCTGCTCGGCCGTTACATGCTGCCGGATCGCCGTGAATTCCCCTGCCAGGTGATCAACATGTCGCCGGGGGGCCTTGCGCTGCTCGCGCCCGGCATCGGCAATGTCGGCGACCGCGTGGTCGCCTATCTCGACCATATCGGCAGGGTCGAGGGCAAGATCACAAGGATCATCGACAACGGCTTCGCGATGACGGTGGGCGCGACGCCGCGCAAGCGCGACAAGCTCGCGGCCCAGCTGACCTGGCTCGCCAACCGCGACATCCTCAATTTGCCGGAAGACCGCCGCCACGACCGTATTGTGCCGCGCAACCCGATCGCGGTGCTGACGCTCGAGGACGGCACCAAGATGACTTGCCGCATCATCGACCTGTCGCTGTCCGGTGCCGCCATTGCTGCGGAGAACCGCCCGCCGCTGAAATCGATCGTTCTGCTCGGCCGGGTCCAGGGCCGCGTGGTGCGAAACCTCGAGGACGGCTTCGCGCTCGAGTTCATGCACGCGCAGCCGATCGAGACTCTCGAAGAGAGCGTTACCGCGCGGTAAAGCGCGACAGCGCCAAAACCCCTGTTTTACCAGCTCTGAAGGCGGCCTCTGCGATGCAGACGCCGCCTTTCTCGCGTCTTGCAGCGGCCGCGGGCGGGTTAACGCGCGGCCTGTTCATGCCCCCAACCAGCGGTTCCGCCAGCGTTTCCGCGTTAATCCCTAAAATTTGAATCAATTGCAGTATTTTCGAATTTTAGTCGAATTCTATTCAAGTATAGATCGAATTCGCCGCCAGTTTTACTTGCATTCGTCTCGACTTGACTTGGTCGACTTAGCGGCAACTCAAAAGCTCCGTGCGAAATGTGGTCCCAACAAGAAACGGGGGCCGCAATGTTGGACTTCAGGGGACAGGGAAAGGCACTGGCGCTCGCCGCCATGCTGTTCGGAATGAGCTCGGCGGTGCAGGCCGGCGAAAGCCGTCTGCTCTACGCGAGCCTCGGCGACACGACGCGTGCGCCGATCGGCTGGGTCGAGTTTTGTGCAGAGAACGCCGCTCAGTGTCAGGGCGGAGCGACGCAGCCGCGCGACATCGTGATGTCGCAGGCCGCGTGGCGCGACCTGACCAAGGTCAATCGCTGGGTCAACGAGACGATCAAGCCTTTGACCGACCAGGAGCACTGGGGCGTCGTCGAGAAATGGTCGCTGCCGACCGACGGCTACGGCGACTGTGAAGATTACGTGCTGCTGAAGCGCAAGATGCTGATGGACGCCGGTTGGCCGCGCGAGGCCCTGCTCATCACGGTCGTGCGCGACAAGAAGGGCGAAGGACACGCGGTGCTGACGGTGAAAACCGACAAGGGCGAGTTCGTTCTCGACAATCAGAACGAGAACGTCGTCGCCTGGACGGAGACCGGCTACCGCTTTGTCAAGCGCCAGTCGCAGAGCGATGCCAACGTCTGGGTCTCGCTTGGCGATACCAAGCCGGCGGTCTCGACCGCCAGCGCGAGAGACCAGTAGTTCGATCAGTAGAGACAAACAAACGAGTTACGCGACCCGGTCACATCCCCACCCCTCCCCGTCCCAGACCGGTTCGCGCGCGGCCAGCCATCCCCCAATGGCTGGCCGCAACTTTTTGGGGCTTGTGTTCCAAGCTCTAGCGGTCTGCCGGAGCGGCAAGAGCGAGTTGCAAGCCGGCACGCAAGGCCGAACCGGGATGACGACCGAATTGCGAGGCGAGGCCATTGTTGTCCAGCGTTGGCGCGAACATCCTGAGCCGCTCCGCCATCCGGTGGGACTCCTCCACATCCCCTGTCAGCGCATAGGCCGCGGTCAGTCCGGCCCAGCCGCGGGGATAGCGCGGATTGAGCGCGACCGAACGTTTGAACAGCGCGATGGCCTCCGGATATCTCTTCAATTCAAGCTCGCCATTACCGGCAAACTCCAGCCAGATCGGCATGATCGGATCGCGCGGGCTAAGCCGGATCGCGTAACGCACATGCGCGAGCCCCTCCGCGGGGCGGCCCGAACGGATCAGCCCGTTGCCGATCTGCGCATGCGCGCTGGCATCGCTGGGATCGATCCTTATCGCGCGCTCCAGATGCTCCATTGCCTCCGGCAGCGTCGGCAACGTGTTGAGCGCGAGCGCGAGATAGAAATGCGCGTTGCTGGAGTCGGGATCGCGTTCCAGCACCTTGCGCAGGATCTCGATCGCCGCCTTGCGATGCGCCCTCGACTCGGTATCCAGCACCTGCGCCCCCATCCGGGCGTGATAGGCGCCGATGCCCGTGAGGGCGCGCAGATTCTGCGGCTCCTTCTCCAGCGCGCCCTCAAACAGCGCCAGCGCCTGGCGATAGCCGTCAAGACGCACCTCCGACAGCGCAGCCCAGCCGCGATAGGCGAGCGCGGCGGCGTCCGAGCTCTGCGACAGGCGCGAGCTCTCGATCGGCAGCATCTCGAACTGGAGCTCGCGGGCGAGCCGCGCGACGATCTCGTCCCGCAAGCCCTGCCGGTCGGCGCCATCGCGTTCGATCCGGCTGCTCCAGATCGACAGCCGGCTCGAAGGATCGACCAGCTCGACATTGACGCGCAGCCCCTCCTCCTGCCGCCGGACGCTGCCTTCGAGCACGTAACGTACCTTCAACTCGTGGCCGAGCCTGCCGACATCGATCGGCTGACCGGCGAAGCTGCGTGCCGTTTGCTGCGAGATCACGCGGAACGACGGCAGGCGGGACAGCGTGTTGGTGAGATCATCGGTCAGCATGTCGGCGGTGAGCTGGAGATGGTCGTCCGCGGCGCCGAGCGTCGTGAAGGGCAGCACCAGGATCGGCACGAGGCCGTTCGGGAGTGTCACCTCGCCGCCTGAGGACGGCGAACGCCAGAAATCGCCGGCCTCGGGGGACGCCCCCGCGGCAAGTTCCGCGACATCAGTATGCTGCCGCGCGCGCAGCTCGAACAGCGCGCCCAAAGTCAGGACCAGCACCAGACCGGATCCTGCCAGGACCCTTCCCACCATTTGGCGCAGCGCGCTCTTTTTGTGTCTTGGCGCAACCGCCGCCGGCGACAAGCGCGGCGCATCCGGGATAGCTGGTGCAGCTGCGCAATCGACCGCAACCGCGCGATCGGCTTCGACAGCGCTGGAGCGCAAGCCGTCGAGCATCTCGCGCGTCGCCTTCTCGGGGCCGACGCCGAGCTCGCGCTGCAACACATCGGCAAATCCGGCGGCGCGGGTCAGCGCCTCATGACGGCCGTGATAGCGCGCATAAAGTGCGATCGCGAGCCGCTGGACATCCTCGCGCAGCGGATCGAGCGCGATGAGTTGCTCGACCGCTGCGATCGCATCGTTGGGATCCGTGACGAGATCAGGGCGCTCGACAAATGTCGCGCAGAGATGCGCCGCTGCAAGCTGGAGCCGCGTTCGCTGACCGGCCACCCACTCCTCGATGCCCTCCTCATCAATGTGATGACCGGCGAGAAAGTCGCCGGTGAACAGACGCGCGGCAAGCGCAAGCTCCGCGGCCTTGGTCGATCGCGACAGCTGCTCGAATTCGCGCGCGTCGATCGACCATAGCTCGCCGTCGAGCCGTACCACTCCCGCGTCGGCGATAACGAGCGATGGACCAAGATGCTTGCGCAGCATCGCCAGCGCCTGCCGCAGGCTTTGTCGGGCCTGCTGGTCCGAACAGTCCCCCCACAACAGCGTCGCGAGCTCTTCGCGCTGCGCCGCGTAGTCACGGCTCATGGCAAGATAAGCAAGCAGGACGCCGGACTTGCGCGTCGGCAGGGCGATTGCCGAGGACTGGTCATGAATGGTCGTCACGACCAAGCGGCCAAGCAGCCGCAATCGCATGGTGCTGCGCGATGTCAGTTGCGGACCCACACCGGCTCCTCCCCCTAGCGACGGTTGATCCGCTCTTTTCACGCGATCCTACGAGCGCCACCGGCGAGGGCAAGTGGGATAGGTCACACCTTCCTGCCGGGTTTCACGTTTTTTTTGCGCTCCCGTGACGGCGGCTACCGCACTGTTTCGAATCTCGATGTGCGACAGCGCGGGAGGCTGGATTTGGAAGCGCTGCAACATCCGGCACGATCGTCAGAGGCACCGCGTCCGCGACGTCGTGAGCACCGATATCACCAGGCGTTTTTCCGTTCAGGCACTCAGAAAATTCATTGAGGAGGACTCCATGCAATTCAATTCACGCATTGATTTGGCCGGCAGCCTTGTCGTTCTTGGTTTGCTCGCCGGCGTCGGCCCGGCCTCAGCCGATTTCGATGGTCCCAGGCTGAAGGATCCTACGGCTTCACGGGATCGGCCGAATGCCTGGTCGCGCCGGGTCATGTCGGCGATCCGAACGGCCCGGGGCTTCCCAACCCAACGCCGGGCGTTGCACTGCCGAACTCGGGATTCCAGACCAATCTGCGCCCGAATGACGCCGTGCCGGGATCCTCGACAGACGCCTATGCCAACTCATTCGCAGTGGAAGGCATCCGCAAGTTCAACGGCAATGGCACCGGCACCGTGAAAGGCACCGTGGTCGGCATCACCATTCGTCCCACCCCCGGCCCCGGCGGCTTTCCGCATTTCCCGCCGGCCGCCGGCTCCGCCGATTTCAGCTTCTCTTTTACCTACACCGTCAACGAGGACGGGACCTGGACCAGCACCATGGTGCCGGGCAGCTACACCGAGACGCACCTGACCGGCCCGCGGACTGGCCAGACCTCGACGGTCGACGCGATCCCGCCGACGACGGGCATAATCTCCGAGGACGGCAAGACGCTGACCGCGGCGCATGTGACGACAGCCGTGGAAACGCATACCTACTCTAATGGCGATGTCGAGCCGCGGATCTGCCATCGCTCGCGAATCTACATCAAGCTCAGGCACAGCGATGACGATGACGATCAAGGCAACGGCAATCATTAGCCGTGGCTGATCGTCCTTCCGCCCCGCGCGACCGCCATGCCGCTCTGGCGGTCGCGATGAGTCTTGCCTGCGGCCTGATTGCCCCGGCCAAAGCCGACATTCGCGTCGACGGTGATCTGCAGGCATTACAGTTGCAGACAAGTGGCGACAGCCTTGCCGACGTTCTGGCCCGCTTCGACAAGCTGTTCGCAGTGAAGGTCCGGTCCGCGGTCCCGCTCATGAGCGAGGTCAGCGGCAGCTACTCCGGCACACTGTCGCGGGTCGTGGCGCGACTGCTCGACGGCTATAACTATGTGATCAAGATGGATCGCGACGTCACCGAGATCCTGGTGTTCGGCCGCGGTGGCGAGGTCGCAATCGTGCCGAAAGTGAAGCCTGCGGCTGCGGCAAAGACAGTGACGGCCCGCTGGCGTTGACGGCGACTCCGGCCGGGAGGCGCACGCGCCTCTCGGCCTTACAATCCCACAATCCCACGCCGCCCAAGGCGCGATGCTCAGCGTGGCAGAACATTCTTGTAGATCTTGCCGTTCTTCATGATCACCACGAAGTTCTTCGCGGGGTCCTCGACCAAGTTGATGTTGTCGAGCGGATTACCGTCGACCAGCAGAAGATCGGCGAAGGCGCCTTCCTCCACCACGCCGAGCTTGCCCGGATATGGATTGCGCGGGCCGGACAAACTCAGCAGTTCCGCATTGGTCGACGTTGCCATGGCCAGCGCTTCGGCCGGCGTGTACCAGCGTGTCAGTGCCGCCAGCATCGAGCCCTGCTTCTCCGCTAGCGCCTGCGAGAACAGGACGTCGGTGCCAAACGCGGTCTTGAGGTGGTATTTCCTGGCCAGCTCATAGACACGGTCCGTGCCGGCGACAACCTGCCGCAGCTTGTCCTGCTCCGCCGGCCCAAGCCCGGCACCCATGGACATGTCCAGGAACGGCTGGGTGCTGAGCCAGATTCCCTTCTCGGCCATCAGCTTCGCGCTCGCTTCGTCCATGAGATGGGCGTGCTCGATGCACTTCACGCCGGCTGCAATCGAGCGTTGGATCGCAACCGGCGTATAGGCGTGCGTGGCAACATAAGTGCCCCAGTTCTCGGCGGCCTCGACGGCGGCGCGCAGCTCGGGCTCGGTGAAGGTCGAGACGTCCAATGGACTGAACGGCGAAGCCACGCCACCGCCCGCAGTCAGCTTGACCTGGGAGGCGCCCTGCATCAGCTGCTCACGTGCGCGCACGCGCACCTCGTCGGGACTGTCGGCGACCATGCTGCCGCCGATCCGCTCCATGCGGCTGAGCATTCCGCCGATGGTTCGCGGCAGGTCGGAGAGCTGGCGGAAGTCACCGTGGCCGCCGGTGATGGTGATGATGGCGCCAGACGGATAGATGCGCGGGCCGGCGACGAGATCCTCGTCGATCGCCTGCTTGAGGCCGAAGGTCGGTCCACCCATGTCGCGTATCGTGGTGAAGCCGCGCATCAGCGTTGCAGTCGCCTCGCTTGCAGCAACAAGATTGTTGTAGCCGATATCGCCTGCAAGCGCCGCCATCGGCGTCGGGCGTACCAGCATCGCGTGCCAATGCGCATCGATGAGTCCAGGCATCAGCACCCGGCCGCCGCCGTCGATGACCTGGCCAGTGGCCGCGATATCCGCGATCGAGATCTTCTCGATCTTGCCGTCCCTGACGAGGACATTGGATGGCGCCGAGAGCGCTGCGTTCTTGCCATCAAAGATCTTGACGTTGCGGAACAGGACGGCGCCGTCCTGCTGAGCCGGTGCAGGCGATGCGCTGCAGACGATCGTCGCGAGCACCGCCGTGAGGCCGATCCGCCTACGCAATCCCGACATGTTCAACTCCCCGCTGGGGTGCCGCTATGCGGCCACTGCGACAGGTCGCCAGGCAAAAGTCAGCCAGCCGATGTCATGGGAGAGCGAGAGTTGATGCCTGCCATCAGGCAGAGTCAATTTGCAACTATAGGGCGATTCTGCATTACAGCCATTCGAGTCCAACGGAGATGCATTTCCAGAAACATTTATCGGGAAGTTGCGGCACATAAGTAAGCGAGGCTGCCTCGCTTGCATCGAACTCTATTCAAAAGTCGAGCAATAGGAGCAACCGACAAATCAACGAAAGATTGCAACCATCACAGTCAGGCGCAACGAAGGATCTTCGCGGCCATAGCCGAGCGATGCGGCCCGCTTACGCGCCGAGCACGTCGGCAAGCCGCAACTTGTCCGCGGCGGGATCCTTGAGGAACAGCTCGGCTTCGATCTCATTCAGATGCGACAGCATCTGCGTGCGCGCCGCCTGCTTGTCGCGCTTGCGGATCGCGGTGACGATCTCGGCATGATGATCAGTGCCGCAGGCGGGCGTGTCGTGGCGGCGATAGAGCAGGATGATCAGCGAGGAGCGCGCGATCAGCTCCTTGAGGAAGCCGAGATAGATGCTGTGGCCGCTCATCTCGGCGATGAGCCGATGAAAGTCGCCGGAGAGCCGGACCGAGGCGCGCGCGTCGCCGCGCAGCTCGGCTTCCCGCTCCTCAGTGAGGTGTTGCTGAAGGCGCTCGATCCACGCGGGCGAAACGGCATCAACGGCGTGATCGACGATAGTGGGCTCGACCAGGCGGCGCGCCTCGAACACCTCGCGGGCATCCGCGGGCGTCGGGCGCGCAACAAAAGCGCCGCGGTTCTTCTCGATATTGACGATGCCCTCATGCGCAAGCTGTTGCAGCGCGGTGCGGACCAGCGTGCGGCTCGCCCCATAGATCTCGCCGATCTCATCCTCGCCAAGCTTGGTGCCCGGCAACAGGCGATGCTCGAGGATCGCCGCGGTCACGCCCTCCCTGATCCGGCTGACGCGATCGCTCACGTCGGGCGCATCGGGTTTCGGGCGGGATTTGGCGGCCATCAGTTCGAAGTGTGGGTTTGAGGGCGCGATCAGCGTTCGGCCTTCGATGGTAATCGACGAGCTGTATCCAATCACAGGCGAAACTTTATACAATCTTCGCCCATTTTGTGTGCACATCTCTGCCGGCACCATGTGCCGCACAATCGTACTGGATTCAATCTAACGATCTGACTCCGCAGCACAGTTTCCGAATTCGGCAATCCTGCCGCGGTTGGCACGGACCTTGCGGAGAGAGGCGGAGCACCGCCCTCCTCTCGGACACGCCATGGCCACTCCTGCCGCTCTCGAACTGGTTGCCGTCACCAAGCGCTATGACACGACGCTGGCGGTGGACAATGTCAATCTGAAGATCCCGGCCGGCACTTATTGCTGCCTGCTCGGCCCGTCCGGCTGCGGCAAAACCTCGACGCTACGCATGATCGCCGGTCATGAAGCGGTCAGCGAGGGCGACATCATCCTCGGCCCGCAGAACGTCACGGACCTCGAGCCCGCCAAGCGCGGCACGGCCATGATGTTCCAGTCCTACGCGCTGTTTCCGCACCTCACCGTGCTCGACAATGTTGCGTTTGCCCTGAAAATGCGCGGCATCGACCGCGCGACCAGGCACAAGCGCGCCGGCGAGCTTCTGGAGCTGGTGGCGATGAGCCCCTATGCCAGCCGCCTGCCGGCCCAGCTCTCCGGCGGCCAGCAGCAGCGCGTGGCGCTCGCCCGGGCGCTGATCACCGAGCCGCAGATCCTTCTGCTCGACGAGCCGCTGTCCGCGCTCGATCCGTTCCTGCGGGTCAAGATGCGCGGCGAGCTGAAGCGCCTGCAGCGCGAGCTCGGCATCAGCTTCATCCAGGTCACCCACGGCCAGGAAGAGGCGATGGCGCTTGCCGACCACATCGTGGTGATGAACCAGGGCAAGATCGAGCAGCAGGGCACGGCCCGCGACATCTTCCACCATCCCCGCACCGAATTCGTGGCGCGCTTCATCGGCGGCCACAACGTTCTCAGCGACGCCGGCAGCCTCATCGCCGTACGCGCCGATCAGCTCGGCATCATGCCGTTCGTTGACGGCGCATTCGGCGCGCCGGCGCGGCTGACCCAGACCGAGTACCAGGGCTCCTATGTTGCCGTCTCGCTCACGCTCGACGACGGCACCGCCCTGTTCTCCCATCTTCCCGAGTCCACCTTCGACGTCCACCCGTTCCGGCCGGGCGATCGCGTGCTGGCCACCTGGGATCCCGCCAAGGCGCAACGTCTGCAATAGCGCCGTCATTTTAGAAAATGCGCAACACAGAGGAGTGATTGGAATGACCGAGACGACCAAAAAGACCGGCGTCAGCCGCCGCACGCTACTCAAGGGCACCGCGGGTCTCGCGGGCCTTGCCGCCGGCTCCGGCGCCATCACCGGCTTTCCCTACGTGATGTCGGCCGAACCGAAGGTGCTGCGCTATCTCGGCACCGCCGTGAACGAGGGCGACGACATCTCCAAGCAGTGCCTGAAGGACACCGGCATCAAGATCGAATACATCACCGCGACGACCGACGACGTCACCAAGCGCGTGATGACCCAGCCGAACTCCTTCGACGTGCTGGACACCGAATATTTCTCGCTAAAGAAGCTGGTGCCGTCGGGCAACATCCTTGCCCTCGACGCCAAGAAGATCAAGGAATTCGACAACATCACCCCCGTCTTCACCAAGGGCGAGACGCCCGGCGGCAAGAAGATCGGCGGTCAGGGCACCGCGCCCTGGAAGGTGCTCTATCTCGAAGGCAAGGACTCCAAGACGTTCTCCAAGACGGCGACCGAGTTCGTCACGCTGATCCCGACTGTCTACAACGCCGACACGCTCGGCATCCGCCCCGATCTGATCAAGCGACCGATCAGCTCGTGGTCGGAGCTGCTCAATCCCGAATTCAAGGGCAAGGCCTCGATCCTCAACATCCCCTCGATCGGCATCATGGATGCCGCGATGGTCGTGGAAGCCACCGGCAAGTACAAATATGCCGACAAGGGCAACATGACCAAGGAAGAGATCGATCTCACCATGAAGGTGATGACCGAGGCAAAGAAGGCCGGCCAGTTCCGCGCGTTCTGGAAGGACTTCAATGAGAGCGTGAACTTGATGGCGTCGGGTGAGACTGTCATTCAGTCGATGTGGTCGCCCGCTGTGACGAAGGTGCGCTCGATGGGCATCGCCTGCACCTTCCAGCCGCTCAAGGAAGGCTATCGTTCCTGGGCTTCCGGCTTCTGCGTCTCCAAGGGCGTGTCGGGTGCGAAGCTCGACTGGGCCTATGAGTTCGTCAATTGGTTCCTGTCCGGCTATGCCGGCGCTTACCTCAACCGCCAAGGCTACTACTCGGCCGTACTCTCGACCGCGAAGGCCAACATGGAGCCCTACGAGTGGGCCTACTGGATGGAAGGCAAGGCGGCCGAGAAGGACATCAAGGCGCCCGACGGCTCGCTGCTGGAGAAGGCCGGGGCGGTGCGTGATGGCGGCTCCTACGAGGACCGCATGGGCGGCGTCGCCTGCTGGAACGCCGTGATGGACGAGAACGACTACATGGTCCGCAAGTGGAACGAGTTCATCGCCGCGTGATGGATACGTCGGAAGACATTCTGCAACAGGCATCCCCGGACCTCGTCCGGGGATCCGAGACGAGGCGCGCGGCGAAATCCGCGCGCCTGTCGCCGTCTTTGGTCTCCTGGCTCCAGGCCGGGCCGATGATGCTGGTGTTTCTCGCCTTCTTCCTGATCCCGCTGGTCTTCGTCGTCATCGTCTCGTTCTGGGACTACAACGAATATCAATTGCTGCCGGCCTTTTCCGGCCGCGGCTACACCGACACGTTCGAGGGCTGCATCGCGCAGCTTCCCGATCTCTGCACGATCGGCAAAACCTATCTGAAGACGCTGAAGCTCTGCTTCCTGGTCTGGGCCATCACGCTCTTCATCGGTTTCTGGGTCGCCTATTTCCTCGCCTTCCACGTCAAGTCCAAGACCTGGCAGATGGGACTGTCGCTGCTCTGCACGATCCCGTTCTGGACCTCCAACGTCATTCGCATGATCGCCTGGATCCCGCTGCTCGGGCGCAATGGCCTCGTTAACTCCGGCCTGATGAAGACGGGCCTGGTCAACCAGCCGGTGGAATGGCTGCTGTTCTCCGAGTTCTCCGTGGTGCTGGCGCTGGTCCACCTCTTCACCTTCTTCATGGTGGTGCCGATCTTCAATTCGATGATCCGCATCGACAAGTCGCTGATCGAGGCCGCCTATGACGCCGGCGCCTCCGGCTTTCAGACACTGGTCAACGTCATCATTCCGCTGGCCAAGCCAGGAATCGTGATCGGCTCGATCTTCGTCATCACCATCGTGATGGGCGACTTCATCACCATCGGCGTGATGGGCGGCCAGCAGATCGCCGCCGCCGGCAAGATCATCGAGACCCGGGTCAACGCGCTACAATTCCCGGCTGCGGCCGCGAATGCCGTGATCCTGCTCGTCATCACGTTCCTGATCATCACCATGATGTCGCGCATCGTCGACATCAAGAAGGAGCTGTAGGCGATGAAGGAAGGACGCCCGCGCTCATTCTACCTGCTTGCGATCTTCTTCGCGGCCTATGTGCTGTTTCTCTACGGCCCGATGATCGCGATCTACGTGCTGTCGTTCCAGGGACCGCAGGGCGGCCTCACCTTCCCGATGAACGGCGTGTCGACCTACTGGCTGACAAAGCTGTTCCAGGGCACCGGCATCGTCGATCTCGGTGCGTCCTTCCGCCGCTCGCTGCTGCTCGGCGTCATCGTGATGGCCGTCACTGTCGTGCTGTCGGTCGCCGCCGGCATGGCCTTCCGCAGGAAGTTCAAGATGCAGAGCATCCTGTTCTACTCGGCGATCGCGAGCCTGATCGTGCCCTCGATCATCACCTCGCTCGGAATCTCGCTGGAATTCCGCATCATCGACGATTTGATCAAGGCGCACTGGAACGAGAATTTCGAGACCTCGATGGGCCTGCTCACCTCCGGTCTGGGTGCGCACCTGACCTGGACGCTGCCGTTTGGCCTGCTGATCATGTTTGCGATCTTCAACCGCTTCGATCCCAGGCTCGAGGAAGCTGCGCGCGATCTTGGCGCGACGCCGTGGCAAACGTTCCGCTACGTCGTGCTGCCGATCATCCTGCCGTCGGTGATTGGCATCGGCCTGTTCGGCTTCACATTGTCCTGGGACGAACTCGCGCGCTCCAGCCAGGCGATCGGGGCAGTGAATACATTGCCGCTCGACCTTCAGGGCCTTACCACGACGGTGACGAACCCGGATATCTATGCGCTGGGCACCATCATCTCCGCGGTGTCCTTCGCGGTGATCACGCTTGCGCTGGGGACCATCCACATGCTCAACAAGCGCCAGGCGGCCAAGGGCTCGGACGCCGGCAAAGGGCTCGTCTGATCGCGATGCGACTGCACGTCGTCAATCCCAACACCACGACCACGATGACGGCGAAGATCGCCGCGGCGGCGCGCGCGATCGCGCTGCCCGACACGGTGATCGACGCGCGGCAGCCCGCGATGGGGCCGGTTTCGATCGAGGGATTCTACGACGAGGCCTTCGCTGTCCCCGGTATGCTCGGCTGCATCCGCGAGGCCGACCGCGACGGTGCCGATGCGCACATCATCGCCTGCTTCGACGACACCGGCCTCGATGCCGCGCGCGCCATCGCGAAAGCGCCGGTCATCGGCATCGGCGAAGCCGGCTTTCACGTGGCGAGCCTGGTCGCGGCGCGCTTTGCCGTGGTCACGACGCTTGGCGTCTCCATCGTGCCGATCGAACATAATTTGCGGAAATACGGCCTTGCCGAGCGCTGTGCCTGCGTCCGCGCCGCCGAAGTCCCGGTGCTCGCGCTCGAGGACCGCAATACTGAAGCGCTCGGCAAGATCTCCACGGAGATCACGGCTGCGATCCGCGGCGGCCGCGCCGAGGCCATCGTGCTCGGCTGCGCCGGCATGGCCGATCTTGCAGCTGAACTCGCCGGCACCCATGGTCTGCCCGTGGTCGATGGCGTTGCTGCCGCGGTGACGCTGGCGGAAGGACTGGTCCGGCTCGGGCTTTCGACATCCCGGCTCGGGCCCTACGCAGCGCCGCGCGCGAAGACCTATTCAGGCCCGTTTGCGCCGTTTCAGCCCTGACATTCCGCGCCTGACGGCGCGATCAACTTTGATGTGTCTGTCACAAGCGACCCCAGTTTGCCTCAAGCCGTGCTAAGACCCGCACCAGTATTTCTACGGGGCCGTGCACGAAAAAGAACGATGTCACCTGTTTAGCGTGCGGAGCCGGCTTTCGACGGCTCGAGCTTGCCACGCCGCCCGCCAACTCGGGCGAGTATCGCTGTCCGGCTTGCGACGAGGTCGTGGAAACCTTCGACGGCACCGCGTTCATCGCCTATCGCATGACGATCCAGCCTTCGTTGACGGCAGCCCGTCACTAAGCGGCGCCGAAGCTCCGCCGGAACCTTAGCTTTTTCCCCAAGCGGCCACCTTTTCGTCCCAATTGTTGCCGAACAGTAACACTTTCGGGGCGCACCGGCCGCCTTGTTCTGCGTTCTTGTGCTGCCGTTCTTCGCCACTCTCCAAGTTTCAATTTGGGCTTTGTCAGCGATGATCGATCTCGCAGAGGACACACCGTCCAATCCCCTCCTTCGTCTCGGTGCCCAGCCGATAGCGTTGACGGCTGCCGCGCTGCTGCTCCTGATCGCCGGCGTCACCTCGATCGCGATCTGGCGCGCCTATACTGGTGCTGCGCCTGAGACCGACCGTGTGGTCGCCTCGCGGCAGCTTCAGGTGCGCGCGGCGCAGGCCTCCGAACAACTGGTCGAGAAGACCAAGGGATTGGAGGCGACCCAGCAGGAATCGATCGACCAGCTCCAGGTCGTGCAGGACCAGCTTCAGACCATGAAGAAGCTGCTCGCCTCGCAGCAGGCCGACACCAAGCGCCTGTCGGATCAGGTCGCCAGTCTGAACGAGTCCATCGACGGGTTGCGGCAATCCTTTGCCAGCGTCCGGTCAACCGAGGCCGACACACCCTCGGTTACTCCAAGGAAACCGGCACGTCACCGCGTTCATGCCAGCGCCCGCAAACGCTCTCGCGGCTGATTGGATCCCGCGCCGCGGCCCTTTATTTTCGCCAGATGTGAAATGGATCACATTCGTCCGTATGATTCCGCGCCATGCTGCCCTCTACCGGATGGCGTGAGCCGATTTCAATATCCGGGGCTGGCAAGGTCGTTGACGGTATACTGCGTCAACGGCCTTGTTTTTTAATGTTGCGGTATCCCGGTGCCTCGATCGAGTCGCACCCTACTGGCAGCCGCTATTCACAGACCTGAACACGGCGGACGCGCCAGCCCCATTGCGTCATCACGCGCTGCCGCACGGGGTAGCACTGCGCGCCATAGTCCTCGTAACCGACGCCGTAGTATTCGCCATAGTACGGGTAGCCGTAGCCATAGGCGCCGTAATAGCCGGCGCCTGCAATACCGGCGCCGATCGCGACACCCGGCCAGAAGCCGCCGCCGTGCCAGCCATGGCCAAACCCGCCACCGCCCCAATGGCCACCACCACCCCAATGGCCGCCACCGAAACCGCCTCGCGCCTGCGCCGCCTGGGGCGCTGCGAGGCCAACCGCCGCGATGGCCAGTGCGGCCACGATCATCTTGCGCAACATCAACTCACCCTCCGCGTGGAAACACTCCACACTTGAAAACCGGGGCAAGCTAATGTCCCTCGACCGTTGATGATAGGCGGACCGGCTCACTTCCGCGCGAGCGTCAGCAGCCGCGGCAGATGCTCTTCATCTTCTTGTCGAGCAGCCGGTTCTCGGCACTCACCGCAGCATCGGCGTCGGGGTTCGTGCCCGAGGCCGCCCCGGTGGTGACGCCGGCCGCAGTGTTCGCGCCGGAGGATTGCGCCGTGCCCAGACTGTTGGTGCCGGGCGGCGGCGCCGGCGCATTGGCGACGCCGCCGGTCGATCCGGTCGCACCGCCGGTCGTCTGTCCGAACGATACAACGGGCATTGCAGCGAGGCCGATGATGACGATCAACATCTTGATCGAAGCGCTTGCAGACGGTTGGGCCATTGGAAAATCTCCCTGCCCGATCAACCGTTGCAGCAAAGACAGGTTCCGGAACAAATCCCGTCACATCAGCTTGAAACAGGAAGGCAACCACGATCATGCGCAAATTGATCGCATTCGACGAGGACACGTTCGACAAGCTGAAGCAATTGGGACGCGACAGGATGGCGACCTTTCAGGAGCTTGCGGATGAAGCCTTCGCCGACCTCCTGAAGAAGCACGGCATTCCCATCGACCTCAGGGACGCCCTGCGCGAGAGCGCGCGCGTCGAAGGCGCGACAGACAAATCGCCCCCACGCCCCCGGACCAGAAAGGCAAGAGCACGATGACCGATCGCGATCCCTTTGCAGAGGGCGAGTGCGCAGCGCGCGAGAACATCCCCGCCGAAGCCAATCCTTACCTGGACGGCAGTGATGAGCACGCGTTGTGGGCCGCCGGCCACGAGAAGGTCGCGGGCGCAATCGAAGCGCGCGAATCCGAGGGAAGCTGACGCGTCGATGTACGCCGCGCGGGCCGCTATGCAGCGGCCACCATCTGTTCGGTCCGGTCCTCGACCATGGTCACGAACATGTGGGATTCCTCGCCAGCGCCGCCGATCTGGACCCGACGGGCCGAGATCACGCGGCGGCCGCGGGCGGGATTGTCGATGGTGTCGACGATCGGCTCCAGCTGCTGCTTCTGCGCCAGGAGCTGCTGGTCGCGTTTCTCGATCAATGCGGCGGCATCCGCGGAGAACAATTCCCGCGCGGTCTTGCCGATGATCTCGCCGCGCGACATCCCGATCATCTTCTCGGCGGCCCTGTTGACGAAGACGTAGCGCAGATTGCGCGCGTCCTTGGCGATGATGCCCTCGGCGACATTCTCGATGATGGTGGCGAGGAAGCGCTCCATCCGCTCGAGGATGCGCTCGCGCTGGCGCTGGTCGGTGACGTCCTCCTGAACCGACACCCAGCCGCCGCCGTCCATCGGCCGTTCGTAGATCTTGATGATGCGGCCGTCGTTCAAGGCGATCTCGTAGGCGGTTGGCTCGCGCTTGGCGATCCGATCGAGCACGGCCCCGACATATTTTGCGACGTCGCCGCTGAACAACCCGCTTTTGACCCGGTGCTGGAGGATTTCCTCGAGCGTCGAGCCGGCCTGGATCGTCTCCGGCAGATTATAGATCCGTCGATAATTGGCGTTCATGGCGACCACGGTCGCCTTGCCATCGAGCATGATCAGGCCCTGCGGCATGCTGTTGATCGCGGCGGAGAGCTGCCACTTCTTGGCCTGGTACTTGTCGTTGAACTTGTCGCGCTCGGTCATCGCCGCGTCGCGCGCCTGCGCGGTGTCGAGCTCGAGCTCCTCGAGCTCGAAGATGCGCGCAACGGCGTCGCGGAAGTGCTGCACGGCGCGCGCAAGATGCCCGATCTCGTCGTGACGGCCAAGATGCGGCACCTCGCTCTTGACGTCCCCGTCGGCGATCCGGTCGGTCGCCCGCGTGATCTCGGCCAGCGCCCCGACCACCGAGCTTCGCATCACGACGACGTTGAGGCCGGCGAGATAGAGCGCGGCGAGCCCGAGCATGAACAGATAGGCCGCCGCGTAGCGGTTGGTGTCGGCGAGCTCGTCGGCTTCCTGGGCCCGTTGGCGATAAATTCTTTCGAGCGTCTCGAGGTCGACGTTGAGCTTGCTCCGCAGCGTCCGGTTGGCGTCATTGTCGCCCCATTCGCGCGCGGCCGCCGGACCGATCTCGAGCCCGCGCCGCACCAGCTCCTGGCGGAATTCGATGAACTGCGCGATGCGCTCGCGGAAGCTGGCCAACTGATCGGCATCGTCGTCACCGGCGGTCCGCTCCAATCCCTTCACGGCGTCAGCGAGCTCACGGTTGCGACGCTCGAGCCCTTCGGCAAACGGCTTCATCGTGCTGCGATCACCGGACATGTAGATGCCGCGCGATTCCATCACGATGGCATAGATCAGCGCGTTGATGCGTCCGATGCTGATCGCGGCTTCCGCCGAGGTGGCATACATGTGGCGGTAGGTCGTCTGCAACCGGACGGTCTGAACCGACATCACGAGCAGGAAGGTGGTGACGATCGCGAGGCAGCCGGCGATGCTGTAGACCTTCTCCGCGACGCTGAGCGTGTCGGCGCCGCGCGCGAAGCGAACGAATTTCTTCAAAAGCCGGATGACGGCCTCGAGACCCGACTGTGACGCTGCAGCGTCCATGGCGCCGCTCTCCCTGGTTGAACGAGCGTCACGATAGGCCTGATTGCGCTAGCGGAGGATTAAAATACCTGCCGGTATTTTTACGGCAGGAGCAAATGGAACCGGAGTGCGGATCAGCCGATCCGCTTGAGGCCCTTTTTGAAGCGGGGGCCGTTGGCGACATAGAACCTAGCCGCGCTTCCCATCTTCTGCACCTGGGCGTCGTCGAGCGTGCGGATGACGCGCGCGGGCGAGCCGATGATGAGCGATCGTTCGGGAAACTCTTTTCCCTCGGTGATGACCGAGCCGGCACCAACGATGCTGTTGCGGCCGATCTTCGCGCCATTCATGACGATGGAGCCCATGCCGATCAGCGCGCCCTCCTCGACGGTGCAGCCGTGCAGAATGACGTTGTGGCCGACGGTGCAGTTCTTGCCGATGACAAGCGGAAAGCCGAGGTCGGTGTGGCAGGTCGAGCCGTCCTGCACATTGGCGCCCTCGCCGATCTCGATCCACTCGTTGTCGCCGCGCAGCACCGCGCCGAACCAGACGCTCGCGCCCGGCTTCAGGCGCACCTTGCCGATCACGGTCGCGGTTTCCGCGATGAAGTAGTTGCCGTCGGTGGGAAGATCGGGCGCCTGCCCGTCGAGCTCGTAGATCGCCATGGAGGTCTCCTGTCACGTCAACCCAAGCCATAGCGAAACGACGACACGGAAGCAAAGGGCTGCCGCACAGCCCTGCAAGGCGTCAGCCGATCACGCCGGTCGCGCGCAGCGTCATCAGGAAGAAGGTGCCGCTCATCATGCTCCAGAAGCAGGCGATGACGGTTGCCATCATCACGAACTCGAAGCGGCGGCTTTCGAGCCGCATGCCGCGCAGCGTATTGCGCATGATGATGAAGGGCGCCGCGAACACCAGGAACGGCACGGCCGCAAACGTCTTCGGCGCCACGCCCTCCTGCAGCAATCCGAAACCTGCGGGCCGTTGCGACATCGCCTGGTATCCATTCGCGAGCGCACCCGCGAGCGCGAAGCCGATGCAGATCGAGAAGAAGGTGTTGAGAGCTTCAGGTGTCATCGGAACAGTCCGCCCATACGCAACGCGAGGACCCTTCCTGTGACAAATAGTGCCGGCTAACGCTACATTATCCTTAAGCGAAGGTTAACGCCGCCGCCCGGCCCAAGCAGAGCCCCCCGCCCTCCCGGCAACCCGGAACCCTCCGCGAAATCGCCGCCACGTGGCATATTCGCCGGTGATTCGTCGGCCATCGGCCGACCGGCCCCGGACCCATTTGCGCGACGTCATGACGGTGTTTTCGGCAACCTCCCCTCGCTCTTCCAGGACGAACGCCAAGATGAGCGCAAAGGCGCGTGCGCGGACCCATCTCATCCCGCTCGCGCTCACCTGTGCCTTCGCCGTGAGCGCCGTCGGCCTGGTTGCCTATCTGCTGTGGCCGACCTGGAGCACGGGCGGCGCTGATGCACCGGACAAGCTGCCCGTCAGCGTCGGCGGCACGCTGTTCAATCTGCCGATCTCCGCGATCCGGATGAAGATCCAGCGGCACTCCGGACCGCAGGAGCGCATCGATCTCGACTTCCTCTATCCTTCGCTTGACGCACCGAGCGGGCCGACGCATGTCACCGCCGACACCGTCGACACGGCGATGCAGCCGATCGACCGCATCTTCCTGTCGATCGCGGCGCATCACGATGCGCTCTCGCCCGAGCAGCGAACGGCGACAATCTATCCGCGCTATCTCGAGCAGGCCGCGACAGCGCCGGACGACGGATTGACGATGCGCGCCTTCCGCAGCGACACGCCCTATGGCAGCGAGGATCTGTATTCCGCAAGCGCGCCCGCACTCGCCGCGCGCTGCACGCGCGATGCATCGACGCCCGGCATGTGCCTGTCCGAGCGCCGCGTCGACGGCGCCGATCTCACCTTCCGCTTTCCGCGGAGCTGGCTGTCGCAATGGCGCGATGTCGCCGGTGCAATGGACAGGCTGACGGCGCAGCTGCGCGGGCCGAAGGGCTGAGCGCTGGCCACCGCAACAAAAAATCGAAAACAACCCCATGCACAGTAGCCGGGGGGCCAGCCGCGCGGTTTCGTATTTTTCGAATTCCGGCTTGACCCGTCGGGCAAAACAGGATCACAATGGCAACGTGGGGTGATCGACCTGAACGACCCGGCTGCAAGGAATGTGACTGATGTCACAGGCCTTAAATTGCATTCGGCCATTCTTCGGATAATCTGACGCTATTGCGTTCGGGGGCTGGAATGCGGCTTCGGCTGTTCATTTTGTCAATTGTTGCGACTTGGCTTGCGACCTGGCTAGCGCCGGCCGGCTCTGCATTGGCCGCCGAAAAGCGCGTAGCGCTCGTCATAGGCAACTCGGCCTACAAGAACGTGGGGCGACTGAAGAACCCAGCGAACGATGCCGCGCTGGTTGGCGACATGTTCAAGAAAGCGGGTTTTGACTCGGTCGATGTCAAGTTCGACCTGGACGTCGCCGCGATGCGCAAGGCGCTGCGCGAGTTTGGCGGCAAAGCGCGCGAGGCCGACGTCGCGGTGATCTACTATGCCGGTCACGGCATTGAGCTGGACGGGACCAACTACCTCATCCCCACCGACGCGACGCTCGAGACCGACAGCGACGTCCTCGATGAAACGCTGTCGCTGGACCGGGCCCTGTTCGCAGTCGAACCAGCCAAGCAGCTGCGCCTCGTCATCCTGGATGCCTGCCGCGACAACCCGTTCGCCAAGACGATGAAGCGCACGATCGCCGCGCGCGCGATCGGCCGCGGCCTCGCCAAGGTCGAGCCGACCAGCCCGAACACCATGATCGCCTTCGCGGCGAAGGCCGGCTCGACCGCCTCGGACGGTGATGCGAAGAACAGCCCCTTTGCCACCGCTTTGGTGGAACGCCTGCCGACGCCGGGCCTCGACTTGGGCAAGGCCTTTCGATTCGTTCGCGACGACGTGCTCAAGACCACCGGCTACCAGCAGGAGCCGTATGTGTACGGGTCGCTTGGTGGAGATGACGTTTCGCTGGTACCGGCCAAGCCGGCAGCAGCCGGTCCACAGGCCAACCCGGACAGCGAAATCCGGCGCGACTACGAACTGGCGCTCCAGATTGGCACCCGGGACGTTTGGTCCTCGTTCATCAACCGCTACCCAAGCGGCTTCTACACCGACCTTGCCAAGGGTCAATTGAGCAAGATAGTCGCCGAGGAAGCTCGCGCTGCAGCTGCGGAAAAGGCCAGGCAGGCCGAGGACGAGAAGGCCCGATTGGCAACCGAACGCGCCAAGAAGGTCGAACAGGAGAAGGCCGCTGCGGCTGCCCAAGCCGCCGAGGACGCCCGGATCGCGGCCGAGAAAGCCAAGCAGATCGAGGAAACGAAGGCTGCGGCAGCCGAACAGCGCAGGAAAGATGCCGAGGCCGCCGTCGCCAAAGCGCTGGCCGACAAGCAGGCTGCCGAGAAGGCGCTCGCCGACAAGATGGCAAGTGACAAGGCGGCTGCCGAACTGGCTGCGAAGCAGGCGGCGGACGCGAAATCGCAGGAGGGCGAACAGAAAGTTGCCGCCGTTGCCCCGACCTCTTCACCGTCGAGCCTCTCTCCCCAGGAGACCGCGAAGCTGGTTCAGTCCGAACTCCGTCGTGTCGGCTGCTTGGCCGCCGCGGCCGACGGCGACTGGAATGCGACGTCGCAGCGCTCGCTGACGCAGTTCAACAAATATGCCCGGACGAACTTCGACGCCAAACTTGCAAGCTCCGACGCGCTCGATGCCATCAAGGCCAAGCCGGGCCGGATCTGCCCGCTGGTGTGCGATCACGGCTTCAAGGCCGATGGCGACGCTTGCGTCAAGATCGCGTGCCGCGCCGGCTATCGCATCAACGACGACAACGAGTGCGAGAAGGTGCAGGACAAGAAGCCGGTTGCGACCCGCGAGGATGCCAAGACGCGAGACGACAACAGGAAGAAGGTCGAATCGGCGCCCTCGAAGCCGCAGGCGTCTGGTCAGATCCTTTGCAATACGACAGGCTGTCGGCCGGTAACCCCCGGCTGTCGCATTGTTAGCGGGAGGAATTCAATGGACTCAGGGAAACAATACGAAGTGTGCAATTGAGGCACGGCTGAAAGGCAATTACTGCCTGACGCCACGGCGCGCGGTATTCTGGCGAAGAACCAGATCTCGACGCCAAAAGGTCGGCACCTGCGGACGCGATCCGCACATGCAAAGTAGCCCGGCGCCCGTCACGGCTTCTGATTTTCAATAATTCTGCTTTTTCGATATTTACCCTCGGCCGATACAGGGCATGATGGTATCATGGAGGGATTGATTGACTTGAATAACGCGGTTGCCAGCAATGTGACTGATGTCACAGACCACAAATTGCATTCGGCCATTATGCGGATAATCTGACGCTATTGCATTCGGGGGCTGGAATGCGGCTTCGGCTGTTTGTTTTGTTTGTTGTGGCGACCTGGCTTTCAGCCTGGCTCGGGACCGGCTCCGCACTGGCCGCCGAAAAGCGTGTCGCGCTGGTGATCGGCAATTCGGCCTACAAGAGCGCCCCGCGGCTCACCAATCCGGTTAACGACGCCACCCTGGTCGGTGGCATGTTCAAGTCCGCCGGCTTCGACAATGTCGATGTCAGGCTCGACCTGAATGCTGCCGACATGCGCAGGGCGCTGCGGGAGTTCGCGGGCCGGACGCGCGATGCCGGGGTTGCGGTAATCTACTATGCCGGACACGGCATTGAGCTCGACGGCACCAACTATTTGATCCCCACTGACGCCGCGCTGGAGACAGACGGCGACGTGCTCGACGAGACCGTTGCGCTCGATCGCGCACTGTTCGCTGTCGAACCGGCCAAGCAGCTCCGGCTCGTCATCCTTGATGCCTGCCGCGACAACCCGTTCGCAAAGACCATGAAGCGCACGGTTGCCTCGCGCGCAATCGGCCGCGGCCTTGCCAAGGTCGAGCCGACCAGCCCGAACACCATGATCGCCTTTGCGGCCAAGGCCGGCTCCACCGCCTCGGACGGCGATGCGAAAAACAGCCCGTTTGCCACCGCTCTCGTCGAACGTCTGCCGACGCCGGGGCTCGACCTGGGCAAGGCTTTTCGATTCGTTCGTGACGACGTGCTGAAGAGTACGGGCTACAAGCAGGAGCCTTATGTGTACGGCTCGCTCGGCGGCGATGATGTTTCGCTGGTACCAGCGAAACCAGCGGCCACAGGACCGCAGGCGAGCCCCGATGATGCGACCCGCCGGGGCTACGAACTCGCACTTCAAGCGGGCGATCGCGACGCGTGGGAGGCGTTTCTGCGGGCCTTCCCGAGCGGTTTTTATGCGGACTTGGCGAAGGTGCAGCTCAAGAAGATTGTCGCCGAAGAAACCCGCGCCGCGGCTGCCGACAAGGCACGACAGGCCGAAGAGGAGAAAACCCGGCTCGCGGGCGAGCGCGCCAAGAAAGCCGAACAGGAGAAAGCCGCTGCGGCCGCCAAGGCGGCAGAGGACGCCCGGCTTGCCGCCGAGAAGGCCAAGCAGATCGAAGAGGCCAAGGCGGCCGCAGCAGAACAGCGCAGAAAGGATGCCGAGGCTACCGTTGCCAAAACGCTGGCCGACAAGCAGGCCGCCGAGAAGGCGCTCGCCGACAAGATCGCGAGCGACAGGGCGGCGGCTGACAAGCAAGTGACCGAGAAGCCGCAAATGGCCGACGGTCAAGAGAAGGTTGCAACAGTTGCCCCGACCTCGTCGCAGCCGAGACTTTCCCCCGCGGAAACGGCGAAGCTGGTTCAGTTAGAGTTGCGCCGTGTCGGCTGTCTCGCGGACGCAGCCGATGGCGACTGGAATGCGTCATCGCAACGTTCGCTGACGCAGTTCAACAAATACGCGGGAACGAAGTTCGACGCCAAGCAGGCGAGCTTCGACGCGATCGATGCCATCAAAGCCAAATCGGGCCGGGTCTGCCCGCTGGTCTGCGAGCACGGCTTCAAGGCCGATGGCGATGCCTGCGTGAAGATCACCTGCCGCGCGGGCTATCGCGTCAATGACGACAACGAGTGCGAGAAGACGCGGGACAAGAGGCCGGTTGCCACCCGGGAGGATGCGAAGCCGCGAGACGACGAGAGAAAGAAGAGCGAAGCCACGCCGGCAAAGCCGCAGACCACGGGGCAGATCTATTGCAACTCGACAATGTGTCGTCCGGTGCGACAAGGATGCCGCTTGCAGCTGCCTAAGGCTGCTTTCACTCAGGGACATATGACTGAGGTCTGCGATTGAGGGTTGGCCGCATATGCTGAGAGTCCTGATTGCCCTTCTTCTTACAAGTTTCACCTGCGGCGCGGCGTTTGCCGAAAAGCGTGTCGCGCTGGTGATCGGCAATTCGGCCTACAAGAGCGCCCCGCGGCTCACCAATCCGGTGAACGACGCCACCCTGGTCGGTGGCATGTTCAAGTCCGCCGGCTTTGACAATGTCGATGTCAGGCTCGACCTGAATGCTGCAGACATGCGCAGGTCGTTGCGCGAATTTGCGGGCAAGACCCGCGATGCCGAGGTTGCGGTGATCTACTATGCGGGACACGGCATCGAGCTCGACGGCACCAACTACCTGATCCCCACCGACGCCGCTCTGGAGACCGACGGCGACGTGCTCGACGAGACTGTTGCGCTCGACCGCGCGCTGTTCGCCGTGGAATCGGCCAAGCAGCTCCGGCTCGTCATCCTGGATGCCTGTCGCGACAATCCCTTCGCCAAGACCATGAAGCGGACCATGGCCTCGCGCGCGATCGGCCGCGGCCTCGCCAAGGTCGAGCCGACCAGCCCGAACACCATGATCGCTTTTGCGGCCAAGGCCGGCTCGACTGCCTCGGATGGTGATGCGAAGAACAGCCCGTTTGCCGCCGCTCTGGTCGAACGCCTGCCGACGCCGGGCCTCGATCTCGGCAAGGCTTTTCGATTCGTCCGTGACGACGTGCTCAAGGCCACCGGCAACAAGCAGGAGCCCTTTGTCTACGGCTCGCTCGGCGGAGATGACTTAGCCCTGGTTCCGGCGAAGCCAGTCGCGGCTGGACCGCAGGCAAACCCGGACAGCGAAATCCGGCGCGCCTACGAACTGGCGCTCCAACTCGGCACGCGCGAAGTTTGGGCGGCGTTCCTCAACCGCTACCCGAGCGGATTCTACACAGACCTCGCCAAGGCCCAGCTCAATCGGATTGCCGCCGAAGACGCCCGTGCTGCAGCGGCTGAGAAGGTGCGACAAGCCGAGGAGGAGAAAGCAAGACTGGTAGCCGAACGAGCGAAGAAGGCCGAGCAGGACAAGGCAGGAGCGGCAGCCAAGGCCGCCGAAGATGCCCGGCTAGCGGCAGAAAAGGCCAAGCAAATCGAGGAAGCCAAGGCGGCCGCAGCAGAGCAGCGTAGAAAGGATGCCGAGGCCGCTGTTGCCAAGGCGCTGGCCGACAAGCAGGCCGCCGAGAAGGTGCTCGCCGACAAGGTCGCAAGTGACAAGGCCGCTGCCGATTTGGCTGCGAAGCAGGCTGCGGACGCAAAAGCGCGGGAGAGCGAACAGAAAGTTGCCGCCGTGACCCCGACGTCGTCGCAGCCGAGCCTGTCGCCGCAAGAGACGGCAAAGTTGGTTCAGTCCGAGTTGCGTCGAGTCGGCTGTCTGGCGGCCGCGGCCGACGGCGACTGGAATGCGACATCGCAGCGCTCGCTAACGCTGTTCAACAAATATGCCGGAACGAAGTTCGATGCCAAGCAGGCGAGCTTCGACGCGCTCGACGCAATCAAGGCCAAGCCGGGCCGGGTCTGCCCGCTGGTGTGCGATCGCGGATTCAAGGCCGACGGCGATGCTTGCGTGAAGATCGCCTGCCGCATCGGCTATCGCGTCAACGACGACAACGAATGCGAGAAGATTCAGGACAAGAAGCCGGTTGCCACTCGCGAGGATGCCAAGCCGCGAGACGACGCGAGGAAGAAAGTCGAGTCCTCACCCGCGAAGCCGCAGGCGACAGGTCAAATGTTTTGTAACAATGCGGGTTGCCGTTCAGTCCGGCCGGGCTGCCACCTTGAGGCTACTGGAATGAAGCCCGGCCAAAGCACTCCGAGTTCTTCGGGCGCCTCAAGCGTGGAAATCTGCAACTGAAGACGAGTGACAGGCGAGGAAGAAGCCTTCGGTACATAGATTGTGCTGCTGGCAGAACACTCCGAATACTCTCGATTCTAATTTGAGGCTGAAATGGTGCGCTTCGGCTAATTATCGCTGCGCTCGCAATGACGATGTTGATGCAGTTGTACTCAAAACGCGATCTCGTGCCCCGAACGCAGCGCAGCGTCTTTTCGACGGTGCGCTGCAGTGCCAGGGCCCATGTTGCAGAGATGCGCTGTGTGGCTTCGGCGTCCCGTCTCTGCACTGCAACGCTTTAGGCGTTGCAGTGCGTCCGGGACACAAGAGGACGACCCGTGCGTCGAATTATTCCTGATCGACCAGATCGTCCTCGAGGATCGCCATCTGGAACTGGAACGAGCGATCATCGTCCTCGTCGTCGACAAACAGCACGCCGATGAACTCCTCGCCGATATAGACCTCGGCGGAATCGTCCTTCTTCGGCCGCGGCACGACGCGGATCTTCGGGTTGCCGAAAACGCGTTTCAGATACGCATCCAGCTTTCTGACTTCTTTGACGTCCACGGCAAGTCTCCGATCAAAATTGGTCGGCGGGTTTTAGGACGAGATGCGGCGAACCGCCAGCATGAATTGCCAAAGAATTTGGGGACGAAAAGGGCCGGCAAATCCGGCCCTTAACGTGCACGCTTAAAGTCCCATCGCGTTGATCATCTGGTCCATGGTGCGCGATGGCTCGGCGCAGCCGGCTTTGCCCACGATCTTGGCCGGCACGCCCGCGACCGTGACGTTGTGCGGCACGGGCTCAAGCACGACCGAACCTGCGGCGATGCGCGCGCAATGGCCGATCTCGATATTGCCGAGGATCTTGGCGCCGGCGCCGATCAGCACGCCATGACGAATCTTCGGATGACGGTCCTCGTTCTCCTTGCCGGTGCCTCCAAGCGTGACGCCGTGCAGGATCGAGACGTCGTCCTCGATCACAGCCGTCTCGCCGCAGACAAAGCCCGTGGCGTGGTCGAGGAAGATACCGCGGCCGATGCGCGCGGCGGGATTGATGTCGGTCTGGAACACCGCGGAGGCGCGGCTCTGCAGGTAGTAAGCAAAGTCCTTGCGGCCCTTCAAATAGAGCCAGTGCGCGAGGCGATGGGTCTGGATCGCGTGAAAGCCCTTGAAGTAGAGCAAGGGATCGATGAAGCGCGAGGTCGCGGGATCGCGGTCGTAGACGGCGACGAGATCGGCGCGGAAGGCATTGCCCAAATCAGGATCGTCGCGCAGCGCCTCGTCGAAGGTCTGGCGCACCAGATCACCCGAGAGCGCGGCGTGATCGAGCCGGTCGGCGACGCGGTGGACCACCGAATCTTCGAGCCGGCTGTGGTGCAGCACCGTCGAGTAGATGAAGGTCGCAAGCTCGGGCTCGCGGTAGACGATGTCCTCCGCCTCGCCACGGATCCGGTCCCAGATCGGATCGAGCGAAGCAAGCTTTCCTCCCGGATTGACCTGATGCACTGCCATGATTGTCTCTCTGGAATCTGCTCTTTCGAACGGCTGGTTTTGTTGGCTTTATAGCACAGTGTAGGCGACAAAGTCCTGACGGGCTTGCCTGAGAGTGAACAGCGCCTTGCCCCGCGAAAGCACGCCAACGCCTTGAAACACAAGAACTTCTTCTGGCGTCCCCAGGCGGCAAGGTCGGCTTGAAATGGTCAGAGTCTCGCCAAATTCAAGCCGGGTCGCGTCAAACTATTGGTGAATTTCGTCCCGACCCTTATTGCGGGCATGGTCCTGATGACCACGGAGCCGTTTTGAGCATCACCACCGATCAATTGCGCGCGCGCGCCGCGGGTACGTTTTGGCTGCGGCTGGCGGCGGTGGCGCTGCCTCTCCTGTTGATCGCGCCGGCGTTCTGGAACGGCTATCCGCTGTTGCAATGGGATACCGGCGGCTATCTGGCGCGCTGGTACGAAGGCTATCTGGTGCCGAGCCGGTCCACCGTATTCGGCATCTATCTGCACCTTGGCGAGAGCTCCGGATTCTGGATCAATCTCGCGGTCCAGTCGCTGGTCACATTGTGGCTGTTGCAGCTCACCTTACGCGTCCTCTCGATGATGCAGACGGCCCGCTTCGCGGCCATCAGCCTGCTGCTGATCCTGTCGACGGCCCTGCCCTGGCTTGCCAGCATGCTGCTCACCGACATCTTCGCGGGGCTGTCGGTGCTGTCGCTGTTTCTGCTGGTCGTTGGCGGCAGCCGCATCTCTTGGGCGGAGCGGGCCGCGCTGTTTGTCTTCACCGCCTTTGCGGCCGCAACCCACAGCGCCACGCTCGGCGTGCTGTTCGGGCTCTGCGCCGTCGGCTGGATGGCGCGGCCGTTGCTTGGGCCTCGTCTGCCGATCGCTGGACTGGCCCAGGCGAGCCTGACAATCGTCGCAGGGGCGCTGATGCTGATCGCAGCCAACCACGCGCTGTCAGGCAAATGGGCCTGGACGCCGGGCGGCACCGGCGTCGCCTTCGGTCGCATGATGCAGGACGGCATCGTTGCGCAATTCCTGAACGACCATTGCCCGCGCGAAAACTTCAAGCTCTGTCCCTATCGCAATGAGCTGCCGGCCACCGCTGACGAATTCCTATGGGGCCACAGCATGTTCAACACGCTCGGCCGCTTCGATGGGCTTAATGACGAGATGGGCACCATCGTCGAACGATCGCTCGCGGACTATCCGGCGTGGCAGGCCGGTGCGGCGCTGCGGGCGACGGGCCAACAATTGCTGCATGTGGCGACCGGCGAAGGCTCCAGTGTCTGGATTCCGCACACCTACGGCATCATCGAACGCTACATTCCGGCGCAGGTCGCGCCGATGCGCGCGGCGCGTCAGCAGAATTGGGAGCTCGATTTCGACTACGTCAACTGGCTGCACGTGCCGGTCGCGCTGGTCTCGATGCTGGGGCTGCTCGCGCTGCTCGGATACGCGCTCGCCCATCGCCGGCTCGACGACCTGACGCTGCTGGCGGGGACCGTGACGCTGGCCCTGCTCGGCAACGCCTTCATCTGCGGTGTGATCTCAGGCCCGCACGACCGCTACGGCGCGCGGATGGTGTGGGTCGCGACCTTCGTGGTGCTGATGGCGCTGTTTCGTGCATTCGGCGACGACGATCCAGTCGAGACAGCTCAACCGCGGCGTGACAGGAAATCCAGCACGCCCGACTTGTAGACCTTGTCGCCGACCGCACGCATGTGGTCGCGGTTTGGGATGTCGAGCACTTCGGACCCGGGGATGATCGCGCCGAGCGCGCCGGCCGAGCCCGCAACGTCATCGGTCGAGCCGACTGCAATCAGCACGGGCACATCGATGCGTGCGGCCTCGTCGCGGGTCATGAGATCGCGCGTGCCACGCAGGCAGGCGGCCAGCGCCACGCGGTCGGAGCGGGTCTGATCGGCAAACGCACGAAACGTGCGACCGACGGGATCGCTGACGTCGTCGAGCGAGGCCGCTTCCAGCGCCTCGGCGACGACCTCGCCAGGCCCGGTGCCTTCAATCAGGCCGCCAATGCCGATGCCGCCGAGGATCGCCGAGCGCAGGCGCTGCGGCTCATTGAGACCGAGCCAGGCCGTCATCCGGCCGCCCATCGAATAGCCCATGATGTCGGCCTGAGGGATGGCGAGATGATCCATCAGCGCCAATACGTCGCCGGCCATGGTGGGGATCGAATATTGCGCGGGATCGTAGAGCTTTGCGCTCTCGCCATGACCGCGATTATCGAGTGCAATGACGCGGCGACCGTTCTTGCGCAGCTCCGAGACCCAGGTCGGATAGACCCAGTTCACGTTCTTGCTGGAGGCAAAGCCGTGCACCAGGATGATCGGATCGCCCTCGCCTTCGTCGAGATAGGCAATTTCAACAGCGCCGTTGTGAAAGCTCGGCATCAGCAGGTCCGCAATGTTGTGGGGAGAGGTTTAATCTTAGGCCGTGGCGGCCGCGTTGGCCAGTGCGGCTTCGGCAGCCAGTTTAGCCTGGCGAAGCCGCCGGGCCCGCCTGCGGTCGCACCATCCTTGCGTGAGGCGCTCGGTGGTCGCCTTGATCGAGGACAACAGGCCGAACAGCGTCAGCGCGGCACCGAGGAGCCACAGCGTGAGATCGAACGCGCCGCCGACGAGCAGCAATGCACCGCGCCCCAGCAGCTTCATGATCGCGCGCGTCTTGCTGCCTTGTGCTTCCGCCAGCCGCGCCGCGCGCGCGACATCCTTCGGACCCTCGGCGATGCGCAAGGTATCCATGGCGCCGCGCGTGCCTGATTTCTCGGCCACGCGCGTGACGTCCTTGCCAAGCCGGACCAGCGCACCCGCCTTCTCGACGCGGAACGCGGCCTTGATCGCATTCACCGTCTCGCCCGGCCGCAGCACCGAGCCGGAGGCGACCGCGTTCTGGAGCATCGGCGTATCCACCACCTCGCGCGCGGACCGGCCGGCCCATTCGGCGAGACCTTCGCCGAGCCGTCCGACCTTGCGGGCATCCTTCACCAGCGTCAGCCCGGCACGAACAGGCGCGGCGCCGCCGGCGGATACGTAGGTCACGGCGGTCACCGCGAGACCCGCGGTGGCAAGACCAAGCACCAGGCGATCGGTATCCTCGCCCATCGCAAGATGCTTGCCCTCGCGCACGACGTCCCTGATATCGCCGATCACGAAGAGATCGCCGGCGACCGTCCCTGACAGGCTCGCGACATCTTCGGCATTGCCGGTGACGAGACCGGTGGCGAAGCGCTTGGCGAAATGCGAAGAGGAGTTTTCCGACTTGACGGCGTCGCTGACCCGGCCGAGCAGGTCGTCGGGCAGTGCGATGTTGCGGTCACGCGCGAGCGCGACAAAGCTGTCGGCGAGGTCGGCATCATCAGCATTGAGAGCAGTCTCGATATTGTCCTGAACCAGGCGATCGTTGTTCGCGAGGGTCGCATCGAGCTTGAGTTCGGACAGCGCCGCCGGATCATCCTGGGCGGCGAGGATAGCGCCGGCCTGCCGGGCATGCGGCGCTACCTGCGCGAGCACAAGGCTGCATGCAGCAATTCCTGCCAACGCTGAGCTGATTCGCAGCCACTTCATGCTGAAAGCCTGGACATTGGCAGAATCATTTTGCGCCTGATGGTTCGTCTTTCGTCGCAATTTCGCGTGTCCACAGACATAGTATGCCAAAATTGCGACACAACGTCCCCGACGAAAGAAGGGCTTCTCTGAGGCGACAAGATTGTGTCGAATTTGCATGAGCAAATGAGCATGGGGCAATTGCGAACCTTTCGGTTCCGCCGGGCTAGCAATCACTTGCACCCATCAGTATGGTCCGCGGCGTCGATAATATGCCGCGTCACTGCTGATTGTGTCTGCCGCCATTGCCACTCCAGGATGAACTACGATGTCCGACCATGTCGTCCCGCACTTCCATAACGATGCCGGTGTCCCCGTCATCGAGATCGGCTCGCAAGAGTTCATGTGCGTCGGCGCCAACCCTCCGTTCGATCATCCGCACGTCTTCCTGGACCTCGGCAACGACAACGAGATCATCTGCCCGTACTGCTCGACGCTGTACCGCTTCGCCGCCGATTTGAAGGCGGGCGAGGCCCGTCCGCCGGAATGCGTCTTGAAGGACAAGGTGGCCTGACCGTCCCCCTCGGTCAGGGGTGGCTCTCCCGCGAACGATCGTCATTGCCGGTGCCGGCATCGGAGGATTGACGGCTGCGCTCGCGCTCGCGGCCCGCGGTTTTCGCATCGTCGTGCTGGAAAAGGCCGAGCGGCTCGAGGAAGTCGGCGCCGGCCTGCAACTCTCTCCCAATGCCAGCCGCGTGCTGGTCGAGCTCGGCCTCGCCGAGCGGCTGAAGCTGCGCGCCGTGGTCCCGGACGCGGTGTCGATCATGAGCGCGCGCGCCGGCGGGGAGCTGTTGCGGATGCCGCTCGGTGATGCGGCGTCAGCGCGCGCCGGGGCGCCCTATTGGGTCGTGCACCGCGCCGACCTGCAATCGGCGCTCGCGGGCGCAGTCGCTGATCATCCCGATATCGATCTGAAGCTGGGCGCGACCTTCGAGGATGTCGCGCCTCACGCCAAGGGACTGACAGTCGTCCATCGCAGCGGCACCATCAGGCGCAGCGATCTCGCCAGCGCGCTGATCGGCGCCGACGGCATCTGGTCGACGGTGCGCCAGCATCTGTTTCCCGAGGTGCAGCCGCGCTTCTCCGGTTTGATCGCCTGGCGCGGCACGCTGGATGCCACGCAATTGCCGAAGGATTTTACAGCGCGGCGGGTGCAGCTCTGGATGGGCCCGAACGCGCATCTGGTCGCCTACCCCATCGCCGGCGGACGCCAGCTCAACGTGGTGGCGGTGCTGCCGGGCACCTGGAACAGGCCGGGCTGGAGTACGCCCGGCGATCCCTTCGAGGTGATGGAGGCCTTCGCCGCGCCGCGCTGGCCGCCGACGGCGCGGATGCTGCTGGCCGCCGTCGACAGCTGGCGCAAATGGGCGCTGTTCGGCGTGCCCGACGGATGCCCCTGGAGCAAGGGCCCGGTCGCGCTGCTCGGCGATGCCGTGCATGCGATGCTGCCGTTTGCCGCGCAAGGCGCCGGCATGGCGATCGAGGATGCAGCCATGCTCGCCCGGCATCTGAGCCTCGATACGGCCGAGGACACGGCCGGCATCACCGCGGCGCTGACCCAATATGGTCGTGCACGTCAGGCTCGTGTCAGGAAGGTGCAGCAGACCGCGCGGCAGCAGGGCCGCATCTATCATCTGGGCGGCCCCTTCGCGATCGCGCGCGATCTCGTGATCCGCGCGCTGGGACCTGAGCGCATGCTGGCGCGGCAGGACTGGATTTACGGCTGGAGGCCCTAGCGTTTCGGCGCGGGCTTGATGTCCGGCCGTTGGGGCGCGGTCGCCGCCGACGCCGCAGCAGGCGGTGTTTCCCGGCACCTGTTGCGGCGCCACGCATCCTCGGCCAGCTGCGCCATCCCACGGACCGCGATATAGTCGTTGCGATAGGCGAGCTCGGACACGACCGCGCCGCCGGTCCCGGTCTCGGCCTTGTCCATCAGCTTCTGCAAATCCGCGGTACGCGTGGCGAGCGATTTGCGCTCGGCCTCGAGCTGTTTGCAGTCGTACAATTCGTATCTGGCAGGATCGGCGAAGGCTGGAGCGATCGTCTCGCTCACGCCGGCGCAGCCTGACAGCGCGAAGCCGGCCCCGACGAGCGCGGCAACCGCGCAAGGCAAGCGCAGGGAGGAGAAAGGCAAAGCAGGCATGGGTCGCAAAATAGTCCCCGTGAATTGAGAATGCCTAAAGCAGGACCAGATGTCCGGATTGAGGCTTTGCCTTGTGCCGCCGGCTCGCTTAAGGAAGAACCCCCTGTCCGGCCGAAGCGCCAGTTCCAGACGGTTGGACGGGACTTAAGTGTTTGATCTCGTTGGATCAAGCGGGCATGGCGGAATTGGTAGACGCAAGGGACTTAAAATCCCTCGGCGCGCAAGCGCTGTGCCGGTTCGATTCCGGCTGCCCGCACCACCTGCCCCGGCGCTGCCGATTGCGCCCGCAGGATGATCCAGAAGCACAGCAGCGCGATCGCCAGCTGATCAAAGCCATCTATGAAGACATACCCTGTGATCGACGCCAGCGCAGGGATGCCGACCGCAATTGCCAGGACGACGGCAAGCCCGGCTGCAGGAAGATCGACGACGAGAATGGCGGCGTAGAGGGCGATATCGAAGAAGGCATATTCCTTCAGTCGCGGGGCGCAGAGGTAGAGCGCATACATCGTCAGCACGACGAGGCGCATTGCCGGGACGGGATGCTCAATCAGCCAGCGGTCGAACCATTTTAGGGGTGATCTTGCGTCGGCCGGCCCGTGCGCAGCAACCATGCGCCAGACCGAAACAGCGAGCGGCGCGATCACGAGCGCCACCGCGGCGAAGCCATAAAGCGAGGCAGCGATCAGCTTGCTGCCGCCGAGCCCGAGACTGTCCGCGAGAGCGAGCGCGAGGAACAGAAGCGACGGATTGAGGTCGTCACCTGGCGAATGTTGCCCCGGAATCTGGCCGGAGATCGCGCTCAGCCAGCTCGGAAACAGGTTTGCGTAAAACACCGCCGAGATCAGAATCGGCAGCGCGAATGCACCGGCTGCAACAGCAATCAGCATCAGCTTGCGCGAGCGCCGCAGCGGCAAGAGATAGAGCGCAGCGAGGATCGGACAGTAGACCAGCTTGAACGAGGTCACGAGGCCGAGCAGCGCAGCCCCGGCCAGCTGCAGCGACAAGGTCTTGTTCCCCTGCCCTTCGGAACGGGCCGGACGCAGCAACAGAGCCAACGCCACCGAGGTCAGCAGGCCGCTGAAGATCGCAAAATTGCCGGTCGCCAGAATCCATTCAAGCCCGACGAAGCCGCCAAGCACGAAGATGACCCGTAGCGCGGTGTCGCGGAGGCTTCGGCGTCTCTCGCCGAGACAAGGCAACGCTAGCGCGCACAGGATGGCTAGAAAGAGATAGATGCTCTTGTAATGGGCAACCAGGACGCCGCCGGCGCAGAGCGGACGAAAAGCGTCCAGCGTCGCGGGCAGATAAGGATAGGAATACTTCGCGTCGCTGAGGTTCTTGACGAAATAGGGATCAAGCCCGGCGATATGGGCATCGACGGCGGCGCAGTTCACCCGCGCGTCCCAGCCGAAGGTCTCGTCCATGCTGAGATAGATCGCGGTAGCGACAGCGACCAGCATGGCCACGACCACGATGAGGCGGGTCAGCCAGCTCGTGCCCGGCGCATCGGCCGCATGTGGCCGCCCCGTGGCGGCGATGGATGTAGCACCGCCGCTCTTCATGGAACCAACTCTTCCCGTTGGTCGCGGGCCAGCATGCTGCGAAAATCGAACAGCATGGTCCAAAAGCAAACCAGCGCGATGGCGAGCAGAGCGAAGCTGCCCTCAAACGCAACGCCGGCAATCGAAGCCATTGCGGGGCTGGCTATGGCGACGGTCAAGACCATGGCGAGCGCCGGCGTCGAAAGATCGACGACGAGCACGGCGAGATAGAGCGCCAGCTCGAAGAAGGCATATTCCTTGATGCGCGGCGAGCACAGATAGAGGCCGTACATCGCAAGCACGGTGACGCGCATGGCTGTTTGCGGGTGATCCATCAGCCAGCGGTCGAGCCGTGCCGGGAATGATGCTCCACCGGCGGCAATTCCGAGCGCGCTCAGCAACACCAGGGCAAAGGGCGTGATCACGAGCGCGAATGCGGCAAGCGCGTAGATCGCGAACTCGATCGGCCTGCTGTCCGCGAGCCCGATATGGTCCATCAGATTCCGCGCGACCAGAAGCAGCGATGGATTGATTTCCTCCAGATGGACCGAATGCTGGTTGGGGATCTGTCCCTTAATCGCCAGCAGCCAGCTCGCGAACAGCTCCGGATAGAACACCACCGAGATCAGGATCGGTAGCGCGAAACCAAAGCCGGCCACCGCGAGAAGACCGAGTTTCCGGGCCCGTCGCAGCGGCAGGAAGTAAAGTGCGGCCAGGACGGGGCAGAACACCAGCTTGAACGACACGACGAGACCGAGCAGCGCAGCGCCGGCGGCGCGCATCAGGAAGCGCCGATCGCCATTCGCTTCGGCTGGAAGCAGCAGCGCCAGCGCAACCGCCGTCAAAAGGCCGCCCAGAATCGCAAAATTTCCGGATGCCAGCACCCATTCGAAACCGACGAACGCGCCGAGCGCACAGAGCACCTTGAGGCCGACATCGCGCAGACCCGCACGCGACCTGCGTAGTCCAGGGAGGAGCAAGCCACAGAGCGCCGCGAGGACGAGATAGAAGCCTCTGTAGTGATCGACGAGAAGGCCGCCTGCGCAAAACGGACGAAACGCGTCAAGCGTCGCCGGGAGATAGGGATAGGAGTAGGAGGTGCCCTTCAGGTTCTTGACGAAGTAGGGATCGAGCCCTGCGACATGCGCGTCGACTGCCGCACAATTGACACGGGCGTCCCAGCCGTAACCCGTTCCCAGCGCCGTGTCGTTGGCGAGATTGTAGAGCGCCAGCACGGTTACGATCGCGATCAGGGAACCAAGCCAGACATTCCGCTTCGCAGCCGTGTCGGCCGACGGCCCCAACCATCGTGTCGCACCCGTGACGTCGGACACCGCAAAATACCTGTGTGCTGCTTGAGTTCCCCCGGCGCCTGATCTGGCGTCCAGTCGGCACACAGTGGACAGGATTTGTTGCGGATTCATCTTCCCAAGCGGTTGTCGCCGCTCTTATGGTGAATCCCTGGTTTCCAACCCCTGCAAGGGACGGCAGGTCAACCTGACCTTCCGGCGCGGGCGGCCAGCCAGGCATCGAGCGCCTCGCGCGTGTCCTGCGTCGCCGCCATCCGCGCGAACTGCTCGCTCTCGATGGCGAGCCCCTCCGCGATCGAAGCGTTGAGGCCGCGCGTGGCCGCCGTAATGACCCGGGCCACCGCAAGCGGCGAATGCCTGATGATGCGATCAGCCAGCGCCAGGGCGGTATCCAGCAGCTCCTCGTGCGGCACGATGCGGTTGACGAGGCCGATCTCGCAGGCACGTTGCGGCGAAAAGGAATCGCCGGTCAGGAGATGTTCCAGCGCCCGCTTGCGGCCCGCGAGTCGCGGCAGGCGCTGCGTGCCGCCGAAGGTCGGCGTGATGCCGATTGCGATCTCGGGCTTGGCAAAGCTGGCGCGCTCGCTGGCGATGGCAAGATGCACGGCTTCCGTGATCTCGCAGCCGCCGCCGAAGGCGATGCCGTTGACCGCAGCGACGATCGGCTTCGGAAACCCTTCCATGCGCGCCGTCATCGCCTGCCCGCGCCGCACGAAGGCTTTCACCGCAGCATCGGGGCCAATCTTCACGCTCTCGGCGAATTCGGCGATGTCGGCGCCCGCCGAGAAGGCGCGATCGCCGGCTCCGGTCAGCACCACGGCGCGAATGCGCGCATCATCCTCGATGCGATCGAGGATCGCCATCATCTGATCGATCAGCGCGTAGCTCAACGCATTGAGCTTGCTCGGGCGGTTCAGGGTCAGCAGCGCGACGGCGCCGCGCGTTTCCAAGAGGACGAGGTCAGACAAGAGCAGGTTCCTTCCAGATCGAACGGGAGCGGAAGTCAGCCACAGCGGAATTGTTGTGTATACTCACTAGGCAGTATACATTGCAGGCATGGCCACCAGGGGTGACAGCACACGCGAGCAGATCGTCGTTGCGGCGACGCGGCTGTTCTATGGCGAGGGCATCAGGGCGGTGAGCATGGACGCCGTCGCCGAGAAGGCCGGCGTCACCAAGAAGACGCTGTATTATCACTTCACCAGCAAGGACGAGCTCGTCGCCGAAACCATCGCAGCGAGGGACCAGCCGACGCTGGAGCTGTACATGCGCTGGTTCGCCGAGACCGATGGCTCCGTGGCCGACAAGGTCCGCGGCCTCTTCACCAAGCTCGGCAAGTCGGTGGATACGCCGAAATGGCGCGGCTGCGGCTTCCTGCGCACCATCGCCGAGCTCGCCAACACGCCGGCGCACCCGGCGGTCAAGGCCGGCGCGGCCCACAAGAAACGTTTCGAAGCGTGGCTTGAGGCGGAATTGCGCAACCAGGACATTGGCGGCGCGGCTGCGCTGGCGCGTCAGATCGTGATCCTGCTCGACGGCGCCACGACCGTGATGTTGATCCATCGCGATCTCGCTTACGTGGAGACCGCCGGCCTGATGGCGCTGGACCTGGTCGAGCGGTCCCGGCGTGCGAGCTGACTCCAGCCCCCGTCTTCACCATTTGTTGTCCCTCCCCGGCCCCGCCGGACAGCCATCCCAAAACATGGGTTGTGCGATGCAGCACGAGCCTTAGATATGACCTCTGAAATCAGAGGTGTGCTGCTTGTCCGACGTCAATGCCGACGAATGGGTGTCCTCGGGACACCGTCCGATGGGTTTTCCCGAATTCGTCATCGTGATCGCGTCCATCATGGCGCTGAATCCGCTCGCGATGGACATGATGCTGCCGGCGCTGCCCAATATCGGGGCGGCCTTCAACATTCCCAACGCCAACCATCTCCAGCTCGTGCTGTCGACCTTCCTGATCGGCTTCGGCGCCGGCCAGTTCATCATGGGCCCGCTGTCGGACCGGTTCGGGCGACGGCCGGTGCTGCTCGGCGGCATGGCAGTTTATGCGGTGGCGAGCGTGCTGGCGGTCGCGGCGCCCACCTTCGAAACGCTGCTGCTGGCCCGCGCGCTTCAGGGGCTCGGTACGTCAGCGACGCGCGTCATCGCGACCTCGATCGTGCGCGACTGTTATGCCGGCCGCCGCATGGCGAGCGTGATGTCGCTTGCAATGATGATCTTCATCGCGGTGCCCGTGATCGCGCCCTCGTTCGGACAGGCGGTGTTGCTGGTCACGCATTGGCGCGGCATCTTCGTCGTGCTGATGCTCTACGGTGTCATCGCGCTGGCATGGAGCGTGTGGCGGCTTCCGGAGACGCTACCCGAGACGGAGCGCAGGTCGCTCGCACCTGCCGACGTGCTCTCGGCGTTCCGCCAGACCGTCACCAACCGCCAGACCATCGGCTATGCGACGGCCGCCGGCAGCGTCATGGGCGCGCTGTTCGCCTTCGTGTTTTCCGCGCAGCAGGTCTTCACCGGCATCTATCATCTCGGCCATTACTTCCCGCTTGCCTTCGCCGCGATCGCGGCCGGCACCGCCGTCGCTGGCTTCCTCAACGCAAAGCTGGTCGGGCGGCTCGGGATGCGCGTGATCTCGCACGGCGCGCTATCGCTCTATGCTGCGGTGGCAGGCGTGATGCTGCTGACCGAGATCCTCGGCGTGCTGCCGCTGCCCCTGTTCATGGCGCTGTCGGCGCTGATGATGTTCTCGTTCGGCATGATGGTTGCCAATTTCACCGCGCTCGCGATGGAGCCGCAGGGGCATATCGCCGGCACCGCCTCCTCGCTCTACGGCTCGATCACGACGCTGATTGGCATCGTGGTCGGCACCGCGATCGGCCAGAGCTTTGATGGCACGCTGCTGCCGTTCTCGATCGGCTTCTTCCTGTCGACGCTCGCGGCGCTCGCAATCGTGATTGTCGTCGAGAAGGGACGGCTGTTCAAGCCGCATCATCGCCCGATCGTGTGAGGAACCTCGAAGGCGCTTCGATGTTGTCCTGCAGCAATTCGAGAGGCCGCTTCAATGGAACTGGAACAGCGCGACGAACGTCGCAAGTCGAACCGGCAGCCCGCCGAACCCGCGGCATCGCGCGCTGAACAAGCCGCAGTCGACCCGCCCTTCGCCAGCGAGGGACTCGAACAGGTCCGCGACAGCCACTGCTGAACGCTCTCGATTATCGTTGTGAAGCGCTTGCTTCACGCGAATCGGCACCCGCTTCGCTCGAAAACGATTCAGTCCAGGCCGCGCTTGCTCGCACTGAAATCCTGCGCGGCGCTCTCGGGCGATGCATCACCGTTCGCGCGCGGCGGCACGATCATCATCACCACGTCCCGAGACAGGCCGGTTCGGCCCCACAGCGAGGCCTGCACGGTGAACTCCCGTCTGACGAATGTCGCGGTGCGCGAGGTCACCCATTCCATCCAGCGAGCGCAATCGTCCTGACCCTTGAAGCAGAGTGCGGCCCAGCCGCGATCCAGTGTCGTCCTGCGCGGCAGCCCCCAATTGTGCTGATGCTCGAATGGACGCGCGTAGAGCGGATGGTCGGGGCTGTAGAATGCGGTGGCGAAAGCGAGTGAATCGTCGCCACTGACGGCTCTGAGGGGCTCGCCGGTCAGCTCGTGCCATTGTCTTGTGAGCTCGCTTGCGGCTTGCGCGTAAAGATTCCGTCCCTCTTCGTAGCCGTTGATATTGCGATAAAAGTCATGGATGGGGGCCGCGACCAGGACGGCGACCAGCGCAACACCTGCAACGATGACCGTGACATTGACGGTGTAGAAGCGCTCGATCGGGTAGCGAGCGCCGCAGACGATGAGCACGACGAATAGAAACAGCCCCTGCAGGGCCCATAGCGACGGCAGATCAGTCCCCATCGCGAGCGAGGTCAGAACCGGCAGGACGATCGTGCCGATGGCGACGTAGAAGAGAAGCCGAAGGCCCGCGCTCATCGCAACAAAGTCGGCCGGAAATTGTTTCAGGCGCGTGCCCGATATCATCACCCAGATCAAGGCCGCAGCGCTGATGGCCGCGATAAGCCCCAGCAGGAAGTTCTTCACGTCACTGAGCGAGCTGACAGCATTGCCATTGGCATGGGCCAGCGCGTAGCCGAAGGTCGACGCTCCCGTGGTCGCAAGCCAATAGATGTGCGGCGACAGCACCGCGAGCCCGGTCAAGGCCGAGATCCAGGGCGAAGCCGAGGTGAAATAAGCGCGACGCGAGGGGTGCGCCAGCGCCGCAACCGCAAAGCTCGCGACCAGAAAGATCGAATAGTATTTGCCGACCATGGCGAGCGCCGCGGTGCACCCGGCCGCGACCGCCCAGAACACCGACCGTGTTTCGAACGCGCGCAGAAAACACCATGTGGCCAGCGGCCATGTCGCCAGCAGCACGGAGTTGGCGTTGAAGCGCTGGGCGTGGAATTGATAGGCCGGCGTCAGCATCAACAACAGCAGCACCAGGATGCGCTTGTGTCCGGTGACGAATTGCCGCGCCACGCAGTCGACGAAGAACAGCGCGAGCCCCGCATTCACCATCGCCATCAGTTGCAGCGACACGTCGCCGACCGGGGATACGAAGGTCCAGCTTGCTGCGACCCAGCCCATCAGCGGCGGATGCTTGTGATAACCGAAAGCGAAATTCCGCCCCAGCGTCCAGGCCTCGAGCGTGTCGGGGTGCAGACCGCCACCGGCATAGGCGATGGCAAGATACAGCGTCCAGCTTGCGACGAAGCACGCAATAAGAAGTGGTACGGCCCAGCCCGCCTCCACACCATCGAGCCAGCGCAGCAACGGGCGCCGCCAGCGCGCCGGCGCGCGATCCGACCGTTCGGCCATCGCCTGGAATGCAAAATCGATCGGCACGAGACTCAAATCAAAGAAGGGCAAGCGGTGCTGGCAAACCATCTATTTCAGATCAGAAACAAATAGCAACAATTGGAAACCGGAAGAGTTAAAGGCGCCCCGCTTTCAGTGAAGGGCTCCCGCCGTAGGAGGAACGGCAAAAGACAACGGCGCCGCTGACGACAGCGGCGCCGCGTGTCGATGCTATGAGGTTGCGGGAGTTCCCTTATCCCTGCTTCGTCACTCCGACTTATCGATATTCCAGAACACCGGGGTCGCGGGGCCCTCGATCACGCCAGACAGCGACTTCCGCCACGCGCTCGGCGATTGATACTGGCCGAGCGGTATGTACAGCACCTGATCGTAGGCTTCCTTCTGGATCTCGGCCGCGATCTTCTTCTGCTCATCGAGCGAAGCCGCGCGAACGAACGCGTCCTTGAGCTGCTCGACCTTGGCGTCCTCCGGCCAGCCGAACCAGCCGCCCTTTTTGCCCTGCCCACCGACGGCGATGTTGGAAATCGGGTTCGAGGCGTCGGCGCTGACAAAGTTTGTGACGAACATGTCCCAGCCGCCCTCCTTCGGAGGCTTCTGGCTGGCGCGCCGGCTTACCACCGTCTGCCAATCGGTGGCCTGCAAATCAACCTTGAAGCCGGCTTCGCGTAGTTGCTGGGCCATTACGATCGGTTGAGCCTTCAGCGTCACGACGTCGCCCGGCGCCATGAGCACAACCGGTGTCCCGTCGTAGCCGGACTCGGCGAGCGCCTTTCTGGCCGCAGCCATGTCGCCGCCCTTCGCGAGGACCTCACCGCCAATCTCCGTCGCGAACGGCGTGTCGCAGATGAAGGCCGCAGCGCACGTCTTGTAGTATTTGGGATTGCCGATCAGCGCATCGAGCACGTCCTTCTGGTTGACCGCCATGAATGCTGCGCGACGAACCTTGACGTTGTCGAATGGCGGATGGAGGAAATTCATCCGCGCGCCAGTCTGGAATCCGAACTTGTTCAGGATATCAACCTTGAGGTCCTTGTCGGCCTCGATGGTAGGCAACATCTCGATGGCAGGCACTTCCATGAAATCGATGTCGCCCGACTGCAGCGCGTTCAACGCCGTCTGCGCGTCCGGCATGGTGATCCATTCGACGCGGTCGACCTTCACCACCTTGCCGCCCGCGGTCCAGCTCGGCGGCTCCTTGCGCGGAACGTAGTCGGTGTTCTTGACATAGACCGACTTCACGCCCGGCTGGAATTCATCCTGCACGAACTTGAACGGGCCGGAGCCGATCTGCTCGGGGATCTGCTTGTCCACCGGCGTCTCGGCCAGACGCTTCGGCATCATGAAAGCGACCCGCGAGGACGGCTTGCCGATCGCATCAAGCACGAGCGCGTAGGGCTCCTTCAGCTTCAACGTGATCGTCTTGGGGTCGGTCGCCTCGATGCTCGCGGTGAACAGCATCATCTGCTGCCCCATGCTGTCGACCGCGGCCCAGCGCTTCAGCGAGGCAACGCAATCTTCCGCGGTGACGGGCGCGCCGTCATGCCATTTCAGGCCGTCGCGCAGCGTGAATGTATAGGTGAGCTTGTCGTCAGAGATTTTCCAGTCCGCCATCTGCGGCTGAATCTTGAAGTTCGAATCCGTCGCGATCAGCGTGTCGAAGACCATGTAGCCATGATCACGCGCGATATACGCGCTGGTGAAGATCGGATCGAGGATGCGCAGATCCGAATGCATCACGGCGGTGATAGTCTTGCCGGCCGCAAGCACCGGCGAGGCGATGGCCGTGGAAAGCGCGACGACCGACAGCGCAAGTTTGGAGGCGAACGTGCGACGCCCCCGCCGCATGAGTTGGAACATTGAAGCCCTCCTGGCGAGAGCGGCACCGCTGCAAGCACGGCGCTGCGCGATGGAAAAGACGAAGGGCGCGGAATGCGCCCTTCGCTCGTTTCGACCTGGTCTTACTCCGACTTGTCGATGTTCCAGAAGATCGGCGTTGCCGGACCGTCGAGCACGCCGGACAGCGACTTCCGCCAGGCGCTCGGCGCCAGATACTGACCAAGCGGGATGTAGATCACCTGGTCATAGGCTTCCTTCTGGATCTCGGTCGCGATCTTCTTCTGATCGTCGAGCGAGGCAGCGCGGACGAAGTCGTCCTTGAGCTTCTCGATCTTGGCATCCTCCGCCCAGCCGAACCAGCCGCCCTTCTTGCCCTGGCCGCCGATCGAGAGATTGGAGATCGGGTTGGACACGTCGGCGCTGACCCAGTTGGTGAAGAACATGTTCCAGCCACCCTCCTTCGGGGGCTTCTGGCTGGCGCGGCGGCTCACCACCGTCTGCCAGTCGGTCGCCTGCGCATCGACCTTGAAGCCAGCTTCGCGGAGCAGCTGCACCGCGACCGTCGGCTGCGCCTTCAGCGTCACGACGTCGCCGGGCACCATGACGACGACGGGCGTGCCGTCATAGCCGGCCTCGGCGAGCAGCTTCTTGGCTTCCGCCATGCCGTTGCCCTTGACCAGCGATTCGGAGCCGACGTCGGTCGCGAACGGCGTATCGCAGATGAAGAAGGCGCCGCAGATCTTGTAGTACTTGGGATTGCCGACGAGCGCGTCGAGCACGTCCTTCTGGTTCATCGCCAGAAGCGCGGCGCGACGGATCTTCGGATTGTCGAAGGGAGGATGAAGGAAGTTCATGCGACCGAGCGTCTGGTAACCGAACTTGTTCAGCGTCTCGACCTTGAGGTCGGGATTGCCTTCAAGCACCGGCAGCAGGTCCCACGGCGGCACTTCCATGAAGTCGATGTCGCCCGACTGCAGCGCATTCACTGCGGTCTGCGAGTCCGGCATGGTGATCCACTCGACGCGGTCGACCTTCACCACCTTGCCGCCCGCGGTCCAGCTCGCCGGCTCCTTGCGCGGCACGTAATCAGGATTCCTTTCGTAGACCGCCTTCACGCCCGGCTGGAATTCGCCCTGTACGAACTTGAAGGGACCGGAGCCGATCTGTTCGGGAATCTGCTTGTCCGGCGGTGTCTCGGCGAGGCGCTTCGGCATCATGAAGGCGACGCGCGAGGACGGCTTGCCGATCGACTCCAGTACAAGGCTGTAGGGCTCCTTCAGCTTCAGCGTGATCGTTTTCGGGTCGGTGGCCTCGATGCTCGCAGTGAACTGCATCATCTGCTGGCCCATGCCGTCGACGGCGGCCCAGCGCTTCAGAGAGGCGACGCAGTCCTCCGCCGTCACCGGCGTGCCGTCATGCCACTTCAGGCCGTCGCGCAGCGTGAAGGTGTAGGTGAGCTTGTCGTCCGAGATCTTCCAGTCCGCCATCTGCGGCTGGATCTTGAAGTTCGAGTCTGTCGCGATCAGCGTGTCGTAGACCATGTAGCCGTGATCGCGCGTAATGTAGGCGGTGGTGAAGATCGGATCGATGATGCGCAGATCCGAATGCATCACGGCGGTGATGGTCTTGCCCGCTGCAAACACCGGCGAGGCCATCGCCGTTGCAAGCGCGACGACCGACAGCGCAAGTTTGGAGGCGATCGCGCGACGCCCCATGCGCATCAAGTGGAACATATAAAGTTTCTCCTGGCGTGAAACTGTTCAAAGGCGGATTATTGGTTGAGCATTTGGTTCGTTCGTTAGGCGAACTAACCTCGTGCAATGCCTTTATCTTTTCGAGACTTGCAGACAGTCCTGAGCGCGTCAATCCGGTTTCGGCGCAGGCCCTTGCGGCGAACGCGCGGGCTCTACAAAGTCCGGATTGGCTCTACAACTCAACTCCGCTCGTCCTGCCTGCCAGTCTTGCCTGCGCCGATGCAATGCGCATTCCATCTTTCGAAGCTTGAGAGACTTTAAGATGAATCCAGCCAATCTTCCCTTCGATTCGGAGACGATGCTCGCGGGCCTGCGCACCTGGGTGGAATGCGAAAGCCCGACCTGGGACGCGAGCGCGGTGAACGGCATGCTCGATATCGCAGCGCGGGATATGGCGATCATGGGTGCGACCATCGAACGCATCGCCGGCCGTCAGGGCTTTGGCGGCGTCGTTCGCGCGCGTTTTCCCCATCCGAAACAAGGCGAGCCGGGCATCCTGATCGCTGGACATATGGATACCGTCCACCCGGTCGGCACCATCGACAAGCTGAAATGGCGCCGCGAGGGCAACAAATGCTACGGCCCCGGCATCTACGACATGAAGGGCGGCAATTACCTGTCGCTGGAAGCGATCCGCCAACTGGCGCGCGCGTCCTTCACGACGCCCCTGCCGATCACCATCCTGTTCACGCCGGACGAGGAAGTCGGCACGCCCTCGACGCGCGACATCATCGAGGCGGAGGCTGCGCGGAACAAATATGTGCTGGTGCCCGAGCCCGGCCGCGCCGACAACGGCGTCACCACCGGACGTTACGCCATCGCGCGTTTCAATCTTGAAGCGACAGGGCGACCGAGCCACGCCGGCGCGACCTTGTCGGCCGGACGCTCGGCCATCCGCGAGATGGCGCGGCAGATTCTTGCGATCGACGCGATGACGACGGAGGACTGCACCTTCTCGGTCGGCGTCGTGCACGGGGGGCAATGGGTCAATTGCGTTGCAACGACTGCCACCGGCGAAGCGCTGTCGATGGCCAAGCGCCAGGCCGATCTCGACCGCGGCGTCGAACGCATGCTGGCGCTGTCGGGCACCACCAACGACGTCGCCTTCAAGGTGACGCGCGGCGTGACGCGGCCGGTGTGGGAGCCGGATGCGGGCACCATGGCGCTGTATGAAAAGGCGCGCGGCATCGCCAAATCTCTCGGCGCGGAATTACCACATGCGAGCTCCGGCGGCGGCTCCGACGGCAATTTTACCGGCGCCATGGGCATTCCGACTCTCGACGGCCTGGGTGTGCGTGGGGGCAATGGCCACACGCTGGAAGAGTATATCGAGGTCGAGAGCCTCGTTGAGCGTGGCCGCCTGATGGCGGGGCTGCTGGCGACGCTGGAGTGATCGCGAAGCCGTTCTGTAGGGTGGGCAAAGGCGCGCTTGCGCCGTGCCCACGACCTTTCGCCGACTACAGCGAACGGTGGGCACGCTCCGCTTTGCCCACCCTACGAAGACTGGCCGCACTGCAAAATCTGTGGCCCTGATGGCACAGGAATTGCTGAAATGTTAGGCTGATGGCAGAACGGGCCATGACCGCTGCCGCCGATTTGACTCTCATCTGACGGGATCCAACTTGCTCGGATATCTCCTCCGCCGAATTTTCGCCGCCGTGCCTGTGATGGGCGTCGTCGCGCTGTTTGTCTTCCTGCTGCTGCGGCTGACGCCCGGCGACCCAGCCGCGATCCTCGCCGGCGACAATGCGACGCCGGAACGGCTGGAGCGCATCCGCACCTCGCTCGGCCTCAACGAGCCCTTGATCGTGCAGTTCATCACCTGGGTGAACAAGCTGCTGCACGGCGATCTCGGCACCTCGCTGATCTCGAACCTGCCGGTCATGAAGATGATCGGCCAGCGCGTCGAGCCGTCGATCTCGATCGCGCTCTCGACCATCATCCTCGCCGTCATCGTCGCCGTGCCGCTCGGCGTCATCGCGGCCTGGAAGCACGGCACCTGGATCGACCGCTTCGTGATGGGCCTGTCGGTGCTCGGCTTCTCGGTGCCGGTGTTCGTGGTCGGCTATGTCCTGATCCAGGTGTTTGCGATCGACCTGCGCTGGGTGCCGGTGCAGGGCTTCAAGAGCATCAGCGCGGGCTTCGGGCCGTTCTTCGAGCGCATCATCCTGCCGACCTGCGCGCTGTCCTTCATCTACATCGCGCTGATCGCGCGCATGACGCGCGCGGCCATGCTCGATGTTCTGGGCGAAGACTACGTGCGAACGGCGCGCGCCAAGGGCATCAACGAGGTCGCGGTGATGCTGCGGCACGCGCTGCGCAACGCCGCGGTGCCCGTGATCACCGTGATCGGCACCGGCTTTGCGCTTTTGATCTCCGGCGTCGTCGTCACCGAGAGCGTGTTCAACATCCCCGGCATCGGCCGCCTCACCGTCGATGCGGTGCTGGCCCGCGACTATCCGGTGATCCAGGCGATGATCCTGCTGACCTCGCTGATCTACGTCGTCGTCAATCTCCTGATCGACGTCGCCTACACGCTGCTCGATCCCCGCATCCGGTACTAAGGCTAAGGACAAGAACAACGATGACAGTCGATAGCCTTCCCCAATCCTCGATTCCGATCACGTCGCCGCTGCGGCCGCGTCTCGGATTCCTCACCTCGACGCCGATCATCGCGGCGGCCACGATCCTGCTCGCGCTGATCGTGCTGATCTCGATCCTGGCGCCGCTGATCGCGCCGCATGATCCGATCCAGCTTGCGCCGTCGCAGAGGCTGAAGCCCTCGTCCGCGCAATTCCTGCTCGGCACCGATGCCTATGGCCGTGACCTGCTGTCGCGCGTCATCTATGGCGGCCGCATCTCGCTGCTGGTCGGCATCGGCTCGGCGATCCTCTCGATCACCATCGGGCTCGCGATCGGTCTCGTCTCCGGCTTCTTCAAGCTGGTTGATTCCGTGATGATGCGCATCATGGACGGCCTGATGGCGATGCCGAGCATCCTGCTTGCGATCGCCGTGGTCTCGCTGTCGGGCGCCAGCATCTGGACCGTACTGGTCGCCATCACCATCCCCGAAATCCCGCGCGTGGCGCGCCTGGTGCGCTCGGTCGTGCTGTCCGCGCGTGAGGAGCCCTATGTCGAGGCCGCGATCTCGGTCGGCTCCAGCCTGCCGAAAATCATGTGGCGGCACCTGATGCCGAACACGATCGCGCCGCTGATCGTCCAGGGCACCTATGTCTGCGCCTCCGCGATCCTCACCGAAGCCATCCTCTCCTTCCTCGGCGCCGGCATCTCGCCGGAGACGCCGACCTGGGGCAACATCATGGCCGAGGGGCGCCAGTATTTTCAGCTCAAGCCGACGCTGATCTTCTGGCCGGGCCTGCTGCTCTCGATCGCCATCCTCAGCATGAACCTGATCGGCGACGCCGCCCGCGACGCCCTCGATCCCCGCATGAAGCAGCGGGAGGGCAAGTGATGGCCGATCAAATGACCAACCCCGTCCTCGACATCAACAACCTCGTCGTCTCCGTCGGCAAGAAGCCGAACGGAGCAAAGATCATCGACGGCATCTCGATCCAGGTGCACGAAGGCGAGACGCTATGCCTCGTCGGCGAAAGCGGCTCGGGCAAGTCGGTGACCTCGCTGACCACGATGGGCCTGCTGCCGAAGGGCACGCTGGTTCCATCAGGCGGCAGCGTCAAGCTCGTCGGCGAGGAGATCCTCACCGCGACCGATCGCCGCCTGCGCCAGTTGCGCGCCACCAAGATGGCGATGATCTTCCAGGAACCGATGACCGCGCTCAATCCTGTCGTGCCGGTCGGCCGCCAGATCGACGAGGTGCTGCGCGCCCACACCAAGCTCGATGCGAAGGCGCGCAAGACGCGCATCCTCGACATGATGGAGCAGGTCCACCTGCCCCAGGTCGAGCGCATCTTCGCCTCCTACCCGCACCGCCTCTCCGGCGGCCAGCGCCAACGCATCATGATCGCAATGGCATTGGTGCTGGAGCCGAAGCTCTTGATCGCGGATGAGCCGACCACCGCGCTCGACGTCACCACGCAGAAGCAGATCCTGTCGCTGATCCGCGAGCTCCAGCGCGATCACGGCACCGCGGTGCTGTTCATCACCCATGACATGGGCGTGGTCGCCGAGATCGCCGACCGCGTCGCTGTCATGCGCCAGGGGCGCCTGGTCGAAACCGGCCCGCTCGACACCGTGCTGCGCAATCCCACGATGGAATATACCCGTAACCTGCTGGCCGCCGTGCCGAGCCTGGTGCCGCGGCCGCCGCGTGAGGAGAGCAAGGAACCGATCGTGCTCGAGGCCAACGACCTCAGCAAGATCTACAAGGAGCGCGCCTTCTTCGGCAAAGGCCGCGAAGTCGTCGCCGCCGACAAGGTGACGCTGACCCTGCGCAAAGGCCGCACGCTCGGCATCGTCGGCGAAAGCGGCTCCGGCAAGTCGACGGTGGCGCGCTGCATCGTCCGCCTGATCGATCCGACCTCGGGCGGCGTGCGCCTTGCCGGCCGCGAGATCTCCGACATCTCGCGCCGGCTGCTGCAGCCGCATCGGCAGAAGATCCAGATCGTGTTCCAGGATCCCTACCGCTCGCTCAATCCGCGCGTGACCGTCGGCGAGAGCATCGCCGAAGGCCCGATCAATTACGGCGTCTCGCATGCGAACGCGATGAAGCGGGCGCGCGAGCTGCTCGAGCTCGTCGGCCTGCCCGCCGACGCGGTGTCGCGCTATCCGCACCAGTTCTCCGGCGGCCAGCGGCAGCGCATTGCGATTGCGCGCGCGCTGGCGCTCGATCCTGACGTGCTGGTCGCCGACGAAGCGGTCTCCGCGCTCGACGTCTCCGTGCAGGCGCAGGTGCTGGACTTGCTCGACGAGATCCAGAAGCGGCTCGGCATCGCCATCCTGTTCATCACTCACGATTTGCGCGTCGCTGCGCAAATCTGCGACGAAGTCGTGGTGATGCAGCACGGCCGCGTCGTCGAACAGGGCCCCGCCGCCGAAGTGCTGACGCACCCGCAGGAGGCCTACACCCGGGCGTTGCTCGAAGCGGCGCCCGGCCGCGGCTGGGACTTTGCGAACTTCCGGCCGGTGTCGGAGGGCGTGGTGGCGACGGCCTAGTCAGTCCCCTCCGTCGTCATTCCGGGGCATCGCGAAGCGATGAGCCCGGAATCCATCAAGCCGCAGAGTCTGTCGCCCAATGGATTCCGGGCTCGCGCTGCGCGCGCCCCGGAATGACGGGGGAGCAGCATTCCCAAAACGATCTGACCCTATGCGCAGCGCGATTGCTTCCCGCCTTGCTCTCCTCGCAAAGCCAAGGCTAACGTCGCGCACTTTCAATCGGCTGGAGATGCTTTGATGACACGTATCGCCGTCGGCGGCTTCCTGCACGAGACCAACACCTTCGCGCCGACGAAGGCGACCTACGCCGACTTCCAGCATGGCGGCGGCTGGCCGGCGATGACTGTAGGCCCCGACGTGCTGAAGGTGATGCGGCGCATCAATGTCGGGCTGGCCGGTTTCGTCGACAGCGCTGAAGCCAATGGTTGGGAACTGGTTCCGACGATTGCCTGCGGTGCGAGCCCGTCGGCGCATGTCACGAAGGATGCGTTCGAGCGCATCGTGAAGGTGATGGTCGACGGCATCGCGGCCGCGGGCCCGATCGACGCCGTCTATCTCGATCTGCACGGCGCCATGGTCACCGAGCATCTCGACGACGGCGAAGGTGAGATTCTGGCGCGCGTACGCCGCGTCATCGGCAAGGATGTTCCGCTGGTCGCAAGCCTCGATTTGCACGCCAACGTCACGCCTGCGATGATGGAACATGCGGACGCGCTGATCGCCTACCGCACCTATCCGCATATCGACATGGCCGAGACCGGCCGCGCCTCGGCAAAACATCTTGCCCTGCTCCTGAAGACGACGCTTCGCTTCGCAAAGTCATTCCGCCAGATACCGTTCCTGATCGCGATCAGCTGGCAATGCACCGACGACTTCCCCACCAAGGGCATCTACGAGAAGCTTGCTGCGCTGGAGAACGATGCGGTTCCGACGCTGTCTTTCGCGCCGGGCTTCCCTGCCGCTGACTTCCGCGATTGCGGGCCGAGCGTGTTCGCCTATGGCAAGACGCAGGAAGACGCCGATCGCGCCGCCGACGCAATCGTCAAGCTGATCGAAAGCCACGAAGACGATTTCGACGGCAAGATCTGGTCGCCCGATGACGGCGTGCGCCACGCGATGGAACTCTCCAAGAACGCGAGCAAGCCGATCATCATCGCAGACACCCAGGATAATCCCGGCGCCGGGGGCGATTCCGACACGACGGGCATGCTGCGCGCGCTGGTGCGCAACAAAGCGAGCGCTGCGACCGGCGTGATCTACGATCCAGAATCCGCCAAGGCCGCGCATGCGGCGGGCGTCGGCGCCGCCGTCACGCTCTCGCTCGGCGGCAAGTCGGGCATCGCCGGCGACGAGCCCTACACCGAGACCTTCGTCGTCGAAAAGCTCTCCGACGGCCGCTTCATCGCGCCCGGCCCCTACTTTGGCGGGCGCGAGATGGAGATGGGCCTCTCCGCAGCCCTGCGCATCGGCGACGTCCGCGTCGTCGTCTCCTCGCACAAGGCGCAGCTGGCCGACCAGGCGATGTACCGCTATGTCGGGATCGAACCGACGAAGGAAAAAATCCTGGTCAACAAGAGCTCGGTGCATTTCCGCGCCGATTTCGAACCGATCGCTGAACAGCTGATGATCTGCGCCGCCCCCGGCGCGATGCCGGCCGACACCGCCTCCCTGCCATGGACGCGCCTGCGCCCAGGCATCCGCATCAAGCCGAACGGCCCCGTTTTCAATCCCCCTTCACGCTAACCGGACAGGATCACATGCCCACCATTGAACGCATCGACGGCTATGCCGACGAACTCACCGCTATCCGCCGCGACCTGCACGCCCATCCCGAGATCGGCTTCGAGGAAGTGCGTACGTCCGGCATCGTCGCCGACAAGCTGACGAGCTGGGGCATCGAGGTGCATCGCGGTCTCGGCGGCACCGGTGTGATCGGCGTGATCAAAGGCAAGGGTTCGGGCAGCAAGCGTATCGGCCTGCGCGCCGACATGGACGCGCTGCCGATGGAAGAGAACACCAATCTGAAATGGAGCTCGAAAATCCCCGGCCGCTTCCACGGTTGCGGCCATGACGGCCACACCACCATGTTGCTCGGCACCGCGCGCTATCTCGCCGAGACCAGGAATTTCGACGGCACCGTGCACCTGATCTTCCAGCCGGCCGAGGAAGGCCTCGGCGGCGCCCGCGCCATGATCAAGGACGGCCTGTTCGAGAAGTTTCCGTGCGACGAGCTCTACGGCCTGCACAACGCGCCCGACCTCAACCACGGCGAAATCGCCATCCTGCCCGGCCCGGCCATGGCCAGCGCCGACTTCTTCGACCTCCGCATCACCGGCTATGGCGCGCATGGCGCGATGCCCGAGCGCTCCAAGGACGCGGTCGTGATCGCGACCACGCTGGCGCAGGCGATCCAGACCATCGTCAGCCGCAACGTCGAGCCGCTTCAGGCTGCTGTCGTATCTATCACCCAGATCCATGCGGGCTCCGCCTACAACGTGATTCCGGGCGATGCGCATCTGTGCGGCACCATCCGCACCTTCTCGAAGGAAGTCCGCACCCTGGTCAGCGAACGCATCCGCACCATCTGCGCCGGCATCGCCAGCGCCTATCAGTGCGTGATCGACGTCGACATCCGCGACACCTTCAACGTGCTGGTCAACCAGGTCGAGCAGTCCAAGGTGGTCGAGGACGTCGCGCGCACCGTTGTCGATCCCGCCAAGGTGATCACCCGCAGCCAGCCGAAGATGGGCAGCGAGGATTTTGCCGACATGCTGGAGACCATTCCCGGCGCCTATTTCTGGGTCGGCCATGACGGCTCCGTGCCGGTGCACAATCCCGGCTTCGTGCTCGACGACAAGATCCTGCCGATCGGCGCCAGCATGTTCGCCCGGATCATCGAAACGCGCATGCCGGTCGGTTAGCAATGAAGAAGAGCGCCGCGGAGGCGGTCACATCGCTGCACGATCTCTCCGCGGTCGATCTGATCGCGGGCTATCGGGCCAAGCAATTCTCGCCGAGCGAGGTGCTGGAGGATTTGCTCGCGCATGTCGCTGCGTGGGAGCCGCATCTGAAGGCGCTCTATGCATTCGACCCTGAAAGTGCGCGCGCGGCCGCAAAAGCCTCGACCGCGCGCTGGACCGGGGGCGAGCCCTCTGGTCCGCTCGACGGTGTGCCTGTCACGGTGAAGGACAACATCGCGACCAAGGGCGTGCCGGTGCCGCTGGGTGCCGCGAGCGTCAGATTGGTCCCAGCCGAGAAGGACGCCCCACCCTCCGCGCGGCTGCGTGAGGCAGGCGCGATCATCTTCGCCAAGACCACCATGCCCGATTATGGCATGCTGTCCTCGGGACTCTCTTCGTTCCATGCGCTCGCGCGCAATCCCTGGGACCTCTCCAAGAACCCCGGCGGCTCCAGCGCGGGCGCCGGCGCTGCGGCAGCGGCCGGCTATGGTCCGCTGCATCTCGGCACCGATATCGGCGGCTCGGTGCGCCTGCCCGCCGGCTGGTGCGGCCTCGTCGGCCTGAAGCCGAGCTTTGGCCGCGTGCCGATCGATCCCGCCTATGTCGGCCGCGTCGCCGGCCCGATGACCCGCACCGTCGATGATTGCGCGCTGATGATGAGCGTGATCGCCAAGCCCGACCGGCGCGACGGCACGAGCCTGCCCGCCGAACCGCTGAACTGGAAGGGCCTGGAGAAGTCGCCGCGAAAACTGCGCATCGGCCTGATGCTCGATGCCGGCGTCGGCCTGCCGGCGGAACGGCTCGTCCGCGATGTCGCGGTGAAGGCTGCAAAGGCGTTCGAATCCGCCGGTGCCGTCGTCACCGAAGTCGACGGCATCCTCACGCGCGAGATGCTCGACGGTCTCGACAATTTCTGGCGCGCACGGATGTGGGATGACCTTTCGAAGCTCGCGCCAGCCGAACAGGCAAAGGTGCTCCCCTATATCTTCAAATGGGGCGCCTCCGGCGCAAACCTGTCGGGCGTCGACGTCATCAGAGGCTTCAATCAGACCATGGCGATCCGCGCGGCGGCATCAAGACTGTTCTGCGAGCTCGACTACGTGATCTCGCCAACGGCGCCGAACGTGAACTATGCGGCGGACTGGGCCTCACCCACCAACGATCCGATGCGGCCGTTCGAGCACATCTGCTATACCGTGCCGTGGAATATGTCGGAGAACCCCGCCGTCTCCATCAATGGCGGCTTCGATGACACGGGTTTTCCGATCGGCGTACAGATCGTCGGCCGCCGCTTCGACGACATCGGCGTGCTCGGCATGGCCAAGGCGTTCGAGGGCCTGCGCGGGGCGCAAAGGCCGTGGCCCAAGCCGCCGGCGAAGTAGATGCCCAGTCCGCGCAAGACGGACAGCGGCGAGCGTGCGTCTCGTCTCATCGAGACCGCATTCAAGACAAGGAAGGAAACCACGCCATGGCGTATGAGACGATCAAGTACGAGGTCGCCGAGCAGATCCTCACCATCACGCTGAACCGGCCCGACAAGCTCAACGCCTTCAATGCGCAGATGCAGGCCGAGCTGATCGACGCGTTCGACGCCGCCGACAAGGACGACAATGTCCGCGCCATCATCGTCACTGGCGCCGGCCGCGGCTTTTGCGCAGGCGCGGATCTCTCGTCGGGCGCTGACACCTTCGATCGCGACGCGCGGCGCGGGCCGGTCAAGCGCTTAGCCGACGGCAAGGTCGATTACAGCAATCCGCAGGTGCGCGACGGCGGCGGTCAGGTCACCTTGCGCATCTTCAAATGCCTGAAGCCCGTCATCGCCGCGGTGAACGGTCCCGCTGTCGGCATCGGCGTCACCATGCAGCTTGCGATGGACATCCGCATAGCCTCGGAGGCCGCGCGGTTCGGCTTCGTGTTCTCCCAGCGCGGCATCGTGCCGGAGGCGGCCTCGAGCTGGTTCCTGCCGCGCATCGTCGGCATCTCGCAGGCGCTGGAATGGTGTTACTCGGGCCGCGTCTTCCCGGCGCAGGAGGCGCTTGCCGGCCGTCTCGTCAGCAAGGTCGTCGCGCCCGACGATCTGCTGCCGACCGCCCGCGCGCTCGCCAAGGAATTTTGTGCCAAGACAGCGCCAGTGTCGGTGGCGCTGATCCGCCAAATGATGTGGCGCATGATGGGCGCGGACGATCCCATGGAAGCGCACAAGGTCGACAGCCGCGGCATCTATGCCCGCGGCCGCTCGGAGGATGTGAAAGAAGGCGTGGTGTCGTTCCTTGAGAAGCGGCCGGCGCAATTCAAGAACAAGGTGTCGAGCGATATGCCGGACTATTTCCCGTGGTGGACGGAGCGGGAATACAAGTGATGCTCTTGTAGGGTCGCAAAGGCGCCCTTGCGCCGCGCCCACGATCTTTGCGTGATGGATACAGATCGTGGGCACGCTTCGCTTTGCCCACCCTACGTTACCTTCATTGCATCACCAGCGCCACGCGCCCGATCGCCTTGCGATCGAGCAACAGCCGCATCGCCTTGGCACAGTCCTCCAGCGGCAGCCGGTGCGAGATGTTGGGGCGCAGCTTGCCCTCCTCTGCCCATTGCAGCAGCGCCTTCAGCCTGATTTCGCCGAGCGCGGGATTTTTCCGCACCGCCTCGCCCGCGCGCACGCCGAGCACGCTGGCGCCCTTGATCAGCAGAAGATTGGTCTTGGCCGAGCCGATGCCTCCGGTGAAGCCGATCACCAGGAGCCGCGCGCCCCAGGCGATGCAGCGCATCGAGTCCTCGAACACCTGCCCGCCGACAGGATCGAACACGACGTCGGCGCCGCGACCGTCGGTGATGCGCTTGACGGCATCGCGAAACGGTTCGCGGTCGTAGCGGACGAGATGATCGGCGCCGCGTGATTTCGCAATCGCAAGCTTCTCATCGCTGGAGGCGGTTGCGATGACGGTGGCGCCCAGCATCTTGCCGATCTCGACGGCGGCAAGGCCGACGCCGCCGCCCGCACCGTGCACCAGCAGCACCTCGCCTGGTTCGACTCGGCCGCGATCGATCAGGGCGTGATAGGCGGTGCCATGGCCCGCGAGATAGGTCGCGGCTTCCGCATAATCGAAGGTCGACGGCATCGGCGTCAGCTGCGAGGGCATCACCACCGCTTCATCCGTGAACGCACCGTGGCGCATCTTCACGATGACCTTGTCGCCGACCGAAACACCCTTCGCCTCCGCGCCAACTTCGATCACATCGCCGGCGGCTTCCATGCCGGGCGTGAACGGCAGCTCGGGCTTGAGCTGATACTCGCCGGCCGCCATCAGCACATCAGGGAAATTCAATCCGGCAGCACGGATGGCGATCCGCACCTCGCCCGGCTCCAGAGCGCGCGAGGGAAACTCTTCCAGCCGCAAGATCTCGGGCGCGCCGAGTGCGCGGCAGACGACAGCCCGCACCATCAGGCCGCGCTCGCCTTGCTGCGCAGCAGCGCCTCGCGGATCAGCGGCAACCGGTCATTGCCAAAATACATGTCGGTCTTGTTCACGAAGATCGTCGGCGAGCCGAAGCCGCCGCGGGCAACGACCTCTTCCGTGTTGGCCTTGAGCTGGTCCTTGATCGCCTGCTCGGAAATGCCGGCGAAGAATTTCTGCTCGTCGATGCCGACCTTCTTGCAGATTTCGGCCAGCACCGCATCCTGCGAGATGTCCTTGTCGCCGCCCCAATAGGCCTCGAATACTGATGTTGCGAACGGCACCATCTCGTTGCCGAGCCAGATGCAGCCGCGCATCGCCTTGACGCTGTTCACCGGGAACACCGTCGGCGGCATCTTGATCGCAAGCCCTGCCGAGCGCGCCCAGTCGGCAAGGTCCTTCTTCATGTAGCGCGCCTTCAACGGCACCGGCTTCTCACGCTGCGCGTAGACGCTCGGATTGACCGTGTTGAAGATGCCGCCGACCAGGATCGGCCGCCAGATGATCTCGGCGCCGAGCTCTTTCGCCAGCGGCTGGATGTTGTGGAAGGCGAGATAGGTCCAGGGGCTGGAGCAGTCAAAGAAGAATTCGATCATGGTGTTTTTCCTTATGTATCTTGTCCCGCTCTCCCCGTCATTGCGAGGAGCGAAGCGACGAAGCAATCCAGAGTCCCTCCGCCGAAAGATTCTGGATTGCTTCGCTGCGCTCGCAATGACGAGGCGAGAGCGGAGGTCTATTTCCTTCCCAACAGTTCCTTCGCACGCTGGCCAAACATGATCTTGCGTGATTCCTCGTCGAACGGCTCTTTCACGAATTTTCCGATCGCGAGCCCCGCCTGCACCTGCGGCCGGGCGCGGACCTCGGCGTACCAGCGCTTCACGTTCGGATAGTCGTCGAGCGTAAAACCCTGCGCCTTGTGGGTCATGGTCCAGGGGAAGCAGGCGATGTCGGCGATGGAATAGTCACCGGCGACATAGGCGCCAGTCTTGGCGAGCTGGCGGTCGAGCACGCCATAGAGCCGCGCGGCTTCGTCGCGATAGCGCTCGATCGCATAAGGAATTTTCTCCGCCGCATAGAGCGCGAAATGGCCGTGCTGACCGAGCATTGGACCGAGCCCAGCCATCTGCCACATCACCCACTGGATGGTGGTGGAGCGGCCGCGCAGGTCGCTGGGCAGAAAGCGGCCGGTCTTCTCCGCCAGATAAATCAGGATCGCGCCGGTCTCGAACACCGAAAACGGGCCGCCGCCATCGGCCGGCTCGTGATCGACGATCGCGGGAATGCGGTTGTTGGGCGAGATCGCCAGGAATTCAGGGTTGAACTGCTCGCCGGCGCGGATGTTGACGGGCTTCACTCGATAGGGAAGCCCGAGCTCCTCCAGCATGATCGAGATTTTCCAGCCGTTCGGCGTCGGCGCGTAATGGAGGTCGATCATGACTGTCCTCTGGCTTTCCCTTGGGCCTTCCCTGTCATCACCGCCGGAATAGAGGGCGACTTTTGTTGTTCTGTACCTTGACGTTAGGACATGGCAGGAAGGGGCGCAACACAACCTGCCGGGAGGGCCGCCATGCTGTTTCCAACCACGATCGCCGGCTCCTTGCCGAAGCCGGAATGGCTCGCCGAGCCCAATATGCTCTGGGCGCCCTGGAAGTCTGAAGGCGACGAGCTGCTCCGTGCCAAGCGCGACGCGACACTGATCTGGCTCAAAATCCAGGAGGACGCCGGCATCGACATCGTCACCGAGGGCGAGCAGGCCCGGCAGCACTTCGTGCACGGCTTTCTCGAGAAGATCGAAGGCATCGACTTCGCCCACAAGGTCGAGATGGGCATCCGCAAGGATCGCTACAAGGCGATGGTGCCGCAGGTCGTCGCCCCGCTCCGGCTCAAGGACCGTGTCCATGCCTTCGAGGCGCGCGTAGCGCGCACGCACACGAAAAAGAAGCTGAAATTCACCCTGCCCGGCCCGATGACGATCATCGACACCATTGCGGACCGTTACTATGGCGACCGCGTCAAGATGGCCTTCGCCTTCGCCGAGCTGCTGAACGAGGAAGCCAAGGCGCTGCAAGCCGACGGCGTCGATCTCGTGCAGTTCGACGAGCCCGCCTTCAACGTCTACATGGACGAGGTCAACGACTGGGGCATCAAGGCGCTGGAGCGCGCCGCGCAAGGTCTCACCTGCACCACCGCCGTGCACATCTGCTACGGCTACGGCATCAAGGCCAACACTGACTGGAAGGAGACGCTCGGCACGCAATGGCGGCAGTACGAGCAGATCTTCCCGGCGATCGATGCCAGCCCGATCCAGCAGGTCGCGATCGAGTGCCGCAATTCCAAGGTCCCGCTCGATCTGCTCGCGCTGTTAAAGAACAAGATCGTGCAGGCCGGCGTCATCGACGTCGCCAGCGACACGGTCGAGACCGCCGAGGACGTCGTGCAGGTGATCGACGCAGTCTCGAAATTCGTGCCCAAGAGCAACATCATCGCCACCACCAATTGCGGCATGGCGCCGATGCGGCGCGAGATCGCCGAAGCCAAGCTGATGGCGCTCGGTGCCGGCGCCGCGCTGGCGCGCGAAAAGCTGGGGTGATGGCAAGGATTCGGCGCTAGGGCTGCGCTGAGGGGTGCAGCACCGGCCGATAGCCGGCGTTCAGCGTGCGGAGTGTCGAGGGCGGCGTGAGCAGCGTTGCCTCGCCTGGGAGCTGCTCCGCCGCGGCATATCCCGCCGGCGACCACAGCAGCGCCCTGCCCTGCGTCACTAAGAAGCTTGCCTCGCCGTGCTGAACCATCGCGCCGTCGGGCAATTGGTCGAGCGGCACCAGAAGCGCGTGCAGTCGCTTCTTGCCGTGATCGAGCCGCTCCTGGTGCAGCACCGTGTCGATGTCGTGCATGCGGACATCGTGCACGCGATTGCCCTTCTCCCACGCGGCGCGGAAGCGATTGGCATCGTCTCGTCGGCAATAGAAGCAAGGGCGATGCCCGGCGGCGAGCGCGGTGGCTTCATCGAGGAAGAACAACTCGGTCCAGCTTCGCTGCGCCATCACCTCGCGGTGGCGGCCGCGGAATTCGCAGGTACAGGTGAGCCAGGCCGGCGACGACCAGCGCTTCCTCAGCAGCGTCTTGGTCGCGGGATCGTGGATGATGCCGCGATTGCCGGTGAACATCCCGCGATGTGGCGTTGCGATGATCTCGCCAGTCGGCGTGACGCGGTTTTGCAGGGGCATGGTGGCTCTTCTCCTTTTCCCCGCTCGCGAGGCCGCGACGAGCTTTCGCTCGCTGAGAAGGTCGGGATGAGAGGGAGCCTCCGCAAGGTCGGTGAGAATTGGACTCGCGGAGAGTCCCCCTCACCCGCGCCTTCGGCGCGACCTCTCCCCGCAAGCGGGGCGAGGTGAAGAAAGGTCACGCAGCGCCGTCGCGCAGCGGCGGGTGGTAGGAGAGCGCGGTATCCCAGGGGAAGAAGATCCAGGTGTCCTGCGAGACTTCCGTGATGAAGGTGTCGACCAGCGGACGCCCCTTCGGCTTGGCGTAAACAGTGGCGAAATGCGCATCCGGCAGCATCTCGCGCACCAGCTTGCCGGTCTTGCCGGTGTCGACGAGGTCGTCGACGATCAACAGCCCCTTGCCGGTGCCGCCACCAAGTTTCATCGCCTGTTCTGAAATACCCTTGAGGACCTGGAGATCGCCCTGCTTGTCGTGGTCGTAGCTGGCGATGCAGACCGTGTCGATCACGCGCACGCCCAGCTCGCGCGCCACGATCGCAGCCGGCACCAAACCGCCGCGGGTAATCGCGATCACCGCGTGGAACGGCCCGACCTCGTTGAGCCGCCAGGTCAGTGCCCGGCAATCCCGGTGGAACTGGTCCCACGACACCGGAAAGGGCCTGCCTGCCCGTTCCTGCGCGCTCAGTTCCGGTGCTTCACCAGCCATCGTCGTCTCCTGCTTTCGCCTGCCGGCATTTGCTACCGGGTGATGTTCAATCCCGCCAGCATTTCCTTCACCGCAGCCATTGCGGCGGCCAGCTTATCTGCGTCGCGCGAACGCACCACCAGATTGGTGTTGGGCTTCGAGTCCTCGTCCATGAAGGGATAGCTGCCGATGATGGTGTCGGGATGAGCGGCGGCGATCGCCCTCAAGGGGCTGCCGATGTCGCCTTCCCGCGCATTGGCGCGGACCGATTCAGAGAGCATGCGGACGCCTGACTTCAGCTTGGGCGAGACGATGTCCATCATCGCCTGCATGATCGAGGGCACGCCGGCCATGACGATGACATTGCCGATCTTGAAGCCGGGCGCGAGGATGGTCGCGCTCTGGATCAGCTCGGCACCATCGGGGATGCGGGCCATACGCAGGCGGGCCTCGTTGAGGTCCTGCTCGCTCCAGCGCTCGCGGAAGCGGGCGACTACTTCGGGATGGTGGTCGATGCCGACCCCGAACGCCTTGGCGACGCTGTCGGCGGTGATGTCATCATGGGTCGGCCCGATGCCGCCGGTGGTGAAGACATAGGTGTAGCGTTGCCGCAGTGCATTCAACGCGGCGACGATGTCGTCCTCGTCGTCGGAGACGACCCGGACTTCCTTCAGGTCGATGCCGATATTGGTCAGGTACTCGGCGATGAAGCCAATGTTCTTGTCCTTGGTCCGGCCGGACAGGATTTCATCCCCGATGACCAAAATGCCCGCCGTGACGATCTCGCTCATACCTTAAGTCCCTCACTGTCCCGCCGAATTTGCCGGGGTAACGCGTTGAAGTCACGCGCTTTTGCTGCCGAAATAAGCAGTCCTCAGCCATTTTTTCAGGCAGGCCGCCAGCCATGTCAGGCAAATGCCCTCTCACCATGCTTATCCCGCTGGCCCGCCCCTTGCTACCACATGAAAGTCATGCACTCTTGCCGCATGGCCACAGGACGTTGCGGTCTGCGCTAGGACCTCTTCGGCCTGACCATTGGCGCAACGCCTTGGGGAGACAAGTCGGGATCTATGGCAGTCGCGTTTGATGAAATGAATATTCCGGGTGGGGACCTTCGCCCCGCCTATCAGGAGCTGGCACGCTGGCTCAAGGAGACGCCTCCCGAGGCGCTTGAATATCGCCGCCAGGAGGCCGAACTCCTGTTCCGCCGCATCGGCATTACCTTCGCGGTCTATGGCGATTCCGAATCCACCGAGCGGCTGATCCCCTTCGACGTCATCCCGCGGATCATGTCCGGCAAGGAATGGACGGTGCTGGAAAAGGGGCTGAAGCAGCGCGTCAAGGCGCTGAACATGTTCCTGCGCGACATCTATCACGGCCGCGACATCCTCCGCGCCGAGATCGTGCCCGAGGATCTGATCTTCCAGAACCCGGTTTTTCGCCCTGAGATGAACGGCCAGCAGGTGCCGCACGACGTTTATGTGCACATCGCCGGAATCGATATCATCAGGGTCGATGCCGAAGACTTCATCGTGCTGGAGGACAATGCGCGCACGCCGTCCGGCGTGTCCTACATGCTGGAAAACCGCGAGATCATGATGCGGCTGTTTCCGGATCTGTTCGCCCGCCACAAGGTGGCGCCGGTCGAACGCTATCCGGACGAGCTGCTCTCGGCGCTCCGCTCGGTCGCGCCGCATGGCGCCTCGGGCGAGCCGACCGTCGCCCTGCTCACGCCTGGCGTCTACAACTCGGCCTATTACGAGCACTCCTTCCTGGCCGACAAGCTCGGCATCGAGCTCGTCGAAGGCCGCGACCTCATCGTCAAGAACAACGAAGTGTTCATGCGGACGACAGAGGGAGTGAAACGGGTCGACGTGATCTATCGCCGCGTCGACGACGACTTCCTTGATCCGCTGACCTTCCGGCCCGACTCGGCGCTGGGCGTGCCCGGACTGATGTCGGCCTACGCCGCCGGCAACATCACGCTCGCCAACGCAGTCGGTACCGGCATCGCCGACGACAAGGCGATTTACTCCTACATGCCGGCGATCGTGAAATTCTATCTCGGCGAGGAGCCGATCCTGAAGAACGTGCAGACCTGGCGCTGCCGCGAGCCGAAGGATCTGGCTTACGTGCTCGACCATCTCGGTGAGCTCGTCGTGAAGGAAGTGCACGGCTCCGGCGGCTACGGCATGCTGATCGGCCCTGCCGCGACGAAGGCGACGATCGAAGCCTTCCGCGAAAAGCTCAAGCGCGAGCCGGAAGGCTTTATCGCCCAGCCGACGCTGGCGCTCTCGACCTGCCCGACCTGTACGGCGTCAGGCCTTGCCCCGCGCCATGTCGATCTTCGCCCGTTCGTGCTGACCGGCAGCAAGAACACGACGATCGTGCCGGGCGGTCTGACGCGCGTGGCGCTGAAGGAAGGCTCGCTCGTGGTGAATTCGAGCCAGGGCGGCGGCACCAAAGACACCTGGATTCTGGACGAGTAGAGAGATGCTGTCGCGCACCGCCGAAAACCTCTACTGGCTCGCCCGCTACGTCGAACGGGCCGAATATCTCGCACGCACCATCGATGCGACCCTGCGCGTCACCGCGCTTCCCGCCGCCTATATCGGCAAGACCAACGAATGGGACTCCGCGCTGCTCACCGCCGGCGTCGCGGAGAGCTTCTATCAGACCCACGAGGAAGCCAACGAGCACAACGTGGTCGACTACCTTTCGTTCTCGGCCGACAACCCGTCCTCGATCCGGAACTGCATCGAAGCGGCGCGGCTGAACTCGCGCTCGGTGCGCACCGCGCTGACGAGCGAAATGTGGGACACCATCAACTCGGCCTGGATCGAGTTGCAGGAGGTCTGGAGCAAGGGCACCTCGACGCGCGAGGACCTGGCAAAGTTCCTGCGCTTCGTGCAGGAGACCTCGCTGCGCTTCGACGGCTCGGCCTACCGGACCATGCTGCGCAACGACGCCTATTGGTTCTCCCGCCTCGGCCTGCATCTTGAGCGCGCCGACAACACCGCGCGCATTCTCGACGTGAAGTATCACGTGCTGCTGCCCGAGGAGGAGCATGTCGGCGGCCCGCTCGACTTCTACCAGTGGAGCTCGATCCTGCGTTCGGTCTCGGCGCTGACGGCCTATCACTGGGTCTATCGCGAAACGCTGAAGCCTTGGCTGGTGGCGGATCTGCTCATCCTCAACGGCACGCTGCCGCGCTCGCTGGCGAGCTGCTACGACAATCTCGTGCGCAATCTCGACCAGATCGGTGTGGCCTATGGCCGGCAAGGCCCGGCCCAGCGCCACGCCCGCGGCATCCGCAACCGGCTGGAACACAGCAACATGAACGACATTTTCCAGCATGGGGTGCATGAATTCATTCAGGAATTCATCGCCGACAATTCCAGGCTGGGCGAAATCATCACGAAGCAGTATTTGATCTGATCCACGCAGTCATTCCGGGACACCCGGACTGACGGAATCAAAACACCATGCGCCTGCGAATCCAGCACACCACGACCTATCGCTACGAGCCGGCGGCGACGAGCGTGATCCAGATCCTGCGCATGACGCCGTGCAGCCATGACGGGCAGTATGTGGCGGAGTGGCAGATCGACGTCTCCACCGACACCAAGCTCGACATGCACGAGGACGCGTTCGGCAACGTCACCCATGTGCTGTCCTGCGGCCCCGTCAGCGACATCAAGATCACGGCCGAAGGCCTGATCGAGACGCACGATACCGGCGGCGTGCTGCGCGGCGCAGACGAGCGCTTTCCCGCCGACATGTTCCTGCGCACCACGGACCTCACGACCGTCAATCCGGCGATGGCGGCGGTCGCGCGCCAGCTGCGCAGCGAGGCCGAGAGCGACACGCTCGGTTTCCTGCACGCGCTGATGAGCGAGATCAGCGATCACATGACCTTTGACGAGGACCCGACCAACAGCGGCACCTCGGCCGCCGACGCGTTCACGCTGAAGCGCGGCGTGTGCCAGGACTATGCGCATATCTTCATCGCCTGCGCCCGCACCGGCGGCGTGCCGGCGCGCTTCGTCTCCGGCCATTTCCTGCGCTCCGACGGCACGGTGCATCAGGACGCCGGCCACGCCTGGGCGGAAGCCTATGTGCCTGACCTCGGTTGGGTCGGCTTCGATCCCGCCAACAGCATCTGCACCACAGATGCCCATGTCCGCGTCGCGATCGGGCTCGACTATCTCGGCGCAGCCCCCGTGCGCGGCACCCGCTATGGCGGCGGCGCGGAGACGCTGACCGTCGCGGTCAAGGTCGAGCAGGCCGGCCGCGGCGGGCAGTCGCAATCGCAGTCGCAGCGGCAGAGCTAGACGCCAACGGCCAGTCTCATCAGGCGTGCTATGATCGCGGGATCAAATGGCCCTGCGAGGACCCCATGGCGACAGTCAAACTGCTTTCGGATGACGAGCTCTCACTCGAGGCGCGCGCCGTTTTCGACGACATCCGCAAGGTGCGGAAGTCGGACTTCGTCAACAATTTCTGGCGCGCGCTGGCGCATGATCCGAAGACGCTGCGGCGGACCTGGGAGAGCCTGAAGGAGGTGATGGCGCCGGGCGCGCTCGATCCCAAGGTCAAGGAGATGCTCTATGTCGCTGTGTCGATCGCGCATGGCTGCAGCTACTGCATCCATTCGCACACGGCCGCCGCGCGGGCCAAGGGCATGACTGAGGCCGAATATGGCGAGCTGCTCGCCATCGTCGGCATGGCCTCCGAGACCAACCGGCTGGTCACCGCGCTGGGCGTTCCCGTCGACCAGGCGTTCCTCGTCGACGCCGCGGACTGAGATCGCCGACCTCCCCCTGGGAATCGGGGGTTGGAGCGGGCGGCGAAATTGGCTAGTAATTTCGCGCAAACGCGTTCGGGGACTGGAAATGACCTATTGTTGCGGAATCCTGGTTCGGGACGGTCTGGTGATGATCGCCGATACCCGCACCAATGCCGGCCTCGACAATGTCTCGACCTTCCGCAAGCTGCACATCTTCTCCAAGCCCGGCGACCGCATCATGGCGATCGCCAGCGCCGGCAATCTCGCCATCAGCCAGTCGGTGCTGTCCACCTTGACCGAAGGCCTCGAGGACCCCAACACGGGCGAGATCGAGACGCTGATGAACGCGCCGACCATGTTCCAGGCGGCCCAGCGCATCGGCCGGGCGATCCGGGCGGTGCATGCGACCGAGGGACCGGCGCTGAAATCCGAGGACGTCTCCTTCGACGTCTCGTTCCTGTTCGGCGGCCAGATCAAGGGCGCGCGCATGCGCCTGTTCATGGTCTACACCGCCGGCAATTTCATCGAGTGCACCACCGACACGCCTTACTTGCAGATCGGCGAGCACAAATACGGCAAGCCGGTGCTCGACCGCGCCATGCATTACGACGTCGAGCTTTACGAGGCGCTGAAGACCGGCCTGATCTCGATGGACTCGACGATGCGCTCGAATCTCGGCGTCGGCCTTCCGATCGACGTGCTGGTGGTGCGCTCGGACGCTTACGATGCGGACCTGAACCACCGCATCGAGGCCGGCGAGCCTTATTTCCACGACCTTCGCTCGCGCTGGTCGGCGGCACTGCGCGCGGCGCATCAGAACATTCCGCGGCCGCCCTACAAGAACGAAAAAGAACCCAAAACCTGACAACTCAAAGAAAAGGCAGGAAACGATGAGTGAAGCAAAAAAGATCGCCCTGGTGACGGGCGCCGGCACCGGTGTCGGACGCGCGGCTGCACTGGCGCTGATGAACACCGGCTTCACCGTGGTGCTCGCAGGCCGCCGCATGGAGATGCTCGAGGAGACCGCCAAGCTCTGCCCCGCGGGAAAGAGCCTCTGCGTCACCGCCGACATGACCAAGCCGGAGTCCATCGCCGCGCTGTTCGACAAGGTGAAGGCGACCTACGGCCGCCTCGACGTGCTCTTCAACAATGCCGGCATGGGTGCGCCCGCCGTCAATTTCGAGGACCTCAGCCTCGAGCAGTGGCAGGCGGTGGTGAACACCAACCTCACCGGCCCGTTCCTGTGCACCCAGCACGCCTTCCGCATCATGAAGGACCAGAGCCCGCGCGGCGGCCGCATCATCAACAACGGCTCGATCTCGGCGCATGCGCCGCGGCCGTTCTCGGCGGCCTACACCTCGACCAAGCACGCCATCACGGGCCTCACCAAGGCCAGCAACCTCGACGGCCGCATGTATGACATCGCGGTCGGCCAGGTCGACATCGGCAATGCCGCAACCCCGATGACCGATCGCATGGTCAACGGCCCCGGCGTGCTGCAGCCCGACGGCACCACCAAGCACGAGCCGCGCATGGACGCGAAGGCGGTCGGCGATGCCGTGGCCTACATGGCCGGCCTGCCGCTCGACGCCAACGTCCTGACCATGACGGTCATGGCGACCAAGATGCCGTTCGTGGGCCGTGGCTGAACGAAAACGCGAAAACAACCCCATGCACAGTAGAGGCATGGGGTTGCCATCTAGCCAGCGTTGCTTCGGATCGCTCGGCCGACCTGCTGCAAGGCCTCGAAGGCTGCGAACCGCCTGGCGTTCCAACTGGCCAGGGCCCCGTGCGGTGGATGGATTTCTCCTAGGGCCGACATCGCCTCCATCGCCTCTCTGACATCGGTGTGGTCGCCGGAAGCGACCGATCCGAGCATCGCGGAGCCGAGCAACACCGGCTCCGGAGATGCCGAGGCAGCAACCGTGAGGCCGGTCGTATCGGCGAGCACCTGCCGCACCAGGCGGCTCTGAGCCGCTCCACCGCTGACGACGATCGTATCGATGGCGATACCTTTGTCCTGCTGGGTGCGCACGATCTGGCGCGCGCCGTGGCCGAGGCCGCACAGGCCAGCAAGATAGAGGGCGAGCAAGCTCTCCAGGTCGGAGCGCATATCCAGTCCAGCGATCAGCGCACGCGCATCGGGATCCGCGAAAGGCGCGCGGTTGCCGAGAAACTCTGGCACGACATGAAGCTCGCCCACCAGGTCGCGAACCATCTCCGCACCGCCGCGCGCGTCCACCTGCGCGGCCAGCCAATCCGCGAGCGTCCGTTGGTGCTGACGCGCCGTCTGTGTCGCCTGTGCAGAATACGGATGCATCTGGATGAGATGGTCAATGGCTGCACCGGCGACCGACTGTCCACCCTCATTGAGCCACAGCCCCGGAACCATGGCGGAGAAATAAGGTCCCCAAACACCGGGAACGAAGACCGGATTCTCGGTGGTTGACATGGTGCAGGCCGACGTTCCGAACACATAGGCCATGCGGGTGAGCGCCGTACCCGCAGTTCCGCGCGCGCCGACCGTGCCGACACCGCCCGCATGCGCGTCGATAAGACCTGCCGCAACTGATGTGCCCGACTTCAGGCCAAGGTCGGTCGCTGCCTCTGCCGTCAGGCCGGCGGCCAGCCGTGTGCCGCCGGGCACGATCTCGGTACCGATGCGGCGAAACTGCTCGTCGGCCAGCGTGCCGAGACCGACCGAGCGAAAGAAATCGGCATCCCAGCGATCTTCGTGGCCCAGATAGGTCCACTTGCACGTGACGGTGCAGGTGGAGCGGGCAAGGCTCCCGGTTGCACGCCAGGTGAGGAAATCAGTGAGGTCCATGAACTGCCAGGCGTCCGCAAAGCTGCGCGGCATGTTTTCGGCAAGCCACAACAGTTTCGGCGTCTCCATCTCGGGTGAGATCGTTCCCCCGACATAGTCGAGAACTTTCGCGCCGGCGCGATTGATGCGGCGCGCCTGATCGACCGCACGATGATCCATCCACACGATGATATTGCGGGCGGAATCGCCGGACGGGCCGACGGCAAGCGGCGCGCCGCCACTGCCCAACACCACCAGCGAGCAGGTCGCGTCAAATCCGATGCCGGCAATGCTGTCGGGCGCGATGTCGGCCTTTTCGACCGCGCCGCGCACGCTGAGGCATACGGCGCGCCAGACGTCCTCGCTCGACTGCTCGACAATATCGCCGGCCTCCCGCCACAGCATGATGTCGGCCTTATCGGAGGAGACAAGCCTGCCGGAGCGATCGAAGACCCCTGCTCTCGCACTGCCCGTGCCGACGTCGATGGCCAGAAAATGACGAGTCATCGCGGAGTCCCTCACATGAAGCGACATACAGAGCGCAGACGCGGTAGCTTAGAGATCGTTGCTCTGCGGCAGGATCACGAGGTCGCGGATCGTGACATTTCTCGGACGGGTCAACATGAACATTACGGCCTGCGCAACTTCCGTCGGCTGGATTAGGCCACCGGCTGCCATTTCCTGCTCGAGCTTCTCCTTCGGCCAGTCGCTGATGAGTGCGGTCACGACCGGGCCGGGCGCCACCGCGCCGACGCGCAGGCCGTATTTGGCGACCTGCCGACGCACGGTATGGACAAAAGCCTGCACGGCGTGTTTTGAGGCGGTGTAGATCGGCTCCCAGACGACAGGGACGAGACCGGCGATCGAACTGGTGACGATGATGTCACCGCTCTTGCGCTCGACCATGTGGGGCAACACCGCGTGGATGGAGCGAAACATCGCATTGACGTTGAGGTTCAGCATGCGGTCCCAGGCGTCGGGGTCGCCGCCAAGCACCTCGCCGCCGACATAGGTGCCGGCATTGGCATGAAAGATGTCGAGCCGGCCCGCCCTCTCGAGCACCTGCGGCATCATGCCGGCCATGTCAGCAGCATCGGTCAGGTCGATACGCAGCGGAATCGCGTTATCGCCAAGCTCGGAACAGACACTATTCAGCGCCTCCTCCGCCCGGTCGACCAGCACCACGCGCGCGCCTGCTGCGATCATTGCCCTGGCGCACTCGAGACCGATGCCCGACGCAGCACCGGTAATGGCGGCAACCTTTCCTGCAAGTTCCTGGCCCACGGTCGGTCCTCTTGTTGGAGTTTGTTAGGCTCGGCCATGGGAGACACGCGAGCGTCGTGCCAGCGAGTCGACGATAACCGCAACGGCAAGCACGGCGCCGGTGATCATGTACCGAAGCGACGAAGAGAGATCGAGCAGCGTGAGGCCGCTGGCGATCGACTGGATGACGATGATACCGAGCAGCGCGGAATAAGCGCTGCCGCGGCCGCCAAACAGGCTGGTGCCGCCGATGACCGCTGCAGCGATGGCGTTGAGGTTCACATCTCCCGTACCGGCCTGCTGGCTGGAAGAGGCCAGCCGCGCGGCGCCAAGGATACCGCCGGCGGCTGCCAGCGTGGAGCATAGCATGAAGGCGGTCATATGGATCTGGCGAACGTTGATGCCGGCACGACGGGCGGCCTCGCGATTGCCTCCGACCGCGCTCATTGAGCGGCCCCATTTGGTCCGCTTCAGTGCGTAGTTCATGACCACGCACAAGCCGACGAACAGGCCGAACATCCACGGAACGCCGCGCGCGAGATTGAGATAGTAGACAATGAATTCGAGCACGACGATAACGAGCGCAGCCTTCAGCAGAAGGCGACTGAGCGTACTTGCAGACAGCCCTGCCGCTCGCCTGCGCGCAGCCATGCGGTAACCAGTCGCGAACACGACCACGCCGGCAAGTGCCGCGAGCGTGTAGGATACGATCGGCGGCATGACCAGCATCTGTCCGAAATTGACCAGCGGCGATCCGTAAGGGAGATTGATCGAGCCGGACGAGCCGAGCAGATAGAGTTGCAGGCCGAGCCACGCCAGCAGGCCTGATAGAGTCGAGACGAAGCTCGGCATGCCCAGGCGGTTGAACAGGAACGCATAGAGTGCGCCGATCGAGGCGCCCAGCACCAGCGCCGTGACGACTGCCACCGCGACGGGCCAATCCTGATTGACCCAGAGCACGCCGATCAGCGCGGAGGAGAACCCGCTCACCGAACCGACCGAAAGGTCAATCTCGCCGACCATCAGGACACAAACGATGCCGAGCGAGATGACGCCGACGGTCGAGCAATCGAACAGCAGATTGACCAGATTGTCAGGCGCCAGGAAAACCGGATTGAGGCTCTGGAATGCGGTGCAGATGATCAGCAGGCCGACAACTACCGGCAGGGAGCCGAGGTCGCCCGACCGGACCCGGTCGACGAAGGCGCCGATCGTGCCACTGAGAGTATCCGCGTGTGCGACGCGCTCGTCGCGACGGTCGAGCAACCGCGCGGTCGAAACCCGTTGCGTATCGTCGGTCATATCAGCGCCTCCCGCGATTGCTGCATGCCGCGTCGGCTGGCGCGTCGGGAGACCGAATTCTCGTCGGCACCCGTGATGGCCGTGACGAGATCCTGGTTGGAAACATCGGGTCCGAATTCGCCGTTGTTGCGGCCGAGGCGCAGCACCACGATGCGGTCGGCGACGGCCCGGACGTCCTCCATGTTGTGACTGATCACGATGACGCCGAGGCCGCGGGCGCGCACGCGCTCGATCAGATCGAGTACCTCCGCGGTCTGGGCGACGCCGAGCGCCGCGGTCGGCTCGTCGAGCAGAATGAGCTTGGGTTCTGTCAGCAGTGAACGCGCGATTGCCACGGTCTGGCGCTGCCCGCCCGACAGTGACGCAACGGGTTCGCGCACGCTCGGAATGCGGGCCGACAATTCGTTGAGCAATGTCCAGGCCCGGATCTCCATGGACACTTCATCGAGCCTGACGGGATTGAGTTCGCGGCCAAGGAAGATATTGGCAACGACATCGAGGTTCTCGCAGAGCGCCAGGTCCTGGAAGACCGTGGCGATGCCAAGGCCTAGTGCCGTGGCCGGATCGGACAGCACGACATGTTCGCCATCGAAGTCGATCGTCCCCGAAGTGGGCTGGTGCACGCCGGCCAGAATCTTCACCAGCGTGGACTTTCCGGCACCGTTGTCACCGACAAGCGCCACGACCTCGCCGGCATGGACGTCGAGATCGACATCGGCAAGGGCGGACACGGCGCCGAAATTCTTGGAAATGCCGCGAAGCTTCAAGACCAGTTTGCCTGGGCCCTCCTGCGGGTGATCGACATCCGAGTTCGTGGACATGTCCGCGTCCGCCTTCCCTTGGTTCATCCCGGCCGCATTGCGCGGCCGGGATGCAGCTTCGCTTACTGCGTGATGCCGAGCTTCTTGCATCCGGCGGCATATCGTCCGGTGCAAAGCTGATCGGCGGTCTGGATCTTCTTGTCGATGATCTCCGCCTTCAAATTCTGTTCGGTCACCACAGCCGGAATGAACAGCTTCGAGGGCGTATTATAGAGCGTGGTTTCCGCCTTGGGCGTGCCGCCCGAGAGGAACTCCACCGCGGCCTGCGCCGCGGCGGCTGCAACGATCTCGCTGGGCTTGGAGATCGTATTGTACTGATCACCGGCGATGATGAGCTGAAGCGCGGCAATCGTCGCATCATTGCCTGTCACCGCAGGCACCGGATCGACACCGGCAGCCTTGAGAGCGGCAATTGCGCCACCGCCCGTACCGTCATTGGCAGCGACGACGCCAAGGATCTTCTTGCCGAAGCGGGTGACCTGGCCGCTCGCCCATTGCTGCGCCTTGGGCGGTGCCCAGTCCGGCGTGTCGTATTCGGCGAGGATCGGATAGCCGCTTTTGTCGAGGCCCGCGTGGATGCCCTTCTTGATAAGTCCCGCGGCGGCATCGGTCGGCGATCCATTGATCTGGAGCACCCCTTCGCCTTCCTTCGGCGTGATCTTGGCGTCCTTCAGATGCTTGACCAGCGATTCCGAAATGGCCTTGCCGATACCTTCGTTGTCGAAGGAAACGTAGAAGTCGGCCTTGGCGTCGGGGATCGGACGGTCATAGGCGATCACCTTGATACCCTGGGACTGTGCCATTTTCACCAGCGACGCGGCGGCAGCCGAGTCGACCGGATCGAGCACAATCACCTTGGCACCCTGCGAGATCACCGAGTTGAATTGCTGTTGCTGGCGCGTGGCGTCCGCACTGGCATTCTGGTAGATGACCTTGCAACTGGCGCAGAGCTTCTTCATCTCGGCAGCAAAACCTGGATAGTCGTGCTGTTCGTAGCGGGTGGACGCCTGGTCGGGCATGAGGAAGGCGACGGTTGCGTCTTTCACCTCGGCGGCATGCGAGGACATGGCAGTCGCGCCGAGTAGCGACAGGGCGAGAGCGGCAGAGCGCGTAGTCTTGAGCGAGGGCTTTGTCATTCGGACTTCCCTTTCGGAAACTGGGTGTTAAAGTGCTGCTCGTTGAGGTCTGGAGACGCGTCATTCCTGCTTCCGCAGCCGGATGGCAAAGGCGGTCAGCGCCGATATCCTCCAAGGCCACGCGAAATCTCCGGACAGACGTTCTCCTTCGCGGGCTGCCATCGGCGCGCCCACGTCATACTTCCCGTAATCGTCCTCCTCCCTTGCTCCTCCCGGTTAGGCGGCGCGTGCCGCGTTGATGTTGTCCGCCAGCAATCGCCTGAAACGCGAGGGCGGCATGCCCTTCTCGGCCAGAAACTGACGATTGAAATTGGAGAGATTGTTGAAGCCGACCTGGAAGCAGATGTCGGTAATCGACGCGTGTTCGTCACTCATCAGGATCTGGCAGGCGAGATTGATGCGGAGCCGCTTGACGTATTGCACCAGCGACATCCCCGTGTGCCGGCGGAACGAACGCGAAAACCCGCTTTGCGACTGGCCGGCGATTGCAGCGAGATCTGCTTCGCCGAACGGCTGCGTCAGGTTCTCGCGAATGAAGGCGAGCGCCTTGTTCATTCCCGCCGACATGTAGCCGGACGGGTCGGGCAAATAGTTTGGGCTGGAGAGCGGCAGTGCGCCCCGGGCGCGACAGAGCGTCCCCAGGATCATCATGAACAGCTCGATCCGGCGCACACCCGTCGCCGCCACGATCTCCTCCATCAGCGGGGCAAGCTCCTTGCTCGTTCTGCTGGCAAAGAGGACGCCGCGTCGGGAGGATTCCAGCAGCGCGCCGAGACCCGACAATTCCGGCATCAGCCTCATCGTGTCGCCGATGAATTCTTCGCTGAACTGGATGATGCGTCCGCGCAGCGGGATGGTCATTTCCGGCGGCAGATCGCTGACCCAATTATGCGGCAGGTTGGGTCCGGTGAGCACGAGATTGCCCGGCTCAAATTGGCCGATGAAATCGCCGACAAAGTAGCGACCGGCCGTCGCCACGACCTGATGAATCTCGTATTCCGGATGGAAATGCCACCTGACCGTGTGGAAGGGATACCCGTGCGACCAAGCCTTGAAGGACTCGCCGCGCCGTATCTGGACGACTTCCAGATCTGGTTCCATATCCATTCCCTCCTGGGCCGGCCCGGTTTATGAACGTCTGGGCTCGTACCCGATGGCTGAATTTTGCTCAGCTCTATCTATTGTTCGAAACCGTATCGGGTGGGAGCCGCTGCCGCCACCACGATTCAGACGCCCAACCGATACTCTTTTGACATTCGTTCGGTGGGCGCTGCAATATCGGCTGCCTTCGGGCTCGGCCCGGCTCCTACTCCAAACTCTCCACGCGCCGCAGGCTCGGAAACAGCTTCATCCAGAGCAGCGCCACTGCGACGGTGCAGACGCCGCCGAGCACCGCCGCCGGCATGGCGCCGAATAGGGCTGCCGTCAGACCGCTCTCGAACTGGCCGAGCTGGTTTGAGGCGTTGATGAAGAGGAAGTTCACCGCCCCGACGCGGCCGCGCATCTCGTCGGGGGTGGCGAGCTGCACCAGCGAGAAGCGGATCACAACGCTGATTGTATCCGCGGCGCCGAGCACGGCGAGCGACAGCACCGACAGCCACATCCAGGACGACAGCGCGAACACGACCGTGGCGATGCCGAACACGATCACCGCCTGGAACATGCGCAGGCCCACATGCCTGGAGATGGCGTGACGCGCCAGCACCACGGTCATCAATAGCGCGCCGACCGCAGGGGCAGCCCGGAGCACGCCGAGCCCGACCGGGCCGGTCTGGAGAATGTCACGGGCATAGATCGGCAACAGCGCGGTGACACCGCCGAACAGCACGGCGAACAGGTCGAGCGAGATGGTGCCGAGGATCGCCGGATTGCTCCTGATAAAGCGGACGCCGGCAAAGATGTTGTCCTCGTCGGATCCCTCCTTGGCGACCGCCTGCGGCCGCGGCCGGATGAATCCGGTCAGGATCATCCCGAAAATCCAGAACAGCAGCATCATGGTGTAGGCGAGATGCGGCGCGATCGCATAGGCAAAGCCGCCGAGCGCAGGCCCGGTGATGGTCGCGACCTGAGCAGCCCCGCTCGCGATCGCCGTCGCGCGCTGGAGCGATCCCTGCGGCGCGATCAGCGGCAGCAGCGCCGCGGTGGTCGGGCTCTCGAAGGCTCCGGCAATGCCGAGCACGAAGGTCGCAACGAAAATCTGCACTTCGCTGACTGCGCCGAGATAGGTGATCAATGCGAGATAGAGCGCGGTGGCGGCTTCCACGAGCTGACAGAGCTGGACCACGCGCTTGCGCTCGAAACGGTCGGCGGCGTGGCCCGCGACGAACACCAAGAGCGCGGTAGGCGCGAATTGCACCAGCCCGACCATGCCGAGGTCGAAGGCCGAGCCAGTGAGGTCGTAGATCTGCCAGCCGATGGCGACCGCCGCGATCTGGCTGGAAAAGCGCGACAGGTTGCGGGAGAGCAGGAAGAACAGGAAGGCGGGTTGGCGAAGAAGCTCACCGGCGGTGACCGGCGGACTGACGGATCCTGGCTGCTCTGGCATCGCCTCTTCGGTCACGCGCGGATGATCGGCCCTTGATATCGACGCGCCGGGGTGGCCGACCCGGGCCTGGATGTCAACAGCCGGGCCGCCCGCAACATTCCCGGCATTGCGTTTGCAACGCAGGCGCGGCCATAATGATTGGGGGTTTGGGGACATCATGCTGCGGCTGCAATCGACACTCGGCGTTTTCGCATTGCTGCTGATCGCCTTCGCGCTCGCGGAGAATCGCCGTGCGGTCTCGTTGCGCCAGGCACTGATCGGCCTTGTCGTGACCTTCGTCACCGCGATCGTGCTGCTGAAGGTGCCGTTCGTGGCCCATGCCTTCGGCGCCATCAACGACGCGGTCGGCGCCATCTCCGCGGCCTCGCGCGCCGGCTCCTCCTTCGTGTTCGGCTATGTCGGCGGCGGCGCCCTGCCGTTCGAGCTGAAGGTGCCGGGCGCCGATTTCATTCTGGCGTTCCAGGCGCTGCCGATCGTGCTGGTGATGAGCGTGCTGACGACGCTGCTGTTCTATTGGCGCGTGCTGCCGCCAATCGTGCGCGGCATGGCCTGGCTGCTGGAGCGCACGCTGGGCGTCGGCGGCGCAGTCGGGCTCTCGACCGCCGCCAACATCTTTCTCGGCATGGTCGAGGCACCCCTGTTCGTGCGGCCGTATCTGGCGCAGATGTCGCGAAGCGAATTGTTTCTGGTGATGACCGGCGGCATGGCGGGCATCGCCGGCACGGTGCTGGTGCTTTATGCGACGCTGCTTGCTCCCCTCATTCCTGATGCGGCCGCGCATTTCGTCATCGCTTCCGTGCTGGGCGCGCCGGCCGCGATCCTGGTCAGCCTGATCATGATCCCCGAAACCTCCGACAAGCGCACCGGCGGCGCTCTTGAGGATCCGGAGATGGCGGTCTCCGGCACCATGGACGCGATCGTGAAAGGCACCAGTGCCGGCATCGAGCTGTTGATCAACATCGTCGCGATGCTGCTGGTGCTGGTGGCGCTGGTCTATCTCGCCAATGCAGTGCTCGGCCTGTTGCCTGCCGTCGGCGGCGCCGCGATCTCGCTGCAGCGGGTGCTGGGGTTGATCATGGCGCCGATATGCTGGCTGATGGGACTGCCCTGGGACCAGGCGATCGCCGCCGGCAGCCTGATGGGCACCAAGACCGTGCTCAACGAGCTCGTCGCCTATGTCGACTTCGCGAAGCTGCCGCCCGACACGCTCGATCCGCGCTCGCGCCTGATCATGCTCTACGCGATGTGCGGCTTCGCCAATTTCGCCAGCCTCGGCATCATGATCGGCGGCCTCGGCGTGATGGCGCCGGAGCGTCGCGACGAGATCAACGCGCTGGGGCTGAAGTCGATCGTATCGGGGACGCTGACAACGTGTCTGATGGGCGCGATCGTGGGGGTGTTGACGTAGGTCTCTCCACGCAGTCATTCCGGGGCGCGACGAAGCCGCGAGCCCGGAATCCATTCATCCACCGACTCCGTCGCCCAATGGATTCCGGGCTCGCGCTACGCGCGCCCCGGAATGACATCAAGCCTTCAACTCCACCGTCCTGAACTCCGCCGGCAAGATCACCTCCAGCAGTTCGACGTCGTCAGAATAATCCAGAATCATGTGCTTGATCTTCGGCGGCTGGGTCCAGGCGCTGCCCTCCAGCATCAGTGTCTCGCCTTGCCCATCCATGTAGGTCTTCACCCAGCCCTTGAGCACGTAGACCATCTGAAAGTCGACGTCGTGGAAGTGCAGCTTCGACACTTCCGCCGGATCGCAAGGGCCCTGCAGGCGGATGACGTGGGCTTGCGCGAGGCCCTGGCTGGCAGCGGCGATGCCGAGGTCGCGGTATTTGGCATAGGCACGCAGGCCGTCGGCTTTGAAGTCCTCCTCACGGTGGTGGCTGATGGCGATGCGCTGCTTCGGGCGCGCGGGTTTCTTTGCCGAGGTCTTGGCAGGCGCTGCGCGGGCTTTGGATTTCACCGTCTTGCGCGCTGATGATCGCGCAACGGACTTGGCCGCGCTCCGCTTCTTCACCGCGGTTTGGACTGCGCTGCGCGACTTTGCTTTCGATTTTGATTTCTTGGCCATGGGCCGGCCTCCCGTGTTGTTATGGCGGAGGCTACCACAGAACGAGATATCGTAGGGTGGGCAAAGCGCAGCGTGCCCACCTATCGTGTGCGATCGGAGAGATATGGTGGGCACGGCGCGCGAAGAGCGCGCCTTTGCCCACCTTACGAGACCGGTGTTCTCGTCAATTCAACCGGAACACGCCGTCCACGGCGCGGAGCTCGGCCGGCTTGATCAGCTTGGAGTGCGCCACGGTCACCGAATACAGCGGGCCGTCGAGCTTCTCCGTCCAGAACGCCAGGAAATCCTTGAGCGCGGGGAATTTCGGAAACATGTCGTAGTTCTGCCAGACGTAAGTCTGAAGCAGCGAGGGATGATCCGGCATCCGATAGAGAATTTCCGCCGTCGTCAGCCCGTAACCCAGCATCTGTTTCCGGAAATCCTCGGAAACGCCCCCAACGCGCAGTCCCATGCCAAACCTCCTTTGCAGGAGCGCATACAGGGGGTGGCTTGATCCGTGCCCCGGGGAGCCACCCGGAAACGATGCGCTCACATGAGAGAAATGTGACGCAAACTGACAATCCATCTCAAGCCCAAAAGTTTAACAAGCTGTTGAAATTCAATGCGTTAGCAGCAGAGACGCCCCCGTGCTAATACGGTCCCCAAGGGGGGTGCCAAGAAGCCCTGCGAAATCGGTTAACGACGGGAGAGGGATTCTGGCACTTGGTCCTTCTGAGTGCCGATTTTTCTGCTAGAAGCCCTTGTCCCCGCAAAATTCCTGTCCTATTTGAGCTATGTCCGCATTGGCACTCGCGGACATCGATTGCTAACACCCTCAAAACATCAATCTGAGCAAATGCTTAGGAGAGCTGCATGAAATTCCGTCCGCTTCACGACCGCGTCGTGGTCAAGCGCATCGACGCAGAAGAGAAGACCGCCGGCGGCATCATCATCCCCGACACTGCCAAGGAAAAGCCTTCCCAGGGTGAAGTCGTCGCCGTTGGCCCGGGTGGCCGCGACGAAGCCGGCAAGCTGGTTCCGATCGACCTCAAGGTCGGCGACCGCGTGCTGTTCGGCAAGTGGTCCGGCACCGAGGTCAAGATCGACGGCGTCGATCTGCTAATCATGAAGGAAAGCGACATCATGGGCGTTCTCGACGTCCCCGCTTCCAAGAAGAAGGCGGCCTAACAGCCCTTCTCTCCCTCCAGTCAAACACTATCCAAGGAAAATTCCAGATGGCAGCCAAAGAAGTCAAATTCTCGGTTGAAGCGCGCGACAAGATGCTGCGCGGCGTCGACATCCTCGCCAATGCGGTGAAGGTCACGCTCGGTCCGAAGGGCCGCAACGTCGTGCTCGACAAGTCGTTCGGCGCTCCCCGCATCACCAAGGACGGCGTCACCGTCGCCAAGGAGATCGAGCTCGAGGACAAGTTCGAGAACATGGGCGCGCAGATGGTGCGCGAAGTCGCCTCCAAGTCCGCTGACGCGGCCGGCGACGGCACCACCACCGCGACGGTGCTCGCGGCCGCGATCGTGAAGGAAGGCGCCAAGTCGGTCGCCGCCGGCATGAACCCGATGGACCTCAAGCGCGGTATCGATCTCGCGGTCGAAGCCGTGGTGGCGGACCTCGTCAAGAACTCCAAGAAGGTCACCTCGAACGACGAGATCGCCCAGGTCGGCACCATCTCGGCCAATGGCGACGCGGAGAT